>NZ_JAHBYD010000040.1 GCF_019636135.1 Phenylobacterium sp.
ATGCGGCGTCCATGGGGCGCACGGTCACCACGCGGAACATCCCGGCATGCATGTGCAGCAGCATGTGGCAGTGCATGGCCCAGTCGCCGGGCGCGTCGGCCGTGAGGTCGAGGGCGACCCTGCCGCCCGGCATGACGTTGACCGTGTGCTTGCGCGGCTGGGACCCGTGCGGCGCGCCGTTCACCAGCTCCACGAAGTGGCCATGCAGGTGGATCGGGTGGTTCATCATGGTGTCGTTGACGAGGATCAGCCGCACCCGCTCGTTCAGGCGGAAGGGCAGGGGATCGACGCCGTCGGAATATTTCTCCCCGTCGAACGACCACATGAAGCGTTCCATGTTGCCGGTGAGGTGGACCTCCACCTGGCGGGTCGGCGCGGGCGCGCCGTGGTCGGGCGTCAGCGCGACGAGGTCCCTGTAGGTCAGCACCTTGCCGGGCGCGTCCTCGAGGCCCGTGGGGCGGTCGCCCGTGCGGTCGACCGGCATCGGCGAGAGCATCTGCACGCCGGGCGTCAGCTTCACCTGCGGCGCGGTCTTCGGGTCGCGCATGGCCATGCTGTGGCCGCCGCCTCCGTGGTCCATGCCGGCCATGCCGCCCATGTCCATGCCGCCCATGTCCATGCCCATGTCGCGCATCGTCAGCGCCTTGCGGGGGCGGGGCGGTGGGACCTCGGCGGTCATGCCCGGGCGCGGCGCCAGGGTGGCGCGGGCGAGGCCCGAGCCGTCGGCGGCCTCGGCGACGAGGGTGTAGGCGCGCTCGTCCGGGATGGTGACGACGACGTCGTAGGTCTCGGCGTTGGCGATCTGGAGCTCGTCCACCGTGACGGGGCGGACGTTCTCGCCGTCGGCCTGGACGACGGTCAGCTTCAGGCCCGGGATGCGGATGTTGAAGAGCGTCATCGCCCCGGCGTTGATCAGGCGCAACCGCACCCGCTCGCCGGGCCTGAACAGGCCGGTCCAGTTGTCGCGCGGGCCGTGGCCGTTGATCAGGTAGCGGTAGGTGGAGCCGGTGACGTCGAGGATGTCGGTGGGGTCCATCCGCATGGACGCCCAGGCGGCGCGGTCCTTCAGCGCCTGGTCGCGGCCGGCCAGCAGGCCCGCCACCGTCTGTTTCTGACGGTTGAAGTAGCCGGGCTCCTGCTTGAGCTTCTTCAGGATCGTGTGCGGGTGCAGGAAGCTGTAGTCCGACAACACCAGCACATGCTCGCGGTCGCAGGCGATCGGGTCTGCGCCCGCGGGGTCGAGGATCAGCGGCGCGTAGTGGCCGATCAGCTCCTGGAGCCCGGAGTGGCTGTGGTACCAGAAGGTGCCCGCGTGCTTGACCCCGAATTCGTAGACGAAGGTCTCGCCGGGCTTCACGCCCGGAAAGCTGAGCCCCGGGACGCCGTCCATCTGGAAGGGCAGCAGCACCCCGTGCCAGTGGATCGAGGTGTCCTCGTCGGCGAGCCGGTTGGTCAGCGACAGGCGGACCGTCTGGCCCTCCTTCAGCCGGATCAGCGGGCCGGGGACGGCGCCGTTGATGGCGACCCCATGGCCGGGCCGGCCGTCGACCGTCAGGCCCACATGGCCGACCTCCAGCCTGATGTCCGTCCCCGTCAGCGGCCGGGCGGCCGCCAGGCCCGGCGTCTGGCTGCGGGCCCAGGCGGGCAGCAGCGCGTTCAGCGCCGCGCCGCCCCCGAGCGTGGCCGCGGCGGAGAGGACCTGGCGCCGGTCGAAGAGGGTTGCGCGGCGGCGCATCTAGCGGGCGGTGCGTTCGAGGAGCTGGATCAGCTCGGCCGCCTTGGTGCGCTGCGCGTCGGCGTCGCCCGAGACGATGGCGCCCTCGATGCAGTGGCCGAGGTGGTCGCGCAGCATCTCGGTCTCGACCTTGGCGAGGGCCGCACGGACGGCCCGCACCTGGGTCAGGATGTCGATGCAGTAGCGGTCGTCCTCGACCATTCGGGCGATGCCGCGCACCTGGCCTTCGATCCGGTTCAGGCGGTTCAGCAGGCGCGGCCTGTTCTCGCGTTCCATCCGCGCTCTATATACCCCCATGGGGTAATGGCAAGCCTGGCGGGCCGACAGGCGCGGCGTGCGCCGGGGACGGCCTCCGTCACGCGGCCTCCGCCAGCTTCGCGAGGCTCTCCAGCGTGCCGACGCAGGCCCGCGCGGCCTCGGCGCCCTTGGTGCGGAAGTGGGCGTGGAAGAAGCCCTGGTGGACGTCGTGCTCGTGGAAATGGTGCGGCGTCAGCACCACCGAGAACACCGGCGTCTCCGTGGCGAGCTGCACCTGCATCAGGGCGCTGATCACCGTCGAGGCCACGAAGTCGTGGCGGTAGATGCCGCCGTCGACCACGAAGCCCGCCGCGACGATGGCGGCATAGCGGCCTGAGCGCGCCAGCGTCTGGGCGTGCAGCGGGATCTCGAACGAGCCGGGGGTCTCGAACACCTCGACCGCGGAGGCGGGGAGGCCGAGCTCGGCGATCTCGTCGCGGAAGCCGTGCAGGGCCTCGCGCACGATGTCGGCGTGCCAGAGCGCATGCACGAAGGCGATGCGGCCCGCGCGGAACGCGCCGTTGGCGGTGGGGAATTCCAAGGTGTTGGAGGAGGGGGTCTTCAGTTGGGTCATGGTCTTCTCCCTGACCGGGTTCAAAGGACCACGACTCAGGGAGCAGGCCGCACGCGCGGGGACGGAATCCGCCCGCCGCGAACACGACCGTTCTCATAACCGGACTATGACCGTCGGCCCCGGGATCGCACCGGGTCTGCTCGACCTTGCCGGCCCCTATGACGGACCGCCAAGCGCCCGCGGGCTCGTCCCTCCTTCGCCGCAGGCTTCGGAAGGCATTACCGCCGGTGGGGAGTTGCACCCCGCCCTGAGAACGCAGGCCGCCAGCATGTCCGACGGCGAGAGAAGGATAGGGCGGTTCCGTTGCGTTAAACAAGCGTTTGAATGCCGGCGCGGTCGCAGAATTTAGCGGGTTGACTCCCTGGATTGAGCGTGTAACTTAGAGATGCCTGCCGAATTAGGCGTTGTGCGCAAAATAATTGTTGCGTGGATATTTTTCCGCGCGTATACCCCGCCCGTTGGGAGCCATCCCGGCGGGTTTTTCTTTGGCCGCGCGGCTTCTGTTGGCCGCACGTCGTCGCGTGGTCTCTCGATAGCTGAGCTTTCCGGCCTCGCCGCCGGGCCGCCCGCAAGCGCGCTTGCGGGTGCGAGCCTCTGTCGCCCGTCGCGATGACCCGCCACGCCAGGGGAGGAACGCCATGCGCATCGCCGACAGCACCACCTTCGTCCGCGCCTCGACGGCGGCGTCCGCCTGACACGCGCCTGACCCCGGGGCGGCTTCGGCCGACCTTCATCGTCAGATGCCGTCAGGAGCCCGCAAGCCCGCGCCTGCGCGCGACTTCTCCGACTTCGGTCCGGTCATGCCGCCGTGGACCGCCACACTTCCCCAGCCCCGACGGAGGGGCGTCATCCAAGGAGACTGAATGAACCCAACCCTGACCCCGGCCTTCGTCCCGACCCTCATCGCCGCCGCCCGGAAGGAGCTTCGCCGCATGCCTCGCCGTCTCATCCGCGTCCTCGACAGCCTGTCCCACGTGACCGTCGTCTTCCTGGCCCTTTACGTCGCCGTCGCCACGGCCGGCCTCGGCGCCTGAGTCCCAACACAAGAGCTTGGAGGTCCTGATCGGGGTCTCCGGGGGCGGGTCCTCCCCGCCTGACTGAGGCCAGTCCGGCCGAGCTGGACTGTTGCCGCGCTCCCGGGTGGCCCCCACTCTCCAGGGGAGGCCATCCGGGAGATCTTCATGTTCGACCATCTGTCGCTGGGCGTGCGGGACCTCGCCGCGGCGCGCTGCTTCTACGACGCCTTCTTCGCCCCGCTGGGCGCGGCCGTGAGCGCCGCGAGTCCCCGGGAGCTGGCCTATGGGCCGGGCGGCGAGGGCGGCCGCTTCTACCTCTATCCGGTGGACGGCCCGCAGGTGGCGGGGCTGGGCGCGCACCTGGCGTTCACCGCCGAGACCCGCGCCGCGGTCGACGCGGCCTATGGCGCCGCGATGGCCGAGGGGGCGACCTCGATCCGCGCCGCCGGCCCGCATCCGGACATCGCCGCCGGCTACTAGGCTGCGTCATCCTCGATCCCGACGGCAACAGGCTGGAGATCGTCACCGGCACGATGCACTGAAGGATGATCCCCCGCCGGGGAGGGCCATCGCATATGGGTTGTGGGCGGCCGAAAGGCCGTCAGTCAAAACCGCAGAGATCGCGGAGATACGCGGAGGATTCCGGGAGATCCGCGAGCTCTCTGCGTATCTCCGCGATCTTTGCGGTTCATGAATCGGGCGGCCGGGCCGCCCACAACCCATATGCGATGGCCCTGCCCACGAAGGGCAGGGCCCTCAGGCGCGCTGGTTCAGCGTGATGGCGGTGGGGGCGACGGTGGAGGTCTGGACGCCGGTCGCGCCGTAGGCGCTGGCCTGGGTGCGCTGGACGGCGACCTCCTCGGCGATGCACTTCACCAGGCCCTCGGTGACGATGCGCGCCGCCTCGATGGCGCGGCCCTGGCGGGCGAGGACGGCGTCGAAGGCCTCGGTGGCGCGGATCAGCTTGGTGCGGGCCGCCAGCGGCGCGCCCTCGACCAGGCCGGGGTCGGCGCGGACACGGGCGCTCTCGTGGCGGTAGAGGTTCGCGAGCCGCGAGCTCTCCTCCAGGAGGGCGGCGGCGTCCTGCGGCCGGCGCTGCTCGAAGGCCTGGGCCTGGGCGGCGATCAGCTCGGTCAGGCGCTCGGTCAGCACGGTGAGCTGGTCGCAGCGGTCGGTGGCGTCGGTCGCGGCGATGGCCATCTACTGGAGCCCCTGCATCTTGAGGATTTCGCGCTGGATGGTGTCGGAGAGGCCGATGCCGCCGGCCTGGACCATCTGCTTGCCCATGGCCTCGGTCATCAGGGAGCGGAACATCTCCTCGCCCTGGCCGCCGCCGAAGGGGCCGTCGGTTTTCACGCCTTCGAACATCTGCTGCATCATGATCGAGAGGAACTGGCCCTCGAACCTGTCGGCGGCGTCCCGGGCGCGGGCGCGGACGGCGGTCCCGTCGGCCGGCTGGCCGCCGATGGCGACCGGCCTGGCGTCGAGCTTCACGCCCGGAACCGGCTTCAGGAAGGTCGGCGCGATCGTGGCGGGCGGGATCGGGTCGGCCATCACATCACCTCGATTTCGGCCTGCAGGGCGCCGGCGGCCTTGATGGTCTGCAGGATGGAGATCATGTCGCGCGGCGTGACGCCGAGCGCGTTCAGGCCCTGGACCAGGGTGGAGAGCGAGGTCCCGGTCCTCAGCGTCAGGAACTGCTTGCCCTTCTCCTCGTCGACCGAGAGGTCGCTCTGCGGGATCACGGTGGTCTGGCCGCCGCGCGAGAAGGGGGCGGGCTGGCTCACCGCGGGCTGCTCGCGCACGGTGATGGTGAGGTTGCCCTGCTGGATGGCGACGGTGGAGACGCGCACGGCGTCGCCCATCACGATCACGCCGGCCACCTCGTCGATGACCACCTTGGCCGCCGAGTCGGGCTCGACCGGCAGGTTCTCCACCTGGGCCAGGAAGGCGACCATGTTCTGCCCCGCGGGCGGGCGCAGGGTGACGATGGTGGGGTTCTCGGCGCTGGCCGCGCCGGGGTAGGCGCCGTTGACCGCGTCGGCGATGCGCCGGGCGGTGGTGAAGTCGGGATTGCGCAGGGTCATGCGCATCTGGTCCATCGAGGCCAACTGGAAGCCGATCTCCTTTTCCACCGTCGCGCCGCCGGCGATGCGGCCCGCGGTGGGCACGCCCTTGGTGATCGAGGAGCCCGAGGCGCCGCCGGCGCTGACCGAGCCGGTCTGCACCGTGCCCTGTGCGGCGGCGTAGGCCTGGCCGTCGGCGCCCAGCAGCGGCGTCACCAGCAGGGTGCCGCCCAGCAGGCTCTTGGCGTCGCCCAGGGCCGAGACGTTCACGTCGATCTGCGCCCCCGGCGCCGCGAAGGGCGGCAGCTTGGCGGTGACCATCACGGCGGCCACGTTCTTGGTGTTGAGGTTGGTCTCGCGGACGTTGACGCCCAGCCGCTCCATCATCGCTTCCAGCGTCTGCTTGGTGAAGGGCGCGTTGCGCAGCGCGTCGCCCGTGCCGTTCAGGCCCACGACGATGCCGTAGCCGACGAGCTGGTTCTCGCGCACGCCCTCGAACTCGACGATGTCCTTGATGCGGGACTTCGCGAGCGCCGGCTGGGCCAGGAAGGCCGTGGCGATGAGGAGGACGGAGAGAAGGCGACGCATGGCAGACCCTGGGCGCAAGTGTTCGCGCCCTTCACGCCAGAACCATGCCAGCCGGAAACGCCAATGAAATCAGAGTCGGGAGGCCTCGGGTGGGCAAGATCGACTAGGCAGATTCAGCCTCCCGTTAACCATGCTTCAAGTTTGCCGGGCGAAGGTGCCCGGCGAGTGTCGGAGTCATCATGAAGGTCACCGGAACAGGCGGTCTGTCCCAGACGCCGGGCGCCAGGCCCGCGCGTGCGGGCGGCGGGGGCGAGGGCTTCCGGATCGCGGCCGCGCCGGCGACGGCGGCCCCGGCGCAGCTCGCGGGCGTATCCGGCGTCCCGGGCGTCATGGGCGTCGAGGCGCTGCTGGCCCTGCAGGACGTGGAAAGCGCCACCGAGCGGAAGCGCCGGTCGGTCGGCCGCGCGGGGCGGCTGCTGGACGAACTCGACAGGCTGAAGATCTCGCTGCTGGGCGGGGAGCTCGACCCGGGCCAACTGGACCAGCTCACGCGCACCATCCGCGAGCAGCGTGCGGCCACCGACGACCCCCGGCTGGAGGGCATTCTTGACGAGATAGAAACCAGGGCCGCCGTAGAGCTCGCCAAACTCCAGGCCGCAGGAGATGCGGCGTAAGGACCTCGACCACAGCGACGACGTTGTAACGGCCCATCTTTTTGCTATACAGCCGCCGCGTGTCTCAGGGTTCCTTAGGGGCGTGAGGGTTTCATGAAAGCAGCCGTCGTTCTGGCTGAAGGTCCTGACTATCGTCCTTCCGAGGACGAGGAGTTCATGAACGAGCGCCAGCTTGAGTATTTCAAGCAGAAGCTTCTGATGTGGAAAGAGGACATCCTTCGCGAATCCCGCGAGACGCTGTCCCATCTCCAGAAGGAGACCGAGAATCACCCCGATCTCGCCGACAGGGCGTCTTCGGAGACCGACCGGGCTCTGGAACTGCGCACCCGCGACCGGCAACGCAAGCTGATCTCCAAGATCGACGAGGCGCTGCGGCGCATCGAGGACAACTCCTACGGCTACTGCGAAGAGACCGGCGAGCCCATCGGCCTGGCCCGGCTCGACGCCCGCCCGATCGCCACCCTCAGCCTGGAAGCCCAGGAGCGGCACGAGCGCCGCGAGCGCGTCCACCGCGACGACTGAGCCTCGGCCATCCCCGCGCCCGCGGGGGATGATGAGCGGGTATCGTCCCAGGCCGCGAAGATACGCCGCACGGAAAGGGCTGACGGGCGGGGAATCCCGTTAGGTTGCCGTCGATGCGGCGACGCTATATATGCTCAAATTGAGCATAAGTTAGGGGCGGGCTCCCGGTGACGAAGGTGTTCCACTCGATCCACGCCCACGGCTTCGTCCGCGCGGCGGTCTGCACGCCGCAGGTGCTGCCCGGCGATCCGGGCTTCAACGCCGCGGAGACCTTGGCCCTGGCGAAACGGGGCGATGTCGGGAACTGCGACCTGATGCTGTTCCCGGAACTCGGGATCTCGGCCTACGCCATCGACGACCTCTTCCTTCAGGACGCGCTGCTGAAGCGGGTCGAGGCCGAGATCGCGGGCCTTGCGGCGGCCTCCGAGCATCTGAAGCCGGTGCTCGTCGTGGGCGCGCCGGTCGCGGTGAACGGGCGGCTCTACAACTGCGCCGTCGCCATCTCGCGGGGCCGTATCCTGGGCGTTGTGCCGAAAAGTTTCCTGCCCAACTATCGGGAATACTACGAGAAACGCTGGTTCGCGCCCGGCGCGGGCGTCACCGGCCTGACCACGATCCTGGCCGGCCAGGAGGTCCCGTTCGGCACGGACCTCGTGTTCGAGGCCGAGGACCTGGCGGACTTCGTCTTCCACCTGGAGGTCTGCGAGGACTTCTGGGCCCCGGCGCCGCCGTCGATCCAGGGCGCGCTCGCCGGCGCCCTGATCCTCTGCAACCTCTCGGCCTCGAACATCGTGGTCGGCAAGGCGCTGGACCGCGAGGTGCTCTGCGCCAGCCAGTCGATGCGCTGCCAGGCGGCCTATCTCTACTCGGCGGCGGGGCCGGGCGAGAGCACCACCGACCTCGCCTGGGACGGCCAGGCCTCGATCCACGAGCTGGGCCGCAGGCTGGCCCAGACCGACCGCTTCCCGGCCGGCTCGCAGATGGCGGTGGCCGACATCGACGTCCAGCGCCTGCGCCTGGAGCGGATGCGCACGCCCACCTTCAACGACGGCGCGGTCGCGGCGGGTCATCCCGAGCGGACGTTCCGGCGCGTGTCCTTCGTCCACCAGCCGCACATGGACGACGTGGGCCTGATCCGGCCGCTCGACCGCTTCCCCTTCGTGCCCGACGATCCGGCGCGCCTGGACCAGGACTGCTACGAGGCCTTCAACATCCAGGTCTCGGGGCTGGTGAAGCGGCTCCAGGCGACGAAGACGAAGCACATCGTCATCGGCGTCTCGGGCGGCCTGGATTCCACCCATGCCCTGATCGTCGCCGCCAAGGCGTTCGATGCGCTGGGCCTGCCGCGCGCCAACATCCTGGGCTTCACCATGCCGGGCTTCGCCACCAGCGAGGGGACGAAGTCGAACGCCTGGGCGCTGATGGACGGCCTGGGCGTCACCGGCGAGGAGATCGACATCAGGCCGGCGGCCACCCTGATGCTCCAGGAGATGGGCCACCCGTTCGCCCAGGGAGAGCCGGTCTACGACATCGCCTTCGAGAACGTGCAGGCGGGCCTGCGCACCGACTTCCTGTTCCGCCTGGCCAACCAGCGCGCCGGGATCGTGCTGGGCACCGGCGACCTTTCGGAGCTGGCGCTGGGCTGGTGTACCTACGGCGTCGGCGACCACATGAGCCACTACAACGTCAACCCGTCGGTGGCGAAGACGATGATCCAGCACCTGATCCGCTGGGTCGTGAAGACCGGCCAGTTCGGCGGCGACGCCGACGAGACGCTGCTGTCGATCCTCGACACCGAGATCTCGCCCGAGCTGGTGCCGGCGGGCGCCGACGGGGCGATCCAGTCGACCCAGGCCAAGGTCGGCCCCTACGAGCTGCAGGACTTCAACCTCTTCCACATCACCCGCTTCGGCCTCGCGCCGTCCAAGGTGGCGTTCCTGGCCTGGCACGCCTGGCGCGACGCGGCGAAGGGCGAATGGCCGCCCAACTTCCCGCCCGAGGCGCGCAACGCCTACGACCTGGCGACGATCAAGCACTGGCTGGGCGTCTTCCTGTTCCGCTTCTTCGAGATCAGCCAGTTCAAGCGCTCGGCCGTCCCCAACGGTCCCAAGGTCATCTCCGGCGGCGCGCTCTCGCCCCGCGGCGACTGGCGCGCGCCCTCGGACGGCAACGCGCGGGTGTGGCTGGACGAACTGGAAGCCAACGTGCCCTCCCACCCTTGATGGGCCGGATAATCGCATATGGTTTGGGCGCGGCTCGTCCGCCCGATTCATGAACCGCAGAGATCGCGGAGATACGCGAGAGAGCTCGCGGGTCCACCGGAATCCTCCGCGTATCTCCGCGATCTCTGCGGTTTGACTGACGGCCTTTCGGCTGCTCGAAGCCCTATGCGATTGCCCGGCCTTGATCGGAGGGCAGGGATGGCGTCTCCCATGGCCGACGGCGGCCGGGCGCTTGTGCGCGACGGGAGCGGGCTCTAGTTGTTGAGAATCGTTCGCAACAGGGGTCCGCCAGCCATGTCCGAAGTGCTTTCGATCGGCGAGGTCGCCCGCCGGTTCGGGCTTCGCGCCTCGGCGCTGCGCTACTACGAGGACATCGGCCTCGTACGGCCGTCCGCGCGGCGGGCGGGCCAGCGCCACTACGGCGACGCGGCGCTCCGGCGGCTCGCCCTGGTGCAACTGCTCCGGCACAGGGGCCGGCTCAGCCTCCGCGACATCGCGGGCCTGCTGGCGGGCCCGTCCGATGATGGGCGCGCGCGCCGCCTGATCGCCGAGCGCATCGAGGCGCTGAACGAGCACATCCGGGTCGCGGAAGAGGCGCGGGCCTGCCTCCAGCACCTCCTCAGTTGCCCGCGTGCCGATCCGTTCGACGGTTGCCCGGTCCTGGCGGCCGAGGTGGACCGGCGGCTCGCGCGCGCCGCCGCCGTCCCCCGGGGGCTTGCGCTCAAGCCCGCTTGAACCGCTACGAACGCGGGCGGCGAAGGCGGCGCCGCATCGGGCGGCTGTCCCCTGGCGTCGGAAGCGGGAGCGGAGCGCCATGTCGGACGCGGGTGTCGAAGGGCCGGAGAGCACGGCCGTGAGGGTGGCCCTGTGGCGGGCTCTGCATCTGGAGGTCGATCCGGCGCCGCCGGTGTTCGAGGACCGCGTCGGCCTCGCGCTCGTCGCGCCCGGCCCGGAGTGGCGCGAGCGCCCGGACATGGAGCCCGAGGTCACGCGCCGGGTGCGGGCCTCCATCGTCGCCCGCGCACGCTTCATCGAGGACCTGCTGGCCGAGCAGGCCGGCGGCGCCGTCGCGCAATATGCGATCCTGGGCGCCGGCCTCGATTCCTTCGTCCAGCGCCGGCCCGAGGTCGCCGCCCGCTTCCGGACCTACGAGGTGGACCAGCCGGGGCCGCAGGCCTGGAAGCGCCGCCGGCTCGCCGAGCTCGGATACGGCGTCCCGGAACACCTGCGCCTCGTTCCGGTGGACTTCGAGGCGGGCGCCTCGTGGTGGGACCGGATCGCCGCGGCGGGCTTCGATGCGCGGCGGCCGGCGCTGGTCTCCTCGCTCGGCGTCAGCATGTACCTCACCCGCGAGGCGGTCCTGGCGACCCTGCGCCAGGTCGCGGGGCTCGCGCCGGGCTCGATCCTGGCGCTGTCTTTCCTGCTGCCCCTCGACCTCGTGGAGGCCGAGGAGCAGCCGATGCGGCAGGCGACCGAGGCGATGGCGCAGGCGGCCGGCACGCCGTTCGTCTCGTTCTTCGCGCCCGACGAGATCATGGGCCTGGCGCGCGAGGCCGGCTTCGGGGACGTCCGCCACGTCTCCGCGGACGACCTGGCCCGCCGCTACTTCGCCGGATCGGGCGGCCTGCGCCCCTCCAGCTCGGAGCAGTTGATGGTCGCGGTCGTGTAGGGGGACCAGCGTTCCCGCCTATCCCCGCCGTCCCACGGCGGCTTCGGAGGGGTAGGCCTCGCGGCCCTGGTTCAGGAGGGCGGGGACGATCTGGTCCATGGTGTCGACGGCCA
This sequence comes from Phenylobacterium sp., assembly GCF_019636135.1. Taxonomy (GTDB): domain Bacteria; phylum Pseudomonadota; class Alphaproteobacteria; order Caulobacterales; family Caulobacteraceae; genus Phenylobacterium. The sequence goes on from NZ_JAHBYD010000040.1 coordinate 11,417, forward strand.
CCCAGGCCTGCATGAAGTCGGGCGGCGTCAGGCGCTCGTCGACCGTATGCTGGAAGAGCCTGAACAGCGGCTCCCAGAAGCCGCGCGGGTTGTAGAACACCACCGGCTTGGCGTGCAGGTCGAGGCGCCGCCACGACAGCAGCTCGACCACCTCCTCCAGCGTGCCGATGCCGCCCGGCAGGATCACGAAGCTGTCCGAGCGCTGGAACATGAGCATCTTCCGCTCATGCATGTTGTCGACGATGATGTGCTCGACGGTCTCCAGCGCCCGCTCGGCGCCCACCAGGAAGGTGGGGATGATGCCCAGCACGTCGCCGCCGGCCTCGTGCGCGGCGCGCGCCACGGCGCCCATCAGGCCCACGCCGCCGCCGCCGTAGACCAGCTTGATCCCGGCGTCCGCGAGCGACTTGCCGACGCCGCGCGCGGCGCTGAGGAACTCCGGGTCGGCCGCGTCGGAGGATCCGCAGAACACGCAGGCCGATTCCAGGCGCTGGCTGTCACGCCGCATAACGCTTACTCCAGGGGACATGCCGGACCGCTTGCCTTCCCGGCGGACGGGCCCGACTTAGTGGTGGTGCCATTAGGAGTCGTAAGCTCACCGTGAGTCCAGCGCCGTCCAGCTTCCGGGAGCCGTGCGCTTGAGTCACGCCGACATGATGCGCGCCCGCTTCTCCGGGCCCGGCGCCGTCGCCCCGCAGGAGGCGAAGTTCGCCTTCTGGGATTCGATGGCCGACCTGCTGGCGCTGGTCATGCGCTCGGGCGCGCCGCAGTTGCGGCTGCGGATCGCGGCGGCGCTGACGCTGGTCTTCGTGGGCAAGCTGTCGGGCGTGATCGCGCCGGTCATGCTGGGCGACGCCATCAACACCCTGACGCCCGCCGCGCAGGGCGGCGTGATCCTGGGCGCCCAGTTCGTGAGCCTGGCGATCGCCTTCGCCGCCCTGCGGTTCGTGGCCGCCTGCGCGCCCTATGCCCGCGACGCCATCTTCACGCGGGTCTCGCAGTCCACCATGGCGCGGGCGGCGGTGGAGACCTTCGGCCATGCCCTGTCGCTCTCGCTCGACTTCCACCAGACCAAGCAGACCGGCACGCTCTCGCGCGTCATCGACCGCGGGGCGCGGGCCACCGACTTCCTGATCCGCAGCCTGATCTTCAGCCTGGGGCCGACCTTCGTGGAGCTGGTCCTGGCGATGATCGTGATGGTCGTCCGCCTCGACTGGCGCTTCGCCATCACCGCCTTCGTGACGCTGGTCCTCTACGCGGCGATCACCTTCAGGATCACCGACTGGCGGCTCTCGCACCGGCGCGACCTCAACGAGGCGGAGAACCGTGCGGCCGGCCTCTCGAACGACGCCCTGATGAACTACGAGACGCTGAAGGCCTTCGGGGCCGAGCAACGCCTCGTCTCCGCCTATGGCGGCGCCATGGCGCAGTACGTCGACGCCAGCTCGAAGGCGAACGGCTCGCTGAACCTGCTGAACGCCGCCCAGTCGCTGATCCTGAACGTCGGCCTGGCGGCGATGACCGTGATGGCCGGCTACGAGGTCTCGGGCGGCCACCTGAAGATCGGCGACATCACCGCGGCGATCTTCCTGCTCTCGGGCCTCTACGCGCCGCTGGGCATGCTGGGCTTCCAGTATCGCGAGATCCGCCAGGGTCTCATCGACATGGAGCAGATGGTCTCGCTGAAGCAGATCGCGCCCGACATCGTCGATGCGCCGAACGCCCGGGCGCTGCCGCCGGCCAGCGGGCAGGGGGCCGCCATCGCCTTCGAGGACGTCAGCTTCCGCCATGACGCGCGCTCGTCGGGCCTGCTGGGCGTGACCTTCCGGGCCGCGCCGGGCCAGACGGTCGCGCTCGTCGGCCCCTCGGGCGCCGGGAAGACCACCGCCGTGCGCCTCGCCATGCGCCTGCTCGACCCTCAGGAGGGCCGCGTCACCCTCGACGGCGTCGACATGAAGGACGTGCAGCAGGCCGGGATCCGCCGCGCCGTGGCCCTGGTGCCGCAGGACGTGGCCCTCTTCAACGACACCCTCCACGCCAACATCGGCTTCGCCCGGCCCGACGCCACCGCCGAGGAGGTGCGCGCCGCCGCCGACGCCGCCGAGCTCGGCCCCTTCATCGACGGCCTGCCGGCCGGCATGCAGACCCGCGTGGGCGAGCGCGGCCTGAAGCTCTCGGGCGGCGAGCGCCAGCGCGTCGGCATCGCCCGCGCCCTCCTGGCCAACCCGCGCCTGCTGATCCTGGACGAAGCCACCAGCGCCCTCGACGGCCCCACCGAGGCGGCGATCCAGGAGACCCTGCGGAAGGTCCGCGCCGGGCGCACCACCCTGGTCATCGCCCACCGCCTCTCCACCATCGTCGACGCCGACCGGATCGTCGTCCTGCGCCGCGGCCGGATCGTCGAGCAGGGGACCCACGCGGAGCTGCTGGCCAACGGCGGCGAATACGCGGCGCTCTGGCGCCGGCAGACCCGCGAGGCGTAGGGCGCGGCGCGTCGTCTGCCCCGGACCTGCGGGGAAGCGGCGATCGGGGCGGCGGGCGCGATCCGGGGACCGCGCCCCCGATCACGCCGTGCGGATCTCGGGCCTGAACCGGCCCGTCGGCGAGACGGTGAAGATCTCGACGCCGTCCTCGGTCACGCCGACCGAGTGCTCGCACTGGGCCGAGAGCGACTTGTCGCGGGTGACCGCCGTCCAGCCGTCGGCGAGCAGCTTCACCGGGTGCTTGCCCAGGTTCACCATCGGCTCGATCGTGAAGAACATGCCGGGCTTCAGGACGTCGCCCGTCCCGCGCTGGCCGAAGTGCAGGATGTTGGGCGCGTCGTGGAACACCTTGCCCAGGCCGTGGCCGCAGAAGTCGCGCACCACCGAACAGCGCATGCTCTCGACGTACTGCTGGATGGCCGCGCCGATGTCGCCGGTGCGGGCGCCGGGCTTCACCTGGGCCAGGCCGCGCTCCAGGGCCTCGTAGGTGACGTCGACAAGCCGCTTGGCGCGCGGCGCGACCGCGCCCACGCCGTACATGCGGCTGGTGTCGCCGTGCCAGCCGTCCACGATGACGGTGACGTCGATGTTGGCGATGTCGCCCTCGCGCAGCGCCCGCTCGCCCGGGATGCCGTGGCAGACCACGTGGTTCGGGCTGATGCAGACGGTCCTGGTGTAGCCGCGATAGCCCAGGCAGGCGGGCAGGGCGCCGTGGTCCAGGATGAACTCGCGGGCCAGGTCGTCGAGGCGCCCGGTGGTGACGCCCGGAACCACGTGCGGCTCCAGCATGTCGAGGCACTCGGCCGCCAGGCGGCCGGCCCTGCGCATGCCCTCGAAGCCCTCAGGCCCGTGCAGCTTGATCTGGCCGGTGCGGTACTCTGCGTCGAGGATGTCTGTCATGGGAGGCTCCGGCGCGCTATGTCGCGATCCTAGCACGGAAAATCAACCGGCCCACGGCACGCGGTCGGCCAGCGCGACCCGCTCGGGGCTGATCGCGCAGCGGTAGGCCAGCACCTCGACGCCGGCGGCAGCCGCTTCGACCAGGCCCTTGGCGTAGGCCGGGTCGAGATCGGGGCAGGCGGAGAAGGCGTCGCAGTCGGTCCGCTGGATCACGAACAGCATCACGGCGCGCTGGCCGGCTTCCACCATGGCCGTGAGCTCGCGCAGGTGCTTCAGCGAGCGGGCCGCCACGCAGTCGGGGAACTCGGCCAGCGCGCCTTCGCGGCGCAGGTGGACATTCTTCACCTCCAGCCAGCAGGGCGCGCGATCGGGGTGTTCCAGCAGGAAGTCGACGCGGGAGTTCGCGCCGTACTTCACCTCGCGGCGGTGGGCGGCGTAACCCGCGACTTCGGGGATCGCGTCCGCCGCCAGCGCCTCGGCGACGATGCGGTTGGGATGCATCGTGTTGATGCCGACCAGGCCGCCGTCGGCCTCCACCAGCTCCAGCGTGTGGGCGAGCTTGCGCTTGGGGTCGTCGGACTTCGAGAGCCAGGCGGTTAGGCCGGGCGTGTTCAACCCCAGCATCGCGCCGGGGTTCGGGCAGTGGGCGGTGACGGGCGTGCCGTCGTCCAGCCGCACGTCGGCGAAGAAGCGCTTGTAGCGGCTGACGAGCGTGCCGCGGACGAGCGGTTGCAGGAAATCCATCGGGCGGGCTTAAGTCCGGCTTGAGAGCGAAAGCGGATGTAGGCGAGGGGCCGGCGGATGGCGAGTGGCAGCGATGATCGGGTGACTTGCGCGGTGCTGATCATCGGGGACGAGATCCTGAGCGGGCGGACGCAGGACACGAACCTGCGCGACATCGCACGCTACCTGAACGTGCTGGGGATCGACCTGGCCGAGGCGCGGACGGTGCCGGACGTGCTGGGCGAGATCGTGGAGGCGCTGAACGCGCTGCGCGCCCGCTACGACTATGTCGTCACCACCGGCGGCATCGGGCCGACGCACGACGACATCACCGCCGATGCGGTCGCGGCCGCGTTCGGGGTGGAGCTGGAGGAGCATCCCGAGATCATCGCCATGATGCAGGCGCGCTGGCAGGGCGAGCTGAACGCGGCGCGCCGGCGCATGGCCCGCGTGCCGGTGGGCGGCCAGCTCGTGAAGAACCCGGTGCAGGGGCCGCCCGGCTTCACCATCGGCAACGTGTTCACGCTCGCCGGCGTGCCGACCATCATGCGCGGCATGCTGGAGGACGTGGGGCCCCGGATGCGCGGCGGGCGGCCGACCGTGTCGCGGACCGTGCGCGTCGAGGGCTCGGGCGAAGGGGCCATCGCCGCCCCGCTGGAGGCGGTGGCCAGGGCGCACCCGGACATGAGCCTGGGCAGCTATCCCTTCTTCGGCGCCGAGGGCTATGGCTCGAACCTGGTCGTGCGCAGCCGGGACCCCGGGGCTCTGGCCGGCGTGGTCGACGAACTGATCGCGGCGCTGAAGGGCGCGGGGATCGAGAACGTCCGCGAGGTGGATGCTGCGTGACGGCTTACGTGATAAGCCGGTCGCAATCGCGCGCGTAATTCTGCGCCAGGAGTCCGGAATATGATCTCGCTCGTGCTCGCCGCCGCCCTGTTCGCCGCCGCCGAACCCGCCGCCACGCCCGCCGCCGCGCCGGCCCCTGCCGCCGAGAAGGGCCCGAAGCCCAACAAGGACGGCATGGTCTGCGTCAAGGAAGCGGTCTCGGGCAGCAAGATGAAAAGCCGCATCTGCATGACCCAGGCCGAGTGGGACGCCCGCAAGGCGGCCGACCGCGAGATGGTCGAGCAGGCCCAGCGCAACCGGCCGCTCCAGGGCAACTAGGACGATCCGCATCCGCCGCCCTGTCGGCGCCGCCTGCGCCGCAGGCGTCCTGATTCCCACCACCAGGAACACCAGGAGTCCGAGAAGCGCGCCGCGCCCGCCTCGTCCACGACGCCTTCGTGGTCCTGGTGGTCTTCGGGGTTGAATCGAACGGCGCCCGGGTTGACCGACGCAAGGGCGCCCGCGAGAACTCGTCGCCAAACGGGAGGAGTTCTCAAGATGGCGTTCAAACCCTTCGACCTGACCGGCAAGGTTGGACTGGTGACCGGCGGCAACGGCGGGATCGGGCTCGGCATGGCCGAGGGCCTGGCGCAGGCCGGCGCCAAGGTCGCCGTCTGGGGCCAGAACCCGGAGAAGAACGCCAAGGCCGAAGAGGCGCTGAAGGCGCACGGCGTCGAGGTGCTGGTCCAGAAGGTCGACGTGGCGGACGAAGCCGCCATCGTGAAGGGCGTGGCCGAGGTGCTGGAGCGGTTCGGCCGCCTCGACTTCTGCGCCGCCAACGCCGGCATCGGCGGCGGCGGGGCCTTCGAGGAGATGACCACCGAGCGCTGGCGCCGCGTCACCACGGTGAACCTGGACGCCGTCTTCTGGACCTTCCGCGAGGCCGCGCGGCACATGATCGAGCGCGCCAAGGCGGGCGATCCGGGCGGTTCGCTGGTGGTGACGTCGTCCACCTCGGCCGTCCACGGCGCGCCGCGCAACCAGGCCTACGCCTCCACCAAGGGCGCGGTGCTCTCGATGGTGCGGGGCCTGGCGGTCGAGTACGCGCGCTACGGCATCCGGGCCAACTCGATCCTGCCGGGCTGGATCGCCACCGACATGACCGCCGCCTCGCAGAAGTGGGACAAGTTCAACGACAAGGTCATCGGCCGCGTGCCCATGCGGCGCTGGGGCGAGTGGGAGGACTTCGCCGGCATCGCCGTCTACCTGGCCTCGGACGCGTCCAAGTTCCACACCGGCGACAGCTTCACCATCGACGGCGGCTACACGATCTATTGAGGGCAGCCCGATGACCGACCGCTACGCCCGCTACCAGCGGCTGAAGTTCGGGCGCCCGGCGCCCGGCGTGCTCCGGATCGTGATGAGCAATCCGGGCAAGCTGAACGCCGCCGACGAGACGATGCACCGCGAGCTCGCCGAGGTCTGGCGCGACGTGGACGCCGACCCCGACACCCGCTGCGCCATCCTGACGGGCGAGGGGACGGCGTTCTCGGCCGGCGGCGACTTCGGGATGATCGAGCAGATCACCCAGGACTTCGAGGCCCGCGTGCGGGTGATGCGCGAGGCGCGCGACATCGTCATGAACGTGATCGACTGCCAGACGCCGGTGGTGAGCGCGATGCGCGGCGTGGCGGTGGGCGCGGGCCTGGTGGCGGGCCTGCTGGCCGACGTCTCGATCGTGACGCCGGACGTGCGGATCATCGACGGCCACACGCGCCTCGGCGTGGCGGCGGGCGACCATGCGGCGATCGTGTGGCCGCTGCTCTGCGGCATGGCGAAGGCGAAGTACTACCTGCTCACCTGCGACCCGCTGAACGGGCAGGAGGCCGAGCGGATCGGGCTGGTCTCGCTCTGCGTGCCGGACGAGGACCTGGACGCGAAGGCGCTGGAGGTGGCGACGAAACTGGCCAACGGCGCCACTCGCGCCATCGCCTGGACCAAGCACACGCTGAACCACTGGCTGCGCACTGCGGGGCCGACGTTCGATGCGTCGCTGGCCATGGAGTTCCTGGGCTTCACCGGCCCGGAAGCCGCCGAGGGCCTGGCCTCCCACAAGGAGAAGCGCAAACCGAAGTTCGTCTAGGCGCCCAGGCGATCCGGCGTCGTCCGGTAGGTCGTCCCCGCCGCTGTCATCGGGGGCGGCCCTGCGCCGCCAGCGCCTGGTAGCGGGCGGCCTCGTCCTTCAGGCCCAGGGTCTCGTAGAGGGCGGCGAGGTTGTGGGCGGCCATGTGGCTGCCGCGGCCGGGGACGGCGGCGTCGAGGTCGGGCCGCTCGCCGATGTCGAGGCACCGCTTCCAGGCCGATTCGACCACGGGCAGGAACTCCCTGGCCGCCCGGTCGGGCGCCTGCACGGCGCACTCCAGGTAGAGGTCGCCCAGCGCGAAGTAGAAGTCGGGGCTCTCCGGCCAGTTCTCGATCTCGGCGCCCGCCAGTTGCAGCGCCTCGTCCAGGCGGCCGGCGGTCTTCAGCGCCGTGATCGCGCGGACGACCAGGCCGTGGCGCCAGGGGGCGCCGGCGGGCGCGAGGCGCAGGGCCTCGGTGAAGCACAGCGCGGCCTGCGGCGGCCGCTCGCGCACCTGGTGCTCGCGCGCGAGCTGGTACCAGAGATAGGCGTCTTCCGGGCTGGCCTCGATCCCGGCCATGAGCAGCCCCTCGTTGCGCCCCGCCTTCCGCGCCAGGTTCGCGGCCGTGTAGCCGTCGTGGCCCAGGACCAGGGTCGTGCGGAAGCTGCCTTCGCCGCCCACGGGCTGCTCGTGGACGCGACCCTGGTAGCACACGCCCCGCGGCAGAATCCGAGGCAGCCACGATCGGCCGGCTTCCTGCCCCGCCTCGTCGGCGACGTTCTCCAGCCGCACCACGCCCAGGCGGCCGTCGGGCCGGGCGGGCAGGGCGGCGAGCGCCGCGCCGTCCGCGGCGATCCATTCGTCGGCGTCGAGCACCAGGTTCCAGGCGGCGTCGGAACGGGCCAGGGCGGCGTTGCGGGCCGCGGCGAAGTCGTCGACCCAGGCGAAGGCATGGACCTCCGCGCCGCGCGCCTGCGCGATGGCGGGCGTGTCGTCCACGGAGCCCGTGTCGAGCACGATCATCCGCTCGACGTGCGGCCGGGCGCTGTCGAGGGCGCGGGCGATGCTGGCGGCCTCGTCCCGGGCGATCATCACGAGCGCGACGTGGGGGGCGAGGCGGGTCATGGCGGTCAGTCCGTGAAGACCACGGTCTTGCGGCCGTTCAGCAGCACGCGGTCCTCGATGAACCAGCGCACGGCGCGGGCCAGCACGCGGCGCTCGATGTCGCGGCCCTTGCGGATGAGGGCGGCGGGCGTGTCGCGGTGGCTGATGCGCTCGACGTCCTGCTCGATGATCGGGCCCTCGTCGAGGTCGGCGGTGACGTAGTGGGCGGTGGCCCCGATCGTCTTCACGCCGCGCGCGTGGGCCTGGTGGTACGGCCGCGCGCCCTTGAAGCCGGGCAGGAACGAGTGGTGGATGTTGATGCAGCGGCCTTCCAGCTTCGTCGCCAGGTCTTCGGAGAGCACCTGCATGTAGCGGGCGAGGACGACGAGCTCGGTCCCGCTCTGCTCGACCAGCCTGAAGAGCTTCGCCTCCTGCTCGGCCTTGGTTTCGGCCGTCACGGGCAGGTGGTGGAAGGCGATGCCGTGCAGGTCGGTGTGCGGGTAGGTCGACGCCGGGTGGTTCGAGACCACGGCGGTGATGTCCATCGCCAGTTCGCCCTGCCGCCAGCGCCAGATCAGGTCGGAGAGGCAGTGGTCCTGTTGCGAGGCCAGGATCATCACCCGGCGGCGGTCCTTGCGGCGCCGCAACTGCCACGTCATCGCATACTCGTCGGCGAGCGGCTGCAGGGTGGCGCGCCAGGCGTCGGCGCCGGTCTCGCCCGGATCGAAGACGACGCGCATGAAGAAGCGGCCGGTCTCCTGGTCGTTGTACTGCTGGGCGTCGAGGATGTTGGCCCCGGCCTCGAAAAGGCGGGCCGAGACGCGGGCCACGACGCCGGGGCGATCGTCACAGGAAAGGGTCAGGATCATCGCGCGTCAGGCCTTGCCGGGCGCGCCCGGCAAGGTCAAGGCTGGGCGCGTCAGGTGACGCCAGGGAGATTGCGATGCGTGCGGTGACCTATCTGTTGATCGGCGCCATTGCGGCGCCGGTGTCCGTGCCGACGGGCGTCGCCGCCCAGGACCGCTACGACCGGGGCGACCGCAACCTGCGCGAGGCGGTGGACGCCTGCGCCGCCGCCGTCCCCCGCAAGGTGCGCGACCAGTTCCCGCAGGCCTACGACGTGCGGATCTCGCGGTCGGACCCGCTGGCGCAGGGGCGCCGCGAGGTCTCGGTGCGCGGCGACGGCGAATTCCGCGACCGCAACGGCGGCTCGGCCCGATTCGACTACAGTTGCGCCTACGACGCCCGCGCCAACCGCACCTACGGCCTCGACGTCTACGACGTGCGGCCGGTCAAGGACCCCAACGACAAGAAGGACAACTCCGCGGCCATCGCGGGCCTGGTGCTGGGCGCCATCGTCATCGGGGCCATCGCCGCCTCGTCGTCGAACAAGGACAAGGACAGGGACAAGGACGCCTTCAGCCCGGCGTCGGGCGTCCGCTGCGTCCCGCGCGAGCGCGCCTGCTACGAAGGCGGACGCTTCTCGCGCCACTGGACCGACCGCATCTTCGTCGGCGGGCGTTAGGCCGCAGGCCGCGCGCGCTCGCCCTTGCCCTTGCCCCCGTCGGCCTCCGGCGCGGGGTAGCGGAAGCCGTCGGCCTTGCCGTTGCTGGCGGCGAGCTGGGCGGCGGCGAACTCCCAGTTGGCGACGTTGTCGAACCAGCGCTCCAGGAACGCCTTCCGGTCGTTCTTGTAGTCGAGGTAGTAGGCGTGTTCCCACAGGTCGCAGACCAGGAGCGGGAAGGCGCCTTCCTTCACCAGGGTGTCGTCGGCGTCGTGGGTGGAGATCACCTTCAGGCCCTGCGAGCCGGTGACGATCCAGACCCAGCCCGAGGCGAAGTGATTGACGCCCTCGTCGACGAAGGCGTCCCGTAGCGCGCCGAGGTCGTCGAAGCTCTCGTTGATGGCGCGCAACAGGTCGCCCGAGGGCCTGTCGCCGCCCGGCGGGCGCATGCTGTCCCAGAAGAAGGCGTGGTTCCAGGCCTGGGCGGCGTTGTTGAACAGCTTCCTGTCGCCCTTTTGCGACGCTTCGCGCACCACGTCTTCCAGCGGCTTGCCCGCGAGGCCGGCCTTGGCGGCGAGGTCGTTCAGCTTCTCGACGTAGGTCTTGTGGTGCTTGTCGTGGTGGGTGTGCAGCGTATCGGACGACAGGAACGGCGAGAGCGCGTCGTAGCCGTAGGGAAGGTCGGGGAGAGCATACATCGGGGGCCTCGTGCGTGGATGGAGGGGTTCGTCCACCCAACCCCTGGCGGACTGCGGCGTTCCGCCGAACGATGGCGAATTCGAGTTGCGCAGGGCGCCCCTGACAGTATGAACTAGGCGCGTCGGGGGGTTCGCACAGTACGCGAGGGCCTTCGACGCGTGGCCCGAGAGGGCCTCAGGCGTCGACACGGGACGCCCCAGGGGAAAGTTATGGGGCTGACCGTAGCGCGGGTATGCGCTGCGGCGACGATGTTTGTCGCCGTGGCGCCTGGAGTGTCATTTTCTCAATCGGCGGGCGGGCAGGCGGCTGCGCCGTCCCGGCAGGAGCTGAATCCGGCCGCCCGCGCGGCGCCGGACCGGCCGCCGCCGGACCTGTTCAGCGCGCCCGGCGAAGGGCCGTGCCCGCTGGCCGAGAACCCGGCGCCGCTGACGGTGCGCTCGGTGACGCTGAACGGGCTGACGTCCGTGCCGGCGGGCGCGCTGGCGGGCGCGTACGCCGACCTTCTGAACCGCGCGGCCGGCGACGCCGCCGACCTCTGCAGGATCCGTGACCGCGTGGGCGACGCCCTGTTCGACAAGGGCATCCTGGCCCGCGTCGAGATCCCGCCGCAGACCATCGGCGAGGACGGCCGGGTCACGCTGGAGGTCATCGAGGCGCGGATCGTCAACGTCACCGTCCGCGGCGACGCCGGGCCGGCCGCGCCGATCCTGGAGGCCTATGCCGCCAGGCTGCGCGGCATGACGCCCTTCGACGTCGACAAGGTGCAGCGCTACGTCCTGCTGGCCTCGGACGTCCCGGGCCTGAAGGTCCGCGCGTCGATCCGGCCCAGCCTGGCGCAGGAGCGCGGGGCGGTGGACCTGGACCTCAACGTCGTGCGCGACGACGAGGAACTGATCGTCAACGTCCAGAACCTGCAGGCCAAGGCGACCGGGCGCTGGGGCGCCCTGGCCCGCTACGACCTGAACGCCCAGGGCCAGTTCGGCGAGCGCACGTCGCTCGTGGCCTACCGCACCGTCTTCCACAACGAGCAGTGGGTGGTGCAGGCGCTTGAGGAGGCGAGGCTCGGCGGCGACGGCTGGATCGTCCGCGCCGGCGCGGCCTACGGCGAGAGCCGGCCGGGCGGCGCCGTGAAGGCGCTGGGGCTCAAGAGCAAGAACACCGTCGTCAATCTGGAGGCGGCCTATCCGCTGGTGCGCAAGCGCCGCGAGAACCTGAACCTCATCGCCGGCTTCGACCTGATCAACCAGGACACCGGCATCGGCGGCGCCGGGCGGCTGATCAACGACGACCTGCGCGTGGTCTACGCCCGCGCCGAGGCGAACCGGACCTACTACGCCGGCTATCGCCCCGTGCTCACGACGGCCGAGCTGGGCGTGCGGCGCGGCCTCGAGGGCTTCGGGGCGACGAAGGAGGGCGACGTCCTGCTGTCGCGGGCCGAGGCGAGGCCCGCGGCCTGGGTCGTGCAGGGCTCGGCCAGCGCGCTGACGGTGGTCAGCCCGACGGTCCAGCTCCTGGCCCGCGTCGAGGGGCAGTATTCCCGCCAGCCGCTCGCGGCCTACGAGGAGTACGCCGTGGGCTCGCTCACCATCGGGCGCGGCTACGATCCGGCCTACATCTCGGGCGACAGCGCGCTCGCGGCCTCGATCGAGGTGCGGGCCGGGCCGTTCCAGCCGGCCGCCGGCTGGGCCTTCAGCCCCTACGCCTTCTTCGACGTCGCCCGGACCTGGGACCGCGACACCGGCGGGCGGGCCGACACGCTGAGCTCGGCCGGCGTCGGCTTCCAGGCGCCCGTCCGCGCGCGCTGGCTGCTGGACGTGGGCTACGCCCAGCCGCTGGCGAAGCGGGCCCTGGACGGCTCGAAGCCGTCCGGCCGCCTGCTCGTGAACCTCACCGCCCGCTTCTTCTGATGCGAGGACCCGCCATGCGCACCCTGTCCACCCTCATCGGCCTGCGGCGGGCGCTCCTGGGCGGCGCGGCGGCTGCGGCGCTCGCGGCCCTGCCGGCCCAGGCGCTGCCCGTCTACGCCGGGACCGCCCAGACCAACGCCGGCGGCGCTGCGCCGCTGGTCACCACGAGCAGCGGCACGGTCAACGTCGACCTGCGCGCCAACCGCACGATCCTGGACTGGACCAGCTTCGACGTGCAGCCGGGCGAGACCGCCAACTTCTACTTCGACCAGCGCAACTGGATCGCGCTGAACCGGGTCACCGGCTCGCAGATCAACATCAACGGGGCGGTGAACGGCGTCCAGGCCGCCGCCGTGGGCGCGGGCCCGACCGGCGGGAACGTCTGGTTCTATTCGCCCCAGGGGATCGCGTTCGGACCGAACGCGCGGGTCAACGTCGCGGGCCTCCTGGCCACCAGCTCGGCGGTGAACGTGGGCGCGTTCCTGACGCTCAACGGCCAGAACATCCCCTTCACCGGCGGCGGTGGCGGGCCGATCACCGTGGCGGCCGGCGCCCAGCTCAACAGCAGCCACCACGTGGCCCTGATCGCGCCGCAGGTCACGACCGCCGCGGGGTCGAACTTCACCAGCGGCGACGCTGGGACCGTGCTCTACGGCGCCGCCGACAGCTTCGAGGTGCAGCTTTTCCCGGCCAACCTCGACTGGACCATCTTCACCTTCATCGTCCAGAACGCGGCGGCCGGCACGCCGGTCGGCGTCAACGCGCTGAACCTGGCCGGCGACACCCGCTCGGGCACCATCTACCTCGCCGCCTACAGCCGCGCGGCGCTGGCGGGCCAGGTGATCAACGCACCCGGCCTGCTGGTCGCCCAGTCGTCGATCAAGGAGTACGGCCAGGTCACCATCACCACGGGCCGCTCGATCCTCCTGGGCCAGGTGGGCGTCGGCAACGAGAACCAGCAGGTGACCGGCGTCACCACCGGCTCGGCGAACATCAGCGGCGTCGACGCGGGCGGCAACGTCAACATCTACCTGACCGGCACGGGCGCGCTGGGCGACCTCACGGTCGCAGGCGGCATCCACGCGGGGCAGGGCCTCGCCATGGCCGTCAACAACCTGACGACGGGCGCGGCGGGCATCCGGGTGGGCGACAGCGCCTTCGACCCGGTCAACACCCGCACCATGCTGCTGGACACGCGCGGCGTGATCACGACCCCTTCGATCGACGTGCGCGGCAACCTGACCATCGCGCCCGGCGCCGCCTCGGCCGGGCGCGGCCAGGCGCTGCCGGACCTGCGGCTGGGCACGGTCTCGGTTGGCGGCAACATCCTGTTCTCCAACAACAACTCCATCGACGCCGGCGCGGTCACGGCCGGTGGCGAGGCGCAGATCTTCGGCGCCCTGCCGGTGCGGCTCGCGTCGCTGACCACCAACGGCTACACGCGCGTCAGCTCCAGCCAGACCATCGACATCGCGGGCGCGGTCCGCGGCGTCGACATCGACCTGCGCTCGGCGCAGGGGATCACCGCCAACGCCCTGATCGGCACGAACTCGGTGATGGTGGGCACGGGCGGCCCGGCCGACTTCGCCTCGATCACCGGCCCCTCGCTGCTGATGGACGCCACCACCGCGCGCCTCGGCACGGTCACGATCGGCGGCGACGCCAGGCTGCGGGTCGCCAACCCGGAGATCCTGGGCAGCTTCACCGCCGGCAACCTCACCTTCGAATCCCAGTCGGGCGCCCTGACGCTGGGCGGGAGCCAGGACGCCGTGCTGACCGACGCGGAGTTCCAGCGCATCCGGGTGACGGGCGCGGTCAACCTCTACGGCGGCCTCACGACGGCGACGGTCAACGTGCCGACGCCGGTGTACGGCGACGTCACCGTGGGCGACCTCACGGTCGACGCGGCCAAGGTCCCGCGGCTCAATATCCTCGCGCACAACACCCGCGAGGTGCGGGTGACCGGGACCCTGAGCCCGGTGGGCGCGGCGGTGGTGCAGATCGGCGACAGCGCGGCCGGGACGGCCTGGCGGCCGCAGGCGATCAAGGTCACGGGCGCGCTGGGCGCGGCCCGCGGCGACGCCGTCGCCGGCTTCACCGACGTGCATGGCTTCCGCGCCGTCGAGCTCTACGCCGCGCGCGACATCTTCCTGGGCTCGCAGCGGTTCATCGACCTGGTCAGCCCCGTCCCGGCGTCCGGGATCGACATCGCCCGCGGCCTGCCGGCGGGCGTCGCCGCCACCGGCGACGAGATCGGCCGCACCTTCCTGGTCTCGGGCAGCCTGAAGGCCGTCGCGGACGACCGGATCGTACAGCAGGACACCGGCGCGCCGGGCCTGGAGGGCGGCCTCTACCTGACGGGCGAGGGCGTCGCGGCGGGCGAGCCGCTGCTGACCATCGCCGGCGCAGACGTGGCCGACGTCTTCGGGGCCTTCCTCGTCGACGGCGTGCTGACCAGCGGCAAGAGCGCCGCCTTCCTGAACCGCATCGTCGTGGCGAACGACGGCGACGCGGGCGTGGGCTTCGTGCGCATCAACGGCTGCGCGCTGGGCGTCGGCTGCGCGCTCGCGACGCCGGCCAGCCAGTTCCGGATCGAGGCGTTCACCGCGCCGGCGCCGGCCGCGGCGGTGGACCCGCCGGTGTTCGGCCCGCCGCCGCCGCTGGACGAGGACGAGCGTGAGGCCGAGGCCGTGATCACCGGCGCCGGCAACGAAGAGATCTGGCGGAGGCCCGAGCAATGATCGACGCCAGGACGCTGGCCGCGCTCGCCGCGGCGCTGGGGATGACCGCCGGAGCCGCCGCCGCGGCGCCGATGGCCGAGCTGGTCCCGCTGGGCCAGAGCGGCGCGTCGGGCGCCGTCTGCGACGCCGTGCGCGACTACCAGGACCCGGTGGGGCAGGGCGGGGCCAAGGCCTGGCGGCTGCGCTGCCGCGGCTACTCGACGGCGCTGGGCCGCATCTACCAGGTCCCGGCGGCGCAGAAGGCGGCCTGGACCGCGGCGCTGGCGTCGCGCGCCCGGTGCGCCGCGCCGCAGGCCGCGCCCGGGGCCATCCCGGCCACGCTGGCCACCTGCACGCTGACCGCGGGCGCCTCGCCCTATGTGGTGTTCGTGTCCGAGAAGGGCGGGACCGTGACGGTCGCCGAGGGCCTCGCCGTCCTGGCCGACGTGGTCGAGACGGGGCTGAAGGTGGCGCTGGGGGCCAGACCACCCGCCGCGACCGCCGTGCAGACCTCCGCCGCCCAGGCCGAGATCGCCGCCGACTTCCCGAACCTCGGTGGCCTTGCGGCCGCGGAGGCCGCGGCGGCGGCCGATCCCGAGCGCCTGCGCGGGCGCGGCTACGTGCAGAACAACGAATGGCGGTTCGACGAGGCCGAGACGGCGTTCCGCGCTCTGGTCACCGAGGGCGAGGTGCGCAACGCGCCGGCCTCGCAGCGGGCCGACGCCCTCCTGAACCTCGCCATGAACGTCTCCAACAACGGCCGCTTCGAGGAGGCCGAGGGCTTCTTCGCCGAGGCCGAGGCGCTCATCGCGCCCGACGACGTGCTGACCCGCGCCCGCAGCCTGAACTACATCGCCCTGCACGAGCGCAACCGCGGCCGCTTCGACCGTGCGATCGAGGCGGCGCGCCGGGCGATGCGGATGCGCGCGGCCATGCCCCAGGCGCAGGCCCAGGCCAGCGCCCGGACGACGGACGGCGGCCCGCTGACCATCGACGCCGGCCTCGCGCGCAGGCTCAACGCGCCCTCGGCGGCGCAGAGCCAGATCGCCGCCACCCGCGTCACGGTCGGCGAACAGCTCGCGATCCAGGACGCCCAGGCCTGGCAGGTCATCGGTTCCTCGCAGGCCGCGATGGGCGAGACGGCCCAGGCGCGCGCCGCGCTGGAGCAGGCCCGGACGATCCTGGCCCGCAGCGCCGCGCTGGGCCGCCTGACGGCCTGGCTGCAGGCGCGTGTCGAGGCCGACCTCGCCGGCCTCGACCTCAGGGACGGCCGTGCGCCCCAGGCCGTGGCGCGCTACCAGGCGGCGCTCGCCACCTTGCGGACCCGTCACGCCGGCAGCTCGGCCGAAGGCGCGATGCTGCTCGACCTCGGCCGCGCCCAGGCGGCGGCCGGCGATGATCCGGCGGCGCTCGCCACCTACCAGCGGGCCATGGGCATCTTCCGCGCCCAGCGCGGCGGCCTCGGCGGCTCGGCCGACCAGGCGGCGCCCTATTTCGACCTCCTGCTGCGGATGAGCGAGAAGGACCCGTCCAGGGCCGACACCTACGGCGCGCTGTTCTTCGACGCTGCCGAGACGGTGGTCTCCAGCGCCACGGCCGATACGGTCAACAAGCTGGCCGCGCGCGTGGCCGCCGGCGACGGCGCCATCGCCGGCCTCTCGCGGGCGTTCGAGGACTCCCGCCGGCGCCTGCGCGCCACCGAGAGCCAGATCGCCGCGCTGCAGGCCGACGGCCTCTACACCGACGCGGTCCGTGTGGAACTGGAAGCCATCCTGAAGGGCGAGCAGGCGGAATCCGACGCCCTCGAACAGCGGATGGCCGCGGCCAACCCGCGCTACAACCAGCTCGTCTCGCCGGGCGCCCCGGCGGCCGATGTCCAGAAGGCGCTGAAGGCCGACGAGGCCTATGTCCGCCTGCTGCCGCTCTCGGGCCGCACCTACGGGGTGATGCTCACCCGGACGAAGGTGAAGCCCTACGCCATCGCGCTGAACCGTTACGAACTGCGCGAGCAGGTCGCGCGCCTGCGCCTGGCGCTGGAGCCCTCCGAGACCCTGCTGCCGTTCGACGCCCAGGGCTCGGCGGCGCTGTTCGGCAAGCTGTTCGGGCCGGTGAAGGGCGACGTGCTGGCCGCGAAGCACCTGATCTACGAGCCCGACGGCCCCCTGGTCTCGCTGCCGGTCTCGCTGTTCGTCACCGACGCGGCGTCGATCAAGCGGGCGGGCGACGACACCGACTACGTGCGCGTCGCCTGGCTCGGCAAGTCGGTCTCGACCTCGCTGGTGGTCTCGGGCGCCAGCTTCCTGCAATCGCGCGCCTTCGCCCCGTCGCAGGCCCGCCAGCCCTACCTCGGCTTCGCCGACCCGGCCCTGCCGCGCTCCGAAGCCCGGGCCTTCGCCCCGCTGACGCGCTCGTTCAGCCGGCGCAGCGTGGTGCTGGAACGGGTCTGCGGCGAGACCCGCAACGCGCTGCTGCGCATCGAGGCCCTGCCGGAGACCGCGAACGAGGTGCGCACCATCGGCCAGACCCTGGGCACGCCCGGCTCGATCGTCACCGGCGCCGACTTCAGCGACGAGGCGGTGCGCACGCGCAGCGACCTCGCCGACTACCGCGTGCTCTACTTCGCCACCCACGGCCTGCTGCCGCAGCCCGACGCCTGCGTGCCCGAGCCGGCGCTGGTCACCTCGCTGGGCGGCGGCGACGACTCCGACGCCCTGCTCGACACCAGCGAGATCCTGAACCTGAAGATCGACGCCGACCTCGTCGTCCTGGCGGCCTGCGACACGGGGGGCGCAGGCGCCACCGTCGACCGCACCGGCCTCACGGGCGGCGGCGAGGCGCTGGGCGGGCTGACGCGGGCGATGATCTACGCGGGTTCACGGGCGCTCGTGGTCTCGCACTGGTCGATCGACTCCGAGGCGGCGGTGCGGCTGATGACCGGCCTCTTCGCCTCGGGTTCGCCCACGATGGCCGACGGGCTGCAGAGATCGCAGGCGGCGCTGCAGGACGACCCGAAGTACGCCCACCCCTACTTCTGGGCGCCCTTCACCCTGGTCGGCGACGGCGCGCGGGCTCTGCCCGGCGTCGGCCAGCGGGTGGCGGACTGAGGGCTTCGGTTCGCTCGCGCGCAACGTGCCGGATGAAGGGTTGCGCGGACCTGTCGGCTTCGAGCGTGCGGCAGCGCCGTATCGATTCAACCACGAAGATCACCAAGGTCACGAAGGCGCCGCGGATGAGCTGAGCGTGGCGCGCCCCCGGCCTCTTCGCGCCCTTCGTGGTCTTCGTGGTGGGAAATAGGGCGCCTGCGGCGCACGCTGCGCCGACAGGTTGCGCGCCCACTTAAGCGCCTCCGGTCTTCAAATCGTGGTCAGACGCCAGCCGCCGTCCGCGCCGCGGCAGGCGTTGTAGCGCTCGCGCACGGGCGCCGCGCCGCGCTCGTTGATGGTCTGCTCGACCAGGCGGCAGTCACGGTCTCCGCCGCCGTAGAGCGGGCGCGCGACCGAGCTCGCCACATAGCCCTGGATCAGGCCGTCCTCGACGACCGCCAGCCAGCCGCCCGAGACCGAGCCCGCGGCCTCGAACCGCTCGCCGGCCTGCAGGCGATCGACGATGGCGGCGTTGGCGCTGGGCGCCGCGCGCATGTTGATCCGGCCGTTGGCGGCATAGGCTCCGCCCGTGCTGGAGACGCGGACGGCGGGCGCCACGCCCTGGGCGAAGCGCCAGCGCTCCGTGTAGCCGCCGCCCGGATACGACCCTGACGACGAGGGTCCGCGGTCCACCACCACGATCTCGCCCGAGGCGCCCGTCGTGGGGTCGGACCAGCTCTGCGGCCGGCCGGTCTCCAGCGCGCGCTCGAAGGCCACCTGCGCATCCTGGCGGGCCTTGCGGTCCATCCGGCAACCGATGGAGTTGCCGATCGCCGCCCCGATGCCGGCCCCGATCGCCGCGCCCAGCGCCCGCTCGTTCTTGGAGACCTGGCTGCCCGCCAGCGCGCCCACCAGGCCGCCGATCACCGCGCCGCTGGTGTTGGCCTGGCCCGGCGCGTCGCACGAGAAGAGGCCGCCCAGGCCGCCCAGGCCGCCCAGGCCGGACTGCGCCGCGGCGGGCGTGGCCGAAAGGGCCAGTGTGGCGGCGGCGGCGATCAGCATCAGGCGGCGCATGGGGTCCTCCGTTGGATTCGCCGAACATCATGCGCCGGGAGCACGGCCAAGGCCAAGCTTGCCCGCCGCGAGCCAATCATCGTACCGCATGGCGCGCTGCGGGCGTGGCGGAATTGGTAGACGCAGCGGACTTAAAATCCGCATCCGTATGGAGTGCCGGTTCGAGTCCGGCCGCCCGCAGGCGTCTTCATTGCGAATGAGTCGCAAAAGGCTTTGACATTTCGCCTCTGTGTCGGCCAACGACGGCGGGCCCTGGCGCCGGAGCTTCGCGTGCCAGCCGTGAAACATCCCGTCGAGGAGCGGAAATCTCCCGAGCGCATTTCGGCAGGATCAGGCTCGGGGACGCAAAGATGGGGATTCGGTCACCGCATGGTTCGATGGTTTTTTGCCGGTTCGGCGCTCGCGCTGGCGTGCGGTCAGGCCGCCTGGGCGCAGCAATCGCCCGCAACCAACGCCGCGCCGGCGCATGCGATCGACGACGAGGGGTATGAGGTCGAGGAACTGGTGGTCACCGGCGGCACGCCGCGGCTGCGCGGCTCCGTGGTCGGCGACGCCGTGCCGGAGATCGTCCTCGACCAGCGCGAGATCCGGGCGCTGGGCGTGAGCTCGGTGAGCGACCTCCTGGACGCGCTCGCGCCCCAACTGGCCAGCGGCAGCGGGAGCGGACGGCCGGTCATCCTGGTCAACGGCATGCGCATCTCGAGCTTCTCCGAGATCCGCGACCTGCCCACGGAAGCCATCGTCCGCACCGAGATCCTCTCCGAAGAGGTCTCGCTCCGTTACGGCTACCGCGCCGACCAGCGGGTGGTGAACTTCATCCTGCGCCGCCGCTTCAACGCCCAGACCGTCGAGGCGGCGGTGAGCGCCCCGACCGCCGGCGGCCGCGCCACGCTGGACGCCGACGCCAACATGCTGCGCCTGCAGGGCGATACGCGGACCCAGGTGGACGTGAAGGCCGGCTACAGCTCGATCCTGCTGGAGAGCGAGCGCAACGTCCGGCGCACGGACGGCCAGGACGGCGCGCTCCGCAGCCTGCTCCCGCAGAGCGACAGCCTGTCGGTCAACGGCGTCTATGCGCGGCCCTTCGGCGATGGCCTGTCGGGCAGCCTCAACGGCCGCTTCGAGGTCACCGGCTCGGACGGCCGGCTGGGTCCGTCGGGCGACCCCCTCGTCGCCGCGGGCGGGATCGACCCGCTGAAGCGGCTCACCGACGCCAGCTCGGCCCACCTGGGCGGCGGCCTCAACGGCGCCGTCTCGGGCTGGCGCTGGAACGTCACCGCCAACGCCGACCGCGCGCGCACCCGGACCATCACCGAGGTCGAGTACAACACGGCCGCCGGCGCCTACTCGGCCCCCAACCGCGCGCGCTCGACCACCACCTCGGCCGAGATCGAGGCGCTGGTGAACGGCACGCTGCTCCAGCTTCCGGCGGGGCCCGTCAACGCCGCGTTCACCGTGGGCGCCGACACCTATGACCTGAGCGGCACGTCGTTCCGCCGCGGCGTCACCCGCGACACCGACCTCGACCGCCAGTCGGGCCGCGCCCAGGTCAACTTCGACGCCCCGCTGCTCAGCCGCACGCGCGGCAAGGTGCGTGGCCTGGGGTCGCTCTCGGTCAACTTCAACGCCGAGGTCGACGAACTCTCGGACTTCGGCACGCTCACCAAGCTGGGCGGCGGCTTCACCTATTCGCCCATCGAGGCGATCCGCCTCGTCGCCTCGTTCTCGGACGAGGATGGCGCGCCGTCGGTCTCGCAGCTCGGCGAGCCCGAGATCGCCACGCCCGACGTGCGCGTGTTCGACTTCACCCGCGGCGAGACCGTCGAGGTCACCCAGATCTCCGGCGGCAACCCGTTCCTGATGGCCAGCAACCGGCAGGTCTCGAAGCTGGGCCTGACCCTGAAGCCGATCAAGGACACCGACCTCACCTTCCGCTTCGACTACACCCGCACGCGGCTGAAGGACGAGATCGCCGGTTTCCCGGCGGCGACGACCGAGATCGAGGCGGCGTTCCCCGAACGCTTCGTGCGCGACGCCACGGGCCGGCTGACGCAGGTGGACGTGCGCCCGGTCAACTTCGACCGGCACGACCGCGACGAGCTGCGCTGGGGCTTCAACTTCTCCAAGCCGATCCGCAACACCACCACGCCGCCCGGCGGCTTCCAGCGGCCCCCGGGCGCGCCGGACGGCGGCGGCGCGCCTCCTGGCGGAGCCGACGGCCCGCCGCCGGGCGACGGTCCGCGCAGCTTCGGCGGCCCGGGCGGTGGTCCGGGCGGAGGTTTCCGTGGTCCGGGCGGCCCGGGCGGGTTCGGCGGCGGCAACCTGCAGTTCGCGGTCTTCCACACCTGGCGGATGAAGGACGAGGTGCTGATCCGGCCGGGCGTGCCCGTGCTGGACCTCATCGACGGCGACACGCTCAGCGGCGGCGGGATCAATCCCGAGCATCAGATCGACGTGCAGGCCGGGGCTTCGCGCAACGGCCTGGGCGCGCGGCTCACCGCCCGCTGGCAGGAGGGCGGCAGCGTCGACAGCGCCTTCGGGGGCACGGGCCTGCGATTCTCGGACCTGACGACCGTCAACGCGCGCCTCTTCGCCGACCTCAGCATGCAGCCGATGGCGCGCGAGCACACCTGGATGCGCGGCGCCCGCGTCAGCCTGTCGATCGACAACATCTTCGACGAGCGCGTCTCGGTGAAGGACGCGACCGGCGCCACGCCCATCAACTATCAGCCCGACCTCGTCGACCCCCTGGGCCGCGTGGTGAAGCTGAGCTTCCGCAAGATCTTCCTGCCGCCGCGGGCCGTCCCGCCGCCGGGCTCGCAACAGCAACGCCGGGGCGCGCCCGGCTAGACCGGCGCCTCTGCCCCTCCGGCGGCCCGTCGTTCCGGGCCGTCGCGCGCGGAAGGGGCAGAGGAAATCTCTCGCCGGCCCCAGACATTCGGCATATTCCTATAAAGTTAGTAGGATAATGTCGCTCCATGACCAACGCCCTGA
>NZ_JAHBYD010000041.1 GCF_019636135.1 Phenylobacterium sp.
TGCATTCGGCGGTTCGCTCGAACCGTCGAATGCTCAGGACCTTCGCTTAGGATTAGACCATTCGGTTTCCCGACCTCGGACCTACCTAAGCGCCGAATGGTCTAGCCCCAGCTCTCCACCGCGCCCCGGCGGCGTGCGATCATCGGGGCCTTCTTCTGCGCCACGACCGGTTTCGGCACGGGCTTGCCGAACAGCCAGCCCTGGCCCAGCCCGATGCCCATGGCCTGGATCTTCCGCGCCGCGTCCTCGGTCTCGATCATCTCGGCCACGGTCTCGACGCCCAGTTCGGCGCACATCTCGGCCAGCCGCTTCAGCATCACCGCGTCGCGCGGCCGCGACTCCAGGCCCTGCACGAACTTGCCGTCGAACTTCACCACGTCGGCCTCGAGCTGGCGCAGGTAGTCGAGCGAGGCCGAACCGGCGCCGAAGTCGTCGAGGCAGATCTCGTGGCCGGCCTCGCGCAGCGCCTGGATCCTGGCGTTGGCGGCGTCGAGGTCGGCAAGCCTGTGGCTCTCGGTCAGCTCCAGCAGCAGCCGCGCGCGCAGCTTCGGCTGGGCCTCGTTCACGCGGATGACCGCTTCCACGAAGCCGGGCTGCTCCAGCGAGAACGCGCTGACGTTGGCGGCGATCCGCACCTCGGCGGGCGTCTCGGCCAGCATGGCGGCGACGGTCTTCACGACGGTGAGGTCGAACTCCACGACCAGGCCCAGTTCCTCGGCCAGCTTGATCGTCTCGGCCGGGCCGCCGCCGCCTTCGAAGCGGGTCAGGGCCTCGTAGTGGTGCAGGTCCCGGGTCCTGAGGTCGACCACCGGCTGGTAGACCAGCTCGAACTTCCCGGCGCGGATCAGGTCCTTGAAGCGGGCGGATTCGGTGACGGTCTGGCGCAGCGCCGCCTCGAAGCTCTTGGCCGCCGCGGCCGGCCCCTCGCCCAGGCAGCGGTCCAGCGCGTAGCGGATCGCACGCAGCGTCTCCGTGGGCGACGCCGGATCGAGCGGCAGTTCGCCGGTCTTCACCTCCACGCCGGGGCCCGCCAGTTCCCGGATGCGCTCGGCCAGGGCCTCGACGTTGGCCTGGCCCGACCGCAGCATGGCGAAGCGGTCGGCCCCCAGGCCGGCGGCGGGCACGCCGCCGTGCGACGCGGCCCGCAGGGTCGCGGCCAGCTTCTTCTGGGTGGCCTCGGCGACCTCGGGCTCCATGCCCGCCAGCGCCACGGCGAGGCCGGCGACCTCCAGCAGGTCGACGCTGAGCGCGCCGCCGGTCTTCTCGGCCTGCTTCATCAGCCCGGCGGCGGCGGCCTCGAAGTCCTCGCGGGCGGCCAGGCCCGAGGCGTCGGTCCTCACCTCGGCCACCGGCGGCTGCCAGAGGCTGAAGGCGGCGGCGACGCCCGGCCGTTGCGGCATCTGGAACAGCGACAGCGTGACGGGCTGAAGGCCCCTGGCCCCGGTCAGCGCGATCCTGAACGGCCCGCGGCGCTCGCCGGGGCGGATGCCGCCGATCGCGGCGTCGACCAGCTCGGCGTCGGCGATGTCGACGAACTCGCGCCAGGGCCGGCCCATCAGCGTCTCGGCGCCGCGGCCCAGCAGGCGGCCGGCTGCGCCGGTCGCGAAGGTCACGCGCCCGCCGGCGCCGATCTCCATGACCACGTCGGCGCTCGCGAACACGAACGCGAGCAACTGCAACGCGTTGGGTCCCGCCGGGGCCTTCGCTGGAGCCGATGCCGTGGCGGTCTGCGCCATGTCCTCCCCTTCGCCGCGCGTCAGGTTGCGCGCGATCGGATTTAAGCTTAGCGCGCAAGAGGTTACCGGTCGGTGAGGCGCCTTCTCGAGGCTCAGAACATCGGCTCGGGCGGTTTCTTCTTCCTGCGCGGCGGCTCCCAGAGCACGCCGGGGTAGCCCTTGAGCGGCTTCAGGGCCTCGCCGCGCCAGGTCCATTCGGCGGCCTCGGGCATGTTCATGTGGTAGCGCGGCTCGCGGCCCGTGCGCTCGGAGACGAGCGCGCGCGGCACGTTCACCATCTGCGGCGAGCGGGCGCGTTCGTAGGCGATCGGCGTGCCGCAGCGCGCGCAGAAGCTGCGGACCGTGCCCTCGGCCTCGTCCTCGTAGCGGGTGACGTTCTCCTCGCCCTCGACGATGGCGAAGCGGCTGCGCCAGCAGCCGACATAGGTGACGTAGGCCGCGCCCTGCGCATGGCGGCTGCGCCGGGCGTGGTCGTGCCAGGCCCAGCGGGCGGGGACGCCGATCTCGATCCGCACCGCGCCGCAGACGCAGGCGCCTCGCGCGACGCGGCCCTCCTTTCCGGACATGGCCGGTCCGCGCATCAGGCCACGCCCAGCCAGTCGAGGACCGGGTTGTTGGCCTCGCGCGGCCAGGTGTGGGCGAGGTCGGGGATCTCCAGGTAGGTCACCGCCGCGCCAGCCGCCTGCAACGCCGTGGCCGCCTCGCGCGCCATGCCGACGTCGAACATCCAGTCCAGCGCGCCGTGGGTGATGTGGATCGGCAGCCCCTGCAGCCGGTCGCGGTCGGCGTAGCTGGCCATCACCGGGTGGAACGCCGCCGAGGTCGGCGCGAGGTGCGTGAACGGCGAGCCGGGCTCGAGCCCGCTCACGTAGCTGAAGGTCCCGCCGTCGCTCATGCCGCCCAGCAGCAGGCGCGTCTCGTCCACGCTCCAGTGGGTGCGCACGAGGTCGAGGATGCGGTGCAGGTTCGGCGTATCCGCGTCGCCGCCCTGGATCGCCCAGGTGCGCCCGACGGCGGTGGGCGCCACCACGATGGCGCCGCGCGACCGGGCCTCGCGCACCCAGCTCCACAGGAACGCCCGGCCGTTGCCCGAGCCGCCGTGCAGGGCGAACACCACCGGCCAGGCCAGGGCGGCGTCGTAGTATTCCGGCACATAGATCGAGAAGGCCCCGCGCGCGCCGGGCTCGCCGCCGCCGTGGATCACCCCGGTGACCTCGCTTTCGGGCGCCTCGGCCAGGCGCTTCACGAGATCGGCGTCGTCGCGCCGGTCGGGATCGAGGAAGAAGCGGCCGACCGGCGGCAGGCCGCGCGCCAGCGGATAGAGCGCCTCCTGCGCCCGCGGGCCGTGGCGCAGCGCGCGGAAGACGGCGGCGAGCCCGTCCTCCTGGTCCGGCGCGGCGCGCAGCTCGGCGTAGGCGGCCAGCGCCGCATCGGCGGCCGTGGCCAGCGCGGTCCCGACCGGCGCCATCGCGGCGGGCCAGGCGTCGAGGCGGGGGCGCTCGGCGGCCAGCGCGGCGTCGGGCTCGCCGACGGCCGCCATCAGCTCGCCGAACTGGGGCGGGTCGAAGTGGCGCGCGACGAAGCCCAGCCGGTCCACGGCCTGGAGCAGCGGCGGCAGCAGCGCCACGATGTCGTCGAGTTCCCGATCTTCCACGAAGGCCCCCGCGCGCTTCACCCCGTGAAGTTAGGGACCCGCGCGACCCTTGGCCATCGCCGTGCGCAGGTTGCGTCCCGACGGCGCAGGCGGCGTGTCCGGACAAGACTTCGATTGCCGTGCAGGCCCGACCGGCGGCATGGGTGGCGGCCATGAACGACAAGTCCGACAAGCCGCCGCCCAAGTCCTTCCGCGAGGAGGTCGTCGACAGCGCCAGGACCATCGGCCTGGGCCTGCTGCTGGCCCTCGTCCTGCGCGTGGTGCTGTTCGAGCCCTTCACCATCCCGTCGGCGTCGATGGAGCCCGGCCTGCTGGTGGGCGACTACGTGATCGCCACCAAGTGGGACTACGGCTGGAGCCGCGCCTCGATCCCGTTCAACCTGCCGCTGTTCAGGGGCCGGGTGTTCGAGCAGGCGCCGGCGCGCGGCGACGTGGTGGTCTTCAAGCTGCCCAGCAATCCGCAGGTGACCTACGTGAAGCGGCTGATCGGCCTGCCCGGCGACCGGGTGCAGGTGAGCGAGGGCCGGGTCTATGTGAACGGCGAGCCGATCGCGCGGACCCCGGCGGGCGACGCCCTCGATCCGGACGCCGACATGACGGTGGCGCAGTACGCCGAGACCAACGCGCGCGGCCACACCTACATGACCTTCGACCGCGGGCCGAACGAGCCGCTCGACAACACCGAGGTCTTCGTGGTGCCCGAGGGCCACTATTTCATGATGGGCGACAACCGGGACAACTCGTCCGACAGCCGCGTGCCGCCGGCCATGAACGGCGTCGGCTTCGTGCCCGCCGAGAACCTGATCGGCCGCCCGCGCTTCATCCTCGCCTCGTGGAAGGGCGGCGCCGAGATCTTCAAGCCCTGGACCTGGGTGATGCGCTTCGACCCGGGCCGGTTGCTGAAGCCTGTGGGCTAGGGTCCGCGCTCAATACCCTCTGAGGGAATTCAATGACTTCCGCTCATCCCGGCGAATGCCGGGACCCAGATCCACGCTCGCGGAGACTGATGGGAGGACCTCGGAGCCTCCGGAACCCCTCTTCTTGCGCCATGCCATCTGGGTCCCGGCGTTCGCCGGGATGAGCGGTATTGAGGGCGGTCCTAGCGGGCGCGGTATTCGGCGAAGCTGATCGCGCCGTCGCCGTCGGTGTCGAGGGCGCGGAGTTCGGCGGCGCTGAGGCGGCCGTCGTGGTCGGTGTCGAGGCGGGCGAACTCGCCGGCGGCGGCCGGATGGGCCAGGGCCGGCGCGGCGACCGCGCCCACGGCGGCGGCCCCCACCGTGGCGGCGATGATCCCGCCGGCGACGAGGCGCCAGCCGCGGCGGACCACGCGCGGCGCGGGCGGCGCGATCTCGCGCTCGATGAAGCCGCGGAGCGCCTCGCTCGCGGACACGCCCTCGTCCTGGCAGCGCGCCATGAAGGCGAGCTTGGTCGGGTAGGGCAGGCGGATCTCGAGCGTCTCGCTCTTCTTCAGCTTCATGGCGGGTGACCGATACCGGGTTCGCGGGTGGAGGACAGGATAATCCTGTCCGGACAATGACCCAACGTGGCGTTTCAGCCCTTGCGCATCTCGATCACCTCGCGGCGGCCGCTCATCAGGTAGCGCATGTCGGAGCCGACGGTGACCAGGTCGAAGCCGCGCGCGATCATCTGCTTCGAATAGGCGGCGCCGTTGGTGTGGACGCCGGTGCGGATGCCCGCGGCCCTCGTGGCGGCCAGGATGCGGTCGAAGGCGGCCAGGATCCTCGGGTCGTCGCTGTCCTGCCGCGGCTCGCCGCCCAGCGAGAGCGAGAGGTCGGAGGGGCCGATGTAGATCCCGTCGAGGCCCGGGACGGCGCAGATGGCCTCGGCGTTCTCCAGGCCCTCGGCGGTCTCGATCATCGCGAAGGTGAGGACCTGGGCGTTGGCGTTCTCGGCGTAGTCGCCGCCGTGGACCATCGCCGGGCGCATCGGGCCATAGCTGCGGAAGCCGCCGGGCGGATAGCGGCAGGCCCGCACGAAGGCCTCGCACTCGGCCGCCGTGGAGATCATCGGGCAGATGATCCCGAGCGCGCCCGCGTCCAGCGCCTTCATGATGTCGCCGGGCGCATTCCACGGCACGCGGACCAGCGGGACGGCGTCGCTGGACCGCAAGCCCTGCAGCATCGACAGGACGTCGGAATAGCCGATCAGGCCGTGCTGCTGGTCGATGGTGACGGCGTCCCAGCCCTGCGCGCCCACGGCCTCGGCGTTCAGGGCGCCGGGCAGGCTGAGCCAGCAGTTGATGGCGGCCTTGCCGTCGGCCCAGATCTCTTTGAGGCGATTGGTGCGCATCGCCTAGCCGTAGCGCGGCCCTGGCCCTCAGGCCACCAGGATGTCGCCGCCGCTGCGGTTGGCGAGGATCTGGCCGATGGCGTCGAAGAGGGCCGTCATCGAGACGGGCTTCAGCAGCACGCCGTCGGCGCCGGCGGCCAGGCAGTCGGCCTCGATGGACGAGCCGGCGTCGGCCGTGACCACGATCACCGGCAGGGTCGCCTTGACGTCGCCGCGCCGGCGCAGCTCGCGGATGGCGGTGATGCCGTCCATGCCGGGCATGCGCAGGTCCATCAGGATCAGGTCGTAGTCGTAGTCGGCGATCATCTGGAGGCCCGCGGCGCCGTCCGGGGCCTCGGCCATCTCGATCCCGCCCGCGCGCAGCATCTCCTTCACGACGCGGCGGTTGACCTCGTTATCCTCGACGAACAAGACCCGCATGGGTGGCTCCGGGCGGCCGACCCCCCGCCGACGCTACGCTCCGTCTTATAGCCGACAGCTTAAGCGAACATTGATTGTGCAGGGGAATCCGCGCCCGCCGACAGCCGTTCGGCGAAGCCGGCCCTGAGCGCGGCCGAGAGCGCCGGGGCCGCGATGGGCTTCCTGACCACCTGGGCCGCGCCGGCCGCGGCGAGGAGCGCCGCCTCGGCGTCGTCGCCGGGGGTCAGCACCACCACGGCCGCGGGGCCGGTCCTGCCGCAGAGCGCCCGGAGCGCCGCGGCGCGCGCGTCCGGCGCCTCGCCCAGCACGGCGGCGTCGCAGAGGATCAGGTCGAAGCGCCCCTGGGCGGCGTCGGCGGGGGCGGCCACCGCCTCGACGGCGCGCACCTGCGGCGTCAGCACCGCGCGCAGCACCGCCTGGGCCAGCGGGTTGGCGTCCACCAGCAGGACCCGGGCGTCGGCGAAGGTCTCGGCGGCGGGCGCGTCCTCGCCCCCCGCGGCGGCGCGGCTCTCGGCCGGGCGCCGGAGCGCGATCCGCACGGTGAAGGTCGAGCCCTTGCCCAGCGTGCTCTCCAGCGCGATGTCGCCCCCCATGGCGCGCGCCAGGTTGCGGCAGATGGCGAGGCCCAGGCCCGTGCCCTCGTAGTTGCGGGTGATGGAGCCGTCGACCTGGCGGAAGGGCTCGAACACGTCCTCCTGCCGCTCCTTCGGGATGCCGATGCCGCTGTCGCTGACCGCCAGCACCAGCTCGTCGCCCTCGGCGCGCACGGCCAGGGCGACCGCGCCCTGGTGCGTGAACTTGATGGCGTTGGACATCAGGTTGAACAGGATCTGCCGCAGGCGGCCCGCGTCGGCCAGGATCCTGGTCGGCGCGCGGTGGATGTCGAGGGTGAGCGCGACGCCCTTGGCGTCGGCCTTCTCGGCCCACAGGCGCGCGGTGTCCTCGCACAGCTTCTTGAGGTCCATCTCGGCCGGGGTGATGATCATCTTGCCCGTCTCGATCTTCGACAGGTCGAGGATGTCGTCCACCAGGGCGCGCATGGTCTCGCCCGAGCCGTGGACCAGGGCCACCTTGTCCTTCAGCTCGGCGTCGAGGCGCGGGTCGGCCAGGATCACCTGGGTCATGCCCAGGATGCCGTTCAGCGGCGTGCGGATCTCGTGGCTGGTGGTGGCCAGGAACTCGGTCCGCGCCTGCACCGCCTTCTCCAGCGAGGCGTTGGCGACCGACAGCTTGCCGTTGGCGTCGCGCACCTGGTTGCGGCTGCGCCGGATCGACAGGAACCCGCCGAGCAGCAGGACGCCGACCAGCACCGAGCCGGCCAGCAGGACGTTGGTGACGACGCCGCGGGTGCGGGCGAGCTCCACGTCCTTCTGGAGCTGCGTCGCCTTGAGGCTCGCGATCCGCGAGGCCTGGTTGGCGTAGTCGAACCGGGCCGACATCAGCGCCGCGTTGGTCGAGGCGGCCAGGTCGCGGGCCTGGTCGTCGAGCCGCTTGAAGGCCTTGAGGTGCGCCAGCGCCAGGTGCTCCTGGCCGAGCGCCAGATAGGCCTTGTAGGCGGTCTCGTGGAAGTCGCGCTCGATGAGGCTGGTGGTCTCGAGGTCGACGCCCGCGAACGTGCGCTCGATCAGGTCGGCGGCGCCCCGCGCATTCCCGCGGGCGAGCTGCAGCCTGGCGGCCACGCCCCAGACGCCGGGCAGGCTCTCGCGGGCGGCGGCGTCGCTGTTGGCGAGCCGCTCGGCCTCGGCGACGTGGCGCTGGGCGGCGTCGAGCTTGCCGTGCTCGACCTCGGCGGCGGCGAGGTTGGCCACCACGCTGCTCTCGATCAGCGGGCTCTTCAGCTCGCGCGCGACGGCGCGGGCGCGTTCGAACTCGGCCTCGGCCTCGGCGTACTTCCGCTGCTCGCGCAACGCGTTGCCGATGTTGTTCCGGGCGCTGACCGTCAGCGACGGGTCGCCCGCGTAGAGGTCGGCCGCCTGGGCGTAGTACTGGAGCACCTTCGCGTAGTCGCGGGCGTCCTGGTAGATCGTGCCGATGTTCATCAGCGCGATGGCCTGGCTGCGCGCCTCCCCGGCCTTGCCGAAGATGCGGTAGGCGGCGTGGAAGTCGGTGAGCGCCGCCTGCACCTGGCCCTCGGTGGCCAGCACCCCGGCCTGGGCCATCAGCAGGTCGCCGTGCAGCTTGGTGTCGGGCGAGCCCCTGGCGACGGCGGCCAGGCCGTCCCGGATGACGGGCCGCGCCTCTTCGAGGCGGTTCAGGCGCAGGAGCGCCTCGCCCTGGAGCCACTGGGCGGTGGCGATATGCTCGGCCCTGCGCGGCCCGCTCTCCCGCTTGGCGGCGTCGAGGGCGGCGAGCGACTGGCCGAGCGCGGCCTGCGGATCGGCCATCATCGCCGACTTGGCGGCCTGGACCCTGGCCTCGAACGGCGTCGGGGCCTCGACGTTCGCCGCGTCGGGCGCATAGGCGTGCGCCGCCGGGGCCGTCGCGAGGACGGCCGCCGCCGCGACGGCCATGGCGATTTCCCTGGAGCGCATGTTCCGGCCCATCCCGGCGGCAAGGTTACCGGGCCATCCCTTAAGGTGAGGCTAAGGGGGAGCTTCCCTGCATCCGGACGGTCGCGCCGCCGTCCAGATACGAGGGGTCACTCCGGCCAGAGGTCGCCGACGTCGCCCTTGCGGTTGAGGGCGCGGACGGCGCGCTTGACGACCGCCAGCAGGCGTTCGCGCCGCGCCGGCTCGTCGTAGGTCATCGAGCCCTTGGCCAGGCCCTCCAGCAGGAAACGGCCCAGGTCGCGGCTGGCCTGGAAGCGCGGATCGTGGCCCGCCTGCACCATGGCGCCGAACCGGTCGCCGCCGAGCTGGGCGTGGTCGAAGGCGCTGCGGGCGCTGGCCAGCCGCCCGGCCAGCATCGCGTCGGTGCGCGCCGCGGCCTCCAGCTCGGCGAACGCCACGAACGGCAGCTCGTGCAGCAGCGCCCAGTAGACGTCGACGGCGTGCTCGGCGGCGTCCACGCCCGGGGCCGGCTGCGCCGCGGCCTGCTCGAACAGCTTCGCCCGGTTGAGCTCGATGTGCGAGACGGCCGCCTCGACCAGTTCTTCCCGCGTGGCGAAGTGATAGAGCATGGCCCCGCGCGTCAGGTCGGCGGCGTCGGCGATCACCGCGTTGGTGGCCGCGTGGTAGCCGATCTCCGCGAACAGCCGCATCGCCGCATCGAGGATGCGCGCGCGGGTGCGCTGCGACTTGGGCGTCGCGCGGGCGGAGAAGTTCGTCGCGTCCATCGAACCCAATTCGGGGCGCCCCACCGGGCCTGTTTCGCAGCGTCCTAGGCACGGTTGCCCCGCGGATGCCAAGCGCATACGAACCTGCTGCGCCGCATGGACGCGCGGTTGTCCGGCCTTTGGGCGCCCGGAGCCCGCGTCTGCCGGGATTTGGCATAACGCCGGCTTGCGTTGACTTCCATCCGGAACTCATGACAGTGCCGCTGCCATGAAAACGCCCCCCTTGCCGAACCTGCGGGCGAACCTGCGCGACCGCCAGCGGGAGGAGACCCGGGCCCAGATCCTGCGCGCCGTGGGCCGCCAGCTCGAGCACCGCAGCCTCGAGGAGCTCAGCTTCGCCGAGATCGCCCGCGACGCCGGCGTCGGCGAGCGCACCGTCTACCGCCATTTCCCGACCAAGGAGGCCCTGCTGGGCGCCTTCTGGGCCTGGATGCAGTCCGAGGCCTTCCGCCAGCCCCCGAAGGCAGCCGAGGGGCCGCCCCGGCCGCGGCGCGCCGACCGGCGCCTGCGCGAGGCCATCACCGCCAGCCGCGACCCGCAGCGGCCGATGCGCATCCTGATCGCCACCGACGCCTGGGAGCCGCAGGTGAACGGCGTGGTCCGCACCCTCACCCGCGTGGTCGGCGAGCTGCAGGCCATCGGCCACCAGGTCGAGGTGATCCACCCCGGCCAGTTCAAGACCTTCCCGCTGCCCACCTACGCCGAGATCAAGGTGGCCATCGGCGTCTACGAGCCGGTGCAGGAGCTGTTCAAGGCCTTCGAGCCCGAAGCCATCCACATCGCGACCGAAGGCCCGATCGGCCTGGCGGCGCGGCGCATCTGCGTGGAGTGGAAGCTGCCCTTCACGACCAGCTACCACACCCGTTTCCCGGAATACGTCTCGGCGCGCCTGCCGCTGCCGCTGGCGGCCGGCTACGCCTACATGAAGTGGTTCCACAAGCCGTCGGGCCGGCTGATGGTGGCGACGCCCACCATGCAGAAGGCGCTGGAGACCCACGGCTTCCGCAACATCTCGGCCTGGTCGCGCGGCGTCGACACCGACATCTTCCGCCCGCTGGCCGAGGGCGAGGCCGCCCTCTTCGCCGACCTGCCGAAGCCGGTGTTCCTCTATGTGGGCCGCGTGGCCGTGGAGAAGAACATCGAGGCGTTCCTGGCCCTCGACCTGCCCGGCTCGAAGGTGGTGGTGGGCCCCGGCCCGCAGCTCGACGAGCTCAAGGCCAAGTACCCGAAGGTGGTCTTCACCGGCTCGAAGTCGGGCGAAGACCTGGCGGCCCACTACCGAAGCGCCGACGTCTTCGTGTTCCCGTCGCTCACCGACACCTTCGGCCTCGTGATCCTGGAGGCGATGGCGTCGGGCACGCCGGTGGCGGCCTATCCGGCGCCGGGGCCGATCGACATCATCCCGGGCTCGGCCGCCGGCGCGCTCGCGCTCACCGCCACCGAGGGCCTGCGCGAGGCCTGCCTCCAGTGCCTGGACCTCGACCGCCAGCGCGTGCGCGCCTTCGCCGAGGGGTTCTCCTGGCGCGCCTGCGCCGAGGACTTCGTGAAGAACCTGGAGCCCTACCCCGAGCCCGAGAAGACCCGCTTCTGGCGCCGCCTGCGCCGGCTCGCCCGCGTCCGGCGCAGGCGGCCCGAGGCGGCGTAGCCGCCTCATCGGCGCCAGGACTCGGGCGGCCTGACGTCCCGCGGCGTATGACACTTTTATGACAATCCGGTTGGCGCGCCGCGAAACGCCGCGTAAACCGCCCCGCCTGACGATCGGAACGTGATCGATTCGCTGGGAGCGCCGTCGCGCCGTTGGGCAAGAAGCAGGACAGAGTGCGGCCCGAGCTCGATCGCGAGCCGCGCACCCAGTATGCCGCCCTGCCCTGGCGCAAGCGCGAGGACGGCGCCGCCGAGGTCCTGCTGATCACCTCGCGCGAAAGCCGCCGCTGGGTGATCCCGAAGGGCTGGCCGATGGCGGACAAGGCCCCGGGCCCCTGCGCCGCCCAGGAGGCGTTCGAGGAAGCCGGCGTGATCGGCGAGACGCGCCGCAAGAGCCTGGGCGTCTACCACTACGACAAGCGCCTGCGCTCGGGCCGCCTGCAGCACGTCCGCGTCCAAGTCTATCCGATGCAGGTCGTCGAGGAGCGCGACATCTGGCCCGAGATGGCCGAACGCGACCGCAACTGGACCACCCCCGCCGCCGCCGCCGCCCTCGTCGACGAACCCGAACTCAAGGCCCTGCTCGCCAAGTTCAAGCCTTAGCGGAAACCAATCCCTCCCCTTCAGGGGAGGGCAATCGCATATGGATGCGGGCGGCCGAAAGGCCGTCAGTCGAACCGCGGAGATCGCGGAGATACGCGGAGGCTTTCCCCATTTGTCATCCCGGTTTGGGCGTAGCCCAAGACCGGGACCCAACCCTCCGGTGCGTCGATGGTTGGGGGCCGGCCCCTGGCGAGCGGGGCCAGATAACAACCTCAGAGCACCGGACGGTTGGGTCCCGGTCTTCGCCTGCGGCGAAACCGGGATGACAATCGTGGGAGAGCTTCTCTGCGCATCTCCGCGATCTCCGCGGTTTGACTGACGGCCTTTCGGCCATCCGCATCCATATGCGATGGCCCTGCCCTGAAGGGGAGGGATGGTCGCTACAGCAGCCGGCTGCGGATCGCCTGGCTCAGCATGTCGATCAGCGTCACGGCCAGGATGATCACCACCACGATGGCGGCGGTGCGCGCGTAGGCGAAGCCGTTCAGGCTGTCGAACAGGAGCTGGCCGATGCCGCCGGCGCCGATCAGGCCCAGCACGGTGGCGCTGCGGCTGTTCGACTCGAAGCGGTAGAGCGCATAGCTGGTCCACAGCGGCGCCACCTGCGGGATGACGCCCCAGATGATCTCGTGCAGCTTGCTGGCGCCCGTGGCCCGCACGCCCTCGACCGGCCCGCGGTCGATGGACTCCACGGCCTCCGAGAACAGCTTGGCCAGCACGCCCGAGGTGTTGACCGCCAGCGCCATCACGCCCGCGAACGGTCCCGGCCCCACGGCCACGATGAAGACCGTGCCGATCACCAGGTCCGGCGCCGAGCGGATCACGTCCAGCACGCGCCGGATCGGCCACTGGGCGTAGGCCGAGGTCATGTTGCGCGAGGCCAGCAGCGACAGCGGGACGGCCAGCAGGATCGCCAGCGCCGTGCCCCAGAGCGCGATCTGGATCGTCAGCCACATCTGGCCGACGTAGAGCTTCAAGTCGGTCCAGTCGGGGTGGGCGAACTCCCGGGCGAACGTCTGCATGTTCTCCGAACGGGCGAACAGCAGCGGCAGCTTGCTGATCTCGGCCGGCCCGAAGGCGATCAGCAGGAGCGCGATCACCCCGCCCCAGACCAGCAGGTCCGGGAGCCGTTGCATGAACGTCTTCTGCGGCGGCGGCGGAACGGCCGTGGCGGCGGCAGGCAGGCTCATTGGGCGTTTTCGGGGGCGGTCGCGGGCTCGATGGCCTGGGCCTGGGCGATGTCGGCCTTCACCTTGTCGTACTCGGCCTGGGCCTTGGCGATCCTGGCCTTGTCGCTCCCGCGCTTGGCCGCCGCGAGCTCCTCGCTGGCCTCCATCTCGCGCACCGGGTTCAGGTAGCTGTTGTCGGCCGGCTTGAAGCCGCCGTAGGCGAGGCCCTTCAGCACCTCGCGCTGCTTCTCGGCCTTGGCGTCCGCGCCCGTGCCGTAGGTCAGGAAGAACTGGCGGATCTTCTCCTTCAGCGCCGGGTCGAGGTCCTTGCGCACCACGATCGAGCTTTCCGGCAGCGGCGGGCTCTCCCAGATCACCTCCAGCTTGCCGGCCTGTTCAGGGCTCTGGCGCTTGAAGAAGACGAGGCCGACCGAGTTGTTCGTGGCCGCGTCCAGCACGCCGTTGGCCACCGAGAACGAGTTGGCCTGGTGGCTGGCCGCGCGGACGGCCTTGAAGCACTTGTTCGGCTCCACGCCCTTCGGCGTGAAGAGGTAGGTGAGCGGCGCCAGCGTCCCCGAGGTCGACTGGGTGTCGCCCATGCCGAACGACAGGCTCCTGTCGCAGGCGAGCAGCTTGTCGAGCGTGACGCCGCTGCCCTTCCTGACGATGATGATCGACTTGTAGGTGGCGTCGCCGCCAGCGTCGACCACGCGGCCCAGCACCTCGCCCTGCGACCGGTTCACCGCCGAGAGGGCGGGCGAGGCCGAGAACCACCCCATCTGCACCTGGTTGAAGCGCATGGCCTCCACCAGCGAGGTGTAGTTGGTGGCGAAGAACGGCTTCACCTTCACCCCGATCGACTCCGAGAGGTCGGCCAGCAGCGGCGCCCAGAGGGGCTCCATGGACGACTGGTTCTCGGCCGACAGGATCGAGAAGGTGAGCTCGTCCGGCGTGCCGCCGGCGGCGGCCTTCTCGGCGGGCTTGCCGCACGAGGCCAGGCTGAGCGCCGCGACGGCGGCGAGGATGAGGGTGCGACGGATCATGTGGGCGCTCCTTCCCAGAAGACGTCCTCGAATTCGGGGCCGTAGATGTCGATGAGCTTGTCGCGCTTCAGGCCGCCGGAGGGACCGTCGTAGACGATCTGGCCGGCCTTCAGGGCCACGACGCGTTCGCAGTAGCGCAGCGCGTAGTCGACCTGGTGCAGGGTGACGATCACCGTCAGGCCGTCGGCCTGGTTCAGCTCGCGCAGGATCTCCATCACGCGGCGCGCCGCGACGGGGTCAAGGCTGGCCACCGGCTCGTCGGCGAGGATGATCTTGGCCTTCTGCACCAGGGCGCGGCCGATCGCGGCGCGCTGCTGCTGGCCGCCCGACAGCGTGTTGGCCCGCTGGCCGGCGTATTCCGAGAGGCCGAAGCGGTGCAGGGCCGCCATGGCCGCCTGCCTGGTCTCGGCCGGCCAGAGGCCCAGCGCCGCGCGCCAGAAGCCGATCCGGCCCAGCGACCCCAGCGCCACGTTGGTGAACAGCGACAGCCGGCCCACCAGGTTGAACTGCTGGAAGATCATGCCGATCCGCGTGCGGGTCCTGCGCACGTTCGGGTCGATCTTGCCGTCCTTCTGGACGTGGCCGTCGAAGGCGACGATCTCGCCGGGGCCGGGATCGATGGTCTGCAGCGCGCTGATCGAGCGCAGCAGCGTGGACTTGCCCGACCCGGACGGGCCGATCAGGGCGATCATCTCGCCCTTCGCCACGTCGAGCGAGACGCCGTCGAGGGCGCGGCGCTGGCCGAAGGTCTTGGAGGCGTTCCGTATGGACAGAACGGCGGCGTCGGTCATGGAGGCGGTCGGAGCTTTCCCGTCAAGCAAACCCCGGCTTCATGGCACGCCGCCCGGCTCCCGGTCCAGCGCGGCGGCGACATTGAAAGCCCTGTCGGTACGGCCCGGTACGGCGCCGCCCCGCCTTCAGGCAGCCTCGCGCGCACGCGCCGCACACACGAACGCTTTACATCCCCGTCGGCAGGCCCTATTTGCGCGCCTTCCGGCGGACCCGATGTCCTCAAAAGCGCTGCTAACGCCGGTCTGGGTTCAACAATCCGTTGGGGGTTGCGTGAGGTGCATACGTACCATACGCCCCTGGACCTGGTCCGTGAGCGGTCACCGGAGCGTCCCGTCGCCTTTGCGCGACCGGATGCGGTGGCGGTAGCGGCGCGCTGGTTCCAGGACAAGTTTCAAGGCGACGTTTTCTACGCTGTGAAGGCGAACCCTTCGCCGTGGGTCATCGAGGCCCTGGTGAAGAACGGCGTGAATTCGTTCGACGTGGCCTCGATCCGCGAGATCGAGCTCGTGGCGCAGTCCGCCCCGGGCGCGCGGATGGCGTTCATGCATCCGGTGAAGAGCCGCAAGGCGATCTCCGAGGCGTACCACCGCTTCGGCGTGAAGACCTTCGCCCTCGACACCCATGAGGAGCTCGGCAAGATCCTCGAAGCCACCGGCGGCGCGCAGGACCTGACCCTGATCGTCCGCCTGGCGGTGGTCGCCGAAGGCGCATCCTACTCGCTGGCCGGCAAGTTCGGCGTCGACCTGCACGAGGCCCCGGCCCTGCTGCTGGCCGCGCGGCGCGCCACCCAGGGCAAGATGGGCGTCAGCTTCCACGTCGGCAGCCAGTGCATGCGCCCCACCGCCTACCAGGCGGCGATGGCCCAGGCGCAGCGCGCCATCGTGCGCGCCGGCGTCATGGTCGACATCGTCGACGTGGGCGGCGGCTTCCCGTCGATCTACCCGGGCATGATCCCGCCCGACATGGGCGACTACGTCGACTCGATCCAGCGCGGCTTCGCCGAGATGTCGGTCCACGAGGAGACCGAGCTGTGGGCCGAGCCGGGCCGCGCCCTGGTGGCGGAAGCCTCCTCGGTGCTGACCAAGGTCGAGCTGAAGAAGGGCGACGCGCTCTATCTCAACGACGGCAGCTACGGCACGCTGTTCGATGCGGCGCACATGAAGTGGCCCTTCCCGGTGAAGCTGTACCGCGGCGAGGGCGACGACGCCCACGAGGTGGAAGGCCCGCTGAAGCCGTTCCGCTTCTACGGCCCCACCTGCGACTCGATCGACCACATGCCGGGCCCGTTCTGGCTGCCGGACGACATCCGCGAGGGCGACTACATCGAGATCGGCATGCTCGGCGCCTACGGCGTCGCCATGAGCACCAACTTCAACGGGTTCGGCGAAGCCGAGATCGTCGAGGTGAAGGACGCCCCGATGGCCTCGATGTTCGGCCTGGCCGGACGCGTCATCCGCCTGCCCCGCGAGGAACAGGCCGAGGAGCGGAAGGTTGTCCGTCTGAGCCGCCCGAAGGGCGCGGCAGGGAAGAAGCGCCGCCGGCGCTAAATCTGTCGCGGAAATGCTATAGGCGCGGCCGGTCGCTCCGTCCCGGTCGCGCCTCTCTATTTGGACGGGCGTCAACTTCGAGAGGGAAACCCGACGATGAACGCTCCCGTTCAGAACACCAACCGCAAGGCCGAGCTGCTGGCCAACACCGTCGAGCACGTGGCGATCGACCAGTACGACGCCCGCCCGGTGATCGACGCCATGCGCAAGATGAGCTTCACCAGCCGCGACACCGCGCGCGCCGCCGACATCTGGTCGATGAGCCTGGAAGACCCCAACTGCTCGACCTGGCTGACGCTCGCCGGCTCCACCTCGGCCGGCGGCTGCATGCACATCTACCGCGACATGGTGAAGCACGGGATGATCGACGCGATCGTCGCCACCGGCGCCTCCATCGTCGACATGGATTTCTTCGAAGCCCTCGGCTTCAAGCACTACCAGGCCGACTCCACCGTCGACGACCGTGAGCTGCGCGAGATGTACATCGACCGCATCTACGACACCTACATCGACGAGGAAGAGCTCCAGAACTGCGACGGCACGATCTACGCGCTGTGCGAACTCCTTGAGCCGCGCCCCTACTCCAGCCGCGAGTTCATCCACGAGATGGGCAAGTGGCTGGCCGCCGGCAACGCCAAGAAGGAGGGCAGCCTGGTCGAGACGGCCTACCGCGAGGGCGTGCCGATCTTCTGCCCGGCGTTCGTCGACTCATCGGCCGGTTTCGGCCTCGTGAAGCACCAGGTCGAGCGCATGAAGGCCGGCAAGCCCTACCTCACCATCGACGCCGTGGCCGACTTCCGCGAGCTGACCGAGATCAAGCTGAAGGCCGGCGCCACCGGGCTCTTCATGGTGGGCGGCGGCGTGCCGAAGAACTTCGCGCAGGACACCGTCGTCTGCGCCGAGATCCTCGGCCACGAGGTCGACATGCACAAGTACGCCGTGCAGATCACCGTGGCCGACGTGCGCGACGGCGCCTGCTCGTCCTCGACGCTGAAGGAGGCCTGCTCCTGGGGCAAGGTCGACGTCACCTGGGAACAGATGGTCTTCGCCGAAGCCACCACCGTCGTCCCCCTCATCGCCTCCGACGCCTGGCACCGCGGCAGCCACAAGGCCCGCAAGAAGCCCCGCTGGGCGGACCTGTTCCTCAAGGCGTAGGCGGCCAACCTTGCCCGGTAGAGCGCCCCATGGGCGGTGCGGCCAGGCAGACACGCTGGGTCTGAACCAGTGCGCCGGCGACACCCCTCCCGCGGTGGGCGCAGAGCTCCAAGCGTAGGCTTAGCCTAGGTAGAGGCGCGGCGGCGCCGCGCCTCCTCGTGCATGTTCACGGGAGTAGTGTTGAGAACTCGCGTAACCATCGCAGACAGGAAGCGACCAGGCTCAAGATCTGGCGGTATTTTGTCTCGTCTAATCGTCACCTGGGGAAGGCCCTTGATAACTGAGACGATGGCGGACTCCGGGACCACTGCAGGCGCGTCCTCGTCGTCATCTTCGGACTCAGGGCCTGGGTCTAGTATTCCGCCTTGGCGCGCTTCGAAGCCCCCGTCAGGCAATGCGGCCTCATCTCCGTACTCCATCAAGATCAGGCACGTGGCGTGATAGGCGTCGTCTTCTCGCCCAAGCTTGGCCAACAGGTCGAACAGCCAATCCGCAGTCCTAGGCTCCTTGGTCAAAATGTCGGAGCGCAGGCCGAAGACAAATCCGAGGGCGGCGAGCGGGTGCCGCAGCCGTAGGTTCTTCGCATCACCGTAGGATTCCTCGACCCTGTTTGGCGCGTTCTTGCCATAGGAGGAGTCCATCCGCTTCGTGGAGATAAGCAATTCGGGGCCAGTCGCCCAGTCCGTGATGATTACATCGACTTGCTTGAGGTAATTCTTTCCCAGAATCGCAGCGGACGCCGCGGTAACGCGGGTGATCGACCCAGCTCTCGATACGCGGCTTCCCACATCCGCCTTGAGCTTTCCCGGCAGACTATCGATCAAAGCGGCTACCGAGGCAGGGAGAATGCGAGGGTTGGTCGGCCTGGGCCATACTTGATCTTGCTCGAATCCTGCTCTGCGAAGCTCGTAGCTGAGCCATACGTCGAGGGCGAGCGCCGGAACCCCGGACTGCGTCCCCGCCTTGAGATGGAGGGGCACGCCAAGCAGCCGTTGAAGCGTTTCGTAGTCTGGCTCAAAATGCAGTTGGCCGTCCGCGACGATCCACGGATTGGTGTGCACGCCATCAGGAGCCGCGTCAGCCACGATGTGGTCGAAGATCGGCCAGGCTTCAGCTTTCAGGGACGGTTTGGTCGCCAACGGCTGGCCTCACATTTCGATGGCGGCAGTCATCGCCTGCGCCTGACGTGCTTCTCGTCGCGCGTCCGCGCCCCGGGAGAGCGCAGGCTGCAGGCGTCGGCACCCCCAATCAATTCGCATAGTGCCTCCAGCGGTGGAGTGTACGGATGCCATCCTCCAAGGCGTCGGCGTCGGCATT
Source organism: Phenylobacterium sp. (assembly GCF_019636135.1). Taxonomy (GTDB): domain Bacteria; phylum Pseudomonadota; class Alphaproteobacteria; order Caulobacterales; family Caulobacteraceae; genus Phenylobacterium. The sequence continues at coordinate 18,665 of NZ_JAHBYD010000041.1, forward strand.
GTCGGCAATGCAGGCCGGGGGGAATAGCACTCGCGTCGCCTCGCGCACCTCCAGTTTCAGCATGCCGCCGCCGAGCGCATGCCCCTCCAGCTCGCAGCTAAGTCGTACGAACGGACTTGACCACTGGGGCAGCAGCTTGGTCGCCGCGGCATGATCGTGAACCCTGACGGCATGCACGCTGTTCGTGCAGGTCACCCCGGCGACGTTGCGTACCAAGTTCGCCGACCGTCCGGCCATGTAGCTAAGGACGTAGTTTGGCACCTGGACATCGGGCACGGCGTACCACGGAGTCCGGTTGCGGCACTTGTAGCCGCCGCGCGCTGCGCGTCCGGCGCTACTGTCGAGGTACTCGCGGACGCTCGCTGGCAACTCTTGATTGCGGGTCAGCCGGAGGAGAAGCACTGGGTCATCAGCGCGGGTCCATTTCTTGACGGTGGCCCGAGTGATCTGACCGCTGGGCATCGACCGCCCATTTCGCAAGCTCGCGTGCAAGAACGGGGTCGGAATCTTCCAGCGCTTTGCCTCTGATGGCCGGAGGTGAAAGAAGTCGTTGTCGCCGCTGACGTAGCCAATGCCGACAGTCGCGAAGTCACCAAGCCGTCTGGTGGCAGGATGGCCGACCGCAAGGCTGTAGAGCGAGCGGATCTCGGTGGGTAGAAGGTACGGCCGCAGCCTGCGCGACCAGAGCGTGCGCCACTCGGCCAAGTCCACCCGAACTGTCGGCTTCGGTCGCGCCTGGCTTGGTTTGAACCTGTCACAGACCGTCAGGTCGATGTGTTCGGCAGCGCCTCCGTGTCCGTCAGCGTAGAGGAGCCAACAGTCTTCGGACAGGGTCGGGAAGAGCTTCTCGCGGACAGCGATGAGGTGGACGGTCGTGAACGAGCCCACAAGGTATTCCAGCAGAGGCGCTGCGTAGGGCGCATGCCCGATCTCTGCCGGAACGACGAAGGCCATGCGACCACCCGGCTTCAATAGGGCGGCGGTCGCCACCAGGAACGGCGCCCATGAAGACGCTAGGCCGGTGAACTCGGCGCCAGCTCGCGCGCAAAGTTCCAGAGCCCTTCGGCGGACCTCACCCTTGAATGTCTGATAGCGGATGAAGGGAGGATTCCCGGCTGCGCATTCGAAGCGCTCATGGGTTTCCGCCGCCCAAGCGAAGAAGTCACCTTCGTGAACGAGCGCTCCCGGAGCTGCAGCAATGGCAGACTGCGCCGAATGGGGATTCTGCTCGATCCCCACCGAGTTGTGATGGGCCGATAGAAACTGGCCATCGCCACATGAAGGATCCAGCAATCGGTCTGATTGCGACCGCGCGGCCCAAGCCACAAGCGAGCGCGCCACATCGCCCGGCGTGAAGTATGCGCCGGACTGCTTCTGGCAAAGAACTGGCGAATGAATCCCCACGGCGGCGGAGCCTAGAGTGTGTCTCTGAACGCGTTCAACAATGAACATACAGGGAACATTGTTGTGACGCCAGCTTAAGGCTGCGGGTCGACCGACAGCGTTGGCTCATCGCGACGGCAGTGCGTGCATCGCCTCGCTGCCGGACGGGCATCCCTGTCCCCGCCAATGCCGCCTCCCCGAAATCTCGCACGCGGCGCCCCAAACGACCGCTTCTGACGTAGATGGGTGTTCCACTCGCCCCGTGAGCACACCGACCGACAGAGCCGAAGCGCACGCGCGCGATCTCGCCCGGTTCCAGGCGATTGCGATGCATGCGGCGGAGAAGGCGCACGGGGCCATCGAGGCGACGGAGGACGCCGCGGAGCTCTGCGCGCTGATCTCGGCCCTGAGCAAGGCCGGGCGGGTGCTGCGCATGTCCATCGCGCTGGAGACGAAGCTCGCCCGCGACGCCGGCCGCGACGCGGCGGTGCTGACCGAGAAGGCCGTCGCGACCCGCAAGGCTCGGCTGGCCGGGACGCTCGACCGGATGATCTGGACGCAGATGCGGCCCATGGAGGCCGAGGCCGCCACCGCCGACCTGCGCGAACGCCTGGAGGCCGAGGCGCTGCTGGACGGGTTCGCCGACGAGCCGGTCGAGGCCCAGGTCGAGCGCATCGCCGGCCTCCTGGGCCTCACCGGCGAGGCGATCGGACCCTATGTGCCCGCATCCCTGCGCCACCGGCCGTCCAGCTTCCGCCACTTCTGGGGCGATGACGAGGCCTGGGAAGACGAAGCGGGGGAAGACGAGGCGGAGGACGATGAAACGGAGGGCGTGGACGCCGTGGCCCGGCCATCCGGCGAACCCCAGCCGAACCCCGACCCCTTCAACGGCCGCCTGGCCCCGCCCATCGACCTCCCCTCCTGGGAATGCGACGACGACACCAGTTGAGGCGCGAAGCGCCCTTCAGAAGAACCACGGATTTCACCGATTTCACGGATGGGCGCGGGCGCCGCAAGGCATCCGTGTAATCCGTGCAATCCGTGGTTCATTTCATTGCGGCTTCGCCGCGGGAGCCGACGCGGGCGGTTGAAACGCCGGGCGGTGTTTGCGACACACGCGGCTCGCGTGGTGTGGAGGGAGTTTGCGATGCGCCTGAAGTTGTTCGTGACCGCGGTCTCGGCCCTGGCCTGCGTGGGCGCGGCGCCCGCGCCGAAGCCCGTGACGCCGCCCGCCCCGCCGCAGCCCTATCTCAGCGACGCCGACCTCGACACCTTCCGGGTCCTGCCGCCCGCGCCCGTCGCCGGGACCACCCGCTACGAGGCCGACCGCACCGTCTACCTCCAGACCCGCAAGTGGGAGGGCACGCCGCGCTGGGACATGGCCAAGGCCGACGACTCCAGCATCAACGCCATCCACGGGCAGTCGTGCGCGGTGGGCGTCGAGCTGACCGCCGAGACGGCGCCGCAGACCTTCCGCCTGCTCCTGCGCGTGGGGCGCGACTCCAGCCTCGTGACCCGGAAGGCGAAGGACCAGGCGAAGCGCCAGCGGCCCTACCTGATCGACGAGGGGAACATCTGCGTGGCCAAGACCGCCGGCCTGGCCAGGAGCTGGGACTATCCGTCGGGCCACAACACCTGGGGCTGGTCGGCGGGCCTGGTCCTGGCCGAACTGGCGCCCGACCGCGCGACCGAGATCATGAGCCGCGCCCGCGCGTTCGGCGAAAGCCGGCTGGTCTGCGGCGTCCACAACATGAGCGCGGCCCACATGGGCTGGGCCAACGCCTCGGTGCTGGTGGCCGCGCTGCATGGGAAGGCCGAGTTCCGCAAGGACGTCGAGGCCGCGCGCAAGGAACTGGACGCGCTCCGCAAGACGGGCGCGAAGCCCGATCCCGCCAAGTGCGCCGCCGAGGCCGAGCTGATCGCCACGCCGCTCTACTGAGGCTATATGCCCGCGTACCACTCGTAGCCGCGGTCGGGCCAGTAGCCGCCCCGGCCGCGGCCCAGGCGCGTCCGGCCGGACTCGTCGACGCCGTCGAGGCGGTCCACCACCTCGATGCGCATCACATACTTGGCCTGCTTGTAGCCGAGCTGCCGCTCGACCCGCAGGCGCAGCGGCGCCCCGTGGCGGACCGGCAGGGTGGCGTCGTTCATCTCGTAGGCCAGGATGGTCTGGGGATGGTAGGCGTCGATCAGGTCGATGCTCTCGTAGTACTGGCCGGTCCCGTCCAGCGTCTGCTCCAGCGTGTCGGCGCAGTGGAAGACGACGTAGCGGGCGGCGGGCTTCAGGCCGGCCAGGTCCAGCAGCGGCCCCAGCCGCGCGCCCTTCCACTTGCCGATCGAGGACCAGCCCTCGACGCAGTCGTGGCGGGTGATCTGGCTGCGCGCCGGCATGGCGCGGATCTCGCCCAGCGAGAACCGGCGTGGCTGCTCGACCAGCCCGTCGATGACGAGGCGGTAGTCGGCGAAGTTGTCGGCCAGCATCGCCTGGTACGCCTCGCTGTCGGGCCGCGTGGAGCCGTTGGCGCGGAAGTCCTTCGAGATGTCGGCGACGGTGAACTCGCGCGCCAACGCCCTGCGGTCGGTGGCGGCGCGCTGGGCGCGGTAGGTGAGCGTCTCGGCCCGCCGCAGCACGCGGACCGCCCTTGGGTCCTGGGTGAGCTTGTCGCAGGCCGCGAGCCACAGGCCCGCCAGCGCGGCGCCCGCGCCCTTCAGCCAATGGCGGCGGTCCGTGCTCATGCCGCCTCCCGCTCCGTCTCGATGGCGTACTTGCCGGTGATCATCGCGCGCATGTTGTTCCAGGCCCCGGAGACGATCACGAGCGCCACATGCACCAGCACGAAGGCGACGATGAGGCCGGCGCAGATGAAGTGGACCGACCGCGCGCCCTGCCGCCCGCCGAACAGGTCGATCAGCCACGGGACCGTGGCGTTGAACCCCGGCGACATGCACAGCCCCGTCACCACCATCAGCGGCAGGACGACCGCGATCACGGCAAGATAGGTGAACTTCTGGATCACGTTGTAGGATCGCGCCTCGTCGCCCTTGGGGAACCTGAACCGCGCGTGCGTGCCGATCTCGTGCAGGATGTGGCTGAGCCGAAGCTGCCTTCGCGTCGGCAGCATGTCCTTGCGGATGTGGCCGCCCGCCAGCCCCCACAGCCAGTAGGCGAGCCCGTTCGCCACGAAGAGCCAGGCCAGGAAGAAGTGCCACATCCGCCCGCTGCCCAGGTCGCGCCAGCTCGGCAGCGTCGCCCAGGCCGGGAAGCCGCGCACCTCGCGCATGCCCGCCTTGCCGCTCCAGCCGAAGACGCCGGTGGTGTCGAACGTCAGGCCGCCCAGGGTGGTGATCCCGTGCGCCTCGCCGCCGATCTCCTGCTTGCTCATCGACAGCCACGGCTCGGCGAAGGTCGACTTCGCGCCCCAGTACAGCGCCGGGTGCGCGTTGAAGATCTGCAGCCCGCTCATCAGCAGCAGGCTGACGACCGCCACGTTCAGCCAGTGGGTGATGCGCGTCACCACGGAATGGCGGCGGATCAGCACCTTGGTCTTGCCGGTCATGCGCTCCTCGTTGACTGGCGGAACGATACCCGATCCCGCCGCGCTTTGCAGGAGACAGGCAAGACGGAGCTGAGCCATGGGCGCCGAAAACCATCCCGACAGCCGGCCGCGCCGCACGCCGCGCCCGGGCGAGGCGTCCGAGACGGTCGAGCCCGAACGCTATCCCTCGACCTCGAAGGACGACTCGGTCCAGGCGCCGCCGCAGGGCCGCAGCTTCGAGGAGGAGGCCGGGAAGGTCGTGGACGAAGGCGGCGATCCGCCCGGGCGCTAGCCGCCGCGGCCACGCCTTCGTAAGCTCGGCGCGGGACCGGGGAGCAGGCGCATTGGCGGAGATCGAAGTCTGGCGGGGCAGCGTCGCGGCCTGGGAATGCGACGCCATGGGCCACCTGAACGTGGGCTTCTACGTCGCCAAGTCGATGGAGGCGCTGGCGGTCATGGCCGCGGAGCTCGGCCTGCCGCAGGCCTTCGCGCCCGCCGCCCCGGCCACCCTGGTCGTGCGCGAGCAGTACATCCGCTTCCTCCGCGAGGCGCGGATGAACACGCCGCTCTCCATGACCGGCGGCGTGCTGGAGATGGCCGAGGACACCGCGCGGCTGCTGTTCGTGATGCGTCATCCGACCGGCGAGATGGCCGCGACCTTCCAGACCGTCGTCGCCCACGCCACCGCCCGCGAAGGCCGCGCCTTCCCCTGGCCCGACCGCGTGCTCGCCCGGGCCGGGGCGCTGGGGACCGAGGTCCCGGAGGGCGGCGCCCCGCGTTCGGTCGTGCTCGCGCCCGTGGACGCGCAGGCGTCGCTCCCGCGCGCCGAGGCGCTGGGCCTGGCGGCCACCGGCCTGGGCGCGGTGCTGGCGCAGGACTGCGACGCGTTCGGCCGCCTGCGCACCGAGGGCGTCATGCAGCGCCTGTCGCCCGCGATGCCGCACCTCTTCGTGGGCCAGCGTCCCGCGCCCACCGCCGGCGGTCGTGGCGGGGCGGCGCTGGAGTACCGGCTGATCCACCACGCCTGGCCGCGCGCCGGCGACCGGGTGATGCTGCGCTCGGGCTTCCAGGGGGGCGACGGCCGCTTCCAGCGTATCTTCCACTGGGTGCTCGATCCCGCGACCGGGCGGCCCTGGGCCACCGCCGAGGCGATCTCGGTCGCCTTCGACCTCGCCACCCGCAAGATGATCACGATGAGCGACGAGGAGCTCGCCGCCGCCAGGGCCCGCTGGACCCCGGAACTATCCCACTAGCTCGTGCAGCACCTGGCGCACCAGATCGGGCCGCTCCATCGGCAGGAAGTGGGTGGTCCCCGGCACGGTCTCGCACCGCGCGCCGACGGCGTCGAGGTCGCCGAGGTTGTCGTCGATCCGGGCGGTCGAGGCGGACTCGGCGCGCAGCATCCGGATCGGGCAGCGCACCGCGCGGAAGGCCGCCCAGGGGTCGTAGTTGTGGATGCGGAAGTTCGACGCCTCCCAGGCCGGCGTGCAGGTCAGCGTCACCTGCCCGTCCCCGGTGGGCGCGAAGCCGGCCTCGACGTAGTCGGCCAACTGCTCGGGCCGCCAGCTCCGGAACGCACCGCGGCCGGTATAGGCGGCGAGGGCCGCCGCCTTGTCCGGGAACACGGCGCGACGGCGATCGGCCCCTTGCGCCAGCGGATTGTCGCCCATCAGGTCCGGCGCGGCGAGGGCCGCGTCGAAGATGACGGGGTCGAAGAGGGCCAGCGCCTTCACCGTCTCCGGCGCGGCGGCGGCGGCGAGAAGGCTGGTCGTCCCCCCCATGGAGTGCCCGGCCAGGACGACGGGCGTCTCGGCCACTTCGCGCAGCAGCGCCAGGAGGTCGTCGCGGAACTCCGTCCAGCCCTGCCGGCCCTCGATCACGGCGGGCAGCGTGGACGCGCCATGGCCCCGCAGGTCCAGCGCCAGGATCCGATGGTCCTGCGCCAGGGGGCCGAGGATCGTGCGGTACGTGCGGCCGTTGAAGCCGTTGGCGTGCGAGAAGACCACGTCGACCGGGCGGTCCTCCGGCCCGAAGTCGAGCACCGCCATCGCGCCGCCCCGCCCGGGAAGGCCCACCCGCCGCGGCCGCGGCTCGTACTCGACCATCGCATCCATGGCCCCGCTCTTAGCCCGGTGACGCGGAGGCAGGAAAGCGGCTCCGGCGGCCGCGGCCGGGTCGGCGCGTCGTCTGGCCGAAAGGGCGTCTTCGCGCTAGGATGTGACCGGTCGGTACGGGGCGTCCCGGATACGTACCGGTCAGGGGGCCAGGCCATGTCCAGAACCTCGACGAAAGCCGCGCCGCCGAAGGCTGCCGCCGCGCCGAAGGCCGCCGAGCGCATCCTGGCCACGGCCAGCGAACTCTTCTACCGCGAAGGCGCCCGGGCCGTCGGCGTCGACGAGATCGTCGTCCGCGCCGGCACCACCAAGCCCAGCCTCTACCGCGCCTTCGAATCCAAGGACCACCTGATCGCGGCCTACCTGGAGGGCCGGAGCGCGGACGCCTGGTCCTGGTTCGAGAAGGCGGCCGCCGCGCATCCGGGCGACCCCAGGGCGCAGGTCCTCGACTACATCGACGCGCTCTCGGGCCGCGCGCTGAAGGGCGGCTACCGCGGCTGCGGCCTCAGCAACGCGGCGATCGAGTATCCCGAGGCCGGCCACCCCGGCCGCAAGGTCTCGGTGAAGCACAAGGAGAAGCTGCGCGAACGCCTGCGCGACCTCACCCGGGCCATGGGGGCGAGGAAGCCCAGGAAGCTGGCCGACTCGCTCCTGCTGATCATCGAGGGCGTCCACGTCACCAGCCAGCTTTTCGGCGCGGAGGGGCCGGCGGCCGCGGCCCGGGGTGCTGCGGAGACGCTCATCGACGCCCATATGAGGGGCCATGTGTAAGCCCATTCCGCTGGCCACGATCGGCTACGAGAGCGCCCCGCAGGCCAGGGTCATCGACGAGCTGAAGAAGGCCGGCGTCGAGGTGCTGATCGATGTGCGCGCGGTCGCCGCCTCGCGCCGCGCCGGCTTCTCCAAGGGCCTGCTGTCGTCGAGCCTGAACGACGCCGGCATCGACTACGTCCACCTGCGCGAGCTCGGCACGCCGAAGGAGGGCCGGATGGCCGCCCGCCGGGGCAGGACCGCCGAGATGCGCGAGATCTTCGAGGCCCACCTGGCCGAACCGGCCGCCCAGCTCCAGCTCGCCCAGGCCATCGAGATCGCCAGGGGCCGCAAGGCCGCCCTGCTCTGCTACGAGGCCGACCATCGCGGCTGCCACCGCGCGATCGTCTGCGAGCACATGCGGGAGGCGGCCGACTTCGCCGTCGAGAACCTCCACCCGACCACGCTCTAGGAAGCCGGGGCCCGATCGTCCGGAACCGCGGATTGCACGGATCGGAAGGTCGGGCGCGGGATCAGATCTCCAGCTCGGCGCCGGCGATGTCGCAGCCGGCCATGCGCGCGCCGTCCATCTCGGCTTCCAGGAAGCGCGCCCGCGGGGCCGACGCGCCGCGCAGGTCGGCCCCGCGCAGCGAGGCGCGGCTGAAGTCGGTGCGGACGAAGCGGTTGTCGCCGATGGCCAGCGGCCCCATCTTCGCGCCGCGCAGGTCGGCCCGCGCAAGCTGGGCGTGGGTGAAGCGCGCCCCGCGCAGGTCGGCCTCGCGCAGGTTGGCGCCGCGGAAGTCGCAACCCGACAGGTCCGCGCCCTGGAGCTGCGCGCCCTCCAGGTCCATGCCGAAGAAGATCGAGTTGGGCGCCGAGAGCCCCGAGAGCCGGCGGCGCTTCAGCGACTTCAGCGGCCGGAAGTCGACCTCGTTGAGCTTCATCACCGCACCCTGGCGGCCGTTGGTGTCGCAGAAGGCCTCGTGCTCGGCCACGACCTCGGTCAGCGACTTGTCGTCGACGTAGAAGATCGGCGGCGGCGCGCGCAGCACGCCCGTCAGGTCGCAGTCGTCCAGCCGCGCCTGGTTCAGGTTCACGCCGTTCAGCACCGCGCGCTTCATCGAGGCGCCGGTGAGGTCGGCGCCGCCCAGGTCCGCGCCCGACAGGTCGGCGCCGTCCAGCACCGCGCGCATCAGCTTGGCCCCCACCAGCACCGCGCCCGACAGGTTCGCGTCGGTGAAGTCGCTGCTCATGGCGACCGCGCCGCTCATCTGCGCGCCGGCCAGGTTCGCGCCCGACAGCACGGCGAAGTTCAGCTCGCCCGGCCGGTGCTCGTGGCGCAGGATGCGGAAGCCGTCCAGCTTGTCCTGGAGCGCGATGCGGCCCTCGCGCAGGTCGCAGCCGGCGAGCTCGGCGCCCGCCAGGTTCGCGCCGCGCATGCAGGCGCCGCGCAGGTCGGCCCGCTTCAGGTTCACGTGCCGCATGTCGGCTTCGCGCAGGTCGGCGCCGAACAGGATCGCCCGGGAGAGGTTCGAGCGCGCCAGGGTCGCGCCGGCCAGCCGCGCGCCCGTCAGGTCGGCGTCGCGCAGGTCGACGCCCTCGAGGCTGCAGTTGGCGAGGTCCGCATAGTGCAGCGCCAGCCGCCGTCCGCCCGACCGTCCGGCCAGGTAGCGCTGGTGGGCCTCGAGCGCCTCGCGCAGGGCGTGGACGTCGAGCGCCGTGTGATGCTGTTGGGGTACGGACGACATGGAGCGCTTTTCGCGTTCACCATGGCGCGGCCGCTTTAAGGATGGGTTTCGCGACGTCCTTTATGAAACCTTGAGCGCAACCTTGGGTCGCTCAGAGCCAGCCGCGCTTCCTGAGCCAGACCACCGGCGGCGCTGTCCCCGCCCGGTCCGGTGACCGCGCGTCGGGCGGAGCGTCAACCGCAGAGGCTCACCTGTTGTCGGGACGCGTCGCCGCGGCGATCAGGGCGGCGATGCGGTCGGTCTGGTCCGCGGCCTGGCTCAGCACGCTCATCGGGCCCTGGCCCGGACGCACCGCGCTGGCCATCTGGCTGGCGGCCGACTGGGCCACGGCGATCGCGCCGTTCTGGAAGCGGGTCACGCCCGAGGCGGCCAGCATGCGCGCCGAGGCGTCGGGATAGATGAAGCCGTGGGTGGCGTAGGTCGAGCCACCCAGGTCGCGGTTCGGATCGTACCAGACCTTCACCTCGCTCCAGTCGCCCTGCGGCGAGACGTCGATGATGGTGACGTCCTTCTCCACCTTGCCGCGCGAGCCTTCGATGGGGCTCCAGTTGGCGTGGGTGATCTGGATCACGCGGTCGGTCAGCACCTGGCTGACCACGGCCACGTGGCCGAGGCGCATGCGCTGGGTGGGCTTGAAGCAGAGCACCGCGCCCGCCTTGGGCGAGAAGCCGGTCTCGTACTTGCCGGCGGCCTGCTGCCACCAGGTCCACGCGTCGCCGAAGATCTGGATGCCGGAAATCAGGCGCGCGAACGGAACGCACTGCCAATAGGTATCGGCGGTCGCTCCGCCGGGGGCGAAGGCGACGAACGCCGCGGCGGCCATGGCGCCCAGAAGGGCCCGCGTCCGTTTAAGCATCTGATCGGTGACTCCCCGACACTCCCAGGCGAAGGGGTAACCGTATCCGGCTTGAGTGAAAAGAGGGTTTACGCCGCGCGGCGAGCGGTCGCAGGTGAATTATCCACAGGATGGCTCAGGCATGTGGACGCCCCAGGCCCGCCGTCAGCGAGCACATCTGCGAATTCGCAAAGTCAAATCCCGACGTTCAAGAAAACTATTGGCGAACATTCCCGTGGGAGCTCGTAATTGAGCTGTACGAACCTCGAATTCGATCGCGCGTTAACCGATGGTTTTCTTTTGATAGCTGCTTCTCACGCGTTCGTAACAAGCCGAAATAAGAGCTCGCCGCCGGTCGGCAAGGCTTGGCTGAAATTCGCGCAAGAGGAGAATTTCCGGCTTCACGAACCGTTGAACGCAGGCGCCGCTGCTCGAAAAAGCGGCGCCGCGGAGTCGCGCCCACCTCTGGTTCCGGCAAAACGAACCCCTAGATAGGACCGCAGGGGAGTTTCGGAGACCTTGATGGACATCGCCGCGCTCGTGAGCGACCCGGCCGCCTGGGCCGCGCTCGTCACCCTCATCGTGATGGAGGTGGTGCTCGGGATCGACAATCTGATCTTCATCTCGATCCTCTCGAACAAGCTGCCCGAGCATCAGCGCGCCAAGGCGCGGCGCATCGGCATCGCGCTGGCGCTGGTCATGCGGCTGGGGCTGCTCTCGACGCTCGCCTTCATCGTCGGCCTCGTCCAGCCGGTCTTCACCCTGCCCTTCGATCCGCCCGGCGACATCGACCCCGCCTTCTCCTGGCGCGACCTGATCCTGATCGCCGGCGGCCTCTTCCTGGTCTGGAAGGCCACCACCGAGATCCACGAGAAGGTCGACACCCGCGCGACCCACGGCGTGATGGACACCAAGGGCAAGGTCGTCGCCGGCCTGGGCGCGGCGATCTTCCAGATCATCCTGCTGGACCTGGTCTTCTCGATCGACTCGATCCTGACCGCCGTCGGCATGACCGACCATCTGCCGATCATGATCACCGCGGTGGTCACCACGGTCGCGATCATGCTGGTGGCCGCCGACCCGCTGGCGAACTTCATCAACAGGAACCCGACCGTGGTGATGCTGGCCCTGGGCTTCCTGCTGATGATCGGCGCGGTGCTGATCGCCGACGGCTTCGGCATGCACGTGCCCAAGGGCTACATCTACGCCGCCATGGCCTTCTCCGCCGGCGTCGAGGCCCTGAACATGCTGGCGCGGCGGCAGCGCGCGACCGTCGAGGACAAGACGCTGCACTGAGCCTTCCCTCCCTTGATGGGGAGGGACAGATCGCGAAGCGATCAGGGTGAGGAAGTGTGGGCCGGACGCCTGCGCCTGGTGGTTGGCTCATCTCCGCTCTCAGAGTTCCGGACCGGATTGCCTCACCCTGGCGCCTGCGGCGCCTGTCCCTCCCCATCAAGGGAGGGAAGAGCTCTCAAAGGAAGCTGTACGGGTCGATGTCGATGGCGACGCGGAGCTGGCCGCGCGGCTTCACCCGGGCGCGCCAGGCGGCCATGTAGGCCGAAAGGTCGACGCCGCGGTCGCAGCGGACCAGGAAGCGCTTGCGGCGGCGCCCGCGCACGAGGCCCAGCGGCGCGTCGGCGGGTCCGTAGACCTCGACGCCGGGCGTGTTGGGCGCGGCCTCGGCCATCTCGCGCACGAAGGCCTCGAGCTGGGCCGGGTCGGGCCCCGAGGCGATCACCGCCGCCAGCCGGCCGAACGGCGGCAGGCCCGCCAGCTCCCGCTCGGCCATCTCGGCGGCGACGAAGGCGTCGCGGTCCTGCGCCACCAGGGCCTGCATCACCGCGTGCTCGGGCGCGTAGGTCTGCAGCAGCGCGCGGCCGGCCCGGTCCGCCCGCCCCGCGCGCCCGGTCGCCTGGGCCAGGAGCTGGTAGGTCCGTTCGGCCGCGCGCAGGTCGCCGCCCCGCAGGCCCAGGTCGGCGTCCACCACGCCCACCAGAGTGAGCTTCGGGAAGTTGTGCCCTTTCGCCGCCGCCTGGGTCGCCACCAGGATGTCGATCTCGCCCGCCGCCATCGTCTCGACCAGCCGCCGGGCCTCGCGCGCGTCGAACGCCGTGTCCGAGGAGAAGACGGCGATCCGCGCCTCCGGGAACAGCGCGCGGGCCTCCTCCTCGACCCGCTCCACGCCCGGGCCGATGGAGACCAGGCTGTCCTTGGCCCCGCAGTGCGGGCAGGCCGCCGGCTTCGGCATCGAAAAGCCGGTCAGGTGGCAGACGAGGCGGCCGGTGTAGCGGTGCTCGACCAGCCAGGAATCCGTGTCGGGCGCGCACAGCCGCTCGCCGCAGGCCTTGCAGAGCACCAGCGGCGCATAGCCCCGGCGGTTGAGGAAGAGCAGCGTCTGCTCGCCCCGCGCCCAGGTCTCGCCCATGGCGGCGACCAGCGGCGGCGAGAGCCAGCGGCCGGCCTCGGGCGGCGTCTCGCGCAGGTCGACCAACTCGATGTCGGGCAGCCGCGCCGTCCCGTGCCGGGCGGCCAGCTTCAGCCAGCGGTATCGGCCCGTCTCGGCGTTGCGCAGGCTCTCCAGCGAGGGCGTCGCCGAGGCCAGCACCACGGCGGCGTCCTCGATCCGCCCGCGCACCACGGCCAGGTCGCGCGCATGGTAGATGAAGCCGTCCTCCTGCTTGAACGACCCGTCGTGCTCCTCGTCCACGACGATCAGCTTCAGCCGGGCGAACGGCAGGAACAGCGCCGAGCGCGCGCCCACCACGATCCGGCAGGTCCCGGCCGCCACGCCCTCCCAGACGCGGCGGCGCATCGGCGGGGCGATGTCGGAGTGCCACTCGCCGGGTTGCGCGCCGAACCGGGCCGCCACGCGCGCGATCACCGCCTGGGTGAGCGCGATCTCGGGCAGCAGGATCAGCACCTGGGCCTGCGGGTCGGCCGCCAGGGCCGCGGCGGCCGCCTCCAGGTAGACCTCGGTCTTGCCCGAGCCCGTCACCCCGTCCAGCAACGTCACGCCGAACGCGCCCAGCCCGGCGGTCATCGCCTCGGCCGCCGCCGCCTGGCTGGCGTTGAGGTCGTGGCCGTGCCGCGCCAGGTCCGGCGCGTCGAAGCGCTGCTCGGCGGTGACGTGGTCGAGCGCCAGCACGCCCTCGTCGACCAGCCCCTTCACGACGCCCGCGCCCACGCCTGCGGCCCGCGCGAGCTCGGCCGGCGGCATCGGC
>NZ_JAHBYD010000042.1 GCF_019636135.1 Phenylobacterium sp.
CGCCCTTGGAACTTCGGCTCGCGCTTCTCCATGAAGGCCTTCATGCCCTCCAGGGAGTCCTCGGTCCTGAGCAGCGGCAGGAGCTGCAGGAACACGTGGTGGACGTGCTCGTCGAAGCCCTCCGACAGCCCCATCCGCATCAGCCGCTTCGAGGCCTGCACCGCCAGCGGCGCATTGGCCGCGATCTCCAGCGCCAGCTTGCGCGCCTCGGCCGCCACCTGGTCGGCCGGGACCGCCCGCGAGGCCAGGCCCAGCTCCACGCACTCGGCGGCGGAGAGCGTGCGGCCGGTGAAGATGATCTCCGCGGCCTTCGACCAGCCCAGCAGCCGCGGCAGGATCCACGTGCCGCCGCTCTCCGGCACGATGCCGCGCTTGGTGAAGGCCGCCGCCATCTTCGCGCCCTCGGCCATGATCCGGATGTCGCAGCCCAGCGCCGTGTCCATGCCGTAGCCGGCCGCCGAGCCGTTCAGCGCGCAGATCGTGGGCGTGCCCAGGTTGAACAGCACCGTCGGCGGCGTGGCCCGCAGGTCGATGTCGGTCGAGGTCGAGGCGCCCTCCAGCCCGGTCGAGCCCTTGGTCGCCCCGCCCAGGTTCAGCCCGGCGCAGAACGCGCGGCCGGTGCCGGTCAGGACGATGCAGCGCACGTCGCGGTCCCGGTCGGCCTTCAGCAGAAGCTCGGCGAGCTGGTTCAGCATCGGCCCCGAGATGGTGTTCATCCGCTCGGGCCGGTTGAAGGTGATCGTCGCGATATGCTCGCTGACCTCGTAGAGCACCTCGTCCTGGTCTGCGGTGACGGCGCTGTCGGCCATGGGGATCCTCCGATTTTGGACGAGCCTACCCCATCCGCGAGCTTCCGCAGAGGCAACAGCCTCCTCTCCCCCGAGCGAAGCGAGAGAGGGAGAGGGTAGGGAGAGGGCGGCGCCTTCGAACGGGCCATCTCAGGCGGTTCCCCGAATGGACGCGGCGCCGCCGGCGTGACCTGAGGCATCGGCCGAAACGTCCCTGCGTCTGGCGCCGCCCTCTCCCAGCCTCTCCCTCTCGTCGCGCCTGCGGCGCGCGGGGGAGAGGAGGTCACCCGTCGATCAACGCCCGCGCGCGGCGGAACACCGCCTCGAACATCTCGCCCGTCAGCCGCCCCGTGTTCGTGTTCAGCCGCGAGCAGTGGTAGCTGTTCAGCACCGTGTAGGGCCCCGCCGGGAACTCGGTCCCGTGCCCGGCGATCCCCGCCGACGCCTTCAGCCCCAGCGCCCTGAGCACGTTCCTCCGGGACACGTCGCCCAGCGTCACGATCACCTTCAGCCGGGGCAGGGCGGCCAGGCGCGCGGTCAGGAACGGCCGGCACGTGGCCTCCTCGACCGTCTCGGGCTTGTTCCCCGGCGGCGCGCACCGCACGGCGTTGGTGATCATGCAGTCGACCAGCGCGAGCCCGTCGTCCGGCCGCGCCTCATAGGCCCCGCGCGCGAACCCCGTCTTCAGCAGCGTCTCGTAGAGCATCCACCCCGCGCCGTCGCCGGTGAACGGCCGCCCCGTCCGGTTGGCCCCCATCCGCCCCGGCGCCAGGCCCACGACGCACAGCGCGGCCTGTTCGTCGCCGAACGACGCCACCGCCCCGTTGAAGCCCCCCGGCACGCTGATCCTGTTCGCCTCGCGATACGCCACCAGCCGCGGGCACAGCGGGCAGTCAGCGGGCGCCTCCGGAGGCGTCGAGAGCTCGACGCTCATCTCCTCTCCCCCGAGCGAAGCGAGAGAGGGAGAGGGCAGGGAGAGGGCGGCGCAGGCTGTTCGTTCGTCATCATATGGTGGATCGAGGTCCCACGGCGGGCGCTCGCCGAAAGGCTGAAGTCGCCCAGCCGCCCTCTCCCTGCCCTCTCCCTCTCGCTGCGCGGGGGAGAGGACCTAGTGGCCGGCATCGGCGTCGCGTTCGACATGGTGGTCGCGGTTCTCGGAGATGAACTTCGGCAGGCGCGCGGGCCGCCCGATCATGTCGGCGAGGTCCGCCAGGTCCACGAAGCTGTCGGCCTGCCGGCGCAGGTCGTCGCTGACCATCGGCGGCTGGCTCTTCACGGTGGAGACCACGGTCACCCGCGCCCCCTTGCGCTGCACCGCTTCCACGAGCTTGCGGAAATCCCCGTCGCCCGAGAACAGCACCATGTGGTCGGCGTGCTCGGCCATCTCCAGCATGTCGACGGCGATCTCGACGTCCATGTCGCCGCGGAAGCGCCGCCGCCCGCTGGCGTCGGTGTACTCGCGCGCCGGCTTCGTCACGAGCCGGTAGCCGTTGTAGTCCAGCCAGTCCACCAGCGGCCGGATCGGCGAGTACTCCTCGTTCTCCACGAGCGCGGTGTAGTAGTAGGCCCGCACCAGCACCGAGCGCTTCTTGAACTCCTCGAGCAGCTTCCGGTAGTCGATGTCGAATCCGAGGTTCTTCGCGGCCGAATAGAGGTTCGCCCCGTCGATGAACAACGCCAGCCGGTCCGTGGGGTAGAAGGTCATCGCCACTCAAATCCCAATGGCCGAGATGGACCTGCAGAACGCCGTCGTCGTCGCGCTGGGAAGCAATCTCCCGGGCCCCTACGGTTCGTCGGAAGCCCTCCTGGAGGCGGCGCTGGCGAGGTTCCCGCAGGTCGGCCTGAAAATCCTTGCGCGGTCGTCCTGGTGGCGCTCGGCCGCCTGGCCCGATCCCGATGGCCCTGAGTATCGCAACGGCGTCGCGCTTGTCGAGGCGAACGCCGGCCCCGCCGGCGTCCTGGCGGCCCTGCTCAGGCTGGAAGCCGAGATGGGCCGCGACCGCGGGGCCAGGAACGCGCCCCGCACCCTCGACCTCGACCTCATCGCCCACGGCCGCGACGTCGTCGACGGCCCCGGCCTCATCCTCCCGCACCCCCGCGCCCACGACCGCCTCTTCGTCATGGGCCCCCTGGCCGAGATCGCGCCGGGGTGGGTGCATCCGGTCCTGGGCGCGACCGCCGCCGAACTGGCGGCCTCGGCCCGCATCGGCCGCGACGCGACGCCCGCGCCATAGAAATGTCGGCGCCGCCCGCGTTCGCGCGTCCTCGACCCGGACGGCGCCCTTCCGGCGACCGCTGTAGGAGATTTCCATGCGCTTCATGATCATCCGCAAGGGCGACGCCGAGACCGAGGCGGGAACCCTGCCCACCGCCGACCTGGCCGAGGCCATGATGCGTCACCACGAGGAGATGGGCCGCGAGCTCAGGATCCTCGGGGGCGATGGGCTGAAACCGACCTCGGCCGGCGCGCGGGTGAAGTTCCGCGGGGGCAAGCCGTTGGTGACCGACGGCCCGTTCACCGAAACCAAGGAGATCATCGCCGGCTACACCCTGGTCGAGGCCGACTCCCTGGAGCAGGTGCTGGCCTGGGCCCGGCGCTGGCCCATTCTGGACGGCCATGGCGAGGTCGAGCTTGAAATCCGTCCGCTTTGGGAGATCGAGGACTTCGGCGACGCCTTCTCGCCCGACCTGAAGGCCGAGGCCGAACGGATCATGGGCGGGAGCTGAACCGCCGGATGTGCGGCTGGCCTGGGGCCAATCCACATTCATCGCGCGCTCCAGCGGCCCTTCGCCCCGTGCGGAGGAAGGGCTTGCCCCGCTGGCGCGTCAGCGCCGCGAATTCGACACCAAGCCCACCAAGGTCACGAAGAGGCTGGCGTCGCCCTTGGCGCGCTTGGCGCCCTTGGTGGTTCGAAACGACAGCGCCTGCGGCGCGCAGAGAGCCGCCGGCTCATCCCTCGGAGACCGGGCCTTCGGTCGAATGTGGATTGGTCTTAGTTGTCGGCCCCCCGCGGGTCGCCGGCGGCCAGCCGACCGCCCTCGATCCACGCGCGGGCCGCCGGCGTGAACTTCGCCGTCGAGAGGCGGTCGAAGCGGGCCAGGTCCTCGCCGGTCAGCGCCGCCTTCCAGCGGCCGTTGGTCCCCTTGTTGAGGAACGTCTGGCTCCCGCCCTGGAACATCACCTCCACCGTGGGCAGCAGGTCCGGCCCCTGCGCCTTCATGGCGTCGAAGCCTGCGGCCGCGGCGATCTCGGCCACCGTCGCGGCCGGCGTGTCGATCTCCAGGAAGTCCGAGATGCGCGCGATCTCGCCGGCCAGGTCGGCCTTGAGGTCGTTGTAGTGGACCAGCAGCAGGTTGGGCCGCGCCCGCTCGCGCCAGTAGGTCATCTCGAACTCGAAGAACGAGAGGTCCGTCAGCGGCTGCGGCCCGGCCTCGGCCTCGTCCATCCAGTTGAGGTAGAAGTCGCGCGGGTCCTCGGGCGTCTCGGGCGGGGCCGGCGCCGGCGCGTCGGCCGGCATGCCGAGTTCGGCCATCAGCTCCACCGCCGCGCCGCCCACCTTCTCGTGCGCCGTGTCGGTGAAGCTGCGCATGTGGTTGTGGAACGAGAAGCAGGCGTCGCGGCCGTCGCGCGCCACGTGGACGTACTTCACCGCGTCGTAGACCGGCAGGCTGTCGAAGGGCAGGTGGCTCTTGATCGCGCGGCGGTGGGTCTGGCCCTCCAGCGTCGCTAGGTCCTCGGCGACCGGCGCGAAGAAGGTCGCGTCCAGCCAGGGATAGAGCTCCATGATCGTCCTGGGCGCCGTGGACTGGTGGATCAGCATGTCGACGATCCGCTGCGTCCAGGTGGTGCCGCACTTCGGGTAGGTCGCCACCACGATGTCGCCGGGCCGAGGCCGGAATCCGTCCCAGCGGCGGCTGTTCATCAGCACCGTGCGATAGGGCCGCGTGGGCGCGCGTTCGAGCGTTGGCATCCGTCCCCCTCCGTCCTGCGGCCACGCTTAATCGAACATCGGTTTGTCGAGCGAGTCGCTAGGAGATGGGGCGCATGGCGTCCGGCGTCGCTGGCGAGCCGGTGGTGCGACCTATGCGGCGTTGCACAAAAGCGCCCCGGCCTCTATCTTGTGCGGTTCTACCTCCCCGCCGCTCCGAGAGATTGAATGGCCCGCGTCACCGTCGAAGACTGCATCGAGAAGGTCCCCAACCGCTTCAGCCTCGTGCTGCTGTCGGCCCATCGCGCCCGCGCCATCTCGGCCGGCTCGCAGCTCATGGTCGACCGCGACAACGACAAGAACCCGGTCGTGGCCCTGCGCGAGATCGCCGACGACGTGGTCGACGCCGAGGAGCTCAAGGAAACCCTGATCGGCACGCTGCAGCGCGTCGACGAGCGTTCGGAAGCCGAGGAAGAGGCCGAGACCCTCGCCCTGCTGGCCGATCCGACCCACATGCAGATGAGCGAGCTGGAACTGGTCCGCGCCCTGCAGAGCGACCGTGACGGCGGCCAGGAGGAGCGGTACTGAGCCCCGAAGGCGCAGAACCCCTCCTGCAAGAGGCGGCGGCCACGCCCGTCGCCCCATCTAAAGACGCTCCGATTTCCGCCCCGCCCGTCCCGCCGGTTTCCGGGACGCCGCGGCCGCGCATGCTCCGCCAGTTCGAGCTGATCGAGAAGGTCCGCTCCTACGAGCCCACCGCCGACGAGGCGCTGCTCAACCGCGCCTACGTCTACGCCATGCGCCAGCACGGGTCGCAGAAGCGCGCGTCGGGCGACCCCTACTTCGCCCACCCCATCGAGGTGGCGGGCATCCTCACCGACTACCGGCTCGACACCGAGACCATCGTCACGGCCCTGCTGCACGACGTCATCGAGGACACGGACGCCACCCGCGAGAAGGTCGAGGAGCTGTTCGGCGCCGAGGTGGCCGAGCTGGTCGAGGGCGTCACCAAGCTCTCCAAGCTGGAGCTCTCCCAGGAACATCTCCGCCAGGCCGAGAACCTGCGGAAGTTCATCCTCGCCATCTCGAAGGACGTCCGCGTCCTGCTCGTGAAGCTCGCCGACCGCCTGCACAACATGCGGACGCTGCACTTCATCAAGCAGGCCGCCAAGCGCGAGCGGATCGCGCGCGAGACGCTGGACATCTACGGCCCGCTTGCCCGCTCCATCGGCGTCCACCGCATCTGCGAGGAGCTGGAGGAACTGGCCTTCGCCCACCTGAACCCGGTGGGCCGCAACGCCATCCTGCGCCGCCTGGAGGTGCTGCGGGCCGAGCAGGGCGGGGCGGTCTCGGCCGTCACCCAGGAGATCACCTCGCGCCTGGAGGCCGCCGGCGTGCCCGCCCGCGTCTACGGCCGCGAGAAGAGCGCATACTCGATCTGGCGCAAGCTGCAGCGGAAATCCATTGGATTCTCTCAGCTTTCCGACATCTACGCCTTCCGCGTCATCACCGACACGGAGGAGGATTGCTACCGCGCCCTCGGCGTCATCCACCGCGCCTGGCCCTCCGTGCCCGAGCGGTTCAAGGACTTCATCTCGACGCCTAAGCGCAACAACTACCGCAGCCTGCACACCACCGTGGTCGGCTACCGCGGCATGCGCATCGAGATGCAGATCCGCACTGAGGCCATGGACCAGGTGGCGGAGGAGGGCGTGGCCGCCCACTGGCGCTACAAGAACGAGAACTACGGCTTCGACGCCGAGCACCAGAAGGCCGCAGGCGGCCGCGACCCGCTGGTCAACCTGCGCCACCTCGTCCAGGTGCTGGAGCACGGCGGCGACGCCGAGGAGCTTGTCGAGCACGCCAAGCTGGAGATGTACCTCGACCAGGTGTTCGTCTTCACGCCGAAGGGCCAGTTGGTCAGCCTGCCGCGCGGGGCCATGCCGCTCGACTTCGCCTACGCGTTGCACACCGACATCGGCGACACCACGATCGGCGCGAAGATCAACGGCGAGCTGAAGCCGCTCAGGACCACGCTCTCCAACGGCGACGTGGTCGAGGTGATCCGCGGCGGCAAGCCCGTGGTGCCGCCCGACTGGCGCTCGCTCACCGTCACCGGCCGCGCCCGCAGCGCCATCCGCCGCCACATCCGCCAGACCGAGCGCGAGGAGTTCATCCGCCTCGGCCGCGCCACCGTCGACCAGATGTTCGAGGCCGCCGGCAAGAGCCGCAAGGACGTCTCGCTGCGCCCGGCCTGCGAGCGCTTCGCCGTCGCCAGCGAGGACGAGCTGTTCGACGCCGTCGGCCGCGGCCGCGCCTCGCCGGCCCAGGTGCTGGAGACGGTCTTCCCGGGCCTCAAGGCCGCCGAGCGCGAGGCCGCGACGGCGCGCCGCCACATCCAGGACGGCAAGGGCGCGCGGCTCTACGTGCGCGGCAGCGGGCTCACCCCCGGCGTCACCCTGCACTTCGGCGAATGCTGCTCGCCCGTGCCCGGCGACCGCATCGTGGGCATCCTGGAGAACGACGGCCGCGGCCTCACCGTCCACACCATCGCCTGCGAGAAGCTGGCCGAATACGAGGACCGCGAGGAGCTCTGGCGCGACCTGCAATGGACGCCCGAGGCCGAGCGCAACGCCACCGCCCGCGCCCGCCTCACCGCCACGATCCGCAATGCGCCCGGCGTGCTGGGGCAGGTCTGCACCATCATCGGCGAGGCCGGCGGCAACATCGTGGGCCTGCGCATGCACCACCGCCAGAGCGACTTCTTCGACGTGGACATCGACGTCGACGTCATGGACGCGAGACACCTCACCCACATCTCCGCCGCGCTCCGCGCCAATCCCAGCGTGGAAGAGGTCGAGCGGACGAAGGGGTAGTCCCCCTCCTAAGTGTCATCCCGGTTTCGCCGCAGGCGAAGACCGGGACCCAACCCGCCGGTGCTCTGAGCTAACCGGCATGGCCCCGACCTCCGGGGCCGCCCTCCCGCAATCGACGCACCGGACGGTTGGGTCCCGGTCTTCGGCTTCGCCAAAACCGGGATGACAGCCGTGTTTCAGGATCGCGGGGACGGAGCGCGGCGCCTGGCCTCAGTCCCCCAGCAGCACCACCCCGGTCACCGCCTCGCGGTGGCGCACTTCGTCCTGCCACTGGGCCAGGATGCGCTTCAGGATGTAGGGCGGGACCCAGTCGTAGGCGTCGCCGCCGCCGTTCTCGAGGAACAGCGGGGTGATCGAGCTGTAGTTCTGCTCGATGAGCGCCTCGCAGAAGGCGCGGATGGTGCGCTGGTCGGTGATCGCCGGCTCCATCCGCGGCTCCTCGGCCAGGCGGCCGCCCACGGGCGCCCAGAGGCGCGGGTAGGGCTGGTCGCAGGCCACGCCCTTCAGGCGCGCGCAGCCGCTGAGGTTGAGGCGCAGGTGGCCCAGGCCGCCGGCCGGGGTGTCCATCAGCAGGAACGCCAGGTCCACCGACAGGATCATGCGCGACGGCGTCGCCCAGGCGGTCAGCCGGAATCCGGTGTCGATCGACGGGCCCACGAACTCGCGGGTGATCGTCGCGCCGTAGGGATAGGCGTACCACTCGTCGCGGATCTCGGACTGCACGATCAGCGGATCGCGCGCGCTGTCGTCCAGCGGGCCGAAATTGCCGCGCCGGAAGAAGATCTCGGCGTTCGGCGCCGGGAACAGACCGATCCAGGCCGTTGATTTCACGTCGAGATGCTCGTCGGCCTCGACGATCGTGGCGCGGTAGCGCTCCAGCGCCGCCAGCCACACGTACATGAGCGCGTGGGCCTCGTTCGGGCTCGTCATCTCGCAGACGTAGAGCAGCTCGTCGCCGTTGCTCTTCCAGAAGGTGGGCGGGGTCAGGGCCGGGTTGTGCGCCTCGGCGAAGGCCGCGTGTTCTTCCTTAAGAATGAAATCGAAGTCACGGTAGAAATTCAGGATTTCCGGACGCCAGACCGTGCGCGACTGCTTGTAGCGGGTGGCGTCCACCAGGTCGGCGCTGAAGAACAGCCGCACGCGCGGCTTGAGCCCCTCCGGGAAGTCCCCCGGAAAGTTCCCGCGCTCGCCCGGCGCCATCGCGCTTCTCGGCGGCTGTATGCCCGCACCATCGGCCATGCCCGAGCTTTACCGGCCACGGGCTAACGAGGGGTTTCGATCCGGCCGAAACGCGCTTGTGTCCACGGGCGCGGGGCAGGACCTTTCGACGCAGGCAAAACCGGACTATCTGGCCCCCATGAACACCGAAGACGTCCTCGAAGAGTTCCGCGGCGCGGGCGCGCTGCGCGAAGGCCACTTCATCCTGGCCAGCGGCCGCCATTCCCCGATGTTCCTGCAGAAGAACCTGGTCTTCCAGTACGCCGACCGCACCGAGCGGCTCTGCAAGGCGCTGGCGGAGAAGATCGTCGCGCGCTTCGGCAAGCCGGACGTCATCGTGGCCCCCGCGGTCGGCGCCATCATCCCCGGCTACGAGGTGGCCCGCGCGCTGGGCGTGCCCTCGATCTACGTCGAGCGCGAGGACGGCCGGTTCAGGCTGCGCCGCGCCTTCAGGATCGCGCCGGGCGCCAAGGTGGTCGTCGTCGAGGACGTGATCACCACGGGCGGCAGCTTCCGCGAGGCGGTGGAGCCGATCGAGGCGGCCGGCGGCCAGGTCCTCTGCTGCGCCTGCATCGTCGACCGCTCGGGCGGCAGGGCCGACGTCGGCTGGCCGCTAGTGGCGCTGGCCACCGTCGACGTCCCCAGCTACGCCCCCGACGAGATCCCGCCCGACCTCGCCGCGCTCCCGGCCGAGGAGCCCGGCTCGAAGAGGCTGAGGGGATGAGGGGCGCTAGCGTCTCCTCTCCCCCGCGAAGCGAGAGGGAGAGGGTCGGGAGAGGGCGGCTCGGCCTGTCCGCGGCCGGGGTGGTTGACCGAGGATTCCGGCTGAACCGCGCGGGCCGATCCCGCCACCGGCGCCGCCCTCTCCCGACCCTCTCCCTCTCCGCTTCGCGGGGGGAGAGGAGAAGCGAGGGAACATCGCGATGACCCGCCTCCGACTCGGCGTCAACATCGACCACGTCGCCACCGTCCGGAACGCGCGCGGCGAGGGCTACCCCGATCCCGTGCGCGCCGCCGAGGCGGCGCTGGCCGCGGGCGCGGACGGGATCACCGCCCACCTGCGCGAGGACCGCCGCCACATCTCCGACGCCGACATCGACGCGCTCGCCGCCATCTGCCGCCGCCGCGGCCGGCCGCTGAACTTCGAGTGCGCCGTGACGCCCGAGATGGAGGCCATCGCGCTCGCCCATCGGCCCCACGCCGCCTGCCTCGTGCCCGAGCGCCGCGAGGAGGTGACCACCGAGGGCGGCCTCGACGTCGTGCGCGGGCGGAACGCCATCGCCCCCGTCGTGCGCCGCATGGTCGAGGCCGGCATCCGCGTGTCCATGTTCATCGACGCCGACGAGGCCCAGGTCGCCGCGTCCCAGGCGGTCGGCGCGCAGGTCGTGGAGCTGCACACCGGCGCCTACTGCGAGGCCGTCCGCGAACGCCGCCCCCAGGCCGACGCCCTGCTGCGCAACCTGAAGGCCGCCGCCGCCAAGGCCCGCGAACTGGGCCTGGAGGTCCACGCCGGCCACGGCATCGACTACGAGACGGTGAAGCCCATCGCGGCCATCCCGGAGCTCGCCGAGCTCAACATCGGCCACTTCCTGATCGGCGAGGCGATCTTCATCGGCCTCGGCCCCGCCATCGGCCGCATGCGCGCGCTGATGGACGAGGCCCGCAGCCAGGTGGCCGCATGATCCTGGGTCTCGGCTCCGACCTCTCCGACATCCGCCGCGTGCAGGCCTCGCTCGACCGCTTCGGCGACCGCTTCAGGCAGCGCGTCTTCACCGAGGTCGAGCGCGTGCGCTCCGACCGCAAGGCCGACGCCGCCGCCAGCTACGCCAAGCGCTTCGCCGCCAAGGAGGCCTGCGCCAAGGCGCTGGGCACCGGCATCCGCCGCGGCGTCTTCTGGCGCGACATGGGCGTCGTCAACATGCGCTCGGGCCAGCCGACCATGGCGCTCACCGGCGGCGCGGCCGAACGCCTGGCCGAGATGACCCCGCCCGGCATGCGCGCCGTCATCCACCTCACGCTCACCGACGATCACCCCTACGCGCAGGCCTTCGTCATCATCGAGGCGTTGCCGGAGGACTGAGTTCCGTCATGCCTTCGCCACGAACGCTGTTCATTTGACGCTCATCGGCGATGTCCCATATGCCTGCTCCCCGACTGGGGAAGCGTCACCGTTCCGGAAGAGCCTGAATGCCGAACCTGAAGTCCATCGTCCTCGCCGCCGCCCTGGCGGCCGCCGCCGCTGTTCCGGCCGGCGCGGCCGAGCCGTCGCTGTTCGGCGTCTGGAAGAACCCCAAGAACTCGGTCCACGTCGATATCCGCCCGTGCCCGCAGGGCGCCTGCGGCTATGTGATCTGGGCGACCGAGAAGGCCAAAGCCGACGCCCGCGAAGGCGGCACCAAGGAACTGATCGGCCTGCAGTTGTTCCGCGAATTCCAGCCGAAGAAGGCCGGCGTCTGGCAGGGCAAGGTCTTCATCCCCGACCTCAACCGCACCTTCACGGGCAGCGCCGAGCCGCTGGACGGCCGCACCCTGCGCGCCAAGGGCTGCCTCTTCGCCAACGTCCTCTGCAAGAGCCAGACCTGGACGCGGGTGGAGAGCTGAGCCCCGCCCTCCCTCCCGAACGTCATCCCGCGACTTGTTCGCGGGACCCATGAACACGGGAAGGCGCGGTGATCCGCAGCGTCGCCGTTCGAGCCTTTCCCGGCGTCGTCGGCGCGTATGGGTCCCGCGGACAAGCCGCGGGATGACGTAGCTAGTGCTTCCCGCGCTTCGCCAGGTGGAGCGCGCCGGCCAGGACGCCGCCGACCGCCAGCCCGACCACCGCCGAGAGCAGGGCGGTCACGATCCAGCTCACCGCCCCCGCCAGCGCGGCCGGCGAGGCGTGGCCCGCGGCCCCGGCCGCATGCTCCACCCACGCCGGCACGGGCGTGAGGTGGTATTCGTGCAGGCCGTGGACGACGATGCCGCCGCCCACCCACAGCATCGCCGCCGTGCCGATCGTCGCCAGGCCTCCCAGCACGGCCGGCATCGCCTTCACCATCCCGCGGCCCAGCGCCCGGGTCGACGCCAGCGGCCGCTTCGAGAGCGCCAGGCCGATGTCGTCCATCTTCACGATCAGGCCGACCACGCCGTAGACGCCGAGGGTGATCGCCAGCGCCACCACCGCCAGCGAGGCGGCCTGGACGCCCAGCGGCTGGTCCTCCACCTGGCTGAGCGAGATCGCCATGATCTCGGCGGACAGGATGAAGTCGGTGCGGATCGCGCCCGTCACCTTCTGCTTCTCGATCTCGCGTGACGACAGCGCGAGTTCGCCCGGCTCGTCGCCGACCTCCTCGTGGTCGAAGGACTCCAGGGTCTTCTCGGTCGCCTCGAAGCAGAGGTAGGCGCCGCCCAGCATCAGCAGCGGCGTCACCAGCCACGGCGCGAACGCCGACATGAGCAGCGAGGCCGGCAGCAGGACCAGGAACTTGTTGGCCAGCGATCCCAGCGCGATCTTGGCCACGATCGGCAGTTCGCGGTCGGGCGTGAAGCCCATGGCGTAGCTGGGGGTGACGGCGGTGTCGTCCACCACCACGCCCACGGCCTTGGTCCCCGCCTTGCCGGCCGCGGCGCTCACGTCATCCAGCGAGGCCGCCGCCAGCTTGGCGATCGCGGCCACGTCGTCCAGCAGTGCGGCCAGTCCGGACGCCATCGGTGAGGTCTCCCGTCGGGCTTCCCTTCGACCGCACTTCGACGACGCACGTCAAGCCGCGCGCCGGGCGGCCGTCCCCATGCTAGGATCGCAGGCAGGTTCCGCCGGAGAACCATCGGGGAGACGTCACAATGCGCATCATCATCGCCGCCGCGGTCCTGGCCCTCGCCACCCCCGCGCTGGCCGACACCATCGACGAGGTCACCACCAAGGGCATCGTCCTCAACGTCCAGGGCATGGACATCGACGTGACCTACACGCCCGACGGCAAGTTCACCGCCATGGACGGCCAGGTCACCGGGGAATGGCGCCGCGACGGCGACAAGCTCTGCACCAAGTCCAACTTCGACCCGAACGAGAGCTGCGTCGAATATCCCAAGGACAAGGCGTCGGGCGACAGCTTCGAGGTCACCGGCCCCGCCGGCGCGGCCACCGTCAGGATCAAGTAGCGGCGTCCAGCCGACCGACCTTGGGGGTCCTGCCGATGTCCGAAGTCGCTGTGCGTCAGCCCCCGCCGGGCTTCGTCGAGACGCCCAGGCCGCCGCTCGCCGGGCCGGAGAAGCTGGTCGGCCGCGTCGAGCAGGTGGTCATCGACCGCCCCTTCGCCCAGGTGGTCGCCGCCGTCGACGCGACCCCGCTCAGCGCGCGCCACCCGGCCGCCTCGGGCCTGCCGGGCGTCGCCGACACGCTCGCGCTGAACCCGCAGGGCTTCGGCCCCGTCGGCGGCCGCCACCTCGTCTTCCTCACGGACGGCACGACGGTGATCGAGGAGGTGATCGAGAACACCCGCACCGACGCCGCGTGGCGCTTCCGCTACCAGGTCTGGGGCTACACCACGCCCGCCGCCAGGCCGCTGCGCTACGGCCTGGGCGACTTCCACTACGTGGCGGAGGGCGACAGGACGCGGCTCGCCTGGACCTACAGCTTCGAGCTGAAGGGCGACCGGTTCCCGGGCTTCCTGGGCGCGGGCCTCGGCGGCGCCCTCCTGAAGCTCGCCTTCCTCGACGGCCCCTACGCCCGCTGGATGCGCGCCGGCCTCGCCGCCATCAAGGCGGCGGCCGAAACCTGACCCCACCCCCGCTCATCCCCCCGCATGCGGCAGGGCGATTGCATATGGATTCGGGCGGCCGAAAGGCCGTCAGTCGAACCGCAGAGATCGCAGAGATACGCAGAGGATTCCGGTGGATCCGCGACCCTCTCTGCGTGTCTCTGCGATCTCTGCGGTTCATGAATCGGGCGGACGAGCCGCCCACAGGCCATATGCAATCGCCCTGCCGCATGCGCGGGGATGAGCGGGCTTTGAAGGGGTGCGATCAGGCCCCCCGCCTTGGCCGTCATCCGAGCGAATCCGTGAAATCCGTGAAATCCGTGGTTCCAGATGATCGAGCCCCCGCTGGCGCGGCGGGACTCCTTCGCGCCTTTCGTGTCTTCGGGGTTCAGCCTCTTCCCGCGCCCGATCGTCGCCTGTCGCAATGTTCACGGGCGCCGAACTTGCTCATGGGTCGGGGAGCGGCTAGCAAACACCCGCGCCGGGACGCCGGGGCGCGATCAGGGATTCCCATGAGCGAAGACGTGCAGAACGCGGAGGCGAAGGAGCCCGGCGCGGTCCAGGAGCTGGTGGAGATCGTCAAGACGATCGTCTACGCCCTGCTCATCGCGCTCGTCCTGCGCATCTTCCTGTTCCAGCCGTTCACCATCCCGTCGGCCTCGATGGAGCCCAACCTCTACGAGGGCGACTACATCATCGTCTCGAAGTGGTCCTACGGTTACTCGCGCCACTCGATCCCGTTCAGCCCGCCGCTGTTCAAGGGCCGCATCCTCGACCAGCAGGCCAAGCGCGGCGATATCGTCGTCTTCAAGCTGCCCAGCGACGGCCACACCGACTACGTCAAGCGCGTCATCGGCCTGGGGGGCGACCGGGTGCAGGTAAAGCAGGGCCTGCTCTACGTGAACGACGAGCTGGTCCAGCGCGACATGCTCTCGCCGATCCAGACCGACACCGGTTACGGCGTGCGCGAGATCGCCCGCTTCCAGGAGACCCTGAAGACCGGCAAGAAGTACGTCACCCAGGACTTCGGAACCGACGGCGAGCTCGACAATACCGAGGTCTTCGTGGTGCCCGAGGGCCACTACTTCATGATGGGCGACAACCGGGACAACTCGTCCGACAGCCGCGTGCCGCCCGCCCTGCAGGGCGTGGGCTTCGTGCCGGAGGAGAACCTGGTGGGGAAGGCCCAGATCATCCTGCTCTCCTGGAAGCCGGAAGCCTCGATCTTCAAGCCCTGGACCTGGTTCCTCGACTCGCGGCCGAGCCGGTTCTTCAAGATCCTCAAGTGAACGCGCGCAACGCCGCGGTCGAGGCGCTCGAACGCAGCATCGGCCACGTCTTCGCCGACCGCGACCTCCTGGAGCGTGCGCTGACCCACGCCAGCGTCGGCGACGGCGCGCGCGAGGTGCGCCACAACGAGCGGCTGGAGTTCCTGGGCGACCGGGTGCTGAACCTCTGCGCCGCCGAGCGGCTGATGGCGCTGGACCCCGACGCCCGCGAGGGCGACATGTCGCGCCGCCTCGCCGCGTTGGTGAACTACCACGCCTGCGCCCGCGCCGCCGAGCGCTGCGGCCTGCCGCCCGCCCTGCGCCTGTCGGCCAGCGCCACCAAGGTGGGCGCGCGCAGGTCCGACGCGGTGCTGGGCGACGCCTGCGAGGCCCTGATGGCGGCGCTCTACATCGACGGCGGCCTGGAGACGGCCAAGGCCTTCTTCGAGAGGTTCTGGTCCGAGGAGTTCGCCGGCCTCGACGCGCCGCGCGCCAAGGACCCCAAGACCCAGCTCCAGGAGTGGGCGCAGGGGCTCGGCCTGCCGCTCCCGTCCTACGAGGTGGTGACCCGCAGCGGCCTCGCCCACGCGCCGGTCTTCACGGTCGCCGTCCGCGTCCAGGGGTTTGGCGAGGAACGCGGGGAGGGCGGTTCGCGCCAGGCCGCGGAGAAATCCGCCGCCACCTCCATGCTGCTGAAGCGCGAGGGCGTCGAGTCCGAGGCGGACAACGAGACATGACCCGGAAAGCCGGCTTCGCGGCCATCATCGGCGCGCCCAACGCGGGCAAGTCCACGCTCACCAACCGCCTCGTGGGGGCGAAGGTCTCGATCGTGACCCAGAAGGTGCAGACCACGCGCTTCCCGGTGCGCGGCGTGGCGCTGGCCGACGACGCCCAGATCGTGCTGGTCGACACCCCCGGCATCTTCGCGCCGCGCCGCCGCCTGGACCGCGCCATGGTCCGCGCCGCCTGGGGCGGGGCCGAGGACGCCGACGCCGTCGTCCACCTGGTCGACGTGCCCGCCCAGCTCCACGACAGCCCCGCCGACCGCAAGGCCCAGGCGGACGTCGAGGCCATCGTCGAGGGCCTGAAGACCGCCGGCAAAAAGGCCATCCTCGCCCTCAACAAGATCGACGGCGTCAAGCGCGAGGACCTGCTGGAGGTCTCGCAGACCCTTTTCGGAACCGGCGCCTACGACGAGGTCTTCATGATCTCGGCGAAGACCGGCGACGGCGTCGACGACCTCAAGGCGCGGCTCGCCGGCCTCATGCCCGAAGGCCCCTGGCTCTACCCGGAGGACCAGACCGCCGACCTTCCGGCCCGCCTGCTGGCCGCCGAGATCACCCGCGAGAAGCTCTACCTGCGCGTCCACGAGGAGCTGCCGTACTCGGCCGCCGTCGAGACCACCGCCTTCGAGGAGCGCAACGACGGCAGCGTCCGCATCGAGCAGACCATCTACGTCGAGCGCGAGAGCCAGCGGCCGATCATCCTCGGCAAGGGCGGCCAGACGCTCAAGTGGATCGGCCAGAAGGCCCGCGAGGAGCTCACCGACCTCCTCGACCGCCGCGTCCACCTCTTCCTGCACGTCACCGTCGACGAACGCTGGGCCGACAAGCGCGAGTTCTACGGCAGCGTCGGCCTCGACTTCGACAGCTAATTCCGCTCATCCCGGCATTCGCCCGGCATTCGCCGGGATGAGCGGGTGTCGGGACGCGCCTCGCGCGAGTGGCTCTCGCGCCGGGCGAGCCCGTCCTTGTCCGCCGGGCGCGTTCGATGGACAACAGCGGCCATGGGCCGGATGACGAATCCCAGCCAGGACGTGGAAGGCGCCGAGCCGACCAACTACGAGCGGCTGCTCGCGGCCTGCTATGAGGACATGCGCCGCGTCGCCCGCGCCATCATGGCCGGCGACAGCATGCGCCAGCGCATGCAGCCCACCGACCTCGTCAACGAGGCCTCGCTGCGCCTCATCCAGTCGATGCCGGGCAAGGTCCACGACCAGGGCCACATGCTGGCCATGGCCGGCCGCACCATGCGCCGCGTGCTGATCGACGAGGCCCGCCGCGCCCGCGCCGCCAAGCGGGTCGTCCCGCCGATCCTCACCCAGTTCCCCGGCGGCGCCCGCGAGGACGTGATCGGCGTCGAGGACCTCGACGGGGCGATGGAGGCGCTGGCCGCCTTCTCGCCCGAGCATGCGCGCATCGTCGAGCTGCGCTTCACGCTCGGCCTCACGGTCGAGGAGACCGCACGGGCCACCGGCATGCCCGAGCGCACGGTGAAGCGCCGCTGGGCCGGCGCCCGCGCCTGGCTGCTCGACTACCTTGCCGCTGGAGCCTGAGCGCGAACGCCGCGCCATGGCGCTGTTCGAGCGCCTGAGCGAGCGGCCCGGCGACACGCGCTACCGCAGCCGCCTGCTGGCCCGCTTCGACCCCGCCGTCGTCGCCCGCGTCGAGGCCCTGGAGCGCACCTCGCGCAGCGCCAGCCGCGTCATGCCCACAGAAGGCCCCGAGCCGCTCGGCCCCTCCGGTCCGCCGCCCGAACAGGTGGGCGTCTTCCGCCTCGTGGAGCGGATCGGCGAGGGCGGCATGGGCCAGGTCTGGCGCGGCCAGCGCGCCGACGGCCTGTTCGACCAGACGGTGGCGGTGAAGCTGGTCTGGAGCCATCTGGCCCCGCTCGCCGCCGGCCGCTTCGCCGAGGAGCGCCGCATCCTCGCCCGCCTCGAACACCCCAACATCGCGCGCCTGATCGACGGCGGCGTCCTGCCCGACGGCGGCGCGCCCTACCTCGTCATGGAGTATGTCGCCGGCCGCCCCATCGACGAGGCCGCGCCGGGCCGTCCGCTGCGCGAGGTCGTGGCCCTGTTCGTCCAGGCCGCCCAGGCGGTGCAGTTCGCCCACGGCTGCCTGATCGTCCACGCCGACCTCAAGCCGTCGAACATCCTGGTGGACGGCGAGGGCCGCGTGCGCCTGCTCGACTTCGGCATCGCCCGCCTGCTGGGCGAGGAAGGCGATGGCGT
Source organism: Phenylobacterium sp. (assembly GCF_019636135.1). Classification (GTDB taxonomy): domain Bacteria; phylum Pseudomonadota; class Alphaproteobacteria; order Caulobacterales; family Caulobacteraceae; genus Phenylobacterium. The sequence continues at coordinate 17,832 of NZ_JAHBYD010000042.1, forward strand.
CTTCCCGATGACGCCCGACTTCGCCAGCCCCGAGCGGCTGGAGGGCGCCGCGCCCGTGGTCGCCGACGACGTCTTCGCCCTCGGCGTCGTGCTGGCGGGCCTCATCGACGGGCGCGGCGACGCCGACCTCGCCGCCATCGCCGCCAAGGCCCAGGCGCCCGCGGCCGCCGACCGCTACGGCAGCGTCGCCGACCTGATCGCCGACCTCGTCCGCTGGCAGGGCGGCTTCGGGGTCCTGGCGCGGGCGGGGGAGGGCGTCGCCTATTCGGCCCGCAAGTTCGTCGCCCGCCACCGCTGGGGCGTCGGGCTGGTCACCGCCACCATCCTGGTCCTGGCGGGGTCAACCGTCGCGGCCACCGTCAGCTACTACCGCGCCGAGACGGCCCGCGCCGAGGCCCGCGCCCGCTTCGAGCAGGCCCGCGGCGCCGCCCGCTACCTGCTGTTCGACCTGGGCGACCGGCTGGAGCGCCAGCCGCGCTCGCTGGAGCTGCGCAACGAGGCCGCCCGCGTCTCGCAGACCTACCTCGACCGCCTGGCGCGCACCCGCGACGCGCCGCTGGAGGTCCGCGAGGAGTCGGTGCGCGGCCTCCTGCGCCTGGCCGAGGTGCAGGGCCGGCCCGGCCGCGCCAACCTCGGCGACACCAAGGGCGCGCAGAAGAACCTCGCCACCGCCTATGCGCTGGCCCGCGACATCCCCGGCGCCGCCGGCCGGCTGCTGCGCGCCCGCGCCCGCCTCGACCAGGCGCACATCACGGTGATGATCGACAACGACTTCCCGGCGACCGAACGCTACCTGGCCGAGGCGCGCGACCTGATCTTCGATTCCGCCCAGCCGATCCCGGCCTTCCAGCGCGACTGGTACGCCGAGATGGCGGCGCTCCGCATCTGGCAGGGCCGCCACGCCGAGGCGCTGACCGCCGCGCGCCAGGGGCTGGCCGCGCCCACGCCCGCCGATCCCCGCGAGGCGATCCTCAGTGCGGCCGTCCTGGAGGACTCCCTGGCCGAGGCCACCTACTACGCCGAGGGCTCGGGGCCGGCGATCGCGCCCTACCGCCGCCGCATGGCGCTGCTGGAGGAGGCGGCCCGCCGCTGGCCCGACGATCCCACGGTCATCCGCCAGTTGCCCCGTGCGCGCTGGGCGCTGGGCACCACGCTGCTGGACGCGGGTGCGTTCAAGCAGGCCGAGCCGATCCTGGCCCGCGGCGTGGCCGAGGCCCGCGCCGTGGCCGAGGCCGAGCCCGACGACTACGACGCCGCGCGCGCCTCGGGCATGCTGGACAACGCCTACGGCCAGGCGCTCTCGGCGCTGGGCCGCCCGGCCGAGGCCGCCGATCTGCTGGCGCGCGTGGTGGAAACGCGGCGGCGACTGATGCTCGCGCACGAGGGCGTGCCCATCTACGTCCGCGACTACGCCGTCGCCGTCGCCGCGCTGGGCGACGTGGAGGCCCGCGCCGGTCGCATCGCGCTCGCCTGCCAGCGCTATGACGCCGCCGACGCGGCGTTCGCCGAGCTCCAGCGCTCCGGCCGCTACGCCGCCCTCGACGACGGCGGCTCGCTCAAGCTGCTGCGGCAGGCCCAGGCCCGCCACTGCGGACAAGGGGTCGGGCGCCGTCCGGATGGTTGACGGACGGCGCCCAAGAGGACCGCGGCGGCTCCAGGGTGAACCGGCCCCGCGGCCCTTCGTCCGGGTTCAGGCGAGGGCGAGCTTGCCGCCGTCCTGCCCGCGCCGCCGGCGCAGCATCGCGCCCGCGCCGCCGAAGCCCAGGATCATCAGCGCCCAGGCGCCCGGCTCGGGCACGCCGGCCGTCCGGTCGCTGACCTGATAGCTCACCGTGATCGAGTTGACCTGGTAGGGCTCGGCCAGGTTGATCGTCCCGCGCGCCGTCAGCGTGGTGAAGTAGAGGGGCTGGCCCGACTGGCCGTAGATGAAGCTGGTGCAGTTGCTGCAGCCGGCCTGCACCTCGGGCGCGCCGTCGAACGAGAAGAAGCCGTCCGACATCGCCGACGTCGGCTCGGCGCCACCCGAGATGTCGGCGAAGTTCAGGCCGAAGAACATCTCCTGGCGCAGCGGCACGATGAACGGGAACAGCGGCCCCGACGTGATGTTCACCGTCACTTCCACGGTGTCGCCGTCTTCCAGGATGAAGGGGTCGAAGCCGGTCAGCTCCAGCGCGCCGGTGTCGTAGTCGCGGCCGTTGAACGTGAAGCTGTTCGTCGTGGTGTCGAACGCGCTGCCACTCAGGTTCAGCACGTAGTTCGCCGCCTGCGCCGGCGCGGCGGCCAGGGCGAGGGCGGAAACAGCGCCCGCAAGGGCAGTCTTCCAGGACAGGTTCATTGCAGCCTCCCAAAACACGAACACGGGTGTGGTCGCTTGGGGATGCGCAGGCCCGCCGGAAACGGGGCCACCCGGCCGGAAACTTTTTTCGAGGCCGCCTACGCGGCGGCCCGGCGGTTCTCCCGCACCACCTGCATCCGGTAGACCGCGATCAGGTCCTTCAGCCCGTCCAGCGCCGCGTCGTGGGCCGCGCGCTCGGCGCCGGCCTCTGGGGGCTGGATTTCGTCGGCGGGCGCCCACAGCTTGAGGCGATGGAATTCACCGACGACGCCTTCGTGCTCGGCGCCCGCGCCCATGGCGAGAACGGCGCGATCGTCGACCTGCTGACCGCCCGGCATGGCCGCTGGGCCGCCCATGTCGCCGGCGGCGCCTCCCGGCGCATGCGGCCCCACATGCAGGCCGGCGCCCGCGGCCTCGTCCGCTACCGCGCCCGCGTCGCCGAGCAGCTCGGCTCGGCGACCCTGGAGCCCCAGGGCGAGGGGCCCGCCGCGCTCTTCGACGATCCGCTGGCGCTGGCCGGCATAGCCGCCGCCGCCGCCGTGACCGCCGGGGCGCTGCCCGAGCGGGAGCCGCATCCGGGGGCCTTCCTCGCCTTCGAGGCCCTCAGCGCCGCCCTCCTGCACCCGGAGATCTGGCCCGCGGTCTTCGTCCGCTTCGAGGCGGGCCTGCTGCAGGACCTCGGCTTCGGCCTCGACCTCTCCAGGTGCGCCGCCACCGGCGCCGTCGACGACCTCGTCTACGTCAGCCCCCGCACCGGCCGCGCCGTCAGCCGCGAGGCGGGCGAACCCTACAAGGACCGGCTCCTCGCGCTGCCGCCCTTCCTGCTCGCCGCCCAGAGCGGGCTTTCGGCGGGCGACATCGCCGCCGGCCTCGACCTCACCGGCCATTTCCTGGAGGCGAACATATTCGGCCCGCTCAACCGGCCCCTGCCGCCCGCGCGCGTCTGGCTGCTGGAGCGCCTGCGCGAGGCCGGTCGGCTGTAGCGAGAAGTTGGGCGCTATCGCCTTCAGCAGGTAGACCGCCACCGCGCCCGCCAGCGGGACCGCCGAGACCGCCAGCGCGCTCGCCACCGCCTGGCCGGGCAGCGGCGCGCCCATCAGCACCGACAGCAGCACCGCCGCCGCCTCGCTGACCGTCAGCGCGAAGGCGGCCGTCAGCACCTCGTCGGCCGGCGGCGGACCCTCGCGCCGGCGCCGCGCCCCCAGCGTGTGCAGCGCCAGCGCCACCGCCGGCGCCAGCAGCCCCGCCGCCCACAGGCCCGCGTCGTGCGCCGCCCCCTCGTGCGTCACCGCCCACGCCACCGCCAGCATCGCCGCCGGCCCCGCCGCGGCCAGCGCGAACCAGGCTCCGACATTCAGGCGCGGCGGGGCTGCCAATTGCATATGGCGAAGCTTGCCCGCCGCGTTGAACGCCGGGTTACGGCGAGTGCTTAATTCCCGGATCCCCCCTGCGACCGAATCGCCCCTCCGGGCCCCGCCAGCGCCGTGGGCGTGAGCGGGGTCGCCGATGTCTTGACATTGTCGGGCATGTCTCCCACGTTGGTTCGGAGAGGCCCGCCATGCCCGCGACCACGCGCTCCGAGAAGCTCGACCTGCGCATCGCGCCTCAGGACAAGCAGGTCCTCCGCGAGGCGGCCAACGCCAGCGGCCGCACGCTCGCGCAGTTCGTCCTCGAGAGCGCGATGGCGCGCGCGCAGGAGACCCTGCCGGACCGGCAGGCCTTCGGCCTCGACGCCCAACGCTGGGCGGCCTTCCAGGCGGCGCTCGATGCGCCCGTCCGCCCGGCGCCGCGGCTGGCCCGCCTGCTCGGAGAGCCCAGCGTCTTCGAATGACGGGCAAGCCCGCCATCGAGAAGCTCCGGCAGGACCATCCCGTCGACGCCTTCGATTGCGGGAAGGACCCGCTCAATCGCTTCCTCGCCCGCCATGCGCTCCAGAACCAGCAGATGGGCGCGTCGCAGACCTATGTGGCGGTCAGCGACGGCCAACTCATCGGCTACTACACCCTGGTCTTCGGCGAGGTGGCGCCACCGGAGGCGCCGGAGCGCCTCAGGAAGGGCGCTGCGCAGTACCCCGTGCCCCTGATGGTCCTCGCGCGCCTGGCCGTCGCGACCGACCGCGCCGGCCACGGCGTGGGCTCGGGCCTCCTCAAGGACGCCATGCTCCGCACCCTCCAGGCCGCCGACATCGCCGGCCTCCGCGCGCTCGCGGTCCATGCCAAGGACGACGAAGCCCGCGCCTTCTACGAACACTTCGACTTCATCGCCTCACCCACCGACCCGATGCACCTCTTCGTCCTCCTGAAAGACGTGCGCGCGCTCCTGGGTGGTCCGGGCTGATGCAGCGTGATCGCATAGGGCCTTTGGACGGCTCGTCCGCCCGAGTCATGAACCGCAGAGATCGCGGAGACACGCAGAGAGCTCACGGATCCACCGGAATCCTCTGCGTGTCTCGCGATCTCCGCGGTTCGACTGACGGCCTTCCGCCGCTCGCATCCGTATCCGATCGCCCTGCGGGCTGACGGATGAAGGGTCGCGCTGAGCCGGCGAGCCTTCTGCGCGCCGCAGGCGCCGTCATTCGGAACCACGAACCCACACGAAAGCACACGAACGGGCCGCAGGTGATCGCAGCGCCCGGATCGTCCCGGACGCGTTCGTGTGTTTCGTGTGGGTTCGTGGTTGAATCAAGACGACGCCGACGCGCCATCGACGCCGAAAGCCCCGTCACCGACCCGTTGTAGGTCGGCGTTCCGATCAGCAGTTTCACGGGCGAGTCCTCGGTCGGAGGGGGCTTCAGAGCCGGGACCCAGGAGGGCCAGGCTCCGAGCTTGAACCCCTGGGTCCCGGCTCTGCGGGCCGCAAGCGGCCCTCCGGCCGGGATGACAGCGCATTTTCATCAACGCCTCAGCGCGGCGGCCACGGGCGCCGGTTCGGGGAGGGCGAACCTGAAGGGGATGCGCACCACGCCGCCGTTCGTGTCCACGCTGTTGCGGTCCTTCTCCCTCATCCGGAACGCGGCCGCGAGCTGGAGCGCCGCCGTATGCGCGGCCTGACCGGGAGTGGAGGCAGGCCCTCACGCGCCTTGCCCGCCGCCCGCGAAGGGGCATACCGTGTCTTCCAATCGCGCGGCGCAACGGCGCCGGAGGCTCTGGGAGGATCCTGCGATGCTACGAGGCTCCACTTCCGCGGCCGCGGCGCTGGCCGTCCTTCTTGCCGGCCCGGCGTTCGGCGGGACGCCCGCCGTCCCCAGGGCGCTGGCCCGCAACTTCGACGGGGTGTGGACGAACGCGACCGTCACCCAGCTCGAGCGGTCCGCCGCCTTCTCGCAGCTCGTCGTCCCCGAGGACCGCGCCGCGGCGCTCGACAAGGCGACGGCCGCGCGCCGCGCCGCCGCCAACGGCCAGTCGGATCTCAGCGAGGGCGCGTTCAAGGACGAGAACGCCACCGCCGGCTACAATTCGTTCTGGATCGACTCCGGCGACGGGCTGATGCGCGTCCGCGGCCAGGCGCGCTCGTCGTTCATCACCAGCCCCGCCGACGGCAGGATGCCGTTCCGCGACCGCGCCAGGAGCCTCGCGCTGATGATGCGCGACGGGGCCGAATACCGTTCGGGGAAGGGCGCCTACACAGGCCCCGAGGACCTGCCGATCCGCGAGCGCTGCCTGATCGCCCAGAGCGACGCCGGCGGGCCGGTGATGCTGAACGCGATCTACAACAACAACTACAGCTTCTTCGTCACGCCGGGGTACTTCGTCATCGACCTCGAGATGAACCACGACGTGCGGATCGCGCCGATCTTCGCCTCGGCCAAGGCGGCCCGCGCGGCCCACGCGCCGGCCGTGATCCGGCCCTGGCTGGGCGACACGGTGGCCTGGTGGGAAGGCGACACGCTGGTCGCCGAGACGAAGAACGTGAACCCGATCCAGGAGGGCCGCACGATGACGCCGGTCTCGTCCCAGGGCACGGTGACGGAGCGATTCACCCGCATCGCCGAGGACGAGCTGCTCTACCAGTTCACCGTCGAGGACCCGGTCCACTACACCCAGGCGTGGTCGGGCGAGTATTCGTTCAGGCCCGCCAAGGGCCAGATCTACGAATACGCCTGCCACGAGGGGAACTACGCGATGGAGGGCATCCTGCGCGGCGCCCGCATGGCGGAGGCGGCCGACAAGGGCGGGAACTGACGGCCCCTTACGCGACCCGGGCCGCGGGGGCCTCGTCGTCGCCGCGCATCCAGGCCTCGTCGACCGGCGCGGGCATGACCTGCAGCGTGACCCGCGAGGCGTTGCGCGGCTTCAGCACCGTGACCGGCGCCCCGAACCGGATCGGCTCGCGCTGCAGCTCGGCTTCCAGCCACTCGGCGGTCCAGTTGCGTCCGGCCGACACCTCGAACGTCGGCGCGAGCCGTTCGTCCAGCGGCTTCACGAGGCGCCGCCAGAGGTTGCGCGCCACCGACAGCAGCAGCGGCATCCCCGCCATCGCCAGGCCGACCGCGATCGCCTCGCCCGAGAAGCGCACGCCCAGCATCACCACGAACAGCAGGCCGCAGGCCTGGCCCACGGTCAGCACCATGGCGTGCGCCAGGTCGTGGTCGCGGGCCTCCGCCCCGCCCTCGGGCGCACGGCGCTTCTCCAGCGAATTCAGCGCCAGCAGCACGGCCGGCGCCAGCAGCACCGCCGCATAGAGCCCCGCCGTCTGCGGCAGGCCCGCCTTGGTGGACGCGGCCGCCAGCGCCAGCAGCGCGCAGGGCACGGCGACGGCCAGGCCGAACCAGGCGGCGGCGTTCATCCTGGGCGCGGCGATGACGGCGAAGGCCAGCCCGCTGCGCACGCCGAACTGCGCGTTGCGCCTGTCCTTGCCCTTGGCGCGCGCCTTGGGCGCGGCCGGCGCGGAACGTGCGAAAGGTGCGTACTCGGTGATCGTCCCGTCCTCGTCTGGCGCCCCGTCCCGCCCCGAGGCGGCCATGCCGCCGACGGGTCGCCGGCCCGGAACACCCCGCCCGGAGCATCCCCCGCATTGGTAAACGCCGGCTTAGCCCCGAGCCCGATCCCCCCAGGAACGTCATCCCCCGGACAAGCCGGGGGATGACGAGCAGAGGGGGGAAGCTGGGGATTGCGACGCCAAGAACGTCGCGGCGGCCGCCACTTTCACGTTAGACGTGAAAACCCTCGCCGAAGTTGATTCCTTGAGATGCCCCTCGACACCCCGCCGCCCGAAGGCCCTTCCGAGCCCGACCGCATCATCGACGAGCCGATCGGCGAGGCGCTCAGCCGCCGCTACCTGGCCTATGCGCTCAGTGTCATCACCGACCGCGCGCTGCCCGACGTGCGCGACGGGCTGAAGCCCGTGCAGCGGCGCGTGCTCTACGCCATGCGCGAGATGCGGCTGAACCCCGAGGCCGCCGCGCGCAAGTGCGCCAAGGTGGTCGGCGAGGTGATGGGCAGCTACCACCCGCACGGCGACCAGGCGATCTACGACACCCTGGTGCGCATGGCCCAGCACTTCGCCCAGCGCTACCAACTCGTTGATGGGCAAGGAAATTTCGGTAATATCGACGGCGATAACGCCGCGGCCATGCGCTACACCGAGGCCAAGCTGACCACGGCGGCCATGCTGCTCCTCGACGGCATCGACGAGGACGCGGTCGATTTCAAGCCCACCTACGACGGGTCCGACGACGAGCCCGTCGTCCTGCCCGCCGGCTTCCCGAACCTGCTCGCCAACGGCTCCACCGGCATCGCGGTCGGCATGGCCACCTCGATCCCGCCGCACAACGCCGGCGAGCTGATCGACGCCTGCCTCATGCTGCTGGACGATCCCGAGAGCAGCGTCGAGGCCCTGATGACCCACGTCCAGGGCCCGGACTTCCCCACCGGCGGCGTCATCGTCGAGCCGCGCGCCAACCTGCTGGACGTCTATTCCACCGGCCGCGGCGGGGTCCGCGTCCGCGCCCGCTGGGACAAGGAGGACACCGGCCGCGGGACCTACCAGATCGTCGTCACCGAGATCCCCTACCAGGTGAAGAAGGCCGACCTGGTCGAGCAGCTCGCCGAGCTCATCGACAACAAGAAGGCCCCGCTGCTGGGCGACGTGCGCGACGAGTCCGCCGAGGACGTGCGCCTGGTCCTGGAGCCCAAGAGCCGCAACGTCGAGCCCGAGGTCCTCATGGAGAGCCTGTTCAAGCTCTCCGACCTCGAGACCCGCTTCAGCGTCAACCTCAACGTCCTCGACGAACGGGGCGCGCCCGGCGTCATGAACCTGAAGCAGGCGCTCAGGGCCTTCCTCGACCACCGCCGCGTGGTCCTGGTCCGCCGCGCCGAGCACCGCCTGGCGAAGATCGAAGCCCGCCTGCATATCCTCGACGGGCTGATGATCGCCTACCTCAACCTCGACGAGGTGATCCGCATCGTCCGCTACGAGGACGAGCCCAAGGCCCGCCTCATCGAGACCTTCGCGCTGACCGAGATCCAGGCCGACGCCATCCTCAACACCCGCCTGCGCCAGCTCGCGCGCCTGGAGGAGATGGAGATCCGCCGCGAGCACGCCGAGCTCAGCGAGGAGCGCGACGGCATCGTCGCCATGCTCGATTCCCCCAAGCTCCAGTGGAAGCTGGTCGGCCAGGGCCTCAAGGACACCAGGGTCCAGCTCGCCGACCTCAACGTGCGCCGCTCGACCTTCGCCGACGCCCCCACGATCGACACCGAAGCCGCGCTGGAGGCGATGATCGTGCGCGAGCCGATCACCGTCATCCTCTCCGAGCGCGGCTGGATCCGCGCCGCCAAGGGTCGCGTCGACGACCCCTCCGAGCTCAAGTTCAAGGAGGGCGACAGGCTCCAGTTCCTGGTTCCGGCCGAGACCACCGACAAGCTGCTCATCTTCGCCGGCGACGGCCGCTTCTTCACGCTCGGCTGCGACAAGCTCCCCGGCGCCCGCGGCCACGGCGAGCCCCTGCGCCTGATGATCGACCTCGACGACAAGGTCGGCCTCGTCGACGTCTTCCCGCACAAGCCCGGCCGCCGCCGCGTGCTGGCGTCGAAGGAGGGCTACGGCTTCATCCTGCCGGAAGAGGAGGCCATCGCCTTCCGCCGCGCCGGCAAGCAGGTGCTGAACGGCGCGGCGCTCGCCAGCCTGCCGCTCGACGGCCCCGGACCGGGCGGATACGATCAGCTCGCCGTCATCGGCGACAACGGCAAGCTCCTGATCTTCGAGGTCGCCGAACTGCCCGAGATGCCCCGCGGCAAGGGCGTGAAGCTCCAGTCCTACCGCGAGGGCGGCCTGCGCGACGCCGCCGCCTTCCGGTCGGAGGAGGGCCTGACCACCGTCGACGCGTCGGGCCGCACCCGCGCCTGGCCCGAATGGAAGGAGTGGGTCGGCCGCCGCGCCGCCGCCGGCAAACTCGCCCCCAAGGGCTTCCCCGCCAACAAGCGCTTCCGGCCGCGCTAAGCCAACCCCCCGTTTGTCATCCCGGTTTTCGCGAAGCGAAAGACCGGGACCCAACCCTCCGGTGCTCTGAGCCGGCCAGCACGGCCCCGCCCGCCGGCGCCGCCCCTCAACCCTCGACGCACCCGACGGTTGGGTCCCGGTCTTCGCGTGCCGCGAAACCGGGATGATAACCGCGGGGCAGGGAAGGGCGCCGCGCCCCTACCGCCCCACCTCGAACCCCGCCGTCCAGCGCGCCCCCTCCGGCGGCAGCTCCAGCGACGCCGCGGCGCTCGGCTGCCCCGCCAGCGCCCGGGTCAGCAGCCGCGAGCCGAAGCCCCGCCGCCCCGGCTTCGGCGCCGGCCCGCCGGTCTCGGTCCATGCGATCTCCAGCCGCCCGGCCTCGACCCGCCACGCCAGCGAAACCCGCCCCTCCGGCCCCGACAGCGCGCCGTACTTCGCCGCGTTGGTCGCCAGTTCGTGCAGGCACAGCGCCAGCGCCACCGCCGCCTCGGGCGCCACGGCCACGTCCGGCCCCCCGGCCACGATCCGCCCCGCCTCGGGCGGCCGGAAGGGCGCCAGCGCCCGCCCGGCCAGCGCCGCCATCTCCACCGCCCGCCAGCCGGTGTCGACCAGCACGTGGTGGACCTCGGCCAGCGCCGACAGCCGCGCGGCGAACTCCACGCGGGCCGCCTCCGCGTCGGTCGCCCCGCGGAAGCTCTGCTCGGCCAGCGACTGCACCACGGCCAGCACGTTCTTCACCCGGTGGTGCAGCTCCAGCCGCAGCAGCCGCTCGGCGTCCCGCGCCGCCGTCTCGCGCAGCAGCGCCGTGCGCGTCAGCGCCATCAGCCAGGTCATGAACCCGCTGGAGGCCAGGAAGACCACCGCCCCCAGCATCCGCCGGCGCGTCTCGAACGCCTCGCCGTGCGACGCCAGCAGCGTGGGCACGGCCACCGCCACCACCGCCATGGACGCCGCCGCCGCCGCCACGCCGCCGAACACGCTCGACACCAGCACCGCCAGCAGGAAGGCCACATAGGGCGCGCCGGCGCCCAGCCACGGCGTCAGCCCCACGCGGATGCCCACGGCGAGCGCGCCGACCGCGAGGCCCAGCCCCAGCCGGGCCCAGAGACTCCGCGGCGGACTGGCGATCCGCCGCACCAGGAAATCCGTCACGCCTCACACCCCCGCCGCGCATCGGCGCGCGCTCTCCCGTCACGCGGGTATAGGCGCCCCCCGTCCGCGAAGCGACCCCGCAAGGTGTCGCATTCCACCCCCAAGGGGCCCCTTGGGGGGAGGAATTTACGCTGCGACCCAGGCTCCGCCGCTCTCGCGGACCCGTCACGGACGTCCCACCTCTCCCCCTGCGAAGCGCCCATTCGTCAACCACCAAGCGCACCAAGGACACCAAGGCGCCGGTCGCGTCCCGGCCGCCGGGGATGACGCATGCCCGCTTGGTGTCCTTTGTGCCCTTGGTGGTTCAATACAGCGGCTTCGCCGCGCCAACATGCTGCCGCGCGCGCCGCCGCCTACGACCGCTTCTGACGTAGGCGCATGTTTCGTTCGCCGGATGTCCGATGCGGCCCAGCCC
>NZ_JAHBYD010000043.1 GCF_019636135.1 Phenylobacterium sp.
TTCTGTGTCCGCAACGCCCCCGATAACAGCCCAATGAACTTATGAACCAGGACACTAGGCGCTCGCGCTGCTCGCCGCGGGAGATGTCGAGCCAGAGCTTCACCAGGCGGACGCCGCTGCCGACCAGCATGCGCTCGAAGACCGGCACGTCGCGCAGGAAGGTCTCCTGGTCCTCGACGCTGGCGAAGCCCATGACGCGCTCGACGCCGGCGCGGTTGTACCAGGAGCGGTTCAGGATCACGAGCTCGCCCGCCGCCGGCAGGTGGGCGACGTAGCGCTGGAAGTACCATTCGCTGCGCTCGCGCTCGGTGGGCTTGGGCAGCGCCACCACGCGGGTGGCGCGGATGGAGAGATATTCGACGATGCGCTTGATCGCGCCGTCCTTGCCGGCGGTGTCGCGGCCCTCGAAGATCACCAGGTCGCGGCTGCCGGCCTCGATCGCGTGCTGCTGGTAGCGGACCAGAGCGATCTGCAGGTCTTCGAGGTCTTCGTTGTCCTTGGCCATGGCCGGATAATGCGCGGGATTGCTATCAGGAGCCAATGGTCCGCCTTCACGTCCCCCACGATCTTTCGCCCGGCGTGCGCCTCGACCTGGACGAGGGCCAGAGCCGCTACCTGGCCGCGGTGATGCGGCTCAGCGTCGGCGACGAACTCGCGGTGTTCAACGGCCGCGACGGCGAGTGGCGGGCGTCGGTGGCGAGCGTCGGCAAGCGGGCGGTGGCGCTTGAGGCCCAGGCGCAGATGCGGCCGCAAGCGACGGGGCCGGACCTCGACCTCGTGATCGCCCTGGTGAAGCGGGCCCGGCTGGAGACCATCGTCGAGAAGGCCGCCGAACTGGGCGCGCGGCGCGTGCGGCCGGTGATCACCGAGCGGACCAACGCCGACCACACGCGCGTCGACCGGCTGCAGGCGATCGCCACCGAGGCCTCGGAGCAGACGGGGCGGCTGGACGTGCCGCAGGTCGCCCAGCCGGTGAAGCTGGAGCGGATGCTGGCCGGGTGGGACGCGGGGCGCAGGCTGCTGTTCTGCGACGAGGCGGGCGAGGCGGAGCCCGTGCTGCAGGCCGCCGACGCGGGCGGCCCGTGGGCGATCCTGATCGGGCCGGAAGGCGGGTTCTCGCCGAAGGAGCGGGAGGTGCTGCGGGCGCTTCCCTATGCGACGCCGGCCGGGCTGGGGCCGCGGATCCTGCGCGCCGACACCGCCGCGATCAGCGCGCTCACGCTGTGGCAGGCGGCCGTCGGCGACTGGCGCTGACGAACTTCCCTTCAGGCCGCAAACTTCCCTTTGGTACGTCATGGCCGGGACAGGCCCGGCCATGACGTTCAGAGGGGAAAGGCGCCCTGATTTCCGGACGCCTGGAGCTCAGCTCGAGCCGCTCTTGAGCTTCGCGGAATTGCGCCCACCTATCTGGACGGCATAAAGATGCGCGGCCGCGGGACCTCTGCCCGCCGCCACGGCGTTGGGGCCTTGGAGGAAATTGATGGCCGAGGCCGCCTGCGACGACCGTCCCCTGGTGTTCGAAGACCTGGTCCGCTGGATGGCGGACGGGGCAAAGCCCGCCAGCGAGTGGCGATGTGGCGCCGAGCACGAGAAGTTCGTGTTCCGCCTCGCCGACAACAGCCCGGTCCCCTACGAGCCGCGGGGCATCAAGGCGCTGCTGGACGGCCTCACCCGCTTCGGCTGGACGCCGGTGATGGAGGGCGACAACGTCATCGCGCTGGAGCGCGGCATGGCCAACGTCAGCCTGGAGCCCGGCGGCCAGTTCGAGCTGTCGGGCGCGCCGCTGGAGACCGTCCACGACATCTGCGAGGAGACCGGCCAGCACCTCAGCGAGGTGAAGCAGGTCGCCGACGAGCTGGGCCTGGGCTTCCTGGGGCTGGGCTTCACGCCGACCTGGCGCCGCGACCAGATCCCGGTGATGCCCAAGGGCCGCTACAGGATCATGCGCGAGTACATGCCGAAGGTCGGCAAGCTCGGCCTCGACATGATGTTCCGCACCTGCACGGTGCAGGCGAACCTCGACTTCGCCGACGAGGCCGACATGGTGGCGAAGTTCCGCACCAGCCTGGCCCTGCAGCCGATCGCCACCGCGCTCTTCGCCAACTCGCCGTTCGTCGAGGGCAAGCCGTCGGGCTTCGTCTCGTCCCGCGCGAACGTGTGGACCGACACCGACGCCGACCGCACGGGCATGCTGGACTTCGTGTTCCAGGACGGCTTCGGGTTCGAGAGCTACGCGCGCTATGCCCTGAACGTGCCGATGTACTTCGCCAAGCGCGACGGCAGGTACATCGACCTGGCCGGGCGCTCGTTCATCGACTTCATGGACGGCAAGCTCGCCGAACTGCCCGGCGAGCGGCCGACGCTCAAGGACTGGGCCGACCACACCACCACGATCTTCCCCGAGGTGCGGCTCAAGAAGTACCTGGAGATGCGCGGCGCCGACGCCGGGCCGTGGAGCCGGCTCTGCGCGCTGCCGGCGCTGTGGATGGGCATCTTCTACGACGCCCCGGCGCTGGCCGCGGCCTGGGACCTCTGCAAGGACTGGAAGATCGAGGACCACGAACGCCTGCGCGCCGACGTGGCGCGGCGCGGCCTGAAGGCCGAGATCGCCGGGCGCACCGTGCAGGACGTGGCCAGGGACATGGTGGCGATCGCCAGGTCGGGCCTGAAGAACCGCAACCGCCTCTCGGCGGGCCTGGTGGACGAGAGCAACTACCTGTCGGAGCTGGAGCAGATCGCCGAGTCGGGCGTGACGCCCGCCGAGCGGCTACTGGAGCTCTACGACACCGCCTGGAAGGGCGACGCCAGCCGCATCTTCGGCGACTTCGCGTACTGACGCACGGCGCCAGAACGAGGCCGGCGGACCTTTTCGACACGGAGGCATACCCCTTTCGGGCCGCTGACGGCTTGACGATGCGCGTCGGGTCTGGCGAGGGTCGCTGGACGTCCTGCCCCCACGAGGACCGCGATGCCCGTCAAGCTGCCGAAATACGCGCACTGGGTCGCCGAGCGGCGCTTCCTTGTGGACGAGAGCCGCCTGCCGCCCCTCAAGGACGCCGACGCGCGCCTGATCGAGGACCTGTACATCGACGCCGGGCGCCTCCGGCTGCGGCGCATCACGCTCCCGGGCGGCGAGCAGGAGTTCAAGCTGGCCAAGAAGTACGCGCCCGACAATCCGCTGATCGGCCCGATGACCAACCTCTACCTGGCCGAGGACGAGTACGGGGTGCTGAACACGCTCCCGGGCAAGCGGGTGGTGAAGCGCCGGCACAAGGTGGGCGCCTTCACGATCGACATGTTCGAGGGCCCGCACGACGGCCTGGTCACCGCCGAGTGCGAGGCGACCAACCGCATGGCCGCCATGTCGTTCGACGTGCCGGAGTGGTGCGTGCGCGAGGTCACCAACGAGGAAGCCTACACCGGCTGGCGCCTGGCGCAGACGCAGGCGATTCCGAAGGGCTGAGGCGCGGAAAATGCTCTACATCATCGTCGTTGCGGTGACGATGCTGGTCGGGCCGGCGGTCTCGGTCGGCCTGGACCGCGCCCTGCATCCGGCCACGCCCTGGTTGGCCCTGGTGGCGCGATGGTTCGTGTTCTGGGGCGTCGGGGTGCGGCTGGCGATCGCCGGCGCGCGCCAGATCCTGCAACCCGGCTTCACGGCGCGGGAGATCTTCCACATCCCGGGAGACGAGGCGCTGGTGCTCGTGCGCGAACTCGGGACATGGAATCTGGCGATCGGCCTTCTCGGCCTCCTGTCGCTGGCTCAGCCGAGCTTCGTCCTGCCCACCGCGATCGCCGCGGCGATCTTCTACTTCGCGGCCGGGATCGGCCATGTGACCGCGGCGGAGCGCACGTTGAACGAGACCGTGGCGATGACCAGCGACCTGGGGGCCGCGCTGGTCCTGGCCGTGGTGGTCGCCGGGACGCTCAGATTCGGACGCGCGTGAGGCCGGCGCGGCCGGCCTACCGCACGCCGCCTTCCAGGCCTGGCGTGTCCTCCGTGGGCGGCCACTGCCCGCGCTGGGCGTGGCCGTCGCCGGCGTCGGTGTGCTGGACGATCTCGTCGACGTTCTCGCTGGCGGCCACGTGGCGCGGGTTCACCGCCGCGTCGTCCACCGCATAGACCTCGACCTTGTCCGGATAGAAGGCGAGGTAGCCGTCGATGGCCTGCATCGCGGGGTACGGCCCCTCGTAGGTCCAGACGGCGTTCTCTTCGAGGTGGCCGTCCATCAGGATCGAGTAGTAGCTGGCGTCGCCCTTGTAGGGGCAGTGCGTGCTGTGCGTCGTGCGCGACAGGTACTCCATCGAGACGTCCTCGCGCGGGAAGTAGATCACCTGCGGATAGGCGCCTTCCTCGAGCACCAGGGCGCCGGCGCTGTCGGCGATCACGTGGCCCTGGAACCTGGCGCGCCAGCGCTGGTCGGCGGCGCGGATGTGGATCGGATGGTCGGGACCGGGAATCTTCATGGCGGGCGCCTCCTGAAGGTTCAACGCGCGGAGCGGGATCGGGCTGCCTGAGCATATGGCCGCCGCGCGATCGCCGCGCCAGGGCAGGCGGTTGCTTGTGCGTGTGGCGGACGCGTGATTTCCTCGCGCCCAATTGTCCGCTGGGGGATGGAGCGTCCGCCCGCCTGCGATCAGGGAAAATCGGAAGCCCCGCAAAATGTTGATCATTGTCCTCGGCGTCGTGGTGACCCTCGTCACCGGGCTGCCCGTCCTCATGCAGATGCTGCGCAACCATCCGCGCGGCCTGCTCATCCTGTTCTTCGCCGAGATGTGGGAGCGGTTCTCCTACTACGGGATGCGCGGGATCCTGATCTTCTACCTTACCCAGCACCTACTGTTCGACCAGGGCGACGCGAGCAACCAGTACGGGTCGTACACCAGCCTCGTGTACCTGCTGCCGCTGCTGGGCGGCCTTCTGGCCGACCGCTGGCTGGGCACGCGCAAGGCCGTCGCGTTCGGCGCCCTGCTGCTGGTCGCGGGTCACCTGACCATGGCCGTCGAGGGCCGCCCCGCGACCCAGACCCTGACCTATGCAGGCCAGACCTATCCCATCGCCATCGAAGGGCGGATGGAGGCGCGGACCGCCAAGATCGTGGTCGCCGGCCAGCCCTACGACTTCGGCGCCAGCCCCGAGGGCGCGTTCGAGATCAAGAACCTGCCGGCCAATGCGCCGCTTCCGGCCGCCCTGCCGAAGGGCTCGTACGAGCTGAAGAAGGACGTCGACGCCTTCGGGAAGAACGCCTTCTACCTGGCGGTCTCGCTGATCATCATGGGCGTCGGCTTCCTGAAGCCGAACATCTCCACCATCGTGGGCCAGCTCTATCCGCAAGGGGACCCCCGACGGGATTCGGGCTTCACGCTCTACTACTACGGCATCAACCTCGGCGCCTTCTGGGCCGCGGTGCTCTGCGGCTACCTGGGCCAGACGCTGGGATGGTGGGCGGGCTTCGGCCTCGCCGGCGTGGGCATGGCCGCGGGCTTCGTCGTCTTCGTGCTGGGCAAGAAGCACCTGGAGGGCAAGGGCGAGCCGCCCGATCCCGAGCTGCTGGCGGCCAAGGTCGCCGGGCCGCTCACCCGCGAAGGGCTGATCTACCTTGGCGGCATCCTGGGCGTGATCCCGGTGTGGTTCCTCGTGCAGAGCAACGATCTGGTCGGCTGGGCCTTGTCGGCCTCGATCCTCGCGTCCCTCGCCTTCATCGTCTGGTTCATGGTCAGCCAGTGCGACAAGGTCGAGCGTGAGCGGATGATGCTGGCCCTGGTGCTGGTGTTCGGCTCGGTGGTGTTCTTCACCCTGTTCGAGCAGGCGGGCACGTCGCTCAACCTCTTCGCCGCCAACAGCGTGGACCTGATGGGGATCACCGCGGCGCAGACCCAGTCGTTCAACGCCGGCTTCATCCTGATCTTCGCCCCGGTCTTCGCGGCGATGTGGGCCTGGCTCGGCAAGCGCGGCCGCAACCCGAACCCGACGCTGACCTTCGGCCTGGGCCTGCTGCAGGTGGGCCTGGGCTTCCTGGTGGTGGTCTGGACCCAGGGGCTGGCGGTCGAATACAAGATGCCGCTCTACATGCTGGGCCTGCTCTACCTGCTGCACACGACGGGCGAGCTGTTCCTGTCGCCGGTGGGCCTGTCGCAGATCACCAAGCTCAGCGTGGTGAAGGTGGTCTCGTTCATGATGGCGGTCTGGTTCCTGGCCTCGTCCATCGCCCAGTTCGTGGGCGGGCGGATCGCGGGCCTGATGGGGACCGAGACGGTCGGCGGCCAGGTGCTCGACCCGGCCGCGGCGCTGGCCACCTCGCTGGACGGCTTCAACAAGCTGGGCTGGACGGGCGTCGGCTGCGGCGTGGTGTTCGTCGCGCTCAGCTTCGTGATCAAGCACTGGGCCCACGGCGTGGACCAGCCGCAGGAACCGGCGGTCATCGCGCCCACGGTGGACGGCGAGCAGCCGACCACCAGCCGGGTGTAGGCGCAGCGACCCTCGGCCTTCCTTCTCCATCGAGGAGGGGGGCTGGCCAGCAGGACGTCTTCATCCGAAGGAAGGCGCCGCCGGGGTCATCCCCCGAGGGTCTTGCGGATGCGGACGTAGATCATCCGGCCGGGGTGGTACTCGCGGTCCTCCAGCGACGGCGCGCCGCCGGCGTTGCGCGGGCCGGGATAGTTCAGGACGGTGATCTTCAGGTTCCGCGCCGTGGCGTTCGGGATTTCCAGGCGCAGGTTCCAGTCCGGCCGCGGGCGATACTCGATGAACGGCCGCACGAAGGTGTGGAGCTTGCGGTAGCGGATGCGGTTGAAGCTGTAGGCGGTCTCCTCGAAGCCGCCGAAGGCGTCGACGCCGTAGGTGAGCTTCCAGGCCGGGACGTCCTGGGTGTAGGTCGCTTCCCACTCCACGGGGCGCAGGTTGGAGATCCCGCGCTTGCGGCCGGTGGTGGGGTCGGTGACGCTGGACCAGCGCCGGGTCACCTCGCCCTTCAGCAGGCCGCCGGTGACGCCCACGCGCTGCAACGGGATGCTGAATTGCACGCCCAGTTCGTCCTTGGTCCCGTCGCCGATGTTCTCGGGACGGTCGAAGACGCCGCCGTTGGGCGCGAAGACCGGGCCGCGGTCGACCACGTCCTGGATCTCGGAGTGGCGGAAGGTCAGCGTGACGGAGCCGGAGGCCCAGAATCGCTGCTCGATCGCGGCCTCGCCGACCCAGGCCTGCTCGGGGTCGAGATCGGGGTTGCCGGCGTTGACGCCCGAGCCCGAGGCGAAGTCGGCCTTGGCGACGAAGTCGTCGAAGTCGAGCTGGCCCACCTCGCGCTCGGCGCGGAAGCGCACCTGCGTGGTCGCCCCGGGCGCCCAGGTCACGAAGAGGCGGGGCTTGACGTACTGCAGCGTCTTGCCCAGCACGACGTCGCCGGCCGACGAGATGTGCGAGCGCTCGTAGCGGACCGAGCCGTCGAAGGTCCACGCGTCGGTCGGCCGCCAGACGGCCTTGGCGAAGGCCTCGATGCGCTCTTCCTTCACCCGTACGTCGGCGGCGGGCAGGTTGATGGGCGCGGCGTTGACGAACAGGCTGGTCACGCTGTCCAGCTCGTTGATCGCGATCTCGCCGCCGCCCTCGAACGAGAGGCGGTCGCTGGGGCGGTGCTTCAGGACCGAGCGGCCGATGGTCTCGCTGGACTCGCGGCGCAGGGCGAAATTGCTGGCGACACCGTCGTCGAAGTCGGAATCGATCGCCTGGTCGCGCGTCTGGCGCAGGCCCACGACCTCCAGCGCCGTCTTCGGGCCGAGCCTGCGCGTGAAGGTGCCGCCGATCTCGGTGTCGTCGGTGCGGATGATGTCGGTGTTCCGCTCGACGGCCGGCGGGACGATGCGCAGCAGGCTGTTGTCCTCGGCCTTGTACTTCTCGCTGAAGAGGCGGCCGTTCAGGCGGACCTTGCCGCCCAGCAGGGGGGTCTCGTAGACGCCCGTGAGCTGGCCGTTCAGGCCGTCGCCCTCCGGGTCGACGTCGATCGGGATGACGGTCGGCGGGCCGGCGCCGTTCGGCGTGACGCGCAGGCCGTCGCCCTTGCCGTAGCCGTCGTCGACATACCCGCCCACCAGCAGGCCCAGCTCCCAGCGGCGCGGGCCGTCGTCGCCCGAGCCTTCGAGGCGGATGCTGGGCACGTGGCGGCCGTCCCAACTGTTGTTCATGGCCACGGCCGCCACGCCGCGGAAGCCGCCGCCGGCCTTGCGGACGACGTTCACGATCACGCTCTTGCCCTGCATGTCGATGCCGGGGGCGCCGCCGCGGATCAGGTCGATGCGCTCGACGCGGCTGGCCGGGATGCGGCGCAGCACCTGGTCGAGGTCTTCCGACTTGGTGGCGGGCCGCTCGCCGTCGATGAGCACGTTGCCGGCCGAGCCCTCGTAGCCGCGCACCTGGTCGCCGGAGTCGAGCGTGAAGCCGGGCACCCGCGACAGCATGTCGGACACGTTCGCCGGCTGGAACGACTCGAAGAACGACGGCGGGTAGCTGATCACCCCCTGCTGCGGGGCAGACGCCGGCGCCGGCGCAGCAGCGACCGCCGCCTGCGCGAGGACGTACAGAAGCATGGAACTCTCCCTTGGCGCGGAAACTGGCCCTGCGCCGCCGTCCGGCGCGAGTTAAATGCCCGTAAGGTGGATTAAATCGCGGAAATGTTTGCCGGTCCGCCCGCCGGTCAGCAGCGACATCGGCTGCCCGGCCGGTGAGGGGGCTTCCTCCACGATTGGAGCGGACCCCCTCCGGCGCTGGTCAAACCGCGGAGGTCGCGGAGATACGCGGAGGCTTCCGGTGGACCCACGATCCCTCTGCGTGTCTCCGCGATCTCCGCGGTTCATGAGTCGGGCGGTCGGTCCGCCCACAATCCATAGGCGATGGCCCTGCCCCGATGGGGAGGAGCCGTGCGCTTCATACCGCCGTGCCGCCGACGGTGAGGCCGGTGATCTTCAGCGAGGGCTGGCCCACGCCCACCGGGACGCTCTGGCCCGACTTGCCGCAGACGCCGACGCCGGGGTCGAAGTCGAAGTCGTCGCCGATCATGGTGACGCGGGTCAGCGCCGAGGGGCCGTCGCCGATCAGGGTGGCGCCTTTCACCGGCACGCCGATCCTGCCGTCCTCGATCAGGTAGGCCTCGGTGCATTGGAAGACGAACTTGCCGCTGGTGATGTCCACCTGGCCGCCGCCGAAGTTGGCGCAGTAGAGGCCCTTCTTGGTCGAGGCGATCATGTCGGCCTGGGTGTGGTCGCCGGCCAGCATGGCGGTGTTGGTCATCCGCGGCATGGGCATGTGGGCGTAGGACTGCCTCCTCGCGTTGCCCGTGGGGCTCATGCCCATCAGCCGCGCGCTCATGCGGTCGTGCATGTAGCCGACCAGGATGCCGTCCTCGATCAGCACGGTGCGCTCGGTGGGCGTGCCCTCGTCGTCGACGGTGAGCGAGCCGCGGCGGTTCAGGATCGTGCCGTCGTCGAAGACGGTGACGCCGGGCGCGGCCACCCGCTCGCCGATCTTGCCCGAGAAGGCCGAGGTGCCCTTGCGGTTGAAGTCGCCCTCCAGGCCGTGGCCGACGGCCTCGTGCAGCAGCACGCCGTTCCAGCCGGGGCCCAGCACCACGTCCATCTCGCCGGCCGGGCAGGGGACGGCGTCGAGGTTGGTGAGCGCCTGGCGCAGGGCCTCGTCGATCTGGGCCTGCCACTTGTCGGGGCTGATCCAGGCCTCGAACCCGGCGCGGCCGCCGGCGCCGGTGTAGCCCTGCTCGCGACGGCCGTCCTTCTCGACGGTCACCTGCACGTTGATGCGGCACAGCGGGCGCACGTCGCGGATCAGCCGGCCGTCGGCGCGCAGGATCTCCACGGTGCGGCGCTCGCCGGCGATGGAGGCCATCACCTGCACGATGCGCGGGTCGCGGGCGCGGGCCCAGGCGTCGATCTCCTGCAGCAGGGCGACCTTGTCCGAGAACTCCGGCGAGGCCAGCGGATTGTCCTCGCCGTAGAGCTTGGCGTTGGTGGCGCGCGGGGCCTCGGCCGCGGTCCCGGCGTAGCCGCGCTTGGCCAGCTTGGCCGAATCGGCCGCGCGGCGGATGGCGGCCTCGCTGATCTCGGAGGCGTGGGCGTAGCCGGCGGTCTCGCCCGCCACGACGCGGAGGCCGAAGCCCTCGGTGGAGTCGTAGGCGGCGGACTTCAGCCGCCCGTCGTCGAACAGGAAGCTCTCGCTCTCGGACCGCTCGACGAACAGCTCGCCGTCGTCGGCCCCGGCCAGCGCATCGCCGAGGATGTCCCGGGCGCGGGCGGGATCGACGCCGACGGAGTCGAGGATCGAGGGAGCGGGGACGGGCGCGTTCATGGCGGGCAAGATAGGCGCCGCGGAGCCTCGAAGCCAGCGTGACCAACGAACCTCCCCTGCGAAGCGGGGGACCACGACGTGGTGGAGGGGCGTCGGGGCCGTGCCGGGGCCGATCGATCCGCCTTGCCACGAGCAGCGCCCCCTCCACCGCTTCGCGGCCCCCCCATCGCGATGGGGGAGGTTCGCGGGCTGGCGGCCGCGGAAGCCGGCCCCTATGTCAGCCGCTCAAACACCCGTTGGAGCCGCCCCGCATGGCCTATTCCCTGTTCGACGCCTCGATCCCGGTCTACCTGCACATGCTGAAGAACCTGGCGGCCATCCTCGAGAAGGCCGAGGCGCATGCGAAGGCCGCGGGCGTCGATCCGGAGAGCTACCTGGACTCGCGGCTCGCGCCCGACATGCATCCGCTGACCAACCAGGTGCAACTGGCCAGCGACGCCGCCAAGGGCGGCGCGGCGCGCCTGGCGGGCGTGACGCCGCCGAGCTTCCCGGACACCGAGACCTCCTGGGCCGACGTCAAGGCGCGCGTCGCCAGGACCATCGCCTTCGTCGAGGGCGTGAAGCGCGAACAGCTCGACGGCCGCGAGGACGCCACCATCGAGATCCCGCTGCCCGGCCGCACGCTCAGCTTCTCGGGCCGCGATTTCCTGGCGCTGTTCTCCCTGCCGAACTTCATGTTCCACGTGACCATGGCGTACGGCCTGCTGCGGGCCCGCGGCGTGCCGCTCGGCAAGATGGACTTCCTGAACGGCGCCCAGGCGGTGACGTTCTAGCGCGCCAGCCAGCCGGCGCGGCCACGTCGTCATGTCGCGGGAAGGCCGGACCCTCGGGATCTTCCTCGCCGGCTGCCGGCCGACCGATTCGGTCCCGCCCTTGCGAACGAAGCCTGCTCCACGGCCCTCCGCCGTCGGGAGCCATGCTCTCGACCCGCGCCGGGCGAGGTCGGTCCGCCGCCCGGATTCCCCGCGGATCGCGGCCCCTTCGCCAGGGCCCGAGGGCATCGATCGGGCCTTCGTCGAACAGGGGTCGGCGCTCCGTGCCCCCTCAGGCGCTCCGAACGCCTTGGCAAGCCTCTGGGATGCGCGTATGGACCCCCGCGAAGGGGCCAAACGGGCGTCGCGAAGGCGCGTCCGCGCGTCCTGTTCTTGGGGAGCCGGCGGCAGTTTCGCCCGTGCCTCGCGGGGCGTCGACGGTTTCAAGCAGACCGAGGGGACATGAAGTCGAGCTTTCAGGGATTGCGGACGCGGGCGGCGGGCGCCCTCGCGGGCATGGCGGCGGCGTTCTGGGGTGCGGCGGCGATGGCCGCCGACAAGTTCGGCCAGCCGACGGACGGGGCGATCGACCTGCAGCCGGGCGTGACCCCGCTGCGCGAGGACGCCATCTGGTTCCACAACGTGATCCTGATGCCCGTCATCACGATCATCACGCTGTTCGTGCTGCTGCTGCTGATCATCGTGGTGGTCCGCTTCAACAAGCGCGCCAACCCGACGCCGGCGCGGTTCAGCCACAACACCACCCTCGAGGTCGCCTGGACGTTGATCCCGGTGCTGATCCTGATGGTGATCGCGATCTTCTCGTTCCGGTTGCTGTTCGCCTACAACGACATGCCGAAGCCGGACCTGACGATCAAGGCGACCGGCTACCAGTGGTACTGGGGCTATGAGTACCCCGACCAGAAGATCTCCGAGTTCGTCTCGAACGTGCTGCCGGAAGACCAGGCCAAGGCGACGGGCGAGCCCTACAAGCTGGCGGTGACCGAGCCGCTGGTGGTGCCGGTGAACAAGGTGGTGCGGGTCCAGGTGACCGGCGCCGACGTGATCCACGCCTTCGCCGTGCCGTCCTTCGGGATCATCACCGACGCCGTCCCCGGCCGCCTGAACGAGACCTGGTTCAAGGCCGACCGCATCGGCACCTACTACGGCAACTGCCGCGAGCTGTGCGGCGTGGACCACGCGTTCATGCCGATCGAGGTCCGCGTGGTCAGCCAGGCCGATTTCGACGCCTGGGTCGCCAAGAAGGGCGGCTCGGCCGCCGGCGCCGCGCCGGTTGCTGCGGCCCCGGCCGCGCCGGACGCCGCCGCGCCGGCCGCCGCCGCCGCTCCGGCGACTCCGGTCGCCGCGCCGGCCGCGACCCCCGAACCGCAGGCGCCCAAGGCGCCGGCTGCGAAATAAGCTTCAGGATCCGCGTAAGATGGCCACACAAGCCGCCGCTCACGACCACCACGACGACCACGACCACAAGCCGGGGTTCTTCACGCGGTGGTTCTTCTCGACGAACCACAAGGACATCGGGACGCTCTACATCCTGTTCGCCATCATGGCGGGGATCGTGGGCGGCGCCCTGTCGGGCCTGATCCGCTGGGAACTGGCCGAGCCGGGCATCCAGATCTTCCGTGAGGGGTCGTGGCTCTCGCAACTGAAGATCGGCGGGCACAGCATCATCGAGGCCTCGAAGCACGGCTACAACGTGGTCGTCACGGGCCACGCGCTGGTCATGATCTTCTTCATGGTCATGCCGGCCATGATCGGCGGGTTCGGGAACTGGTTCGTGCCGCTGATGATCGGCGCGCCCGACATGGCCTTCCCGCGCATGAACAACATCTCGTTCTGGCTGCTGGTCGCCTCGTGGGTGCTGCTGCTCACCTCGATGTTCGTCGACGGCGGCCCGGGCCACGGCTTCGGCGGCGGCTGGACGGTCTATCCGCCGCTCTCCACCTCGGGCCACACCGGCCCGTCGATGGACCTGGCGATCCTGTCGCTCCACCTCGCGGGCGCCAGCTCGATCCTGGGCGCGATCAACTTCATCACCACGATCTTCAACATGCGCGCGCCGGGCATGACGCTGCACCGGATGCCGCTGTTCGTGTGGTCGATCCTGGTGACGGTCTTCCTGCTGCTGCTCTCGCTGCCCGTGCTGGCCGGCGCGATCACCATGCTGCTGACCGACCGCAACTTCCACACCCACTTCTTCGACGCCCAGGGCGGCGGCGACCCGGTGATGTTCCAGCACCTGTTCTGGTTCTTCGGGCACCCGGAAGTGTACATCCTGATCCTGCCCGGGTTCGGCATGATCTCGCACATCGTCTCGACCTTCAGCCGCAAGCCGGTCTTCGGCTACCTGGCGATGGCCTACGCGATGGTCGCCATCGGCTTCATCGGCTTCGTCGTGTGGGCGCACCACATGTACACGGTCGGCATGGGCATCGAGCTGCGCGCCTACTTCGTGGCCGCCACCATGGTCATCGCCGTGCCGACGGGGGTGAAGGTGTTCAGTTGGATCGCCACGATGTGGGGCGGCTCCATCGACTTCAAGACGCCCATGCTCTGGGCGATCGGCTTCATCTTCCTGTTCACCGTGGGCGGCGTCACGGGCGTGGTGCTGGCCAACGCCGGCATCGACTACAGCCTGCACGACACCTACTACGTGGTGGCCCACTTCCACTACGTGCTGTCGCTCGGCGCCGTGTTCGCGATCTTCGCGGGCTTCTACTACTGGTTCGAGAAGATGTGGGGCGTGAAGTACAACGAGTTCCTCGGCGCCGCGCACTTCTGGATCATGTTCGTGGGCGTGAACCTGGTGTTCTTCCCGCAGCACTTCCTGGGCCTCCAGGGCATGCCGCGCCGCTACGTCGACTATCCGGACGGCTTCGCCTACTGGAACCACGTCTCGTCGATCGGCTACCTGATCACCCTGGTCGGCGTGGGCGTGTTCCTGCTGGTGCTGGCCGAGGCCGCCATCCGCCGCCGCAAGGCCGAGGCCAACCCGTGGGGCGAAGGCGCCACGACGCTGGAGTGGACGCTGAGCTCGCCGCCGCCGTTCCACCAGTTCAACGAACTGCCGGTCATCAAGCCCGACGCGCACCACTAGGCCCGTCGGACCGCAAGACCCGGAGCCGGTCGCCCGCGAGGCGGCCGGCTTCGTCGTTCCGGGGCGTCTTTTTCGTCGCGGCCCCGTCACGCGGCCTTCGCCTGCCGCCCCATCTGCGCTAGAGAGCGCCACCTCGCGTTCAGGTGTATCCTTGATGGCCATGGCCACGGCCCCGACTTCCGTTCGCGCCCCGGCGCGCTGGCAGGACTTCCTGCAGCTCCTGAAGCCGCGGGTGATGTCGCTCGTGGTGTTCACGGCGCTCACGGGCCTCGTCTGCGCGCCCGAGCATCTGAACCCCGTCCTGGGCGCGGTGGCGATCCTCTGCATCGCCGTGGGCGCGGGCGCCAGCGGCGCGCTCAACATGTGGTACGACGCCGACATCGACGCCGCCATGCGCCGCACGCGCGGCCGGCCGGTGCCGGCGGGCCGGGTGCAGGGCGCCGATGCGCTGGCGCTGGGGATCGTGCTGTCGCTGCTGTCGGTGATGCTGATGGGCGTGGGCGTGAACTGGTTCGCCGCCGGGCTGCTCGCCTTCACCATCCTCTTCTACGCCGTCGTCTACACCATGTGGCTGAAGCGCTGGACGGCGCAGAACATCGTCATCGGCGGGCTGGCCGGCGCGCTGCCGCCGGTGATCGGCTGGGCCGCCGCCACGGGCACGGCGCCGCTGAACGCGTGGCTGCTCTGCGCCATCATCTTCATGTGGACCCCGCCGCACTTCTGGGCGCTGTCGCTCTACACGTCGGACGACTACGCCAAGGCGGGCGTGCCGATGATGCCGGTGGTGAAGGGCGCCCGGTCCACCCGCGCGCAGATCCTGATCTACAGCCTGCTGCTCATCCCGGTGTGCGTGGCGCCCGCCTTCACCGGCCTGGGCGGCGTGGCCTATCTCGCGGTCTCGGGCCTGGGCGGCCTGGTGTTCCTGCTGCTGGCCTGGCGGCTCTTCCGCAGCCATGCGGGCGAGGCGGCCGATCCGCGCAACGACGACGGCCTGTACGACGTGCGCGCCGGGGCCCGCGACGCGCGCAACCTCTTCGCCTTCTCGATCCTGTACCTCGCCCTGATGTTCGCCACCCTGCTGGGCGAGCACCTCGCGGGGCTGAAGCCGCTGGAGCTCTTCCGATGAGCGACCCGAACCTCGAGGGCGAGGATTTCCGCAAGGCGCGCCGCGCCCGCAACATCGCGATCGCCCTGGGCCTCGCGGTGTTCGTGATCCTCGTCTACGCCGTCACCATCGTGAACCTGGGCTCCGATGTCATCCACCGGCCCCTCTGACCAGCAGGCGCGCAACAAGCGCGTCGCCATCATCTGCGCGACGACGTTCTTCGCGATGATCGGCGCGGCCTACGCCGCGGTGCCGCTCTACAAGCTGTTCTGCCAGGTGACCGGCTTCGACGGGGCGACCCGGCGCGCCGAGCAGGCCTCGGCCCACGTGCTCGACAAGACGCTGACCATCCGCTTCGACGCCAACGTGCGCGACCTGCCCTGGAGCTTCAGCGCCGTGCAGACGGCGCAGACCGCGAAGATCGGCGAGACCAAGATCGCCTTCTTCAAGGTGACCAACAATTCGGACAAGCCGGTCACGGCGCGGGCGGTCTACAACGTCGTGCCCGAGCAGGCGGGGCCCTACTTCCAGAAGCTCGAATGCTTCTGCTTCTCCGACCAGACCATCGCGCCCCGGGCCACCGTCGAGATGCCGGTGCTGTACTTCATCGACCC
Source organism: Phenylobacterium sp. (assembly GCF_019636135.1). Lineage (GTDB taxonomy): Bacteria > Pseudomonadota > Alphaproteobacteria > Caulobacterales > Caulobacteraceae > Phenylobacterium. The sequence continues at coordinate 15,935 of NZ_JAHBYD010000043.1, forward strand.
GAAGTACGCCCAGGACCTGAACACCAGGGGCAAGCCCGAGGTGACGCTCAGCTACACCTTCTTCCCGGCCGTCGACGCCAAGGCCTCCCGGACCGCCGCCCGGCCGGACGAGCCCGCGCCGAGGAAGACCGACAAGAAGGGCTGAGACCCTGAGGTGTCGCCCGGGGAGGACGGCCGGTGAGGCCACGGGCGCGCGAGCGGGGCTTTTCGGCCCCATTCCCCCTTGGCGAACCCTTCGGGGCGGGGCTATAGCGTCCCGCAACTAGGACTGCGCGCGACTCTGTCCCGCGCGGGGGATTTCCGAAGGGGTTGAGAGCGCGATGGCCGCTGGCGTGAAGCACGACTACCACCTGGTCAATCCGAGCCCCTGGCCGCTGGTCGGCTCGGCCGCGGCGACGATCATGGCGATGGGCGGCGTGATGTGGATGAAGGGCCTGTTCGGCCAGCCGCAGCATACGTCGTGGCTGTTCTTCGCCGGCCTCGCCGGCGTCCTCTTCACCATGGTGGGCTGGTGGTCCGACGTGGTGAAGGAAGCCAACCAGGGCGACCACACCCCGGTGGTGTCGATCGGCCTGCGCTACGGGATGGTGCTGTTCATCGCCTCGGAGGTGATGTTCTTCGTCGCCTGGTTCTGGATCTTCTTCGAGATGGCCCTGTTCCACGGCAACCGCACGCTGGCGCCGATCAGCGAGGTGGCCGAGGCGTGGAAGAACTTCCCGCCCGCGGGCGTCGAGACGGTTCCCGCCTTCCAGTTGCCGCTGGTCAACACCCTGACCCTGCTGCTCTCGGGCACGACGGTCACCTGGGCGCACCACGCGCTGCAGCAGGGCGACCGCAGGAGCGCCAAGCTGGGCCTCGCGCTGACGGTCGCGCTGGGCATCCTGTTCACGGCGATCCAGGCCTACGAGTACAGCCACATCTTCGGCCACCACTACTTCTTTGGCGAGGGCAAGGAGAACTCGGGCCTCTATGGTTCGTCGTTCATCATGGCCACCGGCTTCCACGGTTTCCACGTGCTGGTCGGCACGATCTTCCTGATCGTCTGCCTGGCCCGCCTGATGGGCACCGGCTTCTCGCCGAAGCAGCACTTCGGCTTCGAGGCGGCGGCCTGGTACTGGCACTTCGTCGACGTGGTGTGGCTCTTCCTGTTCGCGTTCATCTACGTGATCTTCGGCGGGGCCGGGCACTAGCGCGGCCACTCGTGTGAGCAAGCCCAATCCGCTCCTTTCGGGACTGGCCGGCCGCTGTCCCAACTGCGGGGAGGGCTTCCTCTTCGACGGCTTCCTGAAGGTGGCGCCGGCCTGCGAGGTCTGCGGCTACGACTTCGCCAAGGCGGACTCCGGCGACGGCCCGGCGGTCTTCATCATCCTGATCGCCGGCTTCGGGGTCGGCTTCGCGGCCCTCATCACCGAGTTCACCATCCACCCGCCGATCTGGGTGCACCTGATCCTGTGGCTCCCGCTGACGCTCATCGTGTCGCTGGGCCTGATGCGCCCCCTGAAGGGCGTGATGCTGGCCGCCCAATTCATGAACAAGGCGTCCGAAGCGCGCCATGACCGCTGAGGCACGGGGTCGCTTTCCGGCGGGCCTGACGGTCGCCACGGCGATCGCCTTCATCATCCTCGTGGCGCTGGGGACCTGGCAGGTCCAGCGGCTGCATTGGAAGGAGGGCCTGCTGGCGCGGATCGCGGCGTTGCAGTCGGCCGAGCCCAAGGCGCTGGACACGGTGCTGGACCACGTCGCGAACGGCAGCGACGGCGACTTCGCCCGCGTCGAGGCGGTGTGCGCGGGGCTCTCGACGGCGCCCTACCTCGAACTCTATTCGGTGCGCGACGGCCAGGCGGGCTCGCGGCTGATCTCGGCCTGCCGGGTGATCGGTGGGCGGTTCGGGACCATCCTGGTGGACCGCGGCTTCGTGGCCGACACCATCTCGGCGCGGCCCCCGGTCGATGCGTCGGCGACGGCGCCGGTGGCGATCTTCGGCGTCCTGCGCAGGCCCGAGGCCGGCAACCTGTTCTCGCCGCAGAACACGCCGCAGCGCTGGTACACCCGCGACATCGCCGCCATGGCCGTGGCGCTGAAGGCGCCGGCTCCCGCGCCGCTCACCCTGATGGCCGAGACCTCCAGCAACCCCGACTGGAAGGCCCTGGTCCCCGCGCCGATCCCGGCCGACATCCCGAACCGGCACCTGGAGTATGCGCTCACCTGGTACGGCCTTGCCGCGGCCCTGCTCGGCGTCTATGCCGCGCTCCTCCTGAAACGGCGGAAGGCCTGATGCGCTACGTCTCCACTCGCGGCCAGGCCCCCTCGGTCGGCTTCACCGACGCGGTGCTGGGCGGGCTCGCGCCCGACGGCGGCCTCTACGTGCCCGAAGCGTGGCCGACGTTCACCAAGGCCGAACTCGCCGCGTTCGCCGGCCAGCCCTATGCGAAGGTCGCCGCCGCCGTGCTGGGCAGGTTCGCGGGCGACGAGATCGCGCCCGCCGAACTCGCCGCCATGTGCGAGGAGGCCTACGCCACCTTCAGCCACAAGGCCGTGGTCCCGATGACGCAGATCGGGCCGCAGACCTTCATCGCCGAGCTGTTCCACGGCCCCAGCCTCGCCTTCAAGGACGTGGCGATGCAGATCCTGGCGCGGCTCTACGACCACTTCCTGGGCCAGCAGCGGCGCCGGCAGACGATCCTCTGCGCCACGTCCGGCGACACCGGCGGCGCGGCCGTCGAGGCGTTCCGCGGCGCCAAGAACGTGCGCGTCGTGGCCATGTTCCCCGAGGGCCGGATCAGCGAGGTCCAGCGGCGCTACATGACGACGGCGCCCGAGGCCAACATCGCCTGCGTGTCGGTGCAGGGGACGTTCGACGACTGCCAGGCCATCCTGAAGGACGCGTTCCAGGACCCGGTGCTGCGCCAGGCGGTGGACCTCGCGGCGGTGAACTCGATCAACTTCGCGCGGATCGCGGCGCAGGCGGTCTACTACTTCACGACGGCGGCGGCGCTGGGCGCGCCGGACCGGGCGGTGAACTTCGTGGTGCCGTCGGGCAACTTCGGCGACGCCTTCGCGGGCTTCGTGGCGTTGCAGATGGGCCTGCCGGTGAAGCGGATCGTGGTCGCCACCAATTCGAACGACATCCTGGCCCGCGCCTTCGCCGACGGCCGCTATTCGCGCGGCACGGTGCAGGCGACGCTGTCGCCGGCCATGGACATCCAGTCGGCCTCCAACTTCGAGCGGCTCTACTTCGAAGGCGTGAAGCGCGACGGGACCGAGACGGCCCGGGCGTTCGAGGCCTTCGCCAAGGCCGGCGTCATCGACATCCCGCCGGGCGCGCTGTCGGCCATGCAGGCGACCTTCACCGGCGTCGCGGTGGGCGAGGACGAGACGGTGAAGACCATCGTCTCCACGCTGAACGAGACCGGCGAGCTGATCGACCCGCACACGGCGGTCGCGGTGGCGGCGCTGAGCCATGTGAAGCTCGACGGCCCGACCGTGGTGCTCTCCACGGCGCACCCGGCGAAGTTCCCGGAAGACGTGGCCAGGGCCTCGGGCGTGACGCCCCAGGCGCCGCGCGGCGCGGCGGACCTGGCGGGCCGCAAGGAGCGGTTCGACCGCCTTCCGGCCGAAGCGGACACGATCAAGGCCTACGTCCGCGCCTTCGCGGAAGGCTGAGGGTTTGACGCCGAAGGTCCATACGCTCGGCAACGGCGTCCGCGTCGTCTGCGACCCGCTGCCCGGCTGGCAGACGGTGGCGCTGTCGGTGGTGGCCGGGCGCGGCGCGCGGTTCGAGGACGCCGGCCGCTCGGGCTGGTCGCACCTCCTGGAGCACATGGTGTTCAAGGGCGCGGGCGGGCGCTCGGCGCGCGACATCGTCGAGGCGATCGAGGCCGAGGGCGGCCACATCAACGCCGCGACCGGCTACGAGCGCACCAGCTTCCAGGTGCGGGCGCTGAGGGGCGGGCTGGACCTCGGCTCGGCGGTGATCGCCGACCTCGTGCAGCGGCCGACGATGGACGCCGCCGACCTCGCCCGCGAGAAGCAGGTGGTGGGCCAGGAGATCGCCGAGGCGGCCGACACGCCGGACGACCTGGTGTTCGAACTGGCGCAGGCGGCGGCGTTCGACGGCCAGCCGCTGGGGCGGCCGATCCTGGGCACGACGAAGTCGATCAAGGGCGCGACGCCCGAGACCCTGGGCGCCTGGCGCGCGGCGCTCTACGCGCCCGGCAGCCTGATCGTCAGCGCCGCGGGCGCGGTGGACGAGGACGAGTTGCTGAAGCTGGCCGAGCGCGACTTCGGCGGCGCCGGCGCGCCGGGCGTCGGCGATCCGGAGCCGGCGGCGTTCGTGGGCGGGACGCGGACGGTCGCCAAGCGGCTGGAGCAGGCCAACGTCGTGCTGCTGCTGCCGGCCGTGGGCGTGATGGACCCGGACTACTTCGCGCTGCGCCTGCTGGCCGAGATCCTGGGCGGCGGCATGGCCTCGCGGCTGTTCCAGGAGGCGCGGGAGAAGCGCGGCCTGGCCTACGCCATCGACGCCTATTCCGAGACCTACGCCGACGCCGGCGCGCTGGGCGTGTTCGCCGGCTGCGACGCCAAGGACGCGGCGGAGCTGGCGCAGGTGACCGTCGACGAGATCCGCGGCCTCACGGAGCCGGTGGGCGCGGCCGAGCTGGCGCGCGCCAAGGCGCAGCTCAAGGGCGCGATGTTCATGGGCCGCGAGTCGGCCCTGGCCCGCGCCGAGCAGGCGGCCGGCCAGGTGCTGCTGTTCGGCCGTACGCTGGACCCGGTGGCCGTGGCCGAGGAAGTGGACGCGGTGACGGCGGAGCAACTGGCGGCGCTGACGGCGAAGATCCTCGCGCCGAAGAAGGCGGCGGTGGCGATCCTGGGCCCGAAGCCGGCGCTGGCCGCGGCCGACGTCTTCCACGAAGCGCTGACGGCCTAAAGCAGAGTCGCCGAGGAACTCCAACGGAAGCGGCGCCCAATCGAAAGCCCTCCTCCTCGATGGAGGAGGGTTGGGTGGTGGTGTGTCACTGAACCCGCAGGTCGAGCTCGTGAGGCGCCGGCGCCTCTTGCGCTGGCCCATCGACGTCCTGCGCACACCACCATCCCCGGCCCTTCCTCCATCGAGGAGGAAGGGAGACCTCCTGTCGGGCAGGCATCGCAACTTGGCTTAGGCCGCCGGGTTCTGACCGATGACCTGGCTCAGGGCGTCGAGGTAGGCGGCGAAGGCCTTGCGGCCCTCAGGCGTGATGCGGACCTGGGTGCGGGGTTTGCGGCCCAGGAAGCCCTTCTCGATGGTCACGTAGCCGGCCTCCTCCAGCTTGCGCAACTGGACCGAGAGGTTGCCCTGGGTGACCTCCAGCACCGACTTCAGCTCGTTGAAGTCGGCCACCTCCGCATTGGCCAGATAGGCCATGACCCCCAGCCGCAGGCGGCCGTGGATGACATCGTCGATCCTGCCGATGTCGAAGCGGGGCCCCACGCGCCTTACGACTCCCGCGGCCGGCGCATCATGTAGACGCCGGGGGCGACCATGAGCGTGAAGAGTCCGAGCCCCGTCGTGAGGACGTAGGCCAGCGGGTGGCCGATGCTGAGCGCCATGACGACGCCGGTCACGAACCAGCCCGCCGACACGACGGCGGTCCACGCGCGGCGGCGCAGCGCATAGACGATCATCCAGGCCGCGCCCTGCAACGAGAGCACGACGCACGGGTAGATCAGCCAGATCTCGATGTTGTGCAGCCGCAGGGCCTGCGAGCCGATGATGGCGATCAGGGCGATGTTCGCCAGTCCGATGGCGGCGAAGACCGCGCCCAGCGCGCGGCCGATCATGCTGGCGTCGGCGTTCGACGGGCGCCGCTTGGTCAGCCAGATCATCAGGCCGGTGAAGACCACGGTCGGGCCGAACGCGACGACGAGGGCCACGAGGCCCTCGCTCGGCACGAGGTTCAGATACTGGCCCAGGTGCAGGAGCATCTGGACGCCGTAGCAGAGGCCGGCGGCGAAGTAGCCTTCCCCGAGGCGCCTCTGGGCGTCGTCGCCGCCCGACTCCACGACCGCGCGGAGGAAGGCGAGGTCGTCGCGGGCGGAGTCGGACGGGCTCATCGGGCGGTCTCCAGACGGGCGGCGGGCCGGGGCGTGCGCCAGGGGACCCGGCGGCCGTTCAACAGGCGGCCCAGGAAGGTGTGGCGGACGAGGAGCTCGTAGCTTGCGAACATCAGAGCGAACCCGACCCCGAGGACGACGCCGAACTTGACCAGTGCGGGCCAATCGAGACGCGACACCGAGGCCTGCAGGAAGATCACCAGCGGCAGGTGGACGATGTAGATCCAATAGGACGAGTCGGCGATGTAGCGGCGCGCCGCGCTGTGGTCGGACAGGAACCGGAGCGCCATGCCGATCACGGCGAAGGCCCAGGTCCAGATCGCGAGCGCATAGGCGCCGGCGTGGAAGAGCTTGATGAGGCCGGGCTTGTCCGGCGTCGTGAGCGGGGTCGTGCCGCCCATCTGGACCACGAGCGCGGCGGTGAGCGCCACGGCGACGGCCAGGTTCAGGGGCCAGCGCGCCTGCATCTGGTTCAGCAGCCCGGTCTGGCGGTGCAGCAGCCAGCCGAGGCTGAAGGCGACGCCGAACTCGACGGCGGCGGCGGGGTTCGGGATGAGGCTCATGTCGGGCGTCGGCACGCCGAAGAACGCCAGCCAGTCCGGCGTGAGATAGAGGACGGCCGCCACGGGCAGCGCCAGCGCCACGGGCGCGGCGGGGTTCTCGAGCAGGCCCGAGACGATCCGGTCCACCCCGGCGCGGAAGCGGCCGGCCGCGTCCAGCTTCGCCACGACCCCGCGCACGGTCAGGGTCGCCGTGTAGAGCCAGATCAGCACGTACAGGAACCATAGGTGGGTCAGCGGGAAGAAGAACGGCGGCGGGGGCGACGACGGCGGCGGCCTGGCCGGGAAGGTCCCGGTGGCGACGTAGATCGCATAGCCCGCGCCGAGCCCGATCAGCGTGATCACGAACGGCCAGAAGATCACCAGCGGCAGGGCGATGCGCAGGGCCCGGTCGCGGATGAAGCCCTTCGCGCCCTTCTTGTGGAAGCTCATGCGGGCGAAGAACCCGGCGATCAGGAAGAAGGTCGTCATGCGGAAGATGTGCGCGACGAAGAACAGCACCGAGAGGGCGCCCGAGGATGAGCTGTCCTTCAGCACCCAGACCTGCGGGCCGGGCAGGAACGACATGGTCGCGTGGAACACGACGCCCAGCATCAGGGCGTAGCCGCGCACCGCGTCCAGGCCGTGCAGGCGTTCGGAAGCCGGGCTCGCGCCGTCTCCGCTCATGGGGCCGTCTCCGAAAGGCGCCGGGCGCGGGCGGTCCCGCGCCCGGCGGAGGTTGCTCGAACGACGGGGCTTGGGAGCCGTCGTCACAGGATCGGTACATCAACTAGTCTATGATGTAAACTAGTTTGCGTGCGACATGGTCCCGCCCCCTTGACCCCGGCGCGAATTGCGCGACGCTCGCCCTCCATGGCCCTGCTGGACTGGATCGCGCCCGAGAGCGGCCTTCGCGTCGAAGGCGACGGCGTGTGGCTGCGTCCGCCGCGGGCCTCGGACTATGCCGAGTGGCGCGAACTGCGCGCGGCGAGCCGGGCGTTCCTGCAGCCGTGGGAGCCCACCTGGCCGGCCGACGACCTTTCGCGCGCGGCGTTCCGCCGCCGCCTGCTGGCCTATGCGCGCGACCGCGAGGCCGGCGTGGCCTATCCGTTCTTCGTGTTCCGCGCCTCGGACGACGCGCTGAGCGGCGGGATCACGCTGTCCAACGTGCGACGTGGCGTCGCGCAGATGGGGTCGGTCGGCTACTGGTGCGGCAAGGCCTATGCACGCCAGGGGCTGACGCTGGCGGCGGTCAGGGCCTTGTGCGACTTCGCCTTCCGGACGCTGGCGTTGCACCGGCTGGAGGCGGCCTGCATTCCGGAGAACGCGCCGTCGCGTACGCTTCTCAAGAAGGCCGGGTTCGCCGAGGAAGGATTTGCTCAGGCTTATCTTAAAATTAACGGCGGCTGGCGAGACCATGTGCTGTTCGGCCGACTGAACCCCTACCGGGGCCAGGACGGCCCGGACGAGGGGGTGTCGGTCTAGGGACCGGCGTCCGGGACACGGGCTCGAACTCAGGACCGAATGGCCAACGACCGTTGGATGTGGGACGCCACGGCCACTCTGGAGGCCCTGGGCGCGGCGGAAGTCGCGCTCTGGGTCTGGGAGCCGGAGAAGGACCGTCTGCGGCTGACCGGCGCCACGCGCGCCCTGGGCCTGGGCCCGCTCGCGCCCGACTGTTCGTCCGCCGCCCTGCGCGCGCTGGCGCTGCCGCAGGACCGCGCCATCGCGGAGGACATCCTGCGCGTCCAGGAGCCGGGCGGCGAAGTGGCGGTGCGGCTGCGCATGCGCGGCGGCGAACCCTGCGTCTGGCGCGGCGTCTGGCTGGAAGAGGGCGTGCGCGCCGCGGGCGTCATCGCCGCCGAGGTCAGGTTCGCGGCCTCGGGCAGCGACAACCTGACCGGGCTGGCCGACCGCAAGAGCTTCATCACCGTGGCGCGCGAGCGCCTGGCCTCGCCCGGCCAGCACGAGCTGATCGTGGCCGACCTCGACCGCCTGCGCCGCCTGAACGAGGCGCTGGGCCACGAGCGCGCCGACCTGGTGCTGGCGGCGCTGGGCTCGCGCCTGGCCGCGGCCTTCCCGCCGGGCGCGCTGCTGGCCCGCATCGGCGAGGACGAGTTCGCCGCGCTCGCGCCCGTGGGCGTCTCGCCGGGCGCCGAGAGCCTGCGCCGCGCGCTGGAGCAGCCGCTCCGCGTGGCCGGCTTCGACATCCATCCCACGCTCTCCATCGGCGCCGTCGAGGCGACCGGCGGCGAGGACGCGCCCGACGCGGCCGAACTGCTGCGCCGCGCCGAGCTGGCGGTGGAGGCCGCCAAGTCCAACGGCCGCGGCGGCGCCGCCGCCTACGGCCGCGGCCTGGAGACCGACGGGCTGTCGCGCCTGGCCCTGGAGGGCGACCTCAAGGGCGCGCTGCGCCGGGGCGAACTGACGCCGTTCTACCAGCCGATCGTGCGGCTCTCGACGGGCGCGCTGTCGGGCTTCGAGGCGCTGGTGCGCTGGCGCCACCCGCGCCGCGGCCTCCTGATGCCCGAGCAGTTCCTGCCGCTGCTGGACGAGATGGGCCTGATGGCCGACCTCGGCGCGATGATGATGCGCGAGGCCTCGATGCAGCTCTCGACCTGGCGCAAGCGCCACCGCGCCGCGGGCGAGCTGACCGTGGCCGTGAACCTCTCCACGGGCGAGATCGACCGGCCCGACCTGGTGGCCGACGTCGAGCAGATCCGCCGCGAGACCGGCCTGCCGCCCGGCGCGCTGAAGCTGGAGGTCACCGAGGGCGACGTCATGCGCGACCCGGATCGCGCGGCGGTGATCCTGAAGACCCTGCGCTCGGCCGGCGCGGCCCTGGCGCTGGACGACTTCGGCACCGGCTTCTCGTCGCTGAGCTACCTGACGCGGCTGCCGTTCGACACGCTGAAGATCGACCGCTACTTCGTGCGCACCATGGCCACCAACGAGGGCTCGGCGAAGATCGTCTCGTCGGTGGTGAAGCTGGGCCAGGACCTGGCGATGGAGGTGGTGGCCGAGGGGGTCGAGAACGCCGGCATGGCGCGCCACCTGCTCAGCCTGGGCTGCGACTACGGCCAGGGCTTCGGCTACGCGCCGGCGCTCAGCGCCCAGGAGGCCGAGGTCTACCTCAACGAAAGCTACGTCGACGGCGCCGCCCCGGTTAAGGCCCGCGGCTAGCCGCATAACAGTGGCATGATTGATCCGTGACGCCGCGCGCCTAGAGTTGGCGACGGAGCGGAGAGCGGGGACGGGTTCGTTGAGCGCCGGCAGCACGACCTATGAGTTCGCGCCCGAGGAACGGCCGATGTTCCCCGGCTCGCCGTACTCGCCGCAGCACACGCTCGGCCGGCGGCTGGCCTATGCCGGCATGGCGATCCTGACGGGCGTCACGGCGTCGTTCGGCAACGCGCTGGTGACGGTCAACGCGCCCAGCCTCGCGGGCGCGGTCGGCCTCTACGCCGCGCAGCTCGCATGGCTGCCCGCGATCTACGTCGCCTTCAACGCCACGGCGAACCTCAGTCTCGTGAAGGCCCGCGCCCGGTTCGGGATCCCGCAGGTCACCGCCGTGCTGCTGGTCGCCTATGCGCTGGCGGCGGCCCTGCAACTGGCCTGGCCGACCTTCGCCGCGGCCATGCTGACGCGCGCCGCCAGCGGCATGGCGGCGGCGGGGCTGGCGACGCTGACCGTCTACGGCTTCCTGCAGGCGTTTCCGGCCAGGCTGCGCCCGCTGGCGCTGATCTTCGGCATCAGCCTGACCCAGGTCGGGCCCGCGCTGGCCCGGATCGTGCCGGTGGAGCTCGTGGTCGCCGACCACGCGCGCGGCCTGCACCTGATGGAGCTGGGCGTGGCGCTCGCTGCGCTGGCGGCGACGACGGCCGTGCGGCTCCCGCCGAGCGACCGGGGCCCGGCCTTCGAGCGGCTGGACCTGCTCACCATCGGCCTGACGATCCCCGGCATGCTGCTGCTGTGCGGGGTGCTGTCCCTGGGGCGGCTGCTGTGGTGGACCGATACGCCGTGGCTGGGCTGGGCGCTGGCGGCGGCGGTCCCGCTGCTGCTGGCGGCGGCCATGATCGAGCACTACCGCGCCCGGCCTCTGCTGCAGACGCGCTGGATCGGCACGCTCGACATGGCGCGGTTCGCCGCCGTGGCGGTGCTGGTGCGCGTGGCGCTGGCCGAGCAGACCTACGGCTCGGTGGGCCTGCTCACCTCGGGCGGGCTCAACAACGACCAGCTCCGGACGCTGTTCGCCATCGTCGCGGCCGCGATGGTGCTGGGCATGGTCGTGGCCGCCCTCACGCTCTCGGAGCGGCGGCTGCCGTACCAGGTGCTGGCGGCGGCGGCGATCATCGGCGTGGCGGCCTGGCTCGACAGCCATGCGAACAACCTGACCCGGCCCGGGCAGCTCTATCTGAGCCAGGCCATGATCGGGTTCGGCACGACGCTCTTCATCGGCCCGGGCATGGTCTACGGCTTCCTGCGGATGATGAGCCGTGGCGGCGACCATCTGGTCACCTTCGTCGTCCTGTTCAGCGTGACCCAGAACCTGGGCGGCCTGGCCGGCTCGGCGCTGCTGGGGACCTACCAGACGATCGCGGCGCGGGCGCACGCCGGCGCGCTCTCCGAGCGCCTCAACGCCTTCGACCCACAGGTGGCGGCGCGGATCCAGGCCGGGGCCTCGTCGCTGTCGGGCGCGGTGGTCGATCCGCTGGCGCGCGGCGCGCAGGGCGGCGGCCTGCTGGGCCAGGCGATGGGGCGCGAGGCCAACATCCTGGCGTTCAACGACACCTTCCGGTTCGTGGCCGTGCTGGCGCTACTCACGGTCGTCTACCTGGCCTACATCATCGTCTTCAACACGATCCGCCGCCGGCGCGCGGCGGCCGCGGAGCCTGCTGCATGACCGAGATCGACGCCGCCCCGCGCCCGGCCTGGAGGCCGTCGCAGCAGCGCCCCCTGGTGGTCGTGGCCGCCGTCGCCGCGGGGGTCGTCGCGGTCGTCGCGGTGCTGAGCGTCTGGGGCCTGACGCCGTTCGGCCGCGGGAGCGAGACCACGGACAACGCCTATGTCCGCGGCCGCACCACCGTGATCGCGCCGCAGGTCAGCGGCTACGTCACCTATGTGGCGGTGAAGGACTACCAGGCCGTCAGCGCGGGCGAGGTGCTGGCCGACGTCGACGACCGTGGCTACCAGGCGCGGCTCGCGCAGGCGAGGGCGGCCGTGGCCGCCGCGGAGGCGGCCCTCGCCAACAGCCAGCAGGCGCGGGCGTCGCGGTCGGCGGGCCTGGAGGGGCAGACGGCCGCGCTCGCCAGCGCCCGCGCGCAGCTCGCGCGCGCCCGCGCCGACATGGCCCGCGTCGACGACCTGGTGCGCGACGGCTCGGTCTCGGTGCGCGAGCAGGACCAGACGCGTGCGGCGCTGCGCCAGGCCGAGGCCCAGGTGCGCCAGGCGCTGGCCGGCAACGAGATCGCCCGCCAGGACGTCCGCACGGTGGACGTCGGCCGCGGCGGGCTGGAGGCCAACGTGCAGTCGGCCCGCGCCGCGCTGGCCGCCGCCGAGGTCGACCTGGAGCACACCGTGATCCGCGCGCCCGAGGCCGGGCAGCTCGGCGAGGTGGGCGTGCGGCTGGGCCAGTACGTGACCAACGGGGTGCAGCTCATGTCGCTGATCCCGCGCGACCGCTGGGTGATCGCCAACTTCAAGGAGGCGCAGACGGCGCGGATGGCCGTGGGCCAGTCCGTGACCTTCACGGTGGACGCGCTGGGCGGGGCGAAGCTGCATGGCTACGTCGAGCGGATCTCGCCGGCCGCCGGCTCGGAGTTCGCGGTGCTGAAGCCGGACAACGCGACGGGCAACTTCGTGAAGGTGCCGCAGCGGATCGGCGTGCGCATCGCCATCGACCCCGACCAGCCGATGGCCGCGCGGCTGCGGCCGGGCATGTCGGTGACGGCGCGGGTCGACACGCGGAGCCACCGTTGAGGCGCCTCGCCGCCCTCGCCGC
>NZ_JAHBYD010000044.1 GCF_019636135.1 Phenylobacterium sp.
ATGGCCAAAGAGAAGTTCGAACGCAACAAGCCGCACTGCAACATCGGCACGATTGGTCACGTGGACCATGGGAAGACGACGCTGACGGCGGCGATCACGATGGTGCTGGCGAAGAGTGGTGGCGCGACGGCGAAGTCGTACGCGGACATCGACGCGGCGCCGGAGGAGAAGGCGCGGGGGATCACGATCAACACGGCGCACGTGGAATATGAGACGGCGAACCGTCACTACGCGCACGTGGACTGCCCCGGGCACGCGGACTACGTGAAGAACATGATCACGGGCGCGGCGCAGATGGACGGCGCGATCCTGGTGGTGAGCGCGGCGGACGGCCCGATGCCGCAGACGCGCGAGCACATCCTGTTGGCGCGCCAGGTGGGTGTGCCGGCGCTGGTGGTGTTCATGAACAAGGTCGACATGGTCGACGACGCCGAGCTGCTGGACCTGGTGGAGATGGAGGTGCGCGAGCTTCTGTCGAGCTATGAGTTCCCGGGGGATGACATCCCGATCGTGAAGGGCTCGGCGCTGGCGGCGGTGGAAGGCAAGACGCCGGAGATCGGGGAGGACCGGATCCTGGAGCTGATGACGGCGGTGGACACCTACATCCCGCAGCCGGAGCGTCCGGTGGACCTGCCGTTCCTGATGCCGGTGGAGGACGTGTTCTCGATCTCGGGCCGGGGCACGGTGGTGACGGGCCGGATCGAGAAGGGGATCGTGAAGGTCGGGGAGGAAGTGGAGATCGTGGGCATCCGCCCGGTGCAGAAGACGACCTGCACGGGGGTGGAGATGTTCCGCAAGCTGCTGGACCAGGGTCAGGCGGGGGACAACGTGGGCGTGCTGCTGCGCGGCACGAAGCGTGAGGACGTGGAGCGTGGCCAGGTGCTGTGCAAGCCGGGCTCGATCACGCCGCACACGGAGTTCCTGGCGGAAGCCTACATCCTGACGAAGGAGGAGGGGGGGCGTCACACGCCGTTCTTCACGAACTACCGCCCGCAGTTCTACTTCCGGACGACGGACGTGACGGGGATCATCAAGCTGAAGGAAGGCGTGGAGATGATCATGCCGGGCGACAACGCCGAGCTGACGGTGGAGCTGATCACGCCGATCGCGATGGACCAGGGCCTGCGCTTCGCGATCCGCGAAGGCGGCCGCACGGTGGGCTCGGGCGTCGTCTCCAAGATCATCAAGTAGGCTGAGCGAAAGCGAAGACCGGACGAGGCCGTCGGGGCGACCCGGCGGCCTTTTTCCTTTCCCTCCCCTTCATGGGGAGGGACAGACCGCGGAGCGGTCAGGGTGGGGAAGTGCGGGCCGGAACGCGGCGCTTGCGCCTGATCCACACTTCCCCACCCGGCCTCGGCTCCGCCTCGTCCACCCTCCCCATGAAGGGGAGGGATGGATGACATCTGAGTCATGACCGACATTTAAGCTGTGGCCACACGCCGCCACGACTAGCGTCACGTCACACCCGAAGGGGACTGGGACATGACGCCGAAGATCGCCCTCATCGCCGCGACCGCCGCATTCGCCGCCGGGTCGGCGCAGGCGGCCTCGGTCGAGATCAGGGACGCCGTCGCCCGCGTCACCGTGGTCCCCGAGGACCGCGCCGACATCAAGGTCGACATCGTGCGCACGCACGCCAAGCTGCCGCTCGCCGTGCGGACCCTCGGCGACAAGACCGTCGTCGACGGCGACCTCCACCGCACGATCCGCGGGTGCAACGTCGCGAGCAGGCAGCCGCACGTCACGGTGAACGGCGTCGGCCGCGTCGACTACGAGCAGATGCCGCAGGTCGTGATCTACACGCCGCGGAACGTGTCGCTCTCCGCGAACGGCGCGGTCGTGGGCGCCATCGGCCGGTCGGGCGCCCTCGACCTCTCGAATTCGGGCTGCAGCGCCTGGACGATCGCCGACGTGGCGGGCGCGGCCGAGATCCATGAATCGGGCGCGGGCGTCATCCGGATGGGCGCTTCGGACCGCCTGGAGGTCCACCTCTCCGGCGCGGCCAACATCGACGCCGCCCGCGTGCGCAAGAGCCTGGACGCCCGGCTTTCGGGCGCCGGAAACGTCCGCATCGCCGAGTTCACCGGCGACATGCAGGCGCAGGTCTCGGGCGTCGGCAGGATCGACGTGAAGAACGGCAAGGCCACGTCTGTGCGCGCCTCGGTGTCGGGCGTCGGCTCGGTGGGCTTTGACGGGACCACGCAGGACCTCGACGCCTCGATCTCGGGTCTGGGCGGCGTGCGCGTCGAGCAGGTGACCGGCAATGTGCGCAAGTCGGTGTCCGGCGGCGGCCGCGTCTCGATCGGCAACCGGCCCGGCTAGAGCATTCGGCGGTTCGCTTGAACCGTCGAATGCTCAACGCTTCGCCTGGAAATAGACCATTCGGCTTCCCGACCTCGGACCAACCTAAGCGCCGAATGGTCTAGGCCTCAGCGGCCGGGGCGCGAGGCGCCGTCGGCCTGATCCGTCTCGGCCTGGTTCGGCGCGTGGCCGGCTTTCTGCCCGCCGCCGCTGGCCGGATCGGTGAGGGTCTTGGACGATTTCGCCGAACCTTCCGCGCCGGGGGGCTCCGTTGCAGGGCGGGCTGCGCCGGCCTTCTGGTCGCGATCGCGGTTGTAGGCGGCGTCGTGCGAGGTCTGGCGGTCATCGGGCATGGGCGTTGAACGCCTGCCCGCGGCCTTCGATCCCGGGGCGCCGTCAGGGAAGAGGCTTGAAACCCCCCGCGGCTTGCGTCATACGCCTGCGTCCTACCCGACATCGTTGGAGTCTGCTTTTCTAGCCGCCGCGTGCGGACGACGGGTGTTCAGCCCGGGACCTGGAAACGCAGGGTTCGAGGAGGTCGGAAAGGGCGACTTAGGAGTGTAGCTCAGCTGGTAGAGCGTCGGTCTCCAAAACCGAAAGTCGTGGGTTCGAGTCCCTCCACTCCTGCCACCCTATATAAGTCGGACCACAGGAACCGGAGCGTCGCTGAAGCGCCGTTCCAGATGAGAGTTTGAAGAGCCGGATGGCCAGGAAACCAAGCCCGCAAGCGATGCGCGAACGCGCGGCGAAGACCGCCGCGGTGATGGCCACGCCGGGCGGCGCCGTCGCGGCGCCCAAGAAGACCGGGCTGATCGAAGGCCTGCGCAACCTGCCGAAGTTCGCCATGGAAGTGCGGGCCGAAGCGCGCAAGATCACCTGGACCAGCCGCAAGGAAACCTGGATCACCTCGGTCATGGTGGCGATCATGGTCGTCCTGGCCGCGTTCTTCTTCTTCGTGGTCAACTGGCTCCTGAACACCGGGATCACCATGATCCTGAAGCTCGCGACCTCCGGATAATCGATATGTCTGAAGCCAGCACCACCGCCGTCCCCAAGGGCAACCCGCGGCACAAGTGGTACATCGTCCACGCCTACTCGAACTTCGAGAAGAAGGTGAAGGACTCCATCCTCGACCAGGCGCGGCAGCACGGCCTCGAGGAGAACTTCTCCGAGGTGCTCGTGCCGACCGAGGACGTGGTGGAGATCCGCCGCGGCCGGAAGGTGAACTCGGAACGCAAGTTCTTCCCCGGCTACGTGCTGGTGAAGATGGAGCTGACCGACGAGGCCTACCACCTCATCAAGAACACGCCGAAGGTCACGGGCTTCCTGGGCTCGGGCTCGAAGCCGATCCCGGTCTCCGAGAAGGAGGTCGAGCGCATCATCGGCACGATCGAGGAGGGCGTGGAGCGGCCGAAGCCGACCATCACCTTCGAGATCGGCGAGCAGGTGCGCGTCACCGACGGCCCGTTCGCCAGCTTCAACGGCTCGGTCGAGCAGGTCGACGAGGAGCGCGCGCGCCTGCGCGTCACCGTCTCCATCTTCGGCCGCGCCACCCCGGTCGAACTGGAATACGGCCAGGTCGAGAAGATCGCATAGAACACGCGCGTCTTGGAACACGAAGACCACGAAGGACGCGAAGACCCCAAAGGATACGGTGGTCTTCCGGAGAGCGTGGAGGCGGCCGGCCGCCAGGTGGTAGACGCTGCGCTGAAGGTTCACCGCAGTCTCGGGCCGGGGCTGTTGGAGTCGGCCTATGAGCTTTGCCTCGCCCACGAACTTGCGCGTCGTGGGATTCCCGTTCGGCGGCAGGTGGCCTTGCCCGTCGAATTCGAGGGGCTACGGCTCGATGCAGGGTATCGCCTGGACATGGTCGTCGACGACATGGTTGTCGTCGAAGTCAAAGCGGTCGAGGCGCTGTCGCGCCTCCATGGGGCGCAAATCCTCACATATCTCCGCCTATCCGGAATGAAACTTGGTCTTCTGGTGAACTTCAACGCCGTTCAACTACGGCAAGGCCTTCGCCGCTTTGTCCGCTGACCTTCGTGGTCTTCGCGCCCTTCGAGCTCTTCGTGTCGAACGACAGCCGCGGTTGCCTCCGAACGTCCCGCCTGCTACACGCGCCGGCTTCGCGGGGAGGCCTGCGAATTCAAATCCGTGGGAGGGGGCGGCCACCGTGACCCCGCACCACGGCTCAAACCGGCCGGGTTCCGGCCACTGAGGAGCAAAGATGGCCAAGAAGATCTTGGGCTATATCAAACTTCAGGTGCCTGCGGGCTCCGCGACGCCTTCGCCGCCCATCGGGCCGGCGCTGGGCCAGCGCGGCGTCAACATCATGGGCTTCTGCAAGGAGTTCAACGCCCGCACCGAGAAGGAAGCGAAGGGCACGCCCCTTCCGACCGTGATCACGGTCTATCAGGACAAGTCGTTCACCTTCATCACCAAGACGCCGCCCGCGTCGTTCTTCATCAAGCAGGCGCTCAACATCAAGTCGGGCTCCAAGGCGCCCGGCCGCGACAGCGCCGGCAAGATCACGCGCGCCCAACTGCGCGACATCGCCGAGAAGAAGATGAAGGACCTCAACGCGAACGACGTCGAGGCCGCCGCCAAGATCATCGAGGGCTCCGCGCGCTCGATGGGCCTTCAGATCGTGGAGGCCTGATCCCATGGCCAAGCAACCCAAGCGCACGAAGGCGTGGACCGGCGACGTCACCGCCACGCACGCCCTGACCGACGCCGTGAAGCTGGTGAAGGCCAACGCCAACGCCAAGTTCGACGAGACCGTCGAGATCGCCGTCAACCTGGGCGTCGACCCGCGTCACGCCGACCAGCAGGTCCGCGGCGTCGTGGCCCTGCCGTCGGGCACCGGCCGTGACGTCCGCGTCGCGGTCATCGCCAAGGACGCCAAGGCCGAGGAAGCCAAGGCCGCCGGCGCGGAAGTCGTGGGCGCCGAGGACCTGGTGGAACGCATCCAGGGCGGTTTCATGGACTTCGACCGCGTGATCGCGACGCCGGACATGATGGCCCTCGTCGGCCGCCTGGGTAAGGTGCTGGGCCCGCGCGGCCTGATGCCGAACCCGCGCGTCGGCACCGTGACGCCGAACGTCGGCCAGGCCGTGAAGGACGCCAAGGGCGGCTCGATCGAGTTCCGCACCGAGAAGACCGGCATCATCCACGCCGGCATCGGCAAGGCCTCGTTCACCGAGGAAGCCCTGGAGATCAACGTCAAGGCGCTGATCGACGCTCTGAACAAGGCCAAGCCGTCGGGCGCCAAGGGCGCCTACATCAAGAAGATCAGCCTCTCCTCGACGATGGGCCCGGGCTTCAAGGTGGACGGCGCGACCGTCGGCGCCTAATCGGCGCCGGGATAGACGACGTGAAGGCGCGGGGGGCCACCTCCGCGCCTTTTCTGTTGGCTGAACTTGTGTTGAGGCGGTGGCCGGGCGCGACAGCGCGCGCTGCTGGCGCGAGGATTCAACCGCGGAGATCGCAGGGATACGCAGAGGGGCCCGAGGCCCGCACAGCCCCCCTGCGTATCTCCGCGATCTCCGCGGTTCGTCAATTACGGCGGTTCCGCCGCCCATCCGGTCATAGGCGATCGCCTGCACTCGACCGGAACATCGTTTTCTTTTTGCTAGGGTGGCCAACCGCGCCAACCGAGAGGTTGAAGGTTCGATTCCTTCACCTGCCGCCAGCGCCTCGGCGGGACACCGTGGAGATGCCGATGGACGTGACCCTCGAACCCGCCGCCGACAGGCGGGCCACCGTCGAGAACCTCTTCCAGCTCTACGTCCACGACTTCTCGGACTTCTGGGAGACCCGGCGGGTCGAGTTCGGCGAGGATGGGCGGTTCCCGCCCTATCCGCCGTTGGCCGCCTATTGGACCGAACCCGGCGCCGAGCCGCTCCTGATCCGGGCGGACGGGCGGATCGCCGGCTTCGTGCTCATCGACCGGCACGGCCATTCGGGGCGGCCCTGCGACTTCGACATGGGCGAGTTCTTCGTCGCCCGCCCCTACCGCCGCGAGGGCGTCGGCCGCGCCGCGGCGCTGCAGGCCATTGGCGCCCGCCAGGGGCTGTGGGAGATCGCCGTCGCGCGGGCGAACACGGGCGCGCTGGCCTTCTGGCGCGGCGTCGCAGCGGCGATGTCCCCGGACGTCGAGGAGACGGATCAGGCCGACGACCGCTGGAACGGGTTCATCCTGCGTTTCCGCGTGCCATAGTCGCGCCATGGAGCTCAAGGCCACCCGCTACGACGTGACCGACGGGATCGCCGTCGTCATGCTCGCCCGCCCCAAGCGCCGCAACGCGTGGACCGGGCGGATGCACACCGAATACCGCTGGATCCTGCGCGAGGCCGACTGCGACCCGGCCGTGCGGGTCATCGTGGTGACCGGCGACCCGGACGGCGTCGCCTTCTGCCCAGGCGCCGACCTGCAGGCGCTGGAGGGGCATTCGGCGCGGGGGCAGTACGACGCCGGCACGCCCGACGACATCGCCGAGCCGGGCTATGGCGTGGACCCTGCCTTCGACGCGACGTTCGCCTACCACTTCGGCGTGGGCAAACCGATCATTGCCGCGATCAACGGGGCGGCGGCGGGCGTGGGCCTGGTGCTGGCGGCGTTCTGCGACCTGCGGTTCTGCGTGCCCGGCGTGAAGTTCACGGCCGCGCACGGGCGCTACAACTTCCCGGTGGAGTACGGGCTCTCGTGGGTTCTGCCGCGGATCATCGGCCTGACCCACGCCAACGACATCCTGCTCTCCAGCCGCGTGTTCACGGCGGAGGAGGCGGACCGCATGGGCTTCCTGAACCGCATCGTGCCGGCCGAGCGGCTGATGGACGAGGTGATGGCCTACGCGCGGATGCTGGCGACCTCGGTCGCGCCCGGCTCGGCGCGCGAGAGCAAGCGCCAGATCTACCGCGACCTGCACCGCGACGCGGCCAGCTCGGTGAAGGTCGCCGAGGCGCTGCTGGTCGAGATGTCCCGGACGCCGGACTACAAGGAAGGCGTGAAGGCCTTCATGGAGAAGCGCCCGCCGGCCTGGAGCGGCTGACCCCTTGACGGACGCAGGGTGACGGCCCCAGGGACGGAGCCAACAAGCCGAGGAGATGCCCGTGAGACGCGCCGCCATCGTCAGCCCCATCCGCACCGCCGTGGGCAAGTTCCAGGGCAGCCTGGCCAGCATGACCGCCGGCGAGTTGGGCGCGGTGATCCTGAAGGCGCTGGTCGAGCGTACGAAGGTGGACCCGGCCAAGGTGGACGACGTGATCTTCGCCCAGGGCTACGGCAACGGCGAGGCGCCGTGCATCGCGCGCTGGTCGCTGCTGGCGGCGGACTTCCCGATCGAGGTGCCGGGCTATCAGCTCGACCGCCGCTGCGGCTCGGGCCTGCAGGCGGTGATCGACGCGGCGATGATGGTGCAGACCGGCGTGGCCGATGTGGTGATCGCCGGCGGCGTCGAGAGCATGAGCAACACCGAGTACTATTCGCTCGACATGCGCAACGGCGCCCGCGCCGGCTCGGTGACGATGCACGACCGCCTGGCCCGCGGCCGGGTGATGAGCCAGCCGATCAGCCGGTTCGGGGTGATCTCGGGCATGATCGAGACCGCCGACAACCTGGCCCGCGACTACCAGATCAGCCGCGAGCAGGCCGACGAGTACGCGGTGATGAGCCACCAGCGCGCGACCAGGGCCTGGGCCGACGGCAAGTTCGACGACGAACTGGTGCCGGTGTCCGTGCCCCAGAAGAAGGGCGACCCGGTCGTCTTCGCCAAGGACGAGGGCGTCCGCGCCGACGCCAGCATGGAGACGCTGGGCAAGCTGCGCGCCATCGAGAAGGACGGCGTGGTGACGGCCGGCAACGCCAGCCAGCAGAACGACGCCGCCGCCGCCTGCCTGGTGGTGGCCGAGGAGAAGCTGGCCGAACTCAACCTGGACCCGATGGGCTGGTTCGTGAGCTGGGCCGCGGCCGGCTGCGATCCGTCGCGGATGGGCATCGGCCCGGTGCCGGCGGTGAAGCGCCTGTTCGAGCGCACGGGCATGGGTTGGGACGACATCGACCTGGTCGAGCTGAACGAAGCCTTCGCGCCGCAGGTGCTGGCGGTGCTCAAGGGTTGGGGCTGGGACGAGCGCGACCGGCTGAACGTCAATGGCTCGGGCATCAGCCTCGGCCACCCCATCGGCGCCACCGGCGGCCGCATCCTCGCCAACCTGCTGCGCGAACTGAAGCGCCGCGACGGCAAGTACGGCCTGGAGACCATGTGCATCGGCGGCGGCCAGGGCATCGCGGCCATCTTCGAGGCGGCTTAGGGGTTCGGATCCCGGCTGGTGTGTCGGATGCGTATGACGACGACGTCATCGTCTCCGACAGAATATGCCACGGCGTATGGCGTTCCGCGCACGACGATCTCGCGCAGTCCCTCAATCGGCGACTTGCGCCCTCTGTTTGGGAACAGGGCGAGGCTGTCGATCGCCTGCTCGATAGCTGCCCTGAGCCTCGCGGCGGCGCGCGGGCTGTCTGTCGCGAGATAGGCGACGGCGGCTTCGAACTCAGCTCGCGCCGGCTTCGAGATACGGACGATCAAGCCTCGTGGTCGCCGTACTTGGCGCGCATCTCGGCCTTGACGTCTTCCCAATCGTAGACCTCGCCGCGCGCCACCGCGTCAAAGCCCTCCTGGATATAGCGACGGTAGGCTTCCAGCTTGTCGACGTATTCGACCGCCGCCTCTTCGACGCCTGCGCCCGGGGGCGGATCGCTGGTCGGGATTCGTTTCGGCATGGCCGACTCCTGTCGTCCAGACCCTAGCTAATTCCCGTTTCGTTCACCAGCGCCTTCGGCGCGCATGGGGTCGCGCGAAGGGCCTCGACAAGCCCGCGCGGCTGGAGGCTTGGCTTGCTGCGGGTTGAAATGGCGGGGCTCTTCCTGTACACGCCCGCGCTTCGCCGCTCCCTCGGGGGTTGCGAGGACGGGAGGCCCCACTCTTCATGGGGCGGGTTTCCCATCCTGTCCAAGAACTGTGCAGCCGCCGGGGTCGCCGGAGGCCGTAACGCGAGGAGGGGCCCCTCCTCAGGCGCAGGGAGACGGGAAGATGACGGCTCGATCGTTCCACCGCAACGCGGCGGGGGCGACGGCTGCGGCTTCTCTCACAGGACAGGGCTTACGGCGACCGCCTCTTGCGGCCGTCGAACCTGAGTATGGAGACCGCAATGGACCGCGCTCAAAAGCAGGACGCCATCGAAGCGCTGAAGGGCGTCTTCGCTGACGCCGGCGCCGTGGTCGTGACCCACTACAAGGGTCTGACCGTTGCGGAAATGACCGATCTGCGGGGCAAGCTGCGTGAGCAGGGCGCCAAGCTGCAGGTGGTGAAGAACACCCTCGTCCAGAAGGCTCTGGGCGGCTCGATCGGCGAGGCGGGCGACGCCCTCTTCAAGGGTCCCGTCGCCATCGCCTTCGCGGCCGATCCGGTGTCCGCCGCCAAGGTCGCGACCCAGTACGCCAAGGACAACGACAAGTTCTCCGTCATCGGCGGCTTCATGGGTCAACAGGTGCTGGACAAGAACTCGGTGACCGCCCTGGCCACCCTGCCTTCGCTGGACCAGCTCCGCGCCAAGATCATCGGCCTCCTGCAAGCCCCGGCGACCAAGATCGCCGGCGTCCTGCAGGCGCCCGCGGGTCAGCTCGCTCGCGTCGTCGGCGCCTACGCCGCCAAAGACGCCGCCTGATCGTCACTTCCCGACAAACCTCTCTTTAAGGACCACATCACATGGCCAATCTCGAAAAGCTGGTGGACGACCTGTCCGCCCTGACCGTCCTGGAAGCCGCTGAGCTCTCCAAGCTGCTGGAAGAAAAGTGGGGCGTGAGCGCCGCGGCTCCGGTCGCCGTCGCCGCCGCTCCGGGCGCCGGCGGTGGCGCCGCTCCGGCCGAAGCCGCCGAAGAGCAGACCGAGTTCACCGTTGTTCTCGCCGCCGGCGGCGACAAGAAGATCAACGTGATCAAGGAAGTCCGCGGCGTCCGTCCGGACCTCGGCCTGAAGGAAGCCAAGGACCTCGTCGAAGGCGCTCCGCAGAACGTGAAGGAAAACGTCTCCAAGCAGGAAGCGGAAGAGATCAAGAAGAAGCTCGAAGAAGCCGGCGCGACCGTCCAGATCAAGTAGGCCGAAGCGCGACAAGGTCGCGCGTCTACCTCTTGATTACGCCTTTCTCGCGAGAAAGGCGGGGACGCGCTGGAACAGCGCTTCTGCAAAGATCGAAGGGCCGGGAGCGATCCCGGCCCTTTTTTCATACCCCCGATCGGGGGAGGGCAGGGACGCCGCGCCGGCGCACCCTCACGCTCAGGAGAGCCGTGTCTGGGGGGCGCGACGACGATGAGACCGATTGTGCTGGGCGGCGTGGCCGCTGTGCTGGGGCTGGCCTTCGTGACGGGGGCCAGGGCGCAGACCGCCTATGACATCAACCGCCTGAACGCCGCGATGCAGATCTGCAACTCGCCCGCCGGCGCGACGATGGCGGAGTGCGCGCAGCTTCGCGCCAAGATGGGCATGGGGGCGGGCCCGTCCATCAACCTGCCCGGCGGCGGCCTGAGCGGCCTGGCCAACGGCAACAAGGCGGCCGCGGCCGCCGGCATCCTGGGCATCATCGGCCAGGCGCAGGCGCGCACCCAGGCGGCGCCGGCGGTCCAGGCCGCCCCGGCGGTGAATGCCGCCGCGGTGCAGGAGGCGATCAAGCTCTGCGTGCAGAACGCCAACGGCAATGCGACGGCGATCCAGGCCTGCCTGCAGATCGCCAGCGCGGCGCGGCCCGCCGCGGTCGCCGCCCCGGCGCCCTCGCTGGGCATCGGCGCCTACCAGGCCGCCCAGCCGGCGGCGGCGCTGCCGCCCGGCACGCTGCCGACGGTGGCCAACAGCCAGGCCGCGGCGATGGCGACCTACCAGGGCGCCCAGAGCTATCAGGCGTGCGCCGCGGCCAACCCGACCAACTGGCAGTCGTGCATGCCGCTCCTGAACGGCGGCGCGCCGCGCTGAGCAGGCCCTGACGCGGCGAAGCGGCGGACGCATGCTAGCCTCCCGGGCATGGGCGAATCCGCAGCTCTGATCAGCGCCTTCGTGCATGGCCTCGCGGCCGGCGCGGTCCTGGTGATCGCGCTCGCGGTGGGGCGCAGCGGGCTGGGCCGGCACGTCCGGATCGCGACGGTCCTGATGGCGCTCAGCGTGGTGGGCTGGGTGATGGTGGAGTCCCGGCCGCTGTTCCACGCGATGGGCGAGCCGGCGGCGCTCGAGGCCCTGGCCTGCCCGGTGGCCGGCCTCTTCTGGCTCTTCCTGCTGACCGTGTTCGCCGACTGGAAGGTGACGCCGCTGACGCTTGCGCCGGCGCTGGTCCTGCTGGTGACGGGGATCGCGCAGGGCTTCGTCCACGCCTCGGTGTCCGATGTGCTGTGGAGCGCGCGCAACGTGTTCAGCGCGGCGCTCGCCCTGCATGCGGCCTTCCTCGTCCTGCGGGGCTGGAGCGACGACCTCGTGGAGCGCCGGCGCCGTTTCCGGGCGGTCCTGCTGTCGCTCGCGTGCCTGTTCGTCCTGGTGGAGGTCGTGGCCGGCTTCGGCTTCCGGATGACCCGCGAGGGGGCGTGGCTCACGGTGGTCGTCGGCCACCCGATCGGCGGCCTGCTGACCGCGGCGCTGACTCTGGCCATGTCGATGCTGGCGCTGACGGTCCAGCCCTCGGCGTTCGGCGCCCCGCGGCGCGCCGAGGCCGTCGTCGATGGCCGCAGCGAAGCGGCCGATCTCCGGCTGATCGAGCAGTTGAACGCGCTGATGGCCGCCGAGGCGTGGCGGCGCGAGGGCCTGACCATCGGTGGGCTGGCCGGGGACCTCGGCGTCCCCGAGCATCGGCTGCGGCGGCTCATCAACCAGCGCCTGGGCCACCGCAACTTCGCCGATTTCCTGAACGGCCACCGCATCGCCGCGGCCCAGCGCAGGCTGGCCGATCCGGCGGAGGCGCGCACGACCGTGGCCGCCATCGCCTTCGATCTCGGCTTCGGCTCGCTCGGGCCGTTCAACCGCGCCTTCCGGGCCGTGACGGGCTCGACTCCGACCGAGTGGCGGCGCACCGCGCTCGCCGCCGCCTCGCCGGAACTGCAAGAGGCTTCCTGATTCCGGAATCGGCGAGGCTCTTGCGGCCTCGGCGAGACCGCGGCCGCGCAACCGGGCCTCCTCTGCCCGATCCGACGCAGAGGAAAATCCCATGCCGCCGTTCCTGGCCGATCTTCTCCACATCTGGCTCCGCGAGATGGAGCCCACGCTGACGCGCTACGCCGTCTTCACGATCGGCGTCTGGCTGCTGCTCTGGGTGGTGCTTCGTCCGCTGCTCGCCGCCCGCAAGATCCGCGAGGAGAGCCCGCCGCCGCGCCAGATGCTGACCGAACTCCTCTATTCCCTGCGCTCCATGGCGATCTTCGCCGCCGTCGGCGTGCTGATCGCGCTGATGTACCGCGCCAACCTCTATCCGCTGGCCCACCTGGCCAACGACTGGGGTCCGGTCTGGTATGCGTTCTCGCTGTTCGCGGGGCTCGCCGGGCTGGACGCCTGGTTCTACTGGAGCCACCGCTTCATGCACGACCCGCGGGTCTTCCGGCGCTTCCATCGGCGGCACCACAGGAGCCACAACCCGTCGCCGTTCACGGCCTACAGCTTCGACGTGGGCGAGGCGCTGCTGCTGATCGGCTATCCGCTGCTGTTCCCCATGGTCTTCCCGATGCCCGACGGGGCGATGCAGTGGGTGATGCTGTACCAGATCGTGACCAACACCCTGCTGCACTCGGGCTACGAACTGATGCCGGCGCGGCGCGACGGGCGGCCGATGCTCGACTTCATCGTGACGACCACCCACCACGACCTGCACCATGCCCAGGCGGGCTGGAACTACGGCGCCTGGTTCACCTGGTGGGACCGCTGGTTCGGGACCGAGCATCCCGAGTACCGCGCGCGGTTCGCGCAGGCGGCGTGGCGCCCGTTCGGCGCGTCGCCGCAGCCGCGCCCGCTCCCGGCGGAGTAGGCGCCGCCCGCGAGGAACAATCCCGAGGCTGGCCCGTTGATCCCGGGCGAGACGACAGTTGGCAGAGCCCCCGGGATACGCCCGGGATCGACCGAAGGGCGGCGCGGAGAACACGGCTCCGCGTCGCCTCCCGTCTTTCGCGCGAGGGGGGACTTCACAAACGTCCCCAAAGGGACTATCTCCCGCCGTTCGCGAAACACCTCCCGATTCACATCTCCCGAGATGCGGCCTTCGCGCGTGCAGGCCCCGAGGCATGGTCCGTCGCCCTCCGACCATGCGAAGGGGCGCTCCCGACGATACGGGGAGCATTCCAGGGTCCGGCTCCCGTCCGCGGGAGTCCGACAGGGCGGACCCGGAATGACAGCACTCGGCGCCCGGACTCCCGTCCTGGCGTCCTCAAGGGATCAAAATGGCGCAATCCTTCACCGGTAAGAAGCGGATCCGATTCTCGTTCGGCCGCATCCCTGAAGCCGTGCAGATGCCGAACCTGATCGAGGTTCAGCGCTCGTCCTACGAACAGTTCCTGCAGCGCGAAGTGCGCGCCGGCGAACGTCGCGACGAGGGCATCGAGGCGGTCTTCAAGTCGGTCTTCCCGATCAAGGACTTCAACGAGCGCGCCGTGCTCGAATACGTCTCCTACGAGTTCGAGGAGCCGAAGTACGACGTCGAGGAATGCGTCCAGCGCGACATGACCTACGCCGCGCCGCTGAAGGTGAAGCTGCGCCTCATCGTCTTCGAGACCGACGAGGAGACCGGCGCCCGCTCCGTGAAGGACATCAAGGAGCAGGACGTCTACATGGGCGACATCCCGCTCATGACGGAGAAGGGCACCTTCATCGTCAACGGGACCCAGCGCGTCATCGTCTCGCAGATGCACCGCTCGCCGGGCGTCTTCTTCGACCACGACAAGGGCAAGACCCACGCCTCGGGCAAGCTGCTGTTCGCCGCGCGCGTGATCCCGTACCGCGGCTCGTGGCTCGACTTCGAGTTCGACGCCAAGGACATCGTCTACGTCCGCATCGACCGTCGCCGGAAGCTGCCGGCCACGACCTTCCTCATGGCGCTGGGCATGGACGGCGAGGAGATCCTCTCGACGTTCTACGACACCGTGCCCTACGAGAAGAGGAAGGGCGGCTGGGCCACCCCATACAAGGCCGAGCGCTGGCGCGGCGTGAAGCCGGAGTTCCCGCTGATCGACGCCGACAGCGGCGAGGAGGTCGCCCCGGCCGGCACCAAGATCTCGGCGCGCAACGCCAAGAAGTTCGCCGACAACGGCCTGAAGACGCTGCTGCTCGCGCCCGAGGCGCTGAACGGCCGCTATCTCGCCAAGGACCTGGTCAACTTCGAGACCGGCGAGATCTACGCCGAGGCCGGCGACGAGCTGGACGCGGGCCTGCTGGCCAGCCTGGAGGAGCAGGGCTTTAGCACGCTGGACGTGCTGGACATCGACCACGTCACGGTCGGCGCCTACATGCGCAACACGCTCCGCGTCGACAAGAACACCGTCCGCGAGGACGCCCTGTTCGACATCTACCGCGTCATGCGTCCGGGCGAGCCGCCGACGGTGGAAGCCGCGGAGGCCATGTTCAAGTCGTTGTTCTTCGATGGCGAGCGCTACGACCTGAGCTCGGTCGGCCGCGTGAAGATGAACATGCGCCTGGAGCTCGACTGCCCCGACGACGTGCGCATCCTGCGCAAGGAAGACGTGCTGGCGGTCCTGAAGACGCTGGTCGGCCTGCGCGACGGCCGCGGCGAGATCGACGACATCGACAACCTCGGCAACCGCCGGGTCCGCTCGGTGGGCGAACTGCTGGAGAACCAGTACCGCGTCGGCCTGCTGCGCATGGAGCGCGCGATCAAGGAGCGCATGAGCAGCGTCGACATCGACACGGTCATGCCGCACGACCTGATCAACGCGAAGCCCGCGGCCGCGGCCGTGCGCGAGTTCTTCGGCTCGTCGCAGCTCTCGCAGTTCATGGACCAGACCAACCCGCTGTCGGAGATCACCCACAAGCGCCGCCTCTCGGCGCTCGGCCCGGGCGGCCTGACGCGTGAGCGCGCCGGCTTCGAAGTCCGCGACGTCCACCCGACCCACTACGGCCGGATCTGCCCGATCGAGACGCCGGAAGGCCCGAACATCGGCCTGATCAACTCGCTCGCCACCCACGCGGTGGTGAACAAGTACGGCTTCATCGAGAGCCCCTACCGGCGGATCAAGGACGGCAAGACGACCGAGGAGGTCGTCTACATGTCGGCCATGGAAGAGGCGAAGCACGTCATCGCCCAGGCCAACATCAAGCTGGACGACGGCGCCATCGTCGAGGACCTGGTCCCCGGCCGGATCAACGGCGAACCGGGCCTGCTGCAACGCGACCAGGTCGACCTGATGGACGTGTCGCCGAAGCAGGTCGTCTCGGTGGCCGCCTCGCTGATCCCGTTCCTCGAGAACGACGACGCCAACCGCGCCCTCATGGGCTCGAACATGCAGAAGCAGGCCGTGCCGCTCATCCAGTCGGATGCGCCCCTGGTCGGCACCGGCATGGAAGGCATCGTGGCGGTGGACTCCGGCGCGGTCGTCACGGCCCGCCGCGCGGGCGTCGTCGAGCAGATCGACGGCACGCGCATCGTCATCCGCGCGACCGAGGAGCTCGACCCCTCGAAGCCGGGCGTCGACATCTACCGCCTGCAGAAGTTCCAGCGTTCGAACACCTCGACCTGCATCAACCAGCGTCCGCTGGTGCAGGTGGGCGACAGGATCCTGGCCGGCGACGTCATCGCCGATGGCCCGTCGACCGAGCTGGGCGAGCTGGCCCTGGGCCGCAACACGCTCGTCGCGTTCATGCCCTGGAACGGCTACAACTTCGAAGACTCGATCCTGATCTCCGAGCGCATCGTGCGCGACGACATCTTCACCTCGATCCACATCGAGGAGTTCGAGGTCATGGCCCGCGACACCAAGCTGGGCCCGGAAGAGATCACCCGCGACATCCCCAACGTCGGCGAGGAAGCGCTCCGCAACCTCGACGAGGCGGGCATCGTGGCGATCGGCGCCGAGGTGATGCCGGGCGACATCCTGGTCGGCAAGGTGACGCCCAAGGGCGAAAGCCCGATGACGCCGGAAGAGAAGCTCCTGCGCGCCATCTTCGGCGAGAAGGCCTCCGACGTCCGCGACACCTCGCTGCGCCTGCCGCCGGGCGTCGCCGGGACGATCGTGGAGGTCCGCGTGTTCAACCGCCACGGCGTCGACAAGGACGAGCGTGCGCTGGCCATCGAACGCGCCGAGATCGACCGCCTGGGCAAGGACCGCGACGACGAGTTCGGCATCCTGAACCGCAACATGACCGGCCGTCTGCGCGAACTGCTGGTCGGCAAGACCGCCGTCTCGGGCCCGAAGGGCCTGGGCCGCGGCGAAGTCACCGCCGACAAGCTGGAAGAGATCGCGCCCGGCCTGTGGTGGCAGATCGCGCTCGACGACGAGAAGGCGATGGGCGAGCTCGAAGCGCTGCGCAAGCAGTTCGACGACGCCCGCAAGCGCCTCGACCGCCGCTTCGAGGACAAGGTCGACAAGCTGCAGCGCGGCGACGAGTTGCCGCCCGGCGTGATGAAGATGGTCAAGGTGTTCGTGGCGGTGAAGCGCAAGCTGCAGCCGGGCGACAAGATGGCCGGCCGTCACGGCAACAAGGGGGTCATCTCCAAGATCCTGCCGATCGAGGACATGCCCTACCTGGAAAACGGCCAGCACGTGGACATCGTGCTGAACCCGCTGGGCGTGCCGTCGCGGATGAACGTCGGCCAGATCTTCGAAACGCACCTCGGCTGGGCGTCGGCCGGTCTCGGCAAGCAAGTCGCCGACCTGCTGGAGGCCTGGCAGCACGGCGGCCAGAAGGCGGCGCTGATCGACTACCTGCGCGACGCCTACGGCAAGGACGAGGAACTGCCCGACGACGAGGGCGAACTGCTCGAACTGGCCCGCAACCTGTCGAAGGGCATCCCGTTCGCCACCCCGGTGTTCGACGGCGCCCACATCAACGACATCGAGGATCTGCTGGAGAAGGCGGGCCTCGCCCGGTCGGGCCAGTCGTACCTGTACGACGGCCAGACAGGTGAGCGGTTCAAGCGTCCGGTCACGGTCGGCTACATCTACATGCTGAAGCTGCACCACCTGGTCGACGACAAGATCCACGCCCGTTCGATCGGTCCGTACTCCCTCGTCACGCAGCAGCCCCTGGGAGGCAAGGCCCAGTTCGGCGGCCAGCGCTTCGGGGAAATGGAGGTCTGGGCTCTGGAAGCCTACGGCGCCGCCTATACCCTGCAGGAGATGCTGACGGTGAAGTCGGACGACGTGGCCGGCCGGACCAAGGTCTACGAAAGCATCGTCCGTGGCGACGACACCTTCGAGGCCGGGATCCCGGAAAGCTTCAACGTGCTGGTCAAGGAGATGCGCTCCCTCGGCCTGAACGTGGAGCTGGAGAACAGCTGACGGGTGCGAAGCCCTCTCCCGGCAGCGGGGGAGGGCGCTCCGTCCGCCCGTCAGCTTTCGAATTTTTCGCGGGTTAGCCCGCAGAAGGAACCAAGATGAACCAGGAAGTCCTGAACATCTTCAATCCGGTCCAGGCCGCTCCGACCTTCGACCGCATCCGCATCGCTCTGGCCTCGCCGGAGAAGATCCGTTCGTGGTCGTTCGGCGAGATCAAGAAGCCGGAGACCATCAACTACCGCACGTTCAAGCCCGAGCGTGACGGCCTGTTCTGCGCGCGGATCTTCGGTCCGACGAAGGACTACGAGTGCCTGTGCGGCAAGTACAAGCGCATGAAGTACAAGGGCATCATCTGCGAAAAATGCGGGGTCGAAGTGACCCTGGCGCGCGTCCGGCGCGAGCGGATGGGGCACATCGAACTGGCCTCGCCGGTCGCCCACATCTGGTTCTTGAAGTCGCTGCCGAGCCGCATCGCCCTGATGCTGGACATGGCGCTGAAGGACATCGAGCGCGTCCTCTACTTCGAGAACTACATCGTCACCGAGCCGGGCCTCACCCCGCTGAAGCAGCACCAGCTGCTCTCGGAAGACGACTACCTGCGCTTCCAGGAAGAGTTCGGGGACGACAGCTTCACCGCCGAGATCGGCGCCGAGGCGGTCCAGGGCCTGCTGAAGGGCATCGATCTGGCCAAGACGGCCGAGAGCCTGCACGAGGACCTGAAGACCACCACGTCGGAAATGAAGCTCAAGAAGGCGTCCAAGCGCCTGAAGCTCATCGAGAGCTTCATCGAGAGCGGCAACAAGCCCGAGTGGATGGTGCTGACGGTGATCCCCGTGATCCCGCCGGAACTGCGCCCGCTGGTCCCGCTGGACGGCGGCCGCTTCGCCACCTCCGACCTGAACGACCTCTACCGCCGGGTCATCAACCGGAACAACCGCCTGAAGCGCCTCATCGAGCTGCGCGCGCCGGACATCATCATCCGCAACGAGAAGCGGATGCTGCAGGAAGCCGTCGACGCCCTGTTCGACAACGGCCGCCGCGGCCGCGTGATCACGGGCGCCAACAAGCGCCCGCTGAAGTCGCTCGCCGACATGCTGAAGGGCAAGCAGGGCCGGTTCCGCCAGAACCTGCTCGGCAAGCGCGTGGACTACTCGGGCCGTTCGGTCATCGTGGTGGGTCCCGAGCTGAAGCTGCACGAGTGCGGCCTGCCGAAGAAGATGGCGCTCGAGCTCTTCAAGCCGTTCATCTACGCGCGCCTGGACGCCAAGGGCCTTTCCGGGACCGTGAAGCAGTCCAAGCGCATGGTGGAGCGTGAGCAGCCGGCGGTCTGGGACATCCTGGACGAGGTGATCCGCGAGCACCCGGTGCTGCTGAACCGCGCGCCGACCCTGCACCGCCTGGGCATCCAGGCGTTCGAGCCGAAGCTGATCGAGGGCAAGGCCATCCAGCTGCACCCGCTGGTCTGCGCCGCCTTCAACGCCGACTTCGACGGCGACCAGATGGCCGTCCACGTGCCGCTCTCGCTGGAAGCCCAGCTGGAAGCGCGCGTGCTGATGATGAGCACGAACAACATCCTGTCGCCCGCCAACGGCCGGCCGATCATCGTGCCGTCGCAGGACATCGTGCTCGGCCTCTACTACCTGTCGCTGGCCAAGGACGGCGAGCCGGGCGAAGGCAAGGTCTTCACCGACCTGGCCGAGATCGACCAGGCGCTCGACGCCAAGGTCGTGACCCTGCACTCGAAGATCAAGGCGCGTCACACCGAGATGGACGCCGACGGCGCCGTCGTGCGGAAGATCATCGACACGACGCCCGGCCGGATGAAGATCGCGGCCCTGCTGCCGCACAACCCGGCGATCGGTCACCGTCTTCTCGAGAAGAACCTGACCAAGAAGGAGATCGGCAACCTGATCGACGCCGTCTACCGGCACTGCGGTCAGAAGGCGACGGTCATCTTCGCCGACCAGGTCATGGGCCTGGGCTTCCGCGAGGCGGCCAAGGCCGGCATCAGCTTCGGCAAGGACGACATCGTCATCCCGGCCCGCAAGGCCCCGATCGTCGAAGAAACCCGCAAGCTCGTGGAAGAGTACGAGCAGCAGTACGCGGACGGCCTGATCACCAAGGGCGAGAAGTACAACAAGGTCGTCGACGCCTGGGCCAAGGCCACCGACCGCGTCGCCGACGAGATGATGGCCGAGGTCTCCTCTGCGCCCGTCGGCGACGACGGCCGCCAGGGCGAGATCAACTCGATCTTCATGATGAGCAACTCGGGCGCCCGCGGTTCGCAGGCGCAGATGAAGCAACTCGGCGGGATGCGCGGCCTGATGGCCAAGCCGTCGGGTGAGATCATCGAGACGCCGATCATCTCGAACTTCAAGGAAGGCCTGACCGTGCAGGAGTACTTCAACTCCACGCACGGCGCCCGCAAGGGCCTGGCCGACACCGCGCTCAAGACCGCGAACTCGGGCTACCTGACCCGCCGCCTCGTCGACGTGGCGCAGGACTGCATCATCACCGAGGAAGACTGCGGCACCACGCGCGGCATCACGCTGCGCGCGGTGGTCGAGGGCGGCGACGTGCTCGTGAGCCTCGGCCAGCGCATCCTGGGCCGTTTCGCGGCCGAGGACGTGAAGGACCCGGGCACCAACGAGATCATCGTGCCGGCCGACAGCTACCTCGACGAGAACATGTGCGACCTCGTGGAGAGCGCCGGCGTCCAGTCGGTGAAGATCCGCTCGGTCCTGACCTGCGAGACCAAGGTCGGCGTCTGCGGCGCCTGCTACGGCCGCGACCTGGCCCGCGGCACGCCGGTGAACATCGGCGAGGCGGTCGGCGTCATCGCCGCCCAGTCGATCGGCGAACCGGGCACCCAGCTCACGATGCGGACCTTCCACATCGGCGGCACGGCGCAGGTGGCCGAGCAGTCGTTCTTCGAAAGCGCCAACGAGGGCGTCGCCCGGATCTCCGGCGGCAACACCGTGGTCGCGGCCGACGGCGGCCTCATCTCGATGAGCCGCAACCTGACCCTGACCGTCCAGGTCGATGGCAAGGACCGCGAGTCCTACAAGGTGCCGTACGGCGCCCGCCTGCAGGTCAAGGACGGCGGCAAGGTGAAGCGCGGCGAACGCCTCGCCACCTGGGACCCCTACACCACGCCGATCATCACCGAAGTGGGCGGCAAGGTGCGGTTCGAGGACCTGGTCGAGAACTTCTCGTTCCGCGAGGAGGCCGACGAGGCCACCGGCATCTCCAACCGCGTGGTCATCGACTGGCGCGCCAGCTCGAAGGGCTCGGACCTGCGCCCGGCCATGTCGGTGCTGGGCGAGGACGGCGCCTACAAGCGCCTGTCGAACGGCGGCGAGGCCCGCTACCTGCTGCCCGTCGGGGCCATCCTCTCGATCGGCGACGGCGACGAGGTGAAGCCCGGCGAGATCATGGCGCGGATCCCCACGGAAAGCGCCAAGACCCGCGACATCACCGGCGGCCTGCCGCGGGTGGCCGAACTGTTCGAGGCCCGGCGTCCGAAGGACTGCGCGGTGATCGCCGAGATGGACGGCCGCGTCGAGTTCGGGCGCGACTACAAGAACAAGCGCCGCATCAAGATCACCCCGGAAGACGGTGAGGCGGTCGAGTTCCTGATCCCCAAGGGCAAGCACATCGCGGTCCACGACGGCGACGTGATCCGCAAGGGCGAGTACATCATCGACGGCAACCCGGACCCGCACGACATCCTGCGCATCCAGGGCATCGAGGCGCTGGCCGACTTCCTGGTGAACGAGATCCAGGAGGTCTACCGGCTGCAGGGCGTGCCGATCAACGACAAGCACATCGAGACGATCGTGCGCCAGATGCTGCAGAAGGTGGAGATCCTCGAGCCGGGCGACACCGGCCTGCTCAAGGGCGACCACCTGGACAAGCTGGAAGTGGAAGAGGAGAGCGCCAAGGCGGAAGCCCGCGGCGGTCGCCCGGCGCTCACCCAGCCGGTCCTGCTCGGCATCACCAAGGCCAGCCTGCAGACCCGCAGCTTCATCTCGGCCGCGTCGTTCCAGGAGACGACCCGCGTGCTGACCGAAGCGGCGGTCCAGGGCAAGAACGACACCCTGGAAGGTCTGAAGGAGAACGTGATCGTGGGCCGCCTCATCCCGGCGGGCACGGGCTCGTACCTGCGGAACCTCCAGCGCATCGCCGCCAAGCGCGACGAGGCGCTCACGGCTAGCCGCGAGGAAGCCATGGAACCGCTGCCGGCCGAGATCGCCGACGCGGCCGTGGCCGAGACGGTCGAGTCGTAAAGCCCTCCAGTAGCGTCACGCGTACGAACGGCCCGGGAGCGATCCCGGGCCGTTTCCGCATCCTGAGCTCGGCCCTAGAGCGAGCTGCGTCATTCGGGGATCACGCAGCTCGCTCTAGATTTTTGATTTCGCGCCGTTTTCGCCGAAAAACCGGTCACTACTTTTCGGCACGACGCTCTAGGCGCCCGGCCTGGGTCGCGGCTAGATTGCCGGTCGTAGGGGAACAAGTGGGGGTTGGTTCCGTGAAAGCTCACCTGATGGCGGCCGCCGCGGCCGCCGGCTTCGGCATGTCTGCGCACGCCGCGCCGCCGCCGGCCTCGGCGTTCGGGCGCGTGCCCGCCGTGGTGGACGCGGCGATCTCGCCGGGCGGCCAGCGGGTCGCGATCCTGGGCGGGACGTCGGAACAGCGGGTGATCTCGATCGCCACGATCGACCAGCCGGGCCTCCCGCTGTTGCAGTTGGGCGAGCTGGAGGCCACCGACCTGAAATGGGCCGGCGACGACTACGTGATCGCCACGGTCGCCTACTGGCAGAAGGTCGACGCCAAGCGCGCCTACCGGATGGAGCGCCATATCGCGGTGACTCCCGACGGCAAGGCCGCCTCGCGGTTCCTGGACACCCGCACCACCGAGGGCTACCTGGTCGGCGGCCAGCCGATCCTGGGCGTGGCGGCCTCCGGCTCACAGGCCCGCGTCCTGCTGGTCGACCTGTCGGAGAACGCGGGCTCGTCCGGCACCGCGGACACGCGCATGAAGCGCAAGAACATGGACAGTGTCGCGCTGGCGATCTGGAGCGTCGATCCGGCCACCGGCGCGGGCAAGCTGGTCGAACGCGGCGACTCCCAGACCGACACCTGGGCGGTGGACCTCTCGGGCGAGCCGCGCGTGCGCCTGGAGATCGACGAGATCAACCACAGGTTCTCGGTCTTCGGGAAGCCGAAGGGCAAGTCGCAGTGGTCGCTGGTCTTCGCGGGCGGCAGCTTCGACAGCCGGCGCCTGTACTACGGCTATTCCGAGCCGGACGACGCGATCTATCTCGCCCAGGACGGCAAGCTGGTGAAGAAGCGGATGGCCGACGGCGCGATCGAGCCCGTCAGCGACGGCGGCCCGTCGCTGGCCCTGGTCTTCGACGAGCACCGCAACACCGCCGTGGGCGTGACCAGCGGCGCCGAGCGGCCCGCCTACCAGTGGCTGGACCCCGAGATCGCCGCGGCGCACGGCGTGCTGGCGCGGGCGTTCAAGGCGCAGAACGTCGACCTGATGGGCTGGTCCAAGGACCGCACGCGGCTGATCGCGCGCGTCTCCGGGCCGTCGTCGCCCCCCGTCTGGTACCTCTACGACCGGCCCCGCAAGGAAGTCTCGCCGCTCGCCGAGGAGTACCCGGAGCTGAAGGGCGCGGCGATGGGGACGACGCGGTTCTTCACCTACAAGGCCGCCGACGGGCTGGAGATTCCGGCCTACGTCACCCTGCCGCCCGGAGCGGCCCAGGGCGCCAGGCTTCCGCTGGTGGTGCTGCCACACGGCGGGCCGCGCTCGCGCGACGCCTACGACTTCGACTTCATCGCCCAGTTCCTGGCGACCCGGGGCTATGCGGTGCTGCAACCGCAGTTCCGCGGCTCGTGGGGCTTCGGCGACGACTTCGAGCGCGCCGGCCGCGGCGAGTGGGG
Source organism: Phenylobacterium sp. (assembly GCF_019636135.1). Taxonomy (GTDB): domain Bacteria; phylum Pseudomonadota; class Alphaproteobacteria; order Caulobacterales; family Caulobacteraceae; genus Phenylobacterium. The sequence continues at coordinate 23,780 of NZ_JAHBYD010000044.1, forward strand.
CGGCAAGATGCAGACCGATCTGCTGGACGGCGTGGCGGCGCTGGCGGCGGCGGGCGACATCGATCCCAAGCGGGTCTGTATCGCAGGCGCCAGCTTCGGCGGCTATGCGGCCCTGGCGGGCGCGGCCCTGCATCCCGACAAGTACCGCTGTGCGGCCTCGATCGCGGGCATCGGCGACCTGGCCCAACTGATCGCCGAGGACGCGCGGCTCTACGGCCGCGAGTCCGCCGGGATGGACGAGCTTCGCGAGGAAGTCGGGCTGGCCGCCAAGGACAAGGTCGCCGCCATGTCGCCCGCGCGCCACGCCGAGGCGGTCACGGCGCCGGTGCTGCTGATCCACGGCGACCGCGACACGGTGGTCCAGATCAGCCAGTCGCAGCGGATGGCCGACGTCCTGAAGGCGGCCGGCAAGCCCTACGAGTTCATCGTGCTGGAGGGCGAGAACCACTACCTCACGAAGTCGGCCAACCGGACGCGGATGCTGGAGGCCCTGGAGGCGTTCCTGGCGAAGAACCTGCCGGCGAGCTGAGGGGAGGGCCCCGGCGCTAGAACGGGACCTTCAGTTCGCGGCGGCTGTCGGCGCCGGTGACGCGGCCCAGGTCCTCGGCGGTGGACCCGATGCCCGTGCTGGGCTTGTCGGGCTGGCGGATCTTGCCGGCGTCGTAGCCCGAGCCCGACGTGCCGGGGCCGCCGCCGGCCGAGCGCTTGTAACCGTAGTCCTGTTCCTTGCGCCGCCCCTCGGCCTCGAAGCCGCTGGCCTTGCCCCGCTCGACGCCGAGGCCCTGGAACGGCTCGTCCTTGAAACGGTCGGCGAACCTGTCCATGCACCCTTCGCGCTCGGCGCGGCTGAGGGTGGGGCTGTTGCAGTCCAGGCGGCTCTTCAGGGCGTTGCGGGCGTTGCGCGCCAGGGCGTCGTCGGCCGTCGGGCCGATCGTGGGCCGGATGATGCCGGGCGAGGGCGCGGCCTTGGGCGACGGCGTCTCCGGCGCGTGCGGCGTGACCAGCGGCTTCACCGGCGCCGGCTGGTCGGAGAAGGGTTGCGGCCGGCGATGCAGGCGGACCGGCGTGGGCTTCGCGCCCGGCGCCGCTGCGGCGGGCGGCGGGGTCCGCGGGACGATCAGGACCGGGATGATCGCCTCGGGCGGACCGGACGGCGCGATCGGGGTGCGCAGGCGCGGGGCCTGGATCCAGGCCAGCGTCAGGAGCACGGCGTGTACGGCCAGCGAGGCCGCCACGATCCCAACCTTCCAGCCTCGACGCGCCGTCGCCGGCATCCAAGCTCCCGTTTCCAAGCTGCGCCTTGAGAGAGAACGCGCGAAAGGCGAATTCATGACCGTCTCGCCAGACCCTTCCGCCACAGGGGAACGCAGATTGACGGGACGCCGCTTCGCGACTATGTAGCGCCCTCTTTCGAGGCCGGGGATTCTTCCCAGCTCCGATGAGCCGCTACCGCCGGACCGCCCGAACGGGTGACCGGCGTGTTTTGCGTTTCATGGGTCGGCTTCGAGTCATGACCACGACGATCCCAACTGAGGCGCCACGGCCAAACGGCACACGCCTCCACGAAGCGAGAGTAGATGCCGACAGTCAACCAGCTCATCCGCAAGCCGCGCCAGGACAAGCCCTCGCGGAACAAGGTCCCGGCCCTGAAGGGGTGCCCGCAACGTCGCGGCGTCTGCACCCGGGTCTACACCACGACCCCGAAGAAGCCGAACTCGGCTCTGCGCAAGGTCGCCAAGGTGCGCCTGACCACCGGCATCGAAGCGGTGTGCTACATCCCCGGCGAAGGCCACAACCTGCAGGAACACTCGGTGGTCCTGATCCGTGGCGGCCGTGTGAAGGACCTTCCCGGCGTCCGCTATCACATCCTCCGCGGCGTGCTCGACACGCAAGGGGTCAAGGACCGCAAGCAGCGCCGCTCGCTCTACGGCGCCAAGCGTCCGAAGTGACGATTAGCGAAGCGATCGTCATCCCGGCGAAGGCCGGGATCCAGATTCAGGAAGATTGAGATGTCCCGTCGCCGTAAAGCAGACAAGCGTGAAGTGCTCCCGGACCCCAAGTTCGGGGATCTCGTCGTCACGAAGTTCATGAACTACGTGATGTACGAAGGTAAGAAGGCCGTCGCCGAGAACATCGTGTACGGCGCCTTCGACCTCCTGGAAGCCCGCCGCAAGGACCAGGGCCCGCTGGAGACCTTCCACACCGCCCTCGACAACGTGGCCCCGGCCATCGAAGTGCGCAGCCGCCGCGTCGGCGGCGCCACCTATCAGGTTCCGGTGGAAGTGCGTCCCGAGCGCCGCCGCGCGCTGGCCATCCGCTGGCTGGTCAACGCCGCGCGCAACCGCGGCGAGAACACCATGACCGAGAAGCTGGCCGGCGAGCTGCTGGACGCGTCCTCGAACCGCGGTTCGGCCGTCAAGAAGCGTGAGGACACGCACAAGATGGCGGAAGCCAACCGGGCCTTCTCGCACTACCGCTGGTAAGCCCGACCTCAGTCACGCTTTCCGGCGCGGGCGGTTTGGGATAAACCGCCCGCGCCGTTCGTTCAGCTACTCCAGAACAGCCCTTTTCCAAGGCGATCCGCTATGCCCCGTACGCATAAAATCGAGGACTACCGCAACTTCGGAATCATGGCGCACATCGACGCCGGCAAGACGACGACGACGGAGCGGATCCTCTACTACACCGGCAAGTCGCATAAGATCGGCGAAGTCCACGACGGCGCGGCCACCATGGACTGGATGGAGCAGGAGCAGGAGCGCGGCATCACCATCACGTCGGCCGCGACGACCGCGTTCTGGAAGGACAAGCGCCTCAACATCATCGACACGCCCGGGCACGTGGACTTCACCATCGAGGTCGAGCGTTCGCTGCGCGTCCTCGACGGCGCGGTGACGGTGCTGGACGGCAACGCCGGCGTCGAGCCGCAGACCGAGACCGTCTGGCGCCAGGCCGACAAGTACAACGTCCCGCGCATCGTGTTCGTCAACAAGATGGACAAGCTGGGCGCCGACTTCGACAAGTCGGTGGAGTCGATCCGCGACCGCCTCGGCGCCAAGGCGGTTCCGATCCAGCTCCCGATCGGCTCGGAGTCGGCGCTGAAGGGCCTGGTCGACCTCGTCCGCATGAAGGCGGTGGTCTGGGACAACGACGGCCTCGGCGCGAACTTCCGCGACGAGGAGATCCCGGCCGACCTGAAGGAAAAGGCCGAAGCCGCGCGCAACTACATGATCGAGAACGCGGTCGAGCTCGATGACGACGCCATGGAGGCCTACCTCTCGGGCGAGGAGCCGTCGGAAGAGGTCATCAAGAAGTGCATCCGCAAGGCGGTGCTGACGGGCGCGTTCTACCCGATCCTCTGCGGCTCGGCGTTCAAGAACAAGGGCGTGCAGCCGCTGCTCGACGCCGTCGTGGACTATCTGCCGTCGCCGGTGGACATCCCGCCGACCAAGGGCATCGACTTCCGCACGGATGAAGAGGTCGAGCGCCGCGCGTCCGACGACGAGCCGCTGTCGGTCCTGGCGTTCAAGATCATGGACGACCCCTTCGTGGGCTCGCTCACCTTCTGCCGCATCTACTCGGGCAAGCTCGAGACCGGCATGGGCCTGATGAACTCGACGCGCGACAAGAAGGAGCGCGTCGGCCGCATGCTGCTGATGCACTCGAACAACCGGGAAGACATCAAGGAAGCCTACGCCGGCGACATCGTCGCCCTGGCCGGCCTGAAGGAAACCCGGACCGGCGACACCCTGTGCGACCCGAACAAGTCGCCGGTGATCCTGGAGCGCATGGAATTCCCGGCGCCGGTGATCGAGATCGCCGTCGAGCCGAAGTCGAAGGCCGACCAGGAGAAGCTGGGCGTGGCGCTGGCGAAGCTGGCCGCCGAGGACCCGTCCTTCACGGTGTCCACCGACCACGAGAGCGGCCAGACCATCCTGAAGGGGATGGGCGAACTGCACCTCGACATCAAGATCGACATCCTGAAGCGCACCTACAAGGTGGAAGCCAACATCGGCGCGCCGCAGGTGGCCTATCGCGAGAGCCTCGGGAAGCGCGCCGAGATCGACTACACGCACAAGAAGCAGACCGGCGGCACGGGCCAGTTCGCCCGCGTGAAGCTGGTGTTCGAACCCGGCGAGCCGGGCTCGGGCTTCGTCTTCGAGAGCGCGATCGTCGGCGGCGCGGTGCCGAAGGAATACATCCCCGGCGTCCAGAAGGGCCTCGAGTCGGCGAAGGACAACGGCCTGCTGGCCGGGTTCCCGCTGATCGACTTCAAGGCGACCCTCATCGACGGCGCCTTCCACGACGTCGACTCCTCGGTCCTGGCGTTCGAGATCGCCTCGCGCGCGGCCTTCAAGGAACTGCGCGAGAAGGGCGCCCCGAAGCTGCTCGAGCCGATCATGGCGGTCGAGGTCGTGACGCCGGAAGAGTACCTTGGCTCGGTCATCGGCGACCTGAACGGCCGCCGGGGCATGATCCAGGGCCAGGACATGCGCGGCAACGCGACGGTGGTGAACGCCTTCGTCCCGCTGGCGAACATGTTCGGCTACGTGAACAACCTGCGCGGCATGAGCCAGGGCCGTGCGCAGTTCACCATGCAGTACGACCACTACGATCCGGTGCCGCAAGCGGTCGCCGACGAAGTCATCAAGAAGTACGCCTAAATCCCAACCCTAGTTTAGAGGACAAGCCCGGACAGGGCTGGAGCTTGAA
>NZ_JAHBYD010000045.1 GCF_019636135.1 Phenylobacterium sp.
CCTCGGCGCCGAGATCGCGGGTTCGCTCACGGAGGCCGGGCTGGCGGTGAGCGCCGGCGAGGCAGGAACGGGGCCCCGCGGCGCCCTGACCCTCGGCGGCGTGGTCACCCGCGAGGGGGTGCGGCTGCGGACCCGCCTGTTCCTCGAGGACCGCGCCGCCGGCGTCGTCCTCTGGAGCCGCGACTACGACCGGCCCGCCGCCGACGCCGCGCGCCAGCGGATCGTCGCGGCCAGCGACGTCACCGAGGCCGTCTACGCCGTGATCGAGGCGCGGCAGCAGAAGGGCCTGGCGCCGGACGCCGAGACGGTCGCGCTCCACATCCGCGCCGCCGAGGCGATCCGCAATCCGGCCGGCCTCCGCCTCAGCGAGGCCCGGCGCGCGGTCGAGCAGGTGCTGGCGCGCGAGCCCCGCGCCGCGGGCGACCGGGGCCTGCTGGCGCTGACGTTCACGCGCGAAGCGGCCGAAGCCCCGGGTCCGGCGCGCGAGGCCCTGCTGCGGCGCGCCGAGCGCGAGGCCGAGCGGGCCATCCGCATCGATCCGCGCGCGTCGGGCTCGGCCTGGGACGCCCTGCACACGATCCAGCGCCAGCGTGCGCCCACCGACTTCGTCGCCGCCGACGACCGTCTCGTCGAAGGGCTGCGCCACGCGCCCGACTTTCCCTTCCTGTACATGCGCCGCTGCCGGCTGCTGACCGACCTCGGCCGGGCCCGCGAGGCTGTCCCGCTGTGCGACCGCGCCGCCGCCCTGCTGCCGGTCGCCGGTCCGATCGGGTTCTCGCGGGCCCGGGCGCTGCAGGCCGCGGGCCGCCCCGACCTCGCCGCCGACGCCATCCGCCAGGCCGCCGCGCGGCGGCCGGACCATGCCCTCACCCGCCTGACGCGGTTCGAGATGGCGGCCTTCGACGGCTCCGCCGCGGAGGCCCGCGCCCTGCTGCGCGATCCCGACACGCGCCCCGCCTTCGACCCCGGCGTCCAGCCGGCGCTCGAGGCCTTCCTCGACGCGCGCCTCGGCGGACGCCCGGCGGACGTCGCGCGGGCGGAACGCATGCTCCTCGCGCCCGAGGCCCGCGCGCTCGGAAGGATCGGGGCGCAGGCGCTCGTGCGCCTGGGCCGCAACGACGCGGCCTTCGAGCTGATGTCCGGGTCGGGCTTCGACGCGCTGCTCGAAGACGGCGGGGCCGCCTTCCTCTCGCAGCCGGGCGCGGCGGCGCTGCGCGGCGATCGGCGCTTCTGGCCGCTGGTCGCGCGCATCGGGCTCGCGCAGTACTGGCTGGCGCGTGACGCCTGGCCCGACTTCTGCGGCGCGGACGTCACCCCCGCCGACTGCCGCCGCCTCGCCCGGGCCGCGGTGGCGAACGCCGGCTGATCAGTGCGGCAGGACGGGATGGGCCCCGTCCTCGCCGTTGGCCCAGTCGCTGTTGAGCAGGCGGCGCAGGTGGTCGCGCTCGGCCTTGAGCTGGCTCAGCGTCGCCAGCGCGCTGGGATCGCGGGCGATGTCCTGGCGGGCGGCCTCGGCGGCGCGCTCCAGGCTCTCCAACTGCATCAGGAGGTCGAACGCCTGCCGCCAGAGCAGGCGCGCCCGCTCGCCGCTCTCGCGCAGGAAGGGCGCCGCCACGCCGGCCCGTTCGGCCTCGCGCTCGACGCGGGCCAGGTCCTCGGCGCTGATCCCGCTCGCCAGCAGGCGCCGCTGCAGGGTCTCCATCTCCAGGTGGTCGGACTCGTAGCGCAGGCGCACCAGCTCCTGGGCGATCTTGTCGAGCTGTTCGTCCCCGAAGCCGTGCGAGCCCACGCGCTCGATGGCGTCGTCCAGCAACGTGGGGTCCTTGAGCGCCGCGACCGCCAGCGCCGCCGGCAACGCCCTGGGCGCGGTGCGCATGCGCCGGGCGGCGTCCCTGGCCTCGGGCGTGGCGCCGGCCGGGACGGCGCGGCGGCGGTCCCAGCGCGCCCGCGACATCTCCCGCGCCGCCGCGCCCACCGTGTAGACCGGCTGGCGGGTCGGCCAGAGCGCCTCGAAGCGGGCGAGCAGGTCCTCCTTGTAGGCCTGGGCCAGGTCGCCGTCGGCGACGGTGGCCGCCAGCTTGCGCAGCCGCACCTTCAGCGCGGCCTTGCGCTCCGGCGTGTCCAGGTCCTCGGCGTCGCGCTCACGGATGAACAGCGCCTCGGCGAAGGGCGTCGTCTGCGAAAGCTGCTGGCGCAGCACCGCCGGCCCTTGTTCGCGCAGCACGTCGTCGGGGTCCTTGCCGCCCTCGACGATGGCGAAGCGGAAGCTCTTGCCCGGCTTCAGGAGCGGCAGACCCCGGTCCATGGCCCGCGCCGCCGCTTGGCGGCCCGCCCGGTCGCCGTCGAAGCAGAGCGTGGGCTCGGGGTGGTGGCGCCACAGCACCTCCATCTGCTCCTCGCCCAGCGCCGTGCCCATGGCCGCCACCGCCGGCACGCCCGCCCGCTGGCAGGCGATGACGTCCATGTAGCCCTCGACCACCACCAGCGGCGGGGCCTCGTCCGCCTTGGCGGCGGCCAGGATCTTGCGCGCTTCCGAAAGGCCGTAGAGGTGATGGCCCTTGTGGAAGACCGCGGTCTCCGGGCCGTTCAGGTACTTGGCCTTCTGCTGCGGGTCCATCGCCCGGCCGCCGAACGAGACCACCCGGCCGCGCGCGTCGAGGATCGGGAAGATGATCCGGTCGCGGAACCGGTCGTAGGGCGCCTGCCCGCTCTCCTCCGGCGCGATCAGCAGGCCCGCGTCCACCAGCTCGCCCGGCTTGGCGCCCTTGGCGACGAGGTAGTCCTTCAGCGCCGTGCGCTCGCCGTTCGCCGTCCTGGCGGGCGCGAAGCCGATCCGGAACCGCGACCATTCGGCCTCGGGCAGGCCGCGCCGCTCCAGATAGGCCCGCGCGTCACGGCCCGGCGGCCGCTTCAGCTCGGCCTCGAACCACTGCGCCGCCAGCTCCAGCCAGTCGGCCAGCCCCTGCCGCTGCTTCTCCTGCTCGGCGCTCCGCGGGTCCGCCTCGGGCAGCGCCAGCCCCGCCTCGCCCGCCAGCCGCTCCACGGCCTCGGCGAACGTCAGCCGCTCGGTCTCCTGCAGGAAGGTGATCAGGTCGCCCGTCTTGTTCGACGAGAAGTCGAAGAACATGCCCTTGTCGTCGTTCACGTAGAACGAGGGCGTCTTCTCCTTGTTGAACGGCGACAGGCCCACGTACTCGCGGCCCTGCTTGCGCAGCTTCACGGTGCGGCCGATCACGTCGGACGGCCGAAGCCGCGACTTGATCTCCTCCAGGAACCGCTCGTCGAACCGCCCGACCATGACCCGAGACCGTTACCACCGCGGCCGCTGACAACCTGTGGAATGGCGGCGGCTAGCTGTGGATGATTCGCCGCTGCGACGACAAATCCGGTCGTGAACCCCGAAAGGCGCGAAAGTGCCGGCCCGAGAGGCCTCGAAGCGGCGACGTTCTACCGAAACCACAGAAAGCACAGAGGACACAGACGAAACGTCTGCCGGCTTCCGTGTTTTCTGTGTCTTCCGTGGTTCGAAATAACTGAGCCTCCACTGGCGCGGGGCTCAATGGGAGACCCCTACCGCACGTGCCGGAGCTTGTCCGGGTTGCGCATGACGTAGATGGCGGCGATGCGGCCGTCTTCGCCGGGTTCCAGGGCGAAGGTCTCGGGGCCGTCGGAGACCTCGATCAGCAGGCCGGGGTAGCCGTTGATGCGGACCGGCTGTGCGCTCTTCACGGCGATCTCGCCGCCCTGGCGCCAGACGATGCCCTTCAACAGGCCGATGACGTCCTCGCGGCCCGCCAGCACACGCAACGCCGCCGTGCGCTTGCCGCCGCCGTCGCTGACCAGGATGGCGTCTTCGGTGAGCAGTTCGCGCAGCGCGCTGACGTCGGCGGTCTGGCTCGCCATCGCGAACGCCGTGGCCAGCTTCAGCGCCTTGTCCTGGTCGATCGTGAAGCGCGGGCGCGCGTCCGCCACGTGCTCGCGGGCGCGGCTGGCCAACTGGCGCACCGCCGCCTCCGACCGGTCCAGCGTGCCGGCGACCTCGGCGTAGTCCTGGTCGAACACGTCATGCAGCAGGAAGACCGCGCGCTCCAGCGGCGACAGGCGCTCCAGCGCCAGCAGGAAGGCCACCGACACCTCCTCGGCCCGCTCCACCGGATCGTCGGCCAGGGGCTCGATCAGCGGCTCGGGCAGCCAGGGGCCCCTGTAGGCCGCGCGCTCGGCCTTGGCGGCGCGCAGGCGGTCGATGCACAACCGCGTGGTGGCGCGCACCAGCCAGGCGGTCGGGTCGCTCACGCCCTCGCCCGCGCGGCGCCAGCGGATCCAGGCGTCCTGCACCGCGTCCTCGGCCTCGGAGACCGAGCCCAGCATGCGGTAGGCCAGCCGCTGCAAGCGACCGCGGTTGGCCTCGAAGGCGTCGGTGAGCGCCGCGTCCATCGCCGCCATCCTACGCCGCCCCGTTCAGCGGGGCGACGGCCTCGCCGCCCACCTGCGTCCGTCGAGCCGGCGGGATCTTCAGCATCGGTCAGGCGCCTTTCGGTCTGCGGGCGAGGGCCAGGACGAGCGGGATCGCCGCGAAGAGGTAGACGCCCACGAAATCGCGCCGGAAATCGGCCAGGGGGCTCGCGCCGCAGGTCGCGTCGTAGACGTGGACGGCCGCGTGCGCCGCCAGCCAGAAGGCCGCCAGCGCCAGCGCCGGCCATCCCTGCGCCGGCCGCCACGCGAACCAGCCGCAGCCCAGCGCGCAGGCGAGGTAGACGCACCCGATGTCACGCACGAAATGCGGATTGAACGGCCCCGTCGCCGGCACGCCCGGCACGGCGTCGTACCAGCCCAGCGGCGCGACCAGCATGACCGCCCCGTTCGCCACGAAGATCAGCGCCATCAGCGCCGCAACGACCCGATCCCAACTGCGCAAAGGCCCGCTCCGTCCGTTTCCCCCCAGGACGGACGGGCGGCGGGCGTTGTGACATCGAAAGAGCTGGAACCACAGAAAACACGGAAAACACAGAAGGAGGATGGCTAGTGTTTCTATTTTGTTCCGGTGTGAGAAAGTGCTAGCTTTGACGAATGGACGGGGCAGGCGATGATACATTCCTCTTCAAGGATGAAGCGTTTCGCATCCGCGGAGCGGTCTTCCACGTGTACCGCACCATGGGCGCCGGCTTTCTCGAAGGCGTCTATCATGAGTGTCTGGCCATCGAGCTCGGCCGGCGCGGCGTCCCGTTCGAAATGCAGCGCTCACTGGCGTTGACCTACGACGGCGTCCCGCTGCAGCGCACCTACGTCCCTGACTTCATCTGCTATGGGCAGATCATCCTGGAATTGAAGGCGCTACGCGCTATCGCGCCCGAGCATCGGGCGCAGACGATCAACTACCTCCGCGCAGCCAACATGAGGCTGGGCCTGCTCGTGAACTTCGGGGCCACACCAGGCGTCCAGATCGAACGCTTCGCGCTATAGGCCCCTTCTGTGTTTTCTGTGTTTTCTGTGGTCCGATTTCTTGGCGGCGTCGCCGCCTACTTCGCGCTGTCCATCAGGCCGGCGAAGCGTTCGAAGAGGTAGAGGCTGTCGGTGGGGCCGGGCGAGGCTTCCGGGTGGTGCTGGACGGAGAAGACGGGCCTGTCCTTGAGCGCGAGGCCCGCGTTGGTGCCGTCGAACAGCGAGACGTGGGTCTCCACCACCGGCTCGGGCAGGCTGTCGCGGTCGACGGTGAAGCCGTGGTTCATCGAGACGATCTCGACCTTGCCGGTCGTCAGATCCTTCACCGGATGGTTCGCGCCGTGGTGGCCCTGCTCCATCTTCACCGTCTTCGCGCCCAGGGCGCGCGCCAGCATCTGGTGGCCGAGGCAGATGCCGAACACCGGCTTGCCGCTCTCCACCAGCTTCCGGATCTCGGGCGCCGCATATTCGCCGGTCGCCGCCGGGTCGCCGGGGCCGTTCGACAGCAGCACGCCGTCCGGGTTGCGGGCCAGGATGTCCTCGGCGCTGGTCCTGGCCGGCACCACGGTCACCCGCGCGCCGACGGACGTCAGCGCGCGCAGGATGTTGCGCTTCACGCCGTAGTCCACGACCACGACCTCGTACTTCGGCCTGGCGTCAGCCTTGGCGTAGCCGCCGCCTTCCCAGCTCCACAGGCCCTCGTCGTAGACGAAGGGCTGCAGGCACGAGGCGTCCTTGGCGAGGTCCAGGCCCTCCAGCCCCGACCAGGCGCGCGCCTGGGCGACCAGGGCGTCGAGATCGAACCGGCCCTCGGGATCGTGGGCGATCACCCCGTGCGGCATGCCGTGCTCGCGGATGGACCGGGTCAGCGCCCGGGTGTCGACGCCGGCCAGGCCGATGACGCCGCGCCGCCGCATCCAGGTCTCAAGGTCCGAGTCCGCCCGCCAGTTCGCCGGCGGGGTGGGCACGTCGCGGAAGATCGCGCCGCGGGCCGCCGTCTGGGCCGAGCCGGACATCTGCTCGATGTCCTCGACGTTCACGCCCACGTTGCCCACGTGCGGGAAGGTGAAGGCCACGATCTGGGCCATGTAGGACGGGTCGGTCAGGATCTCCTGGTAGCCGGTCATGGCGGTGTTGAAGCACACCTCGCCCACCGCCTCGCCCACCGCGCCGACGCCGATCCCCTGGAGGACGGTCCCGTCGGCGAGGGCCAGGACGCCGGTGACGCCGGGCAGCAGGTCGCGGGTCATCGGGCAGGCTCCTGTTGGGCAAACGGCCGCGTAGCTAGTGACTCGCGGGAGGCGGGTCAATGCGCGACACGATGACTGCCCGCCCAGGTAGGAATTCTATTGTAAATTCTAGTTGAGATTGTAGCTTCGCCTCAGGGTCTAGGGACTTTCCGAGTGACGCGTAAGAGGTCGAGCACCACGGGTTGGGCCGTGGACGCCGCCGAAGGACCAGTCGCCGCGTTCGCGCGGCGGCTTGCGGGGTTCTCGCGCCTGATGCCGACGCCGACCGAACCGCCGGACAAGCGCAACGAGCCGTGGACGCGGCGGCGCGCCGACATCCAGTTCCAGTTCACCCAGGCCGCGCGGATGAACGCCATGGGCGAGCTCGCCGTCACCCTGGCGCACGAGCTGAACCAGCCGCTGGCGGCGATCAACAACTACGCCGCCGCCGCCGAGCGCATCGTCGGCGACGACGCCGAGCTGAAGGACCTTCTGCGCAGGATGGGCGAGCAGGCCGCCCGCGCCGCCGAGATCGTGGCCCGCGTCCGCGAGGGGGCGCACCGCGGCGACGTGGCCGTGAGCCCCATGGCGCTGCCCGAGCTGGTCGCCGAGGCGATCGACCTCGCCATGGCCGACATCGCGCGCGAATCCGTCGTGCTGCACTACGACTTCGACGACCGTGCGCAGAACGTGCTGGCCGACCGGGTGCAGGTGCAGCAGGTGATCGTGAACCTGGTCCGCAACGCCATCGAGGCCATGGAGGGCCTGCCCTGGCGCGAGTTGCGCGTCGGCGCCGCGCCCGACGGCGACCTGATCCGCATCCACGTGATCGACAGCGGCCCGGGCGTCTCGCCCGACGTGGCCGCCCGCCTCTTCCAGCCGTTCGTCACCGACAAGCCGCACGGCATGGGCGTGGGGCTCTCCATCAGCCGCGGCATCGTCGAGAGCCACGGCGGCCGCCTCTGGGCCGAGCGCGCCAGCGGCGGCGGCGCGGCCTTCTACTTCACGCTGCGCCGCGCGCCGGAGGCGAAGGCCGCCCGCGAGACGGCCGCGCGGCCGCACGCCGCGCGGAGACTCCGCCCGGCCGGGCCCTGATCCCGGCGGGAATCGAGGGAACGCTGTCCTTCCGGAGTTCGGTCCCTTCGCGGCATGATCGCGCCATGCTCGCGCTGCGACCCAACTGCGAATGCTGCGACCGGGATCTTCCCGCCGACAGCGCCGAGGCGCGGATCTGCAGCTATGAATGCACCTTCTGCGCCGACTGCGCGGACCGCCGCCTCGGCGGACGCTGCCCCAACTGCGCGGGCGAACTGGTGCGCCGGCCGATCCGCCCGCCGGCCATGCTGGCCAGTCATCCCGCTTCCAGCGAGCGCGTGACGAAGCCCCACAAGGCCTGCGCCGCCTAGGGTCCACACTCAATTCCCCTGAGGGAATTCAATGACTTCCGCAGCGGAGGCTCGGCCGTTCGGAACCACGGATTGCACGGATTGCACGGATCAACGCCGACCCGTCAGTGAAATCCGTGCAATCCGTGGCTCTCGAATCGGACGGCGCCGCTTCGCGGCCTCTCGGGATGGCCGCCTTCGTGGACTTCGGGGTCCCTCAGGCCGCCCGGTCCGAGAGCGCGGCTTCCAGGGCGGCGAACAGGGCGTCGGTCCGGATCGGCTTGGCGATATGCCCGTCGGCGCCCGCCGCGGCGCTGGCCGCGCGGTCCTCGGGCGAGGTGTTGGCCGAGAGCACGATGGTGGGGATGCGCGCGCGGCCCTGCGCCTGCTCCTCGGCGCGAATGGCCCGGATCGCCGCCAGCCCGTCGGTGACCGGCATGCGCAGGTCCATCAGCACCGCGTCGAACCCGCCGCCGCGCCAGGCCTCCAGGGCCTCGAAGCCGTTCTCCACCGTCACCACCTCGGCGCCGGCCGCCTGCAGCATCAGCGCGATGACCTTGCGGTTGGTCGGGTTGTCGTCGGCCGCCAGCACCTTCAGCGGCCGGTCGGCGGCCGCCGGCACGGCATGGACGTGGTCGTCGACGGCCAGATCGGCGTCGCCGTAGTCGAGCAGGCCGGTGACCAGCCGGTCCAGCCTGCGCGACGCGTCGCCGATGTCGCGCACGAGCGCCCGCTGGTCGTGGTCGAGCGTCGTGGCCTCCAGGGCCTGGGCCAGGCCCATCACGCCGTTCAGCGGCGTGCGCAGCTCGTGGCTCATGTCGGACAGGAACCCGGCCTTGGCGCGGTGGGCCGCCTCGGCGTGGGCCAGCGCCTCCTCCAGCAACGCGGCCTGGCGCTTCATCCCGGTGATGTCGACGCGCAGGCCGATGACGCCGCCGTCCGACGTGCGCCGCTCCTCGATCATCAGCCAGCGGCCGTCGGCCACCTGCTGCTCATGGCGATCGCCGGTCGCCGTGGCCAGCTTCTCCTCGCGGGCCGCGAGCCAGGCCTCCTCGCGGCCGAGGGCGTCCGGGTAGTCGCCCCGCGCCACACCCTCGCGCAGCGTGTCGATCAGGCGCGCGCCGGGCCGGAAGAGGTCGGCCGAGCGGTGGTAGATCTCGGCGTAGCGGCGGTTCCAGAGGATGTAGCGTCCCTCGGCGTCGAGGAAGACGACACCCTCGGGGATGGCGTCGATGGCGTCGCGCAGGCGCGCCTCCGCGCGTTCGGCCCGCTCCAGCGCCTCGGCCACGGCGCGGCCGCCCAGCAACCGCCCGATGCGCGCGAAAAGCCCGCCGGCCGCCATGCCTGCACTCCGAATCGACCCGACGACCGACAGGATGCGGGCCGTGTGTTGCATTCATCCGTCGATCGCGCGGCGCGGACGGGATTGGCGTCCGGCGCCCGCCGGGGTTGCAGCCGGCGCCCGCCGATTGCGCAGATCGCGCCCGCCGCCGTATGGAGCGCGCCATGCGCATCACCACGGTCGGCCTCGATGCCGACGACACGCTCTGGCACAACGAGACGATCTTCCGGCTCACCCAGGATCGCCTGCGCGACCTGCTGGCGGACTACGCGACCCATGAGGTCACCACGGCCAGGCTGGCCGAGATCGAGAAGCGCAACCTCAGGCTCTACGGCTACGGCGTGAAGGGCTTCACCCTCTCGATGGTCGAGACGGCCATGGAGCTGACCGCGGGCGAGCCGCCGGGCCGCCTGATCGCCGACATCCTGGCCGCCGGGCGCGAGATGCTGTCCGAGCCTGTCGAGCCGCTGCCGGGGGTGGACAACGCCCTGGCCGAGCTGTCCGACGCCGGCTACCGCCTCGTCCTGATCACCAAGGGCGACCTCTTGCACCAGGAGCAGAAGCTGGCCGCCTCGGGCCTGGGCGACCTCTTCGCCGCGGTCGAGATCGTGAGCGAGAAGGATGCGAGCACCTATGCCCGTGTCTTCGACCGCTACGGCACCGGCGCGGCCGAGGCCGTCATGGCCGGCAACTCCATGCGCTCCGACATCCTGCCCGCCCTCGAGGCCGGCGGCTGGGGCGCCCACATCCCCTACCCCATCACCTGGGCCCACGAACTGGCCGAAGCGCCCGTCGACCACCCGCGCTTCGCCGAGTTGGCGACCATCTCGGAGTTGCCGGGCTGGGTGCGCGGGCTGGCGTAAGCTCCGGAAGCGGCGAAGCCGCAGTATGATTTTGAACCACGAACCCACACGAAGACCCACGAACACGCCCTGCCAGTTGAAAGGGCGAAGGCCTCTTTGCCTCGGAGCCTCAGGAAAGAGACTGCGGCTTCGCCGCTACGCGGGCGCGTTCGTGGGTCTTCGTGTGGGTTCGTGGTTGAATCCTACAGCACCAACCGTTGCACGGTCGCCCGCGGGTTCGCACCGAAATTCACGAGCAGGCCGACCCTGAGACCCGTCGCCTTGAGGTAATTCAGAACCTGCGCCCGATGCTCGGCCACAGTTTCGCGGACCGCCTTCAGTTCGATGATAATGGCGTCGAAACAGATGAAATCTGGGCAGTACGTTTTCTGAAGCGGCCGGCCCTTGTAGGCGAGCCTCAGTTGCGGCAACGCCCGGAAAGGGATGCCTCGGGTCTCGAACTCAAGCGCAAGGCATTCCTGATAGACGGGCTCCAGGAAGCCCCGTCCCATCTCGCGGTTCACATCGAACACAGCGCCTTGAATGCGGAAGACTTCTTCCCTCAGGAGCAGATCGTTCGGCGGCTTCGCATCCATCGGCCGATCATAGCCCGGCCGCCCCACAAGAACAATACAAGAACATAGATTCGCCTGCGGGGACATTTCGGCCGTCGTTTCCGCGGCACTGTCCGGCCCAAACGGAGAAGCCGCCGCGGAGGCTCGCGGCGGCTTTGCGCCTCGTGCGGCGACTCAGAGCTTCGAGAGCTTGCCGACGCCGATGACGGGGCCGCTCGGGCCGTCGGGGTTCTTGGAGCCGCCGGGCGGTTCGAGCGAGACCGCCAGGGCCGCGCCGTCGGCCATCTTGGCCAGCAGCTCGGTCGGCAGCGCGATCACCTTGGCCTTGCCGGATTCCACGAGGCCCAGGGACTTCGGGTTCTCCTTGCCGGCGATCAGCCACAGCTCGTGCACCTTGTCGCGGTCGGAGCCCTCCGGCAGCAGCGAGGTGACGATCAGTTGCTTGCGGTCCGGATCGTAGGCGGCGACGAACAGCGGCTGCACGCGGCTGTCCTGGCTGACCACGCTGGCCGAGAGGAGCTGGCCCTGCGGCTGCACCGGCACCTCGCGGGTGACGACCGTCGCCGGCTGGTTGCCGACCACGAGGGCCGCCACCAGGGCGGCGGCCGCCGCGCCGAAGCCGCCCATCGCCGAGTTCCGCCAGAAGCGGACGCGGTCCAGCAGCCGGCCGTTGTCGTTGGCGGGCGCCATGCGGTCGTCGTTGGCCGGCAGCCGGCGCTCGATCCGCGCCCACGTCCCCTGCGGGGCCGGGACGGCGGCGATGCTGTCCAGCATCGGCGCGAGGCGCTGTCGCCAGGCTTCGACGTCGGCGGCGAACGCCGGGTCGCGGGCCATGCGGTTCTCGGCGTCCGCCCGCTCCCGGGCGTCGAGGACCCCCAGCGCGTGTTCCGCGGCGAGGGCTTCGGCTTCGGTAAGGTCCGGGGCTTCGCTCATGACTGGAGGCATCCCTTCAGCTTCGCTAGTCCCCGGCGAATCCAACTCTTCACGGTGCCGAGCGGAGCATCCATCCGCTTGGCCAACGCTTCGTACGTCACGCCTTCGAAGAACGCCGTCCGGATGACCTTCTCGGTCCGGTCATCCAGCTCGCTCAGGCATCCCTGAAGACGGTTGCGGTCGTCCGCGGCCGACAACAGCGTCTCTGCGCTGTCCTGTCCGTCCGGGATCTCCAGCTCCTCGACCTGTTCGGCGTATGCCATGGGTCCGCGCGCCCGAAGGCGGTCGATCGCGCGATTCCGGGCGATGGTGCTGACCCAGGTCATCACGCTCGCCTTGCCGGCATCGAAACGGTCGGCCCGTCGCCATATGGTGACGTACACGTCCTGCAAAACGTCCTCACTCTCCTCGCGGTCGGAGAGGATACGGAGGCAGACGCCAAAAAGCTTCGCGGACGTCGCATCATAAAGCTGTCGCAGGGCGTCCCGCTCTCCGGCCGCGATGCGGGCCATGAGCGGGTTGAGCAATTCGGCGGAGGTCGCGGCGGCGGCCAAGGTCTTCCCTATCGTTATGTCCGCCGATCGGCGAACCGGTTATTGCGAAGCTGCCTGCCCCGACGCCGATACGCAAGGCTTGCGTGGCCTGTCGGGGCGAGGAGTCAAGGCGTCCGCGGGATCGTGACCGCGGCGCCCGGCGGGGCCTTGGCCAGGCGCTGCGCCCAGCCATGGCGTAAGCACGGCTGCACGTGAGACGGGATACGACTCACGCCGCGAGCGAACGCTGTTTCGTCGCGCAGGTCCGCCGGCTAGAAGACGCACAGGGGCTCATCCGGATCAATCTGGGGGAACTACAGATGCGTTTTCGTGCGCTCGCGCTCGGCCTTGCGGCGACCGCCGCCCTGGGCCTCGGCGCCGCGGCCCATGCGGCCACCATCACCTTCGACGAGCTCGCCAACGACAGCGCGCCGAGCTACGACCTCTACCATACGGTCACGAGCGGCGGCTTCCTGTTCGTCAACGACGGCGCCGGCCAGGCGAGTGGCGACGAGTTCGTCGTCTGGTCGCGCACCAGCTCCTCGAACGCCGATCCCGACGGCGCCACCCTGACGAACAACTACCAGGGGTCGATCACGACGGTCACGAAGGTGGGCGGCGGCCTCTTCACCCTGGGCGCGATCGACCTGGCGAACGGCTTCAACTCGGGCGGCGGCGGGACGGTGCTCTTCACCTTCTACACCCCCGATGTGGCCAACCAGGGCGCGTTCGCCGTGGACTCCGAGCTGGTCACCCTCGCCGGCGCGCCCGGCCTGAAGACCGTCACGTTCAACCGGTCGGGCCTGTCGAGCTTCACCTATCAGGCGATCGACGCCAACTTCGTGCAGGTGGACAATGCCGTGGTCGACGAGTTCGGGCCGAACACCGGCGTGCCCGAGCCGGGCGCCTGGGCGCTGATGATCCTGGGCTTCGGCGCGGCGGGCTCGATGCTGCGCCGGCGCCGCGCGCTGGCGGCCTGACCGCCTCCGACACGCCGACATGAAGACGCCCCGGCCGCGAGGCCGGGGCTTTTTCGTCCCGACGCCCCGGTCAGGCGGCTGCGGCCTGGGCCTTCGTCGACGCCTTGCGGGTGGCGGCGCGCTTCTCCTTCGCGCGTTCGAGGCGTTCGGCCTTGCGGGCGTCGGCCTCCTCCTGCAGCGCGGGCAACAGTTCGGCCGCGGCCGCCTTCTGCTTGTCGTCGCCGGTCTCCGAGAGACGCCGGGCGTTGGCCAGCAGGTTCACGACCTCGTCGTCGCTGAGGCTCGGGATGCGGTCCAGCAGGCTCATGGGAACTCCGATCTTCAGGGCAGCGATATCGTCGCCCTGAAGACAGAGAGCCTGAGGCCGCGCTCAGTTGCATGATTCACAAGAGAAATTTCGCGGAACCAAAAGCCGGCCCGCGACTTCGCCGCCGCCCGTCGTGAAGCGCCCTTGCACCCGCGGGGCGACCCCTCTATTGGGGCGCCTTAACCTGCAGTCCTGGACCTGAGCCGCGGGGCGAAAGCCCGCGCGGAACCTGCGCGCGAGACACATGCCCAAACGTACCGACATCTCCTCGATCCTGATCATCGGCGCGGGGCCGATCGTCATCGGTCAGGCCTGCGAGTTCGACTATTCCGGCGTCCAGGCCTGCAAGGCCCTGCGCACCGAGGGCTACCGAATCGTGCTGGTGAACTCGAACCCGGCGACGATCATGACCGATCCGGACGTCGCCGACGCCACCTACATCGAGCCGATCACGCCCGAGATGGTCGAGAAGATCATCGAGAAGGAGCGCCCCGACGCGCTGCTGCCCACCATGGGCGGCCAGACCGCGCTCAACACCGCGCTGGCCCTCGAGGCCGGCGGCGTTCTGGCGAAGTACGGCGTCGAGATGATCGGCGCCCGCGCCGACGTGATCGACAAGGCCGAGGACCGCCAGAAGTTCCGCGACGCCATGGACGCGATCGGGCTGGAGAGCCCGAAGTCGAAGGCCGCGCATTCGATGGAGGAGGCCCTGGAGGGCCTGGAGTTCGTGGGCTTGCCCGCGATCGTCCGCCCGTCGTTCACGCTGGCCGGCACCGGCGGCGGCATCGCCTACAACGCCCAGGAATTCCGCGAGATCGTCGAGCGCGGCCTGGACCTTTCGCCCACCACCGAAGTCCTCATCGAGGAGAGCGTGCTGGGCTGGAAGGAGTACGAGATGGAGGTCGTCCGCGACAAGGCGGACAACTGCATCATCATCTGCTCGATCGAGAACATCGACCCGATGGGCGTCCACACGGGCGACTCGATCACGGTCGCGCCGGCCCTGACGCTGACCGACAAGGAATACCAGTGGATGCGCCGCGCCTCGATCGCGGTGCTGCGCGAGATCGGTGTCGAGACCGGCGGCTCGAACGTGCAGTTCGCGGTCAACCCGGCCGACGGGCGCATGGTCGTCATCGAGATGAACCCGCGCGTGTCGCGCAGCTCGGCGCTGGCCTCCAAGGCCACCGGCTTCCCGATCGCCAAGGTCGCCGCCCGCCTGGCCGTCGGCTACACGCTCGACGAGCTGATGAACGACATCACGGGCGCCACGCCCGCCTCGTTCGAGCCCAGCATCGACTACGTCGTCACCAAGATCCCGCGCTTCGCCTTCGAGAAGTTCCCGGGCTCCGAGCCGTACCTCACCACCTCGATGAAGTCGGTGGGCGAGGTCATGGCCATCGGCCGCACCTTCGCCGAGAGCCTGCAGAAGGCGCTGCGCGGCCTGGAGACCGGCCTGACCGGCCTGGACGAGATCGCCATCGACGGCGGCGACGATCCCGGGATGGGCCACGCCGCGGTGCTGCGTGCGCTGGCCACGCCCACGCCCGACCGGCTGCGCGTCATCGCCCAGGCGTTCCGCGCCGGCCTGACCGTCGACGAGGTCCACGGCGCGTGCAGCTACGAGCCCTGGTTCCTGCGCCAGCTCGAAGCCCTGGTGCGGCAGGAGGAGGCGGTCCGCACGAACGGCCTGCCGACCACGGCCGCCGAGTTCCGCAGGCTGAAGGCCCAGGGCTTCTCCGACGCCCGCCTCGCCAGGCTCACCCACACCACCGAGAAGGAGGTGCGCGAGCAGCGCCGGGCGCTGGGCGTGCGGCCCGTCTTCAAGCGCATCGACACGTGCGCCGGCGAGTTCCGCGCCTCGACGCCCTACATGTACTCGACCTACGAGACCGGCGCGCTGGGTCAGCAGCCCGACTGCGAGTCGGAGCCGTCCGAGCGCAGGAAGGCGATCATCCTGGGCGGGGGCCCCAACCGGATCGGCCAGGGCATCGAGTTCGACTACTGCTGCGTCCACGCCGCCTATGCGCTGGACGAGATCGGCGTCGAGTCGATCATGGTGAACTGCAACCCCGAGACCGTCTCGACCGACTACGACACCTCCGACCGCCTCTACTTCGAGCCGCTGACGGCGGAGGACGTGCTGGAGCTGATCGAGACCGAGCGCGCCAGCGGCGAGCTGATCGGCGTGATCGTCCAGTTCGGCGGCCAGACCCCGCTGAAGCTGGCCAAACCCCTGGAAGACGCCGGCATCCCGATCCTGGGCACCAGCCCCGACGCCATCGACCTCGCCGAAGACCGCGAGCGTTTCCAGCAACTGCTGCACAGGCTGAAGATCGCCCAGCCGGTGAACGCGCTGGCCCGCAGCCGCGACGAGGCCTTCGCCGCCGCGCACAAGGTCGGCTATCCGGTGGTGATCCGCCCCTCCTACGTGCTGGGCGGCCGCGCCATGGAGATCGTCCGCGACGACGAGCAGCTCGAGCGCTACATCACCACCGCCGTGCAGGTGAGCGGCGACAGCCCCGTCCTCATCGACCAGTACCTCAGCCGCGCCACCGAGGTGGACGTCGACGCCCTGTGCGACGCGAACGGCGAGGTCTTCGTCGCCGGCGTCATGGAGCACATCGAGGAGGCCGGCGTACATTCGGGCGACAGCGCCTGCTCGCTCCCGCCCTTCAGCCTCAGGGCCGAGACCATCGCGGCGCTGAAGCGCCAGACCGAAGCCATGGCCAGGGCCCTGGAGGTCCGCGGCCTGATGAACGTGCAGTTCGCCATCGAGGAGCCGCAGTCGGCGGAGCCCCGCATCTACGTCCTCGAAGTCAACCCGCGCGCCAGCCGCACGGTGCCCTTCGTCGCCAAGACCATCGGCGAGCCGGTGGCCGCCATCGCCGCCAAGCTGATGGCCGGCAAGCCGCTCAGCGACTTCGGCCTCGCCGAGACGCCCTACGACCACATCGCGGTGAAGGAGGCGGTCTTCCCGTTCGCCCGCTTCCAGGGCGTCGACACCATCCTGGGCCCCGAGATGCGCTCGACCGGCGAGGTCATGGGCCTCGACTGGATCCGCCCGGGCGAGGACGCCGGCCCGGCCTTCGCGCGCGCCTTCGCCAAGAGCCAGCTCGGCGGCGGCACGGTGCTGCCCGCGGGCGGCTGCCTGTTCGTCTCGGTGAAGGACGCCGACAAGGCCTGGATCGCCGAGCCCGTGCGCCAGATGATCGAGAACGGCTTCCGCGTGCTGGCCACCGCCGGCACCGCCGCCTACCTGGCCGACCGGGGCCTGACGGTCGAGGTGGTGAAGAAGGTCCTCGAAGGCCGCCCGCACATCGTCGACGCCATGAAGAACGGCGAGGTCCAGCTCGTCTTCAACACCACCGAGGGCAAGCAGTCCCTCCTCGACAGCTTCGAGATCCGCCGCACCGCGCTCATGATGAAGATCCCCTACTTCACCACCACGCCCGCGGCCCTGGCCGCGGCCCGCGCCATCGCCGCCACCGCCGAAGCCCCGCTGGAAGTGAGGCCGCTCCAGAGCTACGCCTGACTTCCCTCCCTTAATGGGGAGGGACAGCTCGCCGTCAGGCGAGCAGGGTGGGGAAGTCTGGATCATCCCCGCCGTCAGAGTTCTCGCACCACACTGCCCCACCCTGGCCGCTGCGCGGCCTGTCCCTCCCCATTAAGGGAGGGAAGTCACGCCTCCTCCCCCTCGCTGTCGTCCTCGGTCCCGGCCTCCAGGATCTTCATCGCCTCGTGGAAGCGCTTCAGCGCACCCACGGACGCCTGCACCCGCTGGGTCGCCGCGCCCGGGTCGCCCTGGGCGGCGTTGATGACGGCCAGGTTCGTGCTGGCGATCGCGTCCGCCAGGGCCTTCAGCGAGGCCTTCAGCGCGGCGAAGTCGGCCGCGACGTCCGGACCCTCGTCGTCGCCGTCCTCGCCGAGGGGGTCGATGAAGTCGTCGAGATGGACCATGGGCGCCTCCGGAATCCGCCGCCGGTGTGCCACGGCGCATAGCCGAAAGCCATGCCGCCTGAGCCTGCGCGTCCCGCGCGGCGGTGCTAGCGTGCCGCAAATGTCGGGAGAGGCGTCGATGCTGCGGATTCTGCTGGGAACGATGCTGGCGCTGGCGTTCGCGGGCCTGGCCCACGCCGCCACGCGCACCGAGACCATCGAGCTTCAGAGCAAGCTCGTGCCCTCGCCCGTGAAGGTCTCGGTGCTGCTGCCCGACGGCTACCAGCCCTCGCAGAAGCTGCCGCTGCTCCTGCTGCTGCACGGCGGCGGCGGCGACAACGGCTTCCTCGCCCGCATGCGGCCCACCGTCGAGGCGGCCTGGGCGGCGAAGGACTTCGCGCCGGCGGTGGTGGCCACGCCCGACGTCGGCCGCTCGCTCTACATGGACTTCAAGGACGGCTCCCAGAAGTGGGAGACCTTCATCGTCGCCGAGCTGGTGCCCGAGCTGCGCCGCCGCTACGGCCTCTCCGCCGAGCGCAGCCGCACGGTGGTCACCGGCGTCTCCATGGGCGGCCTGGGGTCCCTGCGCCTCGGCTTCGACCACCCGGAGATGTTCGGCGGGCTCGCGGCCATGGAGCCCGGCATCGAGCCGGCGCTCCGCTTCGAGGACGTCAGGATGCGCAACCGCTTCCAGCGCGACGACCGGTTCTTCAAGTCGATCTTCGGCGATCCCGTCGACCGCGAACTCTGGAAGCGCGCCAATCCGGCCAACATGGTGCTCGCCAACAAGGCGGCGATCCTGACGTCGGGCCTCGCCATCTACATCGAGGTCGGCGACCTCGACATGTTCAAGCTGGACGAGGGGACCGAGTACCTGCACCGCGTGATGTGGGACGCCGGCGTGCCCCACGAGTACCGGCTGGTCCGCAACGCCGACCACACCGGCCACACCGTGACCGCCCGCTTCCGCGACGCACTGCGCTTCCTCGACCGCGAGGTGCTGAACCCGCCGCCGCCCGACGCCGTCCGCGACGAGAACAAGGGCCGCATCGACCGCCTGCGCCGCGCCATGGGCGTGCCCGACGACGAACCGCGCCCGCCCTTCCCCGCCACGAGCCTGCCGAAGTGATCGCCCGGCGGACCCTGCTGGCGGCGACACCCGCCCTCATCGCCGCCCCGGCCTTCGGGGCGCCTTCGAAGGACGTGCGCGTGCGCGGATCGAAAGCCTATTCCGAGTCCGCCATGGTCATGACCGTCTCCGACGACGGGAAGACCGCGCTGACGCTCCGCTTCTGCCGCTTCCCGGACGAGGACCAGACCTGGCTGTGGTGCCACGTGGTCGTGGACGGCCAGCTCTACGCCTTCACCACCCACGACCTGCCGGCGTCGCGCGACCGCCTCGCGGGCCAGGACACCGCCACCTGGGCCGCGCCCGGCGCGAAGGCCGCGCTCGTCCGGGTCCGCCGGGGCGACGAGCCGCCGGCCGTGCGGCTCTCGGCCGACCTGATGGGCCACAGGAGCTTCGCCGCGCCGCACGGGCCGGGCCGCGTCCCGATCCGCTTCACCGGCCAGTTCCAGGGCGTCAGCGCGCTCGCCGCGCCGGTGCTGGAGGGCCGCCAGGAGGTCTATGGCGTCGTCGAGGCCGAGCTCGAGGTCGCCGGCCGGAAGATCCGCCACCAGGGCCGCGCCAAGTTCCACGAGCAGCGCCAGGAGGCGCCGCGCTTCGAGGCCCCGTTCGCCTATAGCTGGCTCTCCGGCGAAGGCGCCGACGCCACCACGCTTCTGCTGCAGCAGGGCGCGACCGGCGGCTGGCGGCTCGACGGGCACGAGGCGCCGCTCGCCGACATGCGCCTCGACCCGCCCGGGCGGGAGCGCGCCGTCGCCTACGCCTTCAAGTCGGGCAAGACGGCGCCGGGCCGCCTGACCGCCCTCGTGCGCTACACGATCCCGATCTACGGCCGCGCCTGGAACGGCAGCTTCGTGACGGGCGACGTCGACGGCCGGCCCGTCGTGGGCGTGCTGAACGACTGGACCACCGCCGTCGACATCTACGCCGCGTCTGCGACGCGCTCTCAGAAACCCTAAGCTGTCAAAGAGTTGAGACTCGCGCTTGCCGATTGACCGGCGACGCCATGAGGCGCACGCTCGCCCCATCGCCTGACTGAGACAGGCGGCACTTGGGCGCGCCCCGGCGGCCCGCCAGGCCCCCGGCTTCAGGACGAGGGGGGCCGACGACGAACTTCCGGGGGACGCCCGCGTGGCGTCTGCCGCAGGACGGCGTGGAGACCAAGAAGCTCCGCAACGGAATGCGAGGAAGAGTCATGCATACCGAGCCTCATGCCGGCGACGTGAAGCATCACAAGCCGCGCCACCTGGCCGAGAAGTTCGAGGGGATGATCGGCGTCGTCATGGTGGCGGCCATCTGCCTGCTCGCGGTCGGCCTGATCTACGGCATCCTCATGACGGGCCAAGCCACGCCCAAGTGGATGCAGTAGGCCCCGCAAGGGCCGACCTCCGCACCGGCGTCCGCGCCGGTCCCAGACAGACGACGGGCGCCCGCCCGGGCGAGGCTCGGCGGGCGCTGGAGGGTTTTGCGACGCCGCGAGCCCGGGTCCCGATCCCAACCGCGCGCCTTCCCCGACGGCATGACTGTTCGGACCCAGACGCCTGCGCTACCAACTGATCGACGATAAGGGAGGCGCGCATGGCGGGTCGGGTTGCAGGCAAGGTGGCGCTGGTGACCGGCGGGGCGAGCGGCATCGGCCGCGGCACGGCGGAGAGGCTGGCCGAGGAAGGCGCGTTCGTCGTCGTCACCGACATCCAGGACCGCCTGGGCGAAGAGGTCGTGGCCGGCATCGCGAAGGCCGGCGGCAAGGCCGAGTACCGCAGCCACGACGTCACCGACGAGGACGCCTGGGTCGACATCGTCGGCGGGATCAAGTCGCGCCACGGCCGGCTCGACATCCTGGTCAACAACGCCGGCATCGGCATCGGCGGCCCGATCCTGGAGATGAAGCTGTCCGACTGGCGCCGCCAGACCGCGATCAACCTCGACGGCGTCTTCCTGGGCGTGAAGCACGGCATCCCGCTGATGCGTGAGAGCGGCGACGGCGGCTCGATCGTCAACATCTCGTCGGTGGCGGGGCTCAAGGGCTCGCCCAGCCTGGCCGGCTACTGCGCCACCAAGGGCGGCGTGCGCCTCTTCACCAAGGCCATCGCGCTGGAATGCGCCAACGCCCAGGACGGCATCCGCGTGAACTCGGTCCACCCGGGCCTGATCGAGACGCCGATCTGGCTGACCGTCGGCGAGGCGGTGAACCCGGGCGCCAACGCCCCGCCGGACCTCGACGCCATGTCGGCCATGGCCGTGCCGCTGGGCGTGAAGGGCGTGCCCCTGGACATCGCCAACGGCGTCCTGTGGCTCTGCACCGACGAGGCGCGCTACGTCACCGGCCTGGAACTCGTCATCGACGGCGGAATGACCCTGCGGTAGCGCGCCCGTTTCCCCTCAACGAACGTCATCCCGCGACTTGTTCGCGGGATGACGATCAGGGTTGGGGAATCCACAGCCCATGGAACCCCATCGGCATCCGGTGGGTCAGCCGCGCGCGGGCGACGGGCCCCGCCGCCACGTCCGAGGCGTCCAGCACCACCAGCGACCCGGCTTCGCTCGCCTCGTCGTAGGTGTTGGCCAGCAGCCAGCCGTCGCCCTCTTCCGGCCCGCGCGGCGCGAACACGGGCTCCGAGACCGCCACGCCCGGCCCGGCGTCCCACACCGCCATCTCGCCGGTCGCGTGGTCGAAGCGCGCCAGCCCGCGCTGGAAGAGGTCGCCCGTGCCGGGGCCGCCGAGCCCGGCCACATAGCCGTAGCGGTACGGCCGGCCGGTGCGGCGCTCGTCGATGCGCGGGTACTCGCAGACGAAGTCGTGCAGCCGCCGCCGCGTCACGCCGCCCGGCCGACCGGGGTCCAGGTCCCAGCGCGCCAGCCGCTGGGCCGCCCGGCCGGCGTCGGGCGCAGCGCCGTCGACGGTGGGGAACATCGCCACGTCCTGTTCGCAGAGGTCGAGCACGATCCGCCCGCCGTCCTCGAAGGCGTTCATCACATGCCAGACCATGCAGGGCGCGGTCGCGAACCGCAGCGGCTCGCCGCCGGCCCGAGGGACGACCAGCGCCTCGACCCCGGCCTGCGGCTCCCAGGCGATCAACGGCCCGCCGGCCCGCGCCCGCTCCAGCGACAGCGTCACGGGGCAGACGACGAACACCGCGAAGTTCGGCGTGATCGCGAAGTCGTGGACGATGGAGGCGTGCGGCCCCTGCACCATCCGCGCCGCGGAGAGGACGCCGGCCGCGTCGGCCTCGTGGAGCGCCAACTCCCCCGTCAGCCGCCCGCGCGGCAGGTTGGCGAACAGGACGAGCGCGCCGGTCGCCGGGTCGGTCTTCGGATGCGCCGTCATGTTGCGCGGCAGCGCGCCGCCGAACGTGTAGGGCCCCAGCGTCTCCAGCGTGACGGGGTCGATCGCCACCGGCGGCGCGCCCTCCTCCAGCGCCAGCAGGCGCCCCGCGTGCCAGACGAGGCTGGTGTTGGCCACGCCGTCCGGCGGCCGCGGCCCGGCCTCGGGGTCGTCGCCGAACGGCCCGGCGGTGGCGAAGAGGGCGCGCCCGGCGGCGTTCTCGCGCACCCAGCGCCCGGTGCGGACCCAGCGGTTGCGGTAGCCCACCCGCCCGTGCGCGATCCGGAAGGCGTGGACCATGCCGTCGCCCATCAGCGGGTTGTACGGCGGCCGCGGCGCGAACTGCGGGTTGGGCCCGACGCGGTAGTAGGTCCCCAGGAGTTCCGGCGGCAACGCCCCCTCGATCGCCAGGTCCGGACAGTCGAACTCCTGCCTGAGCGGCGCAAAGCCGCGGGCCAGGTAGGGATCTTCCTCAGCCACGTCGGTCATACGTCCAGCGCTCCACGCATCGGGAGCGCGAACCGCAACAACGGACCCGCCAGGCCGTCAAGTCTATTGTTTCTTATACTGAAATTCGTCCCGCCCGGCTCTGTCCGTTACTTTTGTCAACCCATCGAACGGGCGTCTTTTCGCCGAAAGCGCATCCCGCCTGAACGCCTGGGCCGCGGAGCGGCGCTTCGATTCAAGAACCACGGATTGCACGGATGACACGGACAGCGCCGCCGCCAATCCGTGTCATCCGTGCAATCCGTGGTTCTCGAATGACTGAGCCCCCCGCTGGCGCGGGAGGCTCGAAGGGGGTCCTTTCGGGGTCCCTACCCCTTCACCAGCTCCACGCGGGTCCCGCAGAGCTTCACGGTCCCGTCGGCGTCCAGCGCGCCGCGGGCCCTGGCGCGGGCCTTCACGGCCTCGGGATCGCGGACCTTGACGTCGAAGGCGCGCAGGCCCTCGCCGCGCCCGTCCGTCACCGGCACGAAGCGGATCTCGCCGCCGTCGACGCCGACGACCCACTGCCCGTCGCGGTAGCTCGCCGGCCGCTGCATCACCTCGCCCCAGCGGGTCGCCATCGCCTCGGGGTCGTCGCCCTGCAGCTCGGCGCCGACGATCTCCAGCGAGGTGTCGGTCTTCACGTTCGCCTGCCAGTCGGGGCCGCCCCACTCCCAGCGGTCCTTCGGGACCATGACGTCGAGCGACAGGATCGCGCCGCCCACGTCGCGCGGGTGCAGGTGGCTGTAGGCGACCTTGCCGTCGTCGCGGTCGGTCTGGTGGACGATGCGCACGCCGAGGTCGGCCATGCGCTGGCGGGTCCCGGCCATGTCGCCGTCGATCTGCATGATGACCATATAGCCGCCGTCGCCGCCGCGCTTGTCGAGCAGGCGGCCGGCCGTGGTCCCCGCCTGCATCGGCGAGACCACCTCCAGGAAGGTGTCGCCGATCGGCCAGACGGCGTTGTGCAGGCCGAAGTGGCCGACGCCCGGATCGGGGTAGTCCTGGCCCAGGCCCAGCACGTCGACGATCTCGGCCTTGGCCGCGTCGAGGTCCTTGCCCACCAGGGCGATCTGGCGAAGCCGCATGGTCCGTCCTCCCGTTCTTTGCCGCCGACTACAGGGGGCGACCCGGCGTCGGTCAAGCCTTCCAGACCGGCCGCTCAAAGGCGTAGGGTCGCGCCGACAACGGAGGGAGCCCGACCATGGCCGCGATCGACACCGGCACGAACGACCTGCTCGCTGATCTCGACAGCGGCGTCCTGACCATCACGCTGAACCGCCCCGACGCGCGCAACGCCATGAGCGACGACATGAACCAGGCGCTGGGCCGCACGCTCGCCGACGCCGAGCTCGATCCGGGCGTGAAGGTCGTGGTGCTGACCGGCGCCGGGAAGGGCTTCTGCGCCGGCGGCGACGTGAAGGGCATGAACAGCCGCAACGACGGCGGCGGGCCGGGCCTCGGCATCGACGCCGCCATCCATCGCCAGCGGGTGAACCAGCGGGCCACCGCCGGCAAGCTGTTCAAGATGCCGAAGCCGACGCTGGCCGCCCTGCCCGGCGCCGCGGCCGGCGCGGGCCTGGGCCTGGCGCTCGCCTGCGACCTCAGGATCATGGCGTCGAGCGCCATCATGACCACCGCCTTCGCCAAGGTGGGCTTCTCGGGCGACTACGGCGGCACCTACTTCCTGACCCAGCTCGTGGGCTCGGCCAAGGCGCGCGAGATGTACTACCTGTCGGACCGCGTGAGCGCCGACGAGGCCCTGCGGCTCGGCCTCACCAACTGGGTCTGCGAGTTCGACGAGCTCCAGGCCAGGACCCGCGAGATCGCGCTGCGCCTCGCGAACGGCCCGACCATCGCCTACCGCTACATGAAGGAGAACCTGAACCGCGCCATGGCCGGCGACTGGGACGACTGCCTCGACCTGGAGGCCACCCACCACGTCCACTGCGGCCAGACCGCCGACCACAAGGAAGCCGCCAAGGCCTTCGTCGAAAAGCGCGAGCCGGTCTTCACGGGCCGCTGACCGTTAGAGCCTCCGCGCCAGCGGAGGCTCAGTCATTTGGAACCACAGAAGACACAGAAGACACAGAAAACACAGAAATCGGCTGCGGCCCATCTGTGTCCTTCTGTGTTTTCTGTGGTTCGACTAACTGCCGCTGCGCGGCTCTGATCAGTAGGCCGGTTCGCCCACGGCGATGGCGCGGTCGACCTTGCTGGCTTCCAGGGCCGCCATCTTGCGGCTGACGAGCCAGAGGCAGAACAGCGAGACCGGCGGCATCAGCAGCAGGCTGAAGACGCCCATCTGCAGCGAGCCGGTCACGGTCGCGACCTTTCCCGAGGCGTAGGGGCCGATGGCGAGGCCCACCATGGTCGAGCCCAGCACATAGGTCGCCGAGACGGTGCCGTTCATGCGCGGCAGCACGAAGTCCTGGTAGGCCGCGACCGTCGAGCCGACCCAGGCCGAGCTGGTCATCGCCACCAGCGGGTTCATCCAGGCGTAGCTGCCGAAATCGGGCCGCGTGAACATCAGGATGATCAGCGGGAAGGTCGTCGCCGACGACAGCATGCAGACGAAGAGCCGGCCGCGTGGGTCGCGCGATTTCCAGGCGTCGGAGAGCCGCCCGCCGGCGATCACGCCCACCGCCGAGGCGATGGCCGACGGGATGCCCAGCGCCATCCCCGCCTCGTGCGGCGTCACCCCGAACGTGCGGATCGCGTAGGGCGCCGCCCAGAACCCGAAGCCGTAGGTGACGGTGGCCAGCCCGCCCATCCCGACGATGCAGAGCAGCACCTGCGGCGTGCCCCAGATGAGCTGGTAGGTCGGCCGGTCGGTGGCCTTCAGCGACTGCACCCACGAGAAGACCGCGTAGCAGCCCACGCCGTAGGCGATCCACTGGGCGTAGTCGTGGGTCAGCAGGATCATCGCGGTGACGGCGGCGGCGATGACCGCGGCGGCGATGAGGTTGCGCTTCAGGCCCTTGTGGCGCGCGACGCTGATCAGCGTGAAGGGCGGCAGGATGGCCGCGAACTCGCGCAGGAAGATGCCCCAGGCGCCGGGCTTGGCCACCGGCAGGGGCTCGCCGCGCGGACCGGTGCGCTGCGGCTCGCGCAGGGTCCAGACCCAGGCGGCGACGATCAGGCCGGGCACGCCCACCGCCAGGAACGTCGCCTGCCAGCCGGCCAGCGCGAACGGCCCGCTGCCGTTCGGGAACGCCGAGTTCCAGGCGTCGGTGATCGCCCCGCCCAGCGGCAGCGACAGCCCCGAGCCCACATAGAGCCCCGCCGAATAGATCGCCGCGGCCAGCGCCCGCCGCTCCTTGGGGAAATAGTCGGCCAGCATCGAGAAGGCGGCCGGCGAGGCGCTGGCCTCGCCGACGCCCACGCCCACGCGGGCGACGGCGAGCTGCGCATAGGTGGTGGAGAACCCCGACAGCGCGGTCATGGACGACCAGACCGCCAGGCCGATCGCCATCAGCCTGCCACGGTACCAGATGTCGGCCAGCCGCCCCAGCGGGATGCCGAACAGGGTGTAGAAGATCGCGAAGGCCGTCCCGTACAGGAACCCGAGCTGGGCGTCGGTGAGGCCCAGGTCGCCCTTGATGTCCTCCGCCAGGATCGACAGGATCTGCCGGTCCACGAAGTTCAGCATGTAGACGATGACCATGACGCCCAGCGCGTACCAGGCGTAGACGCCCGGTCCCTTCGCGCGCGCCGGCTCGGCTGCGGCCTCCGTCATCAGCTCCTCCCCCAGGCTCTCTTCTTCTTGGCGCGGACAGTGCGCGAGGCGTCAGACGGAGTCCACGATCCGCTGGCGCTGTTCGCCCAGGCCGTCGATGCCCAGGGTCACCAGGTCCCCGGCCTTCAGGAACCGCGGCGGCTTCATGCCGAGGCCGACGCCGGCCGGCGTGCCGGTCATGATCACGTCGCCCGGCGAGAGGCTCATGAAGCGGCTGACGTAGCTGATCAGGAAGGGGACCTTGTGGATCATGTGGGCGGTGGACGAATCCTGCACCCGCTCGCCGTTCACCGCCAGCCAGAGCCTCAGCGCGTGCGGGTCCGGAACCTTGTCCCGCGTCACCAGCCACGGCCCGATCGGGCCGAAGCCGTCGCAGCCCTTGCCCTTGTCCCAGGTCCCGGTCCCTTCGAGCTGCCACTGCCGCTCGGACAGGTCGTTGCAGACGCAGTAGCCGGCCACATGGTCCAGCGCCTCGGCCGCCTCGACATAGGCGGCGCGCTTGCCGATCACCACGCCCAGCTCGACCTCCCAGTCGGTCTTCACCGAGCCGCGCGGCAGCGGCACGTCGTCGTTCGGCCCGGTGGGCGCGCTGGCCTTCAGGAACACCACCGGCTCGGCCGGCGCCTTGCCGCCGGTCTCCGCCGCATGCTCCGCATAGTTGAGGCCGATGCAGACGATCTTGCCCACCCCGCCGACGCACGGTCCGAGGCGCGTCGTCGGATCGACCCTGGGGAACTTGGCGACGGTCAGGTCGCGCACCCGCGCCGTCGTGGCCGCCGCCAGCGCCGGCCCCGCCCAGTCCTCGATCTCGCCGGAAAGGTCGCGCCAGACGCCCCAGTCGTCGATCGCGCCGGGCTTCTCTCGCCCCGGCTCGCCGAACCGGATCAGTTTCATCGCCGAATCCCCGTCAGACCGCGGCCCAGCGTAACGGCGTCCGGCCGGCCCCGCCATGCCCGGAACCGCCGCCCTCCCGGCGCCGACGCATGCCGCCGAGCTATGGAGCCTGCGCAGGTCGGGACCCCCTAATCGAAGACGTTCCAGTCCGTGCGGCGGACCAGCTTCTCCAGCGCCAGCGTGCCGACCTGGGAGTTGCCCGCCTCGTTCAGCCCCGGCGACCACACCGCGATCGCCGCATGGCCCGGCACGATGGCCAGGATGCCGCCGCCGACTCCGCTCTTGCCGGGCAGGCCCACCTGGAACGCGAACTCGCCCGAGGCGTCGTAGTGGCCGCAGGTCAGCATGATGGCGTTGATGCGCCGCACGCGCTCGGCCGACGTGATCCGTTCGCCGCGGATCGGGTCGACGCCGCCGTTGGCCAGGAACAGCCCCGCCCGCGCGAGCTGGCGGCAGGTGATGCGGATGGCGCACTGGTTGAAGTAGGTGTGGAGCGAATCCTCCACGGCCGCGTGGATGTTGCCGAACCCCTTCATGAAGTTGGCGAGGCTGAAGTTGCGGAAGCCCGTCGCCGCCTCCTGCTCGGCGACCTCGCGGTCGATGTCGATGGTGTCGTTGTCGGCGAGCTTGCGGAAGAAGTCGCGGATCTCGGCGATGGCCTCGTCCGGCCGGCGTTCAGACAGCACCGCGTCGGTCACCACGATGGCGCCCGCGTTGATGAAGGGGTTCCGCGGCACGCCCTTCTCGGCCTCGAGCTGGACGATGGAGTTGAACCGCGACCCCGACGGCTCGCGGCCCACGCGCCGCCACAGCGCCTCGCCGTGCTTCTCCAGGGCCATGGTCAGCGTGAAGACCTTGGAGATGCTCTGGATCGAGAACGGCATCCAGGCGTCGCCCACCTCGGCGGCCCGCCCGTCGCAGGTGATGATGGCCATGCCGAAGCGGCGCGGATCGACCCGGGCCAGCGGCGGGATGTAGTCGGCGACGGCGCCCTCGCCGCGGTGCGGCTCCATCTCGCGGGCCACCTCCGCGAGGAGGCCCTGCAGGTCCAGCTCAGCCATGGCGCGGACGGTAAGCGCCGCCTGGAGTCGCAGCAACCACGCGCGTGGAGGCGGCAGCGCCCCCTCCCCCGCTGCGCAGGCAGGGCCATCGCATATGGCATGTGGGCGGCGTGTCCGCCCGATTCATGAACCGCAGAGATCGCGGAGATGCGCAGAGAAGCTCTCCCACGATTG
>NZ_JAHBYD010000046.1 GCF_019636135.1 Phenylobacterium sp.
TTGCGGTGCGAAATGAACAGACGGTTATCGCTGATAACTTAGGCAGCTTCAGCCGCGGCCGATGAACGGCATCCGGGTGGCCATGACGGTCATGAACTGCACGTTGGCGCTGAGCGGCAGGCCGGCCATGTAGACGACGGCGTCGGCCACCGCCTGGACGTCCATGACGGGCTCGGCCTTCAGCGAGCCATCGGCCTGGGGCGCGCCCTGGGCGATGCGCGCGGTCATCTCGGTGGCGGCGTTGCCGATGTCGATCTGGCCGCAGGCGATGTCGTAGGCGCGGCCGTCGAGGGCGGTGGAGCGGGTGAGGCCGGTGATGGCGTGCTTGGTGGCGGTGTAGGCGATCGAGCGCGGCCGGGGCGCATGCGCCGAGATCGAGCCGTTGTTGATGATGCGGCCGCCGCGCGGGTCCTGGTCCTTCATCAGCCGGAAGGCGGCCCGCGTGCAGAGGAAGGCGCCCGTCAGGTTCACGTCGACGACGCGCTTCCAGTGGTCGAGGCTGTGGTCCTCCAGGGGCACGGGCGGGGCGCCGGACCCGGCGTTGTTGAACACCAGGTCGAGGCGGCCGAAGCGGTCCTTCGTGGCGGCGAAGAGGGCGTCGACCGAGGCCTCGTCGGCCACGTCGGCGGGCTGGACCAGGCAGGGCGCGCCTTCGCCGAGCGCCGCGGTCCCGGCCAGTTCCGCCTCACGCCGTCCGGCCAATGCGACGGACCATCCGCATTTGAGTAGCGCCAGGGACACAGCTCGGCCTATCCCTGAGCCTGCGCCGGTGACGACTGCGACCTTTGCCATTGCGCTCTCCCCTGGGCGTCAGTAGCGCTCGGGGAAGGCCGTACCAGAAGCCGATCTGAGCGACGAGAGGTCATGCCCGATCTGCCGCCCCCTCCGGCCGAAGTCGAGATCGTGATCGTGCATCCGCCACGGCTCGCGCCGCTGGGCGGCGACGCCGCGTTCAGCGCCGTGCAGATCGCGCCCGAAGCGCTCCGGACCGAGCCCCGGCTGGACGAGGCGCTGAAGACGGCGCCCGGCGTGTCGCTGTTCCGCCGCACGAGCTCGGGCGCGGCCAACCCGACGACCCAGGGCCTGTCGTTGCGCGCCATCGCGCCGTCGGGCGCGGGCCGGGCGCTGGTGACGCTGGACGGCGCGCCGCAGAACGACCCGTTCGGCGGCTGGGTGATCTGGAGCGCTCTGCCCAGCGAGGGGATCGACAGCGTCAACGTGATCCGGGGGGCGGGCTCAGGGCCGTATGGCGCGGGCGCGCTGACGGGCGTGATCGCGCTGTCGGAGCGCGGCGCGGGCGAGGGGCTGGCGGTGGCCGAGCTGTCGGGCGGCGAGCGCGAGAGCTTCCGGGCCGCGGCGTCGGGCGGCGGGCCGGGTTGGCTGCTGACGGCGGCGGCGTCGCACACGGACGGCTACTACGCCGTGCGCGGCCCCCGGCGTGGGGCGGCGGACGAGAAACTCAAGCTGGGCGACGGCTCGGTGGCGCTCAGGCTCCAGCACGACTTCGGCGGGATCGAGACGGCGCTGCGGCTCGGCGCCTTCACGGTGCGGCAGAACGCGGGGCTGCGCGGGGCGCGGTCGAACGCGTCGGGGACCTCGGCGACCCTGACCCTGGCGCAGCCGGCCAGCGAGGGCGTCGGCGGCTGGCGGCTGCAGGGCTGGGTGCGAACGAGCGACCTGGAGAACAGCTCGGTCGCCGTGGCGGCCAACCGGGCGACCACGACGCCGGCCAACGACCAGTATTCGACCCCGGCGCGGGGCTACGGCCTGAACGCCGCGTGGCAGTGGACGCAGGGGCCGGCGAACCTCGAGGTCGGCGTCGACGCGCGGCTGACCGACGGGACCGAGCGGGAGAAGTTCCGCTTCATGAACGGCGCCTTCACGCGCCTGCGCGAGGCGGGCGGCAAGACCTCGGTGGTGGGCGCCTACGCCGAGGCGGCGCTGGACCAGGGGCCGTGGCTGGTGACCGGCGGCGTGCGCCTGGACCGCAGCCGGGCCTACGACGCCCAGCGGCTGGAGCGCGACGCGCAGACCGGGGCCGTGACGCTGGACCTCGCGACGCCCGGCCGCTCGGACACGACGCCGACGGGGCGCCTCGGCGTGCGCTACGAAGCGGCGGACGGGATCTATGTGCGCGGCGCCGCCTACGCGGGCTTCCGGCCGCCGACGCTGAACGAGCTGCACCGGCCGTTCCGGGTGGGCAACGACATCACCGAGGCCAACCCGAACCTGAAGCCGGAGACGCTGAGCGGCATCGAGGCGGGCCTGGACGGCGAGGGGCCGGTCCGCTGGCGCGGGACGGTGTTCTACAACCGGCTGAAGGACCCGATCACCAACGTGACCCTCTTGGTGGGGCCGGCGACGCATCCGGTGGCGGGGGTGATCCCGGTCGGCGGGACGCTGCGCCAACGCCAGAACGCGGGCGAGATCGAGGCCTGGGGCGTCGAGGGCGAGGCGTCCGGCGCCGTGGCCGGGGCGGTCACCTGGCGGTCGGCCTTCGCCTACACCGACGCCGAGGTGCATGGCGGATCGAGCGCGCCGCAGCTCAGCGGCCTTCGTCCCGCGCAGACGCCGAAATGGACGGCGACCGGCGGGGTCGACTGGCGGGTCGTCGAGGCCGTGGGGGTCTCGGCCGACCTGCGCTACGAGAGCATGCGCTTCGAGGACGACCTGAACAGCCGCCGGCTCGGCGCCGGCGTGCAACTCGACGCGCGGGCGACGTGGCGGTTCGCACCCGACGTCGAGGTGTTCGTGGCCGCCGAGAACATCGCCGACAGGAAGCTGGAGGTCGGCGAGACGGCCGACGGAGTCGAGAGCTACGCCGCGCCGCGGACCTTCCGGGTGGGCTTCACCTATCGGCGCTAGGTTCGCGGCGGATGGCGAAGGTCAGGCCGCGGCTTCCAGGAACTTCAGCACGTCGCGTTCGAAGGCGCGGGCGCTGGCGGCGGGCTTCAGGTCGAGCTTGCCCGCCTCGTACGCCTTGATGACGGCCGGGTGGATGTAGGCGCTGCGGGCGACGGCGGCGGTGTTGCCGAGGAGGCCGGCGACGGCCTTCACGCAGGTGTTGAGGTTCCGCTTCGAGGCGGTGAGGTCGGCGCATTCGGGCATGACGAGGGCGCGGGCGGCCGCGACGGTTCCGGCCCAGGTGCGAAAGTCCTTGGCCGAGAAGTCATCGCCCATGGCCCCGCGGATATAGGCGTTGACGTCGGCGCTCTCGACGGCGTGCCGCCGGCCCTCGTCGTCGAGG
Organism: Phenylobacterium sp.; assembly: GCF_019636135.1. Lineage (GTDB taxonomy): Bacteria > Pseudomonadota > Alphaproteobacteria > Caulobacterales > Caulobacteraceae > Phenylobacterium. The sequence continues at coordinate 3,248 of NZ_JAHBYD010000046.1, forward strand.
TACTGGAAGAGGCGCTGGCCGGGGACGTCCTGGCAGGCCTTCACCACGCGGGCGAGGCGGGCGTCGTTGAAGCCGGTCGCGTGGACCTTGCCGCTCTTGCCCTTGAACTCGAAGCGGGCCTTGCCGCCGCCGACCTTCACGTGGCGGTCGCGCAGCGTGGTGAGGCCGAAGCTCTTGTTGGCGCGGGCGTACTCCTCATTGCCGACGCGGATGAGGGTGGCCTCCATCACGCGGATCACGGCGGCCAGCACCTTGTCCCGGGGCAGGCCGCGGCGGGCGAGGTCGGCCTCGACGCGGCGGCGCAGCTTCGGGAGGGCGCGGCCGAAGGCGACGAGGCGGCCGTACTTGGCCTCGCCGCGGGTCTCGCGCCAGCGCGGGTGGTAGCGGTACTGCTTGCGGCCCCGCAGGTCGCGGCCGGTCGCCTGGATGTGGCCGTCGGCCCCGGGACTGATCCAGACGTCGGTCCAGGCGGGCGGGATGACGATGGCGCGGATGCGGTCCAGCGTCTTCTCGTCGGTGACGGGCTTTCCGCGGGCGTCGAGATAGTCGAACCCATGGCGGGCGGGCTCGCGGCGGATGCCGGGGTCCTGGTCGGAGACGTAGGAGAGGCCCTGGGGCGTCTCCGTCATGCTCATGTCCTTGGCCATCCCGAGCCCCGATCTGCACCCCTTGTGGCGGCGGGGCCGCAACGTGGTATGCGCGAAGCCGGTTCCGGAGTCCCCGATTTGAACTACCGCCACGCCTTCCACGCCGGAAACTTCGCCGACCTGGTGAAGCATGCCGCGCTGCTGCGGCTGCTGGCCGGGCTGACCCGGGCGGGCGGGCCGCTGACGGTGATCGACACCCACGCCGGGCGCGGGCTCTACGACCTGGCCGGCGCCGAGGCGCGGAAGTCTGGCGAGGCGGAGGCGGGGATCGCGAAGCTGCTGGCGGCCGGCGATGCGCCAGCGGAGTTCGCACCGCTCCGGAAGGCGGTGGCCGACCTGAACGGCGGCGGCGAGACGCGGCGCTATCCGGGCTCGCCGTGGCTGATCGCCGAGGCGCTGCGGCCGGCTGATCGGTACGTCGCCTGCGAGCTCCGCCGCGAGGAGCACGACGCGCTGCGCGAGGTGCTGAAGGGGCGCGGCCCGGCCGTGCGTACGCTGAACGCCGACGGCTACGAGGCGGCCGTGCGGGAGTGTCCGGCGAGCGGTCGCGTGCTGGTGCTGATCGACCCGCCGTTCGAGAGGCCGGACGACTACGTGCGGATCGTCGACACGCTGGCGGCGCTCAAGGCCAAGAACCCGGCGGTCCAGGCGCTGGTCTGGCTGCCGATCAAGGACCTGGAGACGCTGGACTCGTTCCTGCGCGACCTGGAGGACGACGTGGCCGCGCCGATGCTGGCGGCCGAGTGCCGGGTGAAGCCGCTGAGCGACCCGATGAAGATGAACGGCTGCGCGCTGGTGCTGGTGGGCGGGCCGGACGTTGCGGCCCCGTTTGCCGCCATCTGCGGCTGGGTCGCTGAAGCCTTGGGCGCCGGCGGCGGTCACCGGGTCTACGCACTCGCGCCACAATAGTTTCGCAACCGCGAAGCCGATCGGCAGGTTATGTTGCGGCGCACAATCGTCGCAGAGGACCCTGCCATGGCGACCTTCGAACTTCCCGAGATGCCCAAGCCGTCCGTGAGCCCGAACCTGATCGTGGGCGCCGCCTCGCCCCTCTGGGGCTATTTCGGCGCGGCCGCGGCCGGCGGCGTCGCCTATTGGTGGATGACCCACTGGGCCCGGCCGGCGAACCTTGAGGCGCTGTTCGGCGGGGTGGCCAAGGCCCTGCCGGAAGCGGCGGCGGTGCTGGCGGCGCCGGCGGTGGAGGCCGTCGAGGCGGCGGTGGAGGCGGTCGAGGCCGCCGCGCCGGACCTGCCGCCGGTGGTCGTGGGCGGCGAGGCGGCGCCGATCGCGCCGGCCGAGGCGGTCCTGACGCCCGAGCCCGAGGCGCCGGCGGTCGTGGCCGAGGCCATCGCTGAACCCGAGCCGGTGGTCGAGGCCGTGGCGGAAACGGTCGTGGAGGCGGTCCCGGAGCCGGCCGTCGAGATGGCCCCGTCCGAGCCCGTCGTCGAGGCGGAACCCGAGCCTGTCGTCGAGGCGGCGCCGAAGCCCCGGGTGCGCAAGGCGGCCGCGCCGCCGCCCGCCGACGCCTGACTTGGCGCATCCGCCGCCGGGCGCTAGCAACGGCGGGTGCTGAAGCGGGGCTTCGACATCTTCGTGGCGGTGGTCGGGCTGGCGGTGGGCTGGCCCGTGCTGCTGGCGCTCGCGCTGATGGTGCGCCTCGACAGTCCCGGGCCGGCCATCCACTGGTCGAAGCGGGTGGGGCGGGGCAACAGGCTGTTCCCGATGCCGAAGTTCCGGACCATGCGGACCGACACGCCCGACGTGGCCACGCACCTGCTGGAGGACCCGGGCCGATGGATCACGCCGCTGGGGCGGTTCCTGCGCAGGTCGAGCCTGGATGAGCTGCCGCAGCTCTGGAGCGTGCTGGTGGGGGACATGAGCCTGGTGGGGCCGCGGCCGGCGCTGTTCAACCAGGACGACCTCGTGGCGCTCCGCACCGCCGCCGGTGTCGAGCGGCTGCGGCCCGGCGTCACCGGCTGGGCGCAGATCAACGGGCGCGACGAACTGCCGATTCCCGACAAGGTGAAGCTGGACGCCGAGTACCTGGCGCGCCAGTCGTTCGGCTTCGACCTGGCCATCCTCGCGGCGACCGCGCGGGCGGCGGTCACGGCGCGCGGTGTAAGCCATTAGCCGCGCTCAGGAAACGGACCCGCGCCGGATGCGTTGAGGAGGCTCCGGAGACGACCCGTGAGCCAGCAGCCTGTTCAGAATCCGCCACCCGGCCGCCGCCGGAGCCCCTCGCCGAACGCCCGGACCGGCCATCGCCGGCCTTTGCGCGAACGGCTGGCGCATCCGACGCCGCCGAAGTTGACGCCGAAGGCGAAGAAGGCGCTCGGCTGGACCGGCGCCGTGCTCGCCATCATCGCGATCGCCGTCGCGATCCTGATCGCCGTCTGGGACTGGAACTGGTTCCGCGGGCCGCTGGAGCGGGCCGCCTCGGCGCGCCTGCACCGGCAGGTGACGATCGCCGGCGACCTGAACGTGAACCTATGGTCCTGGCGGCCCAGCGCCACCGTCGACGGCATCTCGATCGCCAACCCGGCCTGGGCGGGCAGGGACAAGATGGGCTCGATCGACCGGCTGACGATCCGCGTGCGGCTGGTCCCGCTGCTGTGGGGGAAGCTGGATACGCGGGTGCTGGCGGTCGACCGGCCGAACTTCCGGCTGCTGGCGGACGCGCAGGGGCGCAAGAACTGGGACTTCTCGGACGGCAAGGTGCAGCCGCCGGCCGACTTCCCGCCGATCCAGCACTTCGTGATCCGCGACGGGCGCCTCAGCTACCTCGACGCGCAGCGCGACGTGCGCTTCCAGGGCACGATCAACGCCCGCGAGAGCCTGGGCGAGAAGAACCGCGGGTTCGAGCTGCTGGGCCGCGGCACGATCAACGGCGCGCCGTTCAGGGCCGAGGTGACCGGCGGGCCGCTGCTGAACATCGAGCGGACGCAGCCGTACCCGTTCGACGTCGACCTGCGCGCCGGCGATACCTACATCACCGCCCGCGGCGCGGTCCCGAAGCCGTTCGACCTGGGCGCGTTCCACATGAATGCGACGATGCGGGGGCCGGACATGGCGGCGCTGTTCCCGCTGATCGGCGTGGCGCTGCCCAACACGCCGCCCTACAGCCTGCGCGGCCGGCTGGAGCGGAAGGGCTTCCTCTGGAAGGTGGACAACCTGTCGGGCCGCGTCGGGGACTCCGACCTTTCGGGCGACGTGTCGGTCACGACCGGCCGCGCGCGGCCGTTCCTGAAGGCCGCGCTGCAGTCGCGCAGCCTGGACTTCGACGACCTCGGCGCGATCTTCGGCGCGGCGCCGAAGGTGGGGCCGGGCGAGACGGCTTCGCCCGAGCAGGTGGCGATCGCCAGGACGATGGCGGCGCAGCAGCGGATCTTCTCCGACGCGCCGCTGGACGTGACGCGCATGCGCGCCATGGACGCCGACGTGACCTATCGCGCCATCTCGATCCGCGACACGCCGATCAAGCTCAGCGCCGCTTCTGTGCATGTGAAGCTGGACAACGGCCTGCTGCGCGCCGACCCGGTGCGCTTCGACCTTCCGCAGGGCCGGATCGAGGGCCAGGTGGCGCTGAACGCGCGCGGCGCGGTCCCTGCGACGGACCTGGACCTGCGCCTGTCGAACGCCCGCCTGGAGTGGCTGGTCCCGATGGCCTTCCAGGGCGGCCCGGTGGTCAACGGCGGGCTGGTCGGCCGCGCCAGGCTCTCGGGCACGGGCGACACGCTGCACAAGACCTTCGGCGGCGCGAACGGCCAGGTGACCGTCGTGGCGCCCGGCGGCGAGATCCGCGAGTCGATCGCCGAGCTGATGGGCGTGAACGTGATCAAGGGCCTGGGCCTTCTGAAGAAGAAGGACACCACCGAGCTCCGCTGCGCCGTCGCGAGCTTCAAGACGGCCAACGGGGTCATGACGGCCGACTCGATCGTGCTCGACACCGGCCCGGTGGTGGTGACCGGCAGGGGCTTGATCGACCTCGGGACCGAGCGGATGGACTTCAGGCTGCGCGGCCACGACAAGACGTTCCGCCTCGTGCGCGTGTTGCTGCCGGTGACGATGAAGGGCCCGCTGACGGCGCCGAAGCTGGGGGTGGAGCCGGGCTCGGCCATCGCCCAGGGCGGCGGGGCGGTGGCGCTGGGCGCGTTGCTGTCGCCGCTGGCCGCGGTCCTGCCGTTCATCGACCCGGGCCTGGCCAAGGACGCCAACTGCGGCGGCCTGGTCGCCGCGGCGAAGGCGGCCGGCGCGCCGGTCCGGACCGTGTCGAAGCCGTTGACGGCCAAGCGCTGACGCCCTCAATCTCCAGCCGGAAACTCGGGGATCAGAGAAGAGGCCTGCGACGATGACGGCGATGATGAGCAAGGGCGCGGCGATGGCCGTGGCGTTGGGGATCGGCGCGGCGATCGCGGCCGGCGGGGCGTTCGCCCACGACGACGTGATGCCGAAGAACGCCAGCGCGGCGACCAAGGCGGCCTACGCCCGCCACGAGAATTTCGAGACCCTCGGCAAGGCCTTCAAGGGCCTGAACGACGAACTGCGCAAGGGTTCGCCCGACAAGGCGGTGCTGGCCACGAACGCGCGCACGATCAACACGCTGGCGACCGGCCTGCCCACCTGGTTCCCGCGCGGCAGCGGGGTGCAGGCGCGCCCGATGAGCGAGGCCAGGAACGAGATCTGGACCGACGCCGCCGGCTTCACCAGCGCGGCGGCCAACCTGCGCGCCGAGGCGGGCAAGCTGAACACCGTGGCCGCGGCCGGAGACATCGACGCGGTGAAGGCCCAGGCGCGGCAGACCTTCCTCGCCTGCAAGGGCTGCCACGAGAAGTTCCGGCAAGAGAAGAAGGGCTAGCCGGCGTGGCCGGGCCCACGCCGCCCGGCGTCCGGGTGAAGCTCTGGGACGGGCCGGTCCGGCTCGTCCACTGGGCGCTGGTCGGCCTGATCGCGTTCTCGTGGTGGGCCGCCGAGGATCACCTGAACTGGCACCGCTGGAGCGGCTACACGATCATCGGGCTCGTGCTGTTCCGGATCTGGTGGGGCTTCGCGGGCGGCGAGGCGGCCCGGTTCGCCAGCTTCGTGAAGGGGCCGCGGGCGATCGGGGCCTATCTGAAGACCGTCGGCCGCCGCGAGGCGGCGACCACGCCGGGGCACAACCCGCTGGGCGCGCTCAGCGTCGTGGCGATCCTCCTGACGCTGGTGGTCCAGGTGACGACGGGCCTGTTCGCCGTCGACGTCGACGCGTTCGAGGCGGGGCCGCTGTCGGACCGGGTGAGCTTCGAGCTGGGCCGCAGGATCGCCGGCTGGCACGAGCTCAGCTTCCGCGTCCTGCAGGGCCTCGTGGCCCTGCACGTGCTCGCGATCGCCTACTACGCCGTCTGGAAGCGCACGAACCTGCTCGGCCCGATGATCACCGGCCGGCGCGCGCTGCCGAGCGACCCCGGCCTGGCCGGGGCGCCCTGGTGGCGGCTGCTCCTGGGCGTGGCGCTCGCGGGCGCCGCCGCCTGGTTCCTGTCGAAGGGCCTGAGGCTCTAGTCAGGCGCGGTCGGCGGCGTCGCGCAGGCAGCCGAGCCAGGCGTCTTCCCGCAGCTTCTCGGCGTCGCGCAGCCTGGTCTCGGCGTCACGCACGCCGGCGTCGTGCTTGCGCCATTCGGCGACGGCGCCCTCGCGGGCGGCGCGGGCGGCTTCCAGGGTCGGGAAGCGCGCGAGCACGGCGCGGGTCGAGTAGTTCACGGGCGGGCCCACCGTCTCGCGGTCGGGGTAGAAGCCGGTGATCGAGTCGGCGCTCTCGTGCTCGATGTGGAAGACGTCCGCCCAGCCCGCGTGGTGGCGCATCAGGGCCCAGGGTCGTTCGATCCGGTCGCTCACGAAGTCTCTCCGTCGAAGTGTCCGTTTTCCGCGCCGGGCGCGGGGTCATATCCCTGCCTTTACCGCGACCGTTCGCCTCGTCCAACGGCGGCGCAGCAAAATTCGGCTTCCCAGGCCCTGCGTAATCCTGACAAAGCCTCGGCCATTGATTTGATCCTTCCTGCGTACGGGTTCGATTTTGAGCAAGATCCAGATCGGCCGCCAATTCTGCGGCCCGCCGAGGTCCGGCAACGGCGGCTATGTTTGCGGCCTCATCTCGGCCGAGCTCGAGGGGCCGGTCACCGCCGTGCTCCGCGCGCCGATCCCGCTGGACAGCGACCTGGTGCTGACCCGTCGCGACGGCGCCGCGGTGCTGCTGGGCGCCGAGGACGCGCTGATCGGGCAGGGCGGGGCGGCGACGCAGGCGCTGCCGGACCCGCCGGCGATCCCGAGCCTGGAGGCGGCGCGCGCGGCCAGCGGGCGGCATATCCAGAACGAGCAGCAGGTTCACCCGATCTGCTTCACCTGCGGGCCCGAGCGGGACGAGGGCGACGGCCTCAGGGTCTTCCCCAGCCAACTGGAGGGCGCCGCGCCCGGCGTGGTGGCCTGCACCTGGACGCCGCACGCGAACTTCGCCCGGGCCGACGGGACGGTGGGGCCGGAGATCGTCTGGGCGGCGCTGGACTGCCCCGGCTACTTCGCCTGGGTCGAGACCGAGGGGCGGCACGGGGCGCTGCTGGGCACCATGACCGGCGAGGTGCTGCATCCGGTGGTCGCCGGCGCGGAATACGCGGTCGTCGCCTGGCAGCTCGGCCGCGAGGGCCGCAAGGAGGCCTCGGGCGTGGCGCTGTTGGACCACGACGGCCGGCTGATGGCGCGTGCGCACCAGGTGTGGATCACCATGGCCCGGCCCTTCGCCGCGCCGGCCGGGGCTGCGGCGGCGAACGCCTAGGGTCCGGACTCAATAGAATTGCCTAAAACACCCCGTCATCCCGGCCGGAGGGCCGTATTCGGCCCGTAGAGCCGGGACCCAGGAGCTTCAAGCTCGGCGCCCGGTCCTCCTGGGTCCCGGCTCTCCGCTGCGCTGCAGCCGGGATGACGATCTATATTATTGAATCTATGATATTTTATCACATCTTCAATTGAGTGCAGACCCTAGCCCCACCCACCGCTCATCCCCGCGCATGCGGGGACCCAGACTTCCCTCTTTGCGACCAATCGGTCGGCGCTGCTTTGCGGCCCTCGCGTCCAAAGGAAGCAAGCCTGGGTCCCCGCATGCGCGGGGATGAGCGGAGGTGGTGGGGAGGCTCTAATTGGCGTTCGAGGCCCTGGAGGCGCGCTGGAAGGCCTGGCGGGAGGTCGGCTTCGACCCCGCGCGAGGCCGCCTGCGCCTAGGCCGGCTTGCGCCGCCCGGCCGCGCGCTCCACAACCCTCGGAAAACGGGGAGGGCGTGGCGATGCGGGCGGCTTCGGTTTCGGACTTTCGGGAGCTGGCGCGCCGAAGGCTGCCCAACATCTTCTTCGAGTACATCGACGGCGGCAGCTATGCCGAGGTGACGCTGCGGCGGAACGTCGAGGACATCGAGGCGCTGGCGCTGCGCCAGCGGGTCATGCGCGACATGCGCGAACTGGACATGAGCGTCCAGACGCTGGGCCAGACGCTGAAGATGCCGGTGGGCCTCGCGCCGGTGGGCATGGCCGGCATGTACGGTCACCGCGGCGAGTGTCAGGCGATGCGGGCGGCGAGCGCGGCCGGCGTGCCGATGTGCCTTTCGACGGTGAGCGTCTGCTCGATCGAGGAGGTCGCCGCGACCGGGACGGTGCCCTGGTTCCAGCTCTACATGCTGAAGGACCGCGGCTACATGAAGGTCCTGCTGCAACGGGCGAAGGCCGCGGGCTGTCCGGTGCTGGTGTTCACGGTCGACCTGCCGCTGCCGGGGTCGCGCTATCGCGACGTGCGCTCGGGGTTCACCGGCGGAACGCCGTTGCAGCAGGTGCTGACGCAGGCGAAGGACGGGATCCTGCATCCGGCATGGACCTGGGATCTCTTCGTCCACGGCCGACCGCACACGCTGGGTTCGGTGCAGGACGCGGTGAAGGAGGGACGGCGCGTCACCGACTTCCTGGCCTGGATCGCAAAGAACTTCGACCGCTCGGTGACCTGGGCCGACATCGACTGGGTGCGCGAGAACTGGGACGGGCCGATCGTGATCAAGGGCGTGCTGGATGTTGCGGATGCGAAGGCCGCGGTGAAGGCCGGCGCGGATGGCCTGGTGGTGTCGAACCACGGCGGGCGGCAGTTGGACGGCGTGCGCTCGTCGATCTCGGCGCTGGGGCCGATCGCCGAGGCCGTGGGGGGTGACCTGGAGGTCTACATGGACGGCGGCGTGCGCTCTGGGCTGGACGTGCTGAAGGCGCTCGCGCTGGGGGCGAAGGCCTGCTTCGTGGGCCGCGCCTGGGCCTGGGCGCTGGGGGCCGGCGGGCAGCCGGCGGTGGCGAAGATGCTCGACATCCTGCGCGCCGAGCTGGCCGTGGCGATGATCCTGACCGGCTGCAACAACGCCCGCGACGCCGGCCGGGAGTTGATCGACCGCGTCTGAATCGCCTGTCGGGCGAGTGGAATCTCATCATCACGCGAATTCTATTGTGCAGTGCGAAACCGTCATGCTTTCGTCACGTTGACCCGCCGCGGTAATCGGAGACCGGGTATGCGTAACGGTGTGTTGCTCGCCTATTCGCTCAGCCACGACGAGGACGTCTGGCGCTGGAGCGTCTACGACGAGGAAGGCGTGACGGTCGCGGACGGCGCCCACGAGACCCGGGACGCCGCCATGGCCGCCGTGCGTTCGACGCTGGACAGCGCCGGCGAGGGCGTGGCCGCCTAGGCCGATTGCCGGGCCCGCTGCCTCGCCTTAGCGTCCCTGGGATGTTTGGGACGCTCCTCAAGTTCATCCGCCGGTTCGAAGCTCGGGTCCTGATCGGCCTTATCCTGGTCGCGAGCGCGCTCTGGGCCTTCCTCGCCATCGGCGGCGAGATGGCCGAGGGTGACACCCTCGGCATCGACAACCGGCTCATCCTGGCGCTGCGCGAGCCCGGGAACCTGCACGATCCCATCGGTTCGAGGGGCGTCGAGGAGGCGGTGCGCGACATCACCGCGCTGGGCGGGACGATGATGGTCGCCGTGGTCAGCTCGGTGGCGGTGCTGGCTTTCGCCTTCCACCGCAGGTACCGGCACGCCGAGGTGATGGGCGGCGCGGTGATGCTGGCCTGGGCGTCGAGCGAGACGACCAAGGCGCTCTATGCGCGGCCGCGGCCCGACCTCGTGCCGCACGAGGTGGCGGTCTATTCCGGCAGCTTCCCGAGCGGGCATTCGACGCTGTCGGCGGCGTGCTACCTGACGCTGGCCATGCTGGTGGCCAGCCTGGAGACGCGGCGGCGGACCAAGGCGCTGGCGTATGGGCTGGCTGGGGCGATCCTGCTCGGCGTGGGCTTCAGCCGCGTCTACCTGGGCGTCCACTTCCCGAGCGACGTGCTGGCCGGCTGGGTGCTGGGCGCGACCTGGGCGCTCGTGGGCTGGATCGTGCTGCGCGCGTGGGGCGGGACGGTCAGGGGGACGTGAAGCCCGCGAGGTCGGGAGTCCGCCCGTTCCAGCCGGAGACGCGTTCGAACGCGGCGCCCAGCGACACCACAGAGTCCTCGTCGGCGGGGCGGCCGAGGATCTGGAGGCCGACAGGAAGGCCGTCCTGCGTGAGGCCGCAGGGGACGCTGATCCCCGGCAGGTCCAGGTAGTTGGCGGCGCGGGTGAGGCGGCTGAGCGGCGAGGTGGTCTCGTCGATGCTGTCGAGCGGCGGCGCGGGGATCGGGCAGGTGGGCGAAACGAGGCCGTCGTAGCCCGCGAGCCAGGCGTGGAACGCGCGCTGGCCCTCGGCGCGCTGGCGGTGGATCGTGGCCAGGCGCTCGTCGGTGACGTCGCGGCCGACTTCGAAGCGGCGGACGATCCAGGGGTCCATGACCTCGGCGTGCGCCCGGATGCGCTCGCCCCAGATGCGCCAGCCCTCGCCGGCCATCAGCAGGCCGTTGGGCGTGAACGAGTCCTCCAGCGCCTGGGGCGGGGCGATCGTCTCGACGGTGAGGCCGGCGCTCCTCAGGCGTTCCAGGCTTTCGAGGTAGAGGCGCTCGACCTCCGGATCGAGTTCGCCCAGGTCGGCGGGCGGGATGGCGGCGAGGCGGCGGCCGCGGACGTCGGCGCCGAGCGCGGCCTCGGCGTCGAAGGGGCCGCGGACGGCGGCGTCGTGGTCGGGGCCGGAGATGACGGCGAGCACGCGGGCGGCCGTGGCGACGTCGCGGGCGAGCGCGCCCACGGTGTCGAGGGCGGGGCTGAGCGGGTGGACGCCCGTGAGGCTGACGAGCCCGCGGCCGGGCTTCAGGCCGACCACGCCGCAGGTGGCGGCCGGGATGCGGACCGAGCCGCCGGTGTCGCTGCCGAGCGCGGCGTCGCAGAGGCCGGCGGCGACGGCCACCGCCGAGCCCGAGGAGGAGCCGCCGGGGGCGCGATGGACGGCGGCGTCCCAGGGGTTCCAGGGCGCGCCCACGGCCCGGTTGGTCCCCCAGCCGCCATAGGCCAGCTCGACGGTGTGGGTCTTGCCGACGATGGACCAGCCGGCCTGGAGCAGGCGCTGGACGACGAGGGCGTGCTGCTTCGGGCTGGGATCGAGCGGGATGCGGCCGCCGCCGCCGGTGGGGACGCCGGCGATGTCCATCAGGTCCTTGATGGCGACGGTCGGCCCGTCATTGTCCTCGCCGAACAGCGGCGGATCGAATACCTGTACGAACGCCTTGAGGCGCGGATCGTAGCGGCGGATACGGTCGAGGGCGTCCGTGGGGATCATGTTCGTTCAGAAAGCAACTCTACCCGCGGCTGTCATCCCGGTTTCGCCGCAGGCGAAGACCGGGACCCAACCCACCGGTGCTCTGAGATGGTGCTCTGGCCTCGACTGTCGGGGCCGGCCTCCCACCGTCGATACGCCCGAAGGTTGGGTCCCGGTCTTCGCTTCGCGAAACCGGGATGACAATCGGTGGGTCGGGGAGATAGGCGGGAGATATGAACCTCTACGACCTGCTCGCAAGCCGTTTTCCGAAGGATCCCAACGCGCCGCGGCGGGCGGATCCAAAGGCGCCGTGCTTCCTGATGCCGGACGGCGGTTCGTTCAGCTACATGTTCCTGGAGGCAGCAGCAGCACAGGTCGCGGGCAAGCTGGTCGCGCTTGGCGTGCAGCCTGGCGATCGCGTCGCCTTACAGGCCGAAAAGAGCGTCGAGTGCATTTGCGTCTATCTCGGCACGCTGAAGGCGGGGGCGGTCTATGTGCCGCTGAACAGCGCCTACACCCAGGCCGAGGTGGACTATTTCCTCGGGGATGCGGAACCGAAGGTGTTCGTCACCGATCCGCTCGAGTGGATGCGCGATCTGCCAGATTACGAAGCGCTCGAGCAAGGCGTGGCGCGGTCGGACGACGACCTCGCCTCGCTGATCTACACCTCGGGCACGACCGGGCGGTCGAAGGGCGCGATGCTGAGCCACGGCAACCTGGCGGCCAATGCGCTGGCGCTGCACGCGGCGTGGGGATTCACGAGCGACGACGTGCTGCTGCACGCGCTGCCGATCTTCCACGTGCATGGGCTGTTCGTGGCGCTGCACTGCGCGCTGCTCTCGGGCGCGCCGATGGTGTGGCTGCCGAAGTTCGCCGACGCCGAGGTGCTGGCGGGCCTCGACCGCGCGACGGTGATGATGGGCGTGCCGACGTTCTACACGCGCCTGCTGGCCAACCCCGGCTTCACGCGGGCCAGGGCGGACAACATCCGCGTCTTCATCTGCGGCTCGGCGCCCCTGCTGCCCTCGACCTTCGCGGAGTTCGAGGAACGCACCGGCCAGCGCATCCTCGAGCGCTACGGGATGAGCGAGGCGGTGATCATCACCACCAACCCGCTGGACGGCGACCGCATCGGCGGCTCGGTCGGCTATCCGCTGCCGGGCGTGGAGTTGCGCATCGGCGGGGGCGAGGAAGCCCCCTCCGTCGGCTCCGCCGACACCTCCCCCAGCGGGGGAGGAACGGGCGTCATCCAGATCCGTGGGCCGAGCGTCTTCTCCGGCTACTGGCGGATGCCCGAGAAGACGGCCGAGGAGTTCACCGAGGGCTTCTTCATCACCGGCGACGTGGGGCGGCGCGACCCGGACGGCCGCGTCTGGATCAGCGGGCGGGCCAAGGACCTGATCATCTCGGGCGGCTACAACGTCTATCCGAAGGAGGTCGAACTGGTGCTCGACGAGTTGCCGGGCGTGACCGAGAGCGCCGTCATCGGCGTGCCGCACCCCGACTTCGGCGAAGGCGTGGTGGCGGTGGTGATGGGCGAGGGCGACGAGGCGGCGATGATCGCGCAGGCGCGCGCGCAGCTCGCGGCCTACAAGGCTCCCAAGCGCGTCGTGTTCGTCGACGAACTGCCGCGCAATGCCATGGGCAAGGTGCAGAAGAACCTGCTGCGGCAGCGATACGAACACTTGTTCGAGGCCTGATCGGCGGGCAGGGTCCGCCTCCGAGAAACGGAGGACGGGATGGACCTGCAGCTCAGAGGCAAGACCGCGGTGGTGACGGGCGCCACGCGGGGGATCGGGCGGGCCATCGCCGAGGCGTTCGCCGACGAGGGCGCTAACGTCGCGATCTGCGCGCGCAACGCCGAACAGGTGGCCGAGACGGTGAAGGCGCTGGAGGCCAGGGGCGTGAAGGCGTTCGGCCAGGCGGTCGACATCTCGGACGGCCCGGCGATCAAGGGCTTCGTGAAGGCGGCCGGCGAGGCGCTGGGCGGCATCGACGTGCTGGTCTCCAACGCCAGCGCCCTGGTGCAGGGCAACGACGAGAGCTCGTGGCAGGCCATGTTCGACATCGACATCATGGGCGCGGTCCGCACGTTCGACGCGGCGCTGCCGTTCCTGGAGACGGCGGGCGCCGACAAGGGCGACGCGGCGTTCATCATCACCTCGTCGGTGTCGGCGGCGGAGTCGGACAACCCCAACAGCTACGGCGCGATGAAGGCGGCGCAGATCCACTACGCCAAGGGCGTGGCGCGGCAGTACGCGCCCAAGCACGTGCGCTGCAACGTGGTCTCGCCGGGGACGGTGTTCTTCGAGGGCGGCGTCTGGGGCAACGTGAAGGCGGGCATGCCGCAGTTCTTCGAACAGATGATCGCGCGCAACCCGACCGGGCGCATGGCCACCCCTGAGGAGATCGCGGCCGCGACGGTGTTCCTGGCCAGCCCGCGCTCGGCGTTCACGACCGGGATCAACATGGTGGTGGACGGGGCGATCTCCCGGCGGGCCAACTTCTGATGGCGGCGGCGGGCGCGCTCGCGGGCCTGAAGGTGCTGGACTGCACCCACGTGATCGCGGGCGCCTACTGCTCGCTGGTGCTGGCCGACCTGGGCGCCGACGTCATCAAGATCGAGCCGCCGGCGGGGGAATCGACCCGCGGCATGGGGCAGGGGAACGGCGGCTTCCGCGCCTTCGACTACGTGAACCGCAACAAGCGGGCGATCGCGCTGGACCTGTCGACCGAGGCCGGCGCGGGCGTGGTGCGAAAGCTGGCCGAGACGGCGGACGTGTTCGTCGAGAACTACCGGCCAGGCGCGATGGACCGGATGGGGCTGGGCTACGACCGGCTGTCGGCGATCAATCCGCGGCTGGTCTACTGTTCGGTCTCGGGGTTCGGGCTGGACGGGCCGTATCGCGAGCGGGGCGGGTTCGACCTCGTCACCCAGGCGATGAGCGGGATCATGAGCTTCGTCGGCGAGGCAGGCAGCAAGGTCCCGTGCTCGACCGCGGTGCCGATCTCGGACCTGAACGCCGGCGTGTTCGGCGCGGTGGGCGTCCTGGCGGCGTTGCAGAGCCGGGCGGCGACCGGCAAGGGCCAGCACGTGGAGACGTCGCTCTTGGAGTCGGCGCTGGCCTACACGATCTGGGAGACGGGCATGTACCTGTCGACCGGCCAGGTGGCGGAGCGCAACGGGGCGCGCCACCGGCTGGCGGCGCCGTACGAGCCGCTGAAGACCGCCGACGGCCACATCGTGGTGGGCGTGAACAGCCAGCGGATGTGGAAGCGCTTCTGCGCGGCGCTGGACGAGCCGGGCCTGGCGACCGAGGCGGGGTTCGACACGCCGCCGAGCCGGGTGAAGAACCGCGACGCGTTGCAGGCGAGGCTGGAGGGCGTGCTGGCGCGGCACGGGCGCGCGCACTGGCTGGCGCGGCTGGAGGCCGAAGGCGTGCCCGCCGGGCCGCTGAACGACATCGCCCAGGCCTGGGACGATCCGCAGGTGAAGGCGCGCGGGCTGATGGGCGAGGTCGCCGGGCGGCGGTTCGTGAAGACGCCGATCAAGCTGCACGACACGCCGGTGGCTCTGGGCCGCGGACCGGGCGAGGTCGGGCAGGATACGCGTTCGGTGCTGGCCGAGGCCGGCTATCCGGACGACGAGATCGAGGCGCTGATCGCCAGCGGGGCGGCGGCGACGGAACGGAAGACGGAGGTTTCGGCGTGAGCGGGGTGATGCACATCGAGCGGATTTCGCCCGCGATCACGCTGCTGGAGATCGACAACCCGCCGATGAATCCGCTGGGCGTCGAGATGCGGGCCACGTTCATGGCGGCGCTGGACGAGGTGGAGAAGAACGACGGCCTGCGCTGCCTGATCGTGACGGGGCGCGGCCGCGCGTTCTGCTCGGGCGACGACCTGAAGCAGGCGCACGGCAAGGGCGAGGACCTGGCGGGGTTCGGCAGGCTGCTGGACCGGCTGGAGCAGACGCGTGTGCCGGTGGTCGCCGCGGTGAACGGCTGGTGCGTGGGCGGCGGCTTCGAGCTGGCGCTGTGCTGCGACATCCGGCTGGCCTCCACCGAGGCGAAGTTCGTGTGCGCCGGCGTGAACGTGGGGCTGATGGCGTCCACCTACCGGTTGCCCCGCCTGATCGGCGAGAGCCGGGCGAAGTCCATGCTGCTGACCGGCCTGCCGCACGACGCGGAAATGGCGGAGCGCTACGGGCTGGTGACGGGGGTGCATGCGCCGGGCGCGCTGAAGGGCGCGGCGGTGACGCTGGCCGAGCGGATCGCCACCCGCGCGCCGCTCTCGGTGGAGGCGACCAAGCGCACCTCCCACCGCGCGCTGGACCTGTCGCCGGAGGAGTCGGGCAGGATCTGGGGCGAGGAGCTGCGCGTGCTGCGCAGGTCCAACGACCACAAGGCGGCCCTGGACGCCTTCCGCGAGCGCCGCGACCCGGTGTTCACGCGGAGCTGACGCGCGTCCACCGGGCGGCCGCGGTCATACCGGAAGCGATCTCTGCCGACCCTGCCGCAGGATGGCGCCGATCGCGCCGAAGCCGAACAGCAGCATCGCCCAGGTGGAGGGTTCGGGGACCCCGCCGGCCGCGCGGCTCAAGAGCACTCCGGATCCAGAGGTCAACCCGACCCCGTCGGGCAGGATAAAGGTGAAGAACGACGTGTTTGCGTAGTCGAGTGTGGCCGATCCGTAAGTGCTTAGGGCGATGGACGCATCCAATCTGAAGAGCTGTCCGTTCCGCACCGTCAGCACGTCATTGTAGGTGAAGCGGTGAAAGCCTTCGGTATTGAGTTCCTGCCAATCGGCGCCGGTGAATTGATAGTTGAGATTGTTGAACTGGACAGAGTCCGTGCCGCCAAAGCCGGTGATCGAGAACCCCGCGGCGACGCGTGTATAGGTCGCGGCGGACGGGTCGCGGAAGATGTTCGTCCCCTCGAAGGTCCACGAGACGGCGATGTCGGCGCTCTCCATTCCATCCGGGAGATCGAAGACGAACTGGTCGCTGAGGCGGGCGCTGACGGAGCCGCCATAGTCCGTATCGATGAAGCCGCGCAGGGCTCCGGTCGCCAGGTCGGCGCTCGCGGCTCCGTTCATGTAGCGGCCGGACGTGCTGTAGTTCTGGACCACCGACACGGACGTTTCTTCTCCCCGGCTACTGTCGATGACCGAGAAACCATCCACATTCGAACTGGCGTCGAGCCCGTAGCAGACTCCATTGCAGGTGATGGCTCCGGCTTCGCCAGGAATGCCCATTCCGGCAATTGCGATGGCGGCTGCAGCCCCGAGCGCAGATGCGCGCAGCTTCGGTGCGAAATCCATGGTCCCTACCCCACCCATGCGTCCGCAACGGTTGTGAACGCTCGCGATGAGGTTGCGCGTATGATGCGCGGCGATCATCACCAGAAGTGGTGATGCGACGGGACCGTTGATCGGGAATCATGAGCATCAGGGTGGCGGCGTGGCGATCATCGACCAGATCTACGAGTCGTCGATGGACGACGAGGCCCATGCGGCTTTGCCGGTGATGATCGCCCAGGAGTTGCGGGCGCGCTCCTGCCTCCTGCTGGAGTTCGATCAGAAGCTGCGGCCCACCTCCTTGCAGAAGAGCTATTTCTCGCAAGACATGTGCGATCGCCACATGGGCGGCGAGATCGGCGCCCTGGACGTGTGGACGCCATACGGCATCAGCCTTGGCGGACGAGTCGGGTTTACCGAAGATCGGTGGGACACGCCGGCCTTCCTGCGCACGCCGTTCTACAATGAGTTCTTCCGCGCTTTCGGCGACGACACCGCCCGTTGCATGGGTATCGTGACCCGGCTTGCCGACGGCTACATGTCGCTGGCGGTCCACCGTGGCGCGGACGACCGGCCGTTCGAGCTGCACGCCGGCGCAACGCTTGAGGCGCTTGTCCCGCACCTGCGCCGGATGTTCGCCCTGCGTCATCGGCTTGGTCAGGCGACGCCGCAGAGCGATCTTCTACAGCGGGCGTTGGACGGCGTCGCTCATGGCCTGGTGATCGCCGACGGCTTCGGCAAGATCATGGTCGCCAACAAGCGCGCCGAGGACCTGCTCAAGCTGGGTGAAGGTCTGACGTTGCAAACGGGACGGCTGACGACGACCGACGCCGCCAGCCGTGAGCGCCTGGCGGCGGCGCTTCGTTCGGCGGCGCAGTGGTCGGGGAACCGTGGAGACGCCATGCGGCTGGCCCGACCTGGTCGGCGTCCGGCCTTGCGCGTGCTGGTCGCGCCTCTGGCCGGGACGAGACCTGCCGCAATCGTGATCATCGAAGACCCGGAAGACGCCGATCCGAAACTGGAGACCACGCTTCGCCGTCTGTTCGACCTGACGGCAGCCGAGGCCGCCTTGGCTCGCATGCTCGTGGACGGGTTGAGCCCCGAACAGGCCGCCGAGGCGCGCGGGGTGCGGATGAACACTGTGCGGACACAGATTCAGAGGCTGCTTGCGAAGACCGAAGCGACGCGCCTGAGCGATTTGATCCGTGTCCTGGGACGCGCGCCCCGGAGCGTGTGAGGCGCGGGTTCGCGGAGGTCATGCATGGCCGTCCTCAGATAACGCCCGACGTGCCTCGCGGGGCCGGATGGTGTAGTCTCCGCCGTCCGTTACGGGATGGAACCCATGAGCGACGCTGTCGGCCCTGGCGATCTGGTTCTCTGCGTCAATGCGGCGCCCAACCATGCTTCGGGACGCCCGGTGCCGCTCCAGGCGGGCGAGACCTACCGCGTCCTGGGCGTCATGGAGTTCGGCTGTCCGTGCGGGCGGTCGGACGCGCTGATCGACGTGGGCATCGACTTCGCGTGGTGCCAGACGCGCTTCCGGCTGCTGCCGAAGCCGAAGGCCCAGGCCAGGACGCGCCGGGCCTCGGCGCCCAAGGAAACCGAGACGGTTCGCTAGGTCCGGCTCGGTCAACCCACCGAAACAACAAGAAACGTCATGGCCGGGCCTTGTC
>NZ_JAHBYD010000047.1 GCF_019636135.1 Phenylobacterium sp.
TCCGTGGTTTGAATCAAAACGGCGCTTGCGCGCCAACGAAGCTGAGAGGCTCGCGCGACCCCTCATCACGCTGCGCGCTAGTTGGCGCCGAACGGAACCGGCGCCGGGGTCTCGACCTCGGTGTCGGCGAAGGTCGGCGCCCGCTTCTGCATGTTGGCCATCACGGCCTCCACCTGGTTCGGCGAACTGATCAGCGCCACCTGCTCGCGGCTCTCCTCGATCAGGATCTCGGACTTGCTGGCCTCGTCGGCCATGTT
This sequence comes from Phenylobacterium sp., assembly GCF_019636135.1. Classification (GTDB taxonomy): domain Bacteria; phylum Pseudomonadota; class Alphaproteobacteria; order Caulobacterales; family Caulobacteraceae; genus Phenylobacterium. The sequence goes on from NZ_JAHBYD010000047.1 coordinate 258, forward strand.
CAGCAGCCGCTTCGCCGCGCGGATCGCGTGCGGGTTCTTGGCGGCCACTTCCTTCGCATAGGCCAGGGCCTCGGCGCGCGGATCGACGCAGACACGGGTCGCCAGGCCCATCTGCAGCGCCTCCTCGCCCGAGAAGATGCGGCCCGAATAGGTCAGGTCGCGCGCGATGTCGTCACGCACCAGCCCGCGCAGCAGCGCCATGCCCGCCATGTCCGGGATCAGGCCCCAGCGGATCTCGAACACCGACAGCTTCGCATCCGGCGCGACGAAGCGCAGGTCGGCCGAGAGCTGGAGCTGGTAGCCGCCGCCGTAGGCCACGCCATGCACCGCCGCGATCACCGGCACGGGAATCTCGCGCCACACCATCACCGCGTGCTGCGCCCGGTTCGAGCCGCCGGCCGTGCGGTTGGCGGTGACGAGGTCGCCGCCGGCGCTGCTCTGGCCCTCGCGCCGGCCGCCCGACGCCATCGCACCGAAGTTCGAGGTGTCCAGGCCCGCGCAGAACGACTTGCCCTCGCCCGACAGCACGACGGCCCTGAGGCCCGGCTCGCGCTTCAGCCGCTCGCCGGCCAGGATCAGCCCTTCGAACATGGCGTTGTCCAGGGCGTTCATCTTGTCGGCGCGGTTGAGGCGCACGTCGGCGACACCGCCTTCGATGGTGATGCTCACGCGGTCGTTCATCGTCGTCTTCCTCTCAGTCAGCGCTTCGCGAGCACGTAGCCCGCGCGCGGGAAATGCACATGCGCGACGTCCAGCTCGCCGCATTCGCGGGCCAGGGTCACGCGGTCCCTGGACAGCCCCACCAGCACGCCCTCGACGGGATCGCGCCCGTAGTCGTCGGCCTGCACGACCACCCGGTCGCCCTTCTTCACGCCCGACGGGTCGTTGGGATCGCAGGCCACGTCGTCGCTGGGCTCGGACCTTGCGGCGATGGCGACCGCCTCGGAAGGCTGCATCTCGCTCCGTTTGCCGTGACCGATGCCGCGGACGCGCTCGGCCCAGGCTTTCGTCCGATCGAAGCCTGCCAGCAGCTCCTCCGTCGCCTTGCGCGCCGCGCCGCCGGCCCACCAGACGTTCATCCAGGCCGCCACGTCGGCCAGCGACGGCGTCGATCCGCCCAGGAAGTCACCGTCCGCCAGCCCATCCTCGACCCAGGCCGCGAACGCCCGCCACTGCGCCCGCGCGAACGGGGCCGCGGCCTTCATGGCCTGCACGTCGAACGGCCGGCCCGACAGCTTCTCGCGGTCTTCGGCGAACTCCTTCGGGATGCTGTCCCCGATCTCGGCGAAGATCACCGCCACGCTGGCCTGGAACCACGTCCGGTCGGCCCAGAGGTTCACCGCCCAGTCGGCGCCGCGCACCACCGCGGGCTTCGGGTGCCGCCGCTCGATCTCGGCCAGGATCGCCTGGCTGTCGCAGTAGACGTCGGCCCCGATCTGCATGACCGGGATGCGCCGGTAGCCGCCGGTCAGGGGGATCAGGTCGGGCTTCGGCATGATCACCGGCTGGATCACCGAGCGCCAGCTAAGCCCCTTGACGCCCAGCATCAGCCGCACCTTCTCCGAGAACGGCGAGGTGTCGTAGTGGTGCAGGATGATCTCGGCGGTCATCGCGCGCGGTCCCCTCCGCCCGGCCGGGGCTGGTCGGGCGCGAGCCTACGCCAGCCGCGAGCCCGTTCAACGGGGACGCCACGTCAACGCCTGCGGGAAGCGCCTTGAATCCACCGCGCCGGACGGGTCCAATCGCCGAGCATGACACGTACGGCAGCGGACCTCGAAGGCGGAGACGAGGAAGCGGCCCGGTTCCTGAAGGCCGTCGACGTCTCGATCGAACCCGCCCGCCCGGAAGCGGGCGGCGCGCCCGTGACCCTGCCCGCCACCGCGCTCGCCTGGGCCGCCTTCCTCCGCGACGGCGGCGCCGGCGGCTGCGACGCGCGCTTCGCCGAGTGGTTCGACCCGGACGACGTCGAGGCCGCCGCCGCCGACTGGCTGGCCGGGACGCGACAGCCCGGGCTGGTGGCCGTGGGCGCGCGCGACGGCGCGACGACGGTGCTCCTGCTGGGCCGACCCGTCGACGCCACCGGCTGGCCGCTGCCCGACGCGGCGCGCGCCGCCTGCGAGGGCGCGGCCTTCGTCGCCGTCGCCTACCGGCCGTTCGAGGACCGCGCCCTGGCCGAACGCGCCCTGGCGAGCTGGCGGCTCACCCCGCTGGAAGCGCGCACCACCCTCGGCCTGATCTCGGCCGGCGACCTCATCGCGGGCGCGCGGCTCGCCGGCACGGGCTACGAGACCGCCCGCAAGGCGCTCCAGCAGGCGCTCCGCAAGGCCCGCGCCACGCGCCAGACCGACCTCGTGCGCCTCGTCCACGCCGCGGTGGGGGGCGGCGACCTGCGGCTCAGCCAGGCGCCGCAGCTCCAGGCCGCGCTGGGGCTGTCCGAGCGCGCGGCCGGCGCCTGCGTCCTGCTCGCGCTGGGCCTCACCCGCAGCGAAGCGGCCGGGACGCTGCGGATCAGCGAGCACGCCATGAAGGACGAGCTCGCCGCCCTCTACGAGCGCTTCCGCCTGCGCAGCGCCACCGACCTCAGCCGCATGACCACCGAGGCCGCCGTGCTGCTGGGCCTGGCGGACAATCCGAACCTCGCGGTGGCGGCGTCGTGGGGCGCGCTGCGGCCGCTCCGCTTCCTGAACCGCCGCGACCAGCCGGGCCGCATCGCCCTCTCCGACTTCGGCCCCGCCAGCGGCGAGCCCACGCTGCTCTTCCACAGCGCCACCACGGGCAGCCTGCTCGACCGCGGCCTCGTGCGCGCGCTCCAGGCCAGGGGCCTGCGTCCCCTCGCCGTCGAGCGGCCGGGCTTCGGCCTCACCGACCCGCCCGAGCGCGATCCCGAGGCCACCGGCCTGAACGATGTCCTCACCCTTCTCGACGCCTACGGCTTCAAGCGGGTGCGCCTGCTCTCGCGCGGCGGCGAGAGCATCGCCCTCGACCTCGGCCTGCATCACGCCGAGCGCCTTTCCCGCGCGGTGCTGATCAACCCGTTCACGCCCTACGACGTCGACAGCCGCTGGGACGGGTTCCTGAACGGCGCCAAGCGGCTCTTCGTGAAGCACCCGCACCTGATCGAACCGCTCGGCCGCTTCCTCGCCCAGCGCGCCACGCCGCAGGTCTACGAGCGCCTGACCCGCGACGCCCTGAAGGGCAGCAAGCCCGACATGGCGGTCATGCAGAACCCGCAGGTGGTGGAGGACTACGTGGAATCCGCCCGCCTGGCGCCGCTCCAGACCACCTGGGGCTTCGTCAACGACCAGCGCATCTACCTGAACTGGAACCCGCCCCGCCTGCCCGACGCCGCCAACTGGACCCGCATCGTCGGCGCCCACGACGTCCTCTACCGCCCCGGCGACGCCGACGCGCTCTGGGAGGCGGCCCTGCCCGGCCACCGCGTGGTCCGCGTCGCCGACGGCGGCCGCTTCCTCCACGCCTCCCACGCCGACCTGGTGGCCGAGGAGGTGGCCCGCTAGCCGAACGGCGGGGCGATCATGACGACAGCGCCTCCGAGAGGTCCATCTTCTGCGCCCGCTTGGCGGCCAGGAAGGCGGGGCGCGCCGACACCCGGTCCCAGTAGGCCTGGATGGCCGGCGAGAACTTCGCGTCCAGCTTGAGCTGCCTTGCGAGGAGAAGCGCGTAAGCCACGGAAATGTCGGCGCCCGTGAACCGGCCCGCGCAGAGGTGCTCCCGTCCGTCGGCCAGCGCCCGGTCCACCTGGCGCAGGCGGCTCAGGAACCATTGGGCGTAGTCGTCGGCCACCACCTCGGCCTTGCCCGGCTCGAACTGCCGGTAGCGCAGCACCAGCGTCTGCGGGAACGTCAGCGTCGCCTCGCCGAAATGCAGCCAGTTCAGCCACGCGCCATAGGCCGGGTCCTCGACCGGCACGGCCAGGTCGCTCGGGCCGTAGCGGGTGCAGAGGTACTGCACGATCGCCGCACTCTCGGTCATGAAGGTGTCGCCGTCCCTCAGCGCCGGGATAGTGCCCAGCGGATTGACCTCCAGGTACGCCGGCTCGCGCACCCGCGGCGGGAACGGCAGCAGGTGCAGCGCGTAGTCCAGCCCCAGCTCCTCCAGCGCCCACAACGGCCGGAACGAGCGGGCGTCGGGACAGTGCCAGAGCTCGATCATGCGCCACCTCCCCGGGCTCCCCTCCCCCTTGCGGGGAGGGGTCGGGGGTGGGGGTGCGCTGCGGAGGGCGCGGCGTTGACACCCCCATCCCCAGCCCTTCCCCGCAAGGGGGAAGGGAGCATGATCAGCGATCCCATCCTACCCCTCCCGCCGCGAATACACCGGCTTGCGCTTTTCCAGGAAGGCCGCGACGCCCTCGCCGAAGTCGCCGTCCGAACTCGCCAGGATCTGGTTGCGGTCCTCCATGGCGATGGCGGCCTCCAGCCCCTGGGCGTCGATGGCGTGGTTCAGGCACTCCTTGGTCAGCCGCAGGCCCAGCGGGGTGGCGTGCAGCATGTCGTCGACATAGCCCTGCGCCTCGGCCTCCAGAGCGTCCTTCTCGACCACCTTGTTGATCAGCCCCAGTTCGTGGCCGCGCTTGGCGTCGATGAAGCGGCCGGTCAGCATGTACTCCGCGGCGATGGAGGCCCCGACCATCCGCGGCAGGAAGTAGCTCACCCCGATGTCGCAGGCCGTGAGCCCGATGCGGATGAAGGCGGCGTTCATGCGCACGTTCGGCGTCGCGATCCGGATATCGCTGGCGAGCGCCAGGGCGAAGCCGCCGCCGGCCGCCGCCCCGTTCACGCAGGCGACGATCGGCTGCGGGCAGCGGCGCATGGCGATGACGATCTCGCTGATCTCGCGCTGGCTGGTCAGGCCCGCGCCGATCGAGCGGCGGCCGTCGCGGTTGCCGCTGCCGGTGCTCTCCTTCAGGTCCAGGCCCGCGCAGAAGGCGTTCCCGGCGCCGGTCAGCACCACCACCCGCACGTCCTTGCGCCAGTAGAGCCCCACGAAGAAGTCGCGCAGTTCCTTCACCAGGTTGCGGCTGAGCGCGTTCAGCCGCTCGGGCCGGTTCATCGTCGCCCAGATGACGTCGCCGTCCTGGCGCAGTTCGAGGTCGGCCATCGATTCAGAGTCCCTTCAGCCAGTCGACGAGGATGGTGTTCACTTCGGTCGGCCGCTCCTGCTGGGTCCAGTGCCCGCAGCCCGGCAGCACGTGGACGCCGCGCAGGTCGGTGGCCTGCGTCCTCATCAGCGCGCCGGGGTCGGCGATGCGGCCGAAGCCGTTGAACGCCGGGTCGCGGTCGCCGCCGATCAGCAGCGTCGGCATGTCGAGTTTGCGTCCCTGGAACTGCTGCAGCCAGGCGAAGTCGCGCTCGTGGTTGCGGTAGCGGCTGATCGGTCCGCGGAAGCCCGAGGCCTCGAACTCGCCCACGTAGTAGTCGAGGTCCTCCGCCGTCAGCCAGGCGGGGAACTGGCCCGGGTCCTTCATCCCCTCCAGCAGGCTCGCGCCGTGCTTCTTCATCGGCCACGACCCGTCGGGCGCCTCGCCGGCGATGCCGAAGTAGAACTTGCGCAGGAAGTCTCGGACGTCCTTCTCCGCCTCCGCCTCGGGCGGCCCCACCTCCTGGAACCAGGCCTGGTAGAAGAAGAGGCCCTTGTCGGTGAACAGCTCCTTGAAGATATCCGTGAAGGGCCGCTGCGGCACGCCCGTGAACGGCACCGAGAGCCCCGCCACCGCGCGGATCGCCTCGGGCCGCGAGAGCGCCGTGTTCCAGACGATCGGTGCGCCCCAGTCGTGGCCGAACAGGATCGCCGGCGCGTCCGGCTGCAGCGCCCTGGCCACCCCCGCCACGTCGGCGGTCAGGCTTTCCATGTCGTAAGCCTCGATGGCATGCGGCTTGTCCGAGCCGCCGTAGCCGCGGACGTCGATGGCTGCGGCCGTATAGCCGGCCTCGGCGACCGGCCCCATCTGGTGGCGCCACGAGTACCAGCTCTCCGGGAAGCCGTGGACCATCAGCACCAGCGGCCCCTCGCCCTTCACCGCCACGCGGATGTTCGCCTGGCCCGCGTCGATGGTGCGGAATTGCGGCATGCGGCGTCTCCCTCCGAAGCGCGCCATGTTCCCCCGCCGCAGAAGCGTGGCAAGCCTGACCCCGCGTCACCGTTGACCTGCCCCGGCGCCGGGCGAACAGTCGCCGCCACGGAGGAGCGCCATGGTCTCGCTGACCGGGAAGAGCGCGCGGTTCGAGCACACGCTGGTGACGCTCGAGGGCCACGTCGCCACCATCACCCTGAACCGGCCGCACCGGCGCAACGCGCTCAATTTCCCGGCCTACGACGAACTGGAGCAGAGCCTGCGCGCGGCCGCCGCCGACCCCGAGGTCCGCTGCGTGATCCTCACCGGCGCCGACCCCGCCTTCTGCTCCGGCGACGACGTCGGCGAGATCATGGCCGGCCCGAAGCCCGTCTCCCGCGCGCCCTTGCCCGTGACCTTCACGGCCACGCCCGCGGCCATGGCGGCGCTGGAGTGCGACAAGCCGATCATCGCCGCCGTCAACGGCGCGGCCGTCGGCTGGGGCATGGAGCTAGCGCTCTTCGCCGACATCCGCATCGCTTCCGAAAGGGCGAAGTTCGGCGAGTTGTTCGTGAAGCGCGGCCTGGTCTGCGACGTGGGCGGATTCTACCGCCTGCCCGCCATCGTCGGCCCCGCCAAGGCCGCCGAGCTGCTGTTCACGGGCGACATCCTCGACGCCGCCGAGGCCCTGCGCATCGGCCTCGTCACCCGGGTCACCCCGCACGACGACCTGCTGCCGGCCGCCCGCGCGCTGGCCGGCCGGATCGCCGCCAACCCGCCGCTGGCCGTGCGCCACCTGAAGGCGGGCCTCAGCAAATATGCCTACGGCGACCCGCGCGAGATCGGGGCCTGGGCCATCGAGAAGATCCGCCTGCTCATGCAGACGGAGGACCACAAGGAAGGCGTCGCCAGCTTCATGGAGAAGCGCGAGCCGGTGTTCCAGGGACGGTAGGGGCATGAGTGAAGGCAGAAGCGAGATGAGAAGTGTCCGGGGCCTGGTCGCGCTGGTGACCGGCGCGGGCAGCGGCATGGGCAAGGCCACCGCCGGGGTATTCGCCGCCGACGGCGCCCACGTCGCCGTCACCGACCTGTCGCTGGACACCGCCCAGCCGGTCGCCGACGAACTGATCGCGAAGGGCTATTCGGCCCACGCCTGGGCGCTCGACGTCTCGAACCCGGAGTCGATCAGGCAGGTCATCTCCGAGATCGTGGCGCGCTTCGGCGGCCTGGACAGCGTCGTGAACAACGCGGGCGTCTCGGCCTTCTCGCCGATCGACTCGGCCGACTACGACGCCGTCTGGGACCGCGCCGTCTCGGTGCTGCTCACCGCCCACCAGCGCATCATCCGCGCCGCCCTGCCCCACCTGCGCAAGTCGACCGCGCCGCGCATCGTCAACATCGCCTCCACCGAGGCCCTGGGCGCCACCAGCCGCGACAGCCCCTACTCGGCCGCCAAGGCGGGCGTCACCGGCCTCACCCGCGCGCTCGCCGTCGAGCTCGGGCCGGAAGGCATCACCGTCAACTGCGTCTGCCCCGGCCCGATCATGACCGGCATGACCGCCGCCATCCCCGACGCCGATAAGCAGACCTACGCCCGACGCCGCACCGCCATGCGCCGCTATGGCCGCCCCGAGGAAGTCGCCCACGTGACGCTCAGCCTGTGCCTGCCGGCGTCGTCCTACATCACCGGCGTCACCATTCCCGTTGACGGAGGCCTGATGGCGCGCAACGCGTAGTTCGTCATCCCGCGGCTTGTCCGCAGGACCCATGAACTCCGAGGTGCAGGACATGCTCAGGGCGGCGACGCTGCGGGTCACCGCCCTGCGCCCGCGATCATGGGTCCCGCGGACAAGCCGCGGGATGACGGCGGGAAGGTTGGCCATCGCGGTCCTCGCCCTCGCCCTGCCCGCGCAGGCTGAGACCTATCGCGCCCCGCGCACCGCCTACGGCCAGCCCGACCTGCAAGGCCAGTGGGACAACGACTCGATGACGATCCTGCAGCGGCCCAAGGGGTTCGCCGCGCTGGTCGCCACGCCCTACGAGGCCGCCGCCTACGAGAAGAAGCGCTACGGCCGCTACGAGAAGGTCATCGCCCCCGTCGATCCGAACGCGCCGGCGCCCGAGCTCGACGACGTCCAGGATGACGACCGCTTCGAGAAGCCCAACGGCCTCGCCCGCGTGCGCGGCGAGATCCGCTCGTCGCAGATCGTCGACCCCGCCGACGGCCGCCTGCCCTTCACGCCGCAGAGCCGCGCCGCCGCCGAGAAGGCGCTGAAGGACGAGGAGGTCTACGACGACCCCGAGAGCCGCCCGTTCGACGAGCGCTGCCTGCTGGGCGGCGGCGGGGGCGTGGCCGCCCCGATCACCAACCGCGACCACCTGCTGATCGTCCAGACCCGCGACGCGGTCGTGCTCTCGGGCGAGCAGAACCACGAGGTGCGGATCATCCGCCTGAACGTTCCGCACCTCCCGGCCGTCATCCGCCCCTGGATGGGCGACAGCGTCGGGCGCTGGGAAGGCGACACCCTCGTCGTCGAGACCACCAACCTGAACCCCAAGGACCGCTGGCGCTGGAACGCCGGCGACTGGATCCCGCTCTCGTCCGGCGCCCGCATCATCGAGCGCTTCACCCGCACCGCGCCCGGCGAGCTGATCTACAGCTTCGTCGTCGAGGACGCGGCCAACTACACCCGGCCCTGGCGCGCCGAGCACCCCTACCGCGCGACCAGCGTGCGGACCTTCGAATACGCCTGCCACGAGGGCAACTACGCGCTGACCAACATCCTCGCCGGCGGCCGCGCCGCGGAGCGCGAAGCCGCCTCGGCCAAGGCCGCGCCCTGAGGTCCCGTGAATTTCCCCGGCGGCGCCGGTGGTGGCCAGCAGGCCTCGATCCTGTCGCCGCGGCTAGTCCTTCTTCCCCAGCCCCAGCCGTTCGCGCAGGCCCTTCTTCTTCGCCTTCTCGGGCTTGGGCGCGACGGGCAGCAGCGTGGGTTCGGGCGCCGTCCGCTCCTCGGCCGCCAGCGCGGTGGGCGGCGGCTCGGCGGCGGCGATCGTCTGGACTCCGGCGTCCCGGTCGCAGCGCGGGTCACGCTCCTTTGTCTCGAACACGGTCACCGTCGCCACGGGTTGCAGCCCTGGCTTGGCGGTCGACAGGAAGGCCGCGAAGGCGCGGCGCCCCGGGATGTTGCAGAACGTCTCGCGCGACGCCCACTGGCCCGGCTCCCACCGCGTCTTCGCCGGACTGAAGACCTCGTCCCTCCGTTTCAGGGCCACCATCACCGCGTCGCGGATCAGCACGGGCTCGCCGGCCATCACCCGCACCGTGCAGCTCACCGGGTCCGCGCCGCGCCGGATGGTCACGTCGTCGCCGTCGATGTCCTCCACCGGCGCATTGTCGATGATCGCCGACAGGCAGGCGCCGGTGGCCGACCGCGCCTCCTGCACAGGCTCGGCGTGGACCGCCGCCGGCAGGGCCAGGAGAACGGGGGCGAGGAGGAACGCGCGCATGTCGCTCCGTTCGCGCAGCATCGCGGCAGGGATGTGGCAGGTCATGTCGCGAGCCCGATATCGCCCTCCCCTCCGAAGGGTCAGGCCGGCGCCAGGCCCTCGTGGGAGCGTTCCATGGCGCGCTTGAACGCGTCGCGGGCGGTGGTGCGGGCGATATAGGCCTGCTCGGCGTCGCCCAGGGCGAAGCCGGCGTGCTTGCCGCCCAGGTTGAGGGCGTAGGTCACCGAGATGTCGGCCGCGGTGAAGGCTTCGCCCGCCATGTAGGGCGCACGGGCGAGCCGGGCGCGGACCAGGTCCAGCCGGCGCTCGACGCATTCCCGCGCCCACGTCGCGCCCCAGTTTTCGCGCTCGGCCTCCGGGGCGAGGAAGCGGCTGACCACTACCGGCATCATCAGGGTCGCGAGGCCCGCTTCGCCCAGGTGCAGGAACTGCTGGTAGGCCGCGAACGCGGGATCTCCCGGCGCGGGCGCGAGCGGCGTCGGGCCGTAGCGGCCCATCAGGTATTCCATGATCGCGACGGACTCGATCATGGTCACGCCGCCATCCTGGATCGCCGGGATGTAGTTCGCCGGGTTCACCGCCAGGAACGCGGGATCCTGCACCGGGGCCAGCATGTCGACCTGCCTGATCTCGTACGGCAGGCCCATCTCCTCCAGCACCCAGACGACCCGGATCGATCGCGAGGTCTGTCCGCCCCAGACGGTGATCATGCGTGGCTCCCTCAAACCGATTGCATATTGCTAGCAGATTGGAGGCTGGACCTCCAGAGGGCGCCGGGTGCTAGCTGTCCGGGGCGACGTGGAGAAGGCCGTGCAGGCGACCAGGCATCGAATCTACACGACCAGCTTCGCGAGCGTTTACCCGCACTACGTCGCCAAGGCGGAGCGGAAGGGGCGCACCAGGGCCGAGGTGGACGAGATCGTCCGCTGGCTGACCGGCTTCACCCAGGCCGAGCTGGAGGCGCGGATCGCAAGGAAAACCGACTTCGAGACCTTCTTCGCCGAGGCGCGGCTGAACCCGGCGCGGGCCGCGATCACGGGCGTGGTCTGCGGCGTGCGCGTCGAGGCGATCGAGGAGCCGCTGATGCGGGAGATCCGCTACCTCGACAAGCTCATCGACGAGCTCGCCAAGGGCAAGGCGATGGCGAAGATCCTGCGCGCATGAGCGCCGGCGGCGAGCGGGATACGGAGACCGAGCGGCCGGGCCTGCGGGTCGAGCTGTTCGTCGCCGACGTGGCGCGTTCGGTCGCCTTCTACCGCGACGTGCTGGGCTTCGAGGTGCTGCGCGCGGCGCCCGGCGGCTACACGTCGATCGGCCGCGAGGGCGCGGTGCTGGGCCTGAACGCGGCGGCGCAGCTTCCCGAGAGCCACCCTGCCCGCCCGCGACCGGGCCATCCGGTGGGGCTGGGCGTCGAACTGGTGGTCGTGGTCGAGGACGTCGCGGCCCTGCACGCGCGGGCGTCCCGGCGGGCCGAGGTGTCGGCGCTGGTGGCGCAACCCTGGGGACTGACCGACTTCCGGGTCAGCGATCCCGACGGCTACTACGTCCGGGTCACGGGGCCGTCCGGCTCGCGGTGAACGCCGCGAGCTGGTCGCGAAAGGCTCCGTCGAGGCCGTGTCCTGTCGCAACGACGAACGGGAGCCGCCGGCGCCGACACTCGCCCCGAACTCCGTGCGCTCGGCGCGGGGTCCGACTACTCCGCCGCCAGGGCCTCGATCTCGGCGGGGGAGCAGCCGAACTCTTCCAGCAGCGCGCGGGTGTGCTCGCCGATGCCGGGGGCCATGCGCGGCTGGAACTTGGTCTCGCCCGCGATCTGGAACGGGCTGTCGACGGTGCGCAGCCAGTGCTCGGCGAACTCGGGGAACAGGCCGTTGGCCTCGATCTGCGCGTCGGCGAAGTGGTCGTAGATGGTGCCGACGATGCCGAAGGTGACGTCGCCGTCCGACAGCATCTTCGCCCAGTGGGCATAGGGCTGGGCGGCGAACATCTCGTCGAAGCGGCGGACCAGCTCCGGGCCGTTCATCAGCCGCGCCTCGGGGGTGGCGAAGAGCGGGTCCTCCAGCCATTCGGCGTGGCCCACGGCGGCGGCCAGCAGCGGCCAGTCGCGGGCGGGGTTGGTGCTGGCGATCACGAAGTCGCGGCCGTCGGCCGAACGATACATCTCGTTGAGCGCGCCTCGCTCGCCGCGCCTGGGCCGGGCGGCGAGCTCGTAGCCGCACAGCGCGGCCTGCACCTGGCAACCGTTGGCCCACAGGCCGTTGGCGAGCAGCGAGGTGCTGACTTCCGAGCCCTCTCCGGTCGAGATGCGCTTGTAGAGCGCGGTGACGATGGCGCCGTACATGGCCATGGCGGTCGGGTGGTCGCCCATGCCGGGCATCGACGGGGCGGCCTCGGCCTCCGGGGTCGGGCGGACCATGTCCATCAGGCCCGAGCGCGCCCACCAGACGGTGGCGTCGAACCCCGTGCGGTCGCGTTCCGGCCCGTGCTCGCCGTAGGGCGACAGCGAGGCGTAGATCAGGCGCCTGTTCAACGGCATCAGGTCGCCGGCGCGGACGCCCAGGCGCTCGCGGGCCGGGAACGGGATGTTGGTGATGAAGACGTCGGCCTGCTTCACCAGGGTCTGCAGGACCGCCTGCGCCTCGGGGCGGCGCAGGTCGAGCGCCAGGCTCTCCTTGTTGCGGGAGTCCAGCGCCCAGAAGTAGTCGATGTCGTCGGGCGTGCCGCGCAGTCGGAAGAGGTTGCGGTAGGCGTCGCCGATGACCGGCGGCTCGATCTTGATGACGCGGGCGCCGTAGTCGCTGAGCACCGTGGCCGCGGCCGGGCCGGCGATGAAGCTCGCGCAATCGATGACCAGAAGGTCGCTGAACAGACCCTGCGACATGGCCGCCTCCTCCCTGGATTCGCGGGGGCGCCTTCGGGCGCGCTTCTCCGCGGCGAGCATGACGCAGGATTGCCCGGGCGTCAGCCCAGCGGGCTTCCGGATGCGCGGGCCTTGACGATACAGTCGGCCAGAACGAGGGGGAGGCCTGGATGAACACGGCGAAGCGGACGGGCGGCACGCGGCGCGCCCTGGTCGGAACGGCGATCGCGGCGCCGGCCGCCGCGGCGGCCACGCAGGCGATAGCCCAGGCGTCGTCGGCGGCGGCCCCGCCCCTGGCCGCGGGCGTGCCGGGGCGCGCGGCGGACTCGAGCTACAAGCCGACGTTCGTGGCCCACGCCTACCCCGAGAGGACGGCCGACCTCGGCGAAGTGCAGATGAACTACGTGGTCGCCGGCCCGGCCTCGAAGCCGGCGCTGCTCCTGATCCCCGGCCAGACGGAATCGTGGTGGGGCTACGAGGCGGCGATCAAGCTGCTGGAGGCCGACTTCCAGGTCTATGCGGTGGACCTGCGCGGCCAGGGCCGCAGCACCTGGACGCCGGGCCGCTACACGCTGGACAACATGGGCAACGACCTGACGCGGTTCGTCGCCACCGTGATCAAGCGCCGGGTGGTGACCAGCGGCTGCTCGTCGGGCGGGGTGCTGTCGTGCTGGCTCTCGGCCTACGCCCTGCCCGGCCAGTTGCGCGGCGCGATCTACGAGGACCCGCCGCTGTTCGCCTCGGAACTGACGCCGGCGTTCGGGCCGTCGGTGCGCCAGACCATCGTGGGGCCGGTCTTCCAGAACTTCGCGACCTTCCTGGGCGACCAATGGGGCGTCGGCGACTGGGCGGGCATGCGCAAGCGCTTCCCGGGTCCGGCCGAGCCGCCGCAGAACCTCAAGGAATACGACCCCGAGTGGGGCCGCGCCCACGTCGAGGGCACGGTGGCGGCGAGCTGCCGCCACGAGCGCATGCTGGCGGCGGTGAAGGTCCCGGTGCTGATGACGCACCACGGCCGCACGGCGGACCCGGCGACGGGGCGGCTGGTGGGCGCGCTGACCGACCTGCAGGCCAGGCAGGCGGGCGAGATCATCAAGCGGGCCGGCCAGTCCTTCGACTACGTCTCCCTGCCCGACGCGGCGCACGCGATGCACGCCTCGCAGCCCGAGCGGTTCGCCACCATCGTGCGCGACTGGGCGAAGAAGCTGCCCGCCTAGTCGCGATCCGGCGCGCCGAGCGGGAAGTAGGGGCGGAAGTAGCGGGCTTCCTCGACGCAGCGGGCGAAGGACGGGCGGGCCAGGAGGCGGGCGCGGTAGGCGCGGACGTTCGGGTAGGCCTCGGGGATCTGGTGGACCCAGTCGGCGTAGAACAGCGACATCGAGGCGGCGGCGTCGGCCATCGTATAGGCCTCGCCCGCGGCCCAGGTGCGGCCGTCGGCGAGATGGCCGTCGAGCCAGGCATAGGCCCGCTCCAGGCGCTGGACGGCGAGCGCGAGGCCGTCCTCGCTCTTCATCGGGATGTGTCCGAGCTTTGACGCGACGGCGACCTGCTGGGCGTCCATCACGTGGATGTCGAAGAACCGGTCGAGGAAGCGCACGTCCAGGGCCGCCATCGGGTCGTCCGGGATGAGGCGCACCGGGCCGGGATGCTTGAGCTGCAGGTATTCGACGATGATGCTGGTCTCGACCACATGGCGGTCACCGTCGAGCAGCATGGGGAACTTGGCCAGCGGCCAGCGGCGCATCCACTCGGCCGCGTTCTCAGGCGTGTCGGGGCCGATCTCACGGAACTCGAACGGGGTGTCGTTCTCGTAGAGGGCGATCAGGGCCTTCTGCGTATAGGACGAGAAGGGATGGCCGTAGAGCGCGAGCGTCATTCGAGGTCCTCATCAACTGATTGCAGTCTGCAAGTAGATTGCGGCGAAATCAACTGGCTTACAGCTTTCGCCTCGCGGGGGCCGCCCCTATGATCGCCTCCCCGCCGACGCCAGGGATTCTCCGTGACCAACGCGACCGCCCGCAAGTTCGGCCACCCGGACACCCTGGTCGCCGAGACCGCGCACTGGCTGGTGCTGGTGCGGCCGCAGCAGCCGACGTTCGGCGCGCTGGTCCTGGTCTGCAAGGAAGAGGCGACGGCGTTTTCCGACCTGTCGCCAGGTGCGTTCGCCGACCTGAAGGACGCGGTCGACGGCGTCGAGGCGCTGCTTCGCCACACTGTCGCCTACGAACGCATCAACTACCTGATGCTGATGATGGTCGACCCCGACGTTCACTTCCATGTGCTCCCGCGGTACCCGGGCGAGCGGACGCACGGCGGCCACACCTTCACGGACGCGGGCTGGCCGGGGCCGCCCGCCCTTGCGTCGCACGTCGCCCTGAGCGAGGAGGAGGCCTCCGCGCTGGCCGCCGATTTCGCCGCCCGCTGGCGCGCCTGACTGGCGATGCCAGTCTTGTCTGGGGGACCCCGTTGAGCCACGTCGACCGCTATCTGCTCCGGCTGGCCTTCTGGCCGATGGTGGGCGCGACCGGGGTGACCCTGCTGGCGCTCCTGCTGGAGCGGACGCTGCGCCTGCTCGACATGCTGTCGGCCTCCAGCGACCGGTTCGGCTTCGTCGCGCAGCTCGCGGTCAACCTGGTGCCGCACTATGTGGGCCTGACGCTGCCGGCGGCCTTCTTCCTGGCGCTCGTCATCGTGGTCAACCGCATGAACCAGGCGTCCGAGGTGGACGCGCTCCTGGCGGCCGGCGTCTCGCTGACGCGGCTGGCGGCGCCCTACCTCTGCCTGGCCGCGGCGCTGACGGTGGTGAGCCTGGCCGTCTTCGGGTTCCTGCAACCCTATAGCCGCTACGCCTACCGCGCGGTGCTGCACACGGCGCAGAACGCCGGCTGGAACGGGCTGGTGCCCGCCGAGACCATCCTGTTGCCGTCGAAGGACCTGACGATGACGACGGACGCGGCCGACCCGGCGGGCCAGCAGCTCAGCCGCATCTTCATCCGCCGGATCACCGACAAGGGCCGCGAGGAGGTCACCACCGCCGGCATGGCCGAGGTGCGCCGCACCGCCGACGGCAAGAACGTGCAGCTCAAGCTCAAGAACGGCCAGCAGTTGCGCTACAACGAGCAGGGCCGGCCCGAGATCCTGAGCTTCCAGGACTTCACCATGCAACTGCCGATCCAGGGACCGGCCAAGCTGCTGCGCGCCCGGGGTGGCGACGAGCGGGAGCTCACCCTGTTCGAGCTGGCCGACCAGGCCGAGAGCGGCGCCACGGTGATCCCGAAGGCGACGCTGCTGGCCGAGCTCTACGGCCGCCTGGCGCGGGCCCTGGTGCTGCCGCTTCTGCCGTTGCTCGCGGTGCCGCTGGGCATGGCGGCGAAGCGGAGCGGACGCGCGCCGGGGATCATCGTGGGCGGCCTGCTGCTGCTGGCGTTCTTCCACCTCGTCCAGTTGGGCCAGGGGCTCGCGGAGACCGGGCGCGTGCCGCCCGAGATCGCGGTCGGCGCGCCGTTCTTCGGCTTCGCGGCCATCGCGTTCACGGTCTTCATCACCAGCCGCAAGCGTCCCGGCGAGACGCCGATCGGGCGGCTGACGGAATACATCGGGAGCCAGGCGGCGAAGGTGCGGCTGAAGCGGGCCGGAGCCGAGGTCGGGGCGCCCGCGGCATGACGCTTCCGAAGTACCTGATGAAGCTGATGGCGGGGCGGATCCTGGCGGCGCTCGCCGTGCTGGTCGGCATCCTGCAGATCCTCGACCTGCTCGACGTGACCACCGAGATCCTCGACCGGAAGCTGGGGGCGGCGGGCGTGGCCTACTACGCGATGCTGCGGCTGCCCCGGCTCATCGAACAGGCCGCGCCGCTGGCGGCCCTGGCGGGATCGCTCTTCACCTTCGCCAAGCTGGCGGGCGACAGCGCGGTGACGGCCATGCGCTCCACCGGCATCTCGGCCTATCGGGTGACGATGATGTCGGTCCCGGCGGTGGTCGTGCTGGTGGTCGTGCAGCTCGCCATCGGCATGGCGATCGCGCCCCGCACCGACGCGACGCTCTCCGAATGGTGGCAGAAAAGCACGCCGAAGGACCCCGCCAAGGTCATC
The DNA here is from genome assembly GCF_019636135.1 of Phenylobacterium sp. Lineage (GTDB taxonomy): Bacteria > Pseudomonadota > Alphaproteobacteria > Caulobacterales > Caulobacteraceae > Phenylobacterium. The sequence goes on from NZ_JAHBYD010000047.1 coordinate 16,786, forward strand.
GACCCCCTCACCTTCCGCGTCGGCGACGAGATCGTCGTGGCCGTGCCGCGCGATCCCGACGGCCGCAGCCTCGAGAAGGTGACCATCTACCGCCGCGACCAGACCGGGCGGCTGGTGCAGAAGACCGACGCCCGGGCCGCCGTCTACGAGAACGACCGCTGGCGGCTGATCGAGCCCCGGTTCGAGACGCTGGGGACCGGCAGCATCGCCGAGGGACAGGCCCGCTCGATGGACTGGACCGAGAACCTGAAGCCCGGCGACATCCGCACGCTGGCCGCCGGCCAGACCACCGTGACGCCGGCCGAGGCCAGCCGGGCGCTGGCGGGCGGCCTCTCCGTGAGGCCCCGCACCTACTACGACACCCAGTTGCAGCGATCCTGGGCGGCGCCGATCGCCTCGATCGTGATGCTGCTGCTGGCGGCCCCGGTGGCGATGGCGAACTTCCGCGGCGGCGGGGCGACGCTGCTGGTCCAGTGCCTGGCGGCGGGGCTGCTCTTCATGGTGTTCGACGGGGCGTTCACGGCCCTGGGCGAGAACGGGGCCGCGCCGCCGATCCTGGCGGCCTGGGCGGCGCCCATGATGTTCGCCGCCTTCGGGCTGACCATGCTGATCTACCAGGAGGGATGACGGCCTTGGGGGGCGGCGTCAGCATCGTGCCGGTGGGCTCGAAGGCCGAGCTCGACCGGTTCATCCGCGTGCCCATGCGGCTCGGCGCGGGCGACCAGAATTATGTCCCCCCCCTGATGATCGAGCGGCAGGAGTCGCTGACCGCCAAGGGCAACCCCTTCTTCGCCCACGCCGACGTGCAGTTCTGGCTCGCGGTGCGGGATGGCCGCGACGTGGGCCGGATCTCCGCCCAGATCGACCACCTGAACCCGCAGACCAAGGACGGCGTCGGCCACTTCGGCATGATCGCCGCCGAGGACGATCCCGCGGTGTTCGAGGCCCTGTTCGCGACGGCCGAGGCGTGGCTGCGCGAGCGCGGCTGCAGGACGGCGCTGGGGCCGGTGAACCTCTCGACCAACGAGGAGGTCGGCCTGCTGGTCGAGGGCCACGACACGCCGCCGATGTTCATGATGAGCCACGACGCGCGCCATGCGCCGGCGCGGATCGAGGGCGCGGGCTATGCGCGGGCCAAGGACATCTACGCCTACGTCTGCAGCGTGGCCGACGACCTGCCGGGGCCGATCCTGCGCCGGGTGCGCAAGGGCGCGGCCGACGGCGTGGTGCTGCGCCGGCTCGACATGAAGCGGTTCGACGCCGAAGTCCGCACGCTGACGGGCATCCTCAACGACGCCTGGAGCGGCAACTGGGGCTTCACGCCCACCACCGAGGCCGAGACCCAGGCGCTGGCCAACACGCTGAAGCTGGTGATCGATCCGCGGCTGACCTGGTTCGCCGAGATCGACGGCGAGGCGGCGGGCTTCATGGTTCTGCTGCCCAACATCAACGAGGCGATCCGCGACCTGGGCGGCAAGCTGTTCCCGTTCGGCTGGGCCAAGCTGGTCTGGCGGCTGAAGGTGAAGGGCGTGAAGACCGGCCGCGTGCCGCTGATGGGCGTGAAGCGGACGTTCGCGAGTACGCTGCGCGGGCAACTCCTGCCCTTCCAGTTGATCGACGCGGTGGCCCAGTCGGCGCGCAAGCTGGGCTACGCCCGCTATGAGCTGTCGTGGGTGCTGGAGGACAACACCGCCATGCGCCGCATCTGCGATGCGGGCGGGGCCAAGGTCTACAAGACCTACCGGCTGTACGAGAAGGCGCTCTGATGAGTGGTTTTGCGGCCCTGATCCTGGCGGGGTCGCGGGCGGGTGTGACGGACGCCGTGGCGGCCTACGGCGGGGCGACGCACAAGGCGCTGATCCGGCTCGAGGGGCGGACGCTGCTGTCGCGGGTGGCCGTGGCGCTGCGCGACGCCGGCGCGGCGCGGATCGCGGTGGTGTCGAGCCATCCGGAGGTGCGGGCCGAGGCGGCCGTGCTGGGCGTCGAAGTGCGCGACGAGGAAGCCGGGCCGAGCGCCTCGGTGAAGGTCGCGGGCGAGCACCTGGGCACGCCGCTGCTGGTGACGACCGCCGACCACGCGCTGCTGCAAGGCGACTGGGTGCGGCGGTTCCTGGACGACGTACCCACCGAGGCCGACGTGGCGGCGCTGGTGGCGGCCCGGGCGACGGTGGAGGCGGCGGCGCCCGGAACGGAGCGCACCTGGATCAGGCTCGCCGACGGCCACTGGAGCGGCTGCAACCTCTTCTACCTGGCCAATGCGCGCGCGATGGGCGTGGTCGACCTGTGGCGGCGCGTGGAAGCCGAGCGCAAGCGGCCCTGGCGGCAGGCGCAGATCCTGGGGCTCGGCATGCTGGCGCGCTACGCCCTGGGGCGGCTGACCCTGAAGGACGCCGCGGCGCGGCTGGGGACGCTGGCGGGCGTGAAAGCCGCGATCGTCGAGACGCCGTACGGGCTCGCGTCGGTGGACGTGGACAAGCCCGCCGACCTCGACCTGGTGCGGCGGATCGTGGCTTCCCTCCCTTAATGGGGAGGGACAGCTCGCCGGAGGCGAGCAGGGTGGGGAAGTACAGGCCGGAGCGCCGAGTGTCGTGATTGGCTAACCCGCTGGCGCGGAGTTCCGGCCCGGTCTACCCCACCCTGGCCGCTCGCGGCCTGTCCCTCCCCATTAAGGGAGGGAAGGGCTCACGGCCTCTCCCACTCCGCGCTGAGGCGGGTGAGGTTGTCGACGTCCTGGGGGAAGTCCATTTCGCCCCATTCGAGCCCCTCGATGGAACACACCTTCACGTCGACGCCGGCGCGGGCGAGTTCGTCGATGACCGACAGGTACCAGCGGCGCAGGCCCTCGGGGTGGCTCAGCACCTGCTCGACGCCGGCGCGGAACTTCTGGGCGCCCGCGGGCGAGAAGCGCAGGAAGCCGATGCTCTCGGCGTCGTAGGCGGTGATGGTCTTGCCGATGGCGATCAGCCGGCCCTGCTCGGTCAGCACCTTCATATCGTCGGCGTCATAGGCGGGCTTGCGGTCGATGGTGACCGTTATGTCGGCGGGCGCCGCCCCCAGCAGCTTCTCGGCGATGCCCGGGCCGAACAGGGTGTCGCCGTTCAGGACCAGGACCTCGCGGTCGAACGCTTCCCGCACGATCCAGCACGAGGCGGTGTTGTCGCTGACCGTGTAGAACGGATTGAACTCCAGGCGCACCGGCATGGTCAGCCCCAGCCGGGCGACCTCGGCCTCGACCTGGTCGGCGCGGAAGCCGGTGACGATCACCGCCTCCTGCACGCCCGCCGCCTGCAGGCGCAGGAGCTGCCAGGCCAGCAGGGTGCGGCCCGAGAGCTCGATGAGGCACTTCGGGCGGTCCTCGGTGAGGGGCAGGAGCCGCTTGCCCTGCCCTGCGGCGAGGATGATGGCGCGATTGGGGGAGGTCACGTGACGTCCGTCTCGAAAGGCCGGCCCTTATGACGGTCGGTCATGGAAAAGAAAAGAGGCCCCAGATGCGAAGAGACCTCGCAAGGCGAACGGCCCGCGAGGTCTCTTGCATGCCCTGCGGCAGCGCCGACGCGGGCGCTGCGCGGTCGCCCTACTTCAGGTGGGCGGCCAGGTGCTTGTTCATCTCGAACATGCTGACCTTGTCCTTGCCGCCGAAGACCGGCTTCAGCTTGGCGTCGGCCAGGATCTCGCGCTTGTTCGCGGGATTCTGCAGGTTGTTCTTCTTGATGTAGTCCCAGATCTTCGAAACGGTTTCCCCGCGCGAAAGCTGGCCCGCGCCCACGACAGCAGCCAGTTCGGCGGAGGGCGTCAGAGGCTTCTGCAGGGCGTTCGTGTTCTTGGTGGCCATGGGCTCCCCCAGCTGGTGATGGTGAGGCGACGTCCCGGCGGGGGTCGCCGAAACCTGAGTCGCTTGGCGCATCCTAGCGCGGAGTCCGGCGCGCGCCAGCGGCGATGCGGCCGGCAGGGTCGGAGGTCGGGAAGCCGACCTTCCCCTGCGGCGCCCTCGGGGGCGCCTCAGGGCGCGCCGCGACGACCGGCGCCGGCGTCAGGGTGCGGGCGAAGAGGTCGGCGAGGTCGGCCGCCTCCGGCTCGCTCTCGTAGAGGTCGGTGTCGAAGAGGACGCCCGCGAGGGTCAGCGCCGTCTCCAGAAGGCCGACGCGCCGGGAGACGTGGCCGACGCGGTAGCCGAGGCGGACAAATCCATTGATTCTATAAGATATTTCCAGCGCTCGCCGCGGCCCGAAGCCGCGCCCGCCGTACGCCGCGACGGCCGCGACCCGTTCGGCGCGGAGCGCCGCGAGTTCCAGCGCGAGGTCGGCGCCGGCTCCGAAACCGAGCACGCCCACGCGCGCGTCATCGCAGTTCCGCTCGTCGGCGAGATGATCGAGAGCCGCCGAAGCGGCGTCGCGCCGGTCGTCCGCGCGACGCGCCGAAATGTCCGGTGCGAGGACGAAAAAACTGTGGGCGGATAGGCGTCCGGCGCATCGGAAGCGGGCGGAATCGCCCTCCCCGGCCGCTGCGAGCAGGAGAATCGGCGGGTGGCGGCCGGGCGTTTCAGGACAGGCGACGAAGGCGTCGAGGGCGCCGTCGTCGAGCGGGAT
>NZ_JAHBYD010000048.1 GCF_019636135.1 Phenylobacterium sp.
GGCTCGATCACCGTCAGCATCAGGACCAGCAGCAGCCAGCCCACCATGGGCGTCAGCGCCGCCGCGATCAGGGCGCGCAGCCAGCCGACGAAGACGCCGCGCGTCGCCGGCATCAGCAGCAGCGCCACGAAGATCGGCCCGACGGCCGTCAGGATGCCGATGGCGAGCGTCGAGGCCGAGATGACGCCGACGCTGGCGAAGAACATCGCCCCGCTGGCCAGCGACACCGCCTCGGCGGCGGCGGCCTGCGGGCTCGCGTAGGCCTTGGCGTCGACGCCCGCCTGCTTGCCGAAGGCGGCCGAGGTGAGGGTGAGCTCGTGGTAGGTGGTTTCCAGCCCGGCGATGGGGTCGGAGGCCAGCGTCGAGCGGCTCTCCTTGGTCCACGGCGACGAGGCGATCGAGGCGATCTCCAGCGGCGCGCGGCTGGCCATGTCGAAGACCAGGGTCTGGAAGGTCGCCCAACTGGTGACCAGCGTCAGGATCACCCCGATCCTGAGCGCGATGCCCGGCGCGTCGGTCAGGCGCACGTCGCCCTGCGCGAACAGCATCCGCCAGCCGATGTAGGCGACGTAGATCGTGAAGAGCGCCGTCAGCGCGGCCTGGAACACGCCCGACCCTTGCGTCAGGGCCAGGTAGCCGCCCTGGGCATACGCCTTGGTCTGGCAGTCGATGGTGGCCAGGACGCCCCGGATGACCCCATCGTCCACGACGGATGCGCAGGCGGCGGCCATCCTACTTCGCTCCTCCCGGGAAGCCTTGGCGAAGCCGGGTCATGCGGCGCTCCGGCCTTCCATGAACGACGCCAGCCAGTCGGCCGGGGCGTCGCCCACCTGGGCCCTGAGCGCGTCGAGCCGGCGCACCGTGCGCTCGGTCCCGGCCAGCACGGCGAGTTCGCCGGAGAGGCCGGTGAGGTCGAGGCGGGCCACCACCGAGTGGTCGCCGCGCTTGATCAGGAAGCAGCGCGAGGTGTCGGGCAGGGTCTTCACCAGCTCGTACTCGTGCTCGGAGAGGCCGAAGCCGTCGACGTAGTCGCTGGCCTTGGCGCGGGCGTTGGGGAAGAAGATCTGCGTCGCGGCCTGCTCGATGATCGCCGAGGCGATGCGGCTGTCCAGCGCGTCGGAGGCGCTCTGGGTGCAGAAGCCCACGAGGCCGTTGCGCTTGCGGATGGTCTTTTCCCAGTCCTTGATCCGGCGCACGAACACCGGGTCGTCCAGGACCTTCCAGCCCTCGTCGACCACGAACATGGCGGGGCTGCCGTCCAGCCGCTGCTCCAGCCGGTGGAACAGGTACATCATCGCCGGGATGCGGACCGTCGGCGCGTCCAGCACCCTGGTCATGTCGAAGCCCAGGACGCGGGTCTCGATGTCGAGCAGGTCGTCGGCGTTGTCGAACAGCCAGGCGTGGTCGCCGCCCTCGCACCAGGCCGAGAGCCGGGCGGCGAGGTCGCCCGCCTGGGGCCGGCGCGCGCCGCGGAACAGCTCGCGCAGGTAGCGCAGGCGGCGGTGCTGGGGCGGCTGGTGGAAGTTGGCGTCGACCGCGTCGGCGATCATGGCGCGGTCTTCGGAGTCCAGCGTGACGTCGCCCTCGGCCGTCAGCAGTTGCGCGACCCATTCGGTCAGGAAGGCGCGGTTGCCGGGCGTGTCGGGGAGCGCCAGCGGGTTGAAGCCCGTGGGCTCGCCGGGCGAGAGCACGTCGTAGCGGCCGCCGATGGCGCGGATGAAGGGCTCGGCGCCGCGGTCCTTGTCGAAATAGGCGATGCGCGGCTTCAGCCGCTCGGCCTGGGCCAGCAGGAAGGTGAGCAGCACGGTCTTGCCCGAGCCGGACGGCCCGATGCAGGTGAAGTTGCCCAGGTCGCCCTGGTGGAAATTGAAGTGGTAGGGGCCGAAGGCGGTGGTCTCGAGCACGGCGATGGCCGGGCCCCAGTGGTTGCCCTCGGCCTGGCCGGCCGGGTGGTTGTGGAAGCTGGCGAGGCCCGCGAAGTTGCCCGCGGAGATGAGGCCCTTCCGGGCGATGTACTTGAAGTTGCCGGGGAACTGGGCCCAGTAGGCCGGCTCCAGGTTGACGTCCTCGCGCACCGCGACGGCGCCCGCCTCGGCCAGGGCCGACTGCACGTCGGCGACGGCGTAGTCCAGGTCGTCCAGGCTGTCGGCCTTGGTGAGGATCGTCAGGTGGTGCTCGCCGTAGGCAGCGCGGCCGGCGCCGACGTCGTCGCGGGCCTGGGCCAGCTCGGCGCGCAGGCTGTAGGCGTCGTCCTCGGCGGCCTTCAGGCGGCGCAGCGCCAGGCCCATGCGGTCGAGCGCGGCCTGGCGGTCGACGAAGGCGAAGCTCTCGGTCAGCACCAGCTCGACCGGCAGGCGCAGCACGCCGTCCAGCAGGCCGGGGGCCGTGCGGGCCGGGTAGTCCTTAACCGACACCATCGCGCCGAACGCCGGCTCACCGGAGGCGCCCGGCCCGAATTCCATGGCGTCGAGGCCGAAGCTGAGGCGGCGGCTGGCGATGGCGTTGGAGAAGTCGCCCGAGGGCGCCAGCACCGGCCGCACGTCGCCGTTCAGGAGCAGGCTCAGGAACTCGGCCGGCTCGGAGCGCCGCGCGCCGCCGGGCGCGTCGTAGAGGCCGAGCGTGCGCGCGCCGTAGGGGGCCAGCGCGGCGGCGAAGGCCTCGCGGGTGGCGTGCAGTTCGCGCAGGTCGCGCGCCAGGTCGGCGTCGCCGATGCGCGGCCCCTTCATCAGCCGCTCGATGAAGCCGGCGCGGCCCTGGGTGGGGCGCAGCACCAGCGTCAGGAAGATGTCGTTCACATAGAGCCGGCGGCTGGCCAGTTGCTCGCGCCAGCGGGTGTCGAGGGTGGCGCAGAACGGCTCCTCGGGCGTCGGCGGGAAGGCCGGGTTCACGCGGCGGCGGACCACCGTGTGCCAGACGCCCAGGCGCGAACTGGCCGCGCCGCGCAGCACCGTCTCGCGGATCGCCTTGCGGTAGTTGAGCTCCTCGTCGGGCGCGGTCTCGAACGGGAAGCCGGCCAGGTGCAGCGTCTGGACCAGCAGGCCGTCGCGCGTGCGCAGGGTGACGTCGTCGAGATGGCCCTCGTAGGGCAGCCGCTCGCCGACGCCCACCTCGCGGGGGGCCAGCACCCTGGCGGCGGCGGTGGTGAGGAAGGTCCCGCTCATGGCCGATACGAGTTGCCGCCCCAGAAGCTGAAGTTGCGGACGCGCGGGCAGGTGCGCAGGCGCGTCATCCACAGGTCGAAGAAGCGCGGCTCACGCAGCGAGCCCACGTAGCCGATGGCGTGGACCACGACGGCGATGCCCAGCGACCACCACGAGCGGGTGATCAGGAACACCTCCAGCGTCACGATCAGGTTCAGCACCATGTACGGGTAGGTGACGCCGCCGATCATCTGGGGCCGCGTCAGCGCCGCGAAGACGGGATCGGAGGCCAGCCGGCTCACGCGCTAGCCTCCCGCCATCGTGCGGATGCCGGCGACGATGGTCACGGCGCCGAAGATGATGAAGGCCCCGACGATCACGGTCAGGCCGCGCTTCCAGTCGATCCGCCCGGTGAGCATCAGGAAGCCCACGGCCGCCACGGCGATCACGGCGGCGCTGGTGGCGACATTGCCCAGCAACGTGCCCTGCACCCAGTTCAGCGCGCCCAGGATCGGCGACGAGCCGGCGGGGTCGGCGGCCTGCGCCTGCGCGTGCGCCGGGGCCGCGGTCAGGGCGGCGAGGCCGGCCAGGGACATCAGCTTTCTCATGGGTCTCACTCGGGACGGGCGACGGCCAGGCGCGCCAGGATCGCGCGCACATAGGCCTGGGTTTCGGCGTAGGGCGGGACGTCGCCGTAGCGGGTGACCGCGGCAGGGCCGGCGTTGTAGGCGGCGAGCGCCAGGCGCACGTCGCCGAAGCGCCGTAGCTGCTGGGCCAGGTAGGCGGCGCCGCCGTCGATGTTCCCGCGAAGGTCGGAGGGGTTCACGCCGAGGTCGCTAGCGGTCTTGGGTAACAGTTGCATGACACCCAGCGCGCCCTTGGCCGACACGGCGCCGTTGTTGAACCGAGACTCCTGCCAGGCCACGGCCTGCACCAGGGATACGGGGACGGCATGCCGGGCGGATGACTCCTGGATCGCCAGCATCACCTCTTCCGGCGCGGCCGCGGGCGGCGCGGCGGGCAGGGGCGGCGCGATGGCGGCGGCGCCCTGGTCGGTATGCACCATGGGGCCGGCGTAGGTGGTCACCGCGCCGTCGTCGCCGATGGAGATGACCTGCGCGGCGGCGGCGCCGGCCCAGGCGAGGCAAAGCCCTGCCGCCGCTGCGAGAACCGACCCGAAAGCAACTCTGCGCGTCATCGAACGCCCCACCCGTTGGCCCGGAGATTAGCCCATCGGGGCGGCGCGCGGCCAGACCACTTCGTCGCGTCGCCCGGCGGCGGCCCTACGGCGGGCGTGCGACACTCTCGTGACAGAAGCCTGGCCGGGCCGGCCCTTTTCCTTCGGGGCGGCCGACTCCGCGCCGACGGGTCCGCGCAGCACAACCGTCACAAAGCTGAGCCGCAAGCGTCACGCACGCCGACTAATAGCCGTCTCCGGGCGCGGCGGGGGCGCTGTCGGCCGACGCCGCGCCGTCCCCGCCACGAGTGTCTGAAACCTGGTGGAGGCCGAGATGAAATCCAACATGCTCAAGTCCATGCTCCTCTCGGCCGGCGCGGCGTTGGCGCTCGCGGGCTGCAGCGGCGCGGGCGACATCGGTTCGGCGGGGTCCGGCAATGTCACGGTCAACAACAACGGCGGCACGAGCGGCGGCGGGACCACGACGCCTCCGCCCAGCAACCTGGTCACCCCGGCCGCCGGGTGCCCGACCATCGACGATCCGCAGGGCCTGAAGGACGACGGCACGATCACCGGCCCCACCGGCTCCTACCGCGTCTGCACGCTGCCCGCGCGCATCAACCGCACGATCCGCCTGACCAAGGTCACCGGGCTGCTCTACCAGCTCGCCGGGCGCGTGGACGTGGGCGCGGACGGCGGCTTCACGGCCAGCGCGGCCGACACCAACGTCGTGCTGAACATCGATCCGGGGGTCATCATCTTCGGCGGCACCGGCCAGTCGTGGCTCGCCGTCAACCGCGGCAACCGCATCAACGCGGTGGGCACGGCCACCCAGCCGATCATCTTCACCAGCCGTGACAACGTGCTGGGCCTGAACACCGACACCTCGCAGGGGCAATGGGGCGGCGTGGTGCTGATGGGCCGCGGCCGCGTCACCGACTGCACCACCGGCTCGGTCGCCGCGGGCACGTGCGAACGCCAGACGGAAGGCGCGGCCGACCCGGCGCGCTTCGGCGGGAACAACGACGCCGACAACTCGGGCCGGATGTCCTTCGTCCAGATCCGCTACTCGGGCTTCGTCCTGGGCGCCAACTCGGAACTGCAATCGCTGACCACCGAGGCGGTCGGCTCGGCCACGATCCTCGACCACATCATGAGCTTCAACAGCTCCGACGACGGCTCCGAGCACTTCGGCGGCTCGCCGAACATGAAGTACTACGTCTCGGTCGGCGCCGACGACGACAGCCTCGACGTCGACACCGGCGCGCAGATGAACGTCCAGTTCGGCCTGCTGATCCAGCGCCCCGGCGCCGGCGACGCCCTGCTCGAGATCGACTCCAACGGCTTCGAGACCGACACGCCGCGCACCAAGCTGACGATCTCGAACTTCACGATGCTTCAGCCGCAGGTGACCTCGAACAACGAGGCCAACGACCAGGCTTCAGTGCTCTTCCGCGGCAACTCGGACGTGACGCTGGTCAACAGCCTGCTGATCACGCCGAACAACGAGTGCATCCGCATGAACGGCTCGGGCGCCGTGCCCGCGACGCTCACGGCCGCCTCGGTCGCCCTGCAGTGCAACACCGCCAGGTACCTGGGCACGGGCAGCTACACCGCCGCGGCGGTGCAGGCCCAGTTCAACCCGGCCATGAACAACAACCGCGACACGTTCACCTCGACGCTCTCGAGCCAGTTCATCAACGGCTCGAACGAGACCGGCGTGCCGGCCTTCAACGTGACCTCGCTCGGCACGTTCTTCACGGCGGTGAGCTACATCGGCGCCGTCTCGGGGGCCGGCGACACCTGGTACCAGGGTTGGACCTGCAACAGCTCGACCGCCAACTTCGGCACGGGCAGCAACTGCACGTCCCTGCCGACCAACTGACCGGCGGCCTGACCTCGTCTCAGCGGGGGGCGGCCGGCGTCGGCGGCCCTCCTGTTTCACCGGATTTGCCTTCCTCGGGGATCGGGACATGAATTCGCGGCGGCTCACGTCTCTGCTTCTGCTCACCACCGCGCTGACCGTGCCGGCCCTGGCCTGCGCCGCCGAGCCGGCGGCCGCCTCCGCGTCCGCCGAAGCCACGGACGCGGCCGCCCCGCCGGCCCCGGAAGAGACGGAGGTCTCCATCCCCGGCGTCGCGGAGGTCGTGGTCACCGGCGCGCGGAGCAACGTCGTCCGCTCGACCTCGCAGGTGCTGTCCGTCCTCTCGATGGAGGAGATCAAGCGTTCGGGCGAGGGCAACATCGCCGGTGCGCTCACCCGCCTGACGGGCCTCAGCCTGGTCGGCAGCGGCTATGTCTATGTGCGGGGCCTGGGCGACCGCTACTCGCTGGCGCTGCTGAACGGCTCGCCGCTGCCGAGCCCCGAGCCGCTGAAGCGTGTGGTCCCGCTCGACCTGTTCCCGTCGAGCATCGTCTCGTCGGCGCTGGTCCAGAAGAGCTACTCGCCGAACTTCCCCGGCGAGTTCGGCGGCGGGGTGATCAACCTGACGACCCGCTCGATCCCGCGGGACGGCTTCCTGACCATCGGCGGCTCGGTCTCGGGCGACACCGTCACCACCAACAGGCTCGGCTACACCTACTACGGCGGCAAGCGCGACTGGACCGGCTACGACAACGGCGCGCGCGACACGCCGCCGGCGCTGAAGGCCTTCCTTGCCAGCGGCCAGCGGATCTCGACGGGCGCCGTCGACACCGGCGCGATCGCGAGCCAGCTCATCGGCAGCCGCAACGCCGTCGTGCAGAAATGGGACAGCGTCTATGCGAACGGCTCGGTCAACGCCGCCGGGGCGAAGTCCTTCGAGCTGGCGCCGGGCGGCGCCCTCGGCCTGGTGGGCGCGCTCGGCTACAGCCGCAAGTTCACGACCCGCGACGCGGTCAACCAGACCTCGCTGTCGAACGACCTGGCCGACGTGGAATCGGATTTCCGCCGCGTGACGACCCAGGAACGGCTCGTGGTGAACGGCCTCCTCGGGCTGGCCTACGAGCTCGGCGAGACCAACGAGAACAAGCTCCGCTGGACCAACCTCTACATCCACGACACGATCAAGCACACGCGCCTGGGCCTCGGGAACCGCGGCGGGACCGCCACCGACTACCTCGGGCAGGACACCGCCTGGTACGAGCGCCAGCTCATCGACACCCAGCTCGTCGGCGAGTTCAGGCCGATGGAGAACCTCCGCGTCGACGCCCGCGTGAGCTACGCCGAGACCAGGCGCAAGGCGCCGTTCGAGCTGTTCCTCGAATATGTGCGCACCAACGCTGCGGCCGACCCGTTCGGCCAGGTGTTCGTCAACCGCCTGAACAACGGCAACAACGGCGACGCGCGGATCAGCTTCTCCGACCTGAACGAGCGCCTGTGGTCGGGCGGCCTGGACGTGTCGTACCGGTTCTCGGACAACCTGTCGGCGACGGTGGGCTACGCCTACGCCGACACGCGGCGCACGAGCTCGCGCCGCGACTTCCAGTTCCAGGCGCCCAACACCTTCCCGGGCGGCGTCGACACCCTGCGGCCCGACCTGCTGCTGTCGCCGGGCGTGATCGGCAGCTTCGGCATCACCATGGTCGAGACCAACGAGGGCAGCCCCGCCTTCCTGGCGACGCTGGAGAACCACGCCGGCTATGCGAAGCTGAACGGCCAGCTCATGGAGAACCTCAAGTTCGACGTGGGCGTCCGCTACGAAACGGCCAAGGAGGTCGTGACGCCGATCCAGGTGTTCACCGTGCCGGGCGCTTCGACCGCGGCGACCGATCTCGACAACGGCTACTGGCTCCCGGCCGCGACCCTGACGTGGGAGGTCGAGCCCGGCATGCAGGTGCGCGCCAACGTCTCGAAGACGCTGGCCCGGCCGCAGTTCCGTGAGCTGATCTTCCAGTTCTACTTCGACCCGGGGAGCAACCGTCAGTACCGCGGCAACCCGCTCCTGGCGGACAGCGAGCTCACCAACGCCGAGGTGCGCTACGAGTGGTACTTCGGGACCGACCAGCGCGTGTCGGCCGCCGGCTTCTACAAGCACATCGACAAGCCGATCGAGTCGTTCGTCTCGGGCCAGAACTTCGAGACCAGCTTCGCCAACGCGCCGAAGGCCGACCTCTACGGGATCGAGCTGGAGGCCCAGAAGTACTTCGAGATTTCCGACTGGTGGGCGGGGCCGCTCCGGCAGGACCGCCGCCTGCTGGTGAGCGGCAACTACACCTACTCGAAGTCGGAACTGAAGGTGCGGGCGGGCGATCCCGTCGCGGTCTTCAATTCGAGCTCGACGCTGGCCGCCGACTTCTTCCGCGACGGCGCGCCGCTGACGGGGCAGTCCGAGCACGTCGCCAACCTGGAGGTCGGCTTCGAGCAGCGTGACAGGCTCTCGCAGCAGACGCTGCTGATCAACTACGCCAGCAAGCGCGTCACCAGCCGCGGCCTCGCCAACTCGGGCCAGCCGGACATCTTCGAGCATCCGGGGATCCGCATCGACGTGGTCGCCCGCCAGGGCTTCGAGCTGTTCGGGCGCGAGATCGAACTGAAGTTCGAGGCGCGCAACCTGACCGGCCGGAAGTACGAGGAATACCAGTCGACCGACGGCAACCGCGTGAACGTGAACACCTACAAGGTGGGCCGGTTCTTCGCGCTGTCGGGCAGCGTGACCTTCTAGGAGATCGGGGCAGCGGAGCGCCAAGCTCCTCCCGGTCCCGTCAGGGCCAGGCGGCCGACGGCGGGCGCCGAGGCGGATCGGGCGCGGCCGGGGTCGAAGCCTCATCGTCATCGCCGTGCGCGCCCGGCGCCTCGCGCAGGACCGCCGCCATCTCGCTGGGCGACAGCCGGAAGATCAGGCCGATGGCGCGCATGGAATGGCCGCGCCGGTGCATCTGGCGGGCGAACTTGAGCTGGTGCTGCGTGAGCGGGGAGTCGGCGGGGCGGCCGCGTCGCCGATCGCCGCCGGCGGGGCGTCGCGCCGCGTAGTCGGCGAGCAGCGCCAGGGCGCGCGGCATCGGACCGTGCGGCGCCAGGCTCTCGACCTGGGAGCCGCCGACGATCTTCAGGGTGACCCCGACCTCGAAGAGCCGGCGGATGAGGCGCGCGAGCTCGCCGGTCGTGAGATCGAAGGCCTCGAGGCCGTAGACCAGCACCTCGTCGCCCGCGGCGAGGTCGGGCGTCACGCGGCGCAGGCTGCGGCCGCCCTCGTCGAGCACCACGTCGCAGCCCGCCGCCTCGATCCTGCGGCGCTGGACGCCCGGCGGCGGAAGGTCTGGCGAAATGCGGACGACGCCACAGCGCACCCGGGACCCCTCTGCGGACGGCTCCGCAGGCCAAGTCCTCCGGCGTCCCCTCCAGGCCCCGGTTATGTGGGGCCGGCGCGACAATTCGATGAAGTTTCGACGCGCTTATGGTGACACGGCGTTCGGCGAATCTGTCGCGCCGCCGTCATGGGGACGGCGATGCTGTTTCGGTCGTCGCGGACGGCTCCAGCGTGGTCGTCTCGCTGGGCGGCAGGGGTTCGGGCGGCATGCCCGACCGGACGGCCTTCACCATCGCCGAGACGGCCTCGATCACCACTTCGGGACGCTCGTTCATCACGAGGTGGGACGAGTACACCGTGCGCTGGAACCCCGGCCTGAAGCTCAGGGCGAGCCGCAGGTGCTGCAACTCGGCCAGGGACTCCGGCCGGCCCAGCCCCACCCGTTGCGCCGCTGCGGCGGTTTCGGACGCGGTGATCACGTAGGCCGGCACGTCGTCGAGGAGGCTCCCGAGCCGGCCGACCTGCTCCGACGTCCGCCCGAAGATCGCATCCAGTTCGGACAACTGGTTGCGCCAGGTGTCCGGATCGCGCGCCGCCCGGCGCACGTGGTCGTCGGCCCAGCCGGGAACGCAGCCCTCCCACTCCGGTGCGCCAGGCGGGGGTTGCGGGCTCGCCGAGGCGGCCGCGAGGCAGCGCTGGACGCGGCGGCGGATGCCGTTCAGGCCGTCCCGCCCGGGCGGCGCGACGACTTCCACGGTCGGGTCGAGCAGCACGAGGCCGCGCACCTCGCCGGGCCGCCGGGCGGCGAACAGGCGCGCATAGAGGCCCCCGGCCGAATGGCCGACCACGACGTAGGGGCCTTCCTCCTTCGCGACCTCCAGCGTGCGGTCGAGGTCGCGGGCGATGGCGGCGCCGTCGCGAGGGGAGGGGCCGGGATCGCTGAACCCGTAGCCGGCGCGGTCGTACGAGCAGACCCGGGTCGTCCGCGACAGGGTGGGCTGCACCTTGCTCCAGGCGCGGGAGTAGGCGGAGAAGCCGGCTTCCAGGATCACCGTCGGCGATCCGCGGCCACTGCAGCGCAGGTTGATGTGGCGCCCGTCCTCCAGGGCGACGAGGGCCCCCGGCGTCGCGTCCTCGGCCTGGGCCGGGCCGAACGTGCCGCCGCAGCCGGCCGCGGCGGAGGCGAGCAGGATCGCCAGCGCGATGCGGGGGCCGGGCCGCGCGCGACGGGCGCCGCGGGCGGCTGTCGGCGGATCGGACGACACGGTGTATCCTCGAGACTCAAACGGCGCGGTGCAGAATCGTGTGCCATGATGCTCCGGGCCGCAACCTCGCCGGCGGCACGCGGCTTGCAGGCTGGACGTCGGCTGCGCCCGGATTGACCGTTCCGGTCGATCGGCGATGATTGGGTCATCCGGAGGCGCGTGTTCCGCGTACTCCCGGTGGGGATTGAGGGAGCGGACTGGTGGAGACCGTCTACGATTGGATCACCGTGGCGATCTTCGGCGCCCTGGTCGTGCTGTTCCTGCACCGATCGGTGCAGCCGGGCGAGCCGCAGGACACCATCCTCCACTACCTGCCGCCGTCGGTGGGCTGCGCCGTCGCCAACTGGTTCGGCAACGAGGGCCAGGGGCTGGTCTCGTTCCTGATCGTGCTGGTCGTGCTGGTCTATGTGGTCCTGGTGCTGAAGCCCTTCGGCTTCAGCCCATGGCGCCGGCGCTAGCCTGCCCTCAAGCGAGACATATCCATGCCGAGTTCCGCGAAGCGACTTCCGCCGCTCCTGATTCACGTCGGTTATCACAAGACCGGCACGACCTGGCTGCAGCGCATCCTCTTCCGGCCCGAGTACGGCTATCGCCCGATCATGGATCATGAGGACGTGTTCCGCTGGTTTCTCCGGCCGCACGGCCTGGACTTCGACGAGGCGGCGACGCGGGCGCACATCACGTCGCTGCGCGGGCAGGGCGAGCCGGGCCTGGTGGACGTGATCTCGTCCGAGATCCTGGTCGGCAATCCGCATTTCGGAGGCCGTGAGAGCGACGCCTACGCCCGGCGGCTCCACGCGGCTGCGCCGGACGCGCGCATCCTGATCACGCTGCGCGAACAGCTACGATCGGCGACCTCGGAGTACATGCAGTACATCTCGCGTGCGGGAACGATGAAGCCCACGGAGTACTTCGACGACGCGCCCATCATGGGTTACGCGAAGTACGCGCCCGAACACCTCGAGTACCATCGCCTCATCGGCCTCTACCGCGAGCTATTCGGAGCTGAGAACGTCATCGTGATGACGCAGGAGGCGCTGGCCAAGGACGGCAAGGCCTACGCCCGGCGCCTGGCGGAGGCCGCGGGCGTGACCAGCCCTGGCGACCTGGAGACGATCGACACGCGTCCGATGTCGCCGAGCCCGGAGGAATTCGCCGCGCCGATCCTGCGCCGTATCAACCACTTCCGAAGCGGCCCGACGGGGCCGGGGCCGTTCCTGGACCTGGGGCCCGTCTCGGCCTTTGTCTATCGCGTGGCGCACTACCTGAGCCGCCGGCCCTTCGCCAAGCGGATGCTAGGCCGGGTGAAGCCGGTGACCGCCATCGTCCACCGCCGGTTCACGGACCGCTACCTGGAAAGCAACCGGCAGTTGAAGGCCATGCTGGGCGACCGGGCCGACCTTGCGTCCTATCCGTCGGAGCCCGCCGGGAAGGCTTAGCGGTCGAGGCCGTAGCGGTAGAGGACGCGCAGGCCCACGTCGGCGACGCCGGGATTGTAGCGGCCCGCCAGCTGTCCGTGGCTGAGGTGGATCCACGACGCCTCGACCGAGAGCCGGTTCGTCGCCTTGTAGCCGATCGACAGTTCCGGCTCGAACAGGACCCGTGAGTTGAGGTCCAGCTTGGTCCGGAAGTCGGAGAGGCGCTTCAGACGCTCGGCCGGCGTGATGCCGGGTTCGTCGGGCGAGGGATAGTCGATCTTGCCGTCGTGGATCGCCACGCCGATGCCGGGCTGGAGGTAGAACCGCTCCGAGAGCGGGAAACGCCAGGAGAGGCCCGTGGCGACGTAGTCGGTCCCGCCCGCGGTGTTCACGCCCGCCAGCAGGTGGACGCGGGCGCGGCCGATGAACTTGAGTTCGTCGAGGGCCGTGGTGCGCGCGCCGAAGACGATCTGGGCGCCGTGCTCGAACTTGCCGTAGCTGATGCCGTCGTCGACGTCGTGCGCGTAGACGCCCAGGAAGGCCTCGCCGGCCGCGGCGGGGCCGGCCACCAGCGTGGCCGCGAGGGCGAGGGGGATGAGGCGCGCCATGCCGGCCTCCTTAGCGGGGAAGCCGGGCCGAGTCTTCGGCCTCAGCGCACCGCGCCCGAGTCGCCCAGCAGGCACGGCGCCGTGCGCAGGATGATCGCCATGTCGAGCCAGATCGAGCGGCGCTCGACGTACTCGAGATCGAGGGCCACGCGGCGGCGGACGTCCTCGGCGGTGTCCACCGGGCCGCGGCTGCCGTTGACGGCGGCCCAGCCGGTGAGGCCGGGCTTGATCCGGTGGCGGTGGGCGTAGGTCTCGACCAGCTTGGAGGCCTCGGCGCCGCCGCTGAGCATGCCGATGGCGTGCGGGCGGGGCCCCACGATCGACATCTCGCCGGAGATGATGTTGAGGATCTGCGGCAGCTCGTCGAGGCTGGTCTTGCGGATGAACTTGCCGACCCGGGTGATGCGGTCGTCGTCGGCGGTGACCTGGCGGGCGGCCTTGTGGTCGGTGGCCTCGGTCCGCATCGAGCGGAACTTCCAGACCAGGAACTCCTCGTTCATGTAGCCGTGACGGCGCTGGCGGAAGAAGACCGGGCCGGGGCTGTCCAGCTTGATGGCCAGCGCCACGGTGGCCATCAGCGGCGCGAGCGCGATCAGGCCCAGGACCGACAGCGTCAGGTCCATGATCCGCTTGGCGACGTGATAGCCCGACTTCTCGGCGGCGCCCGAGACGTGGGCCAGGTCGAAGTCGGCGATGCGGCCGACGGCCTGGGCCTCGGTCTCGTCGTCGGCGTCGTCGAGCAGCAGCGAGATCGGGTTCGGGATCGGCGCGAGGCGTTGCAGCAGTTGCGCGATGCGCCCGCTGGCCTTGGGCGGCACGGTGATGACGATCCGGTCCACGAAGGGCAGGATGCGGTGGTCGATCAGGTCGGCGGTCTTGCCCAGCACCGGCACGCCGGCCACTTCCGGCCCGACGCGGTCCCTGCGGTCGTCGAAGACGCCCAGGATGTTGATGTCGCGGGTCTTCATCGCGCGGCGGATCAGCCGCTGGGCCGCCGAGGTGCCGCCCACGATGACGAGGTTGGGCGTGACGTGGCCCTTGATGCGCAGCGACTTCACGACAGCGCCCCAGGCGAGGTGCGTGCCGAAGAGCACCGCCGCGGCCGTCGCGACCCAGACGGCGCAGCCGATGACCGGGAAGCTGGGATCGAGGAGGGCGTAGACCGTGCCGGCGCCCCCGCCGGCCGCGGCCGCGGCCAGGAGCAGGCGCCCGAAGCGGCGGCGCGCGCGCTCGCGACCGTTCATCGAATAGGCGCCCGTCGCCACGAGCAGGAAGACAGCCAGGGCGGGCGCGCCCAGCCACATGATCTCGGGCAGGTCCATCAGCCGCGTGGCCACGAGGGAGGCCAGCGCCAGGCCCAGCGCGTCGCCGCCCTGGAAGAGGCGCGCGAGGCCCGGTCCGGAGATGCGCGAGCGCACGCTGTGGAGCTGCGCCGGCCGCAACGGGCCGCGGCGCGCCCTGGGCTCGGCGATCTCGGTGTCCGGAATGGCGCGGAAGGCGCCCGTGTCGTCCGCCATTCTGGCTTCCCCAACGGTGTCGGGGGCGGACCCTAGCGGCCGGGCCTGAGCGATCGGTTAATCCGGCGGCCTAGTAGGCGCGCTCGTCGGCGAAGACGAGCGGGATGGTCTTCAGCACGATCTTGATGTCGAGGCCGAACGACCAGGTGTCGATGTACTCGTTGTCGCTGGCGACGCGGT
Organism: Phenylobacterium sp.; assembly: GCF_019636135.1. Lineage (GTDB taxonomy): Bacteria > Pseudomonadota > Alphaproteobacteria > Caulobacterales > Caulobacteraceae > Phenylobacterium. The sequence continues at coordinate 14,534 of NZ_JAHBYD010000048.1, forward strand.
CGACGATGGCCTGGTGGTCGCGCACCTCGCCCCGGAAGCCGCTGATCGCGGCGTAGCCGGTCAGGCCGGGCTTGGCGCGGAAGCGGTCGTTGTAGCCGGGGACGCTCTCGCCCCAGGCCTCGTCGTGGGCCACGGCGTGCGGGCGCGGGCCGATCAGCGACATGTCGCCCTTCAGCACGTTGAACAACTGGGGCAGCTCGTCGATCGAGTACTTGCGCAGCATGCCGCCCCAGGCGGTGACGCGGGCGTCCTCGCGGGTGGCCTGGCGCACCACCGCGCCGTCCTCGGTGACGGTCATGGTGCGGAACTTGTAGACGGTGAAGATGCGGCCGTTCAGGCCGGTGCGGCGCTGCTTGAAGAGGGCCGGGCCGGGTGTCTCGGAGCGCACCAGCAGGGCCACGCTGATCAGCAGCGGCAGGAAGAACAGGATCGCGCCCAGCGACATGACGATGTCGAAGGCGCGCTTGCGGAAGCTGCGGGCCACCTTGGCGACCACGGGCTTCGCCGGCTTGGCCGGGGCGGGCGACGCGGTCGAGGCCGCCGTCGCGGCGGGGCGCGCGGTGTTTGTGGCCCAACCCTGGCCTTCGCCCGGCGCGCGCTCGGCCATGCTATTCATAGCAGGCTCTGCGGCTTGGTCGCCCGAGGTCCCGGAGGAAGGCGTCCATGGCCTCCGCGCTCCAGAGCCGGACGCTGAGGCGGGGTCCGCGGATGTCGATTTCGGTGGAGATGCGGGCGTCGCCGTCGACGTCGGCGCCGTCGTGGGCTCCGACGAAGCCGTAGAACGCCGCGCGGATGCGCTCCGCATCCTCTTCCGCTCCGAACCGCGTCTCAATTCCGGACATCTTCCCCGCCGTCCCGTCGATCCCACCTGGCGAGGAGCAAAAGCCGCGCCACGGCTCCCGTCCGCCCATGCGTGATCTGCACTATATTCGGGCCAAGCGTCGGTTCGGTTGCAGACAGGGTTGATAAATCCTCACCGCACGCCGGAGAGGCGACGGCTGTTCGCCTGATGGGGCCTCAGTATGCCTGGGGGTCGCGGAAGATGACCAGAGCGGTTCTGGCCAGGATCGCGACGTCCAGGCCCAGGGACCAGCCGTCGATATAGAGGTTGTCGGCCGCCACGCGGTCGCGCATGCCGCGCAGGTTCCGGATTTCGCCGCGCAGGCCGTTCACCTGGGCGAGACCGGTGAGGCCCGGCCTGGCGCGGAAGCGGTCGGCGTAGGTGGGGATCTGCCCGCCGTACTGGTCGTCGTGCGCCAGCGCATGGGGCCGCGGCCCCACCAGCGACATGTCGCCCTTCAGGACGTTCATGAACTGCGGCAGTTCGTCGATGCTCAGCTTGCGAAGGACCGCGCCCAGGGCGGTGACGCGGGCGTCGCCCCTGGTGGCCTGGCGGACGTCGGCGCAGTCCTCGGCCACGGTCATGGTGCGGAACTTGTAGATCGTGAAGATGCGGCCCTGATAGCCGGTCCGCCGCTGCTTGAAGATCGCCGGGCCGCCCGACTCGATCCGGATCATCACGCCCACGGTGATCAGCAGCGGCAGGAACACCAGCAGCGCGAACGCGGCGCCCAGGATGTCGAGCAGGCGCTTGCCGAAGCTGGTGGCCACGCCGGAGGTCTCGGGCGGGGCGACGGCGGTCGCCACGGGCTCGTCGCGCGGCCCGTTCGGCCTCACCGTCCGTGCGACGACACCCGTCATCGATGCTACGCCCCACTCCTGCCGCACCAACCCAGGGTTCGCCCCCGCATGGTTGGCGGCCTGTTAGCCAATTCTCCCAACGAGTTCTTCACGCTCGTCGGTCTTTAGTGTGACACAGCCCAAAAACTGGGCGGTGTCGGAGTAGAAACATGCCGTCCGACGTGTCGGTCGAACTCGTCAGCAGCGCCATCGCGGAAGCCCCGTCGGCGCGCCGTCTCCCTGTCGGCCTCGGCCTGTCGGTCGCCGCGTGCGCCTCGGTGGCGCTCTGGACCTGCATCGGCCTGGGCCTGCGCGCGCTGCTCGCCGCCTGACGACGACACGTCCCGGCCCCGCACGGCCGGAGAAGAACGCGCGTATACCCTGATACTTCAGGCCTTTTACCGGCTCCCCCCGCCCAGGGTCAATTGAGGCGGAACCTCCCCGGCCGAGCGAGGGCTTCGCAAAGCCGTTTCCGATTCCGGGACCGCCGCGGTAAGCGGGGGCGCATTCGGCTCTGGCGAAGGAGTGCGCCATCCCCCCGCGCGTCTATCCGGTGATCCTGTGCGGCGGCGCCGGCGAGCGCCTGTGGCCGGCCTCGCGGCCCGACCGGCCGAAGCCCTTCCTGCCCCTCGTCGACGCCCATTCGCCGTTTCAGGCTACGGTGCTGCGCGCGCGGCCGCTGGCGGACGGCGGCGAGCTCCTGGTGGTGGGCGGCGAAGGCCATGCGGGCCTGGTCCGCGAGCAGCTCGACGCCATCGGGGCCGAGGCGCTGCTGCTGCTGGAGCCCGAGGGCCGCGACACCGCCGCCGCCATCGCCGCGGCGGCGGCGTGGGTGGCGCAGCGGCATCCCGAAGCGGTGCTGGTCATCCTGCCGGCCGACCATCACATCCCGGACGGCGACGCCTTCCGCGCGGCGGTCGGCGCGATGCTCGCGGCCGCGCGCGACGGCGCGATCGTGACGCTGGGCCTTCGCCCGGCGTCGCCGTCGACGGCGATGGGCTACATCCGTCCGGCGGCGGCGAACGAGGGACCGCGCCCGATCCTGGCGTTCGTGGAGAAGCCGGACGCCGCGCGCGCCACCGTCCTGATCGCCGACGGCGCGCTCTGGAACGGCGGGATCTTCGTGGCCACGGCGCAGGTCCTGCGGACGGAGATGGCCCGGCACGCCGCCGAGGTCGCGGCGGCGGTCGATCGAGCGCTGCACGGAGCGATCGTGGATCAGGGCGCGGTGGCCCTGGGCCCTGCCTTCGGGGAAGCGCCCAGGATCGCGTTCGACCGCGCGGTGATGGAGCGCACCGCGCGGGGCATGGTGCTGCCGACGACGATCGGCTGGTCCGACCTGGGCGCCTGGGACGCCGTCCTGGCGGCCTCCGCACAGGATGCGGCGGGGAACAGCGTGATGGCGCGCGCCGTCGCGCCGGGATCGTCGGGCGTTCTCGTCCGCGCCGCGCCCGGCGTCGAGGTCGTCGTGGCGGACGCCGAAGGCCTGGCCGTGGTGGCCGAGCCGGGCGCCGTGCTGGTCTGCGACCTCGATCGCGCGCAGGAGGTGAGGGCGCGCGGCGCGCCGCCCCAGGGCCGTGTCCGGCGGGCGGAGGGCGTCGAGGTGGCGCTCGTCGGCGCGGAGGCGGCGGTGGTCGCGGCGCCGGACGCCGTGCTGGTCCGGGGCGCCGTCCGCAGGCCGCTCGTGCGGCCGGCGCCGTTCGCGGCGCTGCCGGAAGCCGCGGCATGGTTTGCGAGATGGCTCGGCGAGGCGGCCCTGCCGCTGTGGGCCACGGCGGGGGGCGGCGCGGC
>NZ_JAHBYD010000049.1 GCF_019636135.1 Phenylobacterium sp.
GGGGGACACGATGGCCGGGACCGACGAGGCCGCGCTGGAGCGGTCGGCGATCCGCAAGATGTCGTGGCGGATCCTGCCGCTGGTGGCGGTGGGTTACGCCATCTCGTTCATCGACCGCGTGAACATCAGCTTCGCGGCGGCCAGCATGAACGAGGACCTGGGATTCTCGGCCGCCGTCTACGGCCTGGGGGCGGGGCTGTTCTTCCTCAGCTACGCGCTCCTGGAAGTGCCGTCGAACATGATCCTGGCCCGGGTCGGCGCCCGGCGCTGGATCGCGCGGATCATGTTCACCTGGGGCCTGCTGTCGGTCGCCATGATGTTCGTGACCACGCCGGCCCAGTTCTACCTGGCGCGGTTCGCGCTGGGGGCGGCCGAGGCGGGGTTCTTCCCGGGCGTGGTCTACTACCTTTCCCAGTGGTTCCCCGCCGCCCACACCGGCCGCGCGATCGGCCGCTTCTACGTGGCGGTGCCGCTCTCGACGGTGATCATGGGCGCGGTGGCGGGCGGGCTGCTCGGCCTCGACGGCCGGCTCGGCCTCCATGGCTGGCAGTGGCTGTTCCTGGTGGAGGGGACGCCGGCGGTGATCCTGGCCTTCGTCTTCCTCGTCTGCCTGCCCGAGCGGCCGGCGACGGTGAGCTGGCTCACCGAGCCCGAGAAGGCCTGGGTGGAGACGCGGCTGACGGCCGATGCGCTCAGCCGCGGCGAGGAGGCCCCCGATGGGGCCCTTGGGGTCTGGCGCGCGCTCGCCAACCCCGTGGTGCTGGTCATCGGGGCGGCGCAGTTCCTGCTGCTGGGCGGCTACTACGCCTTCAACTTCTCGGCCCCGATGCTGCTGGGCGAGGCGACGGGGATGAGCGTGGGCGAGGTCGGCTGGCTGGTGGCCGGCGCCGGGCTGATCGGCGCGGGCTGCCTGCTGGCCAACAGTTGGCATTCCGACCGGCGGCCCGAGCGGGTGCTGCATTCGGCGCTGCCGATGTTCGCCACCGCGGCCGCCTTCGCGGTGATGGCCAACAGCACGGCGCCCGTGGTCGTGGTGGCCGCCTATGTCGCCGCCCTCGGCGCGGCCTACGCCTACAGCCCCACCGTCTGGGCGCTGACCCACGCCGTCGTGCCGCCGCGCGCGTCGGCCGTCAGTTTCGCGGCGATCAACACCATCGGCCAGATCGGCTCGTTCGTCTCGCCCTTCGCCTGGGGCCTGGCCAGGGACGCCACGGGCGGGTTCCATGCCGGCCAGGCGGCGCTGCCGTTCACCTTCGCGCTGGCCGGCGCGCTGGTGCTGGGCCTGGGCTGGTGGCGGCTGGGGCTGTCCGGGCGGCCGCCGCTCTCGGGGAAAGGGCATTCCGCAGGGGCGGATTCGCCCGTGGGATGAAGAGGTCTGTATCGCTGGCCCTCATGACCCATAGTGGCGGTCGGGGCTGTTCGGACGGAGGGGGACGCCGGAATGCCGATCACGACGGCGCAGATCCTCGCGGGCCTGCAGTACGCCGACCACGAGCGATGGCCGGGCTCGACCATCACCTTCTCGATCCCGTCCGACAACGGCATGACCTTCTGGTCGCCCGCGTCCTATCCGGCCGGCGACGAGCCCTCGAACGCGGCCTACGGCGTGCTGTCGTCGGCCCAGGCCACCGCCTTCGTCAGCGCCGTCGCCGCCTGGTCGCGGCTGATCGCCGCGAACATCGTCCAGACGCCCGACACCCTGGCGATCCAGGGCGACATCCGCATCGCCTTCACCAACACCTCGGACTACATCGACAGCGATCCGGCCGCCTACGCCTACCGCCCGCCCGACGCCACGGGCGTCAAGGCGGCCTTCCACGGCGATATCTGGGTGGACGACGACTACAAGGACGACAGCGCCGATTTCGGCGACTTCCTCTACGCCACCTTCCTGCACGAGCTCGGCCACGCGCTGGGCCTGAAGCACCCGTTCGACGGCGTCTCGACGCTGCCCGCCGAGTTCGACACCACGCGCTATACGGTGATGTCGTACACCGACTTCGCCGACTCGAGCCTGCGCTGGTTCGAGCTGCGCGGCGACTCGCTGATCGCCAGCACCTTCGCGCTGCAGCCGTCGACGCCGATGCTGCTGGACATCATCGCGATCCAGGGAATCTACGGCGCCTCGACCCGCGAGGCGACGGGCGACGACACCTACAGGATCGACCAGTCCAACGCCTTCATGGCCACCCTGGTCGACGAGGGCGGCGTCGACACCCTCGACCTGCAGAGCCACACCCGCGCCTCGCGCATCGACCTGACGCCCGGCGCCTACTCCTCGATCGCCTTGAATCCGATCGCCACCCAGGTCGCCTACTGGCAGGCGATGTTCCCGGGCTTCTCGCCCGGCTTCATCGCCGACTACCTGGACCGGCCCGACACCTACACCTGGACCGACAACCTCGCGACGTCGCCGCAGACGGTGATCGAGAACGTGCTGGGCGGCGCGGGCGCGGACACCATCCTGGGCAACGCCGCCGACAATTCCATCTCTGGCGGCGCGGGCTCGGACTCGATCGCCGGCGGCGCAGGCGCCGACACGATCCTGGGCGGCAGCGCGGGCCCGGGGGGCAACTACCTGCGCGGCGACGAGGGCGACGACAGCCTGGTCGGCGGCGACGACTTCGACGACATCAACGGCAACATGGGCAACGACACCGTCATGACCGGCGGCGGCGACGACTTCTGCGTCGGCGGCAAGGACAACGACCTGCTCTTCGGCGGCGCCGGCGACGACTACACCTACGGCAACCTCGGCGACGACACCTGCTACGGCGGCGACGGGGCCGACACCGTCCGGGGCGGGCAGGGGAACGACACCCTGTCGGGCGGCGCCGGCGACGACTTCGTCTCGGGCGACCGCGGCGACGATACCATGATCGGCGGCCCCGGCGCCGACCTCTTCCACTCCTCGTCCGACGCCGGGATCGACCGCGTGCTGGACTTCAGCCTCGCGGAGGGCGACCGCGTCCTGCTCGACCCCGGAACGACCTTCCAGGTGATGCAGGTCGGCGGCGACACGGTGATCCAGATGAGCGCGGGCCAGGTGATCCTGGTGGGCGTGCAGATGAGCTCGCTGCCGCCCGGCACGATCTTCGGCTTCTAGGAGCGGCGCGTGTCGGCCGCCGGCGCCTCGTGCTTGTGGCCGCGGCCGCATATGCGGTGGCCGCGCGCGTCGTGGAACATGATCTGCACGCCCGGGCTCCAGGTCAGCGTCCGGGTCCCGTCGGTCCAGGTCAGCTTCACCGGCCCGCCGCCGGTGAAGGGCACGTAGGCCAGCGCGTGCGGCCCGTCGCCGGCGTTGACGATGGCCACGAAGGTCGCGCCCTGGTTCGAGAACTGGGCGGTGAGGGCGCCCCCGTCCTCGCACCGGAACGCGGTGATCGCGGGCAGCGGCGCGTCGGCCGCCAGCGCCGGGGCGGGCAGGGCGATCGCGAGCGCGGCAAGTTTGGCGCCGAGGGCCAGATGGCTCATCCTGCCGACTTCGTGGAGGATCCGGTTGCAGGTCACGGCGCGGCCCCTGACAGTTCGCGGATACGCCTGTCGTAGAGGTCGGCCAGCGCGAGGCGGTCGGACACGCCCGCCGCGCTCGCCTTCCACGCCGACTGCGCCTGTTCGAGCTGGGCGGCGTCGGCGCTGCTGGCGATCGCCGCCTGGTAGACCGCCTTCAGCCGCCGGTCCTTCTGCGCCAGGCTGGGATAGCCGCAGATCAGCCGCTCCGCCGCGGTGGCGAGATCGTAGCAGGGATTGTGCCCCGCCTCGGCCTCGGGCGGTGCGGCGCGCGCCTCGGGCGCGAGGTCGGACGCCGGGTCGGAGAGTGGGTCGTCCGCCGCGACCGGCACGCTGCTCAGCGCCATGGCGGCGCGCGGGATCGAGGCCTTGGTGGGCGCGATCGTCTGCCTCTGCGGCACGCTCACGCCCCAGACCAGGGCGGCGCAGACCACGCCCGCGGCCCCCGCGGTCAGCCCGACGGCCATGCGCCTGCGACGGGCCGGCGGCGCGGGCTCGTCCTCGATCCAGGTGATGTCCATGCGCGGCTGCAGGGCGCCCCACTGGGTCGCGCGGGCCGGGCGGGCGCGGAGTTCGGCGCCGATCTGCTCGACCAGCGCATGCTGCTCGCGCGCGCGGGCGACCGCCTGGAGCTGGCGCAGTTCCGTCATGCTCAGCGCGGTGATGTCGATCCCCAGCACGCCCCGTCTCCCCCCGCGCGTCACAACGGCGCGCAGGAGCCTAGCATGCGTCGGGCGGCTATTTCGAGCCGGCCTTTCGCTTCTGCTTCCAGACTTCGTCGCTGCCGGCGCCCAGCATCACCGGGTCGGTCACGATGACGTCCGCGTCCGTGTTCGGATCGGCGAAGGTCAGCACCGGAGGCTCGGGCGGCACCCCGCCCAGGCCCGCGAGCGCGGCGTCGACATCGTCGTCGTCGGCCGACCGCTTCCTGATCTTGTCCAGGGCGGCGTTGTCGAGCGTGCGCTGGGTGATGGCGGCGATCGAATTCACGCCACAGCCGCCCGCGCTCGCGTCGCAGCCGTTGAAGCGCGCCGAACCGCCGGAGCCGCTCTCCAGCACCAGGATGCCGCTGCGGATGGCGCCGTTGGCGTCGCGGAACGCACCCCAGAGATCGACGACGTTGGCCCGGCTGGCGGTCAGCGCCCCGGGCTGCTGGCTGGTGAGCAGGATGCCGTTAGGGCGCTGATTGCTGCCGGTGTTCTGCTGGACGATCCGCTGGCTGCCGCGCAGCGTCAGGCCCGCCGCCGTGATGAAGACGCGATTGCGCTCGTCGGCGGTCGGCGCGACGCCGGCCGGCATGTCGCGCATCACGTCGATGGTGCTGGGCGGCGCGTCGGCGACCAGGGCGATGAATCGCGGGGCGCCGATCAGCACGTCGTTGCGGGCGTTCAGGTTCACCTCGTTGAAGGCGCGCACGTTGCTGTAGCCGGTCTCCTGCGAGCCCTGCGACGCGCCCACCGAGCCGGTGACCAGGATCCGGGCCGGACGCCACGGGGAATCGGGCGCGGGCTCGCCGATGGTGACCACGCCGCCGCTGACGCCGGGCGCCACGATGCCGGGCACCAGGACGTCGCTGTCGTTGCCCGCCGCGAGCAGAAGGCGAGGGATGCGCGCCGGGTTCACGTTGAGGTCCTGAACCGTCATGTCGCCGCGGACCTGGTTCACGGTCGAGCCGGCGTAGAAGCTGGCCTCCTGCGTCACCGTGATCATCTGGAACTCGGCGTCCGTGACCCGCAGGCCCTCCTCGCCCGCCGCCGGCGCGGACGGGCCGGACGACGCGCCCAGCGTCCCTCCGAGCGTCATCGCCCCCTGCAGCGACTCCACGCGGAAGTTCGCCGCGGTGACGGGCGCGGCGAGGTCCAGGTCCATCGCCCGGATCAGGAAGTTGCGGCCCGCCGAGCTGGCGCCCAGGGTCAGCAGTCCGTCGACGTTGACCGTCACGTCGCGGCCGCCCGCGAACGAGACGTTGGTCGCGCCCGTCAGCGACGAGCCGGTCGGCGCGCCGTAGGTGACGTCGGCCGAGGCCCCGCGCGCGGTCAGGATCAGGTTGCGGCCCGCCGGCGCCTCGTCGGCGTGGGCGCCGGTGAAGGCCGCCTGTCCCAGCACGATGGAGCCGGCGGCGTTGGTGGTGGTGACCTGGATGTCGTCCTCGGCCAGCGCCGAGCCGATGCTGACGGCCGGGCCGCCGTTGGCGCCGGTCCCGCTGGCGTTGACGACGATGCTGCGGCCCGAGTTCAGTTGGCCGGCGGTGAGCGACGCCGCATCCACCTGCAGCCGGCCCAGGGCGTTCACCGCGCCGGCGATATTGACCGCGCCCGTGCTGCGCAGGAGGGCCGCGCCGCCGGCCGAGGCGTTGCCACGGACGGTGATGCCGCGGCTGGCGTCGACCGCCAGCGAGCGGCCGGCGTTCAGGCTCGTCGTATCGAGCGCGGCGGCGGCGAGCCCCAGGTCGCGTCCGGCGGCGAGCTGCGTCGCGTTGATCGCGGTGGGCGACGAGAATCCACCCAGCAGGTCACGCGTGGCGGTGACCACGCCGAAGTTCGCCGTGGTCTCGGTCGTGGTGTTGACCCGCGTCGAACCCGGCTGGCGGTTGGTGACGCCGTTGCCGGCGCTCAGCACCACGTCGCCGCGGTCGGCGCTGGCGGACTGGGCCGCGATCAGGCCGGGGGCGCTGATCACCGCGCTCGCGACGTCGGCCCGGTTGACGACGGCCAGGAAGACGCTGCCCGCGGCCGTGGCGCCCTGCAGCGCCAGCGGCGTCGTGGAACCCGTGCCGCCGCCCGCCGGCACGATGAAGTCCAGGAGATCGAGGTCGCCCGGCTGCGGCGCGAAGCGGACGGTGAAGTCGTTCGCCGCGCCGTAGAGCACGCTCGACGTCGCGCCGCCCGTCACCGATGCGCCCGCCGCGGTGGTCACGGAACTGGCGATCAGGGCGATCGGGCCGCCGCCCGCCCGGATGTCGGCGCCCGCGCGCACCTCGACCCGCGACGCGCCGCCCGTGAAGGCGAAGCTGAAGTTGCCCGGGTCCAGGAAGGCGGACTGCGAGACCGCGGCGCTGGTGGCCAGGAGGCCGCCGACGCTCACGCGGGCATTGTCGCCGAAGACCACCCCGCCGGGTGCGTAGAACCAGACGTTGCCGCCCCGGCCGGTGGCGGTGAGCGCCTCGATCTGGCCGTCGATCACCGCCTGGCCGCCGACCCGGTTCAGGACGATCCAACTGGCGTCGTCGAAGCGGTAGACCACCGCCGAATCCGACGTGAGGTTGAAGGCGGACCAGTTCAGGATCGTCCGCGGCGCGCCGAGGGTGATGTCGGTGGTCCGCTCGGTCTGCGCGATGGTCGGCGCGCGGCCGCCGGCGTTCACCGTCGCCGCACCGTCCATCACGAGTTGCGCATGCGCCGCCGCCGGGGCCATCGCAGCCGCCGCGAGCGCGCAGCCGGCGAGCAGCCGGTTGCGCCGTCCCGCGCGTGTCGGCTGCGGTCCCGGTGCTAGAACACGGCCCCGTCCGACCACAGCCCACCTCCCATCAGCTGAAGCATGAAGGCCGAGGTCTCCGCCGGCAAAGCCCCCGACGGCTCTGGAGGTCCGGCGGCCGCGCCTGCGACCTTGTCGTCGTTCATGACCACGCCGGTGACGGTGAGCGTGTTGAACACGCCGCCGCCCAGGGTGACCACGAAGGTCTCGTTGTCCTCGGGAATGGTGTCGCCCAGGACCAGCACGGTCAGCGTGGCCTGCGACGATCCCGCGGCGAAGCTCACCGTGCCCTGCAGGGCCGTCTGGATCTCGTCCGGCGAGAGGCCGCCGACGGCCGGCAGGTTGATCGTGTAGGCGATGTCCGCCGCCGCGGAGAGGTCGCCTACGCGCATGACCGAGATGTTGAAGGCGGTCGTCCCCGAGTCGCCTTCGGGCAGGACCAGGGCCGAGGGGCTCGCGACCAGCAGGGTCTGGCGCGCGTCGTCGTCCAGGATCGTCCCGGTCGTCGAGACATCGAGGGTGGTCGTCGTCGCGTCCGTCGTGGCCGACACCAGGCGAAGGGTGAAGGTCTCGTCGGGCTCGATCCGCACGTCGCCCTGCACATTGATCCGGATGACCGCCTGCGACTGGCCCGGTGCGAAGGTCACCACGCCGGACGTGGCCTGGTCGGGCGCGAAGTCGAGGCTGTCGGTCGTGCCGTTCTCGAGCGTCCAGCCCACCGTGTATTCACGGGTGAGGTCACCCGTGCGGAGGACCACGAACTCCATCGGCGAACTGCCGATCAGGCCTTCGGGTTGCATCACCGGCCCGGCGAACGAAAAGACCGCCGCGGGGTCGTCGTTGAGGATCACGCCGACGGTGTGGATGCCGGGCTGCCAGACCAGGTCGTTGTACCGCACCTCGTCGATGTAGAAATGGAACCAGTCGTCGCCTTCGAAGAGGTTGTCGCCCTGGATCGCGACGGTCACCGTCGCCCGGGTCTGGAACGGCTCGAAGAAGACGGTGCCGCCCAGCGGCTGGTCCGGCGTCAGATCGCTCGGATCGTCGGTGGTGATGCGCCAGGTCGCCGAAGATCCCGCGTTGAGGTCGGGCCCGTCCCGGGTGATGACGACGGTGAAGTAGGTGACCTGGCCCTCGTTCCCTTCCGGCATCACGCCGATCGGCAGCACGTTGAAGGCGACCGGCCGCTCCGGCGTGATCGGATCCGACTGGCCGCCGCCGTTGCTGAAGCCGCCGCCGGAGATCACTCCCCCGCGGACCTGGAAGTAGTACTGCCCCGCCTGGTCGCTGTTCGTGCCCGAGACCAGCGACAGCGGGCCGTTGTCGAGGAAGGATCCGACGACGCGCGAGCCCGAGAACTCGAAATAGGTGCCGGGTGCGGCCGTCCCGGCGGAAAAGCCGACGGCGGCGGAGGTCCCGCCGAAGCCGTTGACGCCGCCGCTGGCGTCGCCCGTCTCCCAGGTTATCTGCGTGTAGTTGAGGTAGATGTCGAACGCACCGGCGCCTTGGTCGTCGCGATCGACGAGAATGAGCTGGAAGCTGTTCAGCTTGTCGACGTGGCCGCTGTAGTAGCCGACGCCCGCCCACGTCACGCCGAAGGCGTTGTGGCCGGCATAGGCGCCGAAGCCGTAGGTCGTGAGCGCGCTGCCCGCGCCGCGGGTATCCACGTCCGCGAGGAAGGCGGCGATGATCGGGTTGCCCTGGTAGCTGGCGCCGATGCCGAAGGGCGTATAGGCGCTGCTTCCCGCGTTGAAGGTGACGTTGCCGTTGTTGTTGACGAACAGGCCCGAGTATACCTGCCCGTAGAAGTTGAGCCCGTCGGCTCCGAACGCGCCGGTCAGGCTTATGAACCCGGTCGAGCCGTCGTCGTTGGCGGGCAGCGATGTGGTGTTGAATCCGGGGGCGAGCGGCATCTAGACGCTCCCGGGTCCAAGACGACGCGATCCGGAGCGCCATGCGCCTCCGGCCGTGGAGGCGTCGTTGTACGGGGCGCTGGATCCGCCAAGGCCGTTAACCAGATCGGGCACGCACTTACCCCCCAACGCCAACGGCGGCGAAGCCGTTGAGATCGTTGCCTATATGCCCCGCGTCCGGGGGGCACAATGCACCCTTTGACGCAGGAGAAAACCCCTCACTTCCCATAGGTTGACGGTTAATTCCGGGAATGCGCGCGGCGCGTGCATTGCGGGAACCAAACGGCGGGAAGTCGGCTTTTGCGGGCGAGGAGGCCCGATGTCGGATGACGCGATGAGGGGGCGCGAACAGGAAGGGCGGATCGGGATGGACGCCGAGGAGATCGCTCGGGAGATCGACGCGCTCATGGCGCCGCCGCCCAAGGGACTGCCCGGCATCCTCGTGTTCGGCGACGACGCCGTGTTCGGTATCACCCCGGCCAGACGGCCGGCCGGAGGTCGATAGTCCCCCCGTCCGTAGCCTGCGCATCGCCGTGTCCTTCGATGGCTTCAGCTGTCAAAGCGTAAGGCGCAAGGAAAGGCCGTCACGGGCCACGGCATCGCGAATTTTTTTCATGAGGCCCGTCACCCCGCCGCCGCCGGCTTGTCGCCGGGATGAGCGGTATCGGGGACGGACCCTAGAACACCCCCATCGCGAGCCCGGCGGCCATCGCGGCCCCGAGTTCGCGGCAGGGCGCCAGCGCCGCCGCATCCGGTGTCTTCGCCGCCTGGATGCGTTCCGGCGTCTGGGCGTCGGTCCGCAGGATGACCGGCTCGGCGATGGGCTTCAGCCGCCAGCCGGTGGCGATCCGGGTCATCTGCCGCACCGCGCCCGCGCCATCGTTGCCCGCTGCGATGAGCATCGCGTAGGGCCGGCCGTTCAGCCGCTCCAGCACGGCGTAGTAGGTCCGGTCGAAGAACTCCTTCATCGCCCCGGACATGGCCGCCAGGTTCTCGGGACAGGCGAAGAGGTAGCCGTCCGCCGCCAGCAGGTCGTCGGCCTGGACCTCGTCGGCCGGCCGGATCGCGACCTCGACGTCGGGCTCGGCGCCTGCGCCGGCCGCGGCGGCCTGCGCCATCGCACGCGCCGCGCCGGTCCGCGAATGCCAGACGATCAGGAGCCGCTTCATGGGCGTGAGCCTAGCCTGCGCCGGGCCGGATTGCCGCCGTGAAACTCAACCGTGCTTGCGCGGGGCGCCGCCGCCCTTAAGCTCCACCCGAACACGTGTTGGGGAGGGGACATCGATGCTTCGTATGAGCTTGCGCCTGGCGACGGCGCTGACCGCCGTTTCGCTGGCGATCGCACCGGCCGACATCGGCTACGCCCAGGCCAGGAAGCCCGCGGCGACGGCCAAGGCGCCGGCGGCGGGCCTCACGCCCGCCGCCAGCCCCGAATCCGTCGGCTTCGACAGCGCCCGCCTCGCCAAGCTGGACGCCTACATGGAAGGCGCGGTGACGTCGGGCCGCGTGGCCGGGATGACCACGTTGCTGGCGCGGCACGGCAAGATCGTCGAGTTCAAGACCTACGGACAGGCGAGCCAGAAGGCCGGCGCGCCGATGCGGGAAGACACCCTCGTCCGCATCTATTCGATGACCAAGCCGATCACCGGCGTGGCCATGATGATCCTCTTCGAGGAGGGCAAGTGGCGGCTGGACGACCCGGTCACGCGCTTCGTGCCCGAGTTCAAGACCCTGAAGGTGATGACCGGCACGGACGGCAACGGCAAGCCGATCCTGGAGGACATGAAGCGCCCGCCGACCATGCGCGAGATCATGAGCCACACGGCGGGCTTCGGGTACGGCCTGCAGGACGAGCACCCCGTCGACAGGATGTATCGCGAGAAGCGGGTCCTGAGCTCGAACGGCCTGAAGGAGATGATCGACCGGACGGCGACGATCCCGCTGATCTACCAGCCGGGCACGAGCTGGCGGTATTCGTCGGCGGTCGACATCCAGGGCGCGATCGTCGAGCGCATCACGGGCCAGACGCTCGGCCAGTTCATGGAGCAGCGGATCTTCAGGCCGCTGAAGATGAACGACACCGCCTTCATGGTGCCCGCGAACAAGGCCTCGCGCCTGTCGGCCGTCTACGCCTTCGACAAGGAGAAGGGGAAGATCGAGGAAGCCGACGTGATCTTCGGCAACCCGCTGCCGACCTACCTGACACCGCCGGCCAACGAGTCCGGCGGCGGCGGCCTGGTCTCCACGACCATGGACTACGCGCGCTTCTGCCAGATGCTGCTGAACGGCGGCGAACTGGAGGGCGCGCGCATCCTGTCGCCGGCCTCGGTCGAGCTGATGGGCACGAACGTGATCCCGAAGGACGTGCTGGTGAACTCCAACGGCACCTCGGGCGCCCGCTTCAACGAGGCGGTGGGCTTCGGCCTCGACTTCATGGTCGTGAACGACCCGCGCGCGGCGGGCACGCTGGAGGGCAAGGGCTCGATAAGCTGGGGCGGCGCGGCCGGCACCTGGTTCTGGGTCGACCCGACCAACGACATGTTCTTCGTCGGCATGATCCAGCGCCTCGGCGGCACCGGCGGCGACGACCTCGGGACCATGGCGCGGACCCTGACCTACCAGGCGCTGCTCCATCCGGAGAAGTGACTGTCCCTCCCCATGAAGGGAGGGCAATCGCATATGGCTTGTGGGCGGCTTGTCCGCCCGATTCTTGAACCGCAGAGATCGCAGAGACACGCAGAGAGGGTCGTGGATCCACCGGAATCCTCCGCGTATCTCTGCGATCTCTGCGGTTTGACTGACGGCCTTTCGGCCGCCCGAATCCATGTGCGATTGCCCTGCCCATGAAGGGGAGGGAAGCCTGCCTTGACATCCCGTGCGTCGCATGCGCCCTTCCGCGCCTCTCAGAACACCCCGTTCCCCTTAAGAAAATGCACGCCTACCGCACCCACACCTGCGGCGCGCTCCGCGCCGCCGACACCGGCAAGACCGTCCGCCTCTCGGGCTGGATTCACCGCAAGCGCGACCACGGCGGCCTGATCTTCATCGACCTGCGCGACCATTACGGCCTGACGCAACTGGTGCTCGCGCCCTCGACCCCCGGCTTCGATATCGTCGAGCACCTGCGCGCGGAGAGCGTGATCCGCGTCGACGGCGAGGTCGTGGCCCGTTCGGCCGAGACGGTGAACGCCAACCTGCCCACCGGCGAGGTCGAGGTGAAGGTGAAGGACGTCGCGGTCCTGTCGGAAGCGGCCGAGCTGCCGCTGCCGGTCTTCGGCGAGCCCGACTATCCGGAGGAGATCCGGCTCAAGAACCGCCACCTCGACCTGCGCCGCGAGACGCTGCACCGGAACATCGTCCTGCGCTCGAAGGTGATCCAGTCGATCCGCAACCGGATGATCGCGCAGGACTTCCTGGAGTTCCAGACGCCGATCCTGACGGCCAGCTCGCCGGAAGGCGCGCGCGACTTCCTGGTGCCCTCGCGCCTGCACCCGAGCAAGTTCTACGCGCTCCCGCAGGCGCCGCAGCAGTTCAAGCAACTGCTGATGGTCTCGGGCTTCGACCGCTATTTCCAGATCGCGCCCTGCTTCCGCGACGAGGACCTGCGCGCCGACCGCAGCCTGGAATTCTACCAGCTCGACGTCGAGATGGCCTACGTGACCCAGGAGGACGTCTTCGCGGCCATCGAGCCGGTGATGCACGGCGTCTTCACCGAGTTCGGCGAGGGCAAGCCGGTCACCGCCTATCCGTTCCCGCGCATCCCGTACCGCGAGGCGATCGCCAAATACGGCTCCGACAAGCCCGACCTGCGCAACCCGATCGTGATGCAGGACGTCTCCGAGCCCTTCGTCGGCGGCGGCTTCGGCCTCTTCGCCCGCATCCTCGAGGACCGGAAGAACGCCGTCTGGGCGATCCCGGCCAAGACCGGCGGCAGCCGCGCGTTCTGCGACCGCATGAACAGTTGGGCGCAGGGCGAGGGCCAGCCCGGCCTGGGCTACATCTTCTGGTCCGAGGACCAGGGCGGCTGGGGCGGCCCGATCGCCAAGAACCTGGGCGCGGAGAAGACCGACGCGCTGATGGGCTCTCTGGGCCTGGGCGCGGGCGACGCGGCCTTCTTCGTCGCGGGCGATCCGAAGGCCTTCTACAGGTTCGCCGGCAATGCGCGGACCAAGGTCGGGGCCGACCTGAAGCTCGTGGACGAGGACCGCTTCGAGTTCGTCTGGATCGTCGACTTCCCGATGTTCGAGATGAACGAGGAGACGAACCACGTCGACTTCAGCCACAATCCGTTCTCGATGCCGCAGGGCGAGCTGGAGGCGCTGAACGGCAAGGATCCGCTGGATATCCTCGCCTACCAGTACGACATCGTCTGCAACGGCCATGAGCTGTGCTCGGGCGCGATCCGGAACCACCGGCCCGACATCATGGTCCGGGCGTTCGAGATCGCGGGCTATCCGGCCTCGACGGTCGAGGAGGAGTTCGGCGGCATGCTGAACGCCTTCCGCCACGGCGCGCCGCCCCACGGCGGCCTCGCGCCCGGCATCGACCGCATCGTCATGCTGCTGGCCGGCCAGAACGCCATCCGCGAAGTCATCGCCTTCCCGCTGAACCAGCAGGGCCAGGACCTGATGATGAATGCGCCGTCCGAGGTGCAGGACAAGCAGCTCAAGGAGCTGCACATCCGCCTGGCCCCGCCGATCAAGGTCTGACGCCGTAGGGGGCGCCCGATCTCTCTGCGTGTCTCCGCGATCTCCGCGGTTTGAACGAGGAGGCCCGCGGCGCGCGCAGCGTCCGAGGGATCAGTGGCCCTTGATCACCGTCACCAGGTAGCGGGGCGTCGGCGGAACCGGGGGGACCGGCGGCACGGGCGGGACGGCGGGCACGTAGCGGATCACCGGCTTGACCTGGTGCTTGTAGACGAGCCGCGCGCCCGAGCAGCCCTTGCCCGTGAGGCCCGCCGGCAGCTTCGTCCGGGTGTCGGCGCAGGCCTCGTCCACCTGGTCCTGGGTGAGCCCGCGGGCGCCCGACAGGTCGGCCCCCTGCAACAGCGCGCGCGAGAGGTCCGCGTTGTTGAAGTCCGCGCCGTTGAAGTTCGCGCCCTGCAGGTTCGCGCCCGTCAGGTCCGCCGAGCGGAACGAGGCGCGCTCGAACGTGCCGTAGACCAGCACCGCCCCGGTGAGGTCGGCGTTGGCGAACACCGCGCCCCGCGCCTCGGCCTTCGAGAAGTTCGCGCCCTGCAGCGTGGCTGAGCGGAAGCTGGTGTTGCGCAGCGTCGCGCGCTCGAAGGAGGCGCCGGCGGCCTCCATGTCGTTCAGGACGGCCTGGCTGAGATCGGCCATCGAGAAGACGGCGCCGCGGATCGTCACCGAGCGGAAGCTGGCGCCCGACAGGTTCGCCCGCGAGAACACCGCGCCGGTGGCCTCGCTGTCGCCGAAGTCGGCGCGGGACAGGTTGGCGTTGCCGAACATGACGCCGGCGGCCTCGACCGAGCGGATCTTGGCCGACGAGAGGTTCGCGCCCGAGAAGTTGGCGCCGGTCATGGCGCTGTCCGAGAGGTCGGCCTTGGTCAGGTCGGCGCCCGCGAACACCGAGGCGTGCAGCTTGGAGTCGCGCAGGATCACGCCGACCATGGTCGAGCCGGAGAAGTTCGCGCCGATGATGCTGGCGCCCGACAGGTTGCGGCCCGACAGCTCGCATTTCACGCAGGAGCCGCCGAACGATTTGCGCATGGGGATTTCCTTCTCGCCGGCGTGCGCGGCGGCGGCGATCGGGAGGATCGCCATCGCGGCGGCCGAAGCGGCCAGGAAACGGGACAAACGCGTCATCTTCTCTGGGCAATTCCCTGCAGTCCTGCTGTCACGGATGCCCGCAACGCCGACCCGGCGCCACTTAATTCGCGGTAACTTGGAAGGGCTTAGCCCGTCGGCGCCTCGGGAACGCGCCCCGCCCGCGCCCCGCAGGTCTCGCAGATCAGCGCCTGGCCCTTCCGCACCACGGCGATGTCGCCGCAGGCGGCGCACACCTCGGCCGAGGCCAGGGCGGCCGAGCCCGGGGCGCGGCCGGCGGTGGGCAGGAACACCAGGTTGTCGGGCGCCGCGCCGCGGGCGAAGCCGCGGCTGATGAAGCGCGACGCGGGCTGCGGCCCGGGCTCGCCCGCGTCGACCGCGTCGGCCTTGCCGCGCCCGAGGCCGTCGGCGTTCAACTCGCCGGGGTCCGCGCTCGCCAGCTCGTGGCGGCCCAGGTAGCTGATCCCGAGCTCGCGGAAGATGTAGTCGAGGATGGAGGTCGCCGATCTCACGGTGTCGTTCCCCGTCACCGCGCCCGCCGGCTCGAAGCGGGTGAAGACGAAGGCGTCGACGAATTCGTCCAGGGGCACGCCGTGTTGCAGCCCCAGCGACACCGAGATCGCGAAGTTGTTCATCAGCGAGCGGAAGGCCGCGCCTTCCTTGTGCATGTCGATGAAGATCTCGCCCAACTCGCCGTCGTCGTACTCGCCGGTGTGCAGGTAGACCTTGTGGCCGCCGACGCTGGCCTTCTGGATGTAGCCCTTGCGGCGGTCGGGCAGCTTGCGGCGGGTCCGCTCGCGCTCGACGATCCGCTCGACGACGCGTTCGCGCTCCTCCGGCTCGGGCTGCGGCGCCTGGACGCGGGCCGGCAGGTCGGCCACGGCGGGGATGGCGAGCGCGGTGGCGGCCGGGGGTCCCGCGCGCCGCGGCCGGATGGCGACGTCGCCCGCCGCCAGCGCCGATTCGACGTCGGCGACCGTCGCCGTCCACGGAAGAGCGACCTCCAGCACGGGCGGGACGTCCAGTACGGGCGCGAGCGCCGCCAGCATCGCCGCCTGGGCCGCGAGCGGGACCTCCCCGGCCGTCCGGAACACCGCGCGCTGGTCGTCGGTCAGCGCCCCGGCGCCGGCGAGCGTATCGTCGCCCAGGATGAAGGCCTCGGCCGCCGCGACGTCGGCCGCCGCGAAGCCGGCGAGCGCCAGCACATCCAGCGCCGGATCGGCGATCTGCTCCGGTGTCGCGCCCAGCACGTCGCGCAGGAAGCCTTCGCCCAGGATGTGCGGCGCGAACGCGTGCGCGAGGCTGCGCACGAACGGCAGCTCGGCCTGCGCGGCCTCGATCTCCAGGCTGGTGAACCCGCGCGCCGCCAGGGTCTGCATGTTGACGCCGGGCGCGTCCGTGAAGCGCCGCCGGCCGAGCAGGAGGGCCTGGGCCTCGGCCCGGTCCGCGCCCAAGGCGTGCAGCGCCAGGATCGCCGCCTCCGACAGGACCCGCACGGTCTCGCCGTCGGAGGTCTCGGCGACGGTCACAGGGCCGCCCCAGGGCGCCGCGTCCGCCCGGGCGCCGAGGCGCAGCGCCAGCTCCGGCTCCTGCAACAGCGCCAGGCGCAGGTCCACGTCCAGCTCCGCCGTCGCGTCGTGCGCAGCCTGGTAGAGGTTGCGCGCCGCCTGCCGGGCCGCGTCGCTGTCATAGTCGAAGCCGTGCGCCGCCAGCCAGTCGCCCAGGCCCGCCAGGCCCAGCCGCACCGGCCCGTCGTGGGCCGCCGCCAGCGCCGTCGCGGCCAGCAGGACCGCTGCGGCGAACCCCGCCTCGTCGAACGCCCCGTCGCGCCAGAACGCCATCAGCTCGACGCCGGCGGCCGGCAGGGCGGCGGCCTCCGCGATGGCCGAGGCGCT
>NZ_JAHBYD010000005.1 GCF_019636135.1 Phenylobacterium sp.
CCCAAGGCCGGCGGCCCGCACGCGCTGCTGCGCTACGCCGTGGAGCGGGCCGTCAGCGTCAACATCACGGCCCAGGGCGGCGACCCCGCGTTGCTCAACCTGGACGCCTGAGACCGAGCTCTCCCCCGAGGAGGCCATCCCGGACCTGACCGCGCGGGCGGACGGGGCCGGGACGGCCGTCGGCGGATCAGAGCAGCCGCGACGGGCCGAGGTCGGCGGCGGTGACGCCTTGCGCCTTCAGCGCCGCGTGGATGTCGCCGGTCGTGGCCAGCGCGGCGGCGGCCATGGCGAGGGCCGGGGCGGTCTGGATGCCGTAGCCGCCCTGGCCCGCGAGCCACAGGAAGGCGGGCTCGCGCGGGTCGGGGCCGACGACGGGGATGCGGTCGGGCGCGAAGGTGCGCAGGCCGGCCCAGCGGTGGGCCACGCGGCGCACGGTCTCGGTCGTGGCCTGCTCGAAGGCGTCGACGGCGATGGCGACGTCCATCTCGTCGGGCTGGGCGTCGCAGGGCTCGCTGGGCGTCTCGTCGGCGGGCGACAGCATCAGGCCGCCGCCGTCGGGCCGGAAGTAGAACGTCTCCTCCACGTCGATGACGAAGGGCCAGTCGGCGAGGCCGTCCTTCATCGCCGGCTCGATCTTGAGCGCGGTGCGGCGGAGCGGCGTGAGCCCCAGGTCGCCGAGCCCCGCCAGGCGGCCGACCTCCCCCGCCCAGGCGCCGGCAGCGTTCACGACGGCGTCGGCCCGGAACTCGCCTACGGGCGTGCGCACGCGCCAGCCTCCGGCGACGCGGTCGAGCCCCGTGACGCGGGCCCCCGTGACGAGCTGCGCCCCGCGGGCCTTCGCCAGGCGCAGGAAGCCCTGCAGCACGGCGTCCACGTCGATGTCGGCGGTGGCCTCGTTGATCGCGCCCGACCAGTCGATCCCGGGCCGCAGGATCGGCGAGAGCCGCAGGATCTCCTCGCGCCCTACGGGGCGCAGCGCCGAACCGTGCGTCTCCAGCATGGCCGCCAGCGCTTCGGCCTGCTCGGGCCGGGCGATCTCGAGCTCGGCGCGCGGGCGCACCAGCGGGTGCTCTGCGAAGCCGGCCGGCGGGTTCCAGAAGAAGTCGCGGCTGGCGCGGGTGGCGGCGCAGACGATGGGGTGGCCGTAGGTGTCGATGTAGCTCGCGGCCGAGCGGCCGGTGGTGTGATAGCCAGGCTGGTCCTCGGCCTCGAGGATCGCGACCGGCCCGTGCTCGGCCAGGAAGGCGGCGGCCGAGGCGCCGGCCAGGCCCGCGCCGATGACGATGAAACGGCTCTGCATCCGTCCCTTCTGCGGCGCCGGCGCGCCCGCGTCCACGCAGCCGAACGGCTCCGCTTGCGTTGAACAGGTCGGGATAGTCGAGGGACAGGGATCTTGACGCTTCAGCAGGCGCTGGCGTTCGCGCTGGTGGGCGCGACGATCGTCGGCTTCATCTGGGGCCGCTGGCGCTACGACGCGGTCGCGCTCGGGGCGTTGCTGGTCGGCGTGGCGCTGAACGTCGTGCCGGCGAAGGCGGCGTTCGACGGGTTCAGGAACGACATCACCGTGATCATCGCCTGCGCCCTGGTGGTGAGCGCGGCGTTCGCCAAGTCGGGCGTGGTGGAGGCGGTGCTGCGGCCGATCCTCGGCCGGCTGAAGGGCCAGGCCTCGCAGGTGGCGCTGTTCGCCGGCGCCGTGACCCTGCTCTCCATGGTGACCAAGAACGTGGGCGCGCTCGCGATCATGCTGCCCATCGCGCTGTCGGTGGCGAAGCGGACGGGCACGCCGCCGTCGCGGCTGCTGATGCCGATGTCGTTCGGGGCGCTGCTGGGCGGCACGGTCACGCTGGTCGGCACCTCGCCCAACATCATCGTCAGCCAGGTGCGCGAGGAGGTGCTGGGCCGGCCGTTCGGCATGTACGACTACGCGCCGGTGGGCCTGGGCGTGACGGCGGCCGGGCTCGCGTTCCTGGTGGTGGGCTTCCGGCTGCTGCCGAAGCACCGGCCGACGCCGGAGACGATGGACGCCGCACTGGCGGCCAACCCCTACGTGACCGAGGTGGAGATCCCGGGAAGCTGGGACATGACGCGGGCGACCACCGTGGCCAAGCTGGGGCGCATCGCGCAGGGCGACGTGCGCGTGCTGGCGCTGCTGCGCGAGGGGGAGCGCCACGCCCCGCCGCACCCCAACGTGCGGCCGCGGACCGGCGACGTGCTGCTGCTGGAGGGCGAGCACCAGGCGCTGGACGACCTGATCGCGCGGCTGAAGCTCCGGATCACCCGCGCCGACCGCCCCATCGTGATCGAGACCCCCACCGAGGAGGCGCGGGTGGTCGAGGCGGTGATCGGGCCGGACTCGCCGCTGGTGGGCCATTCGGTGCGCGAGGCCGACCTGCACACGGCGCACGGGCTGAAGCTGCTGGCGGTGAGCCGCACCGGCTATCGCATCTCGAGCGCGCTGCGGACCCTGAAGCTGCGCGCTGGCGACATCGTGGTGCTGGAGGGCTCGGAACGGACGCTGCCGGGCGCGATGAAGATGCTGGGCTTCCTGCCGCTGGCCGAGCGCGAGGTGCGGCTGGGCGGCATCCGCCACACCTGGGGCCCGCCGCTGATCCTGGCCGGCGCCATGGTGCTGGTGGCGTTCCAGGCCGTGCCGGTGGCCATCGCCTTCTTCGCCGCGGCCATGCTGATGATCGCCATCGGCGCGATCCGGATGCGCGAGGCCTATGCGGCGCTGGACGGGCCGCTGCTGGTGCTGATCGCCGCGCTGATCCCGGTCTCGGACGCGATCCGCGCGACCGGCGGGGCGGACCTGATCGCCCAGACGCTGGCCCACCTGTTCCAGGGGCGTCCGCCGATCCTGGCGCTGGGCGCGGTGATGGCGGTGGCGATGGCGGCGACCCCGTTCCTGAACAATGCCGCCACGGTGCTGATCGTGGCCCCCATCGGGGCCAGCCTCGCCAAGCTGCTGGGCCTCAACCCCGATCCGTTCCTGATGGCGGTGGCGATGGGCGCGGCCTGCGACTTCCTCACGCCCATCGGCCACCAGTGCAACACCCTGGTCATGGCGCCGGGCGGCTACCGCTTCGGGGACTATCCACGCCTCGGCGCGCCGCTGACGCTGCTGGTGCTCGTCGCCGGCACGGCGCTGATCGCGCTGGTATGGCCACTGGCGGGGTAGGTGTTCACAAGCTCGTGAATCGGGTCGCCGTTAAGGAATCCCGTCCGAGACGGGCGGGGTGCGCGTTAAGGTCTCGTTAGCGAAAAAGTCTGTGCGCGAGCGGGCCCCCTCATTGACGAGTCAAACGACCAATGGCCCCATATGTGGGTTGTCGCGGCGCAGGCCGACACAACATGTAGGGGCTGGAGGCGGGCTGGGGAGACGACCCCGCTTCCGACGAGAGCGGGTCGAGGGACATGAGCGAAGCGGCGAAGGTTGGGATTGCCGAGACTTCTGAGCGGGTTGCGCCGTCGCAGCCGGTGCGGCCGCAACTGCAACTGGTGCGCAAGGTCGAGGTCGACCGGTCGCGCGACGCGCTGCTGACCGACTTCGGCAAGACCACGCTGGAGGATCGCTACCTGCTGCCCGGCGAGAGCTACCAGGACATGTTCGCCCGCGTCGCGACCGCGTTCGCCGACGACGCCGACCACGCCCAGCGCATCTACGACTACATCTCGCGCCTGTGGTTCATGCCGGCGACGCCGGTGCTGTCGAACGGCGGCGCCCAGCGGGGCCTGCCGATCTCCTGCTTCCTGAACGCGGTGCCCGACAACCTCGAAGGCATCGTCGGCGTCTGGAACGAGAACGTGGCGCTGGCCTCGAACGGCGGCGGCATCGGCACCTACTGGGGCGGCGTCCGCTCGATCGGCGAGAAGGTGAAGGGCGCGGGCCAGACCAGCGGCATCATCCCCTTCATCCGCGTGATGGACTCGCTCACGCTGGCGATCAGCCAGGGCTCGCTACGCCGTGGCTCGGCGGCGGTCTACCTCGACGTCCACCACCCCGAGATCGAGGAGTTCCTCGAAATCCGCAAGCCCAGCGGCGACTTCAACCGCAAGAGCCTGAACCTCCACCACGGCCTCAACATCACCGACGAGTTCATGGAGGCGGTGCGCGACGGGGCCATGTTCGGCCTGCGCTCGCCCAAGACCGGCGAGGTGATCCGCGAGGTCGACGCCCGCTCGCTCTGGCAGAAGATCCTGGAGATCCGCCTGCAGACCGGCGAGCCCTACCTGATCTTCTCCGACACCGTGAACCGCATGATGCCGCAGCACCAGCGCGATCTCGGCCTCACGGTACGCCAGTCGAACCTGTGCAGCGAGATCATGCTGCACACCGGCAAGGACCACCAGGGCCTGGAGCGGACCGCCGTCTGCTGCCTCTCGTCGGTCAACGCCGAGACCTTCCTGGAATGGCGCGACCATCCGACGTTCGTCGAGGACGTCATGCGCTTCCTCGACAACGTGCTGGAGGACTTCATCGTCCGCGCGCCCCCCGAGATGAAGAACGCGGTCTACGCCGCGCGCCGGGAACGGTCCGTGGGCCTCGGCCTCATGGGTTTCCACTCGTTCCTGCAGAGCCAGAACGTGCCCTTCGAGAGCGCGATGGCCAAGAGCTGGAACATGCGCCTCTTCAAGACGCTGCGCCGCCAGTGCGACGCGGCCTCGCGCAAGCTGGCCGCCGAGCGCGGCCCGTGCCCGGACGCGGCCGATCGCGGCGTGATGGAGCGCTTTTCCCACAAGCTGGCGATCGCGCCGACCGCCTCGATCTCGATCATCTGCGGCGGGACCTCGGCCGGCATCGAGCCGATCCCGGCCAACATCTACACGCACAAGACGCTCAGCGGCACCTTCGCGGTGAAGAACCCCTACCTGGAGAAGATCCTCGACGGGGTGGGCCAGAACACGCCCGCGACCTGGGACTCGATCCTGGCCCACGAGGGCTCGGTGCAGCACCTCGACTTCCTCGGCCAGGACGACAAGGACGTCTACAAGACGGCCTTCGAGATCGACCAGCGCTGGGTGGTGGAGCTCGCCGCCGACCGCACGCCCGACATCTGCCAGAGCCAGTCGGTGAACGTCTTCCTGCCCGGCGACGTCGACAAGTGGGACCTGCACATGCTGCACTGGACGGCGTGGGAGCGCGGCTGCAAGTCGCTCTACTACCTGCGCTCCAAGTCGGTGCAGCGGGCCAGCCACGCGGGCGGCGAAGAGGTCGCCGCCGTCGAGATGCAGGTCGAAGGCAGGACCGACTACGAGGAATGCCTGGCCTGCCAGTAGGCCGGCGGGTTCGGAGCGCGGCGAGGACACGCGAACGCCGTAGCCCGGGCGGCGCCTGCATCGATATTCCACGGGCCGCCGCCGGGCCGGCGCGCTAGGTTGACGCCCCGCCCCGACGCAGCCGACTGACGCCCCGTGAGCAAGACCCCGCGCGCCGCCCCGAAAGCCGCGACGAAACAGGGCGGCCTGATCCGCTCGTCGGCGATCTTCGCCGGGCTGACGATGGTCAGCCGGGTCATGGGCCTAGTGCGCGACCTCGTGATCACCGCGCGCCTGGGCGCCAGCCAGACCATCGCGGCCGACGCCTACTATACCGCGCTGGCCTTCCCGAACCTCTTCCGCCGCATCTTCGCCGAGGGCGCCTTCGCCGCGGCCTTCGTGCCGATGTACTCGCGGAAGCTCGCGGGCGCCCAGGGTGAGAAGGGGGGCGAAGAGGACGCCGACCGCTTCGCCTCCGACGCCGCGGCCACGGTCGCCGTCGCCACCGTCGCGGTGATGCTGGCCGCCCAGCTCGCGATGCCGTGGCTGATGTACGTGATCAACCCGGGCTACGCGGACGACCCGGCCAAGTTCCGGCTGTCCTGGATGCTGACCCAGGTGACCATGCCCTACCTGCCCTGCATGGCGCTGGCGGCGCTCTACTCCGGCGTCCTGAACGCGCGGGGCCGCTTCATCGTCTCCGCCGCCTATCCGACCATCCTCAACCTCGTCATGCTGGCGATGGTGCTGCCGCAGCACGACCCGGTGCAGGCGGCGTGGTGGGCCTCGGCGGGCGTGGTGATCGCCGGGATCGGGCAGGCGGGCATCTGCTGGTGGGGCGCGCGGCGCACCGGCGCGCGGCTGCGCCTGGTCCGGCCCCGCCTGACGCCCGAGATGCGGAGCCTGATCAGGCTCGCGGTGCCGGCGGCCGTCGCCAACAGCGCCACCCAGATCAACATCTTCATCTCCGGCATCCTCGCCTCGCAGATCGCCGGCATGCGCGTCTGGATGACGGTGGCCGACCGCCTCTACCAGCTCCCCATGAGCCTGGTGGGCGTCGCCATCGGCGTGGCCCTGCTGCCGCGCCTCTCGCAGTCCCTGCAACGCGACGACCACGACGACGCCCAGGCCGCCATGGACCAGGGCGTGGTCTTCGCGCTCGCCCTCAGCCTGCCCGCCGCCGCGGCCCTGATGGCGCTGCCCGTCTGGCTGATCGACGGCTTCTTCACCCGCGGCGAGTTCACGCTGAAGGACGCCGAGGCGACCGGCGCGCTGCTCTTCCACTACGGCTGGGGCGTGCCCGCCTTCGTGCTGCTGCGCATCCTCCAGCCCGCCTTCTTCGCGCGGCAGGACACGAAGACGCCGATGCGATTCTCGCTGATCTCGGTGGCGGTGAACATCGGCCTGGGCGTCGGCCTCTTCTGGCTGCTGGGCTTCCAGGGCGTGGCGATCGCCACCTCCGTGGCCGCCTGGGTCACGGTCGCACAGATGTGGGTCACGCTCACCCGTCGCGACGTCTGGAGACCCTCGGCCCGCGCCGCCGGCAAGATCGTGCGCGTGGCCGTGGCCAGCGCGGCGCTGGGCGCCATCCTCTTCGCCGCCGCCCTCTTCCGCCCGCAGATCGAGGGCGTCATCGGCGGCGTCCTGCCCGGCGGCCACGGCGCCAAGGAGATCGCCATCCTGCTGGTCTCGGCCATGGGCCTCGCGCTCTACCCGGCCCTCCTCTTCGCCTCCGGCGGCATCACCCCCGCCGAAGCCCGCGCCGCCTTCCGCCGCCGCAAGGGCGACCCGGCCGCGACGCCGGCGGACATGGGGTAGCAACCTCCTCTCCCTCCCGCCCCCTTCCGGAACGTCATCCCCGGCCCTGTGCCGGGGATCCATGGTTCAGCCGACTAGGCGCCCGGTATTGGGCCGCGCCGCGCGGCCCAACCCCCAACTCAAGGCCAGCGGACGGATGGATCCCCGGCACAGGGCCGGGGATGACGTTCCTTGGGGGTGTGGGTTGTGATCCTGCCCTCGACCCGCTATCCACCGCCCATGGTTCTTCTCACCTGGCGATGGCGCTGATCGGCTGACCCGTCCATTCGGGCCTTGCGCCCGCACGTCCGTTCCCTAGAGAAGCCAGTCCCATGACCGACCAAGCCCCAGCCCCCTACGCGGGTCCTGAACGCGTGCTCTCGGGCGTCCAGCCCACGGGCGACCTGCACCTCGGCAACTACCTCGGCGCGCTGGTGAAGTTCGCGCGCCTGCAGCACGAGATCGAGACCTTCATCTTCGTGGCCGACATGCACGCCATCACCGAGTTCCAGGACCCGGCGAAGCTGAAGAACCAGGTACGCGAGATCGCCGCCGCCTACCTGGCCACCGGCCTCGACCCCAAGGTCGCCACCATCTTCGCCCAGTCGGCCGTGCCCGAGCACGCCGAGCTGGCGTGGGTGTTCAACTGCGTCGCCCGCCTCGGCTGGGTCGACCGCATGACCCAGTTCAAGGACAAGGCCGGCAAGCACAAGGAGCGCTCGTCGGTGGGCCTCTACACCTACCCGGTGCTCCAGGCGGCCGACATCCTGATCTACAAGGCCACCAAGGTGCCGGTGGGC
The DNA here is from genome assembly GCF_019636135.1 of Phenylobacterium sp. GTDB lineage: Bacteria > Pseudomonadota > Alphaproteobacteria > Caulobacterales > Caulobacteraceae > Phenylobacterium. The sequence goes on from NZ_JAHBYD010000005.1 coordinate 7,854, forward strand.
GAGGACCAGCGTCAGCACCTCGAACTCACCCGCGACATCGCCCAGAAGTTCAACAACGACTTCGGGGCTCCCGGCTACTTCCCGCTCCCCGAGGCCCTGACCCAGGGCCCTGGCGCGAGGGTGATGAGCCTGCGCGACGGCACGGCCAAGATGAGCAAGTCCGACCCGTCGGACCAGTCGCGCATCAACCTGACCGACGACGCCGACGCCATCGCCGCCAAGGTCCGCAAGGCCCGCACCGACCCCGATCCGCTACCCGAGACGACCGAGGGCCTGGAAGGCCGCGCCGAGGCGAAGAACCTCGTGGCGATCTACGCCGCCCTGGCCGGGACCACCGAAGCCGCGGTGCTCACCGAGTTCGCCGGCCAGGGCTTCGGCGCCTTCAAGCCCAGGCTCGCCGACCTGGCCGTCTCGGTCATGGGCCCCATCGGCGGCGAGATGCGCCGACTGCTGGCCGACCCGGCCGAGATCGACCGCATCCTCGGCGCCGGCGCGGCGCGGGCGCGCGAGCTGGCGGCCCCGACCATGGCCGAGGTGCGGAAGCTCGTCGGCTTCTGGGCGGGCTAATCCCCACCGGACGAGTGGGCTTGCGCGCGAACGCCGTCCGGCGCACCGTCCGGCCATGAGCGTGCGGCGCAAGTTCCTCGTGGTGGCGGATGAGACCCCGGAGTTCCAGACGGCGCTCCGGTTCGCCTGCCGCCGCGCGCGCTCCACGGGCGGCTATGTGGCGCTGCTGAAGGTGATCACCCCGGCCGTCTTCGAGCACTGGTCGGGCGTGCGCGAGGAGATCGCGCGGCAACTGCGCCAGGAGGCCGAGGCCGAGCTGCAGCAGGTGGCCGAGTACGTCCAGGCCGAGACCGGCCTGCCGCCCGAGTTCCTGATCAAGGAGGCCGACTCGACGCGCGCGGCACTGAAGGCCGTGCTGACCGACGATCCGGACATCAAGATCATGGTGCTCGCCGCCGCGGTCGGCGGCCGCGGCCCGGGCGCACTGGTCGGCGCCATCGCCAAGGACGGCGTCACCTTCGGCGCCCGCAAGGTTCCCGTGACCATCGTCCCGGGCGACCTCACCGACGACGAGATCGCCGACCTCGCCTGATTCCCTCCCTTAATGGGGAGGGACAGGCCGCGCAGCGGCCAGGGTGGGGCAGTGTGGGCCGGAACTGGGCGGGTTGAGGTTAGCCAATCCCCAAACGCCGGCGCTCAGGGTCAGGCTTCCCCACCCTGGCGCCTGCGGCGCCTGTCCCTCCCCATTAAGGGAGGGAAGACTTGATGTAGGCGTCGACCCGCGTCTCCAGCACGTCCAGCGGCAGGGCGCCGGCGGCCAGGACCGCCTCGTGGAAGGCCTTGATGTCGAACTTCGGCCCCAGCGCCGTCTCCGCCCTGGCGCGCAGTTCCGAGATCTTGAGCTGCCCGATCTTGTAGCTGGTCGCCTGGCCCGGCCCGGTGAAGTAGCGGTCGACCTCGCGCACGGTGTCGATGTCGGAATTCAGCGTGTTGGCCTTCATGTAGGCGATGGCCTGCTCGCGGGTCCAATGCTTGGCGTGGATGCCGGTGTCGAGCACCAGCCGCACCGCCCGCCAGATCTCCAGCGAGAGGCGGCCGAAGTCGTCGTAGGGGTCCTGGTAGAAGCCCGCCTCCTTGCCCAGCTTCTCGGCGTAGAGGCCCCAGCCCTCGGTGTAGGCGCCGAAGTACGAGAGCCGGCGGAACAGCGGCAGGTCGGCCTGGGCCTGGGCGCGGGCGATCTGGAAGTGATGCCCCGGCGCGCCCTCGTGGTAGGCGATGGCCGGCAACTGCACCTTCTGCACCTGGTTCATGTCGGTCAGGTTCACGTAGAAGATCCCCGGCCGCGACCCGTCCTGCGCGCCCGGGCTGTAGAAGGCGGTGGACGCGGTCTTCTCGCGGAACGGCTCGACGGCGCGCACCTCCAGTTGCTGCTTCGGCAGCACCGAGAACTGCCTGTCGGCCACCGTCATGTAGTCGGCGATGATCTTCTTGGCGTCGGCCAGGTACTGCTGCTTGCCGGCCTCGGTGTTCGGGTAGTGTGTCCTGGGGTCCTTCTGCACGAAGGCGAAGAAGTCCTCGAGCGTGCCCTTGAAGCCGACCTTGGCCTTCACGGCCTCCATCTCGCGGCGGATGCGCGCCACTTCGGCGAGGCCCGTCTGGTGGATCTGGTCCGGCGTCAGCTCGGTGGTCGTGAAGAACCGCACGGTGTCGGCGTAGAAGGCGTCGCCGTCGGGCAGCGCCCAGACGCCGTGTACGGTGGTGGCCTTCTTCTGCATCGCCTGCAACGAGGCGATGTAGCGTTCGTAGCCGCGCTTCCACGGCCCCTTCAGCGCCGCTTCCCCGTCGGCGAGCAGCTTCTGCTTCGTGGCGTCGTCGGCCTTCAGCGCGGCGACCTTGCCCTTGAAGTCGGCCCAGACCGGGTGGTCGGCCCCGCCGTCGAACGGCGCGCCCCTGATCTGGTTCTGGGCGTCGGGGATCACCCGGCCGAACACGAACGACGGCGGCAGGAAGCCCTTGGCGGTGCGCTGGTCGATGTCGTCGCTGACCTCGCCCGCGACGCGCTCGACGGCCTTCAGGCGCGAGACGTAGGCCTCGGCGTCGGCGACGCTCGCCACCTTGTGCGCGTTGATCAGCAGGATCGGCACGCCGTCCAGCGCGCTGCCGTTCGAGGTGACCGCGTAGGCCTGCCAGTACCACTTCAGCAGGGTCTGCTGGACCAGCACGTTGCGCGCGAAGAGGTCGTAGCTGAGCTGGCTGGCCGGCGAGAGCTTCGCGCGGTCGAAGTCGGCCTTCATCTTCGCGAGCTGCTTCTCGGCCAGCGCCACCGCCTTGACGTTGCCCTCGCGGGTGTAGTCGCCGAGCTCGCCGTAGCGCATCTTCACCCCGAACTGGGTCATCTGCTCGGGGCTGAGCATGCCGGCCTCCAGGAACGAGGCCTGGAAGAAGGCGGCGAGGCGCGCGTCCTCTGACTGTGCGGCGGCGGGCGCGGCGGCGGGCTGGGCGACGGCGGCCGGCGCGGCGATCAGGGCCGTGGCGAGGGCCAGGGCGGAGCAGGCGGTGCGGAACATGCGGTCCCCAACTTGTTCAGGCCCGAAGGCTTAGGGCCCGCCCCGGCCCGGCGTAAAGGCCTGCTGCGACGCGCGGCCGCTTGCGCGCGTCGCAGCGAAGCGCCACATCTCGGAGCATGTTCATCCAGACCGAAGCGACGCCGAACCCCGAGGTCCTGAAGTTCCTGCCCGGCCGCACCGTGCTCGGCGAGGGCACGCGCGACTTCCGCTCGCCCGAGGAGGCCGCCGCCTCGCCGCTGGCGGCCGAGCTGTTCGGCGTCACCGGCGTGACCCGGGTGTTCTACGGCCCCGACTTCATCACCGTCGGCAAGCACGCCTCGGTCGACTGGCCGCTGGTGAAGGCGCCGATCCTGGCGGCCATCATGGACCACTTCACCGCGGGCCGGCCCCTGTTCGCGGAGGGCGCGGAAGCCTCGGCCGGCGACCACGACGGCGGCGAGTACGAGGGCGAGACCGCCCAGATCGTCGCCGAGATCAAGGACCTGCTCGACACCCGCATCCGCCCGGCCGTGGCGCAGGACGGCGGCGACATCCTCTTCAACCGTTTCGACGTGGCGACCGGCGTCGTCTGGCTGAACATGCGCGGCGCCTGCTCGGGTTGCCCGTCCTCCTCGGCGACGCTGAAGGCCGGCGTCGAGAACATGCTGAAGCACTACGTTCCCGAGGTCACCGCGGTCGAGCAGGCGCTTTGACGCCGCGGGCGAACCGGCTACCCACCCCCTGAATGATCGTCCTCGGGCTCGACACCTGCCTGAACGCCTGCTCGGTCGCCGTCCTCGACGGCGAGCGCGTGCTGGCGCATGCGTCGGAGGCCATGGCCCGGGGCCACCAGGAGCGGCTGGCCCCCATGGCGCAGGCGGTGATGGCGCAGGCGGGCCTTGCCTTCGACCGGCTGGACCGCATCGGCGCCACGGTCGGGCCGGGCTCGTTCACCGGTCTGCGGGTCGGCGTCGCCTTCGCCAAGGGGCTGGGCTCGGCGCTCGGCGTCCCCGCCGTCGGCGTCGACACGCTGGAGGCCCTGGCCGCCGAGACCCGCGGCCTCGTCGCCGCCGCCCTCGATGCGCGCCGCGACCAGGTCTACCTGCAGGTCTTCGAGGACGGCCACGCCCTGATGGCGCCCGACGTGCTGCCGGTGGGGACCGCCCACGCCCGCGTCGCCGAGCTCGCCGCCGGCCGCGACCTGACGCTGGTGGGCTCCGGCGCGCCGATCCTGGCGCGGTCCGGCGACGCGACCCTCATCCCCGAGGGCTGCGACGCCCGCCATGTGGCTCGCCTGGCCGCCGCGAAGGCCGCGACGCCGATCCGGCCGCTCTACCTGCGCGCGCCCGACGCCAGGCTGCCGGGCGGGATCGCCCCGCCTTGAAGCTGACCGCCGCCACGCCCGCCGACGCCCCGGCCATGGCCTCGGCCCACGCCCAGGCCTTCGATACGCCCTGGGACGAGATGGACTTCGAGGACCTGCTCGACGGCGAGGGCGTCTTCGGCTTCCTCGTCCGGGGCGAGGACCCCGCCGGCGTCCTGATCTGCCGCGCCATCGCCGGCGAGGCCGAGATCCTGACCGTGGGCGTGGCCCCCTGGGCGCGGCGCCAGGGCGTGGCGCAGGCGCTGATGGCCGCCGCCATCGGTGCGGCGCGCGGCGCCGGCGCGGCCGACATGTTCCTGGAGGTCGACGTCGACAACGCCCCGGCCGTGACCCTCTACGAACGCCTCGGATTCGTGCGTACGGGCCTGCGCAGGGACTACTACGACCGCGGCGCGGCGGGTCGCGCCGACGCGCTCGTGATGCGTCTCGACCTTACGTCACAGGCCCTCTAGACCTATTCTCTGCGACTGGAGGAATCGGCACGTGTCGGACCGCATCGAGAAACTCTGCCTCGAAAAGAACATGCGCATGACCGAGCAGCGCCGGGTCATCGCGCGCGTGCTCTCCTCGGCCGACGACCACCCCGACGTGGAGGAACTGCACCGCCGCTCCCACGCCGTGGACCCGCACATCTCCATCGCCACGGTCTACCGCACGGTGCGCCTGTTCGAAGAGGCCGGCATCATCGACCGCCTCGATTTCCGCGACGGCCGCTCCCGCTACGAGGAGCACACCGACGAGCACCACGACCACCTGATCGACATGAAGACGGGCAAGGTCATCGAGTTCGTCGATCCCGAGATCGAGGCGCTGCAAGAGGTCATCGCCAAGAAGCTCGGCTACAAGCTGGTGGATCACCGGCTGGAGCTCTACGGGCTGCCGATCGAGGACTAGGACGACTCCACATTCAACGACCAAACCTCGGTCACCCGCGCCACCTTCTCCCGCAGGGGGAGAAGGAAAGTAGCAACTCTCGCTGAAAATGGACGGGTGCTAGCGCCGCGACCTTAGCAGGCCGCGGATGGAGTAGACGGCGAATGCGATGAAGGCCGCGTCCAGCAGGCCAATCTGAACCTGGATCGGGTTACGCTCGAAAAGCGATCGGTCGAGCAATGAGCCGGCCAGAAAGAGCGTACAGAAGCCTGCCCCGATGACGGCGACTATGGCCGCATAGGTCCCGCTCAGGCGAACTAGCCATGCGCTCCGCCGCTTCTGTTCCGGTGTCATGTGCAGCAATCTACCTTAGTCGCAGCCTAGATTCTGCTTGGCTGGTCCGCATCGCAGACATTGCGCGCGTCCCTTCGCGTCCCCATAACCCCGCCATGTCCGAGCCCGCGCCCGCAAAGCGCCTCTACATCAAGACGTACGGCTGTCAGATGAACGTCTACGACAGCGAGCGCATGGCCGACGTCCTTGCGCCGCTGGGTTATGGGATGACGGACGATCCCACCGACGCCGACCTGGTGGTGCTCAACACCTGCCACATCCGCGAGAAGGCGACCGAGAAGGTCTATTCCGAGCTCGGCAAGATCCGCGAGATGCGCGACGAGCGCATCGCCGGCGGCGGCGCGCGCATGACCATCGCGGTCGCCGGCTGCGTCGCCCAGGCCGAGGGCGAGGAGATCATGCGCCGCCAGCCGGCCGTGGACCTGGTCGTGGGCCCGCAGGCCTACCACCAGCTTCCCGAGCTGATCGCCCGCGCGCACCGCGCCCGCGGCGAGCGGCTGGCCGCCGATTTCGCGCCCGACGAGAAGTTCGACGCGCTCCCGGCCACGCGCCGGCCGACCGGCGTCTCGGCGTTCCTGACCGTGCAGGAAGGCTGCGACAAGTTCTGCACCTTCTGTGTCGTGCCCTACACCCGCGGCGGCGAGTGGAGCCGCCCCGCCGACGCCATCGAGGCCGAGGCCCGCGCCCTGGCCGCCAAGGGCGTCCGCGAGGTCACCCTCCTGGGCCAGAACGTCAACGCCTATGACGGTGAAGGGGGCCTCGCCGCCCTGGTCCGCCGGCTGGCCAGGATCGAGGGCCTCGACCGCATCCGCTACACCACCAGCCACCCGCGCGACATGGACGACGCCCTGATCGCCGCCCACGCGGACGTGCCGGAACTGATGCCCTACCTGCATCTTCCGGTGCAGGCGGGGTCGGACAAGGTGCTGAAGGCCATGAACCGCGCGCACACGGCCGAGAGCTACGTGCGCCTGATCGAGAGGATCCGCCGCCACCGGCCCGACATCGCCATCAGCGGCGACTTCATCGTGGGCTTCCCCGGCGAGCGCGACGCGGATTTCGAGGCGACGCTGCAGCTCGTCCGCGAGGTCGGCTATGCGAGCTGCTTCTCGTTCAAGTATTCGCGCCGCCCCGGCACGCCCGCCGCCGCCATGCCGGGCCAGGTCGCCGACGCGGTGAAGGACGAGCGCCTCGCCCGTCTGAACACCCTGCTGGACGAACAGCGGATGGCCTTCAACGCCGCCACGGCGGGCCGCACCGTGAACGTCCTCTTCGAGAAGGCCGGCCGCCATCCGGGCCAGCTCATCGGCAAGAGCCCCTACCTCCAGGCCGTCCACGTGACCGCGCCGGATCGCATGCTGGGCCGGATCGTTCCGGTGAAGGTGGAGGCCGCCAACCCGAACAGCCTGGCCGGCGTGCTCGAGATGGAACCCGCGTGAGCCGCGCCCCTGAATTCATCCAGCTCAGCGACGTCGCCGCGCGCGCGGTGGCGGGCGCCAACAGCCGCCATGCCGCCCTGATCGAGGACGCCTTCGGCGTGCTGGTCGAGACGCCGGGCGGCGGTGTCTCGCTGTCGGGCGATGCGAAGTCGCGCGGGCAGGCGAAGAAGGCCGTGCAGGCCATCGCCGCGCGCGCCGACCGGGGCCTGGAGATCGGCGAGGCCGACGTGCGCGTGGCCATCGGCCAGGCGCGGACCGGCGGCCAAGGGGGCGTAGGCGGCGGTGTGGGCGACCCGCTGCCCATCGGCCGCCGCGGCCAGGTGGCGCCGAAGACGCCGACCCAGGCGAACTACCTGAAGGCCCTGACCGAGTGCGAGCTGGTGTTCGGCCTCGGCCCCGCCGGCACCGGCAAGACCTTCCTGGCCGTCGCGCACGGCGCGGGCATGCTGCTGCGCGGCGCCGTCGACCGCCTGATCGTCTCGCGGCCGGCCGTCGAGGCGGGCGAGCGCCTGGGCTTCCTGCCCGGCGACATGAACGAGAAGGTCGACCCCTACATGGCGCCCGTGTGGGAGGCGCTGACCGACATCCTGGGCGCCGAGCAGCTACGACGCCGCCGCGAGAAGGGCGAGATCGAGGTCGCGCCGATCGCCTTCCTGCGCGGCCGCACGCTCAGCCACGCCTTCGTCATCGTCGACGAGGCCCAGAACGCCAGCCGCGCGCAGATGAAGATGGTGCTGACCCGCCTGGGCGAAGGCGCCCGCATGGCGGTGACCGGCGACCCGACCCAGATCGACCTGCCGAACCCGCGCGACTCCGGCCTGGCCCACGCGGTGGACCTGCTGGAGGGCGTGAAGGGCATCGGCGTCGTCCGCTTCGGGGCCGAGGACGTGGTCCGCCACCCGCTCGTCGAGCGGATCGTGCGCGCCTACGACGAGGACGCGGCCAGGCGCGGGCGCACGGTTTGATCGACGTCGAGATCGAGGACGAGGCCTGGGCGGCGGCGCTCCCGAACGCCGAGGTGCTCGCGCGCGGCTCGGCGCTGGCGGCGCTCGACGCCGAAGACGCCGCGCACGAAGGCGTCACCATCCTGCTGACCGACGACGAGAGCGTGCGCGCCCTGAACGCGCGGTTCCGCCAGCAGGACAAGCCGACGAACGTGCTCAGCTTCCCGGCGCCGCGGAACCCCGAGCTCCATCTCGGCGACCTGGCCCTGGCGTATGGCGTCTGCGCCCGCGAGGCGGCCGAACAGGGCAAGACCCTCGCCCACCACCTGCAGCACCTGGTGGTCCACGGCGTGCTCCATCTATGCGGACACGATCACATGGGCGATGATGAGGCCGAGGTCATGGAAGACCTCGAACGTGCGGTGCTGGCCAGCCTGGGGGTTCCCGACCCCTATGGGGACGCCCAGCCCGGCTAAGGAGAGCATGAGCGACCCTGACCCTTCCAGTCGCAGCGGCCGCCGACGGGGCGGTCTCCTGGGGCTGTTCGACCTGTTCCGGCGCACCGCGGAGGCGGCCGCCGACGAGCTTCCTGAGCCCAGCACCGAGGGTGGCGGCGAGCTGATCACCCAGGCGCGCGCCTTCCAGGACCTGCGCGTCGAAGACGTCATGAAGCCCCGCGCCGACATGGTTTGCGTCGAGCGCGGCTGTTCCTTCGAGGAACTGGTCGCCCGCTTCGTCGAGGCCGAGCACAGCCGCATGCCGGTCTACAGGGAGACGCTGGACGAGCCCGTGGGCGTGGTCCACGTGAAGGACGTCTTCAAGCTGCTGGCGCGCAAGACCCGCCAGCCCAAGCCCGAGGACAAGGTGCTCACCGGCCGCCACAGCCTGGTGCGCGAGGTGCTCTACGTGCCGCCGTCGATGACGGCCGAGCGGCTACTCGCCACCATGCGCGCCAAGCGCATCCACATGGCCCTCGTCATGGACGAGTTCGGCGGCGTCGACGGCCTCGTCACCCTGGAGGACCTGCTGGAATCCCTGGTCGGCGACATCGAGGACGAGCACGACGAGGAAGGCGACCTGGCCTACACGCCGATCGTCAGCGACGACGACGGCTGGATCGTCGACGGCCGCGCGCCGCTGGAGGAGCTGGAGCAGGCCATCGGCGAGGGCGTCGACCTGGCCTCCGAGGACCTCGACGAGGAGATCGACACGGTCGCGGGCCTCGTGAACGCCCTGGCCGGCCGGGTGCCGCAGAAGCGCGAGCGGATCGACCACCCCGACGGCTACACGCTGGAAGTGCTGGCCGCCGACCCGCGGCGGGTGAAGCGGGTGCGCGTGCGCCGCGCCCCGGCCGCCGAACCCACCGAGGCCTGAGGCCTTTGGCCGGGGACGCCAACGCGCCGGTCGGCCCGACGCCGGTTCGGCGGCAGCGCCCCCTCCACCACTTCGTGGTCCCCCTCCCCCGTACACGGGGGAGGTTCGAGACGTCGACCCAGCGAACCTCCCCTGCGAAGCGGGGGAGGGGGACCGCTTGCGGTGGAGGGGGCGCTGCGGCCACACCGGCGCCGGGCGTCCAACCATGAGCCGCTCGCGCTGGTACGCGCCGCTGACCGCCCTGCTGGGCGGGCTGGCCGCGGGCGTCGCGCACCCGCCGTTCGGCATGATCCTGGGCCTCCTGGGCTACAGCCTGATCCTGCTGCGGCTGGAGACGATCCAGGGTCCGAAACCGCTGCGCGCGGCCTTCGGGCTCGGATGGCTGGCGGGCCTCGGCTACTTCGGCGTCTCCACCTGGTGGATCGGCGAGCCGTTCCTGGTGGATTCGCGCACCTACGGCTGGATGGCGCCGTTCGCGATCGTGCTGATGGGCGGCGGGCTGGCGCTGTTCTGGGGCGCCGCCGGGGCGGCCTACCGGGCGCTCAGGCCCCGCAGCGCCTGGAAGCCGCTGGTGTTCGCGGGCGTCTTCGCCGCCGCCGAGTGGCTGCGCGGGCATGTCCTCACGGGCTTCCCCTGGGACCTGGTCGGCGAGAGCTGGCGGGCCGGCAGCGCGCCGTCGCAGGCGGCGGCGCTGGTCGGCGCCTACGGCCTCGGCTGGATCACGCTGGCCATCGCCTCGGCGCCTGCGACCCTGATGCTGCCGGTGCGGCGGCTGGCCCAGGCGGGGCTGATGATCGTCGCGGGCGTGGCGCTGACGGCGCTCTACGCGGGCGGCGCGGGCCGGCTCGCCGCGGCGGCGCGGCCGATCTACGCCAGGGACGCCCCGGTGATCCGCGTCGTGCAGGCCGACATCGACCAGAAGGAGAAGTGGCGGCCCGACAACCTGAACGCCGTCTTCGCCGACTACGAGCGCCTGAGCCAGACGCCGGCCAGGGTCCGCCCCGACATCGTGATCTGGCCCGAGGGCGCGCTGCCCGCGGTGATCGACGACCTGATCGCCGACCCGGGCTGGAGCCGCCGCCTGCGCGAGGTGGTCCAGCCGGGGCAGACGCTCCTGATGGGCGCCAACCGCGCCGAGGCCCACGCGGGCCGCTACCGCTACTACAACACCCTGATCGCCTTCCGGCGCGACGCCGAGGCGCTGCGCGTCTCCGGCTTCTACGACAAGCACCGGCTGGTGCCGTTCGGCGAGTACATGCCGCTGGGCGACTTCGCCCGCGCCATCGGCTTCCGCAGCCTCGTCCACATGGAGGACGACTTCACCGCCGGGCCGAAGCCCCGGCCGCTCGCCGCGCCGGGCCTGCCCGCCGTACAGCCGCTGATCTGCTACGAGGCGCTGTTCCCGGGCTTCGGCGCCGGCGGCAGGCAGCGGCCCCGCTGGATCCTCAACGTCTCGAACGACGCCTGGTTCGGCCGCACCAGCGGGCCGTGGCAGCACCTCAACATCGCCAGCTACCGCGCCATCGAGCAGGGCCTGCCCATCGTGCGCGCCACGCCCACGGGCGTCTCGGCGGTCATCGACGCCCAGGGCCGGGTCATGTCGGGCAAGCAGCTCGGCCTGGGCGGGTTCGGCGTCATCGACGCGCGCCTGCCCGAACCCACCGCGCCGACGCCCTACAGCCGGCTGGGGGACTGGCCGTTCGCGGGACTCCTGGTCCTCTCGGGCCTCGCATGGCTCGCCGGACGCCGGCGTCGGCGCCGCGTGGCCGAGCCTGCGGCGGACCGCACGCTTGGCGCCACATAAGGATTTCTTTATAGGCGGGCGACCCACGCCCCCGCGTCGCGTGCCGACCTGACTCTCCCGGAGCCCCAGCCTTGAGCCGTTCCAGCTACATCTTCACCAGCGAAAGCGTGTCCGAAGGCCACCCCGACAAGGTCGCCGACCGCATCTCGGACACCGTCGTCGACGCCTTCCTGAGCGTGCAGCCCGAGGCGCGCGTCGCCTGCGAGACGCTGGTGACCACCAACCGCATCGTGCTGGCGGGCGAAGTGCGCGCCGGCCAGCCGGGCGCGTCGAAGGGCGAGAACAAGGCGCTCACGAAGGAGATCGTGAAGAGCCTGGAGCCCAAGGTCCGCGCCGCGATCAAGGATATCGGCTACGAGCAGAAGGGCTTCCACTGGAACAAGGCCAAGTTCGCCTGCCACCTGCACGAACAGTCGGCCCACATCGCCCAGGGCGTCGACGCCACCGACAAGAAGGACGAGGGCGCCGGCGACCAGGGCATCATGTTCGGCTACGCCTGCGACGAGACCCCGGCGCTGATGCCGGCCACCCTGCAGTACAGCCACGACATCCTGAAGAAGCTGTCGGAAGTGCGCCACTCGGGCGAGTGCCCGGTGCTGGAGCCCGACGCCAAGAGCCAGGTCACCGTCCGCTACGAGGACGGCCGCCCGGTGGAGATCCTGCAGATCGTGGTGTCGACCCAGCACAAGAAGCGCCTGGGCCTGCACATCGCCACGCCGAAGCGCCTGGAGGGCGTGATCAAGCCCTACGTCGAGAGCGTCATCCCGGCGGGCCTGATCACCCGCAAGACCAAATGGCACATCAACCCGACCGGCCGCTTCGAGATCGGCGGGCCCGACGGCGACGCCGGCGTCACCGGCCGCAAGATCATCGTCGACACCTACGGCGGCGCGGCCCCGCACGGCGGCGGCGCGTTCTCGGGCAAGGACCCGACCAAGGTGGACCGCTCGGCCGCCTACGCCTGCCGCTACCTGGCCAAGAACGTGGTCGCCGCGGGCCTGGCGAAGAAATGCACCATCCAGATCAGCTACGCGATCGGCGTGGCCCAGCCGCTCTCCTTCTACGTCGACCTGCACAACACCGGCGAGATCGACCCGGCGAAGCTGGAAGTGGCCCTGCCGGAGCTGATCGGCGGCGCCACGCCGCGGGCGATCCGCGAGCACCTGCAGCTCAACCGCCCGATCTACGCCCGCACCGCGGCCTACGGCCACTTCGGCCGCCAGCCCGACAACGAAGGCGGCTTCTCCTGGGAACGCGCCGACCTCGTCGCGGAACTCCAGAAGCTGGCGTAGCCCCTATCTCTTGAACGTCATCCCCGGGCTTGTCCCGGGGATCCAGACGCGCCGGCGGTCAGGTCATGATCGCCGGCGTCGGCGTTTCTGGATGGCCCCCGGGCCGTGCCGAAGGAACGGCCCGCCCGGGGCAGGCTCCCAGGCCCGGCCATGACGATCTAAAGGTTGAGCATGACCGACCACCACCCGCCGCTCCGGTCGTTCGGCCGGCTGAAGTCGCGGCCGATCAAGCCGCGCCAGGCCGCGCTGATGGCGGCGCGGCTGCCCGGCCTGCGCATCCCCGCAGGCCCCGTCGATCCCGCGGCCCTCATGCCCGGCGCGGCCGAGGCCTGGCTGGAGATCGGCTTCGGCGGCGGCGAGCACATGGCCGCCCAGGCCGGCCGCCACCCCGGCGTGCTGATCCTGGGCGCCGAGCCCTTCGTCAACGGCGTGGCCAGCGCCGTGCGCCACATCGACGAGCAGGGGCTGGAGAACGTCCGCCTGCACGACGGCGACGTCCGCGACCTCGTCGCGCGCCTGCCCGACGCCGGCCTGGCGCGGATCTTCATCCTGTTCCCTGACCCGTGGCCCAAGGCCCGCCAGCAGAAGCGCCGCCTGGTCCAGCCCGAGCTGGTGGCCGACCTCGCGCGCACGCTGAAGCCCGGCGGCCGCCTGCGGTTCGCCAGCGACGTGGCGAGCTACGTGGACCAGGCCCTGGAGCGCTTCCTGGCCAACCCCGCCTTCGCCTGGCCCGCCGAACGCGCCGACGACTGGCGCCGCCCGCCCGCCGACCACGTCACCACGCGCTACGAGGAGAAGCGCCTGGGAGACTGCGCGCCGGTGTTCCTGGACTTCGTGCGCCTTCCCTTCCCATGAAATGGGAAGGGGGGACCGCTCGCCGAGGCCGGCGCCAGCCGGCCGTAGAGCGAGGGGTGGGAAGGGCAAGCGGCCGGCAGGGCCGTGGCGCCTGCTCAGGCGAGGCTTTCCCTTTCCACCGTCCGCTCTACAGCCGGCTGGCGCCGGCTTCGGCGGACGGTCCCCCTTTCCCGCAAGCGGGAAAGGAAGGTCAGCCCTTGTAGCGCTCGATCGACTGGCGGATGATGTCGGCGGCTTCCTCGGGGTCGGCCCAGCGGATGATGTCGACCGACTTGCCCTTCTCCAGGTCCTTGTAGTGCTTGAAGAAGTGGGCGATCTGCTCGGTCAGGATCGCGGGCAGCGAACGCCACGAGTCCACGCCCGCGTAGAACGGGTGCAGGGCGTCCACCGGCACCGCCAGGATCTTCTCGTCGCCGCCGGCCTCGTCGCGCATGATCAGCGCGCCCACCGGCCGCGCGCGGATGATCGCGCCGGGCACCACCGGGGTCGGGCCCACCACGATGATGTCCATCGGGTCGCCGTCGTCGGCGAGCGTGTGCGGGATGAAGCCGTAGTTGCCCGGATAGAACATCGCGGTGTGCAGGAAGCGGTCGACGTAGATCGCGCCGCTCTCCTTGTCGATTTCGTACTTCACCGGCTCCCCGCCCTGCGGGATCTCGATGAGCGCGTTGACGTCGTACGGCGGGTTCTTGCCGACGGGGATCTTGGAGAGGTCCATGGGGGTCCTTCGGGGGGCACACACAAGAGTGGCGCGCTCTCTGGACCAAGCGCCCGGCGGATTCAACCGCTCACGCCGTCGCGGCGAGTGGTTGACTTATTCATAGCTCTGTAGTTATGGATCAATTCATAGCCTGAGAGTTATGAGTTGACCGCCCCACACGACGAGATCTTCCGGACCCTGGCCGACCCGACGCGCCGCGCGCTGTTCGAGCGCCTGTGCCGGGAGGGCGAGCAGACGGTGGGCGCGCTGACCGCCCGGGCCGGCGTCTCCCAGCCGGCGGTGTCGAAGCACCTGGCGGCGCTGAAGAAGGCCGGGCTGGTGCGCGGCCGGCCCGACGGCCGCCAGACCCACTACAGCGCCCGGATCGGCGCCCTGGCCCCGCTGATCGGCTGGACCAGCCAGCTCGCGGCGTTCTGGGAACGCAAGTTCGACGACCTCGAAGACCTGATGCGGAGGATGGACCAGTGAGCGAGCCCCAACTGCGCAGCGTCGTCGTCGAGCGCGACATGCCCTTCCCGGCCGAGCGGCTGTGGCGGGCGCTGACCCAGCCGCACCTGATGGAGGCATGGCTGATGAAGAACGACTTCCATCCGGCCGTCGGCCACAGGTTCCAGCTCAGGGGCGAGTGGGGCGGCGTGCTGGACTGCGAGGTCCTCGCCATCGAGGACGGCCGGTCGCTCTCCTACACCTGGGACTTCGCCAGCGAAGACCCGGCCTTCGCCCTGAAGAGCGTGGTCACCTTCACCCTGACGCCCACGGCCGCCGGCACGCACCTGCGCATGGAGCAGTCCGGTTTCCGGCCCGGCCAGAAGCAGGCCTACGGCGGCGCGCGCCTCGGCTGGACCAGGTTCTTCGACAACCTGGAACAGGTCCTGGCGCGGACCGACGAGGAGGACGGCCGATGAGCCCCCTGATGCGACGGATCCACCGCTGGCTCTCGATGGCCTTCACGGCCGGCTTCATCGCCGTCTCGGTGGCGATGATCCTGGCGAAGGGCGGCCAGCCGCCGCAATGGGTATATTTCCTGGCGGTCGTCCCCCTGTTCGGCCTCTTCGGCACGGGCCTCTACCTCTTCGCCCTGCCCTACCTGGCCAAGGCGCGGCGCGCGGGCGGATGACCGACAGGCCTCGGGGGCGGGCCTGAGGCTTCCGCGGCTCCCGCGGACATTGCGCTCTCGAAACATCGGTACGGTGCGATTGACGTGGCGACCGACCTGAGGTTGGCTTCCCAAAACGGCGCCCATCAGAAGGCGCGATGGAGGACCCCGACCCATGACCACCGCGCCCGCCGCGGCCGATCGTCTGCCGCTCCGAACCAAGGTGGCCTTCGGAATCGGGAGCTCGGCCGAGATCATCGCACTCTACGCGGTCTCGAGCTTCGCGCTCATCTACTACAATCAGGTCCTGGGCGTGCCCGCGCACTGGATCGGCATCGCCATCTCGGTCAGCCTGGTCCTCGACGGCCTGACGGAGCCCCTGGTGGGGTCGTGGTCCGACCGGACGAAGAACTCGAAGCTGGGCCGCCGGCATCCGTGGATGTACGCCGCGCCGATCCCGATCGCGCTCACCTTCTACTTCATCTTCAATCCACCGGCGGGCCTCAGCCCCCTTGCCCTCACGATCTGGTGCGGCGCCTTCGTCTCGCTGCTGCGCCAGGTGATGACCTTCTTCCACACGCCGCACCTGGCGCTCGGCGCCGAGCTGTCGCCCAACTACATCGAGCGCTCGAAGGTGATGGCCTACAACAGCTTCTTCACCTGGGCGGGCGGCGCGTCGATGTCGTGGATCGCCTACAGCTACTTCTTCCCGTCGACCCCGCAGTACCCGCGCGGCCTGCTGAATCCGGCGCCCTGGCCCACCTTCGCGCTCACGATGGCGGTGACCATCGTCCTGGTGCTGTTCGCCTCGGCCTGGTTCACCCGCGACCGCATCCCGTTCCTGCCGCAGCCGCAGGCGGACGTGAAGAAGTTCAGCATGACGGAGTTCTTCGCCGACGTCTGGAAGGCGCTCCGGAACCACAACTACGTCTGGCTGCTGGTCGGCATCTTCTTCCTGTCGATGATGATCGGGCTGAAGGAAGGCCTGCGCCTCTACACCGCGACCTTCTACTGGGGCCTCAACAGCGAGCAGTTGCGCCTGTTCGTGATCGGCAGCTTCGCCGGCTACGCCACCGCCTTCGTCTTCGCCGCGCGCATGCACGGCAGGTTCGACAAGCGCGCGACCATGGTCTGGGGCGCGATCGCCTATTCGGTCACCACCGCCGCGCCCCTGGTCGCCGGCATCATGGGTGTCCTGACGCCGCAGACGCCGGGCCTCGTCTGGATGCTGATCGCATGGTCGGCGCTGTCCTACGGGTCGATGAGCGTGCTGCAGATCGGCGCCATGTCGGCGCTGGCCGACATCGCCGACGAGAACGAGCTGCGCTTCGGCGTGCGGCAGGAGGGCATCCTCTATTCCACGCGCGCGCTGGCGGCGAAGATCGACCAGGCCATCGGCTCGCTGCTGGCCGGCTTCGTGCTCTTCATCATCGCCTTCCCGGAGAAGGCCAGGCCCGGGGCGGTGGCGCACGACACACTGGTCAACCTGGCGCTCTGGGACGGCGTGCTGGCGGCCGTACCCGGCGTGATCGCCGCCATCTGCTATGGCCGCTACGCGATCGACCGGGCCAGCTACGAGGCGACCCGGGCGGCCATCCTGGCGCGTCGCGCCGCGGGCGCGCAGCCGCCCGAAGCGCCGGCGGTGAAGGATCCGCCCGGCGTCGTGGCCGCGACCCCGGCCGGGTAGGGCTCAGCCCGGCCGCATCGCCTCGATGAGGCTGCCGGTGTAGGCCGCGTGGCCCACGTGGGTCAGGCGCGCCGAGACGTCGGCCCAGATCTCGCCGCCCAGGTCGCGCCAGCGGCGGCAGAAGGCGTAGTCCTCGGAGAGGTACGCGCCCGTCTCGGGCTCGATCATGGTGTCGAACACCATGACGGTCTCGGCTGCCTGGTTGTCGGCCATGTCGCGCATGTTGGCGCGCAGCTCGGGGTGGGCGTCGAACAGGCGCTGCATCGCGGGCCGGCCGATCATCAGGAAGCCCGTGCCGCCGTAGGCGACCTTCGCATAGCCGTCGACGACCTCGATCGAATGGTCGGGCGTCGGGATGAAGCGCACCACGTAGCCGATCGAGGCGGCCTGCAGGTCCCTCACGTCGGCCTTGGCCGCGGCGCGCACCTTCTCCCAGTCGATCTTCTTCAGCGGGCAGACCGCGGCGATCACGTCCTTGTCGGCGTCCAGCAGGCGGAAGACGTTCTCCGGCGCAAACCCGATGTCGGCGTCGATGTAGAGGATGTGCGTGGCCTCGGGGTGGGCCAGGAACTGCGCCGCCAGCCGCGAGCGGCCGCGGGTGATCAGCGCCTCGCCGCCCATCATGTCCACGTACAGGCCGACGCCCCTGATGCGGCAGGCGTCCTGCAGCCGCAGCAGCGACTCCACGAAATAGAGGTTCAACTGGCCGCCGTAGCAGGGGACGGCGAGGTAGATGTAGGGCTTGGCGGCGTCCGGCATGATGCGCGCGACCATAGTGGCCGTGTCAGGCGCGCGCCATACGCCGCGCCGCGAGGTAGCCGGCGACCGCCAGGGCCACGCCGACGGCGTCGGCGGCGAAGTCCAGCGGGTCGGAGTGGCGCCCCGTCGGGGTCAGGCCCTGGAGGATCTCGATGAAGACGCCGAAGACCAGCGCGTAGGCCGGGATCGCCAGCGCGCGCTTCGGCGCGAGCAGGTAGCCGGTGACGGTCAGCACGAACCAGGCCGCCGCATGCTCGAACCGGTCGCCCGTGCCGGGATCGGGCAGGTCGGCGGTCGGCAGCACGCACAGGACGAGCAGGATCGCCGTGGCGAGCGCGTAGAGTCCGAGCCGCAGGGGTCTCGGGAGGCGGTCCGGGCGCGGAAAGCGGTGCTGAGGCATCGGCCTTACTTGCACGTCCGATTGCGGCTCTCTAGCGTCCGCGCCGCTGAGAATTGGTGCAGGAGCGGTGCGTGGCGGTCGAAGCGGTGATCTGGGATTTCGGCGGGGTCTTCACCTCTTCGCCGTTCGAGGCCTTCAACCGGCTGGAGGCCGAGCGCGGCCTGCCGAAGGACCTGATCCGGACGGTCAACGCGACCAACCCGGACACCAACGCCTGGGCCCTGTTCGAGCGCAACGAGATCGACGCTGCGGGCTTCGACGCGCTGTTCCTCGAGGAGTCGACGGCGCTGGGCCATCCGCTGCGCGGCGCCGACGTGCTGCCGAAGCTGTCGGGGGAACTGCGGCCCCGCATGGTCGAGGCGCTGAAGGCCTGCAAGGCGGCCGGCTTCAGGGTCGGCTGCATCACCAACAACGTGGTCTCCGAGCACTCGCCCGGCCAGGACGGCGCCCAGAAGGCGGCCGGCGCCATGGGCCAGGTGATGCCGCTGTTCGAGGCGATCATCGAGAGCAGCAAGGCCGGCGTCCGCAAGCCCGACCCGCGCATCTACCTGATGATGTGCGACCTGCTGGCCGTGAAGCCCGAGGCCTGCGTCTACCTCGACGACCTCGGCATCAACTGCAAGCCGGCCGCGGGCCTGGGCATGAAGGCCATCAAGGTGCTGGACGTCGACCAGACCCTGGGCGAGCTCTCCGCCGTCACCGGGCTCGCGTTCGCATGACCCTCCTTCGCCAGGGCTTCGGAGGGTTCATCGGAGGGGCTATCCTTCGTAGCGCCGGTAGGAGCGAAGCAGGATGACCCGGCCCGCGAAGATCGGCGCCGACGCGGCGCTGAAGGACCTGCCCGGCTGGAGCAGGCTGGAGGGCGAGCGCGACGCCATCCAGCGGACGTTCAGGTTCAAGGACTTCAACGCGGCCTTCGGCTTCATGACCCGCGTGGCGATCCGGGCCGAGCAGCTCGACCACCACCCCGAGTGGTTCAACGTCTACAACCGCGTCGAGGTCACGCTCGCGACCCACGACGCCGACGGGGTCACGGCGCTGGACGTGACGCTGGCGACCTTCATGAACGAGGTGGCCCACCTCTCCCCCGAGGCGTAGCCCGAGGGGAGAGGGTAGGGAGAGGGGCGGCTGGGCTTGCCAGCCTGAGTGAACGGTTGGTCGAGGGCCCTCGCTGAACCACCCGATGCGTCATACCGATCGGAGCCGCCCCTCTCCCTACCCTCTCCCCTCCCACTACGTGTGGGGGGAGAGGAAGTCTCAGTTGACGACGATGGCGCCCAGGAGGATGCGGGCGCCGGGGCGGCCGAGGATCGCGTCGGTCTGCCGCTGGAGCTGCTGGGCGATGTAGTCGGCGCTGGGCAGGGCGCCCGAGGCGAGGCCGGCCGCATAGGCCTGGACGGTCTGCACATAGGCGGCGCGCAGGCGCGGGATCGACTGTTCGGCGCGGGTCCTGAGCGCCGCGTCCGGCACGTCGAGGCCGCAGTCCACCGCCAGCACGCCGCGCGCGCCGCCGGACTTGAACGTCGCGCCCAGCAGGGTCTGGATCGGAACGTAGCTGCCGCCGCCCGACTTCTTCTTCTCTTCCGCCGCGCCGGCGGCGGCCGGGGCGAGCGCGGCGAGGCCCGTCAGGGCGAGGAAGACGCGGCGGTCCATGACGCCCGCGAGCCTCGCCGATCATGGTTAGCGGTCTCTTTACGCGGGCCTGAAAGAACAGGCGGGAGATTCGCCACCCACGCGGAGCGCCCCTTGGGCCGATTTGCGCCGACCAACCTCGACCTCGACGGCAAGGTCATCCTCGTCACCGGCGGCACCGGCTCGTTCGGCCGCCGCTTCATCGAGACCGTGCTGACGCGCGCCCGGCCGCGCAAGCTGATCGTCTATTCCCGCGACGAGCTGAAGCAGAGCGAGATGCAGATCGACCTCGCCGAGCGCTTCAGCGCCGAGCAGTTGCACGCGATGCGCTTCTTCCTGGGCGACGTTCGCGACCGCGAGCGGCTGAGCCTCGCGCTGCGCGGCGTCGACGTCGTGATCCACGCCGCGGCGCTGAAGCAGGTGCCGGCGGCCGAGTACAACCCGTCCGAATGCATCCACACCAACGTGCTGGGCGCCGAGAACGTGGTCTGGGGCTGCCTCGCCAACCGGGTGAAGCAGGTGGTGGCGCTCTCCACCGACAAGGCCTGCAACCCGATCAACCTCTACGGTGCGACGAAGCTCGCGTCGGACAAGACCTTCGTGGCGGCCAACAACCTCTCGGGCGACATCGGCACTCGCTTTTCCGTGGTGCGCTACGGTAACGTGGTGGGCTCGCGCGGCTCGGTCATCCCGTTCTTCCAGCGGCTGATGCAGCGCGGCGCGGCCGAGCTGCCGATCACCGATCCGCGCATGACACGGTTCCTGATCACCCTGGGCGAGGGCGTGGACTTCGTGCTCTCGTCGCTGGACCGCATGCACGGCGGCGAGATCTTCGTGCCCAAGATCCCGTCGATGAGGATCACCGACATCGCCGAGACCCTGGCGCCGGGCATGGCCACCCGGATCGTCGGCATCCGCCCCGGCGAGAAGCTGCACGAGATGATGATCTCGGCCGACGACGCGCGGAACACCGTCGACCTCGGCGACCGCTACGCCATCGAGCCCGCGTTCGTGGAGTACACCCGCGCGCCGCTGGAGGGCGCGGCCATCGCCGACGACTTCAGCTACGTCAGCGACACCAACCCCGAGTGGCTGGACGGGCCGGGCCTCCTGCGCATGCTGGACGAGGACAAGCCGCGCGACCGCCGCCGCAGGTCGAACGACTGATGCCCCCCTTCGCATGACAGACGGCGTCCTCCCCTACGGCCGCCAGACCATCGACGACGACGACATCGCCGCCGTGGCCGAGGCCCTGCGCGGCGACTTCCTGACGACCGGGCCGACGGTCGAGCGCTTCGAGCGGGCCTTCGCCGAGACGGTCGGCGCCCGGCACGCCGTCGCCTGCGCCAACGGCACCGCGGCCCTGCACCTGGCCATGCTGGCGCTGAAGGTGCAGCCCGGCGAGGCGGTGGTCGTCCCCTCGATCACCTTCCTGGCCACCGCCAACTGCGCCCGCTACGTCGGCGCCGACGTGGTTTTCGCCGACGTCGATCCCGACAGCGGCCTGATGACGCCGGCCACGCTGAAGGCGGCCATCGGCAAGCTGGCCGGCCGCCGGCTCCGCGCCGTCCTGCCGGTCCACCTGCGCGGCGACGCCTGCGACCTGCCCGAGCTGGAGAAGCTGGCCTACCAGCACCGCGCCGTTCTCGTCGAAGACGCGCCGCACGCCCTCGGAACGACGGCGAGGTTCGGCAACAGGACCGAAACGATCGGCGATGTGCGCCATTCGGCCATGGCCACCTTCTCGTTCCATCCGGTGAAGACCATCGCGACGGGCGAGGGGGGCATGGTCACCACCAACGACGCGAAGCTGGCCGAGCGCCTGCGCCTGCTGCGCTCGCACGGCATGGTGCGGCCGCCGAAGGCCGATCCGTGGTGGTACGAGATGCCCGAGCCGGGCTTCAACTACCGCCTGCCGGACATCCTGTGCGCGCTGGGCCTGTCGCAGCTCGCCAAGTTGCCGCGGTTCGCGGAACGGCGCCGGGCGCTGGCCGCCGCGTACAGCGAGGCCCTGGCCCCGCTGGCCCCCCTCGTCCGCCAGGCCGCCCAGCCCGCCTACAGCGATCCGGTGCTGCACCTGATGACCGTGCTGATCGACTTCGCCGCCGCCGGGACCAGCCGGCGCGAGGTGGTCGAGGCGCTGAAGGCGCAGGGCGTGCTGACCCAGGTCCACTACATCCCGGTCCATCGCCAGCCCTACTACCGCGGCCTCTACGGCGACCAGGACCTGCCCGGCGCCGACGCCTGGTACGCGCGCTGCCTCTCGCTCCCCCTCTACCCCGGCATGGCGGACGAGGACGTGGGGCGAGTGGTCGGCGCCCTGAAGGCGGCGTTGGGCCTCTAGTTCCTCCCCCCCCTTCGTAGTAGGGCCATCGCATATGGATGTGGGCGGCTTGTCCGCCCGATTCATGAACCGCAGAGATCGCGGAGATACGCAGAGAGGTCGCGGATCCACCGGACTCCTCCGCGTATCTCCGCGATCTCTGCGGTTTGACCAGGGGCCTGTCGGCCGCCCGCATCCATATGCGATGGCCCCGCCGTCATGGGGAGGTGTCCGCTCCAGACTGAAGGAAGCCCCCTCAGTCAGCAGTTCCCCCGATGGGGAGCGACTGACGGCCGCTACGCCGCCATCCCGGCCGCCTGGATCAGCTCGCGGACCTGGGCCATCTGGGTCGGGGAGGCGGCGAGTTCGGCGCGGGTGGCGTCCAGCTTGAAGAGCTTCAGCGCCTCGGAGCGGGCGCGGGCGGCGGCGGGGCCCTGGGGCGCGCTCTCGCCGGCGGCCAGCTTCAGGAGCAGGGTCAGGCGCTGGATCAACGGGGCGTTGGCGGCGGCCAGGCTCTGGGACAGCCTGGCGCGGCCCTCGACCTCGCCGCCGATCACGCCCAGCTTCTCCTGGATCGGCTGGTAGTCCTCGGTGACGAGGCCGCAGCGCGCGACCGCCCGCGACAGGCCCGCCAGCTTCGACAGCCGCTCGCCGGGGCTCTCGTGGCCGTCGGTCAGCTCCTTCTCGAACTTGAGCGAGTTCACGACCGCCTTCACCCAGCCGGCCGCCTGGCGCTTGTTGGCCGCGCCGATGATGTTCTCGGTCAGCCAGATCAGCGCCTCGACCTCCTCGAAGCTGGTGCGCTCCTGGCCGAGGTAGGCCTCCACGAAGTCGCCGGTGACCAGCATCCGCGAGCGGGCGGCGAAGGCGGCCTGCACGTCTTCCAGCGGCAGCAGGTTGCCCGCGGCGGCGGTCAGCGACATGGCGAGCGCGCGCAGCACGTCGATCTCGCGCTCGGCGTCGCCGGGGCACAGGCGCCGCGGACCCGTCAGCTCCCGCAGGATGCGACGGCCGATCGCGGCGCGCGTCTCCTTGAACTGCTCGCCCGACAGCCACTTCGCCAGCCGCAGCGCCAGCGGCGACAGTTCGGGCATCACCTTCTGCACCGACTTCTCGACCAGGATCAGCCTCTCGACCGCCTCGAAGGCCGCAAGCCGGGTCATCGCGGCGAGCGTCGCGCCCAGGTCGCGGCCCCGGCCCGTGACGTCGGTCATGCCCGACTTGGTCTCGAGGATCTCGGACAGCGGCTGCTGGATGACGTCGAGCGCGGCGTTGCGGCCGGGCCCCCTGGCCGGCGCCGCGTCGGCCAGGTCCATCAGGCGGGTGACCTTCCCGGACCACGTCGCGGCGGGGGCGATTGAGGCGGCGACGCCGGCGCCGAGCAGGTATCCGCGCTCAGGGTGCGCCGCCAGACGTTCGGCGGCGACCGCGAAGCCTTCCCGGTCGACGTCGGGCAGGAGGCCCTTCTTCTGGTCCTTGAGCAGGCGTTCGACCGCGCGCTCGATCAGCGCGTGGAACGCCCGGATCAGCTCATGCACGCTCATCGCGCGGGCATGCGCCTCGGGGACGGCGATCTTCTGGATGGCGTGCTGCAGGTCGGTCCCCGACGCCTCCAGCTTCTCCACCAGGTCCGGGCGATGCAGCAGCTCGAAGGGCGTGGCGTTGTTGCGGTCGAGCCAGCCTTCCAGCAGCCGGCCGATCCGCTCGCGGGCGTGGACGGTGTAGAGGTCCTGCGGCGTCACGCAGAGCGGCTGGGGTTCCTCGCGCGGCGTCGACTTGGCGGCCGTGTCGGCGGCCCCGAGCTTCTGGATGACCACCGAGTTGAACTCGCGGCTCTCCTCGTCGAAGACCTCCTTGGTCACCTTCACGGCGGCCACGCGGCCCTCGGCCATGAGATCCCGGGCGGTCTCGAGGGCGGTCGCGCGGTCCTCCGTGGCGAGGTTCAGCGTCCACGGCGCGCCGGCGATCTTCCGGACAAAGACTTCGAAATGCACTCTCGTCCCGCTCATCGCGAACGTCCGCCCCCCGCAGAGGGGAACCACGTTCGAGCAAACAGCTTAAGGCTGCGTTGACCTTCCCCGGCTTTCGGCCCAAGGCCCCATTGAGGCCATGGTGAAGGCCCAATAGGTTGCACGGGTTCGGTTAAGGAGAATTCCACCCCAGATGGCGAAGATCACCCTCGTCGACGATGACGAGAATATCGTGACGTCGGTCAGCCTGGCGCTCGAGAGCCACGGGCACACCGTGAAGGCCTACTACGACGGCGCCGCCGGCCTTGCCGCGCTGGAGAACGACCCGCCGGACGTCGCCATCCTCGACGTGAAGATGCCGCGCATGGACGGCATGGAGGTGCTGCGCCGCCTGCGCCGGACCTCCGAGGTGCCCGTGATCATCCTGACGTCGAAGGACGAGGAGATCGACGAGATCCTGGGGTTCAACCTGGGCGCCGACGACTACATGCACAAGCCGTTCAGCCAGCGCCTGCTGATCGAGCGCGTGAAGGCGGTGCTGCGCCGCGCGGGCCGCGGCGAGCCCGACGATCCGGCCAGCCCCGCGGCGGCCGCGGACGTGAATGCGCGGGCCCTGAAGCGCGGCAAGCTCACCCTGGACCCGGCGCGCCACGAGAGCCTGTGGGACGGCAAGCCGGTGAAGCTCACCGTCACCGAGTTCCTGCTGCTGCAGTCGCTGGCCCAGCGGCCTGGGTTCGTGAAGAGCCGCGACAACCTGATGGACGCGGCCTACGACGATCAGGTCTACGTCGATGACCGCACCATCGACAGCCACATCAAGCGCATGCGGAAGAAGTTCCGCGAGGTGGACCCTGAGTTCGACGCGATCGAAACCCTCTATGGCGTCGGCTACCGATACCGGGAGTCCTGAGACCGCCGCCGACGCGCCTCCCGAGCCGGGGGTCCTCGAGCGCACGGTCCGGGGCAAGACGACGCGGCCGCGGCTGAAGTTCACGGGGCTGCCGGGCTCGCGGCTCGGCCGCCTGATCCTGGCGTTCAACCTGCTGGGCCTGGCGATCCTGATCTCGGGGGCGCTGGTGCTGAACGAGCTGCGGCGCGGCCTCGTCAACGCGCGCATCGACAGCCTGTCGACCCAGGGCGAGCTGATCGCCTCGATCCTCAACCAGGCTGCCACGGTGGGCGAGCCCGAGCCGCAGATGGATGCGGCCTACGCCACCGAGCTGTTGCAGACGCTCTCCAACCCCAAGGCCCAGCGGGCGCGGCTGTTCGACAGCAAGGGCCGCCTCGTCGCCGATTCCGACTGGATGGCCGACGAGGTCCAGCAGCGCGACCTGCCGCCGGCCAGGCCGCGGGACGCCGCCCAGGGCCTCGACCTGATGCACAGGCCCGAGCCGTCGTCGCTGAAGGAGCGGCAGGCGGCGCTCCAGCGCGAGGTGGCGGCCGCGCTGCAGGGCGCCCGCTATGCGGGGCTGCGCCGCAACGCCGACGGCGACCGCGTGGTCTCGGTCTCGCTGCCGATCCGGCATGTGCGCGCCGTGCTGGGGGTGGTGACGCTGGAGGCCAGCGACGTCGACGCCATCATCGCGCGCGAGCGGGCCGCGCTGATCCCGTTCATCCTGATCGCCATCGCGGTGACGCTGGCCTCGTCGTTCCTGCTGAACAGCCTGGTCGCCCAGCCCGTGCTGCGCATGGCCCGCGCCGCCGACCGCGTGCGCCACGGCGGCGCCCGCGCCATCTCGCTGCCCGACCTGGCCAGGCGCGACGACGAGGTGGGCGACCTGACCCGCAGCCTGGAGGCCATGACCCAGGCGCTCAGCGAGCGCATGGACGCGATCGAATCGTTCGCCGCCGACGTGGCGCACGAGATCCGCAACCCGCTCACCTCGCTCCGCTCGGCGGTCGAGACGCTCGACCTCGTCGAGGAGGCGGGCGCCCGCGAGCGCCTGCTCTCGATCCTGAAGAACGACGTCCAGCGCCTGGACCGGCTGGTCACCGACATCTCGAACGCCTCGCGCCTCGACGCCGAGCTCTCGCGCGACCAGCCGAAGCTGGTGGACCTGAACCGCCTCGTGGGCGACGTGGTCTCGACCTATCAGAACGTCGCGCGCGCCGGGGACGTGAAGGTGGCCTTCAACGCCCACCAGGGCCTGGAAGCGATCACGGTGATCGGCCGGGAGGGGCCGCTGGGCCAGATCCTGCGCAACCTGATCGACAACGCCCGCTCGTTCAGCCCGCCCGGCGAGACGGTCTCCGTGGGGCTGTGGCGGGTGCAGGACGAGGCGATCGTCACCGTCTCCGACAACGGCCCGGGCATCCCGCCCGAGAACCTCGAGACCGTCTTCCAGCGCTTCTACACCTCGCGCCCGAAGGGCTCGGCGTTCGGCGGCAACTCGGGCCTCGGGCTCTCCATCGCCCGGCAGATCGCCGAGGCCCACGGCGGCACGCTCCGCGCCGAGAACCGCACCGGCGCCGAGGGTAGGGTCATCGGGGCGATGTTCACCCTCGTGCTGCCGGAGACCGGCGAGTGACCTCGTGATCGTG
Organism: Phenylobacterium sp.; assembly: GCF_019636135.1. Lineage (GTDB taxonomy): Bacteria > Pseudomonadota > Alphaproteobacteria > Caulobacterales > Caulobacteraceae > Phenylobacterium. The sequence continues at coordinate 34,355 of NZ_JAHBYD010000005.1, forward strand.
CATGCGGGGCTGATCGCCCGGCGGGTCGGCGGGCTCTGGCTCGGAATCCTGATCGAGGGGCCGTCCGGCGCCGGCAAGAGCGACCTGGCGCTGCGGGCCCTGGATCACGGCTTCCGGCTGGTGGCCGACGACCGGGTGCTGCTCTGGGCCGACGGCGGCCGGCTCTGGGGCCGCGCGCCGGATCCGCTGGCCGGCCTCATCGAGGTCCGCGGGCAGGGCGTGGTCCCCGTCGCGGCTGTCGCCTTCTCGGGCGTCGCGCTCAAGGTGCGGCTCGAACCGCCGGAGCGGATGCCCGATCCCGCGACCGAGACGGTTCTGGGGGTTGAGATCCCACTTATGGCGGCGGATCCGTTCGAGCTCTCGGCGCCTGCGAAACTAGGCCGCGCGCTGGAGGCCTTTGACGCGGCGCACAAGAGGCGTATCTAGCTCCGCTCGCGCCCCGTTCCGGCGCCGTCTCGGGTGGGGATACCCTTGGATCGTTGTCCGGCATGATCGGCCTCGTGATCGTGACTCACGGCCGTCTGGCGCAAGAGTTCGTCTACGCGATGGAGCACGTCGTCGGCCCGCAGGCTGCGGTCGAGGCCATCTGCATCGGCCCCGAAGACGACATGGAGAAGCGCCGCCTCGACATCTTGGCCGCCTGCGGGCGCGTCGACGCCGGCAAGGGCGTCATCCTGCTCACCGACATGTTCGGCGGCACGCCCTCCAACCTCGCCATCTCGGTGATGGAGCAGACCAAGGCCGAGGTCATCGCCGGCCTCAACCTGCCCATGCTGATCAAGCTCGCGTCCCTGCGCACCCGCGCGCCGCTCGAAGATGCGGTTGCAGCGGCGCAGGAAGCCGGGCGAAAGTACATCTCCGTGGCCTCCTACGTCCTGGCCGGAGAGAAGTGAGCTGAGCGAAGCCGTCCGCACCGTCGAGATCGTGAACAAGCGCGGCCTGCACGCCCGGGCCTCGGCCAAGTTCGTCAAGCTCGCCGCCACCTTCGACGCCGAGGTGAAGGTCTCCAAGGACGGCACGACCGTCGACGCCCGCTCGATCATGGGCCTGATGATGCTCGCCGCCGGCCCCGGCTGCGAAATCGACATCACCGCCGACGGCGCCGAAGCCGACATGGCGGTGGCGGCGCTGGTGGACCTGGTCGAAGGCCGTTTCGAGGAAGACGAGTAGCCTTCCCTCCCTTGATGGGGAGGGACAGGCCGCGCAGCGGCCAGGGTGAGGGAGTCATGACCGGAATGCCGGCGCTCCGGGACTGAACGCCTAGACGGCCTGCCGCCACTCCCTGGGGCTGAGGCCCGTCCAGCGCTTGAACGCGCGCGAGAAGGCGGCGGGGTCGGAGAAGCCCACGAGGTAGGCCGTCTCGTTGACGGAGACCTTGCGGCCCGACAGGTAGTGCTCGGAGAGGCGGCGGCGCAGGTCGTCCAGCAGGCCCTCGAACGTGACGCCCTCGGCTTTCAGGCGGCGGAACAGGGTCTGGCGGGAAACGCCCATCCGGCGCGCGACGGCGTCCATGCAGGCCTCACCGGTGTGCAGCCTCGGCATCAGCAGGCTCTCGACCCGGCCGCGGGTCGACTTGGCGGCCTCCAGCGTCTTCAGCAGGCCGTCGGCGCGTTCGGAGAGGACGCCGAAGACGTAGCGCGGCATGGCGGCGACGCGGTGGCTCGACCACGCCGGATCGATGCGCAGCGCGTTGCGCGCGGCCCCGAACGTGACCGGCGCGCCGAAGATGCGGGCGTATTCGGCGCCATAGCCCGGGTCGTCGTGCGTGACCTGGGCCTCCAGCACGAACGGGGTCTTGCCGAACTGGCGCGGGCCCCAGGCCATGCGGCCGAAGGTGGTCTCGGTGAGCTCGGGGAAGGCGTTGGGGTTCTGGCGCCGGTCGGTGACCCAGAGGCCGTCGCGCTCGCGCGTCACCTCGAAGCGGTCGCCGGCCCCGACGCCTTCGACCTCCACGGCCAGGCGGCCATAGCGGTTCATCTGGGCGAAGGCCTCCAGCATCGTCTCCGACGCCAGGGTGAGCAGGCCCACCACCGAGATCTCCGAGAAGTCGACGTGCTCGGCGTAGTGCAGGGCGAGCGCGGGATCGCCGGTCAGCGCCTTGGCCGCGCGCATCAGCACCACGTAACGCTCGAACGGCACGCGCCTGTCGGGATCGTCCAGGTCGGCGGGGTCGAGGCCGGCGCGGCCGGCCAGCGCGGCGGGGCTGGCGCCGCGGGCGACGGCGAACTTCAGCAGGCCGCGGGCGATGCCGGCCTCGATGGTGAGCTGCGGCGCGGGGCCGAGCGCCCTGCAACCGTCGGTCATGACTTTGAGCTGCGCCGTCATGTCCAGCGGCCCCTTGCTGGCTGAACCTGCCGCCCACCCGAGAGGGCGGACAACTTCGATGCGACATAGTGTTATAGTGTGGTATAACACCAATCAAGTAGATTCGCGGACGGCCCGGCCTCGGGCGGCCGCCAGCAGGACCGCATGGACCCGGATTGGAACGACAGCCAGCCGATCTATCGGCAGATCCGCGACCGGGTGGTGGCGATGATCCTCGACGGCCTGCTCAAGGAAGGCGATCCGGTCCCGTCCGTGCGCCAGGTGGCGGCGGAGTCGCGGGTGAACCCGCTGACGGTGATGAAGGCCTACCAGCAGCTCGACGACGACCGGCTGGTGGAGAAGCGCCGCGGCCTCGGCATGTTCGTGGCGGCGGGCGCCCGCGAGCTGCTGCTGCGCGCCGAGCGCGAGCGGTTCCTGAACGACCAATGGCCCGCGATCCGGGCGACGATCCAGCGGCTCGGCCTGGAGGCCGAGGACCTGTTGGCGCACGGAAGGGAGCGCTGATCATGGCGGTCATCGAGGCGCGGGGCCTGCGGAAGAGCTTCAAGGCGACGGTCGCCCTGGACGGCGTGGACCTCGCGACCGAGCCGGGGCGGATCGTGGGCCTGATCGGTCCCAACGGCGCGGGCAAGTCGACGGCGATGAGCGCCATCCTGGGCCTCACGCCCAGCGACGGGCGGCTGGCGGTGCTGGGCCTCGATCCCTGGACGCAGCGCGACCGGCTGATGCGCGAGGTCTCGTTCATCGCCGACGTGGCGGTGCTGCCGCGCTGGCTGCGGGTGAGCCAGGCGCTGGACTATGTGGCCGGCGTCCACCCGCGCTTCGACCGGGCCAAGGCGGAGGCCTTCCTGGACCGCACCGAGATCAAGCGGGCCAGCCGCGTGCGCGAGCTCTCCAAGGGCATGGTCACCCAGCTCCATCTCGCGCTGGTGATGGCCATCGACGCCAGGCTGCTGGTGCTGGACGAGCCCACCCTGGGCCTCGACCTGCTCTACCGGAAGGCCTTCTACGACAGCCTGCTGAACGACTGGTTCGAGAGCGACCGGGCGATCCTGGTCTCGACCCACCAGGTCGAGGAGATCCAGCACATCCTGACCGACGTGGTCTTCCTGAACCGCGGCAAGGTCGTGCTGAACGCCAGCATGGAGGCGCTGGAGGAGCGCTATCTGGAGGTGATGGTCGGGCCTGAGCAGGCGCCCGCCGCGCGGGCGCTGCGGCCGCTGCACGAGCGGCAGGTGTTCGGCCGCTCGATCCTGCTCTTCGACGGCGTGCCGCGTGCACAACTGGCGGCGTTCGGCGAGGTCCGGGCCGCCGGCCTCGCCGACCTCTTCGTCGCGCTGATGGGGCCGGCCCCGCGGGCGGAGACGGCGGCATGAACCGGGTGCGCCCCTTCTACTGGTCGGTCCGCCGCGAGCTCTGGGAGCACCGCGCGCTCTGGATCGCGCCGCTGGCCGTCGAGGCCGCGGTGCTGCTGGCCTACTTCATCGGCTCGTTCGCCCTGCCGCACGCCGTGGCGGTGGCGCAGACCGGCCAGCAGCTTCGGCTGCCCTACGCGGTCGCGGCCGGCGCGGCCTTCGCGATCAGCTTCTTCGTGGCCGTGTTCTACGCCCTGGGCGCGCTGCACAACGACCGGCGCGACCGCAGCCTCCTCTTCTGGAAGTCGCTGCCGGTTTCGGACCTCACGACGGTGCTTTCCAAGGCCGCGATCCCGCTGGTCGTGCAGCCGCTGATCGCCCTCGCCGTCGCGGCCGCGGCGCACCTGATCATGCTCGTCTGGGGCACGCTGGTCGTCGGCCTGAGCGGCGAGAGCCTGCCGGCCTACTGGGGCCACCTGCGCCTGCCGCTGACCTGGATCTTGCTGCCGTACGGCCTGGTGATGAACGCGCTCTGGGACCTGCCGTTCTGCGGCTGGCTGCTGCTGGTCTCGGCCGCGGCCAGGCGGGCGACCTTCGTCTGGGCGGTCGGGCCGTGGCTGGCGCTGATGCTGGTCGAGTTCATGCTGCTGGGCGGGAAGGCCGGCGGGCCGATCGCGAGGATGGTGGGCGACCGCATCTTCGGCGGCTTCGACCGCGCCTACGCCGTCGCCGGACAGAAGAACGTCGCCATCGCCTCGCTGAGCCAGGTCGACCCCATGCGCTTCCTCGGTGACCCCGGCTTCTGGGGCGGCCTCGCCGTGGGCGCCGCCTTCCTGGCCGCCTGCGTGTGGCTCCGGCGCCGCCAGGACCCGCTGTGAGGCCTCAGACCAGCGCCTCGAACTCGTCGACCAGGCGTTCCAACTGCTTGGTCCCCGCGGCCCAGAAGGCCTTCCTGCGCGGGTCCAGGCCGAAGGGCGCCAGCGCCTCGACGTAGGTCCTCGTGCCGCCGGCGCTGAGCAGCTTCTCGTAGACCGGCGCGAAGGCCTTCGGGTCGTCGCGGCGCTTCTCCATCAAGGCGCGGACCAGCAGGTCCCCGAAGGCGTAGGCGTAGACGTAGAACGGCGCGTGGACGAAGTGGCTGATGTAGGCCCAGTAGTGGCGGTAGCCCCTGTCCAGCCGCACGGCCGGCCCGAGGCTCTCGCTCATCATCTGCATCCAGAGCGCGCCGATCTCGTCGGCCGAGAGCTCGCCGTTGCGGCGCGCGTCGTGGAAGCGGGTCTCGAAGCGGTGGAAGGCGATCTGGCGGATGACGGTGTTGATCCCGTCCTCGATCTTGCCCGCGAGAAGCCCCCGCCGCTCGCCCTTCGACGCCTCGGCCAGCAGCTTCTCGAACACCAGGCCCTCGCCGAAGATCGAGGCGGTCTCGGCCAGCGTCAGCGGCGTGTCGGCGAGCAGCGTGCCCAGCGGCCGGCACAGCGTCTGGTGGACGGCGTGGCCCAGCTCGTGGGCCAGGGTCAGCACGTCGCGCCGCTCGCCCATGTAGTTCAGGAACACGTAGGGGTGCCGCTCGGCCGTCACCGAGTGCGAATAGGCGCCCATCTGCTTGCCGGGCCGCGGCCTGGCGTCGATCCAGGGCTGGGCGAAGAAGGTGCGCGCGGTGTCGGCGAACTGCGGCGCCAGCGCCTCGAAGCTGTCGAGCACGATGCCCTTGGCCTCGTCCCAGGTGTAGAGGCGCGGCGGGGCGCTATCGAGCGGGCTGTTGCGGTCCCAGTGGTCGAGGTGGGTGCGCCCCATCGCCCGGGCCTTCAGCGCATAGTACCGGTGGCTGACGGACTCGTAGGAATCGACCACCGCCGCTTCCAGGGCATCCACCGCCTCGGCGTCGACCTCGTTGGCGAGATGGCGGCCCGCGGCCGGGGTCGGGAACCTGCGCCAGCGGTCCTCGACCTGCTTCTCGAAGGCGAGCGTGTTGAGCGACAGGGCGAGCTGCGGCGCCCGCGCGCCCAGCGCCTTGGCGAGCGCGGCGGCGGCGGCCTTGCGGGCCTCGGCGTCCGGCCCCGACATGCGGTTCAGGAGGTCGTTCAGCGTCAGCGTCTCGCCGCCGACGCGGGCGCTCATCTTCGCCAGGGTCTCGTCGGTCAGGCGGCCCCAGTTGGCCACCGCGGGCGCCTTCTCGAGCAGCAGCTTCTCGAGGTCGGCGGAGAGTTCGTGCGGGCGGCCGGCGCGCACGCGGCGCAGCCAGGGCCGCCAGCGCTGGGCCGGCTTGTGGGCCTTCAGCGCCATCTCCAGCTCGTCGTCCTCCAGCCGGTTGATCTCCAGCGTGAAGAACAGGCTCAGCGAAGCGATCCGGGCCGAGCGCGTGCGCAGGTCGCTCTCGAACTTCGACCAGGCCGGATCGTCGCGGGCCACCGAGGCGGCCAGCGAGGCGTAGGCGCCCACGCCCCACATGGCGTTGGTGGCCTGCTCGTAGAGCTCGACGCCCCGGTCGAGGATGCCGCCCAGCTCGGCCGGCCGCGCCCGCGTCGCGATCAGGCGCCCCTCCAGCCGGGCCAGCTCGCCGTTGAGCTGTTCGGCGCGGTCCATGTCGGCGGCGATCCGCGGGTCCTCGCGACCGGCGTAGAGGTCGTCCAGCCGCCAGACGGGGAGCGTGTCGGTCTTGAAGGGCGCGTTCATGACGCAGGCATACTCCCGGCAGGGGCGCCCGGCCAACGGCGAACGGCGCACGCCCGGCCCGGCGGCCGCGCCTCCACGCGAAAGCCGGGAGGCCGCTACTCCCCCGCCATCCGCAGGATCGCCTTCCACTCGCCCGGCTTGACGGGGGAGACCGAGAGGCGGCCCTGGCGGACCATCTTGAGGTCCGCGAGCGAGGGTTCGGCCTTGAGGGCGGCGAGCGTCACGGGGGCCTTGAGCGGGCGCACGTATTTCAGCTCGACCGCCAGGAAGCGGCCCGTCTCGTCGCTGGCGTCAGGGAAGGATTCCCTTGCGACCTCGGCGACGCCGACGACCGCCTTGCTGTCGCCCGAGTGGTAGAACAGCACCTGGTCGCCCAGCTTCATCTCCTTGAGATGGCCCCGGGCCGCGAAGTTGCGCACGCCGTCCCAGACGGTCCGGCCGTCGCGCCTGAGGTCGTCGAACGCGTAGGTCTCGGGCTCGGACTTCACCAGGAAATAGCCGGGCATCGGCGCGCTCCTCCGTTCTCGCGGAGAGGACCATGCCACGGACGACCGGATTGGCCTAAGCGGCCTTGGCGTCGGCGTAGAGGGTGCGCACGTCGGCCAGGCCCGCGAGGATGCGCACGCGCTCCTTCCTGTCGGGCTTGCGGCTGACCATGAAGCGCCAGGCGCGGACGTGGACGGCGATGGCTTCGCGGTCGTAGGTCTGGTCGGCGAGGAAGTCGGCCAGCAGGCCCTTCAGGCTCGCCACCACCTCGCCCGCGCCGTCGCGGCCGATGTCGGGATAGCTCTCGGCGACGGTCTTCAGCACCTCGATGTCGCCCCGATCGAACGTCCTGCCCAGCGACATCAGCAGGCCCTCGGCGAGCGCCAGCACGTCGGCGTCGCCCGCGCGGCGGTGCGGCTTCTTCGGGGCGTTCTCGTCGGCGTCGACCATTAGGCCGCCAGTCTGGCCGGGGTAGTCTTAACGGGCGGCTACCCGGGCCGGACGAAAATGATCGACTCCGCCAACCGGCCGGCTATCCCAGCGCCTGCTCGAGGTCGGCGATCAGGTCGTCGGCGTTCTCGACGCCGACCGAGAGGCGGATCAGGCCGTCGGAGATGCCGATGCGGGCGCGGGTTTCGGCCGGGATCGAGGCGTGGGTCATGATGGCCGGGTGCTCGATCAGGCTCTCCACGCCGCCCAGGCTCTCGGCCAGGGTGAAGAGGCGCGTGCGTTCCAGCATCGCCTTGGTCCCCGACAGGTTGCGGTCGAGGACGGCGGTGATCATGCCGCCGAAGCCCGCCATCTGCTTCTTCGCCAGCGCGTGCTGCGGGTGGCTCGGAAGTCCCGGGTAGATGACCTTGGCGAGGTCGCGGCGCGCCTCCAGCCATTCGGCGATCCGCTGGCCGTTCTCGCAATGGCGCTGCATGCGCAGCGCCAGCGTCTTCATGCCCCGCAGCGTCAGGAAGCTGTCGAAGGGCGAGGCCACCGCGCCGATGGCGTTCTGCAGGAACGTCAGCCTGTCGCGCAGCTCGGCGTTGTCGCCCACCACCAGCGCGCCGCCGACCACGTCGGAGTGGCCGCCGATGTACTTGGTGGTCGAGTGCATCACTACGTCGAAGCCGAGCTCGATCGGGCGCTGGACGTAGGGGCTGGCGAAGGTGTTGTCGGCCGCCGCGATCAGCCCGCGCTTCCGGCAGAGCGCCGCGATGGCTTCGAGGTCGGCGAGCCGCAGCAGCGGGTTCGTGGGCGTCTCCACCCAGACCATCCGCGTCCTCGGCGTGACCGCGGCCTCGATGGCCGGGAGGTCGGCGAGATCGACGTAGGAGACGTTCAGCCCCGTCGACCGGGCGCGCACCTTGTCGAACAGGCGGAACGAGCCGCCGTAGAGGTCTTCGCTGGCGATGATGTGGTCGCCGGCGTCCAGCACCTCCAGCAGGGTCGCGATCGACGCCAGGCCCGAGGCGAAGGCGTAGCCCCTGGTCCCGCTTTCGAGATCGGCGATCCCGCGTTCGAAGGCGAACCGCGTCGGGTTCTGGCTGCGGGAATACTCGAAGCCGGTATGCACGCCCGGCGACGACTGGGCGTAGGTCGAGGTGGCGTAGATCGGCGGCATCACCGCGCCGGTGGTCGGGTCGTGCTCCTGGCCGCCGTGGATCGCGCGGGTCGCGAAGTCGAGCCGGTTCTTGCCGTGCCCGGGGTCGTCAGCCTTGTCGGTCACGCCGCGCGCCTCAGGTAGTTGATCAGGTCGATGCGGGTGATGAGGCCCAGGAAGTCCTTGCCCTCCATCACGATGGCCACCTCGTCCCGCTCGAATATGGGGAGCAGGTCCTCCAGCGGCGAGCCCGCCTGCAGGGTGCGGAGCTTAGCGGTCATGGCGGTGGAGACGGGCAGCCTGAAGCGCTGGTCCTGGTTGCGGTCCTCGATGGCTTCCAGCAGGTCGCTCTCGTCGATCAGGCCGATGAGGCGGCCGTCGTCCAGCACGGGCAGTTGGCTGACGTCGGCGGCGCGCATCCGGTTGTAGGCGGTGAGCAGCGTGTCGTCGGGGCCCACGGTCACGGCGTCGCCCGAGGACGTGCCGCGGGCGATCAGGTCGCGCAGGTCGCCGTGCAGCTCGCGGTCGACCAGCCCCTGCTCGGCGACCCAGCTATCGTTGTAGACCTTGGACAGATACCGGCTGCCGGTGTCGCAGACGAGGGTGACGACCCGCTTCGGCTCGGTCTGGTCGCGGCAGTAACGCAGCGCGCCGGCCAGCAGGGTGCCCGACGACGAGCCGCCCAGGATGCCCGCCTTCACCAGCAGCATCCGCGCGGCGGCGATGCTCTCCGAGTCCGGGATCTCGTAGGCCTTGGCGACGAGGTCCAGGTCGCAGTTGTCGGGAACGAAGTCCTCGCCGATGCCTTCGACCACCCACGAGCCGGGCTCGACCGCCTCGCCCCGCTCGACCAGCGGCGCCAGGATCGAGCCGACCGGGTCGGCCAGCACCATGCGCGTCTTGGGGCTGGCCTTCCGGAAGAACCGGCCAAGGCCGGTCAGGGTGCCGCCCGAGCCGACGCCCACCACGACCGCGTCCACGTCGCCCTGCATCTGCTCGAGAATCTCGGGGCCGGTGGTGGTCTCGTGGGCCAGCGGGTTCGCCGGATTGGAGAACTGGTTGATGTAGACGCCGCCCTCCAGCTTCGACGCGAGGGCGGCGGCCATGTCCTGGTAATACTCGGGGTGGCCCTTGCCGACGTCGCTGCGGGTGATGCGCACGTCGACGCCCATGGCGCGCAGGTGCTGGATCTTCTCGCGCGCCATCTTGTCGGGCACGACCAGCAGCAGCCTGTAGCCCTTCAGGACGCCCACCTGCGCGAGGCCGAGGCCGGTGTTGCCGGCGGTGGCCTCCACGATCGTGCCCCCGGGCTTCAGCGAGCCGTCCTTCTCGGCCGCCTCGATCATCGAGCGGGCGATGCGGTCCTTGATGGAGCCGCCCGGATTGGCGCTCTCCAGCTTCACGAACAGGCGGCAGGGACCGGCGTCGAAGCCCGTCAGCTCCACCATCGGCGTGCGGCCGATGAGGTCGAGGGCGGTGGCCGCGGGAGGCGGCAGGGGCTGGGCGGTCAAGGGGACCTCGCGCGGGAACGGCGAACCCTGTGGCAAACGGGCGTACGATTGCCGGGGTTTCAGCCTGCCGAGGTAGACATCAGCCGCTACGCCGACGCAAGGCGCGTTTTCCTGCCCTCAAGCTTGGCCGCCAGGGGCATGTCCGATCGACGGGGGCCGGCGCCGGGGCGCCGTTCTCCACCCTACGCCCTCGGAGGGGCCGGCAAGACGGGGCCCGCCTATCCCGAGAAGCGCGCGCCGCATTGTAACGGCGCCGCTACGGTTCAGTACGGTGCACGGCGCGCAAAGCCCCGCTAGGTTGGCGGCCTGCGAGACGGAGTTCGCCCTTGAGACATCTGATCCTGTTTGCGGCGGCCGCCGCCCTGCTGACCGCCTGTTCGCCCGGCAAGCCGGCGGCGCCCAAGGCCGGCGCCGAGGCCAAGTTCAACACCGACCTGCCGATGACCGAATTCATGGGCCACTTCGTCGACCCGGCCGCCTTCCTGTACTGGAAGAACTCCGGGACGATGGTCGACGAGAAGGGCGAGCATTCGCTCTATCCGACCACGGACGAGGGCTGGGACGTGCTGGTCAACGGCGCGACGATGCTGATGGAGGCCGGCAACGCGCTGCAACTCCCGGGCCGCACCCGCGCCCCCGAGGCCGACTGGAACAAGTACGCCCAGATGCTGACCGCGCGTGCGGCGCTGGCCCGCGCGGCGGCCGAGAAGCATGACGAGAAGGCGGTCTTCGACGAGGGCGGACGGGTCTACGAGGTCTGCGTCGCCTGCCACGAGCAGTTCGTCATCCAGCCCGACCTCAAGGCCAACGGCCCCGCCAAGGGCGACCCGCTGCCCGCCCTACCCGACACGAAGAAGAAGTAGCCGCGGCGCCTACACACAGACCTCGCGGACGCAGCCCCGGAACCAGCGATGGGCCGGGTCGGCGTCGAGCCGCGGGCTCCAGAGCATCGAGACGGCGAACCCGCCCGTCGGCATCGGCAGCGGGAAGCCGACCATGCCCTCGCGCAAGGCCGCCGTGTGGCGCTCCGGGACGGTGGCGACCAGATCCGCCGTCCGCGCCAGCGCCAGGGCGGGCGCGAAGCCGCCGACCGCGACCACGACCCGGCGCGCAAAGCCCGCCGGCAGGAAGGGCCGGTCGACTGCGTCGTCGTCGTGGCCGGTGCGCGAGACGATGACGTGCCCGGCGGCGGCGTAGCGCTCGGCCGTGACCTCGCCGCCCGCGAGCGGATGCCCCGCGCGCACCGCGCCCACCAGCCGGTCGCGGAACAGCGCCTGGCTGCGCAGCTCGGGGCCCGTCCGGGGCTCGATCACGCCCGTCTCCAGGTCGACGCGGCCTTCCCGCAGCGGCGCGCTCTCCTTGTCGGGCTTCTGCAGGAAGTTCAGCCGCACGTTCGGCGCCTCGGCGGCGACGCGCGCCAGCAGGCGCGGGCCGAAGTTCTCGACGAACCCGTCGCTGGTGCGCAGCGTGAAGGTGCGGGCCAGGGTCTCGGGATCGTGGCGCCCGGCCGGGCGCAGCAGCGCCTGCGCCTCCTCGACCAACTGGTGCGCCTGGTCCCGTAGCGCCTCGCCGCGGGGCGTCGCGACGAGGCCGCGGCCTGCCCGCGCCAGCAGCGGGTCGCCCGTCACGTCGCGAAGGCGCGCCAGGGTCCGGCTCATCGCCGAGGGGCTGAGGCGCAGGCGGCGCGCCGCGCCGGCCACGCTGCCCTCGGCCAGCAGGACATCGAGGGCGATGAGCAGGTTGAGGTCCGGGGACGTCATCCGTCATATATAGCGTAGAACGCATGTATGGCGTGCAAATGCTGCGTGTTCCGCCGCATATCGGCGGCTTCTACCCTTCGCAAGTCACGCCCTTGCGAAGGAGCCCGCCATGCCCGCCAGCACTCTCGACACGTTCATCGCGGCCATCCGCGACGCCTGGGGCCCGCTGACGAGCGACCTCGTCGGAACCTGTCGCCGGGCGTCGGAACGGCTCGCCCGCGCGCCCTCGTCCGAGCCATGGCTGGCCGCGCTCCTCACCGGACAGCCCGCAGCGGAAGAGCTTCACCGCGACGCGGAAAGGGGCTTCGTCCTGCTCGCCCACACCGAGCAGGCCGGGCTCTACCGGCCGCCGCACGATCACGGCCGCGCCTGGGTGGTTTATGCGGTGCAGCGCGGCGAGGTGGAGATGCGCACCTTCGCCCGGATCGCGGCGCCCGACGGCGGGGTTCGCCTGGTCCAGCGCGACAGCGTCGTGGCGCGGGCCGGCCAGGCGCTGGCGTACCTGCCGGGCGACATCCACGACACGCGCTGCCTGAGCGAGACGGCGCTCCTGTTCCGCTTCACCGAGCGCGACCTGAAGCACGAGGACCGCGTCGAAAGCCGGGTCGCCCGCTACGCGGCGCCGGAAGACGGCTGGGCGAGCGGCCGATGACCGCGGCTGCGATCGGGGGTTCGGGCGCGGGCCAGCGCGCCGTCGCGATCTTCGCCGTCCTGTCGGCCATGACGCTGGTGGTGCTGGACGCCGGCGTCGCCAACGTGGCGCTGCCCGCCCTGGGCGACGCGCTGGGCGCGGCGCCCGATCGGGCCATGCTCGTGGTCACCGCCTATCAGGCGGGCCTCGTCATGGCGCTGTTGCCGGCGGGCGCGCTGGGCGAACGGTTCGGGCGCCGGCGCGTGTTCGCGCTCGGGGTGGGCGTCTTCGCCGGGGCGTCCGCGCTGTGCGCGCTCGCCCCGTCGCTGCCGTGGCTGGTCGCCGCACGGCTCCTCCAGGGCCTGGGCGGCGCGGCGATCATGGCCCTGGGCGTCGCGCTCCTGCGGCTGTCGGTCCCGGCGGGACGTCTGGGCGCCGCCATCGGCTGGAACGCGCTGACGGTCGCGCTGGCCTCGGCCGCCGCCCCCAGCCTCGGTGCGGCGATCCTGTCGGTCGCCGACTGGCCCGCCCTGTTCGCGGTCAACCTGCCGCTGGCGGCGGCGACCCTCGCCGCGTCGCGGGCGCTGCCGTCCAGCCCGCCTTCGGCGACGGCGCCCGACGCCATCAGCATGGGCCTGAACGCGGCGGCGTTAGGCGCGCTGGTCCTCGCCGCCGAGTCGGCGCTCACGGCGCCCCGCATGGCGGTGGCGCTGCTGGCCGGCGGCGCCGGCGGCCTGACGCTGCTCATGCGGCGAGAGGCGCCGAAGGCCGAGCCGCTGGTCCCGCTGGACCTCCTGCGATCCGAGCCGTTCCGGCTCTCGGTCGTCGCCTCGGTCTGCTGCTTCGCAGCTCAGTCGGCGGGCCTTCTGGCGCTGCCCTTCCTGCTGCAGCACGGCTTCGGCCGCAGCCCGCTGGAGGCCGGCCTCCTGATCACGGTCTGGCCGCTGAGCGTCGCCATCGCCGCCGTCGCCGCCGGAAGGCTGTCCGACCGCCTGCCGACGGCTTGGCTCTGCGCCCTCGGGGGCGCCCTGCTGTCCGCGGGCCTGGCCGGCGCGGGCGCAGGGCCGCCGGAGATCGGGCCGGCGCGGCTCGTCCCCTTCCTGGCGCTGGCCGGGATCGGGTTCGGCCTTTTCCAGTCGCCCAACAACCGCAACCTGCTTCTCTCCGCGCCGGCCGGGCGCAGCGGCGCGGCGGGCGGCATGCAGGGGACGGCGCGCGTCACCGGCCAGACCGTGGGTTCGGTGGGGACGGCGCTGCTCTTCAGCCTCGCGGCGCCCGTGGCCGCGCCGCAGATCGCGCTGATGGCGGCGGCGGCCTTCGCCCTCGCGGCCGGGCTCGTCAGCCTGTTCCGGATCCTGGCCTAGCGGCTAGGGCAGAGGCCGCGCGCAGCGGCCGGCGGGACCGTCGAAGGTGGCGTCGAGGGGACGCGGCGTCATCTGCTCGAGGTCGCAGCGCTGGGCGTCGCGGACGCCGAAGCGCAGGTCGGCGCCGACGCTGCGGTGGCCCTCGAAGCGGTCGCCCCAGCGGGCGTTCTTCGTGTCGCTGAAGGCGATGCTGAGGCGGCCGCTCTCGCCGATCGGCATGTCACTGCGCATGTAGAGGCTGCGGTAGCCGCCCGTGCCGATGCCGACGGCGACCTCGCCGTGGACCTGGCGGTCGTCGCGGGGGGTGACGCCCTGGACGCCGTCGTCGTCGATCCGGGCGGCGGGCGAGGTGCGGAGGTATTCGGCGATCTGGTCGGCGACTCCCGCCTGCGGGGCGGTCGCCTGCGCCTCCTCGGCGAGCGCGGGGGTGGCGATCAGGGCGGCGAGGGCCAGGGCGGCTGTACGCATGGGGGAACTCCTGTCGCCGGCAGGAGGCCCACAGATTATGGCGAGGGTGTTGCAGGCCGGGCCATCTCGGGCCGCGCCATCTCGGGCCGCGCCTGGGCCGCCGGCACGTTCGCGACGATCCCGGCCTCGTTGCCCGGCTGGCCGCCGGGGATCAGCTCGTAGAAGCCGGCGAGCCGGAGGCGGACCACCACGGGCTTCTCCGCCGAGTTGGAGAACTGCCAGCCCTGGATGCCGTCGAAGGGCGCGGTCAGCGCCCCCTGCTGCTTCAGCCCGAACGCCTGCCTGTAGGTGGCGACCTGCATCGGCTGGCCGGGGGCGGGCGTGGTGTGGCCGTGCTGGTCGAAGTGGAAGTCGCGCGGGTCGGCGGCGCCCACCACTTCCCAGGCGTAGATGAGGGTGGCGTCCTTCGCCATCCTCACCTTGTACTCGAGCTCGGACGTCTCGACGCCGTCCAGGAAACCGCCCAGCGGGATCTCGACGACGTCGGTGCGGAACGGCGTGGCGTACTCGCGGGCCCGCGCCGCATCGGCCCTGCCCACGTCGACCTTCACGTCGTCGGGCGCCCAGAGCCGCGACAGCCCCGAGAGCCTGCCGACGCCCAGCGGGTCGCGGTTGAACTCGGCCGGCAGCACCGCGCCCAGCACGATCAGGGCGGCCAGGCCCAGCGTCCCGCCGGTGGCGAGCAGCAGCCTGCCGCGGGAGAGGGGCGCCTGGTCGCTCATGAAACCGCTCCGCCGAAGATGTAGCCCGCCACCTGCTGGCCGGCGAGGACGAAGCCCGCCAGCATCAGGAGCACGTTGGCCGCCGTGGCCGTCCGCCCGAACGCCGCCGTCCGCCGCCAGAGGGTCATGGCGATCAGGATCAGCGACAGCGCCAGCACCTGGCCGATCTCCACGCCGATGTTGAACGACACCAGGTTCACCAGCAGGCCGTCGGGGTTGAGGTGCAGCGCCTGCAGCTTGGTGGCCAGGCCGAAGCCGTGGATCAGGCCGAAGCCGAAGACCGCGGCGCGCGTGTCGGGCTGGCCCCCGAACAGGGTGCGGAAGCCGCCCAGGTTGTCGAAGGCCTTGTAGGCCACCGACAGGCCGATCACGGCGTCCACCAGGTGGGGCTCGACCTTCAGGCCGAAGAAGACGCCGGCCAGCAGGGTGATCGAATGGCCCAGCGAGAACAGGCTGACGTAGAGCGCGATCTCCCTCAGCCGGAACAGGAAGAAGATCACCCCCACCAGGAACAGCAGGTGGTCGTAGCCGGTCACCATGTGCTTGGCGCCGAGGTAGGCGAAGGGGATCGGATCCGGCCCCCGCGTGGCGGCCACGAAGGCCGCATCGGTCCCGCCGATGTTGTGCGCCGAGGCGGCGCCCGCCCACGCCAGAACCGTCAGCGCCGACGCGATCGCCGCGGCCCGTGAGACGCCCTTCCCCATGGCGCCGGCATACCGGGGTTCGGGGCGATCGGCGAGAGCCGCCGGGCGGTCAGATCGCCGCTCTAGAACGTCAGCTTGATCCCGCCGACGATGCTGCTGTCGTAGAGCTTGCCCAACTCGTGGGCGTCGGTGTCGTGGTAGCGTAGGTCGAGGCTGACGTTGTCGGTCAGCGCATAGCCCACGCCGACGTTCCAGGTCGTGTAGTCGTCGGGGCCCCGGACCTCCTGTCGGCCCAGCGCCGCCGAGACCGAGACCCTGGTCTGCGGGATCGTCACCGCGGCGTTGGCCTCGTAGTAGACGGCGTCGCCGGTCTTGCCGAAATTCTCCGGCGACCAGAACACGCCGGCCCCCAGGGTCGCGGGGCCGAGCGGCATCGAGCCCGTCGCCTTGAATTCCCAGTAGTCCTCGTGGCTGCCGGCCGGCTGGTCGACGTAGCCGTAGTAGAGGACGCCGAGGTCAAGCGTGACCGCGCCGACCTGCGGCTGGACGCCGGCGTAGAGGTCGAACTCGGCGTCTGTGCCGTTGCCGAAGTCGACGTTGGAGACCCAGACCCCGGCGTAGCCGGCGCCCAGCGACACGTCGGCCCCGGCATAGACCTGCGGGTCCCTGTCCGTCTGCGAGACGCCCCGGAAGACGTAGTCGCTGGCCGCGCCCGCGTTGAAGGCGACCGACGGCTTCTCCTGCGCCAGCGCCGGCGAGGCGGCGAGAACCAGGAGAAGCGCGGCGAGCGGCGCGGAGAGCGGGGGCACGGGCATCGGGCGGGGCCTTCCGGGTGACGGGCGCCCCACGATAGGCCGCCTTGCCTAACGAGCCCTAACCGCGAGCGGGTCGCGCCAGCTAGGCCGGCCCGGGGCGGCGTGCTATCCGCCCGGCGCCCACCGGATGCAACCCGTCGCCCCCGCCAGGACCATGCGATTCGCCTACCAGAACCCGGACCTCGAGCGGCGCCTGGCGTCGGCCCGGACGTTCGACGAGCTTGAGGCGGCGCTGCAGGAGGTCACGCGGCTCGTTCCCAGTTTCCTCGCACCCGGGATCTACGGCCGGCAGGTGTACTGCAAGGGGCTGGACGCGGTCATACCGACCCTGCTCGGCAAGCTGCGCCTGCCGACGATCGAGCTCGAACCCTCGAACGCCGACGTCTGCGTGCTGGCGACCCGCTTCTACGACACCGGCGGGCACAGCAAGGTCGCCGCCGACATCTGCGCGAAGCTCGGCGCTGAACGCGTCACCATCGCGTTCACCGACCTCTATCGCCAGCTCAAGTACCGGCAGCAGATCAACGAGGACCGCGCGACGTCGCGCTTCCCGCGCCGCGCCCTGGTCCTCCTGAACGCGCAGACCCTCATCGAGAAGATCATCGAGCTGCACGCCATCCTGTCGGCGATGCGCCCGAGCCGGATCCTGCTGCTCTGCAACCACATGGACATCGTGGCGGTGACGGGCGCCTGGGCCTTCCGCTCGGTGACCGAGTTCATCCACCACGCGGACCATCTGCCGGCCCTCGGGGCGACCCTGCCGTTCTCACGGCACGTGGACCTCAACTACCCGATCCACATGGCCTGCCTGGAGGCCGGGCTCGCCCCGACCTATGCCGCCATGGCGGTCCAGCGGCCTGCAGCGCCCGTCGCGCCGGCGCGGGATGGGCGGCTGCGGATCGCCACCTGCGGCAGCCTCATCAAGTATCGCCAGCCCGGGCGCTATCGCTGGGTCGACTACGTCAGGGCCGCGCTGCAGGCGCCGGACTCCGAGCTGATCCATATCGGCCCCGTCGACGACGCCTTCCGGGCCGAGGTCTCCACCGCCCTGGCCGAGGCGGGGATCGACCCGGCGCGCTACGTCTACGCCGGCGTGGTCCCCAACCTGATGGCGGAGCTGGCCGCCCGCGGCGTGGACGTGTTCCTGGGCAGCTACCCGACCTCCGGCGGCCGGGCGAACCTGGAGGCCATGGCGGCGGGCCTGCCCACGATCGTGGCGCACGACCCCGACGCGCCGCCGCTCGTCCCCGACCGTTGGCCCCTGCCGCAGTTCACCGCCGTGTCCGCGCCCGAGGAGCTGCCGCCGCTGCTCGCCCGCCTCGACGAGCTTTCCCGGAGCGCCCGCAGCCCGGCCGCGCTGGCCAGCGTCGAAGCCCAGCTCGGCCGCTTCGACGACTACATCGCGGGCAAGGCGCTCCTGCCGCTGGAGGACGTGGGCACGCTTCCCGACTGAGCGCCCTCAGCGGGGCGGGATCTCGAGCTCGTAGCAGGGGAAGACGACGGCGCGGGCGCCGAACATCTCCTTCTGCGCCGCCAGGCCCTCGTTGAGGCGCCGGCCGCCGTCCTCGGTGGAGATGCCGAAGCTGAGCCGGCGCCGGTCGGCGTAGGCCACGTGCTGCAGGTGGGCGACGATCGCGTCCAGCGCCCCGCAGGTCCGGCCTTCCGCGTTGCTCGCCATGTACTGGGTATGCACCGTCTCGCCGCTGTCGAAGACGAGGACGTAGGCCAGCGGCGTCGCGTCCGGCGCATGCGCCGCGAACAGCGCGATCCGGTCCGGAAACCGGCCGGCGAGCAGCCGCAGCTCGGCCACGCTGTGCGTCGGCTGCGCCCCATGCCGCGCCAGGACCTCGGCGAGGAGGGCGTGGAACGCGGCGAGGTCGCCGCTCCGGGCCACCGTCACGCCGGCCGCGCGCGCCTTGGTCAGCCCCTGCCGCTTGCTCTTGCTCCAGTTGGCCGGCCGGCCGAGATCGACGACCGAGCCGAGGTCCGAGCGCACCAGCCGCGCCCCGCACCGGAAGAGGGCGTAGAGATCCTCCTCCGCCGGCTCGCGGTGGTAGCAGGACGGCGCCGCCTTGTAGCGCAGGCGCGAGACGCCCTCGTCCGCGAGCCTTTCGCGAAGCATCTCGAACAGCCGCAGCATCCAGGCCGCCGTCATCCGGCCGTCAGTGATCCAGCCGCCGAATGTCAGGCCCGCGTGGCTCACCACCTGGTCTTCCCCGTCCGCGCGAAGTCGGCAGGCGGGCAGGAGCGCGACGGGGTTGTCGCGCCCCGGCCCCTGGAACGCGACCAGGGAGGCGTCCTCGAACCGGTCGGCGTGGTAGTCCATGAACCCGCGTTCGAAGAGGAGCGCGCCGTTCTTGCTGGCGCGCACGAAGGCGTCCCAGCGCGGCGCGAAGTCCGGCGTATGGGCTTCGAGCCGCAGGCGGTCCGCCGTCATCGCGCGCGCCGGGCGTTGACGAAGATCTCCGAGCCGTGGGCCGGCATATGACGGGCCAGGCCCCAGAGCCCCTCCAGCATCGTCTCCGTCAGGAAGCCGGCGCGACGCAACTCGTCCATCTGGGCGTGGGTGAAGGGCTTGATGAAGTAGCTGCCGGCCTCGGAGACCGAGAAGCCGGCCTTCCCGATCTCGTCCTGCAGCGTCTCCGGCGTGTAGGTCCGGAACTGCTGGAACCGCTGCTGCGTCTCCGACAGCGCCTCGGGCGCCGTCAGGGCGCCCATCTCGACGCCGAGCAGGCGGTGCATCGAGAGCGCGTTCGGGACATTGACATGCACCGTCGTGGCGTCGCCACACAGGCCATGCACCTGCTGCAGGAGCCCACCCGGATCCGACACCTCCTGGAGGAGGCCGCTCAGCACGATCAGGTCGAAGGACCGCCCGGCGAGACGAGGGGCCGCGTCCTGCAGGAACCCCTCGATCACCTCGACGCCGGCGACGTTCGCCGTGTCCCGACGGGCCGTCTCGGCGAAACCCGGCGCGGGTTCGACGACGGTGAAGGCGCTCGCGATCGTCCAGTGGTTGGCCAGGGTGTCCGAACCGCAGCCCACTTCGAGGATGCGCGCCGGGCGTGTCCGCTCCATCAGTTCGAGAATGATCCGCTTCCTCAGCCGCGCCTGGATCACCTCGAAGGCGTGCGCGCCGTAGTCGGCCTCGTAGGCGGCCAGGTCCCTCGCGCCGGAAGCGTCCCGGGGATCGCTCACGGCTGGTAGCCCATTCGCTGCATGATCGGGGCGCAAATGGCGGCCACACCCTCCCGGAACTCCGGCGCGAGCGGCGACAGGCGCGACGTGAGGTCGATGGCGCGATTGTACTTCGGCGAGCCCCACGCGTCGTCGTCGACCTTGTCGGCCGAGGCGCCCCACATCCGCGACGTGTCGAACCCTTGCAGGCCGGCGAAGGCCGCCAGCCTGGCGCGCAGGCCGTCCGAGTTGAGATCCTCGTAGCGGAACATGAAGTGACGGCCCCCGAACCCGTGGCGCAGCACGGCCTGGTAGTAGCTCACGTACTCCCTGGCGACCGCCGACGCGTCGCCGACGGTGAACGGCCGCCCCAGACCCGACTTGTCATGCACCTCCTGCCGCGAACGGACCACGTCGTACGGGTGGCGGCAGACCGTCACGAACCGGGCCTTGTCGGGATAGAGAAGGTTCAGGTCCGGGAAGAACGGCGTCAGGTGCGGGTCCTTGACCGCGAGGATGGAACGGCCCCCCAGCGCCGTCCAGATGCGGCGGAGCGCCAGGTCGCTGGTCTCGCGGATCAGGTCGCGGAAGTCGTCCCGGTCGCGGAAGTAGGCGCTCGTGTGCTGGTCCCAGGCCGCGCGGCCGTTGCGGAAGGCGCTCATGAACCCGCGGAAGAAGCTGATCTCGGGCGCGTACGCGCTGACGTCGTCGCCGGTGCAGATCAGGGCGTGCGCGACGGTGGTGCCGGATCGCGGGGCCCCGCCGACGAAGATGATGCTGTCCGCGCCGTCGGCCATCAGGGCGCACCCTCCGCCAGGGCGTCGTGAGCGCCCAGCACCTGCACGATGCGGTCCGCCACCACGGCCACGTCGCCCTCGGGCATCCCGGGCCAGAGCGGCAGGGACAGGACCTCGTCGGCGAGGCGCTCGGCCAGGGGGAAATCGCCCTCGCGGTGTCCCAGGTGCGCGAACGCCGGCTGCCGGTGACAGGCGATCGGATAGTGGATCAAGGTCTCGATCCCGGCGTCCGCAAGAGCCGCCTGGAGCGCGTCGCGCCGGCCGCTGCGCACGACGTAGAGGTGCCAGGCATGCCGGGCCCAGGGCGCCTCGGCGGGCCGGATCAGGCCCGGGGCCGGCGACAGCGCCTGGTCGTAGAGCGCCGCGAGCCGGCGCCGCTTTCCGTTCGCCCCGTCCAGGTCCTTCAGGCGCTCGCGCAGGAACGCGGCCTGCAGTTCGTCGAGGCGGGAGTTCACGCCGGCGGTCTCGTGCGCGTACTTGCGGCGCGAGCCGTAGTTCCGAAGCATCCGCAGGCGTTCGGCCAGGGCCGCATCGGAGGTGACCACGGCCCCGCCGTCGCCGAGCGCGCCCAGGTTCTTGGTCGGATAGAAGCTGAACGCCGTCGCGTGCGCCAGGCCGCCGGTCCGGCGGCCCCGGTAGAGCGCGCCGTGGCTCTGGGCGGCGTCTTCGAGGAGAAACAGGCCGCGCTCGTCGGCCAGCCGCCGCAGCGGGTCCATATCGACGGGATGGCCATAGAGCGAGACCGGCAGGATCGCCGCGGTCCGCGGGGTCAGGGCGGCGGTCACCGCGTCTGCGCCCATCGTATAGGTGACGGGATCCACCTCGACCGGAACGGGCCGCGCCCCGGCCATCTCGACGGCCAGCCAGGTGGCGGCGAACGTGTGCGCCGGGACGACGACCTCGCAGCCCGCGCCGATATCCGCCGCACGCAGGGTGAGCGCCAGCGCATCCAGGCCGTTGCCCACGCCGACGGCGAAGTCCGCGCCGCAGTAGGCCGCGAACTCGGCTTCGAACGCTTCGAGTTCCGGCCCCAGCACCACCCAGCCACTGTCCATCACGCGGGCGTACGCGGCGTCCAGACGGGCCCTCAGGTCCGCGTCGCTCAGGTCCAGGTCGTAGAACCTCATCCCCGCGCCGCGGCGAGAAAGCGGTCGAACTCCCGGATGTAGTCCGCCTCGTCGTAGTGGGCCGAAGCCAGCACCAGGCACACGGCGCCGGACGAGAAGTTGTCGATGTCGCGCCACATCATCGGGCCGACGTGCAGGCCGCGGTTCGGGCGGTTGAGCGTGACCCGCTCGGCGCGCGACCCGTCGTGCAGGCTCACGTCGAAACTGCCCGACACGGCGATCAGCAACTGGTGCAGGGCGAGGTGGGCGTGTCCCGCCCGGGTCGACTGGCTCGGCACGTCGTAGAGATAGTAGACGCGCTTCACCTCGAACGGCGCATGCTGTCCCGATTCGATCACGCACAGGTTCCCGCGCGGATCCTCGATCACCGGCAGGTCGATGAACTTGGCCAGTGCCTCGGGCATGGGTCTCCGTGGGGCGCGCGGCCTGCTCTAACCTGAGGGCCGCAGGGGTGACAAGGTCGGGCACGGGCGCGGACCCATCGCCTAGCGGCGTCCCAGCCTCGACGCGACGTCGGGGTGGCGGGCGAGGAGGGCCACGTCGAGGTCCTCGCGCCGCGCCCACAGCCCACGGTACCAGTCGCGGCGCCCGCCGAGCTGGTGGGCGAACAGGCGGTGATCGCGAACGTATTCCCACGCCGCGCGCGCGACGCGGGCGCGGCGTGGCTCATCCGCGAGCAGCGCGGCCAGCAACGGCGCCCAGTCGGACAGGCCGTCGGCGAGGAAGCCGGTCTCGCCGTGCCGCACGGTGTCGGCGTAGACGATGGGGGAGCCGATCGTCACGAGGCTCCCGGCCGCGGCGTCGATGAACTTCGCGTCGCTCTTGGTGGCCCACAGCGGGCTGGGGTCCACCGGCGAAAGGGAGATCGAGCAGGTCCCCATGAGATCGAGGTAGTCGTCGTACGGCAGGACGTCGTGGAACTCCTTCCGCGCCGTCGGGAGGGCGGCAAAGACGTCCGGGTCGCCGACGACCACGAACTCCGCGTCGGGAAAGGCTTCGGCGACCGGCGCCAGCGACTTCGCGACCTCGACGGCGAAGGGCCCGCGCAACAGGCCTCCGTAGAAGATGCGTCGCGCGCGGCGCTCCTGGAACGCCGGCAGGTCGAAGACGGCGTTCGGGAACACCTGGACGTCCGGGTTGTACGCGCCGAAGACCTCGGCGAGGCCTGGCGTCGAGGTCTGCACGGCGTGGACATAGCTGAACATCGTCCACAGGTGCGGTCCGATCTCCCGCGCCTTGGCGCGCGCCACGAGCTCCGGATGGTCGTCGAATTCCAGCACCATGAGCCAGCCCTTCCGGATGTGCTGGGCCGCCACGCCGCACCACATCTCGGGGGGCGCCAGCGGCGGGCGCTGGAGGACCTGGATCTTCGGTTCGTCGATCGGCAGCGGAGCCAGGCCGAAGGGCTTCTGCAAGGTCACGACAAGGCCCGGGTCGGATCGGAGCCCCAACGCGGGCAGGCGGGTCCGGATGTCCATGAGCCGCGTCGCGTAGGTGGCGATCCGCACGTGAAGCGGCCTGGGCGCCGAAGCGCCGGCCCGGCGGCCGACGATCACGAGGTCGCCCCCCAGCGCCGCCGCCGTCGGCCCCCCGGCGCGCAGCGCGGCCGAGAGGTCGTGGGCGAGGTCGTTGAACGTGTCGCCTTCAGGGGTCAGCGCCTGCGCGCGCTCGATCGCGATCCCGGCGCGCCCGAGCGCCGCGACGGCTTCGGCCGGCGCAACGCCCCGGCCCTGCCGGAGGATGGTCACGAGCAGGCCGCCCGGCGCGATGAGATCCAGCAGGCCCGGATCCGCCACGATCCGGCCCACGTCGTCCGCGAGGAGCGTGGTCGCGGGCCTCTTCGATTCGGCCGTCCAGAACGGGGACGCGGACCGGCGACGCCAGGCCTGGCGAACCGCCTCCGGCTCGTCGCCGAGATAGCAGACACTCCCGGTATCCAGCGGGACCCGCCCGAGGAGCGCGCCGCGCACGCCGTCCTCGTCCTGCTGGCGGACCACGCGGGCGCACGCCCGCGTCAGGATTTCGATCACGAACCCGCCGCGCTGGAGGGCGAGGGCGTGGCCGCTGTCGGGAACGACGTGGAAGTCCACGCCGGGCTGCCGGGTCAGGAACGCCCTGTCGTTCTCGTCGACCAGGCTGGGGCAGCGCTCGACCGTCCGCTGGGGATGCAGCGGTTCGGAGCCCAGCAGCACGTCGACCGGGGCGTGCAGGTTGCGGAAGAGATGGTGGTAGGTGCGCGCCTCGACGGCGTCCCGCCCGACGCCGAAGACCGACGCCAGCATCGCCTCGAGGTCGCCGTCGTCGGGCCGAAGGCGCAGACGCTCCTGAAGGCCCGGCAGCAGCGGCCAGAGGTTGCGCATCGACAGCAGCGGCTCGATGGCCACGACGTGGCGCACCCGGCCCGACGTCGCGGCGAGCGCGACGAGCGCCCCCACGCCCGCCCCCAGCAGGATGACCGGGCGGTCGGGAAACGTCGCGTCGAGCACCTCGTCGAGCGCCTGCGCGAAATCCTGCACCGAATTGCCGCCCAGCCGGGGCGCGTGGTCGCCGGGCAGGTGCATGAACGCCGTGTCGGCGTGACGTTCGAGGACACCGGGCAGCCGGCTCAGGTAACCACGAGAGGCGAACGCATCCGCGACGACGAGGACGACGGGACGACGCGCCGCGAAGGCGCCGGGGACGTGCCAGATCGGCGCCGTTCCCAGCGACGTCGCCACGTCGCGTCGGACCAGGGTGTCAGGGCTCATTCAACGGTATCCTGCTCGGCGACGCCGCTCCGCTTCACGTGCGACGCTTACTGTCACAGTTCCCGGATGAGCAAGGCGCAGCGCCTCTGCGAGCCGTGCGGCGGGCTGCATTGGCGCGGCGCGGCCGGCGCGGGCTTCCTCGGCCGCCCGGCGCGCGGTAGGCAGGGCCATGGAAGCGGAGGCGCGGTACGAGGCCGAGACGGCGTTCGGCCCGGTCCACATGTGGGGCCGCGACACCGGCCGCCCCGTGCTCTTCGCGGTCGCCGGCGCCTTCGCGCATCCGACCTACCTGCACCTCCTCCAGACGCGTTTCCCCCACGTGGACCTGTGGCGGACGCACCTGCCCGGCAACCACTGTCCGCCGCTGGTCTCGACTTCGGTCGGGGTGTTCGGCGCGGCCTACTCGCAGGCCCTGTCGGACCGCCTCGGCGATCGCCCCGCCGTGGTCGTCGGGACGTCGGTGGGCGCGCTCGTCGCGCTCGCGCTCGCGACGCCCGGGATCGTCGGGACCGTCGCGGTCGAGCCGCCGTTGCGGACGGGCGACGCATGGCCGCTGCGCGCCTATCCGGCCAAGGCGCCCGCCGGCTCCGAGACCTTCCTGTGGAACGTCCTGGGCGTCTCGCGCGACGGGCACGAGCCGCGGGACTATTCGGGCCTGGTCGACCGGATCTCGCGCCCCACCACCGTCCTGGTCGGGTCCGAGCCGCTGCTCCCCGAGCGCCCGACCCGGGTCACCCCCAGCTTCGTCGACGAGGAGAGCCGGCGGCTCCTGCGGTCCCATCCCCTGGTCGAGCTGGTCGAGTGCGAGGGCGCCGGCCACAACGTGCCGAAGCTGACGCCGCGCCCCATGCTCCTGGCGATCCGCGACGCCATCCTGCGGACCGGCGCCGGCGCGCCCGCCTGAGCCGCCCCGCGGGCCGCCCGTCGGGCAAACCACCAATGCGCTGGCGCACCCGACACGATTCGAACGTGTGACCTTTGCCTTCGGAGGGATTATCGCTGGTTCCGCCAATAACCGCCAGGAACCGCCGATGACCGCCTATCTCCCTGAAATCGCTAAAGTATTTGATTCCACGTCCCGCCGAGGCTACTCTTCTTCCCGCCACAGTTTTCGCCCGCGTGCTTACGCGGTGCTTACGCGAGCGGATGCGGACGGCTCGGAGGAATCTCATGGCTAAGCTCACAAAAAGGGTCGTCGACGCCGCGGAAAGCCGCACGAAAGATTACGTCATCTGGGACGACGAACTCCCCGGCTTCGGCCTCCGCGTATTCACGTCGGGCAAACGCAGCTACGTCATTCAGTACCGTCTCGGCAAGCGATCGCGCCGTTTCACGATCGGCCTGCATGGTGTCTGGACACCGGAGCGGGCGCGCCAGGAGGCGAAGGTTCAACTAGGCCGCGTCGCGCAGGGGGAAGACCCGGCCGAGGAGAAGCAACTCGACAACAAGGCGCTCACGGTCAAGGAACTCTGCGACCTCTATGTGGCCGATCTCAAGGGTGGCCTGATCCTGGGTAAGGGTGGTCGCCCGAAGAAGGCGAGCACCATCCTCTCCGACACGGGCCGCATCGAGCGCCACATCGTACCCCTACTCGGAACCCGCAGGGTCAAGGATCTCGTGAAGGCCGACATCACGAAGGCCCTGAAAGATATTATGGCGGGCAAGACCCGCTGTAGCGTCAAGACGAAGAAGCCGCGCGGTCGCGCCATCGTGCGTGGCGGGGCCGGCACCGCCACACGGACCATTGGGCTCCTTGGCGGTATTCTCACCTACGCCGTCGAGGCCGGCGTCATTGACGTCAATCCGGCGCACGGAGTCAGGCGCCCGAAGGACAATGTGCGAGCGCGGCGTCTGACCGAGGCGGAGTATCGCATCCTTGGCGAAATCCTGACCAAGGCCGCCGAGAACGAGAAGTATGAGATGTCGGTCGACATTATCCGCCAGCTTGCACTGACCGGATGCCGCCGAACCGAAATGGTCACCCTGGCTTGGACGGAGGCCGATACGGATTCAAGTTGCCTTCGGCTGATCGACAGCAAGGAGGGCAGCTCGATCCGGCCGATTGGTCTGCCTGTGGTAGAGTATCTTGAGAACCGACGGAAAACAAAGACCGGCACCCATGTCTTTCCCGGTCAGGGTGACGACAATGCGTTCGGTAGCTTCCCGAACCATTGGGCGCAGATATTCGAGGAGACGCCGCTCGCCGACATCACGCCGCACGTTCTTCGACACAGCTTCGCCAGCATCGCAAACGATCTCGGGTTCACCGAGGTCACAATTGCAGCGCTAGTCGGCCACGCGAAGGGATCGGTCACGAGCAACTATATCCACACGCTCGACACCGCTCTGATCATGGCCGCCGACACCATCTCCGGTTACATTCAAGGGCTTCTCGATGGAATCGAGTTCAAACAGACCGCTTATGCCCTCGATCGAGACTCGCGGAAGACCGCGCTTGCACGGTTTTTGCAGAAAGCAGCGGCTTCGGATCAGGATACAATCTCAGATGCGGAGCAGCTCCTTGCGGCCTGATCGTCCGCTCAAGGTTTCAGTTATTGCAGTTAGAGGCGATTCGCCTTATATTGGCTGGCTAGGAGATACGATTATGGCCAGCCAAGTCGTCCAGTTCGCCGGTCTATCGGACCGCGACCGCAAAAAGGTGTCGCCCCTGCCGGAGCTGGCGGAGGGCGATCACGTCGAGCTGCATGTCCGTCGTCGCGACGGGAAAGAACAGACCCTGTCGCTCCCGCCCGCAGCCGTCAGCGCGGTCGAGACCCTTTTGACCCGCCTGCTCAGCGGCAAGAGAGTAGCCATGCTCACTGAAGATCAGGAGCTAAGTCCAACCGACGCATCGGCGATCCTCGGCATTTCCCGTCCGCTCGTCGTTCACCGGATGGACATCGGCGAACTTCCGTTCCGTTACGTCGGAAAGCATCGCCGGGCATCGCTGGGGGATGTTCTCGCGCTGAAGGACAAGTTGGACACCCGACAAAAGGCGATGGATGCGCTGGCCGAGGATACAGAGGACCTCATCGCGAACCATGGCCTATAGACCGCCCGTCGCGGTCTTTGATGCCTGCGTCCTCTATCCCTTCCACCTGCGGAATCTGCTGATCCAGTGCGCCTTCGACGGCCTGGTTGAAGCGCGCTGGACGGACGACATCCATGCTGAATGGATGCGCAATCTGGCCGCCAACTCCCCGAACATACCCCTCGCAAGGCTTGAGATCACGCGCGACAAGATGAAGGCGGTTCTGCCAGATGCCGATGTCGTTACGCACAAGGCGTTGATATCGAGCCTCTCACTGCCAGACCCTGATGACAGGCATGTTCTCGCAGCGGCAATCGCAGGCGGCGCCGGGATGATCGTGACCTGGAACCTGAAAGACTTTCCTGCCTCGCATATAGCCGCGCATGGGACACAGGCTGTGGCACCGGATGCTTTCCTCTCCGGTCTGCACAAAACTCAGCCGGAAGCGCTGATCGACAGCGTCGGTCGGGCGCGACAAAATCTTCGGCGCACAGCCCCATCCGTCGAAGAGTTCATAAGCACGATCGAAGCCCAGGGCCTCGTCGATTTCGCGTCCATCCTTCGACGCCAAAAGACACGCCTGAGCGGCAAGCCGATATCACGTCCCTAACGTAGAGCCTGCGTGCGCAGAATTTGCATTACGACATCATCCGGGAGGGGAAAGCCTTCCCCTGCGACCGAGCCTAACGTCTCGGCCGACCCCTTCGAGCGGGGAGATCCCCGCAACGCCCCCAGAGTGAGAGAGCGGACCGGGTTTCCGTGACGGGAAAAGGTCGGGAGAGAGGCTCCCGCGCCCGTCATGGAGTCCTGTCCCATGAACATGCAGCTTCTCGACGCCCGCCAGACTCCCAGCGGCGGCTACAAGGTCGATGTCACCCGCGGCCAACGCGTTGGCCGCGTCTCCTCCGAATGGTTCTCCCGCCCCGCCGATGAGCGCTACCTGTCGCTGTCCGAGCTGGCCCGGTCTGCGCGCGCGCGCGCCGATCGCAGCCGGACCCGCGTCGTCGAAAGCGCGCTGATCCATGTCGAGGCCAACCGCAACGACCCGGAGCGGCTGGCGCTGATGCTCCCCGGCGCGGAGGCGCCGGTCGTTCCAACACACTGGTCCTTCGGGCAGCTCGCCAGCCTGGTCGGCGCACCGGCTGCCTATCTGCGCCAGCTTCCCACCGCGCTCGCCGGCATCAACCTGCAATACGGCCTGACCTCGAACCGGGCCGAACAGATCAAGACGTTCGAGACCGACGACGGTCGTATCGAACTGCGCGCCGTCACCGGACCGGACTATGGTCGCATCTTCGACCACGAACTGGTCGAGGCCGTGCAGCGCATCGCCGGCAATGGCACCGGCGACACGCGTTGGAAGGTGCCAGGCGTCCTCGACTGGTCGACCGGGATATACAATCCCCGTGTCGACATCACGAAGGACACGACAACGCTCTATGCTTCGGACCGCGACGTCTTCCTCTTCCTCGTCGACGATCTCAATCCCATCGAGGCCGGCCGCCTGCCGGACGGATCGCCCGATCTCTACTTCCGCGGCTTCTATTGTTGGAACTCGGAAGTCGGCGCCAAGACGCTCGGCATGGCCAGCTTCTATCTGCGCGCGGTCTGCCAAAACAGGAATCTGTGGGGCGTCGAGGATTTCGAGGAAATAACCATCCGTCACAGCAAATATGCCGCCAACCGCTTCGCCCATGAGGCGGCGCCGGCGTTGCTGAACTTCGCCAATTCCTCGCCCATGCCCTTCGTCAACGGCATCAAGGCCGCGCGCGAGCGGATCGTCGCCAGGACCGACGAGGACCGCACCGACTTCCTGCGCCGGCGCGGCTTCTCCAAGGCCGAGAGCGGCAAAATTATCGACACGGTGCTGGCCGAGGAAGGCCGTCCGCCCGAGACCATCTTCGATTTCGTCCAGGGCATCACCGCCGTCGCGCGCGACAAGCCGCATCAGGACGCGCGCCTGGATATGGAGGGAAAGGCCAAGAAATTGCTTGATCGGGCTGCCTAATCCCCGTGGAGCCGGAGATGCAGGCTTTCCGCATCTCCGGTTTTACCCGTTTCCTGATCGAGCATGGGTTCCCGGTAAACGAGAAACTACTGCCTGCCGAGTGAGTTATCTTCGTCAGGGAGACGATCCATGAGCTACGCTCGCTTCGCCGCAATGATCGCGACTTCTACGGCGGTGATGTTCGGGCTCATGTATCTGAACACTTACGCCCTCGACCACGTTCTGTTCAGTCAGACCCGCATTTGGATGGCATTTGTCATGGGCGCTGTAATGGCGGTCATCATGCTCGGCTTCATGTGGAGTATGTACAAGAACCGCAGCTTCAACATCGCCATCCTCGCTGGGGCAGTTGTTGTCTTCGCCGGGGCCCTCTGGCTGGTGCGCAGCCAGGAGACCGTCGACGACGTAAGCTATATGAAGGCGATGATTCCACACCATTCGATTGCGATCATGACCAGCGAGCGGGCGCATATCCGCGATCCGGAGGTGCGGAAGCTGGCAGACAGAATAATCGATGCTCAGGTGCGCGAGATCGCTGAGATGAAGCGTCACATAGCCAGGTTGGAAGCTCATCCGACGCCGGCCAGTGCGCCGGCTCTGCCTTCCTACCGGGATCGCGGCGTCCCGCCACCGCCGCCCGAAACGGACCAATCCGCTGGCGTCAATACGCTCGCGCCGATCCGCTGAGGTCCCCCTCGATCTCGCGGCAGCTCCTCGTTCGGCCGCCGGAGAGAGGAAGAGGGGGGACGGGATTTTCCGTGACGGGTTGGAGGTCGAGAGAGAGGCTCTCGGCCGCCCGTCGCGGAGTAAATCCCGATGGCTACTGCCGTTCAGAAGATCACCCTGTCGTCCTCGCGCGACATCCCCTTCAACAAGCTGGTGCTCAGCCAGTCCAACGTCCGGCGTGTGAAAGCCGGCGTCTCGATCGAGGACCTGGCGGCCTCGATCGCCCGTCGCGGCCTGATCCAGAGCATCAGCGTGTTTCCGGTCGTGGACGCCGAAGGCGTCGAGACCGGCATGTTCGAGGTGCCCGCCGGCGGTCGCCGCTTTCGGGCCCTGGAAATGCTGGTCAAGCAGAAGCGCCTGGCCAAGATCGCGCCCGTGCCTTGCGTGGTGCGCGAACGCGATGGCGCGATCCTCGCCGAGGAAGTTTCGCTGGCCGAGAATATCGAGCGCGCCCCGCTCCACCCGCTCGACCAGTTCCGGGCCTTTCAGGACATGCGCACCAAGGGCATGACCGAGGAGGAGATCGCCGCCGCGTTCTTTGTCTCGGCCCAGGTGGTCAAGCAGCGGCTGCGGCTCGCTTCCGTCTCGCCGGCGCTGCTCGACATCTATGCCGAGGACGGCATGACGCTGGAGCAGCTCATGGCCTTCACCGTCTCCGACGACCATGATCGCCAGCAGCAGGTCTGGGACGCGATCAAGGAGACCTGGTCGAAGGAGCCGTATCAGATCCGCCGCATGCTGACCGAGACCACGGTCCGCGCCACCGACAAGCGGGCCGTCTTTGTCGGCCTCGACGCCTATGAGGGGGCCGGCGGCATCATCGCCCGCGATCTGTTCCAATCCGACGACGGCGGCTGGCTGCAGGATGCAGCCCTGCTCGACCGGCTGGTGGCCGAGAAGCTGAAGGCCGAGGCGGAAACCATCGCGGCCGAAGGCTGGAAGTGGATCGAGGTCGCCGTCAGCTTCCCCTACGGCGCGACCCACGGCCTGCGGCCGCTGGAAGGCGTCTCGGTCGACCTGACCGCCGACGAACAGGCGACGATCGAGGCGCTTGAAGCCGAATATCAGAAGCTCGAGGCCGAATACGAGGGTGCGGACGAACTGCCGGACGAGATCGATCAGCGCCTGGGCGAAATCGAGACCGCGCTTGCGGCCTTCGAGGAACGTCCCGTCCGCTTCGAGCCCGCCGACATCGCCCGCGCCGGCGTTTTCGTCAGCGTCGGTCATGACGGGCGTCTCGTGCTGGAGCGCGGCTATGTCCGGCCCGAGGATGAAGCGCCCGAGCCGGCGGAAGGTGGCGAAGATGGCGAGACTGGCGATGCGGTACATGATGCGGCCGAGCCTCGGGTGCAGCGCGCCGTCATCACCATCGGCGGTGAGCCGGCCGACAGCGAGGACGAGGAGGACGAGGCGATCAAGCCGCTGCCCGATCGTCTCCTCACCGAGCTGACGGCCCATCGCACGCTGGCGCTGCGCAACGCGCTGGCCGAGCATCCGCATGTCGCCATGACGGCGCTGCTGCACAAGCTGGTGTCGGACACCTTCCAGCACCGCATGTACAAGGGTGCGCTGGAGGCGAGCGTCAACCACATCTTCTTCCCCGTTCAGGCCGAGGGGTTGAAGGACAGCCCGTCGGCCCGCGCGGTGCAGGAGCGCGACCAGGCGTGGGCCGGCGACATTCCCGCCGATGACCAGGCGCTGTGGGATTGGCTGGCCGGGCTCGACGACGCCAGCCGCATGGCGCTGCTCGCCCATTGCGTCAGCTACGGCGTCAACGCCCTCTATGAGAAGCCGAACCCCTATGGCAGCAACGGCGTCTCGCAGCACACGCTGGACATGCGGCTCGCCCAGGCCGACCGGCTGGCGCACGCGATGGGCCTCGACATGGTCGAAGTCGGCTGGCGTCCCACGGTCGATAACTATCTCGGCCGGGTCACCAAACCGCGCATCCTCGAAGCGGTGCGCGAGGGCGCGGGTGAACAGGCCGCCCAGCTCATCGACCATCTGAAGAAGGGCGACATGGCGAAGGAGGCCGAGCGGTTGCTGGCCGACAGCGGCTGGCTGCCGGAGCCGCTGCGTCTGGCCGCAGAGGCCGAGGCGGAAACGCCCGATGTCGATGCGGGTGGCGAGGAGGACGGAGCCGACCTGCCGGCGTTCCTCGCCGAAGGCGACGAGGAAGATGATCCGGTGGAAGGCGAGGACGATGAAGTCCACGCCATCGCCGCCGAGTGACTGCACTGGCGGGGCGGCCCCGGTCGCTCCGCCTCTCTGCCTCTTTCACAAGGAGCATCGCCATGACGCAATCCGTCCCGGCGCCCCGGCGCGTCGTCTTCCAGTACCTCGTGCCCGTGCATGTCGAAGTCGAGGACGGCCTCGTTTGCCGCGTCACCGTGATCGACGAAACGCCGGTCCGGAACCCCGCCGTGGTCGAGGGCGATCCGGCCTATCTGTCCGACGCCGTAACGGCCGCCGATGATGGCCAGCCCTGGCCGTCCTGGCAGTTCGGCTACTGACACCTCGTCCCCATTTCCCTCTCATCGAGCCCGGCCATCGCGCCGGGCTCTTTTCGTTTCAGGAGCCTGACATGGCCGATTACTTCACCCATTTCTCGTGCCTGCTCGATGTCGGCACGCCGCAGAATGCCGCCCGCGCGCTCGATCTCTACAACGCCCTGTCCGAGGAGGGCGCCTCGGAAGACCCGCCCTCGGACGGCTTCGACCTGTCGATCCAGCCCGAGCACGGCGGCACGATGCTGTGGATGCGCGACGACGTCACCGGCGATCCCGAACGCCTGATCCAATTCGTCAAACGCTGCGCGAAAGCGTTCGAACTGACGGGCCGCTGGGGTTTCCAATACGCCAACACCTGCTCGCGACCGCGCATCAACGCCTTCGGCGGCGGCGCCCATGTTCTCGATCTCGCCACCGGCGAGACGATCGCCTGGACTTATACCAATGGCTGGCTCGAGGATCACCTCGCCGAGGGAGGCGGACGATGAGCATTCCCGATCATGCCCGCGCCAACTTCCAGACTCTGCTGCGCGCAGCAGAGAACGGCCATCTGGCGCTGATCGAATGCGCCGACGCCGGGACCGGCGAACCGCGCTACGTCATCTGCGCCGTAGGACGCGAGCGCGACGACTATGTCTTCACCCCGTTCGGCCATCTCGCCGAGGGCAACCCGTTCGACACCTATCTCCCGCCCGAGACGTCGACATGACGGTGACGGATCAGCGCCGCGCGAACGACAGCCACGCACCGACATCGGTCAGGTGAACTCTCAAGGCCTGCACCGTATCCGAGGCGACCAGACGGGGATTGTTCCCGAACAGCACGGGATAGCGGAAGCGCTGATCGGCGTGCGGGCGGTCCAGCGTCCGGACGAGATCGGACAATTCCCGATCCGCCTGTCCCGAAAAACCAATCGAACGCGCCTCGCGATGGCAATGGTCCAGATCATGGCCTGTCATCATCAGCCATTCCTCATCCCGTCCGTCATGGGCGAGGATGGCCTTCAACGACAGTTCAAGCGAATGCGCCACCAGCATGTGAAACGGCGCGGATTCGTTCTCGGCCCGGCTGGCGAGGCATTGCGCCGCCGTCACATAGCTGGCCGCCATCGCAAGATAGTCGTGGCCCCTTGTCCCATCCGCCGCGCGCTCGCGCGGCGGCGGAGGTTCGTCACTCCCGTCCGGTTCCTCTACCAAACCGCCACTTCCCATTGCCCGTTCACCCGCGCAAAGCCGATCGGCCGGTTCTGCGGTGCTGCATTGGGCTTGGTGGAATCCATGACGAGCTGCGTCATGCAGGTCACGCCCGGCCCGACGCCGCCCGGTGAGCAATCGCCGAGCTTCAGCGTCGCGTTGGAGAGCGACGTTCCCGTGAACAGGCGATGACGCCGCACCGCCGCGGTCGCCTCTTCCTCAGTCGGCTGAGCCACGCCGGCAGCCACGGCAGGCGATGCCGTGACGGGTGAGATCACCGGCCGCAGGGCGAACCCCGCGCCAAATCCGACCAAAAGGCAGGCCGCCCCCACGATGCCGATCGCGCTTCCCTTCATCGTCTCTCCCTTCCGGTCGATGCGCCGGATGTGGCTGAAGCGCCCCGACGCGGCATCTTTTCCCACGGACTTTAGCGCCGCATCGACGGCGTCGGAAGATTGAGCGGCCAACCGGGCTGCCTCAGCGACAGAGCGAGAGGATGGCCGGGACGGGTTTGAGCCCGTCCGGTCGAGAGAGAGCGCCGGTCCGGCTCGTTCCCGATCCGCTCTCCGAGGTCTCCCACATGCTTCACGCTCCGATCCCCGCCGCCCCGGCGGCTTCACTTCAGCTTGGCTCCTCCGCGTCGCCGGCCGCCGCGATTCTCGCCGCCGCCGAGCGCATCCTCTCCCACCTCGAACAGGGCCGAGCCGTCGATGCCCCCATGCTGCGCAGCGCCATGGAGGCCGCGTTCGGGGCCTCAGACGCCAGCGGCGCCTGGGACTGGAAGACGGCCTACGACGCCTGCGAGGCCGCGACCGTCCTGTTTCTGCGTAAATATGGAAAGGCGCTTTTCCGCAAAGGCGGGTCGCCGGCTTCACGGCTCTCCGCGCTGTCCAAGATCGTCGGACTGTTGCCGACGCATACGCGCCGATCGGAGGAGGCGCAGGCCTTCCAGCAATTCTCAACGCCCGTCCCGTTGGGCCTTGCCGCGCTGACGGCGGCGACATTGACCTCGGCCGACCGGGTGCTGGAGCCGTCCGCCGGCACCGGGCTGCTTGGCGTGCTTGCCGAGATCACAGGCGCATCGCTCATCCTCAACGAGCTAGCCGAGACCCGCGCCGATCTTCTCGCCTCTCTCTTTCCGGCCGTGCCCGTCACACGCCTCGACGCCGCCCAGATCGATGACCATCTCGATCCGGCCGCCACGCCGAGCGTCGTCATCATGAACCCGCCATTCTCGGTGATGGCGAACGTCAGCGGGCGGGTGGCCGACGCCGCCTATCGGCATATCGCGTCGGCGCTCGCGCGTCTGGCCGATGGCGGACGCCTGGTCGCTATCACCGGCGCGAACTTCTCTCCCGAACAGCCGGCCTGGCGGGACGCATTCGTCCGCCTGCAAGGGCGCGGCCGTGTCGTGTTCACCGCCGCGATCGCCGGCTCGGTCTATGCCAAGCATGGCACGACCATCGAAACGCGCCTGACGGTGATCGACAAGCTGCCGGCCGAGCAGCCGGATCGCTTCCCTGATTCCGCGGGCGTCGCCCCGGATGTCGCGACCCTCCTGACCTGGCTGGAGCATCACCTCCCGGCACGGATGACCGTCTCGCTTCCCGAGCGAGCGCCAGCCTCGATTACGCCGCGCACAGTGCGGGGATATTTCGCCCGCGCGGCCAAGACGACGCCGCAGCGCCATATCGCGCAGCTCGAGGGCGTTCCGCTCGACTACGAGACGATCGACTGGACCCCTCCTGAAGCAGGCCGACTCTCGGACGCGATCTATGAGCCCTATGCGCTCCAGTCGATCCGGATCGACGGCGCACAGCCGCACCCGACCAAGCTCGTGCAATCCGCCGCCATGGCTTCGGTCGCGCCGCCGAAGCCGAGCTACCGTCCGACGTTGCCGCCACGCCTCGTCACCGAGGGCGTCCTCTCCGACGCCCAGCTCGAAACGCTGATCTATGCCGGCGAGGCCCATGGCGATTATCTCGCCGGCGCCTGGACTGTGGACGAGACCGGCGACCTCGTCACCGCCGCGCCGGACGATACACCGAACGCCGTCCGCTTCCGCCGAGGCTTCATGCTCGGCGACGGCACCGGCGCCGGCAAGGGCCGCCAGTCGGCCGGCATCATCCTCGACAACTGGCTCCAGGGCCGGCGCAAGGCGGTCTGGATCTCCAAGTCCGACAAGCTGCTCGAAGACGCCCAGCGCGACTGGTCGGCGCTCGGCATGGAGCGCCTGCTGGTCACGCCCCTGTCGCGCTTCCCGCAAGGCTCGGCGATCCGGCTGCCTGAAGGCGTCCTATTCACCACCTATGCCACGCTACGGTCCGACGATCGCGGGGAGAAGCTTTCGCGCGTCAAGCAGATCGTCGAATGGTTGGGCTCCGATTTCGACGGAGTGATCATTTTCGACGAGTCCCACGCGATGCAGAACGCTGGCGGCGGCAAGGGAGAACGGGGCGACGTCGCCCCATCGCAGCAGGGCCGTGCGGGTCTCCGGCTCCAGCACGCGCTCCCGAACGCCCGCGTGGTCTATGTCTCCGCCACCGGCGCCACCACCGTCCACAATCTCGCCTATGCCCAGCGGCTCGGCCTTTGGGGCGGTGAGGAGTTCCCCTTCGCCAACCGCGCCGAATTCGTCGAGGGGGTCGACAATGGCGGCGTCGCGGCCATGGAGGTGCTCGCCCGCGATCTTCGCGCGCTCGGCCTCTACACCGCCCGGTCGCTCTCCTATGACGGCGTCGAATACGAGCTGGTCGAACATCAGCTCACGCCCGAGCAGACCCGCATCTACGACGCCTATGCCGGCGCCTTCGCCATCATCCACAACCACCTCGACGCGGCGATGCAGGCCGCCAACATCACCGGCAGCGACGGCACGCTGAACCGGCAGGCGAAGTCGGCGGCCCGCTCGGCGTTCGAATCCGCCAAGCAGCGCTTCTTCGGCCATCTCCTCACCAGCATGAAGACGCCGACACTGGTCCGCTCGATCGAGCAGGACCTGGCCGACGGGCACAGTGCAGTCATCCAGATCGTCTCGACCGGCGCAGCGCTGATGGAACGCCGCCTGGCCGAAATCCCGACCGAGGAATGGAATGACGTGCGCGTCGACATCACGCCGCGCGAATACGTCCTCGACTATCTCGCTCATTCCTTCCCGGTGCAGATCTATGAGCCGTTCTCCGATAGCGAGGGCAATCTGTCGTCGCGCCCGGTCTATCGGGATGGCCAGCCCGTCGAGAGCCGCGAGGCAGTCGCTCGCCGCGACGAGCTGATCGAGCATCTCGCCTCGCTGCCGCCGGTCCCCGGTGCGCTCGACCAGATCGTCCAGCGCTTCGGCACCGACATGGTCGCCGAGGTCACCGGCCGCTCCCGCCGCATCGTCCGCAGGGGCGAGCGCTTCGCCGTCGAGACCCGCGCCGGCGCGGCCAATCTCGCCGAGACCGCCGCCTTCATGGATGACGACAAGCGCGTGCTCGTCTTCTCGGACGCCGGTGGCACTGGTCGGAGCTACCACGCCGACCTTGCCGCGAAGAACCAGCGTCTGCGCGTCCATTATCTGCTGGAGCCGGGCTGGAAGGCCAACGCCGCGATCCAGGGCCTCGGCCGCACCAACCGCACCAATCAGGCGCAGCCGCCGCTGTTCCGGCCGATCGCCACCGACGTGAAGGCGGAGAAGCGCTTCCTTTCGACCATCGCCCGCCGGCTCGACACGCTCGGCGCCATCACGCGCGGCCAGCGCCAGACCGGTGGCCAGGGCCTGTTCCGGCCCGAGGACAATCTCGAAAGCGCCTATGCGCGTGACGCGCTGCGCCAACTTTACCTGCTGCTCGTGCGCGGGAAGGTCGAAGGCTGCCCGCTCGACCGCTTCGAGACCGCCACGGGCCTGAAGCTGACGGACGACAATGGCATCAAGGACGAGTTGCCACCGATCACCACCTTCCTCAACCGGCTGCTGGCGCTGACGATCGAGCTTCAGGGCATCCTGTTCACCGCCTTCGAACAGCTCCTCGCCGCCAAGGTCGACGGCGCCATCCGTGCCGGTGTCTATGATGTCGGGCTGGAGACGCTCCAGGCCGAGAGCTTCGTCGTCGCCGACAGCCAGATCATCCATACCCATCCGGGGACCGGCGCGGAAACCCGGCTGCTCACCATCACCCGGCGCGAACGCAACCGGCCGCTCGGTCTCGCCGCCGCGCTCGACCAGTTGTCCGATCCACGGGCTCGCCTGCTCGTTAACGCCCGGTCGCACCGCGCCGCCGTGCAGGTCCCGGCGCCGTCGATGATGCTCGACGACGGCGAGATCGAGCGCCGTGTCTGCCTGATCCGGCCGATGGAGCAGCACTATTCCCCGCTGCGCATGATGGACGAGAGCCACTGGGAGGACGCCGACCGGGAGGCGTTCATTGCCGCCTGGAACGCCGAACTGGCCGAGGTGCCGGAATTCGCCGACAGCACCATCCATATCGTCGCCGGCCTGCTGCTGCCAATCTGGAAGCGCCTGCCGGACGAGTCGACGCGGGTCTATCGGCTCCAGACCGACGCCGGAGAGCGCATCATCGGCCGCCGTGTTTCGCCCGCTTGGGCGGCGAACGCCATC
This sequence comes from Phenylobacterium sp., assembly GCF_019636135.1. Lineage (GTDB taxonomy): Bacteria > Pseudomonadota > Alphaproteobacteria > Caulobacterales > Caulobacteraceae > Phenylobacterium. Next base: position 72,613 of record NZ_JAHBYD010000005.1, read on the forward strand.
ACGACCGGCGCACCGTCGCTCTGCCCCGATCAGGCCTTCGCCGCCGTGATGGACGGCACGGCCATCCTCGACCTCGCCGAGAGCCTGCAGCTTCGCCGCGTCCGCGTGATGGGCGGCCATCGTCTGGAATTGACCGGCTTCACCGACGCCATGCGCGAGCGATTGCGCGCCTATGGCCTGTTCAGCGAAATCATCTCCTGGAAGCTGCGTTTCTTCGTCCCCGCCGACGCCGCCGGCCCGGCGGTGCTCGCCCGTGTGCTCGACACCTATCCGGTGGCGCGCATCGCCGAGCGGGAGGCAGGATGATGGCCCGTCAGGACGCATCCGATCTGGTGCAGCGTCTCGGCCGGCAGGCCGAGGCGGTGTGCCGGCATTATCTTTCCAGCGGACGCCGCGAAGGCCGCTATTGGCTGGTGGGCGACGCGCGCAACACGCCGGGCCGCTCCCTGTATGTCCGGCTCAAGGACTCGCCCAAGGGACCGGCCGGCAAATGGACCGACGCCGCCACCGGCGAACATGGTGATCTCCTCGACATCATCCGCGAAAGCTGCGGCCTGATCGATTTCAAGGATGTCGCGGACGAGGCGCGCACCTTCCTCAGCATGCCGCCGCCAGAACCGGAGCCGCACGCAGCGCAGCGTCGGACACCCGCGCCGCACGGATCACCCGAGGCAGCGCGGCGTCTCGTCCATATGTCGCAACCGATCGGCGGCACGCTCGTGCAATTGTATCTGCGCAAACGCGGCATTACGGATTTACGCGGAACCGCAAACCTGCATTTCCACCCGCGCTGTTATTATCGACCCGACGAGCATTCGCCGACCGAGATCTGGCCGGCGATGATCGCCGCCGTCACAGACCTTGCCGGTCATATCACCGGGGCTCATCGCACCTGGCTCGATCCGCGCACGCAGGACAAGGCGCCGATCGACACCCCGCGCCGGGCGATGGGCGACCTTCTCGGCAATGCTGTCCGCTTCGGCCATGGCGGCGAGGTAATGGCGGCGGGCGAAGGCATCGAAACGGTTCTGTCCATCCGGCAGGTCTTGCCCGACATGCCGATGCTGGCGGCGCTCTCGGCGGCCCATCTTGCCGCCATCCTGTTGCCGGACACGCTGCGGCGGCTCTACATCCTGCGCGACGACGATCCGGCCGGTGACGGGGCGCGCGACAGTCTGATCGAGCGGGCGAACGCGGCCGGCATCGAGGCGATCGTCATCTCCCCCGAACTGGACGACTTCAACGAGGATCTGCGCACGCTCGGCATCGACCACCTGCGCAGCCTCACCCGGATGCAGATCGGGCCGCAGGACGTGGCGCGCTACATGGCGCTGGCGGCATAAGCCGGGAGAGGAAGAGCGCGGCGGTGGAGCGCCGCCGTGCCCGTTCGGAGGCCCCGTTCCATCGCAGAGGACCGCGCCTCGGCCTTCGAGAGGGCGATCGGCCCACAGTCGGGCCGTCCCGGCAATGGCTGCGGCCGACTATTTTCCGGCGCGGCCTGAAGGCCGCTTTCCATCGCGAGGCAAAATAGCCGGCCTTCGCCATCCTCCGCTGACGCTCCGGCCCTCCCGCTTCGCTTCGGGTGCTTGGCCGTCCCGCCGGTGGGCTTCGTCGCCATGAAGGCCGCGACGGTCGCGGTCCAGACGATGGAGCCTCCCATGAACAGGCACGACGACTTCGAACCGCATCACGAATCCTCACCCACCGACCATGTCCTCAACGAATTGCAGCTTCACGGCTATCGCCCCTTCGCCGACGAACCCGACCAGCGGCTTCTTCCGGACGGCAACGCGGTCGCGGGCACCGTCGCCGACATCTTCGACGCCCTGATCGGGACGCTGGAGGATACCCGCCTCGAACCCGACCTCGACGATCTCCTCTGGTCGACCGTGAATGTTTTCCACCGGGCCAGCGACCGGATCGCCCGCGAGCTGGACGACAATGAGCAGGCGCAGAAGCGCTCCCAGCGGGAACAGGACGGCAGCGAGGTGAAGTCGGTCGAACTCGAGCGCCAGATCGCCGAGGGTCAGACGCTCATCGAACGCCAGGCCGCTTTCGAACTGATGCGCGACCAAGCCGCCGAACACTACGAGCGCCAGATCGGCAAGCCGTGGCTTCCGCGCAGCGGATCGAAGGTCAACCATCGCAATCTGACCTCGGCGATGATCGACAGCCGCGATTTCCTGATGGCGAAGAAGCGCGCCGAGCAGGAAGTTCTCCTTCCTCCCGGCCCGAAGATCGTCGTCACCGGCGGGCTCGACTTCGACGATCACCGGCTCATCTGGGCCAAGCTCGACCAGGTGCATGAGAAACACCCCGACATGGTGCTGGTCCATGGCAAGTCGCCGAAGGGCGCCGAAAAGATCGCCTCGCTCTGGGCGAAGAACCGCGACGTGCCGCAGATCGGCTTCGCCCCCGACTGGACCAAGCACGGCCGGGCCGCGCCGTTCAAGCGCAACGACCAGATGCTGGAGATCGTGCCGAAGGGCGTGATGCACTTCCCCGGCACCGGCATCAACGACAACCTTGCAGACAAGGCCCGCAAGCTCGGCATCCCGGTCTGGAAGTTCGGCGGCGCCTGAGCGCCGTCGAGAACTGGAGCCAGACCTTGGCTCCATGCCTCTCCGCTCGCCCGCCTTCAATTCGGGTCCGTCCTTCCCGACCTGCGCTCGCGAAAATCGCAACACCAGATTATAGTTGACTAGGAAACTGAATCTGTCTAGTTTCCTAGTCAACGAAAGGAGAACCTGTGGCCTCGACCTCGGAGCTGACCGCACACACGGGATTCTGGATGCGAATGGTGTCGAACGCCGTGTCGCAGGAATTCGCGCGGAAGGTGGCGGGAGAAGGCGTCACCGTCGCGGAGTGGTCATTCTTGCGAGCACTCTTCGACCATGATCCTACGCCTCCGTCGCTCCTGGCCGACAGAATGGGCATGACCAAGGGCGCGATCAGCAAGCTGGCGGAGCGGCTGCTGGCGAAGGGGTTGATCGTGCGGACGGAGAACTCGCAGGACAAACGCGCGCATAGCCTATCGCTGACGGGGGAAGGGCGGGCCAAGGTTCCGGTCATGGCCGCGCTCGCCGACGAGAATGACGCCGAGTTCTTCGGTGTTCTGAAGAAGGACGAGCACGAGACGCTCGACCGCATCCTGCAGGCCCTCGCCGCAAGGCGCGGGCTCAAGACGACCCCGGTGGACTGACCGCCACCGGACCCGATCAATATCAGCATGAAAGGAAACCGCCATGGACGCGGAACGGATTTCTATTGCCAAGGCCTGCCAGGAGGGTGCTCACGACAACAGCCTCAGCTTCCCGGAATTCGTCGGGAAGCTGATCGCCGCCGGCTTCGAAGGCTACACGGTGGACTATCGCCGCAACGCCCAGGCTTTCTATCTGCCGGACGGTGACAGTGTCGTGCTGGAAATGCATCCCTATGCCGGAAGCGTCGCCGCCAACTTCGATGCCGCCGAAGTCGAACGTCTGGTGCGGTGGGCGCAGGCCAATCCTGCCGACTACAGCTATGTCGCCTTCTGCGAGAAGGCGAAGGCGGCCGGTTGCGCGGGATATCTCGTCTCGTTCCTCGGCCGACGTGTCGTCTATTTCGGGCGCACCGCCGAGACCCATGTCGAGCACTTCCCCAAGTAACCGGGCGTGTCGTGGGGCGGATCAGCGACTGCCTCGGGCTTGGCACCGGGTTTATGCGGGCGAGCCTTGGGGCAGGTGCGCCATAGCTGAAATCACCCCGGCCGACACAGTGCGAATGCCGAAGAGAACAAGCATTGAGGCCGATGAGCAGGTCTCCTGACGCGAGAACGACCTCCGCCTTTCTGCGCTGATCCTTGGTCCAGCCGCAGACTTGTCGCCATCAACCCATAAAGGGTCGGCTATGCGAGCATGCCGCCGCTGCGGCTGCGCCTTCGCGGTGATTGCAGTCCACGGCCGAACACATCGGGCGCCTGTCGGCGGGGGATGGTCCCCCGCTCCAGCAGGAGCCCAGCAATGTCCCTTAACGACGCTCACGCCTTCGCCTTCAGCCTCGCTACAACGCTGATGGCCGCCATCGTCATCTTCCAGGCCGGCGACGGCACCCTCTCGGTGACACCCGCCAGCGAATATGATGGCGACACGGCCGCGATCGTCCATGAGATCGACCCTTTCGCCCCATGACCGGGGCGATCCGGTCGGCCCGAGCGGCAACCGCATGCGGTTGCCGCTCCCGGCGCGGCCGATTTTCAGCTATAGTTCGGGCGCGCCGTGGTGGTGGTGGAGGGCGCGACCGTCAGACCCTTCTCACGGAGACACCACCATGATCATTCTCGCCGTTCTTGCTTCTGTCGCCGCCATCGGCCTGCTCTGCTGGCTGCTGTTCACTCTGGCCGTCTTCGCGCTGCCAGCCTTTGTCGGCGTGAGCGCCGGCGCCTGGGCCCACGGAACCGGAGCCGGTATAGCCGGCGCCATTCTGGTCGGCATCGTCGCCGCCGCGGCGACGCTCGCGGTCGGTCAACTGCTGATCGCCTTCGTCCGCCCGATGTGGCTCAAGCTCATCGTCGCCATCGCCTTCGTCGCGCCAGCGGCCGTGGCGGGCTTTCATGCCACCCACGGCATCGTCAAGCATCTCATGCCGTCCGAGACCTGCCAGATCGTGTTTTCAGTCATCGGGGCGATTGCGATCGGCATCACCGCCTTCATCCGCATCGCAGGCATGGCGGCCGAAGGTCCCGCCGGCCGGGATCTCGCGCGGGTCTGACACGACGTTGCCCAGGCGAACCAGAATAGCGGCTGGAATCTGCCACCCCTCGTCGGACATGGGACTTGTCGGCCTGCTGTGCGGGGATCATCGAGCCTGACCCCCAGGTGCAGCCATGGTGGCGCAAGACGTTGACGGCGGCGTATCGGCGCATGGCTCTGGACATGCTGTTAAGGCATTCTCGCCGGTGTCAGTGCGGTGGACATGGCGTTGCCCGGCAGGGGGCGGGGGAACGATGCCGGTGAGCGTGTCCGGGCCGTCCTTGCGTTGCGAAGAGCCGCCATCGTCTCCGTTGTCTGACCGTGGATCGAGCGCACCAAACGGCCTCTCCAATGGCCTGATCTGGCCGAAGGCCGGCTTCGCCTCGAGCGCCTGAGCCACAACGGCTGGTCTCGACTTTCTTCCCCTGCCGGCTGCGCCGTCATTCCTCGCGAAACAACAAAGTCGCGCCTGCGCCATCCTCCGCTGCGCTGCGGTCGCAAGCGATGTGGCGTCGCTCGCCTCCGGCCCGCCGATCGCCATCGAGGCCGCATGGTGCGGGCTCGAATACGGAAAACGGAGACTTATCATGGCGACCATCGGCACCTTCAAGAAGACCGGCTCGAACGAGTTCACCGGCGAAATTGTCACCCTCAGCGTCCAGGCCAAGGGCGTGCGCATCGTTCCCGACACCCGCGCCACCGGCGAGAATGCCCCCAGCCACCGGGTCCTGGTCGGCCGCGCCGAGATCGGCGCCGCCTGGTCCAAGCGCTCCAACGAGGGCCGCGACTATCTGGGCCTCAAGCTCGACGATCCGAGCTTCAACGCTCCGATCTACGCCAACCTCTTCGATGACGAGGACGGCGAAGGCTTCTCGCTGATCTGGTCCCGCCCCAACGGGCGGCGCGGCGACTGAAGCCCGCGCGAGGCCCCGGCCGGAAGGCCGGGGCCTTCGACTCCCAGAACGACCGAATCAGTCAGTGGCACCGATCGCCGCAAGCAGTTTCCAGGAGGCGTAAAATACTGGAACGGACAGCCGAAAGCGACTATTATAGTCGTAGTTTTGGCGTGCGCGTAGGTCCGTGTGGGAGGTGATCATGCATGATCACCGCCCGACAATCTCGGGCCGCACGCGCGTTGCTGGGTTGGACGCAGGAGACGCTCGCTGACAAGGCCCGGGTCTCATTAACCGCTCTCAAGCGCCTCGAATCCCATAGTGGGTTGGAGGTTTACGAGACGACGCGCGATGAGGTTCGGCGAGCCTTCGAACGAGCGGGCATCGTCTTCCTGAATTCCGACCAGGGCAAGGGAGTGCTGTTGGTCGATGCCAAGAAGGACGCGTGAGTTTCGAAATACCGCGGCAACGCCACGACTTCGCGCTTCTGCCTCTTGCGTCATGATGACGATCAAATCAGCGTTAACAATCTACTCCAGAATGGATACATCTCGTCGCCAGGGGACGTTGTGACCAAGGCCGATTTTCTCGATCAGCCACCGGGCGGTGCGGCATTGACCGCCTACGACCACGCGCACCTGAAGCTTTATGTACGACTGCTCGACGCTGATGCCGCGGGCGCGGATTGGCGAGAGGTGGTCAAGGTTCTCTTCGATCTCGACGCCGCCCATGACGAAGCTCGCGCCCAACAGATTTATAGCGCCCATCTCGATCGCGCCAAGTGGATGACGCGGAGCGGCTTCTGCGAGTTGCTCCAGGGGCGCTTGCATTGAGGTGATGCAGAAACCGTATCACGGTCCAAGCACTTCGTGCTTCCCACGTCCCGTTCAACCGGGAATCGTATCTGCTGCATAACTCGCGTTGCAAAACATTGCGGGAGGCAGTGGAGGATGTCCGAAGAAAGAATCTGGCGCTCTGAAAGCGCCTATGAATATATCGACAAACTGTCGCCGAGCGATTTGGCATGGGAATTCCTGCGACGAAATCCCGATTACCTAAGGGCCTATCGCGACCTCGTCGCAGCCGGTCGGCTGACTGAAGACGTTGCGCAAGACTTCGCAAATCGATGGGGGTTGCGATTTCGCGGCCGATCCCAATTGCTCCGGTCTCATCCGACCGATCTTCTGGACGTCGCAAGTCGATCCCGCTGTTCTCACTCTCGCGCCGGGACCGACGCCAACCGAAGGGATCGGAATCCGCCCCGATGATCTGCGCGCCGGCGTCCTTGTCGAGCATGATCCGACGCTGGTCAGGATCGCCGTACAGCGTGAACCCTACGACATAGCGTTCGACAACGTCGGTGGCAGCCCTGCGCTCGCCGCCGTGGTGATGCTCGACGACCTGACGCCGGACCGCCTCATTGCTCTGTCGCGCTTCTGGAGTGCGATAGCCGGCAAGCCTGTGCCGCCCGATCCGCGCATGACCGATCAGCGCCGCCAACGCGCGCGGCATATGCTCCGCGCCGTCGATGCCCGCGCCACCGGCGCCACCTATCGCGCTATTGCCGAAGGCCTTTTCCCTCACCACGACGTTGAGTCCGCCGCCTGGGTCGGGACCGCGATCCGCGAGACCACCATCCGCCTGGTGCGCGACGGACTCAAACTCGTGCGCGGCGGCTATCGCAGTCTGCTTCGCCGGGCGCGCCGGGACCGCTGACACCCGACAGGGTGTCGATCTTATTCTCCTAACTTCGACATCGTGGAAGGCGCCGTCTTCGCGCCACCGTGCTCGCAACCCGCCGCTTTTTCCCAGCGGCATCCCGCGAGACCACGGAGGTTCGATCATGGCCGAAAAAGCCGCCATTCTACCGCCACGCTATCTGAGGACGCAGGAGGCAGCGCGCTTCCTCGGCCTGTCCGAGCGCACCCTCGAAAAGCACCGCACCTACGGCACCGGGCCGACTTACCGTAAGCTCGGCGGGCGCGTCGTCTATTCCGTCGACGACCTTCAGACTTGGGCGGATCGCGGGCTCGTCACTTCGACCTCCGATCCGCGCGGCGGCACGGTGCCGCCCGCCAAGCGCCAGCCATCCGCTTCCGCCAGTGCCGGCGGTCGCTTCCCGCGCTGAGGACGGCTCGTGTCGCCCGGCCGACATCATAGCGAGCGCGCGCAGCTCGATCTGTTCCGGGCGCTGCCCGGCGACCTGGCGCCGCGCGACGCGCAGGACCTCATGGCCTATCCCTTCTTCTCGCTCGCCAAATCGAAGCGCCTGGCGCCGATCGACTTCAAGGCCGGCTCCATCGTCATCCGCGTCGAGGCCGTGGCCGACCACGGCATGGCGACCATCTGGGACGCGGACATCCTGATCTGGGTCGCCTCGCAGATCGTCGAGGCGCGCGATCTCGGCCTGCGCCCGTCGCGCCTGATGGCGACCACCCCCTACGAAATCCTGAACTTCATCGGTCGCGGCGTTTCCTTGCGCGATTACGACCGCCTGAAAGCGGCGCTCGACCGGCTCCAGTCGACGACGGTGGCGACCTCCATCCGTCAGCCGACCGAACGGCGCATGCACCGCTTCTCCTGGATCAACGAGTGGAAGGAGCGCGCCGACCATCGTGGTCGGCCGCTCGGCCTCGAACTCATCGTGCCCGACTGGTTCTACGGCGCGGTACTGGACGACGCGCTCGTCCTCACCATCGACCGGGACTATTTCAGCCTGACCGGCGGGCTGGAGCGCTGGCTCTACCGCCTGGTGCGCAAGCACGGCGGCAAGCAGGAATATGGCTGGAGCTTCGACTTCGCCCATCTCCACGCCAAGTCGGGTAGCCTCTCGCCGCTCAAGCATTTCGCCTACGACCTGCGCGAGATCGTTCGCCGCCAGCCGTTACCGGGTTACCGGCTGACCATCCAGCCGTGCGCCAATGGCCCCGACATCCTCACTTTCGCGCCGACCGATCCGATCCCCTTCGGGACACCACGCCGTCGTCGCCGCGCCAACCGCCAGCCTGGGGATAAGCTGTGAATCGCCTCGTGCTATCAGGGACCGGCACTATCGTGCCATCGGGGACCGGAGTCTCGTGCTATCGGGGACCAAAATCGCCGATTCAGCTTTCTGAATCAGGCGCTTGCGGCCCCCGTAACGTCTCTAACCTAGATTCCTACGGAATCTTTCTAACGCGAGCGCGCTTTTCGGCTGCTGTGGACGAGTCCCCGATTGCCGGGAGACGGTCATGATCGTCGCCCTGCTCAACCAGAAGGGCGGCGTCGGCAAGACGACGCTCGCGCTGCACCTCGCTGGCGAATGGGCGCGCAATGGCAAGCGCGTCACTCTCATCGACGCCGACCCGCAAGGATCAGCCCTCGACTGGTCGCAGCAGCGCAGCCGGGAGGGGCTGGAGCGGCTGTTCGGTGTCGTCGGCCTGGCGCGCGATACGCTGCATCGCGAAGCGCCGGAGCTGGCCCGCGACGCCGACCACGTCGTCATCGACGGCCCCCCGCGTGTCGCCGGCCTGATGCGCTCGGCGCTTCTCGCCGCCGACCTCGTGCTGATCCCGGTGCAGCCGTCGCCGCTCGACGGCTGGGCCTCGGCCGAGATGCTGGCTCTGCTCAGCGAGGCGCGCATCTATCGTCCCGGTCTCGCCGCGCGTTTCGTGCTGAACCGCTGCGCGGCCCGCACGGTGATCGCGCGTGAGACTGCCGAGGCGCTCGCCGATCACGATCCACCCGTGCTGGCAGCCAAGATCGGCCAGCGCGTTGCCTTCGCCGAGGCCGCGCAGGGCGGTCGGCTCGTCTCCGAACTCGATCATGCCGCGCTGGCGGCCGCCGAGATCGCTGCGCTCGCCGACGCGGTTGAAGGGATCGCACCATGAACGCGCGGTCCCCGAAACGCGGCTTCGCCGCCCGTCCCGGTGATGCCGAAAGCTGGATCAGGACGCCCGAGCGTTCGACCGACAGACCGTCGCCGGCCGAGGATTTCTCGGCGCGACTCACCATCGACGTCACCGCCGACATGCGCGGCCGCATCAAGATCGCCGCCTTCCAGCGCGGCCAGACCGTCGCCGACATGCTGCGCGCCCTGTTCGCGCGCGAATTCCCATCCGCGCCGGGAGACAGCCAATGATCGGCTCCGCCGCTCCGCTGGCCTCGGGTGCAGCCACGGCGATCGCCGATCTCACCGCCGTCGAACTCGTCTGGATCGAGAAGCAGACCGAGCATTGGATCCGCTTCGGACGCGAGGTCCGCGAGCAGATCCTTGACCGTCGCCGCCGCATCCTGTTCTTCGCTCCCGGCACGATTTTCGCCCTGGTGCGCTGGGCCGCGAACGAACACGGCACCGTGTTATCGCGGCTCGACATCCTGCGCGCCGTGCGGCCCGGCGATCCCTGCCAGAGCGTCCCCACCGTAACGCCCGGTGGTGACATTCTGCTGCGCGTGGATGGCTGGCCGAAGGTCGCCCGCATGCTGGAGCGGATCGACGCCATCGAGGCCGATGGCATCGATCCCGCCGAGGTCTCGCCCGACCATTGGCGGCACGTCCACAACCGCCTGACAGCCGGCGAGACGCCGCGTCGCTATTCGCCCGACCGGCATCGCGCTTTCCTCCTCGCGCGGAGGACCGGCGCATGATCCGCCTCGGCTACGCCATCGCCACGACCGCCGCCGTCTCGCTGTTCGGCGTCATGTCGGTCGTCTCCTTCGCGCCCAGGCTCATCTGGAATGCGTCGGCCAGCGCGCCGATCGGCCTCTACGCCATCCAGCCGGAACGCTTCCCGGACATCACCGATCTCGTCGCGATCCGCGCGCCCGAGCCTCTCGACAGTTTCCTGGTCGAGCGCGGCTATATCGGACGCGACGTGCCGCTGATGAAGCGCATCGCCGCCCTGCCGGGACAGCGGGTCTGTCGGCGGGGCCTCGCCATTACGGTCGACGCCGTGCCGATGGGCGATGCGCTCGCGCGCGATCGTCTCGGCCGTCCGTTGCCCGTGTGGCAGGGCTGTCGCCTCGTCGCCGAGGGCGAGCTGTTCCTGATGAACTGGCAGGTCGGCGACAGCCTGGACGGCCGCTATTTCGGCCCGCTTCCGGCCTCCGCCGTCATCGGCCGGGCGATCCCTCTCTACACCGACGAGGACGGCGATGGCCGCTTCGTCTGGCGCGCGCCGACGCTGTGACGGCGCGCCCATGTCCATCCTCACCGCAATTCCATGGAGGCAATCATGTCCCTGATCGGTCAATTCACACGCGACGAGTCCGGCTTCATCGGCAATTTGCAGACGCTCGCCCTGCAACAGGACATCATCATCTTTCCCGCAGAGCCATCGGATGCCGAGAACGCGCCGGATTATCGTGTTCACGTCTTCGACGGCATGAACAACGAAACCGGCGCGGAGATCGGCGCAGGCTGGAAGCGGACCGGCGAAAAGGCCGGTGACTATATCTCGCTGCAGTTCGACGATCCGACTTTCCCGCAGCCGATCCGCGCCAACCTCTTCCAGTCCGCCGACGACAAATCGGCCTGGGGGCTGCACTGGAACCGGCCGCCCAGGCGCGGCGACCGGGACTGACCCATGCCGTCCCGTCGCTCGCGCGCTGTCACCGGGCGGTTTCCCGCCGCCCGGCTGACGGTCCCCCTTCTCCTTTCTGGCCTGTCTGCGGCAGCGCTCCCGGCGTCGCCCGCCAGCGCGCAGGCGATGCCTCCGGCGCACACCGCGACCGCCGATCCCTATGCAGGCTTCGTCACCGAAGCCGCGCGTCGGTTCGGCATTCCCGAGCTGTGGATTCGCGCCGTCATGCGCGTCGAAAGTCGCGGCGACGTGCGCGCGGTCTCGCCCAAGGGCGCCATGGGCCTGATGCAGATCATGCCGGCCACCTGGGCGGAAATGCGCGCCCGATACGCGCTCGGCGCCAATCCCTACGATCCGCGCGACAACATCCTGGCCGGCGCGGCCTATCTGCGCGAAATGCACGACCGCTACGGCTCTCCGGGCTTCCTGGCGGCCTACAATGCCGGTCCCGGTCGCTATGAGGATTATCGCGATCGCCGCCGTTCACTTCCGGCCGAAACGCGCGCCTATGTCGCCATGCTCGTGCCGGTCATCGGCGGGTCCGACATGCCGTCTCCCGTCACGGTCGCCGCCGCCGACCCACTCGCCTGGACGCGCGCACCGCTCTTCATCGTGCAGGCCGATGGCGGTTCGGCCGCAGATCGGCCGCAGCATGAGGGCGCGTCGGCTGCGCCATCCGCGCCGCTGCCGGAAGGCGCGCCCGAGCCGGCCGGCCCGCAAACCGGCGGCCTCTTCATCGGTCGCTCTTCGCCTGCGGGGCCGCGATGACCGCGTTCGCACAGGATCGCACCATGGCGGGCTCCAGCGCGGGAAAGGCGGGAGCGTGGGGAGGCACGGGAATCACAACCGCACGATGGCAGGATAAAGGGCCGCGATGTGCGGCTTGGGGCGGTTGTGGTTTTTCAAGGAGTTACCGCGCGATTGCGCGATGTGCGCCTGTTCGGCGTGAGGTGCGCTATCCGCGTCTGTTCAAGAATCTCAGGGACTTCGCGCGATGTGCGGGGCGCCAGCCATGAGCGGCGAAGACGATTTCCGCATCCGGCCCGGGCGCATCCGCTCCACCCGCGCGCAGTCCGCCAGACCCTTCATCGCCCAGGCGCTGGCCGCCGCGCACAAGGCCGGCGGCTCCCTCTCCCGCAAGGGAAGGATCGGCCCCGGCAACCGCTCGCGCTTCGGCCGTGGGCAGCGCGCAGCCGTGCAGGCCAACCGCCTGCTCACCGCCCGGTCACGCGGCGCAGTCATCAAGGCGCGCGTGGTCCGCCACGGCGGACGCAATGCGCCGCTCGGCACTCATCTCAATTATCTGCGCCGCGAGGGCGTCACCCGGGATGGGGAAAAGGCGCACCTGTTCGGTCCGGGTGGCGAGGAAGTGGACGCGAAGGATTTCGCCGGCCGCTGCGAGGATGACCGCCATCATTTCCGCTTCATCGTCTCGCCGGACGACGCCCTGGAGATGTCGGACCTGCGCGGCTTCACCCGCGATCTGGTCAGCCAGATGGAGAAGGATCTCGGCACTTCGCTCGACTGGGCGGCCGTCGATCATTGGAACACCGAGCATCCCCATGTCCATCTGATCGTGCGCGGCGTCCGCGACGACGGCGAGAACCTCGTCATCTCGCGCGACTATATCAAGGAAGGCATGCGCGACCGGGCGCGCGATCTCATCACCCAGGAATTGGGGCCGCGCACCGACCTCGACATCCGCCGCGGTCTGGAGCGGCAGATCGAGACCGAGCGCTGGACCGATCTCGATCGTCAGCTTGCCCGCGACAGCTATCGCACCGGCATCGTCGACCTCGCGCCGCATCCCGACCGCCGGCCCGACGAATTCCATGCCCTGAAGGTCGGGCGGCTGCGCAAGCTGGAACGGCTCGGCCTCGCCGACGAAATCGGTCCCGGCCAATGGACGATATCCGAGACCGCCGAGGCGACGTTGCGCGAGTTGGGTGAGCGCGGCGACATCATCAAGCGCATCCACCGCGGCCTGACCGAGCGCGGGATCGAGCGGGGCGCGGCCAGCTATGTGCTCGCCGCCGAGAGCATCGACGATCCGATCGTCGGCCGCCTGGTCGAGCGCGGCCTCGATGACGAACTGAAGGGCACGGCCTATGCCGTGGTCGATGGCGTCGATGGACGCACCCACCACATCAGGCTGCCCGACCTCGACGCGGCCGGCGACAGCGCACCGGGTTCGATCGTCGAACTACGCCGCTTCGACGATGCCCGCGGCCAACGCCGCGTCGCACTCGCCGTCCGCTCCGATCTCGACATCGCCGCCCAGGTCACCGCGACCGGCGCCACCTGGCTCGACCGGCAGGCGATCGCGCGCGAACCGGCGGCGCTCGGCGGCGGCGGGTTCGGCGCCGAAGTCCGCGACGCCATGGACCGGCGCGCCGAGCATCTGATCGAACAGCGCCTCGCCGAACGCCAGGGCCGCAGCGTCATCTTCTCCCGCAACCTGATCGACACGTTGCGCCAGCGCGAACTGGACGCGCTAGCCGAGCGGGTCACGGCCGAGACCGGACGACCGTTCAGCAAGGCCGGTGCAGGGGCTTATGTCGCCGGAACCTATCGCCAGCGCTTCGCGCTCGCCTCCGGTCGCTTCGCCATGATCGACGACGGCCTCGGCTTCCAGCTCGTGCCCTGGACGCCCTCGCTTGAACGCCAGCTCGGCCAGCATGTCTCAGGCGTCGCCCGCAATGATGGCGGGGTCGACTGGAGCTTTGGGCGCAAGCGCGGCCTCGGTCTTTAGCCCCCAACAGACAAGGAGCCATGCCATGTCCGCGACGAAAATCCTCTGGGGCCAGATCCTCACCGTCTTCGTGATCGTGCTGCTGACGACCTGGGCTGCGACACAGTGGACGGCATGGCGGCTGGGCTTCCAGCCGCAGCTCGGTCCGCCCTGGTTCGAGATCGCCGGCTGGCCGATCTATTACCCGCCGACCTTTTTCTGGTGGTGGTATTTCTACGACGCCTATGCGCCGCCGATCTTTGTCGAGGGCGCCTATATCGCCGCGTCCGGCGGCTTCATCTCGATCGCGGTCGCGATCGGCATGTCGATGTGGCGGGCGCGCGAGGCGAAGAACGTCGAGACCTATGGCTCGGCGCGCTGGGCCCGGCCCGACGAGGTGAAGGCGGCCGGACTCCTCGGCGCCGATGGTGTCGTCCTCGGCAAGCTCGATGGCGACTATCTGCGTCACGACGGTCCCGAGCATGTGCTGTGTTTCGCACCGACCCGCTCCGGCAAAGGCGTCGGCCTGGTCGTGCCCTCGCTTCTGACCTGGCCCGGCTCGGCCATCGTCCATGACATCAAGGGCGAAAACTGGCAGCTCACCGCCGGCTTCCGCTCCCACCATGGTCGCATCCTGCTGTTCGACCCGACCAACGTCAAGTCGGCCGCCTACAATCCGCTGCTCGAGGTCCGTCGCGGCGAGTGGGAGGTCCGCGACGTTCAGAATATCGCCGACATCCTGGTCGACCCGGAAGGCAGCCTCGAGAAGCGGAACCACTGGGAGAAGACCAGCCACGCCTTGCTGGTCGGCGCCATCCTGCATGTCCTTTACACCGAGAAGGACAAGACGCTGGCCGGCGTCGCGGCCTTCCTCTCCGATCCGAAGCGCCCGATCGAGTCGACACTGGCCGCGATGATGAAGACGGCGCATCTCGGTGAAGCGGGACCGCACCCGGTGATCGCCAGCGCCGCGCGCGAGCTGCTGAACAAATCGGACAATGAGCGGTCGGGCGTGCTCTCCACCGCCATGTCGTTCCTCGGGCTCTATCGCGATCCTGTCGTCGCCGAGGTGACGCGACGCTGCGACTGGCGGATCGGCGACATTGTCGGCGGCAAGCATCCGACAACGCTCT
Organism: Phenylobacterium sp.; assembly: GCF_019636135.1. Classification (GTDB taxonomy): domain Bacteria; phylum Pseudomonadota; class Alphaproteobacteria; order Caulobacterales; family Caulobacteraceae; genus Phenylobacterium. The sequence goes on from NZ_JAHBYD010000005.1 coordinate 87,661, forward strand.
ACCTCGTGGTGCCGCCCTCCGACATCAACCGCACCAAACCGCTGATCCGCCTGATCCTCAACCAGATCGGGCGGCGGCTCACTGAGGACCTGCAGGCCAAGGGGCATCGCCATCGTTTGCTGCTGATGCTCGACGAGTTCCCGGCGCTCGGCCGGCTCGACTTCTTCGAATCCGCGCTCGCCTTCATGGCCGGCTACGGGCTGAAGAGCTTCCTCATCGCCCAGTCCCTCAATCAGATCGAAAAGGCCTACGGACCGAACAACTCGATCCTCGACAACTGCCATGTCCGCGTCAGCTTCGCGACCAATGACGAGCGGACCGCCAAGCGCGTCTCCGACGCCCTCGGCACCGCCACCGAGATGCGAGCAATGAAGAACTATGCCGGCCACCGGCTGTCTCCGTGGCTCGGGCACATGATGGTGTCGCGGTCCGAGACCGCCCGGCCGTTGCTGACCCCCGGCGAGGTGATGCAGCTTCCGCCTACCGACGAGATCGTCATGGTCGCCGGCACGCCGCCAATCCGCGCGAAAAAGGCCCGGTATTTCGAGGATGGAAGGTTTCAGGAGCGGGTTCTCCCGCCGCCGGCGCTGACAAAGCCTAAGAAACCTCTCCCCGACGACTGGAGCGCGCTGGCGCCGCCGCCCGCGCCGATCCTCGCCGAGCCCGTCGCCACCAAGCCCGCGGAGGACGAGGACACCACGGACTCCGAACGCCGTCACCAGCCCGAGTTGAGCCGCGCGGAGCAGCCCGAGAAGAAGCCGGCGATCGACAACGAGTTCGAAATCGATCCGGTCGACGAGCCGGAAGAGGACGTCGCCCGCAACAGCCGCCTGCGCGACACCATGCGCCAGGTCGCCCGTCAGGCCTCGCTCGATCCGGGCGACGGCATCGAGCTGTAAAGGAGGGAGCCCATGTCGAAACCGCCCAGGAAGCAGCGGCTGTCCGTCTATCTGGAGCCCGAGGTGATGAAGGCGCTGGCGCTCCATGCCGCCCGTCGCGATTTGTCGCTCTCGCTCGTCGCCGAGGCGGGCATCGCCTCGTTCTTGTCGCCCGATGCCGCCGAACGCCAGGAGGCCGCCATCGCCAAGCGCCTCGACCAGCTCGACCGACGCATGACCCGCATGGAGCGCGATGTCGGCATCGCCGTCGAGACGCTCGCCATCTTCGTGCGCTTCTGGTTCAACACCACGCCGGCCTTGCCCGAAGCTGCGGCGCAGGCGGCGCGCGCCAAGGCTGCCGAACGCTACGCCGCCTTCGTGGCGGCGCTCGGCCGGCGACTCGCCAGCGGGCCGAAGCTGCGCCAGGAGATATCCGAGGACATCGACCCCACGCGCGACGCGGAATAATCACCCGCCCAGCGCATCACAAGTATTCGGCAGCTCCGCCGTTTCCCTGTCTTTGTACGCCACAGTACGACGACCATATTGTGGTTGTTGTAATACACTGAATTCTGCCTCTTCTACTTGACCCCGATCCAGGGCCGCGCATCGGGCGCGCCCGCAAGAGAACGGGGACGACGTGGCAAACCCCCACCAGAAATCCGAGGCGATCCTTCGCGGCGCGCGCATGCTTCGCACCGCGCTGGGCCCTGCGATCGCCGGCTTTCTGGAAGACCCCGCGATCGTCGAGGTGATGCTCAACCCCGATGGGCGGCTCTGGGTCGACCGACTGTCCGAAGGGTTATGCGAGACCGACCAGCGGCTCTCGCCGGCGGATGGCGAACGCATCATCCGTCTGGTCGCGCATCATGTCGGCGCCGAAGTCCATGCCGGCGCGCCGCGCGTCTCAGCCGAGCTGCCGGAAACAGGAGAGCGGTTCGAGGGCCTGCTGCCGCCCGTGGTAGCCGCGCCCGCCTTCGCGATCCGCAAGCCGGCCGTCGCCGTCTTCACCCTCGACGACTATGTCGCCGCCGGCATCATGGCCGCCGGCCAGGCCGACGCCCTGCGCACCGCCGTTGCGCAGCGCCGCAACATCCTCGTCGCCGGCGGCACCTCGACCGGCAAGACCACGCTCACCAACGCCCTGCTGGCCGAGGTGTCCAAGACCTCCGACCGCGTCGTGCTGATCGAGGATACGCGCGAGCTGCAATGCGCCGCGCCGAACCTCGTCGCGATGCGCACCAAGGACGGCGTCGCGACCTTGTCCGACCTCGTCCGCTCGTCGCTGCGCCTGCGCCCCGATCGTATCCCGATCGGCGAGGTGCGCGGCAGCGAGGCGCTCGACCTGCTCAAGGCTTGGGGGACCGGGCATCCCGGCGGCGTCGGCACCATCCACGCCGGCACCGCGATCGGCGCGCTGCGCCGTCTCGAGCAGCTCATCCAGGAAGCCGTCGTCACCGTGCCCCGCGCACTGATCGCCGAGACCATCGACCTCGTGGCGGTGCTGTCCGGCCGCGGCAACGCGCGCCGCCTCGCCGAACTCGCACGCATCGAAGGGCTCGGCCCCGACGGCGATTACCGCGTCACCACCATCCAGCAGCCCGACCAAGGAGATCCGTCATGATCCGACATGCCTTGCGTATCCGCCGACACGTCGCCACGGCGGCGTCGGTCACCTTCATCAGCCTGGCGCTCGCGCCGGCCGCCCACGCCTCCGGCTCGTCCATGCCCTGGGAGGCGCCGCTCCAGTCGATTCTGGAGTCGATCGAGGGCCCTGTCGCCAAGATCATCGCGGTGATCATCATCATCGTCACCGGCCTGACGCTCGCCTTCGGCGACACCTCGGGCGGTTTCCGGCGGCTGATCCAGATCGTCTTCGGCCTCTCGATCGCCTTCGCGGCATCGAGCTTCTTCCTGTCCTTCTTCTCGTTCGGCGGCGGGGCGCTCGTCTGATGGTGGGAGGTGTGGACCACGGCACCGAAGTCCCGGGCTTCTCGGTGCCCGTCCATCGGGCGCTGACCGAACACATCCTGCTCGGCGGCGCGCCGCGCTCGATCGCCATCCTCAACGGCACGCTCGCCGCCGCGCTCGGTCTCGGCCTGCGCCTCTGGCTGGTCGGGCTGGCGCTGTGGGCCATCGGCCATTTCGCCGCCGTCTGGGCCGCCAAGCGCGATCCGCAGTTCGTCGATGTCGGACGTCGGCATCTGCGCATCCCCGCCTATCTCGCGGTCTGAGGGCGTCGCCATGATGAACCTTGCCGAATATCGAAATCGCAACACAAGGCTCGCCGACTTCCTTCCCTGGGTCGCGCTGGTCGGCGACGGAGTCGTTCTGAACAAGGACGGCAGCTTCCAGCGCACGGCGCGGTTTCGCGGCCCCGATCTCGACAGCGCCGTGCCCGCCGAACTGGTCGCCGTCGCCGGCCGTCTCAACAATGCCTTCCGCCGCCTTGGCTCAGGCTGGGCGATCTTCGTGGAGGCGCAGCGCCATGAGGCCGCGACCTATCCGGCCAGCCGCTTTCCCGATCCGGCGTCGGCTCTGGTCGATGCCGAGCGCAAGGCCGACTTCGAGGAAGCCGGAGCGCATTTTGAATCCAGCTACTTCCTGACCTTCCTCTATCTGCCCCCGGCGGAGGACGCCGCGCGCGCCGAAAGCTGGCTCTACGAGGGCCGCGAGCGCGGCGGCGTCGATGCCCATGAGGCGCTGCGCGGATTCGCCGATCGCACCGATCGCATCCTGCAACTCGTCGACGCCTTCATGCCGGAATGTGCCTGGCTCGATGATACGCAGACGCTGACCTATCTGCACTCGACGGTCTCGACCAAACGGCACCGCGTCCGCGTGCCCGAGACGCCGATCTATCTCGACGCCCTGGTCGCCGATCAGCCGCTCATCGGCGGGCTCGAACCGCGCCTCGGTGACGCGCATCTGCGCATCCTCACCATCGTCGGCTTCCCGACCGCCACCACGCCCGGCATCCTCGACGAACTCAACCGGCTCGCCTTTCCCTATCGCTGGGCGACCCGCGCTGTCCTGCTCGACAAGATGGATGCGACCAGGCTGCTCACCAAAATCCGTCGGCAATGGTTCGCCAAGCGCAAGTCGCTCGCCGCCATCCTCAAGGAGGTGATGACCAACGAAGCGTCGGTGCTGGTCGATACGGACGCCGCCAACAAGGCGGCCGACGCCGATCTCGCGCTGCAGGAACTCGGCGCCGACTATGCCGGCCAGGCCTACGTCACCGCCACCATCACCGTCTGGGACGCCGATCCGCGCATTGCCGCCGAGAAGCTGCGGCTGGTCGAGAAGGTCATCCAGGGCCGCGACTTCACCGCCATGCCCGAGACCATCAACGCCGTCGACGCCTGGCTCGGCAGCCTGCCGGGCCATGTCTATGCCAATGTCCGGCAGCCGCCGCTGTCGACGCTCAATCTCGCCCACATGATCCCGCTCTCGGCGGTATGGGCGGGCGAGGTGCGGGACGAGCATTTCGCAGCGCCCCCGCTGCTCTTCGGCAAGACCGAAGGCTCGACCCCGTTCCGGCTTTCCATTCATGTCGGCGATGTCGGCCACACGCTGATCGTCGGCCCGACGGGCGCCGGCAAATCGGTGTTGCTGGCGCTCATGGCGCTGCAATTCCGCCGCTATGATCGCGCGCAGGTCTTCGCCTTCGATTTCGGCGGCTCGATCCGCGCCGCGGCGCTCGCCATGGACGGCGACTGGCACGATCTCGGCGGCGGCCTGACCGATGGCGCGGACGACAGCGTGTCGCTCCAGCCGCTCGCGCGGATCGACGATGCGGGCGAGCGCGCCTGGGCCGCCGAATGGATCTCCGCCATCCTCAGCCGCGAGAGCGTCGCGATCACGCCGGAAGTCAAGGAGCACATCTGGACAGCACTGACGTCGCTGGCCTCGGCGCCGCCCGCCGAACGCACCCTGACCGGCCTGTCGGTGCTGCTCCAGTCCAACGATCTCAAGCAGGCGCTGCGCCCGTATTGCGTCGGCGGCGCCTATGGCCGGTTGCTAGACGCCGAGGCCGAACATCTCGGTGAAGCCACCGTCCAGGCCTTCGAGACCGAGGGATTGATCGGCACCGGGGCCGCGCCCGCGGTGCTCGCCTATCTCTTTCACCGGATCGAGGATCGCCTCGATGGGCGCGCGACGCTCATCATCATCGACGAGGGCTGGCTCGCGCTCGACGACGAGGGCTTCGCCGGTCAGCTCCGCGAATGGCTGAAGACCCTGCGCAAAAAGAATGCGTCGGTCATCTTCGCCACTCAGTCGCTCTCCGACATCGACGGCTCGGCCATAGCGCCCGCCATTATCGAGAGCTGCCAGACGCGCATCCTTCTCCCCAACGAGCGCGCCATCGAGCCGCAGATCACCGCCATCTACCGGCGGTTCGGACTCAACGACCGGCAGATCGAGATCCTCGCGCGGGCGATGCCGAAACGCGACTATTACTGCCAGTCGCGCCGGGGCAATCGGCTGTTCGAGCTGGGCCTGTCCGACGTGGCCCTGGCACTGTGCGCCACCTCCTCGAAATCCGACCAGGCCGCCATCGCCCAGACCGTCGCCGAGCATGGCCGCGAAGGTTTTCTCGCCGCCTGGCTCAATCGCTACGACCTCGGCTGGGCGGTCGATCTCATTCCCGGCCTCAACACCATGGAGACATCATCATGAACGCGCGCCGCTCGCGCGCGGCACGCGTCGCTGCCGCGCTGTTCACCGCCCCTGTTCTCACGCTGCCATTCCTGGCGACGCCAGCCCACGCCCAGTTCGGCGGCATTGTCTATGACCCTACAAACTACGCCCAGAACCTGCTGACCGCTACGCGCGCGCTCCAGCAGATCAACAATCAGATCACCTCGCTCCAGAACGAGGCGACCATGTTGATCAACCAGGCCCGCAATCTCACGAGCCTGCCCTATTCCTCGCTGCAACAACTCCAGCAGTCGGTGCAGCGCACCCAGCAGCTCCTCGGCGAGGCGCAGCGCATCGCCTACAACGTGCAGAACATCGATCAGGCGTTCCGCACCACCTACGGCAATGCGTCGATGACGGCGTCGGACCAACAGCTCGTCACCGACGCGCGCGAGCGCTGGCAGAACACGGTCGGCGGCTTGCAGGACGCCATGCGCGTACAGGCCGGTGTCGTCGGCAACATCGACACCAACCGCGCGCAGATGTCGGCGCTGGTCGGGCAAAGCCAGGGCGCGACCGGCGCCTTGCAGGCGACGCAGGCCGGCAATCAGCTTCTCGCGCTCCAGGCCCAGCAGCTCGCCGACCTGACCGCTGTGGTCTCAGCGAACGGCCGCGCGCAGGCGCTCTCCGACGCCGAGCGCGCCGCGGCGGCCGAACAGGGCCGCGAACAGCGCCGGCGCTTCCTGACCCCCGGCAGCGGCTATCAGCCGGGCAACGCCCGGATGTTCCCCGGCAGCGGCAACTGAGGGCACGGCCATGGACGGCAAGATGCTCGCACGCCTGGCCGCCGTCGTCTTCGTCGCGCTCGCCATTACCGCGACGGCGATCGAGATGAGCCGCAAGGAGGAGCCGGTCGAACCCTGGGCCTCCAGCCGGCCCGCAGCCTCGACCGTCGATCCGCTTCGCGACGAGCTGCTGCGATGCCAGGCCCTCGGCGAAGCGGGTCCGCGCGATCCGTCCTGCCTCCGCGCCTGGGCGGAAAACCGCCAGCGCTTCCTCGCGCCCGGCTCGCGTCCGGCCGAACGCCTGCCGCAACCGCCTGCCGCACCGCAGACCCAGGCGATCCCGGCGCAACCGGCCGAGGCGCAATAGGCCATGGGCAACACCGGCGTCATTGACCATTTCCTCGAGGTCTTCACCCGCTATATCGACGGCGGCTTCGGGCTGCTCGGAGGCGAGGTCGCCTTCATCGCCACCACGCTGATCGTAATCGACGTCACGCTGGCGGCGCTGTTCTGGTCCTGGGGCGCCGATGACGACATCATCGCCCGGCTGGTGAAGAAGACCCTGTTCGTCGGCGTCTTCGCCTACATCATCGGCAACTGGAACAATCTCGCCCGTATCGTCTTCGAAAGCTTCGCAGGACTGGGGCTGAAGGCCAGCGGCTCGGGGTTCACGACCGCCGATCTCCTGCGGCCCGGCAAGGTCGCGCAGACCGGACTCGACGCCGGAAGGCCGCTGCTCGATTCCATCTCCGGCCTCATGGGCTACTGGTCGTTCTTCGAGAACTTCATTCAGATCGCTTGCCTGTTCCTGGCCTGGGCGCTGGTGCTGCTCGCCTTCTTCATCCTCGCCATCCAGCTCTTCGTTACGCTGATCGAGTTCAAGCTGACGACGCTCGCCGGCTTCGTGCTGATCCCGTTCGGCCTCTTCGGCAAATCCGCCTTCATGGCCGAACGCGTGCTGGGCAATGTCATCTCGTCCGGTATCAAGGTGCTGGTCCTCGCCGTCATCATCGGCATCGGCTCGACGCTCTTCTCCGAATTCACCGCCGGCTTCGGCGGCGCGACACCTTCGATCGACGAAGCCATGGCCATCGTTCTGGCCGCGCTGTCGCTGCTCGGCCTCGGCATTTTTGGCCCCGGCATCGCATCGGGCATCGTCTCTGGCGGACCACAGCTCAGTGCCGGTGCGGCGGTGGGAACCGGACTCGCGGCCGGCGGCATGGTTGCGCTCGGCGCCGGCGCCGTGGGCGCGGCCGCTACGGGAGGCGCATCGCTGGTCGGAGGGGCCGCCGCCGCCGCTCGTGGCGGCGCGGCTCTCGCAGGTGGCGCTTCCACGGCCTACAGCCTGGGTGCGGCCGGCCAGTCCGGCGCTGCCGGTGTCGCATCGGGTCTCGGCGGTGTCGCCCGCGCCGGCGGCAGCGCAGCGATCTCGCCTTTGCGCCGCGCCGCATCCCGCGCCGCCGAAAGCATGCGTTCGAGCTTCAACGCTGGCGGTCGCGCCGCCTTCGAAGCCACCGGCGGCGCATCGACCGGCGGGACGATCGGCGGCGACGCCGCCGAGGCCGCATCGCCAGCCAAGGCCGACGGTCCGCCCGCCTGGGCCCAACGCATGCGCCGCAGCCAGAAAATGACTCATGCCGTCCAGGCCACGGCGCACGCCGTCCGCTCCGGTGACGCACATGGCGGCGGCTCTTCCGTCAACCTCTCCGAAGGCGACCGCTGATGTTCAAACGACCTTCCACCCACTATGGCAAAACTGCTGAGCCGGAGACGCCCTATCAGCGCGCCGCGCAGGTCTGGGACGAGCGCATTGGCTCGGCCCGCATCCAGGCGAAGAACTGGCGGCTGATGGCCTTCGGCTCGCTCTTCCTCTCGGCGGGTTTCGCCGCGGCGCTCGTCTGGCAGTCGGCGCGTGGCACCGTTGTGCCATGGGTGGTGCAGACCGACCGGCTCGGCCAAGCGCAGGCCGTTGCGCCGGCCGTGGCCAATTATCGCCCGACCGATCCGCAGATCGCATTCCATCTCGCCCGCTTCATCGAGGAAGTCCGCTCGATCCCGGCCGACGCCATCGTCGTGCGCCAGAACTGGCTGCGGGCCTACGACTTCACCACCGATCGCGGCGCCGCCGCCCTCAATGACTATGCGCGCGCCAATGACCCCTTCACCAAGGTCGGTCGCCAGCAGATCGCGATCGAGGTCTCCAGCGTCATCCGCGCATCCCCCGACAGCTTCCGCGTCGCCTGGGTCGAGCGCAGTTACGAGAACGGGCAGCTCGCCACGACCGAGCGATGGACCGCGATTCTGACGATCGTGATCCAGACGCCGCGCAACGCCGACACGCTGCGGAAGAACCCGCTCGGAATCTACGTCAACGCCATCAACTGGTCACGGGAGCTTGGGCAATGAGGCCGTCTTTCCGTAAAGCCGGAATGCCGGCTTCACGCATCCATACCTATCCGCATCCACGCACCGGCATGCTGCCGATCATCCTGCTCGCCACCACGGCGCTCGCCGGATGCGCGACCACGCAAAAGCCGCCGGAGATCTCCTACGACAACGCCGTTCCGGCAACGCAGACGGTCGACCCGCCGGCGCCAGTCACCGTCGTGGAGTTACCGCGGCCGCTGCCGCTGCCCGGCCAAATGAAGCCGGTCGAACGCTCCCGGCAAGCGCCGGAGGCGACCGATCCCGCCGCTCGCGTGAACCAGGCCAATGCCGCCGCGCGCGTCCAGCCCGTGCGCGACGGCTTCATCAATTCGATGCAGGTCTATCCGTTCACGCAAGGGGCGCTCTATCAGGTCTATACCGCCGTGGGCCAGATCACCGACATCGCGCTCCAGCCCGGCGAGCAGCTCGTCGGCTCCGGACCGGTCGCTGCCGGCGACACCGTGCGCTGGATCATCGGCGACACCGAGAGCGGCTCGGGCGCGACGCGGCAGATTCATATCCTCGTGAAGCCGACCCGCCCCGACCTGATGACGAACCTCGTCATCAACACCAACCTGCGCACCTACCACATGGAGCTTCGCTCGACCGAGCGGACCTATATGGCCTCCGTCTCCTGGCAGTATCCGCAGGACCAGCTCATCGCGCTGCGCCGGCAGAACGCCGAGGCACAGGCCGCTCAGCCAGTGGCGAGCGGCGTCGACCTCGCCAACGTCAACTTCCGCTATGCGATCGAAGGCGACCGAGCGCCATGGCGGCCGCTTCGCGCTTTCGACGACGGCCGTCAGGTCTTCATCGAATTCCCGCGCGGCATCGGCCAGGGCGAGATGCCGCCGCTCTTCGTTGTTGGTCCTGAAGGCGACACGTCCGAACTCGTCAACTACCGGGTACGCGGCAATTACATGGTCATCGACCGGCTCTTCGCCGCAGCCGAGTTGCGCTTCGGCGCGGGCCGCGAACAGAAGCGCGTCCGCATCACCCGCACCGACGGGAGGCCGGCATCGTGAGCGACACCGATTCCCGGAACGAGGATGAGCCGGAGGATGGCGCTCGGCCGTTGACCGGCGAGCCAGCCGGTCCGTCAGCGATGCGGTTGCGCCCCGAGCCGCCGCGCGTGACGCGGCTGTCCCGCAAGGTGCTGGCCGGCATTGGCCTGGTCGCCAGCGTCGGTATCGGCGGCGCGCTCGTTTACGCGCTCCAGACACGCGACGGCGGCCGTCCGGCGGAAGAACTCTACTCGACCGAGAACCGGCCCACGGCCGATGGCGTCGCCGGCCTGCCGCGCGACTATAGCGGCGTTCCCCAGCTCGGACCGCCTTTGCCTGGCGATCTCGGGCGCCCGATCCTGGGCGCACAGAACCGGGGCCAACCCGTGCCGGCGCCCGGCGTCGTATCGCCCAATCCTGGCATGAGCCCCGAAGAACAACGCCGCCTGCAGGAACTCGAGGCCGCGAGAACGGCCCGGCTGTTTGCGTCAACCGAGACGCGTTCCGTCTCGCCAGCGGCGCCTGGGCCCGCTGCAGCCGCCCCAAGCGTGCCCACCATGCCCGATCTGACCGGCCTCGCTCTTGCGCCGCAACCGGCGACGCCGACCGCCCAGGATCGGCAGAACGCCTTCCTCAGCGCCGCAGTCGATCGGCGCACAGTCTCGCCCGATCGCGTGGCGGCGCCGGAGTCCTCCTATGTGCTGCAGGCGGGCGCGGTGATATCGGCTGCGTTGATCACCGGCATTCGTTCCGATCTGCCGGGACAGATCACCGCCCAAGTGACAGAGAACATCTATGACAGCCCGACCGGCCGTATTCTGCTCGTGCCGCAGGGCACACGCGTCATCGGCCAGTACGATAGCAACGTCCAGTTCGGGCAGAGCCGAATTCTGCTGGTATGGAACCGGCTGATCTTCCCGAATGGCCGCTCGATCATGCTGGAGCGCCAGCCCGGCGCCGACGCCGAGGGCTATGCTGGTCTGCAAGACGGCGTCGACTATCACTGGTGGGGTCTGGCCAAGGCGGCGGGTTTGTCGACCCTACTCAGCATTGGCTCCGAGCTGGCCATCGACGACGACGACGGGCTTCTGCGCGCTATCCGCAACGGCGGACAGGACACCTTCAACCAGGCGGGCCAACAGATTGTCCGGCGCCAGCTTAATGTGGCGCCGACCCTGACCATTCGGCCCGGATTTCCCGTGCGCGTAATCGTCACGCGGGACCTATTGCTCGAGCCATACGGAGGGTCGTGATGTCCAAGCTGAAATTGAGCGGTGTGCCGGACAGTAAGCCGGTGAAAATCACCGTGGAATTGCCAGCGCAGGTCCATCGGGATTTGCTTGCATATGCCGATATTCTTGGGCGAGAGACTGGGCAACCCATTCCTGACGCTGCCGTGCTTATCGCACCTATGGTCCAGCGCTTTATAGAAACAGATCGAGGATTTGCTCGGGCCCGCCGCACGGAGCGATGAGCGACGCGAATAGCAGGTAAATGACAGATCCAGCGCCAACTGCCGGCCTCGATCTCGCCAGCGATCGCGCGATCGAAAGCAATCGACGCAAGACTGGATTGGAATTCTTAGAAGACCACATTGCGCTCGACTCTAAGACATCCCCGTCGCCTAGGATGGGCCGGATCACCACGCCGGGCATCTCCCGTCCGAGCGAAGAATTGCTGACAAGCGTCAGACCGTAGCCGATCGCCACGAGATTCATGAGGCCCTCGCGCCCGACGAACTGAATCTTGACATCGGGACGGAAGCCAAGGCGGGCAAGTCGCCGCACCAGGTAATCGTGAATCTCCGGGCCTGGACCTCCACTGGAGACAATGAACGCCTCATGCTGCAGTTCTTGCCAGGTCAAGCCCTCGCGGCGTGCCAGATCATGGCCTGCCGGCATCGCGACCAAGACACGCTCTGACCAAAGCAACTCGGTCGCATATCCTGGGATATTCGGAATTCCGGTTGTGAACGAAACGTCTATCTCGCCTATGACGAGGTAGTGCAGGCTCTCCCTCGCGGTCGCCTCCTGCACGATCACCTCGACGTGGCGGTATTTCTGTCGAAAGGTCGTTAGCACATCGCGAAGGAAGCCTGAATTGAGCGAGGAGAGAATGCCAACGCGAACGATGCCGCGCTCTCCCCGGCTTGTCGAAGCGGCCATGTGGATCGCACGGTCCAGATGATCGATGCCTTTGATTGCCTCCGCTAGAAACCTTTCGCCCACGAGCGTCAGGGACACGCCCCCCGGCGTCCGGCAGAAAAGCTTGAATCCCAAACGGCTTTCCAGAATGTCGATGCGGCGACTGACGGACGCCTGGGAAAGGCCGAGAAGCGTGGCCGCCTTCCTGAAGCTTCCCTGCTCGGCGGCGATTACAGCATATCGAAGGAACCGAAGATCAAGGGCTACGTCAGGCACTACGCCTGCCTCCAGGCAAGCAGGCGGAGCGCGTTGAACACGACGAGCAAAGTCGAACCTTCATGCATGGCGACCGCTGGGCCGATACCGAGCCCGAAGATCGTGGCCGGCACGAGGATCGCCACCACACCGAGGCTAACGAAGACGTTCTGGCGGATGATCGAACGTGTTCCCCGGCTGAGCCCGACCGCGAAAGGAAGGTGGGCCAGATCATCGGCCATCAGGGCGACATCAGCAGTTTCGAGCGCCACGTCCGATCCGGCGGCGCCCATAGCGATACCCACCGTCGCGCTCGCCATCGCCGGGGCGTCGTTGACCCCATCGCCCACCATCGCCACCCGCGCCTCGGCACGCAGTTTCTTGATCGCCTCGACCTTGTCCTCGGGCAGCAGATCGCCCCAGGCTTCCTCAAGGCCGACCTCCCGCGCAATCGCATCGGCCGCGCGCTGGTGGTCGCCGGAGATCATGATCATCCGGTGAATGCCGATCGCACGCAGCTTCTCGAGCGCGGCACGCGCACCCTCGCGCGGCGTGTCGAGCAGACCGATCGCGCCCAAATCACGGTCCCCCTGGCGCACGACCATGCTGGTGTGTCCGGCCTCATGGAGCCGCTCGACGGCCTCCGCCATCGCTGGGGACAGGGGGGAGATCCCGGCGGAGCCGAACATTCCCGGCTTACCGATCAGAACCTCATCTTCGCCCAAAACAGCCGATACGCCGCGGCCGGTGAGGCTTTTGAGGCTTTCAGCCTTAGGAACAGGGTAATCCCCGAGCTGTTCTCGCCCGTCCCGCGCTATGGCCTGCGCCAAGGGATGATCGCTCAGACTTTCGACCGCCACCGCGACGGCCATCAGGTCCTGCTTGTCCACCCCCGGCGCGGGGACGATCTGCTGGATGCGCGGCTCACCCTTGGTCAGCGTGCCGGTCTTGTCGATCGCGATCGCATCAAGCGATCCGAGCAGTTCCAGCGGGGCTCCGCCCTTGATTAGAACGCCTCCTCGCGCGGCGCGCGCCACGCCGGAGAGGACGGCGCTGGGCGTGGCGATCGCCAGCGCGCAAGGGCTGGCCGCAACGAGCACCGCCATCGAACGATAGAAGCTGTCACGGAATGGCTCGTCGACGACGACCCAAGCGAACAGCAGCACGAAGGCGAGCGCCAGGACCGCAGGTACGAAGAAGCGCTCGAACCGATCGGTGAAGCGCTGGGTCGGCGACTTCTGCGTTTCGGCCTCGCTGACCATCTTGACCACTTTGGCCAGCGTGCTCTCGCTCGACAGACGTGTGACCTCGATTTCGATGAGACCGCTGCCGTTGATCGTGCCGGCGAAGACACGGCTCGCAGCATCAACCCGATCGGGATTTGCGCGCGCCGCCGTCTCATCGGCGACCGGCTGCTTGTCGACCGGAATGCTTTCGCCGGTCACCGGCGCCTGGTTGACGGCGCTCGTGCCCCTGATGACGAAGCCATCGGCTGCGAGGCGCTCGTCGGGTTTGACGATGACGGTATCGCCGAGCTTCAGGTCATCGACGGAGATTTCTTCCGTCGCGCCATCGGGCCGCCGGACGAGAGCGGTGCGCGGCGCGAGGTCCGCGAGCGCCTCGATCGCGCGCTTCGCGCGGCCCATCGCGTAGTGTTCGAGCGCGTGGCCGAGGCTGAACAGGAACAGCAGCAGCGCGCCCTCGGCGAACGCGCCGAGCGCCGCGGCGCCGGCGGCAGCGACCAGCATGAGAGTATCGATCTCGAATTTCCGCAGCCGGAGATTGTCGATCGCTTCGCGCACCGTGAAGAAGCCGCCGAAGCCGTAGGCGCCGATATAGAAGGCGGTTGGCAGCCACGCGGGCGCCGCCGCCACCAGTTTGTCGATCGCAAAGCCGAGCGCCAGCAAGGCCCCGCAGGCGAGCGCGAAGATCAGCTCGGTATTGGGACCAAGAAACCCGCCATGGCTATGATCGTGATCGTGACCACCGTCGTGCCTGTGGCCGGCTTTCTCATCATGCGCGCCTGCGCCATGATCGTGGCCGGCATGCACGTCCTTCGAAGGACTGTTTGCCCGTTTGTCCCGCCTGACCCCCAATTGCGACAGCGCATCAACGATCTCGTCTTCGGAGACCTGTTCACGGTCGAACTCCACGCGCACCAGGCCCGAGGCATTCGCGTCGGATTCGAGCACGCCCGGTATGGCGCGCAGTTGCTCGCTGACCGTCCGCGCTTTTCGTTGATGGCCGATCCCGCTGACCGGCCACAGCGCATGACCGTAGCGCTCGGCAATCGCAGCTCCCGCCGCGCGAGCGATGTCGCGGATGCGCGAAAGCGACAGCGTGTCGGCATCGTAATGAATGCAAAGCCGTGCGGGCTTGTCCCCTTCCGCCGGTACGACATGCGCCTTTTCGATGCCTGGGCGCGCCGAGAGATTGGCTGTCAGCCGAGCCACACAGGCGTCATCGGCATCGGGGATGTCGGGTAGGATAAGCGGGATTTCGAGTTGAACCTGGTCCGTCATGAAAACCTCCTCAATGTTTGCGCGGGCCTCGTTCAGCGCCCGTGCCGAGGAGCATGGGCGCTTCCCGATCAGGGAGGCGGACGCCCGTTCTGTGGCTGACCGGAGCCAGCGCGTTGGCATACTTGCGTTTTCGCGTCGCGGCGGATGACGACCACCCAATCACTGGAGATCGAGAGGTTCATGGTGTCGCCGAAATAGGTGACGCCGGCCGCGGGCGCGGTCAGGCGTTCGGTTTCACCATCAGGCAAAATCGCGGCCTCGACCGTCAGACCGTCATCGCCGAGAAATTCGACGCGTACCTTCGTCCCATTCGCGCAGACAAAGCTATGTGTTCCGGCGAGCATGGCACTGCCAGCGTCAGAGCTTTCGGGCGAACAGCCCGCGTTGGCCGCCAGCAGCAACAGGGATGCCAACGGGACGCACGGCCGCCGCCGTTTCAACGCCCCGCCGTGACACTGGCGGCTACAAACTTTCGCCGTGAACGAGGGGGCAGAACGTCCACGGCGCGGGCCCTTCTCGCACAAACACGCATGAGGGCGTTGCGCTTGTGGGGGACCATTTCCGATGCCGTCGAGAAGGCTAAGCCGGCGCTGCCGGGTTCGACCGGCGTTGCTCTCGATGGCGCGATCTGTCGGTGTTGGACTCACATAAGCTCCTCGAAAATGAGCAGCCCCAGGAAGCCCGCGAAGAACATGCCGGTGACCAGAGGACTATCCGGACATTCGTGGGCATCGACGAGCAATTCCTCGGTTACGAGATAAAGGAGCGCCATGAGCCCAAAGCTCAGGAAGGCGACGATGATCGGCTGCGACAGGGTCGCTACCGGCGTCGCCAGAACCGCGCCGAGAGGCAGCAGCAAACCGATCGCGGCAACGACGGCCACCACCTTCCAAGCTGCACGGAGGGACTTACGAAGGTCGCTCGTGAGGGTCAGCCCAAGGAACAGGACCTCCAGCGTCAGCGCGATCGTCAGCAGAATCCCTGCCTTCTCGCCTGCGAGAAAGGCAAGGCCCAGCACCAGCCCATCGACGAGGATGTCGATGGCGACAGCGCCAATCATCGCCAGAGATCCGGTGGCTCTCTCTTCGAGAGCCTTCAGTAGCAGCATGGCGGCGACGCCGACCGTCCCGCCCACCAGGGTCGCGACCGGGGCCGCGTCGTGCTTGATCTGCGGCAGGATTTCGGTCGCCGCCGCCGCGAACACCACGCCGGCCGCCAGATGCTGCATGGCGCTGATAAAGCGCGCGCCAGGCGTTCGCAGGAGGGAAACGATCGCGCCGACAATGGCGGCCGCGACAGGCATGATGGTGTAGGCGAGCGCTGACATCAAACCCGCTTCCGCAGGCAGAGCGCCGCTGCACGTCCGACGGCTATTTCAGCTTTCCTTGGGAATACCGGGCAATGGTGGAACCTCGCTTGACATGCGCGGCCAGGGACTTGTCCGTCGCCATCAGCATTCTGTGCAGCCCGCGCCGAAAAAACGGCACAAAAGCCAAGGCTAGGAGTCCGGCATAGCGCGTGGAATGCACGACGCAGGTGCCGTGCGCTTCCTTGGAGACGACAAAGCTCTCCTCGATCTCGAGCAGCCATGGCACTCCGATGCGCCAGGCGATGGCATGGTGACGGTCGAGCTTCGAGAGTACCGCTTCCGCCGAAAAGCGTGGCCGGCCCCGCCTCCGGTGCGTGTAGGTGAGCTTTCGAGGGTCGTCGGGATCGCGCTTGAGCATCACGAACGGATGCCAGTCCTGACAGCGATCGACGTCCGCGAGGAGCCGCCATGCCCGCGCAAGGGGGATGGACAGGTGGAGGGAATGGTCGAGCGTGAACATGGGAATGCGCCTTGTGGCTGTCACCCGCGCAGCGGCCCGCAGGGCGTGCGGACAGGCGACCGGGGGAGCTGAGCGCGATGGGCGGCATCGCCCATCGCGCCTGGCCCGCTGCATCGATCGCAGCAATCACGCCTGCACGCCGGCAGCGGCTTGCAGGGCCTTGCCGCCGATGACCTCGACGGCTTCCAGCGTGATGATCCCGATGTCGGGAACATCCGTCAGCAAGGCGACAAATGCCCGCAGCGCGTCCTCGACGTCGATGATTTCGATGACCACCGCGCGGTTGCTTTCGAGGACATGGCGGCGATGGAGCTGCGCCGAGCCGCCAAAGCCCATCAAGGCTTCCAGGACGGTCACGCCGGCGATCTTCTGATCGCGCGCCAGCGAGGCGACATATTCGAAGACCTTGCGGTCGCCGATATAGGCCGCTTCATCGGTGTAGATGCGCAGCAGCTTCTTGCCGTTCTTTTCCATCATGCCTCTCCTTCAGCGGCTGCCGGCTGCTCACCGGCCGCCGGTTCTGATTTTCTTCTCTTCCATTGGATGTTGAGGCCGAGGACGACCTTGGCGATCGCCGGCAGCACCAGCAGCGTGAGGATGGTCGCCGCGATGAGGCCGCCGATGACGGTCGTCGCGAGCGGCTTCTGGACCTCGGCGCCGGTGCCGTGCGCGAGCGCCATCGGCACGAAGCCGATCGCCGGCACGAAGCCAGTCATCACGACCGCGCGCATCTTTTCGGCCATGCCTTCGCGAATGGCCTCGGGCAGCGCGAGCCCTGCCTCCAGCCGCTCGCGGATGGCGGTCATCACGACGAGACCGTTGAGCACCGCGACACCTGCCAGGCAGATGAACCCGACCGCCGCCGACACTGAGAAGGCGATGCCGGTCATGGCGAGGGTGAACACGCCGCCGGCAAGTCCCAACGGGACCGCGAGGAACACAGCCGCGGCACGGCCGAACCCGCCCAGCGCCATGTAGAGCAGCCCGAAGATCGCCAGGAAGCAGAGCGGTACGACGATCGACAGACGGTCGGCGGCGGCCTGGAGATTCTGGAACTGACCGCCCCACTCCAGATAATAGCCCGCCGGCAGCTTGACCTGCGCCACCTTGGCCTGCGCCTCCGCGACGAAGGAGCCCGCGTCGCGGCCTTGCAGGTTCGCCTGGATCACGACCCTGCGCTTGCCGTTCTCGCGGCTGATCTGGTTCAGCCCTTCGGTGAACCTGATCTGGGCGACCTGCGACAGTGGAACCGAGCTGCGCGCATGGCCTTCCTCCTTGGGCAGCATCACCGGGAGCGCGAGTACGTCATCGAGGTTGACCCTCGTGGCGTCCGGCACGCGCACGGTGATGTCGAAACGCCGGTCGCCCTCGAACAGCAGCCCCGAAGCGCGGCCGCCCATGCCGGCGGCCACGGTATCGGCGACCTCCTGAACCGTGAGGCCGTACCGGGCGATGGCCGCGCGGTCGAACCGGACGTCGAGCGTCGGCGCACCGCCGGTCTGGTCCGCCTTGACGCTGGAAGCGCCGGGGATCGACTGGAGCACGCGCACGATCTCGTTGGCCGACGCTGACATCTTGTCGAGATCGTCACCATAGAGCTTGATGGCGACGTCGCCGCGCACGCCGGCGATCAGTTCGTTGAAGCGCAACTGGATCGGCTGGCTGACCTCATAAAGCTGGCCCAGCTTGCTGCCGGCCGCTTTCTCGATCCGCTCGATCACGTCCGCCTTGGACTTGACGTCCTGCGGCCATTGATCCTGGGGTTTCAGGATCACGAAGCCATCGGAGACGTTCGGTGGCATCGGATCGGTCGCGACTTCCGCCGTGCCAGTTTTCGAGAACATCAGCTCGACTTCGGGCAGCTTGGTCACGGCTTTTTCAACGCCGCGCTGCATGGCCACCGATTGTTCGAGGCTGACCGAGGGCACGCGGGTCGACGCCAGCGCCAGGTTCTTCTCGTCGAGCTGCGGAATGAACTCCGAACCCAGCAATCCGAACACCGGCACTGCGGCGAGGAAGAAGGCCAGCCCGCCGAAGATGAACGGCCAGGGCCGTGCGATCGCCTTGTCGAGCAGCGGCAGATAGCGCTCCTTCGACTTGCGGATCAGCCAGACGTCCTTTTCGGCGACCTTGCCCCGGATAAGCAGGGCGACCAGCGCCGGAACCAGCGTGATGGCGAGGATGAACGCCGCCACCAGCGCGAGCATGATGGTGATCGCCATGGGCGAGAAGGTCTTGCCCTCGACCCCGGTGAACATCAGCAGCGGCGCGAAGGCGAGCAGGATGATCGCCTGACCGAACACGGTCGGTTTGATCATTTCCTGACTGGCGTGCATCGTCTCTTCGAGACGCTCGCGCAGACTGAGCAAACGGCCTTCATGTTCCTGGCGATGCGCGAGGCGGGCCAGGCAGTTTTCGATGATGATCACCGCACCGTCGACGATCAGGCCGAAGTCGAGCGCGCCGAGGCTCATGAGGTTACCCGGCACCCGGAAGGCGTTCATGCCCATCGCCATCATCAGGAAGGAGAAGGGAATGACGAGGACGGCGATGATCGCCGCGCGCCAGTTGCCGAGCAGCAGGAACAGCGACGCGGCCACCAGCAAAGCGCCTTCGGTGAGGTTGCGCTCGACAGTGCCGACCGTGGCATTGACCAGCTTCGCGCGATCAAGCACCACCTTGACCTCGACACCTGCCGGCAGGGTCGATTTCACTTGGTCGAGCTTTGCGTTCACCGCCTGAGCCACGACGCGGCTGTTCTCGCCGATCAGCATCAGGGCCGTGCCGACGACCGCTTCCTGACCGTTCATGCTCGCCGCGCCCGTGCGCAGATCGCCGCCTATTCTCACATTGGCGATCTGGCCGACCGTGATCGGAACCCCGCCGCGCGTCGCGGCGACGGCATTGCGGATTTCGTCGATCGAGCGAATGCGCGCGTCCGCACGCACCAGATAGGCCTCGCCCCCGCGATTGAAGTAGTTGGCGCCGACCGCGAGATTGGCGGCTTCGAGGGCTTCGCCCAGTTCGGTATAGGAAATGCCGTAGCTCGACAGCTTTACCGGATCGGGCTCGACCACGAAGGTCTTGGCGTAGCCGCCGATCGAATCGACCCCGGCCACGCCGGGAACCGTGCGCAGTTGCGGCCGGATGATCCAGTCCTGCACCGTGCGCAGATAGCCCGCCTTCGCGACTTCATCGGTAAGGCGGTCGCCTTCGGGCGTGAGATAGCTGCCGTCGGATTGCCAGCCTGGCTGGCCGTCGACTTTCTTCGCGCCTTGCCCGTCGGGGTTGGCATAGCCGACCGTGTACATGACGACCTCGCCGAGACCTGTCGTCACCGGCCCGATCTGCGGTTGCACGCCCTGAGGCAGATTTTCCTGCGCCTGGATGAGCCGCTCGCCGACCTGCTGCCGGGCGAAATAGAGATCGGTCGAGTCCGAGAAGATCGCCGTGACCTGGCTGAACCCGTTGCGCGATAGCGAGCGCGTGGTTTCCAGGCCTGGGATTCCGGCCAGTGCCGTTTCGATGGGATAGGTGACGAGCTTTTCCATTTCGACCGGCGACAGGCCGCGGTCGACTGTGTTGATCTGGACCTGGTTGTTGGTGATGTCGGGAACCGCGTCGATCGGCAGCTTGGTGAGTTGCCACACGCCAAGACCGGCGATTGCGAGGAAGAGGAACAGCACCGCCCACCGCGCGCGGACGGACAATGCCATAAGGGATGCGATCATGGCTTATTCCTCCTCGCCCGCGCCCTTGCCGAGTTCGGCCTTGAGCAGGAAAGCGTTGCGGGTGGCGACCGTCGCGCCGGACTTGAGCCCGGAGACGATCTCGACCCGGCCTGCGCTGCGCTGACCGAGCGTTACGAATTGCGCGCGAAAACCCTGAGGCGTGCGGAGGAAGACCGCGTCACGACCGTCGACGCTCTGCACGGCATCTTCCGGAACCACGATCGCGTTCGTCGGCGCGCCCTGGCTGGGCATGAGACGCACCCGCACGCCGAGGCCGGGCTGCAGGATGCCACCGGGCACTTCGACAAGCGCCGTCGCGGCGCGGGTTTCTCCGCTCAGAGTCGGCGTGACGGCACGAACCCGGCCGTCGACCGTCCGGCCGTCCATGAGTTCGACGACTGCGCGGTCTCCCGCCGCGAGACGGGCCACATCGCCGGGATTGATTGCGGCTTCGACCTGGATCTTGTTTGGATCGGCAACCCGAAACAGCTCGGCTTCCGGCTGGACGTAAGCACCGAGGCTGACATTTTCTGAGGTCACCCGCCCTGCGATCGGGCTTGCCACGATAACGCCGCGGCCGTCCTTGGTGACATTGGCTGCGCCAACCGATACTTGCGCCCGCCTCGCTTCGGCTTGCGCTGCGGCAGCTTCGGCTTCCGCGCGTTCGAGATCGACACGCGCCGAGACCTTCTGGTCGAACAGGTAGCGCTCGCGGGCAAGCGCCTTCTGCGCAAGAACAGCCCTGGCCGATGCTGCCGTGCGGTCGGCGGCGATCTGTGCCGCATCGCGGCTTTCGACGATCGCCAGCGCCTCTCCGGCGCGGACCGGATCACCGAGCCGTTTGAACACCCGCGTCACCGCGCCGCCTGCGCGTGCCGTGACAAGCGCTTCGCCCGTGGGCGAGGCTGTGACCTGGCCTTGTGCGACGATCTCCGAGCCGAGGCCGCCAGCCCGAACGGTCTCGACGGCAATGCCTGCTTCGCGGATTGCGTCCGCCGTCATTGCCAGGCTGTCCGCCGGCGTCGCACTTTCGGTGCTGTTTTCGGCTGGAGCGGATGTCGCTGAAGGATCAGCCGTGCAACGCGCGACGCTGAAGCCGCCGATTGCCGCCAGCAGCACCGCGCCGGCGACACCGCCTAGGAGCCGTTTGTCCTGTGTTATCATTGAAAATCTCCGAAACGGATCGAGCAGCGGCCAATCAGGGGCGCGTTCAGCTCGGAATGGGGGATGGGGAAGGTGAGGATTGGCGAGGCGGGCGCGGTCACGGCGTTGTCCCCGCCGCGTCGGGCGCCGGTGTCGTCAGATGCGCGAGGCGCGCCTCGGCATCGTGATAGGCCACCAGTGCATCGACGAATGCGCCTCTCGTGTCGGCTAGAGTCCGCTCCGCATCGAGCAGATCGAGCTGGCTGAAGCGGCCTTGGGCATAACCGATCCTCGCTATGCGGGCCGCTTCGCTTGCTGCCGCGAGCGCGGGTCCGCCCGCCGAGCGCGCGGTTGCGGCCGCGTTGGCAAGGTCGGTCTGCGCGGCGGCGATCGCCTGTTCGGTGTCGAGGACCGTGACTCGCCGCTTCGCATCGACCGCCTGCCGTTCGGCCTGCGCCTGGCTCAATGCAGCACGACCACTGTTGAACAGCGGAAAGGGAATGCTGACCCCGAATACCGCCGCCGTGTCGCCGGTTGCGGACAGCCGCCGCGCCCCCGCGCTTAGCGTTATGTCGGGGATACGCTGTGAGCGCGCCAGCCGAACTTGCGCGCTCGCTGTCGCGACGTCGGCCTCGGCGGCAGCCAGGATGAGCGTCCCCTCCGCCGAAGCAGGTCTTGCCGGACCATATCCGCCGATCCGGTCGAACCAGCCGGCATCCAATCGCCCCGCAACCGGCTCGCCGATCAGGCGCCCAAGGTTCTCCCGCGCAACGGCCGCCTCCCGCCGTGCCCGATCGAGCGCGACGTTGGCATTGACCCGCTGAACGTCGGCGCGCTGCTGCTCGATCGGAGAAGCGGCGCCGGCGGTTACGCGCGTGCTGGCCGCGCGAAACCCTTCATCCGCAAAGCCGGCGAGTTGACGCGCGATCTCCACCCGACGCTCGGCCGACGCTGCGGCGGTATAGGCCTGGGTTACGCGCTCGCGCAGATCGGCGAGCGTGATGGCCGCTTCGAGGCGCGCGCGCAGGCTGCGCGAATCTGCAACGGCGATGCGTGCTGACCGCTTGCCGCCCAATTCGATCGGCAATGCCAGGCCGGTCGTGACCTCGGCGCTCTGTGTGCCACGATAGAGACCTGAGCCCGCGACGTTCTCGACCTGAACCTGGACTTCAGGATTGGGCCGGAGGCCCGCGACGGTGCGCGCCGCGCCAGCCGCGCGCACGCCAGCGTTGGCAGCCTCAAGGTTGGGTGAAGACGCTCCGGCTGCATCCAGGGCACGTTCGAGCGTATATGGGGGTGCCGAATCCGGCGGCGACGCGGCCGTCTGCGCCTGCGCGATCGACGCGCAGGACGCCACGGCCAACAAGGCCGCGACAAAGCGGTGCATGATTTAATGACTCCTGACAGTTTCCAACAAAACCCCGGAAAATCGGGGCAAATGGACGCTGTCAGGCGCGTGGAGGGCGGTAGGTGGTGTCGATCGGCGCCGAAGGACCATCCACGGTCCTGGCGAAGGGCAGCAAGCTCGCGATCAGTCCGACAACGCGAACCCCGCAGTCGCGGGCAGGCTCGGCGACGTGATGACCGTGACATGTAGCGTGATGATGCGGCGTGCCCTTGCCAGCATCGGACGGCACCTCGTCGCGGTCGCCCTCAAAATGCCCGAACGCTGAGGCGACCTTATCTGTGATGCAGCCAACCGGCTCTGCCGCATGCGCCATCGCACTCGTTGTCAGAGACACCGAAAGCAGAATTGCAAGGATGGCGGTCAACCAGCGCATGGCAAATTAGCTATCACGCATCGGCGTGCGAAGCAAAAGCATTGTGCCACAAAATATAGGCTAGATAACAGAAGGTTATATCATACCGGCACCGCCGCATTCCGTCTGATTCTGGTAAAGTTCACGGAAATGCTCAGTAAATCACTGTGCTCACCAGTTAACTCTTCAGCCCGAGATGGCTTCTGCTCAACTATCGTTAGTCGCTCGGCGGGACGACGATCGGCACACTCCAGCCTCGGCTATTTGACCAGCCGATCCAGGATCGGGCAATCAGGCCTCTCGTCACCGTAGCAAGCCTCGGCCAGTTGCATCAAGGTCATCCGCATGGCGGTCAGGGCTTCCGCCTTGCGGCCGAGGTCCTCAGCGCGCGCGAGCGCCAGCGTCTTGACGTCGGCACTCGAACGGTTGCGGTCCTGCCAAAGGCTCAACAGGGCGCGTATCTCCTCGATCGGAAAGCCGAGATCGCGGGCATTCGCGATGAATCGCAGCCGATGCACGTCGCTGTCGGAATAATCCCGATAGCCGCTGTCGCGGCGCATCGGCGTCGGGATGAGGCCGATCTTCTCATAATGGCGGATCATCCGCTGCGAGACGCCGCTGGCCGCCGCGGCCTGGCCGATGTTCATGGCCTCACCTTTCCAGTCGAACCGCGTTCAGTCGCAGCGCGTTGATCACGACCGTGAAGGACGAGAGCGCCATCGCCGCCCCGGCGAACATCGGGGAGAGCAGGACGCTGGCGACGGGATAGAGCACGCCTGCGGCGACCGGAACCCCGATGCCATTGAACAGGAAGGAGAAGGCGAGGTTCTGGCGGATGTTGGCCATTGTCGCCCGCGCAAGCCGTCGGGCGCGAACCATGGCGGCGAGGTCGCCCTTGGTCAGGGTCAGGCCCGCGCTCTCGATCGCCACGTCGGTTCCCGTGCCCATCGCCACCCCGACATCGGCCGCGGCGAGCGCCGGCGCGTCGTTGACGCCATCGCCGGCCATGGCGACCCGCGCCCCCTTGGCCTTGAGATCGCGGACGATGCGCGCCTTGTCCTCCGGCCGCAGATCGGCGTGAACCTCGTCGATCCCGCCAATCGTCCGCGCGACCGCCTCGGCCGTCCCTCGGCTGTCGCCGGTCAGCATCACGATCCGCAGGCCTTCGGCGTGCAGCGCGGCGATCGCCTCGGCCGCCGACGCCTTGACCGGATCGGCCACGGCAAGGAGACCCGCCGACCGCCCGTCGATCGCGACGAGCATGACCCCGGCGCCCTGGGTGCGATGCCGTTCGGCCGCCTCCCGCAATGCAGCGGCGTCGGCACCGACCCGTCCCATTTGGGCGGCGTTGCCGACCGCCACCGTGCGGCCGCCGACCGTTCCGCTGATCCCAAGGCCGGTCTGGGAGTCGAAGTCCCGGGCGTCCTCGATGGCCAGGCCGCGCTCACGCGCGCCGTCCAGAATCGCGCGAGCCAGCGGATGCTCTGAGCGCGCCTCGACCGCCGCCGCGAGCGCGAGCAAGTCGTTAGCCTCGAACCCGGCCATCGGCTCGACCGAGACGAGCCGGGGCTTGCCCTCGGTAAGGGTGCCGGTTTTGTCGATAACCAGGGTATCGACCGCGTCCAGCGCCTGCAGCGCCTCGGCGGTCTTGACCAGCACGCCGGCCTGCGCGCCGCGCCCGGTCCCGACCATGATCGACATCGGCGTTGCCAGCCCGAGCGCGCAGGGACAGGCGATGATCAGCACGGCGATGGCGTTGAGCAGCGCGTGGCCGAAGCGTGGCTCCGGCCCGACGAGCATCCAGACGACGAAGGTCGCCAGCGCGATCAGCACCACCAGCGGCACGAACCAGCCGGAGATGCGGTCGGCCGTCGCCTGGATCGGCGCGCGGCTGCGCTGGGCCTCGGCGACCATGGAGACGATGCGGGCGAGCATGGTCTCCGCGCCCACCGCCTGCGCCTCCATCACCAGGCTGCCCGTGCCGTTCACGGTGCCGCCGGTCACCGGCGCGCCCGCCGTCTTGAGGACCGGCACCGGCTCGCCGGTCAGCATGGCTTCGTCGACCGACGAGCGCCCCTCCAGAACGGCACCGTCGACGGGAATGGCGTCGCCGGGGCGGATGCGCAGCCGATCGCCCCGGACCACCTCGCTCAGCGGAACCTCGACCTCCACGCCATCCGGCCCGATCCGCCGCGCGGTCTTGGGCGCGAGGTTCATCAGCGCGCGCAACGCCCGGCCGGTAGCGGCGCGGGCGCGCAGTTCCAGCATCTGGCCGAGCAGCACCAGCGCGACCACCACGCCGGCCGCTTCGTAATAGACCGGGACCATCCCGCCGTGGGCGCGGAAGCTGGCGGGGAAGATGTTGGGCGCAACGGTGGCGACCAGGCTGTAGAGGAAGGCTGCGCCCACGCCGATCGCGATCAGGGTGAACATGTTGTAGTGGCGGGACTTGAGCGATGCCCAGCCTCGCTCGAAGAACGGCCAGCCGGCCCAGAGCACGATCGGTACGGTCAGGGCCAGTTGCACCCACGGCGACCAGGCCATCGGCACGAGATGCAGGCCGAGCATCTCCGCCCCCATCGACACAAGCAGCAGCGGCACGGCGAGCGCCGCGCTCACCCGGAAGCGGCGGGTGAAATCGACCAGCTCGGGGTTGGGGCCGTCATCGAGACTGGGCTCGGCCGGTTCGAGCGCCATGCCGCAGATCGGACAGGTTCCTGGCCCCGGTTGCCTGATCTCGGGATGCATCGGACAGGTCCAGACCGCACCTGCTGGCGCCGTGGCCGGCCCTGTGCCCGGTGCATGATGGAGATAGCGGTCCGGATCGGCGACGAACTTCTCCCGGCAGCGCCCGCTGCAGAAATGGAACATCTGGCCGTCATGCTCCGCGTGGTGCGGTGTGGCGGCCGGATCGACGGTCATGCCACAAACCGGGTCCTTCACGCCGGAAGTCTCCGGCTCCGTCCCATGAGCGGCGCAGCAATGGTTGGCGTGACTCTCCATCGTCGAGACTCCTTTGGCCTTGAAGATGGGGTCTGACATCATGTCAAGGTCAAGAGCATTGACGCGGCTTGACCCTGACATTGTGTCAAGCCTTAGCAATGGGCACGACTCGCTGAGAGACTCCTGACAATGACCCCTTCAAAGCCTGTTCTGAACCGCCGCGCCGTCTTGCACGGCGGCGCCGTCGCGGGCGCCGGGCTGCTGCTGAACCCCTGGCTTCCTGCCTGGGCGCAACCGATCTCGACGGGTATCACGCCGGCGCTGCCGACAGTGTCGGGCGAGGACATCACCTTGACGATCGCGCGCCACGAGATGGTGGTCGACGGCAAGCGAGCGAACGCAATCGGTATCAACGGCACGACACCGGGGCCGCTGCTGCGCCTTCGGGAAGGGCAGAATGTCCGCTTGAATGTGGTCAACGCGCTCGACGAGGACAGCTCGGTCCACTGGCATGGTGTGCTGTTGCCCGCGCAGTTCGACGGCGTGCCGGGCGTGTCGTTTCCGGGCATCAGGCCCCGGTCGCACTATCTCTACGAATTCCCGATCCGCCAGTCGGGGACCTATTGGTATCACAGCCATTCCGGCTTCCAGGAGCAGCTTGGTCACTTCGGCCCGATCATCTTCGACCCTGCCGGACCCGATCCCGTCCAATACGATCGCGAACATGTGCTCGTGCTCGCCGATCACAGCCGGATGTCGCCCGAGGAGATCTTCCGCAAGCTCAAGGTCGATCCCGGCCACTTCAATTTCCAGCAACAGACGCTTGCCGGCCTGATCGCCGGCCGCGACCAGTCCTTGAAGGACCGGCTTGCCTGGGGCCGCATGCGGATGGACCCGACCGACGTGCTCGACGTGAGCGGCAGCGTCTATACCTACATCGTCAATGGCCACGGTCCGCGGGACAACTGGACCGGCCTGTTCCGGCCGGGCGAGCGCGTGCGGCTGCGCTTCATCAACGCGTCGTCGATGACCAATTTCAACGTCCGAATTCCGGGCCTCGAGATGACCATCGTCCAGGCCGACGGCCAGAATGTCCGCCCGGTAGCGACGGACGAGTTCCAGATGGGGGTCGCGGAAACCTACGACGCGATCGTCGTGCCCGCAGAGGACAAGGCGTTCACGATCGTCGCAGAGGCGGTCGACCGTTCGGGCATGGCACTGGCCACCCTGGCGCCGCGTCCCGGCATGAAGGACGAGGTGCCGCCGCTCCGCGAGCGCCCGCTCGCGACGATGAAGGACATGGGCATGGACATGTCGGCGATGCCCGGCATGGAGGGCATGACCATGTCCGGCTCCGGCATGCAGCGCGGCGCCGATCCGACCGCCGAGCAGAATGCCTCCGCCCGTCTCGCGACAGGCGGCCCGGCGACCCCCATGGCCGGCATGAATCACGGCACCGTGGCGGGTATGGACCACAGCAGCATGGCCGGCATGGATCACGGCGCCATGGGAGGGATGTCCCATGGCGGAAAGGACATGGGCTCGATGGGGATGCGGGATTTCTCCAACGCGCCCCAGGTCGCGAAAACCCCCGGTGTGCAAACCATCTCGCCGATGCCGGTGGATCGCACCGGCGAGCCCGGTCAGGGCCTCGACAATGTCGGACACCGCGTCCTCGTCTATCGCGATCTCATGGCGCTCGAGCGCAATCCCGACGTGCGCGCGCCCTCGCGCAGCCTCGACGTCCACCTGACCGGCAACATGGAGCGGTTCATGTGGTCGTTCGACGGGATCAAGATGTCCGATCGCATGGAGCCGATCCCGTTCGTCGAGGGCGAGCGGGTACGGGTCACCCTCATCAACGACACGATGATGAGCCACCCGATCCATCTTCACGGGCATTTCTTCGAGCTGGTCACCGGCCATGGCGATCATGCGCCGCGCAAGCATACGGTGCTGGTCCAGCCGGGCGGCAAGGTCACCTGGGACGTCACCGCCGATGCGGTCGGCGACTGGGCGTTCCACTGCCACCTGCTCTACCACATGGCGGCGGGCATGATGCGGATCGTGAGCATCCGGCCAAAGGGAGAAACGGCATGAACCGCTGTTCCCTGCCGCTCGCCGCCGCCGTGTCGTTCCTCGCGGCTGTTCCTGCCTATGCGCAGGACCACGCATCCCATGCCGGAATGGCCATGCCGGCCGATCGGGCTGCAACCACGCAACCTGAGACCGCAAGCACGGAGCCAGACGCGCTGGCGCCAGGTTCGAAAGACAGTCACGATCACAATGGGATGCCGATGCCGCAACAGGACGGAGCGGCGATGGGCGGGACCGCGCTTCCGGCGGGCCACGCGCCCGCGCCGAAGCCACAGACGGATCATTATGCCGACCGCCAGTTCCCGGCCGCCGACATGGCGCGGGCGCGCGCCGAGATGATGCGCGAGCAGGGCGGCCAGACGGTCTATCAGGTAATGTTCAACCTCGCCGAATATCAGGCGCGCGAAGGGCGCGACGGCTATCGCTGGGACGGTGAGGCATTCGTCGGCGGAGACATTCATCGTCTCTGGCTCAAGTCCGAGGGCGAGGGGGCGCTCGGCGACCGCCTCGAAAGCGGCGAGGTCCAGGCGCTCTACAGCCGCGCGGTCGGCCCCTATTTCAACCTGCAGGCCGGCGTGCGCCAGGATTTCGGGCAAGGACCGGACCGCACTTATGCGACGGTCGGGTTCGAGGGGCTGGCACCCTACATGTTCGAGGTCGAGGGTGCACTGTTCCTGAGCAGCAAGGGCGACCTGTTGGGGCGGCTTGAGGGCTATTACGACCAGCGTATCACCCAGCGCCTCGTCCTTCAGCCCCGCGTCGAGCTCAATCTGGCGGCGCAGGAGGTGCCCGAAAACCGTCTCGGCGCCGGGCTCACCGACGCCGAGCTGGGCCTGCGGCTCCGTTATGAGATTACCCGCCAGTTCGCCCCCTATGTCGGCGTCTCCTACGAAGCGAAGACCGGGCGAACCGCGGATTTCGCGCGAGCGCGGGGTGAAAATCCGACCGGCACCAGCTTTGTCCTTGGCGTAAGAGCATGGTTCTAGCGCCAAAGATTTCCTCCCCCTCCGCCTGCGTTCAGTTCGTTACGCTTCGCGTTACTTGAAGCCGATGGGGCAATCCGCCGCTCGATAACCTTACGGATCGATCCATCGAAGGACGGCCTCGGCGGAGTCGGCCGGAGAGCTGTTAAAGCAGAAGGGAGCTTGCAGGGCTAACCGGTGAACCGCATTCAGCACCTTCTCGAAGTGAAGGAGCATATCTGTCGGCTCGCGCAATCCTGCCCCGATCATTACGCAGTGGAAACGCCGTGATCGTAGTGCTGCATTGATCGCCTCGGCAGAATTCGCCGACATAGCCTTCATTCGGCGGTTCGATCGAGCGAGCTGAAACCTAGCGGCTTGTGACCCATCTGATATGGCGACCACGCTCGATGAAGACGTGCACTACACCTGCGCTGTAGCGCTACGATAAGCTGGTCGTATTCAGTTTTCGTCCTAGCCCGGCCGAGCCGTGCCCTGCAGAGCGCATATCGTGGTGCGGTCACATGAACAGCCGATAGGGATAGACATTTCGCGGCAGGTCCGGGACGTTCGCTATCGTGCGGGCCAGTTTCTGCGAATAGCGAATGCTGACCGGCACAGGATCGTAGAGCGCGTCGTTATTCCAATCCATCTTCGTGAGGGCCAGCGCCTCATGTGCTATGAGTTCAAGCGGCCCGCTGCCCGCATGACGGATAAGCTGCAGCGGCCGGGGAATGCTCTTCTTGCCCTGATAGTAGTCGCCTTTGGTCGATACCTCGGGTGCATTGCCTGCTACCCACACTAGGGCAGAGTTACCTGTCCGGACTACCATCGTCCCGCGTGGGACGGGAAAGCCTGACGGCCGGGACGGGGGTTTGTCGACCCCTGACTTGATGAGCCAGACGCCGCGCCAGCACGATGCCGAGCTGACCTCGACGCACTCTATTTCCGCAACACCGGCGAGAGCGTCGTACGCGCCCTCGATTTCGCTATCCTTGAAGGCCGTCGTCTTGTGAATGACCATGCGCTTTGGCAGGTTGCCGCCGTTGCGCCCTTGATAGAGTTCCAGGCTACGGGCGAGGACCGCGCGCATGTCATCGCGGCTGAGAAAAGGGTTCCTACGGGCTTCGGCAACGTCGGCCACTGGGTCCCTCGCTTCGAACGCAACGAACTGCATGCCGCCGCCGTCCATGTCAAAGACCTGCGAGCAGCACGTTACATAATGCGCGTCTTGCTGATCGCCGCGTAGGGCATAAGCCAACCCTATGTAGGCGGTATCGGTCGGCACGCCTTTCAGCGGCGCCAGCTTCCACGGCGTGCCCGCAGCTTTCACGTACAGTGCGGTCGAGAGACGCCACGCGAGCGAGGCCTTGTAGCTGAATGTGAAGACGCGGTCGTTCAGGACCTGGGTCGGAATATTATAATTGGCGCCTAGAGCTTTCAGCACGTCGTGCGCGTCAAAGAATCTTCCACGTGTCGCCGTGTCCCAGTTGTCGGGAAAGTGGACCAGCACGACGTCGAACTCGTTGCGCACGGCGTCGAGCCGACGAATGGCGGCATCCATGGCCAGATAGAGGCGATGATGCGCGTCGCCGTCGCCCGGCAGTTGGTCAAGCCGTTCAGGCCATTTGATATGCGCAGTTGCAGGGGCCGCCTCGAGCGCCACTCGAAATAGGCGCTCGAAACCAGGATATTCCGGCACATATTCGGATCGATCGGAGGGCCGATGCACGTTGCGCAACAGCTTCATGAGTTCGCCGCGGCGATGAAAAGCGCCCGCCGGCCCGACTGTCGCTATGCGCACACGAGGAGTATATCCGCTGAAAGACCCCTTCGAGTAGGGCCCATAGTTCACGAGCCCCCGAAGCGGATGGACATCGACTTGGGTCGCGTCCGATGGCGAAAACGACAGGTCCGGCTCATCCAAAAGCGTGAACGGCGGAAGCTCGGTGAGCGCCGGGTTCGCCATCATTTGCTCCTATCAAAATAGGCATGGTGGTGCGACGGGCGGCTGAATCCTGTTACTGGCGACACCTTGAACACGGCATCGATGCCCGTGCCTTCCTCAAGCCCGAAGACGCTTCGGGTCGTGCCTCCCGCTTCAGTGAGCAATTGCGCCCACGCACTAATGATACCGGCCCAATGTTTGTTATAACGTGGTGCCCAGCGCTCGCGACGCCAGTCACCGGCGGGATCACCCCGTCGCGTGGCTTGCATGCCCATATCGGCGGGCGATTCTTGGGCCGCATCCTCCGCACCATCGGCTTGCGAACCGTCCTGCCGAGGTAGCTGGACGAACGTATATGGCTCGAAGCCGCACCACCACTTGCCGTTGACCTGTTCGAGCTTGATGTGGACGCCCTCCTGAAAGGGGAAATCAAGCTTAGGCACGGTGCCGAAGAGATTTGACCCATAGGCATCGCGAAGGCGCGTCAGGTCCTGTTGCTGGCGCCGTGCCCGCTCGGGGTCGTCTCCGTGGCGCGGCGCGGCGACAACAAGCGAATGCCCTGAACGCCGGAGGCGCGGGATGAGCGGGCGCCGTCGGGCAAGAGCGCGCGCGAGCGTGTCGTAGAGCAAACCCCTAGCCCAGCTATCCGCGGCCGGATCGAGGTCGATCGTTCCAGCGAGCGATGGACCAAGCGGAGCCAAGGCGTCCAGGATCTCTTGGTCCCGCCCAAATACCGCAAGCTCCCGCCCCAACGCGGCCGCCGTCGCTCGACATGCCTTCGCCTTGAAGATTTCGCGCACCTCTGCCGACGTCGTCGATTGACTGAGCATGATGCGCCTGGCCGCGGTCGGCATCGATTGGAGCAAAATTGCCGAATAGCGCAGCACTGGGAATGCCCGGGCTTTAGCATTTGGAATTTGGACGGGTACGAGGCGCGGCGTAGATCGCCCTTCCATCACGCGATCGTAAAGCGCCTGCGGCAGATCGGTTGTCTTAATGATTTCGGCGACTAGCTCGTCGAACGTCGTGCATTCGACAACTGAAGCGTCAACCCCGGACGCCTGCGCGCGATCCAGGAATTCGGTAACGGCTGGGAGCAGGCGGCTCGCTGATGAGGCGACCCAATACAGCCCATTAGGGAACGGAGAGGGTGCAGTCAGGATGTCGTTCAGTGCCTCTAGAATCGAGGTGTCGCGCCCACTGTAACCGATGAACAGCATCCCGAACCGCTTACCGGCCTCAACCAGCACGTGCCGCATGCGGGCGTCCTGCTGCTCCAGCTCCGATCCGGTATTCTTGATCGCGATCGACTGATAATCGCCATGGAGTTTCGCAATTAGCGGCCAGTCGGATTCATCAAGGCAACGCATGGCCCTATCCGCGGAATCGATCGCCGCCACAGTGGGCCGTTTCTGGTCGGCGGTGGGCAGGATTGCGTTGGCGGCAACTGCGGCGTCTTCTGCAAGCGAGTCGAAATTCGTCGTGAAGACGCAATCGGCCTTGCCCGCGGCCATCAGGCTTGCGAGCACCTTGTGCCCGAAGC
Source organism: Phenylobacterium sp. (assembly GCF_019636135.1). Lineage (GTDB taxonomy): Bacteria > Pseudomonadota > Alphaproteobacteria > Caulobacterales > Caulobacteraceae > Phenylobacterium. The sequence goes on from NZ_JAHBYD010000005.1 coordinate 120,276, forward strand.
ATGGCGTGCCCTTCGCGACCGCATCTGCAATATATTGTCGACGGTGGCGAGGCTGGGGATAAACCGCCTCGAAGGCGGCGGCGTATTCCGTGGGATCTCCGTTCGGCGGCAACAACGACGTTCGGTGAAAGAAATCATCGATCCGATCGATCCACACGGGGTCAGCGGTATCGATTTCTCGCCTAGAAAGGTTTGTCTCGCGGCAGAAGATTTGGGTCTTGAAGTCGCGGATCATCGCATAGCCGGTCGGGATGCCAGATGCCGCCGACGCGCCGGCGCCGAGAAACCATGCCACCAGATTCGGTCTTAGGGCGAAGGCGGTCGCGAACTGAGCGGCGGACATGGTTGGAACGGAACTGATGGGGCTCTCCTTCGCGATGTGCAGATTGTGGGGCACTCCAGGCTTCCAAATTCAATCAGAGTATATCGAGCGGTTGTCGCTCATCTCAGGCCTTTAAAGTGGAAGATGAATAATAGCAGGGGAGATCAGCGATATATCGGCCCATACATGCCCGAATTGACCATCGCCTCGTAGATCTTCTTCATGGCTAACGCGGTGTCTTGGGTGACGAACAGCGACGATCGCGCGCCGTGGGGTGAACCCAAGAGGTACGAGCGCATATTCTCCCATGTTTCGCCAACCTCAGACCACCGCCAAGCCGGCACTTCCCTCTCGAGCATAAGTGGGACGGCGAGAGATTTTGGGATGGTGAAGCCTTCCTCGAGGTCTGCCATCCACTCGCACTTCACGAGGATCGGCGTCGTCCCGCTCGAATAGAACGGTGCGTCGATTGCTTCGGCCGTTACGTAAATATCCTTGGGCCCGACGATGTCGTTTGCTGAGCGCATCACTTCTTCGCCATCGCCGTATGGACAGGTGACGAACCCATGGGCGAAATAGACTGTGTGATCGAGGCCGCGGTATCCGCAGCGTTCGCTCGGGATAGTGACTTGGTCGCTCGCTTTCAGAGATTTCGCCACGAGGGGATGCCAGCTTGGGTAGCCTCCGACGACCGGCCCACATGTGGCGACGATGTCGCCTAAAGCGCGCTCTGCCTGTTGACGCTCGTCTGCTGTCAGGCTGCGCGGAATGAGATACCGTTTAACTCGCTCCAAGCCGACCTCGGCCGCTTCATCCGCGCGAAATGCCACCTGAACCCCTTCAAAGCTCGAGTCGAAGCATTTTTTAGCGCATCGCGCATGAAAATGAAATATTGTGCGCGATATAGGAAATACGTGCGCGGGGTGGCTGTGAAGGTGCACTGTCTTAGCGTGACCGGCGAGTCTAAGGGGGCGCTGCGGAGTCTCCTCCGAGCCCCTGCAGCGCGGCGCGACGGCAACCGGTTATTTCAAACTCCGTGAACTGAGCCTCCGGGGAGGCACACCAGTAAATGCATCCCGATCTTTTCGGTGCTAACGGCATACTTGGGGAACGGAGGGGTGACTAAACAACGTGATTCGATTTCGTCGCCTAGCGCCTGTTCCTCTCAATTCCTGGTTAGTCGATCAAGGGATACCCCAGACGCATCAACGCTACCGGTTACGGGTTTGGCGGGAAGTTCACGGCGCCATAGGTCCGCTCCGTGATGAACTGATCGCCTATGTCCAAGAAGCGTTGGACGATGCCCGGCGCCGGATACGTTCAGGCTTCCAAGACGATCTGTCGCCCTTTAACGATCCGGCGCACGACCCTGCTGCAAATTACCCTGCCATGCTCAATCGCATATCGCTTCAGGGATATCTCGGCGAAACGCTAGGCGTGCTCGCGGTGGAGCATTTTGGAGCGATTGGCCATGCGGATTGGTTGGTTCCAGCGCTGCTTTTCCGTTTTCACGATCAAGAATTTCAGCATCTGGACCTGATCAACGAACGTCTCTTGGCGGGTGAGGTGCACGAACCCGATGCTGAAAAAGAGAAGAGACCAGGTCGGACAGGCGACGACGGGCTGGCGTTCCGCGTAGACGCCAATGGCGTGATTACTGATATTCTGACGCTTGAAGCCAAATGCCTCGCGATCAGCAATACCGGCATAATGAAAGATGCCCATGAGAAACTTATGGTCGGCGGAAACCGGCCTAGCGGCGTACGCGAATTAATCAATCTCTTGACGGAATACGACACGCCCGAAGCTCAAGCATGGCAACAGGCGCTGCTTCAGTTCTACAGGGACGGTTTCCGCACAGCAGCTCGCCACGATGGGCTCGCTTATGCTGTCGGTCATTCGCCCAAACAACCCGGTGACCGGATTGCTTGGCTCCCTACCGAAGCGCCTCATCCCGCCTATACGGTACAGCGCAACCTCGAAGCGATGGAGTTTCAGTTCGAGAATCTAGATGCTGTAGTCGATATATTGTACCGGGGCGCTTGAGGTGGCGAACGCAGCGACTATCGCTATCGCCCGCGAAATTCGGGAGAATCTGGCAGGCCAAGCCCTCACCGCGCGCCAAGCAAAACTCTACAGCCAACGGTTGCGGCGCGACATGGGCCGTGATGGGTTGGCGAGTTTTGGGCCAGGAGACGTCGCTGGATATCTCGACGAAGCGATGTTGCTTTTGGAAAGCGGGTGGCTGGAGCGAAGCGCGGACATTAGCTCCCCTTGGCGCACGGCGATCAAGCGCGCGGCAGAGATCATCGAATGGCTTTCGCAATCTCAGCTAAAGCCGCCGGGCGCGCCGCTGCATTTGCTGGCTGCCGCCGCCTACCAGTTGGCCGATTATCCGGCGATGGCGCTGGGACATCTACGGCGGCTGCCGGAGGGGGAGCCGCTGTCGGAGCTTCTCCGCCAGTTCGTGCGGGCAGACTTCCCGGCTGCTTTCCAGGCGGCGCAGACGTTCTGGAGCAATTATCGCGGACTGCGGAGCGATGGTCGCATCGATCCCGATGATCTCCAAATGGCGTCCGTCCAGCATATAGTCATGTGCGTTGGGACGATCTGCGCGTTTCTGAGAACGGGGGGCGATGCTCCCGTCGAGCGCGCGGTGGTTAAACTGGAAGCGCTCGCGCTGGGATTCCTGCATAGCCGAGATCCCTATTCGTACCTGCTGGCGCGGCTGACGGCCGCCAGTGCGCGGCGCTTTATCGAAACCTGTCTCTGGCCGCAGATCGACGGGCTCCGCCTCACGTCGAGTGGCCCGGCCGGCGACGCTCTCACGCAGTTCGCGCGTTCGGCGTTTGCCAACAAGCGAGCCCTCGTCTGGCCGGCGCAGGCTGCCGGCATAGCGAAGCTGCGCGACAACAACTCGTTCGTGCTGTGTACGCCAACCGGCTCAGGGAAAACGACGGTTGCGACCCTTGGGGCGGTCCAGGGTTTGTTCGCCGATCCGCCGGCAGGAGGTGCTGCCGGCAATCTCGTGCTCTACCTCGTGCCGTCCCGCGCGCTCGCGGCAGAGGTGGAAGGCCGTCTCGCCGAGGATCTTCGCGGGATCGCAGCAGAACCCGTTGTCGTGACCGGCCTATATGGCGGCGTCGATTGGGGGCCGACCGATGCCTGGATTCAGACCGATCAGCCGACCGTGGTCATTTGCACGTTTGAGAAAGCTGATGCGCTCCTGCGTTATCTGGGCGTGCTGTTCCTCAGCCGGGTTCGCACGGTCATCATCGATGAAGCCCATATGGTGGAGCAGGACGAAGCCCGGCTGACGGGACTGGGGGACGGAACATCGCGCTCGTTTCGGCTCGAACAACTCGGCACGCGCCTGATGCGCGCACGGGAAGATCATGAATTCCGCATTGTCGCGCTGTCTGCGGTGGCGGCACGAGCAGCGCCAGCCTTGGCCCGTTGGGTTTCCGATGCGCCTGACGCGATCCCTACAAGTTCATCCTATCGCAGCACACGACAAATGCTTGGGCGTCTCGAAGTGCGCCCAACCGGTCAGTTCGCGATCCGTTACAGTCTGATGGATGGGCACTCGCTAAAGTTTGACGACGAGCGGCGCGACGACTCACCGTTCGTACCCGATCCATTCCCCGCTGTTCCGGGGGGTATCGATGCAGAAGACGGTCCCGAAGTTCGGATGCGCGCGCCGACGCTGTGGGCCGCGCTCAACCTGGCGGCAAAACGCCCGGATGGCTCAACGCCTTCAGTCTTGATTTCGCTAACGCAGAATATCGACACCTTTGCCGCGACCTGCGCCGATCTCTTGGACAAGTGGCAGGATATCGCACTTCCCGATTATTGGTCGATTGAGGAGGGTAACGAGATTTGGGCGCGATGCCTGGCGACCGCCATCGACTATTTTACGGCGGATTCCGTCGAGTATCGGCTGCTGGCGCGCGGCATCGTGGTGCATCACGGCAAGATGCCGGGTCTCCTCGCCCGGCGACTGAAGTCCGTTATTGATCGTGGCTATGTTCGAGTGATCATCGCTACATCGACCCTGTCAGAGGGGGTCAACATCCCGGTGAATTATCTGCTGATCCCCAGCGTCTTCAGAAGTAACGGCGAACTGCCGTTGCAGGAGTTCAGCAATCTGATCGGCCGCGCGGGGCGGCCCGGTGTTGCAACGGAAGGCAGCGCACTCGTTGTCCTGCCCGAGCGCACCTATGAGAACCGGTTCGGCCAGATTGTGCCAACCTATAATCGGCAATGGAACGGCTACGAGAGCCTGGTCGCCCAGTTGGAGGCCGCGACCGCAGCGGTGGGTGATCTCATCCCGGACGATCAGGCGTCGAGTCCGCTCGGCCACCTGCTTCGTGAACTGGAACGTGCGTGGAAAGCGGTGGTAGGTGGAGGATCCGAGGCCGAATTCATCGCCTGGCTTGAGCAGACGGCTGTCACTGAGCAGGCCGCAGACCCGCCAACCAGCCATGATTATCTCGATTCACTGGACGCATTTCTGATCGCGGCAATCCAGGAGGTCGAGGAACTCAAGGGTGTCGAACTCGACGACGCCCAGCTTGAAGCAGAATTAGCCAAGATTTGGCGACGCACCTATGCCCATGCGGCTTCGCATGGTGAGGCGCATCTGGCGACGATCTGGCTGGCGCGTGGCAGAGCAATCAAGGCCCAGTATCCCGGCGCCGATGAGCGCCGTCGTCTATATAAGACGAGCCTGACGCCACGATCTGCTAAGCTGTTGCTGGACCGCGCGGAGGAAATTCGCACCAAGCTCGCGCTAGGCGCCGATTATGCTCGCTGGACCGTCGAGCAGCAATTCGTTTTTATCCGCGATGTGCTGGCATTTTTGTCCGAAATTCCAGTCTTTGCGATCGAGACCAAACTGGGTCGAAAGAAGAACTTCAACGATTGGCCCATGCTGCTGCGTTGGTGGCTGGCCAAATCGACGCTGGCGCGACAGCCCCGCCCAAATGAGGTTACGAACTGGTATGCCTTTGTAGCGAATAACTTCATCTATCGTGGGACTTGGGGACTCGGTAGCGTCATCGGCCTGTTGCTGGATACGACCGATGACGGACAGCCCATTCGCGCGCTGGAAATAGCCGACTGGCCGATGAGCGGTCTGCCGTGGATCGGTTTTTGGCTGAAAGAGCTTATCAGTTGGGGCACCCTCGACCCGGTAGCGGCCTTCCTGCTTGCGCGTGGAGATGCGGTCGATCGGTCGCAGGCAGAACTCGATGCGAAAGCCTATTATGAAGGCCGTCCGGCGGGCGAGGATGCCAACGCACTTCTCGATCCCAGAACAATCCGTGCATGGGTAGAAGAAAGGAAGCCCGCGCGCGTAGCGCGTCTAGGGATCACGACGATAGCGATCGAAGTGGAATGCGTGCGTCCCGCTGAGGCGTATCGGCAGCAACGATTGGTCGTATTGCCACTGATAGAGGCCGACGCGATCGTTTGGCTTGACCCGGCCGGTTATGAGGTGGCGCGAAGCGTAAAGCCGGGTGACTGGCCCGAGAAACCCGCCCTTTTCCAGTTCGAGCTTCTGGTGGCGATGTCCTTCGTCATCGGTGAGCCTTATCTGCCCCATCGTTGATCGCGCTTAATATTATCTGCTTTAGCCGATGCGGCTACGACCGCTTTCGGCGGAAGCTGCCGGTTCTGCATGTTTGCGAGGAGGGCAGCTAAGTCCCACAATTTGGCATTCCCAGGCGCGGCGGACCAGAAAAATCCGCCACGGACACTAAGCCAACTCCGCATCTAGCCACCGCTGGCCGCCGTGTCTGTGATCGGAAGAAATGGCGCACCCATCAGGATTCGAACCTGAGGCCTCTACCTTCGGAGGGTAGCGCTCTATCCAGCTGAGCTATGGGTGCCTGTTGCTTACGCGGTGCTTACGCGAAAAGTTTGCGAGTTTAAAGCGGCGATGGAGGTGCTCGCAACGCGCTGTATCTTCTGTGTTTTTTGAGGTCCTTTTCTTCAATTGATCACTTGACTTCAGCCTTCGGAGGGCAACGCTCTATCCAGCTGAGCTACGGGTGCGTCTTCAGCGGAGGCGTGTCTCTAGCCGAAAGGCCGCGCCGCCGCAAACCCGACCCTTCAGGTTTCAGCGGGGCAATTCGCGCGCAGCCTGCGATGCGCTAGGTTCCGCGCCAAGTCACGAGCCGAAAGGCCGGTATGGTCATGGGGAAGCGGATGCGCCTCTGGAAACAAGTTCTCGGCGCGGGCGCCGTCTCCGGCGCACTGCTGATCGCAGGCTTCGGCCTGGGCGGCCTGGGGCGGGCGGAGGCGCAGGCCACCGGCGGGCCCGACGATCCGGGCAAGCCGGTCTACGACCAGTTCTGCGCGGCCTGCCACAACGCCCCGCCCGCGGGCGACCGCGCCCCGCCGGTGGCGTCGCTGCGCAAGATGAGCGCCCAGACGATCATGGCCGCCCTCACCACCGGGGTGATGAAGCCCATCGGCGACGGCCTCGATCGCCGGCAGATCCGCGACGTGGTGCAGTACCTCGCCGCGCCGGAGGGGGCCACGGGCACGGCCTGGATCGACGACAACCGCTGCGCCGCGGACAAGGCGACGGTCGACCTCTCCGCCGCGCCGGCCCAGGTGGGCTTCGGCGTCGACACCGACAATTCGCGCCGGATGACCGCCGCCCAGGCCGGCTTCACCGGCAAGCAGGCGGCGGACCTCGAGGTCGCCTGGACCTTCGCCATGCCCCGCACCTCGGGCCTGCGCGGCCAGGGCGTGGTGGTGGGCTCGACGCTGTTCTTCCCCGCGGGCCAGGCCGGCTACATGCTGGCGCTGGACACCAAGACCGGCTGCGTGAAGTGGGCGACGCCCGCCAACGGCCTGCGCACCAGCCTGGCCTACGGCCGCCTGGGCAAGAACGGCCCCTGGGCCGTGGTCGGCGGCGACAGCGACGGCGAACTGGTCGCGTTCGACGCCAGGACGGGCGCGGTGGCCTGGAAGGCCGACCCGCGCCACGACAAGACGGTGCCGCTCTCGGGCTCCCCGGTCTTCGCCGGCGACAGGATCGTCGTCCCGATCTCGGCGATCGACGTCGGCAACGCCATGCGGCCCACCTTCGAATGCTGCAAGGCCCACGGCGCCGTCGCGCTCGTGGACGCGAAGGACGGCAAGGTGCTCTGGACCTGGCACACGATGCCCGAGGCCCAGCCGCTCGGCCGCAAGAACTCGCAAGGGGTCGAGATGTACGGACCCTCGGGTGCGCCGATCTGGTCCAGCCCCTCGGTCGACCTGAAGGCGGGCGTCGTCTACACGGCCACCGGCGAGAACACCTCGCCGCCCGCCACCGGCACCAGCGACGCCCTGGTCGCCATCGACCTGGCTACCGGCAAGCAGAAATGGGCGTTCCAGGCGCTGGCCAACGACGTCTGGAACATGTCGTGCCCGATCGGCTCGGCCTCGGGTCCGGGCCAGCGCAAGCCCGGCCCCAACTGCTTCTTCGCCGAGGAAGGCAGCGTGCTGCGCGACCACGATTTCGGCGGCGGGCCGGTGATCTGGAAGGGGAAAGGCAAGAGCCTGATCCTCGGCGGCCAGAAATCCGGCGACGTCTGGGCCGTCGATGCGAAGACCGGCAAGCAGGTCTGGCATCACCAGTTCGGCAAGGGCACGGCGCTGGGCGGCGTCCACTGGGGCATCGCCACCGACGGCGTGCGCGTCTTCGCGCCGATCTCCGACCCCGGCGTGCCGCCGGCCGACAACGCCGCGGGCCTCTACGCGATCGACATCGCCAGCGGCAAGGTGGCCTGGTCGTGGAAGGCGACGCCCGACTGCACGGGCGAGCGCCGGACCCGCGTGGCCGGCTGCGACATCCGCTACGGCGTCTCCGCGCCGCCGCTGGTGGTGGACGGGGCGGTGATCGCGGGCAGCCTGGACGGCCGTCTCCACGTGTTCGACGCGGCGACAGGCAAGCGGCTCGCCACGCACGACACCTCGGGGTCGTTCGAGACGGTCAACAGGCTCGCGGGCAAGGGCGGCTCGATCGACGCGGCCGGGCCGTTCGCCGGCGACGGGATGCTGTTCGTGCCCTCGGGCTACGTCCAGTTCGGCCAGACGGCCGGCAACGTCCTGGTCGCCTACCGGCCAAAACGCTGATCATCCCCTCCCCATCAAGGCAGGGCTATCGCATATGGCTTGTGGGCGGCTTGTCCGCCCGATTCATGAACCGCAGAGATCGCGGAGATGCGCAGAGAAGCTCGCGAATCCACGGGAATCCTCTGCGTATCTCCGCGATCTCTGCGGTTTGACTGACGGCCTTTCGGCCACCCGCATCCATATGCGATTGCCCTGCCCATCAAGGGAGGAAAGGTCAGAGGATGAACTTGCTGAGGTCGGCGTTCCTGGCGAGGTCGCCGATGCGGGCCTTCACGTAGGCGGCGTCGATGACGACGGTCTCGCCGGCGCGGTCGGCGGCGGAGAAGCTGATCTCCTCCATGACGCGCTCCAGCACGGTCTGGAGCCGCCGGGCGCCGATGTTCTCGACCGCGCCGTTCACCTCGACGGCGCAGTCGGCGAGCGCGTCGTAGGCGTCCTCGGTGAACTGCAGGGTCACGTTCTCGGTGGCCATCAGCGCCTGGTGCTGGCGCACGAGGTTGGCCTCGGGCTCGACCAGGATGCGGCGCATGTCCTCGCGGGTCAGGGCCTTCAGCTCCACGCGGATCGGCAGGCGGCCCTGGAGTTCGGGGAGCAGGTCGCTGGGCTTGGCCACGTGGAAGGCGCCGGACGCGATGAACAGGATGTGGTCGGTCTTCACCGGGCCGTGCCTGGTGGAGACGGTCGTGCCCTCGATCAGCGGCAGCAGGTCGCGCTGCACGCCCTCGCGGGAGACGTCGGCACCCTGCCGCTCGGCGCGGGACGCCACCTTGTCGATCTCGTCCAGGAAGACGATGCCCTCGTTCTCGGCCAGCGCCAGGGCCTCGGCGGTCAGCGCGTCCTGGTCGACCAGCCTGTCGCTCTCCTCGGCGATCAGCGGGGCCCAGGCGCCCTGCACGGTGGTCTTGTGGGTCTTGGTGCGGCCGCCGAAGGCCTTGCCCAGCATGTCGCCGATGTTGAGCATGCCCATCTGCGAGCCGGGCTGGCCGGGGATGTCCATCATGCCCATGGGGTTCGACGTGTCGGCGAGCTGGAGCTCCACCTCCTTGTCGTCGAGCTCGCCGGCCCGGAGCTTCCTGCGGAAGCTCTCGCGGGCGGCGGTCGAGCCGGGGCCGGTCAGGGCGTCGAGGATCTTCTCCTCGGCGGCGGCCTCGGCGCGGGCGCGCACGCCGGCGCGGCGCTTCTCGCGGACCATGGCGATGGCGCTCTCCACCAGGTCGCGGACGATCTGGTCGACGTCGCGGCCGACGTAGCCGACCTCGGTGAACTTGGTGGCCTCGACCTTCAGGAACGGGGCCTGGGCCAGCTTGGCGAGGCGGCGCGCGATCTCGGTCTTCCCGACGCCGGTGGGGCCGATCATCAGGATGTTCTTGGGCGTGACCTCGTCCTTCATGTCGCCCGGCACGCGGCGGCGGCGCCAGCGGTTGCGCAGCGCCACGGCGACGGCCTTCTTGGCGTCGTTCTGGCCGACGATGAAGCGGTCGAGCTCGGAGACGATTTCGCGGGGGGAAAATTCGGTCATCGCCGCCTAGATAGGCGGTCAGCTCCCGCCTGACGACGCCGTCGCCGCGCTTTCCGGGGCCGTGGGCGGCGTTTTCAGCGGCGGCGCGGCCAGGAGTTCGTCGAAGAGGAGCCGCCAGCCCGCCTTGTCGTTGCGCCAGATGCGCACGTAGTGGCCGCGCTGGGCCGAGCCGTCCCCGGCCGTCCAGCTCGCCGCGCCGTAGGTCCAGGCGAGGTCGCCCGCGCTCGAGGCCGATCCGCCCAGCGGGGCGTAGGCGATGGCGGCCGGGCGCGTGCCGAGCTCGGTCTCGATCTCGGCGCGGGTCGTGGGCGGCGCGGCCCTGGAGCCGACGATGCGGCCGTCGTCGGCGACCACGGCCAGGACGGCGGCCTTCACGTCGGACTTGGCGGCGGCGTGCAGGGCGATCTCGGCCCTGGCGACCGCCGCCATGGCCCGGGCGGGCGAGCCGGCGCGGCGTTCGGCGAGCCTGGCGTAGGCGACGTCGGAGCCCTGGGGCGCGGCGTTCGTCATGTCGCTGGGCGGGCCGCCGTCGTAGAGCCAGCGCCACTGGCCGTCCGGCTGCCTGGCCCAGACGGTGAAGTAGTACGCCCGCGGCTTGCCGTCGAAGGTGTAGGGGCCGGTGGTGAAGCCGAGGTCGCCCGACCGCGCGATGCCCGCCCAGAGCGGCCACCAGACCAGCGGCCGGCCCTTGGGCTGCGGCGCGCCGAACACCGCCTTGGCCAGCACCGGCTCGGGCTGGAAGACGATGCCCTCGGGCGCCGAGTGCTTCAGGAAGGCGCCCTGCACGCCGAGCTCCAGCCCGTCGGCCGCGAACGCCCGCTCGGCGGCCACCACCGGGGCCGGATCGACGGGCGCGGCGAGGGCGGGCGCGGCGAGGAGGAGGGTGGCGAGCAGAACGTTGCGCATGGGTCGACGTCTTAGGGTGAAGGTATGCGCGAACCTAGCCGGCTCGCGGCAAAACGCGGTGGCTCCGCGACGAACGGCCCTGCGATTGCAGCGCCTCCTCCACGATTGTCATCCCGGTTTCGCGGCACGCGAAGACAGGGACCCAACCGTCGGGTGCGTCGATGTTGGGGGCTGGCCCGGGCGGTCTGAGCCAAATCCCTACCTCAGAGCACCGGGTTGGGTCCCGGTCTTTGGCTGCGCCAAAACCGGGATGACAAACGGTGGGGGCGGTGGGGGGCGTTGGGGAGGGCTGGGTGTCGCCCCTCAGCCCAGCGTTTCCAAGGTCAGGGAGTCGTTGGTGTAGACGCAGATCTCGGCGGCGATGGCCATGGCCTTGCGGGCGACGGCCTCGGCGTCGACGCCGTCCGCGTCGACCAGGGCGCGGGCGGCGGCGAGCGCGTAGTTGCCGCCCGAGCCGATGGCGGCGACCCCGTGCTCGGGCTCCAGCACGTCGCCGGCGCCGGTAACGGTGAGGATCTGGTCCCTGTCGGCGACGATCAGCATCGCCTCCAGGCGGCGCAGGTAGCGGTCGGTGCGCCAGTCCTTGGCGAGGTCGACGCAGGCGCGGGCCAACTGCTCGGGGTACTGCTCGAGCTTGGCCTCGAGCCGCTCGATCAGGGTGAAGGCGTCGGCGGTGGAGCCGGCGAAGCCCGCGATCACCCGGCCGCCGGCCAGGGTGCGCACCTTCTTCGCCGTGCCCTTGACGACGGTCTGGCCCATGCTGACCTGTCCGTCGCCGGCGACCACGGTCTTGCCGCCCTTGCGCACCGCGAGGATGGTGGTGCCGTGCCAGTCCGGAAAATCGTTCGACATCGGCGCGATGTGAGCAGCAGGCGCCGAGAGGTCAAGGCCACCCGATGAGCTTCACCGACCCATGAGCTTCACCGACGAGGAGATCGAGCGCTACGCCCGCCATCTGGTGCTGCGCGAGGTGGGCGGGCCGGGGCAGCAGAAGCTGAAGGCCGCCAGCGTGCTGATCGTGGGCGCGGGGGGGCTGGGATCGCCCGCGGCGCTCTACCTGGCCGCGGCCGGCGTGGGGACGATCATCCTGGCCGACCCCGACGAGGTGGAGCGCTCCAACCTGCAGCGGCAGGTGCTCTATGCCGACGACGACCTGGGCCGCCCCAAGGTGGACGCCGCGGCCGACCGCCTGCACGGCCTGAACCCGCACATCTTCGTCGCCGGCTTCAACGGCGCGTTCGACGAGGCGACCGCGGACGAGCTCGTCGAGGGCGTCGACATGGTGCTGGACGGCACGGACGACTTCGGGGTGCGCTTCTGCGTGAACGCGGCCTGCGTGAGGCACGGCAAGCCGCTGGTCTCGGGCGCCATCGGGCGCTGGACGGGGCAGGTGGGCGTGTTCGGCGCCAGGCCCTGCTACCGCTGCCTGGTGCCGGAGATCCCGCCGGACGCGGAGACCTGCACGGCGGTGGGCGTGGTGGGCGCCCTGGCGGGCGTGATCGGCTCGATGATGGCCGTGGAGGCCGTGAAGCTGATCACCGGCGCCGGCGAGCCGCTGGCGGGCCGCCTCCTGCTCTACGACGCGCTGGCCGGCGAGACGCGGACGGTGCGGGTGGCGGCGGACCCCGAGTGCCCGGTCTGCGGCGGCGACCGATCGGCATTCCCATAGCCGTCATCCCGGTTTCGCCTCCGGCGAAGACCGGGATGACAGGCGGGGGGAGGCTAAAGCCCTAGACGCCGCGCCCGGCCGGCGACCGTCAGCGCCAGGCGCTCGGCGATGAGGCGGTCGGGAGAGCCGGCGGTCTTGCAGGCGCGGTCGGCGTCGAGCACCTGGGGCTGGACGCGGTCGAGGTCGTCGAGGGTCCAGGCGCGGACCTGGCGCAGGAATTCGCGCTCCTGCTTCCAGAAGACCCCGCTGGCCTTGGCGGCTTCCTGCGGCCCCGCGCCGGCCTTGATCAGCGTCAGCGTGCGGCGCAGGCGCCCCAGGTGGATGCCGATGGCGCGCACCGCGGCCGGACCGCTCTCGCCCTCCTGCGCCGCGCGACGGAGACCCGCCTGCGCCTCGCCCAGCCGGCCGCCGAACGCATCGGCCGCGGCGTCGGACAGCGACGCCTCCGGCTCGACGCCCAGGAACGGCTCCAGGTCGGCCGGGGTCGCCACCGTGTTGCTGCCCGGGCCGAGGTAGAGCGCGAGCCGCTCGATCTCCTGCCGCGCGACGCCGCGCTCCTTCGGCAGGCGATTGACGAAGAGGTTCAGGGCGTCGGTGTTCAGCGAGACGTTGTCCCTGGCCAGGGTCTCGCGGACCAGCCGCGCCACGTCGCCGGGCTCGTCCTCGTAGCAGGGGATGGCCGCCGCGCCGCCCGCCTTCTCGGCCGCCTTCCGCAGTGGCGAGTTGCGGTCGAGATTGCCGGCTTCGATCAGGAAGAAGGCGTCGGGGTTCAGCTCGCCGGCGGCATGCCGCTCCAGCGCCTCGGCGGCCGTCTTGTCGGCGCTCGCCTTGCCGTCGTTGAAGCGCAGGCGCACGAGGCGGCGGCCGCCCATCAGCGACTGGGCCGCGAGCTCGCCCTCCAGCCGCCCGCCGTCGTCGGCGACATCCGTCTCGGTGAGGACGGCGACGTCGAACGGGTCGTCCGGGTTCGGCACGATCTTCGCCGCCAGCGCGTGGCCGCGGTCGCGCACCACGCCGATGTCGCGGCCGTAGATCAGGGCCGCTCGGATCTGGGGGTCGGGGCGGGAGAGGAAGCGCTCGATGTCGGGGCGCCTGCTCAGGATCAACGGGCGGCCACCTTCGCGCCGGTTGCGAGCCAGGTCGCCAGTTCGAGCTGGATACGCCGCGCGGCCTCGGCCGCGGCGCGGTCCTGCGCGTCCTGCTGGGCGCTGATCGAGGCGTAGGGCTGGTCGGCGGAGTCGTAGGTGAGCTCGACGCGCACCGAGCCCTTCTTCGCCACGGCGCCCGAGGCGATCGTGGTCAGCGCATAGCTGGCGGTCAGCACGTATTCGTAGCGCGTGGCGACGTTGTCGATCCGCACGCCGCGTGGATAGCGCGCCTCGCTCAGCGACAGGTTCATCGAATAGACCGGCGCCGCGGCGTGATCCTTGGCGAAGGCGTCGTCCAGTTGCTGGCGGATCAGGTAGCCGGTCCGCCCGCTGGGCGCGTTCACCTGGATGGCGGCCAGGTTCCGCACGACCCCCGACTGGGCGTAGAGCGGCTCGAAGCCCGCGCAGCCGCAGAGCGCGAGCGCAGCCGCCATCGCAAGCGCGGGGGAGGCAAGGGGTCTGGCGAGGCTCCGGCTCATGCGGCCACGATATTCACGATCCGGTCCTTGACCACAATGATCTTGCGGATGGTCAGGCCTTCCAGCTTGGCGCCGATCTCGGGATCGGCGCGCAGGATCGCCTCCACGGCGGCCTGCTCGGCCCCCGCGGGCGCGGTGATCTCGCCGCGGCGCTTGCCGTTCACCTGCACGGGCAGGACCTTCACCGCGTCCTCGGTCAGCGCCGGATCGAAGACGGGCCAGGGCGCGGCCACCACCATGCCCTCGCCGCCGATCCGGGCCCAGCACTCCTCGGCCAGGTGCGGCGTGAAGGGCGCGATCAGGCGGGCGAAGTCGCGCAGCGCATCCTGATAGGCAAAGGCCAGCTCGCCGACGCGGCCTTCAGGCCGGTGGGTCTTCAAGACGGTCAGGAAGCTGTACAGGTACGCGATAGCGGAATTGAACCGGAAGCCTTCGATAGCTTCCGTCACCGCCTTCACCAGCTTGTGGTGCTGACGCCTGAGGTTTCCGGCCAGGTCGCCAGTCACCGTCTTCTCTGTCCCCGGAATCGGGGGTTGAGAGGTCTCGAACTCGTCCCAGACGCGGTTCACGAACCGCCAGGCGCCCTGCACGCCGCCGGTGGTCCACTGCACGTCGCGCTCGGCCGGGCTGTCCGACAGGACGAACAGGCGCGCGGCGTCCACGCCGTAGACGTCGAAGATCTCCTCGGGCGCCACCGTGTTGCGCCTGGACTTCGACATCTTCTCGACGTCGCCGATGATCAGGGGCTCACCCGTGCCTTCCAGCCGGGCGCGGCGGGTCTTTCCTTCGACCTCGAGTTCGACGTCCTTGGGCTCGACCCATTCGCCGTTCTGCCGGCGATAGGTCTCGTGGGTGACCATCCCTTGGGTGAACAGGCCCGCGAACGGCTCGCGTACGGAGAGCTGGCCGTCGTCGGCCAGGGCCTTGGTGACGAAGCGGGCGTACAGCAGGTGCAGCACCGCGTGCTCGATGCCGCCGATGTACTGGTCGACGGGCAGCCAGTAGTCGGCGTCTTCCTTGCCGATCGGCTCGTCCGCCCACGGGTTGGCGAAGCGGGCGAAGTACCAGGAGCTGTCCACGAAGGTGTCCAGCGTGTCGGTCTCGCGCGTCGCCGGCCCGCCGCAGACGGGGCAGGTGGTGTGCTTCCAGGTCGGGTGGCGCTCCAGGGCGTTGCCCGACTTGCCGAACTCGATGTCCGCCGGGTGCGCGACCGGCAGCGCCGATTTCGGCAGCGGAACGACGCCGTCCTTCCCGCAGTGGACCACCGGGATCGGGCACCCCCAGGCGCGCTGGCGCGAGACGCCCCAGTCGCGCAGGCGGAACACGGTCGCGCCCTCGCCGTCGCCCTGGGCCTCGATCCGGCGGATGGCCTCGGCCTTGGCCGCCTCGATGTCCAGGCCGTCCAGGAACCGCGAATTGTAGATCACGCCGGGGCCTGTCCAGGCCTCGTCGCCCACCGCGAACGTCGCAGGGTCCTCGCCGGGCGGCAGCACCACCGGCCTCACGGGCAGGCCGTACTTGTGGACGAAGTCCAAGTCGCGCTGGTCGTGCGCCGGGCAGGCGAAGATCGCGCCCGTGCCGTAGTCCATCAGGATGAAGTTCGCGATCCAGACGGGCAGATCCCACGACGGATCGAACGGGTGCTTCACCTTCAGGCCGGTGTCATAGCCCTGCTTCTCGGCGGTCTCGATCTCGGCCTCGGTGGCCGCGCCCTTGCGGCAGGCTTCGATGAAGGCCGCGGCCCTGGGGTCGCGCGCGGCCACGGCCTCGGCCAGCGGGTGGTCGGCCGCGATGCCGACGAAGCTGGCGCCGAACAGGGTGTCGGGCCGGGTGGTGTAGACCTCCAGGCCCTCGGCCGGGCCTTCGCCCGCGAAATGGAACCTGAACCGCAGGCCCTTGGAGCGGCCGATCCAGTTCTCCTGCATCACGCGGACCTTGTCGGGCCAGCGGTCCAGGGTCGCCAGGTCGTCGGTCAACTGGTCGGCGTAGCCGGTGATGCGCATCGCCCACTGGTTCAGCTTGCGCTTCTCGACCACGGCGCCCGAGCGCCAGCCGCGGCCGTCGACCACCTGCTCGTTGGCCAGCACCGTCTGGTCGACCGGGTCCCAGTTGACGACGCTCTCCTTGCGATAGACCAGGCCGCGCTCCAGCAGGTCCAGGAACCACGCCTGCTGCTTGCCGTAGTAGGCCACGTCACAGGTCGCGAACTCGCGCGACCAGTCGATCGACAGGCCCAGCTCCTTCAGCTCGGCGCGCATCCGGTCGATGTTGTCGTAGGTCCAGGCCTTCGGATCGACGCCGCGCTCGATGGCGGCGTTCTCGGCGGGCAGGCCGAAGGCGTCCCAGCCCATGGGGTGCAGCACCGAGAAGCCGCGGGCGCGCTTGAAGCGGGCGATGACATCGCCCATCGAATAGTTGCGTACATGGCCCATGTGCAGGCGTCCCGACGGGTACGGGAACATCTCCAGCACGTAGTACTTCGGCCTGCCCGGGTCGCGCACGGCCTTGAAGGCCTCGGCGTCGGCCCAGGCCTTGCGCCACCTGGGTTCGGTCTCTTTCGGATTGTAGCGGGCCATGATCGGGGCCTTTGACGGGGGTTGGACTTCCGGTCAACGGCCTTGGGATAGATCAGGCGCGTCGACGTTTCGACGTCCGGAGCTGGGATCAGCCCCGGATGTTCGAAAGTCGAAGCTGGCGCGCGCGGGTCAGGATCGAGTTCTCGATGTCGGTCTCGGTCTGGCCGGCGCTCGGAGCGTCCACCCAGTCGCCGCCTGCGCTGCGCGTCTGCTTGAAGACGGCCACGTTCAGGCCGTCGGCGCGCAGGCGCGAGTCCAGGATGTAGACGGTGCATTTGAAGCGCTCGTCCGGCTTTTCCGGGTTGGTGTACCAGTCGGTGACGATGACGCCGCCGTACGGGTCCGCCGACTGCAGCGGCATGAACGACAGCGTGTCCAGCGTCGCGCGCCACAGATAGCCGTTGACGCCGATCGCCGCGGCGTTGTCGCCGGCGACGCGGGTCTTGGCGCCCTTGCCGCCGCCCAGGGGGTTGGGGATGCCGCCGCACGCGGACAGGCTCACGACGCCCAGCGCCGCGGCCACCATCATCAGGCCACGCATACGGTTACCGCGCACAAACGGCATTCCATCCGTCTCCAATAGTTTTCCGCGACGCAGATACGCGCCACGGCGCCGCCCCGCGCCGGACGCCTCTATAACAATGCGTTGAAGGTCGCCAAACAGGAATCGCGTGGCGGCCGGGCCACACACGCCCGCGATATCGCCGCAGATGTGTCCCGCGCGGGTTGAGTCGCATTGACCGGAATTCGTCGCTGCCTTTAATCGGACCGCAATCGCGAAGCTGTGCGCTAGGCACACTCGCATTGGTGACCGTTGGGGCTATATAAGCAGACGATGACGACCCTCCGCCTGAGCGCTGCACTCGTTGCGGCCGTGCTGATGAGCACGGTCGGCGGCGCGGCATACGCGGCGGACAAGGGCAAGCCCGTCGACTTCACCGTCCAGTCCGAGCCCACGACGGCGGCTCCGAACGGCGGCCGCTCCTACACCTACGACGCGTCGAAGGGCCGCCTGGGCTTCACCTTGCGCATGCAGCAGCCCGACAATCGCGAGGCGACGCCGAACGACGTTCAGGCCGGAGCCTACTTCCGGATCACGCCGTCGATCCGCGTCGGCGGCTCGGTGGCCCTGGGCGATCAGCAGTTGACCCCGCGCGCCAACCAGGCCCGCCCGGCCGATGCGCCGAAGCTGCGGCTAGAATCGACGCTGAAGTTCTAAAGGGCCTCCACCGCCGCCAGTCCGACGAGGCCCGCGTCCAGGAGACGGCGGGCCCTTTTCGTATTCACGCCCCCGAGTGCGTAGGCCGGCCGCCCGGCGGCGCGGACGCGGGCGGCGAGCCGGATCGGGCCGAGCGCGGGCCCGGCGGAGGGGCTGCGCGAGGGGAACGCGACGGAAAGCACCACGGCGTCGGCGCGGCTGGCCCGGGCGGCGGCGAGCGAATGGGCGGCGCTGGTGACGATCCAGCGGGGGTTTGCGCGCTTCAGGCCCGCCGCGCGATGGGCGAGCCGCTCGGGGAGGTGGACGCCGTCCGCGCCGATCCGGCGGGCCAGGCCTGCGTCCTGGCCGATCAGCAGCTTCAGGCCCCGCGCCCGGGTGATCGCCGCGAGCCGCCGCGCCCGCGCCTCGGCGTCCGGCGCGCCGAAGTGGCGGTAGACAATGGCCGCGCCACGCGGCAGACGGGCCGCGACGGCCTCGGGATCGGGGGTGCGCGCGGGGTCGGTGAAGCACAGCAGCGGCGGCAGAGCCTTCCGCAGGCGGCGTCGCGCCGGTAAGAGCCGGGCCGTCCGCTCCAGGGTCCAGAACTCGGAAATGTCCGTCGCTCCCGCTGCCTATGCCGATGTCGTGGCCCGGATCGCCCGCGCCGCGCAAGCCGCCGGCCGCGATCCGGCGGCCGTGACCCTGGTCGCCGTCTCCAAGCAACAGCCCTGGGAGGCGATCCAGCCGGTGCTGGACGCCGGCCAGCGGGTGTTCGGCGAGAACCGGGTGCAGGAGGCGATGGGCCGTTGGGCCGAGCGTCGCGCGGGGCTGGAGCTGCGCCTGATCGGGCCCCTGCAGACCAACAAGGCCAGGGAGGCGGTCGCCTTCTTCGACGCCATCGAGAGCGTCGACCGCGAGAAACTGGCCCGCGTCCTGGCCGACGAGATCCAGAAGCAGGGCCGCAGTCCGCGCCTCTACGTCCAGGTGAACACCGGCGAGGAGGACCAGAAGGCCGGCGTGATCCCGCCGGAGGCCGACGCCTTCATCGTCGCCTGCCGCGACACCTATGGCCTGACCGTCGAGGGCCTCATGTGCATCCCGCCCGAGGCCGAGCCGCCGGGGCCGCACTTCGCCCTGCTGGCCAGGATCGCCGCGCGCAACGGCGTGGCGAAGCTCTCCATGGGCATGAGCGGCGACTTCGAGACCGCCGTCCGCTTCGGCGCCACCAGCGTGCGCGTCGGCTCCGCGGTCTTCGGCGCGCGGAGCCGCTAGAATATCCAGCCCTAACTCCGGTCAGGCCCGTGTGCTCCAGGCTCTGGCGGACAGCGGCTGGGTCACGGGCGGATCCCGACCGCGTCGCCCGGCCGCGCCTTGTCGAGCAGTTCCTCCAGGTCGTCGCGCGCGACGGCGACGCAACCGTGCGTGGGGGCGTAGTCCGGCTTGGCCAGGTGCAGGAAGGTCGCCGAGCCCAGGCCCGGGACGACCGGATCGTCGTTGTGCCCCAGCACGACCACGAGGTCGTAGAGGTGGTCGTCGCGCCACATCCGCTCGGCGCTGGCGCGATAGGGCAGCTTGACGGGGCGGTTGTACGCAGGATCGGACGGGTCGTCGCACCAGCCGTCGTCCTCGGCCATGGCGCGCACGCGGATCTCGGTGGCCGGCGGCGGGCCGCGGTCGGGGCGGTAGATCACCTCGCGGATCGGCCAGACGCCAGCCGGTGAGGCCAGGTCGCCCTCGCGCTTGGCCCCCGCGGAGATCACGCCGGCCGGGCCCAGCGCCGCGCGCACGCGCCGGTCGCCGATGTCCAGCCAGCCGTCAGACGTCGCCAGGAAGATCACTGGAACCTCGAAACCCTTTGCCGCGAACCTGCCAGATGGTGTTTGCTGCCGCCATGGCTCAACGCAAGACCCTCCTCATCGTCGACGACGACCAGGACCTTCGCGGGGCGATCGCCGAACAGCTCGAGGCCGAGAACTTCCAGACCGTGGAGGCCGCGACGGCCGGCGACGGAATCCGGATGGCCCGCGAGGAGAAGCCGGACCTGATCCTGCTCGACGTCGATCTGCCCGACATGGACGGCCGCGAGGCCTGCAAGCGCATGCGTGAGGACGGGGTGCAGACGCCGGTGATCATGCTGACGGCGGCCGACACTGACGACGACACGATCCGCGGCCTGGACTCGGGCGCCAACGACTACGTCACCAAGCCCTACCGGTTCGCCGTGCTGCTGGCCCGCATCCGGGTGCTGCTGCGCGACTACGAGCACTCGGAGGGCGCGGTCTTCCGGCTGGGCGACTACGAGTTCCGCCCAGCCGCCAAGGTCCTCGTCGACCAGAAGGGCAAGAAGGTCCG
The DNA here is from genome assembly GCF_019636135.1 of Phenylobacterium sp. GTDB lineage: Bacteria > Pseudomonadota > Alphaproteobacteria > Caulobacterales > Caulobacteraceae > Phenylobacterium. The sequence goes on from NZ_JAHBYD010000005.1 coordinate 140,578, forward strand.
GCTGACCGAGAAGGAGACCAACATCCTGAAGTACCTCTACCGCGCCGGCGAGAAGGCCGTGTCGCGCGAGGAGCTTCTGGCCGAGGTCTGGGGCTACAACGCCGGCGTCACCACCCACACGCTCGAGACGCACGTCTACCGCCTGCGCCAGAAGATCGAGCCCGACCCCGCCAACGCCCGCCTCCTCCTCACCGAGCAGGGCGGCTACAAGCTGGCGCCTTGAAAGCTTTATAAAGCTGCAATACATGAATTGCAGATTGTAGGAGCACGCCATGGGTCGCTATGAACCCCTCGGCGCCTTTCTGGCGGCGCAAGTCGGCGATCTGATCCCTCTCACGTTCCGCGAGATCGAGGATGTGCTCGGCGCGCCCCTGCCGGCCTCGAAACGCTATCCCGCATGGTGGAGCAACAACCCCTCGAACAACCCCATGACCAAGGCATGGCTGGCGGCGGGCTTCACGACGGAGCAGGTGGATATCGCGGGGGAACGGCTGGTCTTCCGCCGGGCCAAGCCACAGCGCTTTGGCGTGGAGGAGCAGGGCGCGGACTTCCGCGCCGCCGCGTCCGCCGCGCCGCCGGCGGGCTGGCTGGAAAAGCTGCGCGAGGAGATGCGCGGGACGGTGTGGATCGAACCCGGCTATGACCTGACGCAGCCTGCGGGCGAGGTCTGGAACGCCGAACACGAATGAGATGGCCGATCCTGCTCGATACCTGTGCGATGATCTGGATCACCAACGGCGACCCGATCAGTCCGGAGGCCGAGCGCGCCCTGGGGGAGATGGCCGGCCATCCGAGAGGCGTGCTGGTCTCGCCGATTTCGGCGTGGGAGGTCGGTCTTCTGGCGGCGCGCGGGCGGTTCCGCGCCGGACAGGACCCCGCCGACTGGTTCCACGGGCTGGTCGACCGCGGATTCGCCCTGGCGGACCTGACGCCGCGGATCTTCGTCGCGAGTTCCTTCCTGCCCGATTCGAGGCTCCGCGATCCGGCCGATCGCATCGTCGTGGCGACGGCCCGGACATTCGGCTACCGGATCATGACCCGCGACCGGCTGATCCTCGGCTTCGCCGCCGAAGGCCACGCGCAGGCCATCGCCTGCTGAAGCCCGCCGGCCGGAACCGGTCAGGCGTGGCGGATCACAGCACCAGGTCTGCGCTCACCGGCGCATGGTCGCTGGGGCGTTCCCAGCCGCGGACGTCGTCGTGGATGCGGCTGGCCGGCGCGCCGAGGCGCCAGGCGGCGTCCTTCAGGCCGGGGCTGACGAGGATGTGGTCGAGGCGCAGGCCGCGGTTGGACATCCGGAAGTCCTTGGCGCGGTAACTCCACCACGAGGCCAGCTTCTCGGGCTCGGGCCGCATGCTGCGGGTCAGGTCGATCAGGCCCAGCGAGGCTTCCATCGCCCGGAACGCCTCGATCTCGATCGGCGTGTGGCTGACGATCTTCGACATGTACCTGTGGTTCCAGACGTCGAACTCGCCCGGCGCCACGTTCAGGTCGCCGACGATGGCCAACGGCGCCTTCGGATCGCGCTTGCCGAGCTCGGCGGTCAGGGTCTCGTAGAAGTTCAGCTTGTGGTCGAACTTCGGGTTCAGGGCGCGGTCGGGGATGTCGCCGCCGGCGGGGATGTAGAAGTTGTGGATCTCGACGCCGGCCACCTTCGCGCCGACGCAGCGGGCGTGGCCCTCGCGGCAGGCGTCCAGCGGCGCGCAGTCCTCCAGCGGCAGGGCCGAGGCGATCGCCACGCCGTGCCAGCCCTTCTGGCCCGCGATCTTCAGGTGCGGGAGGCCCATCTCCCTGAAGGCGTCGACCGGGAACTCACCCTCGCGGCACTTGATCTCCTGCAGGCACAGGACGTCCGGCGCCTGCTCCTTCATGAAGCGGGCGGCGTGCTCGTGGCGCAGGCGGACGGAGTTGACGTTCCAGGTGCAGATTCGCAGACGCATTCGGGACCTATAGCGGGGCGCGGACGCGATGCGCGCACGGTGTGAGGCGGCCCACAGGCGCTCCACAGGAAATCCGGACAACCTGAGAAAGAAAGGCCCGGGCTTGCGCCCGGGCCGTGTAAGTCGTCTCTCATGCCGCCGCCGGGAGGGGATAGGTTCCGGCACGGACTTCGTCGACACGACCGGCGCGCCGACGACGTAGTGATAATATCATCACACTCGAACAAAAAGTCAAAGGCCTTTAACGGCAGAGCTTGCATGTGTCACTATCGCAACAGTTTCGCGATATCAGACCTTGCCCCGCCCAGGGTTCTTGGGCCGCGGATCCTTCAGCACGAACAATGACTTGTCGAGGCCCGAGGCGCGTTCGAGCCCCTGGAGCTGCACCCGGGTGGGGCGGCCCTGCGCGTCCGTCACCGTCCAGCCGGCCAAGGCCAGCGGCGCGTCCGTGAACGACAGGGTGATCTCGCCCGCCGTCTCCTTCTTCCCGTCGCGCGCGGTGACCGAGAAGCCGTTCTGCAGGCGCTGGACGCGGGTCACCCGCACGCCCTTGTCGAGGCGGATGCTCTTGGCCAGGAACAGCGACAGCGGCGTCGCGCCCAGCGGATAGGCGTCGAAGGTCTTCAGGCGCTTGTCCTGCACGCTGACCACGCCGCCGTCCGAGACGACCAGCAGGCCCGAAGGCGCATCGTAGGCGAAGCGCGCCTTGCCCGGCCGCTTCATGAAGAGCTGGCCGGTGGTGGCGCGTCCGCGGGCGTCGGTCTGGATGAAGCGGCCCCTGGCCTCGTTCAGGCCCTCCAGGTAGGCGATCGCGCGGTCCACCAGCGCCTGGTCGGCCGCCGAAAGGGCGGTCTGCGCCGTGGCGCCGCCGGCGAAGGACGTGGCGGCCAGCGCCAGCGCCAGGCTCCGTCGGGTGAAGGTCATGCTCTGCTCCATGAGTGGCCGTGTCGCACGCCGCCTGGGCCGCAATAGGGCGCGGGCAGGGCGAAGGGCAACGCCCAGGCTTCGCCGCCCGTTCCTAGAAGCGGCCGGAACGGCTGGGCGTGAGGCGGACGGGGCGAGCGTCGGCCGCACCCACGCCCCCGGGGCAGGCGGCGGGCCTATATTTCAGGTCGTAGCAGAGGCGCACTTCGGTCAGCCGTCCTTCCCGGTCGAGGGCCACGAAGATCGCCCCGGGCGGCAACCCGCGGTTCTTCGCGACGAACGCCTTTCGCAGGCTCCCGGCGGTGAGGCGGGGGACGTCCTCGATCCGCGGGAGGATCACGCGATCGTAGAGGCGCGCGGCGTCGCGGAAATAGGCCTGCGGATCGGTCCAGCCGCATGCGCCGTGCGCCTGCCACTCGTGCTGCATGAGCGCGGCCGACGGCGTGCGGCAGTACATGGCCCGCACCGTGGCGGGGTCGATCGGGCCGACGGGCCGGCAGTAGCGCGGATAGGGCGGGGCCTTGCCGTTCGGCCAGAGGCCGTGCAGCGCGAAGCCCTGCGGCCGGCCCTCGGGGTCCAGCGCCGGCGTCGTGGATCCGGTCCGGCCGTTGATCCGCCGCCAGTCCGGCGTCCAGGAGATGGCCAGCAGATAGTAGGCCGTGGCGACCCCGCTCACAACGTCGCCCGGATCGACAGCCTCCACCGGCGCCGGCTTCAGGCCGGGCGGCAGGCGGCAGGACGTCGCGGCGATGGCCGGTGCGGCGCAGGCGAGGGCGGCGAACAGCGGGAGCAGGAAGCGCATCGCGCCATTGAGACCCGCGCGCCGAAGCTGGCAATCGGATAGGCTCGCGGCATGGCGATGATCGACGACCTTGAACGCCGGATGCGCGACGCCGCCGAAGCGGGCGATTTCGAAACCGCCGCCCTGCTCCGCGACGCCATCGCCCGCATCCGCTCGGGCCGATCCGGCCTGCGCGAGCAGGAGCCGGGCAAGATGGGCCTGGGCTCCAGCCAGGAGCGGTATGTCGGCGCCGACAAGACCCGCAGTCTGCCGAAGCGCCCCGACCCGATGACCAGCGGCCACAAGCCGGGCGGGCGGCGGTCGAAGGGATAGTCTTCCCTCCAAACAGCGAACGTCCCCGGGGATGACGTTCGTTTTCCGGGGCGTCAGGGCGCCGCCGAGACCAGGATCTCGCGCTTGCCGGCGTGGTTGGCGGGGCCGACGACGCCTTCCTGCTCCATGCGCTCCATCAGCGAGGCGGCGCGGTTGTAGCCGATCTGCAGGCGGCGCTGGATGTAGCTGGTCGAGGCCTTGCCGTCGCGGGTGACCACGGCGACCGCGCGGTCGTAGAGGTCGTTGCCGTCCCCGTCGCCGCCGCCGAAGCCGCCCTCGTCGCCGCCGTCGTCCTCGTCGCCGCCGGCGGTGACCTCCTCGAGGTAGGCCGGCTGGCCCTGGTCGCGCAGGAACCTGGCCACCGCCTCGACCTCGCCGTCCGAGACGAACGGGCCGTGCAGGCGGGTGATGCGGCCGCCGCCGGCCATGTAGAGCATGTCGCCCTGGCCCAGGAGCTGCTCGGCGCCCTGCTCGCCCAGGATCGTGCGGCTGTCGATCTTGCTGGTCACCTGGAAGCTGATCCGGGTCGGGAAGTTGGCCTTGATGGTGCCGGTGATCACGTCCACCGACGGGCGCTGGGTGGCCATGATCAGGTGGATGCCGGCGGCCCGCGCCATCTGGGCGAGGCGCTGGACGGCGCCTTCGATGTCCTTGCCGGCCACCATCATCAGGTCGGCCACCTCGTCGATGATGACGACGAGGTAGGGCATCGGCTCGGGCCGGATCTTCTCGCTCTCGTAGGTGGCGCGGCCGGCCTCGTCGAAGCCGGTCTGCACCGTCCGCTCGAAGTGTTCGCCCTTGGCCAGCGCCTCGCGGGCGCGCTCGTTGTAGGAGGCCACGTTGCGCACGCCGATCTTGGACATGCGGCGATAGCGGTCCTCCATCTCGCGCACGGTCCACTTCAGCGCGACGATGGCCTTCTTCGGGTCGGTGACGACGGGCGCCAGCAGGTGCGGGATGCCGTCGTAGACCGAAAGCTCCAGCATCTTCGGGTCGATCATGATCAGCCGGCACTGCTCGGGCGGCAGGCGGTAGAGGATCGACAGGATCATGGCGTTGACGCCCACCGACTTGCCCGAGCCGGTGGTGCCGGCGATCAGCAGGTGGGGCATCTTGGCCAGGTCGGCGATGTAGGGCTCGCCGCCGATGGTTTCGCCCAGGACGACGGGCAGGGTCTGGCCGCCGCGCTCGTATTCGCCCGAGCCCAGCATCTCGCGCAGGTAGACGGTCTCGCGCCGCTGGTTGGGCAGCTCGATGCCGATGGCGTTGCGGCCCGGCACCACCGAGACCCGCGCCGACGCCACGCTCATCGAGCGCGCGATGTCGTCGGCCAGCGCCACGACGCGGGCCGACTTCACGCCGGCGGCCGGGACCAGTTCGTAGAGGGTGACGACGGGGCCGGGGCGGATCTGGTCCACCTGGCCGCGGACGCCGAATTCGGCCAGCACGTTCTCCAGCAGTTGGGCGTTCTGGCGCAGCGAGCCCTCGTCGTACTGGGCGGCGCGCTGGGGCGCCTTGGTCAGCATCGACAGCTCGGGCAGCTTGAAGCCGCCCTCCTGGGCGAAGGCGAAGGTGCTCTGCGCCTCCTTGATCTCGCGGGCGCTCTCCTTCGGCGCGGCCTTGGGCGCCTTCACGGTCGGCGTGGGGCCCTCGGCGGCGACGGCGGGCGCGTCGTCGAAGGGCGCCTCGTCCGCGGCGTCCGGTACGGCCGGAGCCGGCTCGGAACGGTTGCGGCGGGCGACCTTGGCGGCGACGGCAGGCTCAGGCCTGGCGGCCTTCAGCTTCGGCTTCGGGGTGAGCGCGTGGCTGAGCCAGGCGGCCGCGCCGCGCAGGTCGACGCGCGAGAGGCCCAACGCGTAGCCATAGGCCACGGCGCCGGCCAGGGTGAGCGCCAGCCCCGCGGCCAGCGCCGCCTGCGGTATGCGGGCATAGGCGACGAGGCCCGAGAACCCGCCGAACAGGGCGTCGCCCCAGAAGCCGCCCAGGCCCTTGGCCAGCGGCCAGGCGGCCGGGGTGGGCGCCCAGGCCAGCGCGCCCGCGAGCAGCAGCACGCCGGCGGTCCCGGCGACCGCGCGCAGGCGGAGGCGGCCGCGCGAGGCGTCGGGCTCGGGATCGACGACCCGGTTGAGGCTCACGGTGACGATCAGCAGCGCCAGCAGGCCCGCGCCGGCGCCCAGCGACTGCACGCCGATGTCGGCCAGCACCGCGCCGGCGCCGCCCAGCGCGTTCGTGGGCGCCGCCGCGCCGGCGGCGTTCAGGCTGGGATCGGCGGCGTTGTAGGTCGCGAACGCGGTGGCCAGCGCCACCCCGAAGGCCGCGGCGACGCCCCCGCGCAGGCGCGCCGTCGCCGGATGGCTCCAGGTGAGCTTCGCGATGTGGAGCGCCAGCTCCCACCCGGTTTTCCGCGCCGCCCGCGCCATGCGTCCCCACGCTCCAAGACGAATCCCCCCTTTCTGCGACGGGGACCGTTAATCGGGCGTTTACCGTGATTTTCCGCCCCGCGATCGGGCTTTCGTGCGGCCGTGGACCGCACTAGGTTCGGCCCCATGAACTGGTCCATGCCGCGTCCTGTCCTGCAGGTGGTCGCCACCGCCATCGTCGCCGCGTGCCTCGGCGCGTTCGCGCTCGGGGTGTTCACGGCGCCGTCGCGCAGCCGGCTGCCCGGCGACGGGCCGGCGGGCAAGAGCGCCGAGGTGCTGCAGGCCACGGAGGCCCAGCCGCTGATCGACGAGCGCATCCAGGGCGCCGCGACGCCCGACGAGCTGACGCCGGAGGAACAGGCCGCCCTCGACGCCGAGAAGAAGGCCAGGGCGGAGGCCGCCGCGCTCGCCAAGGCCGAGGCCGAGAAGGGCGCTCCCGCCGGTCCGGAGTCGGCCCCGGTCCTCACGCCCGTCCCGCCCCCCGCGGAGGCCGCGCAACCCGCGCCGCCCCCGCCGCCGAAGGCGGAGGAACCGCCGTTCTAAGGCGCCGCTAGACCCCGTTCTTCCTGAAGAAGGCCAGCATCCTGGACCAGCCGTCGGTGGCGGCGTCCCTGTCGTAGGAAGGCCGGTAGTCGGCGTGGAAGCCGTGCTGGACGCCGGGGTAGACGACGATGTCGCTGCCGGTCTTGCCGGCGGCCTTCAGCGCCGCCTTCATCTTCTCGACGTCGGCCAGCGGGATGCCGCTGTCCTTCCCGGCGTAGAGGCCGAGGACGGGGTTGTGCAGGTCGGCCGCCATGTCGATGGCGTGCTTGCCCTCGGCGTCGCCCACGGTGTGGTCGCCGGTGAGCCGGCCGTACCAGGCCACGCCGCACTTGAAGTCGGCGAGGCGCTCGCTGGCCTCCCAGACGATGTTGCCGCCCCAGCAGAAGCCGGTGATCGCCATGCGCGTCACGTCGGCGTAGGGCTGGGCCTTCAGGAAGGCGATGCCGGCCCGGATGTCGCCGGTCACCTGCCTGTCGCTGGCTTCGCCCACGATCTTCAGGATCGCCTGGAAGTCGGTCAGCTTCGAGGGATCGCCGGCCCGGACGAAGAAGTCGGGCGCCAGCACGCAGTAGCCTTCCCTGGCGAGGCGGCGGCAGGTGTCGCGGATGTACTCGTGCAGGCCGAATATCTCGGAGATCAGGATCACCACCGGGAAGCGGCCGCCCTTCGCCGGCCGCGCCAGGAAGCCGGGGATCTCGCGGTCGGCCGCCTTCAGCATCACCTCGCTCTGCACCAGGCCGTCGGGCGGGGTCGTGATCGGCTGGGCCTCGGCCGACCAGGCCGCCACGGCATAGCCGCCGGTCAGCGCCAGAGTCAGGCCGCGGCGCGAGAGGTGCAGGTCTTCGGGGCGGGTCCCGTCGGGGCGGGTGAGGGTGACCATGGGCGGACCTCCGGGCGCGGGGATGCGAGAGGCCGCGATCCTGCGATGGCCGTCGGGTTCAAGTCCAGCTTCCCGCGTGCGCCACGGCCTTCCCCGACCGCCGGCTGGCGGCGTGCGACAGCAGCGCGCGCAGTTGGGCGGCCTTCAGCGGCTTGTGCAGCAGGGCCACGCCCGAGGCCTGGGCGCGGGTCATGAGTTCGGGATCGAGGTCGCCGGTCACCAGCCAGGCGGCGGGTGGCGGCTCGGGGTGGCGCCGCGCCACGTCCGCGATCAGCGACAGGCCGTCCAGCGCGCCGGTCAGCCGGTAGTCGCAGAGGAAGGCGCGGTAGCGGCGGCCCGTGGCGATGAGCGCCAGGGCCGCCGCGCCGTCGGCGGCGACGTCGACCTCGACGCCCCACTGCCGCACCAGCCCGACCAGGGCCTCGCGCACGTCGGCGTCGTCGTCCACGAAGAGCAGGCTGAGCCCGGCGAGCGGATCGCCGGCGGGCGCAGGCGCCGTCGCCACGGCCTCGGGCGCGGCCCCCTGGGGCTGGGCGAAGGCGAAGGTCGAGCCGCGCCCCGGCTCGGAGGCCACCTCGATCCCGGTGTCCAGCAGGGCCGAGGCGCGGCGGCAGATGGTGAGGCCGAGGCCCATGCCCTTCTTGCGGTCGCGCTCCGGATTCCCGAGCTGGACGAAGTCGTCGAAGATCCGGCTGAGATCGTCGGGCGCGACGCCGATGCCGGTGTCGGCCACCGCGAACCGCACCGTCCCGTCGACGTCCGCAGTGGCCGAGACGGCGACGGCGCCCGCGGCGGTGTAGCGCAGCGCGTTGCCCACGAGGTTGGCCAGGATCTGTTCCAGCAGCACGGGATCGCTGTCGACCCACAGGTCGTCGGCCGCGAAGCTCAGCGCCAGGCCCTTCTCCGCCGCCATCGGCTGGAACACCGGCTCCAGCCGTCCGAACAGCGCGGCGACCGAGACCGGCTCGCGGCTGGGCGTGATGACCCCGGCCTCCAGCCGCGAGATGTCCAGCAGGCCCGAGAACAGGCCCTCCAGCGCGTCGATGTTGGCCTGGATGCGGCCCACGACGGCGCGGCCCTCGCGGCTGAGCCTCAGGCCCTCCAGCGACGAGGAGAACAGGCTGAGCGCGTAGAGCGGCTGGCGCAGGTCGTGGCTGGCGGCCGCCAGGAACTGCGACTTGGCGAGGCTGGCCTGCTCGGCCTTGCGCCGGGCGGCGTCGGACTCCTCGGTCCGCGCCTGGAGCTGGGCCAGCAGGTCCAGGTTCTCGAAGCGGATGCGGAAGCCTTCCATCACCGTGCGCGCCTGCACCCGGCAGAAGCCGAACAGGATGGCCGCGAAGCCCAGGGACGCCACGCCCAGCGCCAGGTGGCCAGGCGTCGGCGCGGCGGCCAGGCGGGCGAAGACGCTCAGGAAGATCAGGCCCACGAAGGCGTAGAGGCCGGGCGGGTTGTAGGCGTTGCCCGGCACGCTGCCGCCCGAGATGCCGTAGAGGCCGCACAGCGTCAGCGCGAGCGTGATCGGCTCGTCCAGGTGGATGAACAGGAAGGCGGTCGAGCCCCAGACGGCGCCCGCGAGCGCCATGTAGGCCGTGACCAGGTTCGCCCAGCGGGGCAGCTCGGCGTCGGCGCGCGGCCGGCGGCGATAGGCGGCCACCAGCACCAGCCGCAGGAGCTGGGTCGAGGTCTGCACCGCCGCCCAGCCCAGCACCACGGCCGGCGGATTGTAGAGCCAGGCCGTGACGACCATGTAGATCGTGACCACCATGGCCGCGGCGAAGGCGTTGCCGATCTGCACGTAGAGGGTTCGGATCGCCTCGGCGCGCACCTCATGTGCGCGGGGGTCGCTCAACCGATCAGCCCCAGCTCGCGGGCCCGGACGATCGCCTGCACGCGGTTGGTCACGCCCAGCAGGCCGAACACCTCCGTCAGGTGGGCGCGGATGGTCCGCTCGGCGATGCCCATGCGGTAGCGCATCTCCTTGTTGGCGCAGCCCTGGGCCAGCAGCTCCAGCACCTGGGCCTGGCGGGGCGAGAGCGAGGGGGCGGTCCCCCTGGCCGGCGTGTCGAAGGCGTGGCCGCCGTCGAGCACCGCTTGCAGCATCTCGACGATCCGGGCGGGCTCGGCCGCCTTGTCGATGAAGCCCGCGGCGCCGGCGTGCCGCGCACGCTGGCGGGCGGCCATGTCCTCGCGGCCCGAGATCATCACCCGCGCCACGTCGGGCCGCAGGGCCGCCATCTCGGCGAGCGCCGCGAAGCCGTCGCGGTCGGGAAGCTGGATATCGACGATCACGAGATCGAAGGCGCCCGCAGCCAGGGCCGCGCAGCCGCCCGCGGCGCTGTCGGCCATGGCCAGCGACCAGTCGGGTCGGGCCTTGCCCACCATGGCGGCGAAGCCCTCGCGGAACAGCGGATGGTCGTCGACCAGCAACAGACTCGCGGACATCGACGCCCTACGCCCCACCCAACAGCCGATGCCGAGCATCGCCCGCCGAACACGGATCGGGCAAGCCGGCGCCGCATGCCTCTATAGGCAGGTCCGGCGCCGCAATAGGCAGGTTAACCGGCCCTTGAGCATCGCCCTAGGCTTCCGGCCGGGAGTTCAGACGCCGTCACGGGAGGCGGCGCGAGTAGGGGTCGGGTTCCATGCTTATGAGATATGTCCTGGCGTGCGGCGCGGCCGCCACGCTCGCGTTCGGCGCCGCCGCGTCCGCCGCCACGCCGGATCCTGCGGTCGGCGGGGGTTCCGCCTATGTGTTCGGCAATGAAGGGTCGCACCTCGAGACGAGCGGCGCTCCTGGGCCCGTCGCGACATCGGCGGGCGCCGTCAAGGCCGTGGCCGACTCGGCCGGCTCGCCCTCGCCGTTCGTCCTCGCCCATGCGGTGATCGGCGACGGGGCGAGCGATTCCGCCAGCGCCGGCGCGCAGGTGATCTACAGCTACACCTTCCACCTCGACGACTCGCCGTTCGCCCAGTTGCTCAGCCAGCAGGTGACCGCCTTCCAGGCGAGCGGGTTCGGCGCGCCGACGGTGCGGGCCCGCGGCAGCGGCTACTTCGTCTCCGACGCAGGCGGCACGACGCTCGGCTACATCTACGGTTTCCTGGGCGCGGGCACGGAGACGCGGTTCAACTGCAACTTCGGCCTCGGCGACTGCGGCTGGCAGGACTTCGACGTCGCCATCGCGATCACCTCGGTGGACAACCTCGACTTCAGCGGCCAGGTGCTCCTCTACGCCTCGGCGGCGGCCGACGCCGGGCCGAGGATCGGCAGCGAGGCGCTGGCCTACCTCGATCCGGAACTCTACTTCCCGGACCACTCCGAGGTGACCTTCATCCTGAGTTCGGGTTTCGCCAACGCCACGGGTGGCCACAACGCGCCGCCGGCCTATGCCGACCTGTTCCCCGGCGCGGGGACGGGCGGCGTGCCGGAACCGGCGTCCTGGGCCCTGATGATCACGGGCTTCGGCCTCTCGGGCGCGACGCTGCGCCGCCGCCGGCGGATCGCCGCCTGATTTAGGGATGGAACGATGGGGCGGCCTGCGGTTCTCTGGGCCGCATGGTCGCCGATCGCATGCGTCCCCTCGGCCTGCGCCGCCTCACGGCCGGTGAGCGCGGGCTCGCGGCCGAGGTCTTCGGCGCGGGCCTCGACGCCGGGCGGGTGCGGATCCTGGCCACGCCGGTCTGGAACCGCGCCTTCGTGGCCGGCCCGGCGCTGATCGTCTGGCCCGCCCGGACCGCGCCGCTCGACTTCGCCGCGGAGCCGCTGGCCCGGCAGGCCGTCTTCGTCCACGAGCTGACCCACGTCTGGCAGGCGCAGAAAGGCGTGCGGCTGCTGGCCGCCAAGCTGCGCGCGGGCGACGGCGCGGCGTCCTACGCCTACGACCTGGAGCGCGGCCCCGCCTTCGCGGCGCTCAACATCGAGCAGCAGGCCATGGTGGTGGAGCACGCCTTCGTGGCCTCCAGGGGCGGCGCGACGCCGCACCCGGCGGCCCTCTACGCCGAGGCCGCCCCGGCGTGGCGGCGCTCGGCGTGACAAAGTCCCTGTCACGAATGGGGCCTTTGCCCTTGCAGGCCCTCCGAATTTTCCCATATCCGCTCTCGACGCCGGGTTCCGCTCAGGCAGAGCGGGGGCCGGCCGGGAACTTAATCGAACCGGGGACATCGCATTTCCGCGGGCGCTTCATTAGAAGGCCCCACCGCGCAGTCCGCCAAAAAGGAGCGAGCAAGACTCAACCATGAGCAAGATTATCGGCATCGACCTCGGCACGACCAACTCGTGCGTGGCCATCATGGACGGCAAGGCGCCGAAGGTGATCGAGAACGCCGAAGGCGCGCGGACCACGCCCTCGGTGGTGGGCGTGATGGACGACGGCGAGCGCCTCGTGGGCCAGCCGGCCAAGCGCCAGGCGGTCACCAACCCCTCCAACACCCTCTTCGCGATCAAGCGCCTGATCGGCCGCCAGTTCGACGACCCCGTGGTCGCCAAGGACAAGGGCATGGTGCCGTACGACATCGTGAAGGGCCCGAACGGCGACGCCTGGGTGAAGGCCCACGGGACCGACTATTCGCCCCAGCAGGTGTCGGCGTTCATCCTGCAGAAGATGAAGGAAGCCGCCGAGCAGCACCTCGGCGAGAAGGTCGACAAGGCGGTCATTACCGTTCCGGCCTACTTCAACGACGCCCAGCGCCAGGCCACCAAGGACGCCGGCAAGATCGCGGGCCTCGAAGTCCTGCGCATCATCAACGAGCCGACCGCGGCGGCGCTCGCCTACGGCCTCGAGAAGAACGACGGCAAGAAGATCGCCGTCTACGACCTCGGCGGCGGCACCTTCGACGTCTCGATCCTGGAGATCGGCGACGGCGTCTTCGAGGTGAAGTCCACCAACGGCGACACCTTCCTGGGCGGCGAGGACTTCGACCTGCGCCTCGTCGATTACCTGGCCGACGAGTTCAAGAAGGAGCAGGGGGTCGACCTGCGCAAGGACAAGCTGGCCCTCCAGCGCCTCAAGGAAGAGGCCGAGAAGGCGAAGAAGGAACTGAGCTCGGTCACCCAGTACGAGGTGAACCTGCCCTTCATCAGCATGAACGCCTCGGGCCCGCTGCACCTGAACATCAAGCTCTCCCGCGCGAAGCTGGAAGCCCTGGTCGAGGACCTGATCGTCAAGACGATCGGCCCCTGCGAACAGGCGCTGAAGGACGCGGGCCTCAAGAAGTCGGACATCGACGAGGTGATCCTGGTCGGCGGCATGACCCGCATGCCCAAGGTCGTCGAGACGGTGAAGGAGTTCTTCGGGCGCGAGCCGCACAAGGGCGTGAACCCCGACGAGGTCGTGGCCCTGGGCGCCGCCGTGCAGGCGGGCGTGCTGGCCGGCGACGTCAAGGACGTGCTGCTGCTGGACGTGACCCCCCTGACCCTCGGCATCGAGACCCTGGGCGGCGTGTTCACGCCGATGATCGAGCGCAACACCACGATCCCGACCAAGAAGAGCCAGCCGTTCTCGACCGCCGTGGACAACCAGTCGGCCGTGACGATCCGGGTCTTCCAGGGCGAACGCCCGATGGCCGAGGACAACAAGCTGCTGGGCCAGTTCGACCTGGTCGGCATCCCGCCGGCGCCGCGCGGCGTGCCGCAGGTCGAGGTGACCTTCGACATCGACGCCAACGGCATCGTCAACGTCACGGCCCGGGACAAGGCGACCAACAAGGAACAGGCGATCCGCATCCAGGCCAACGGCGGCCTCTCGGACGCGGACATCGACGCCATGGTCAAGGAAGCCGAGTCCAACAAGGCCGACGACGAGAAGCGCAAGGCGACCGTGGAGGCCAAGAACCAGGCCGATGCGATCGTCCACTCGTCCGAGAAGGCCCTCGCCGAGCACGGCGACAAGGTCTCCGAGGCCGAGCGCAGCGCGATCCAGGCGGCGCTGGACGACCTGAAGGGCTCGCTGGAGTCGGGCGACGCCGAGACCATCTCGGCCAAGACCCAGACGCTGATCCAGGCCTCGATGAAGCTCGGCGAGGCCATGTACAAGGCCCAGCAGGGGGAGGCCGGCGGCGACGCCGAGGCGACCTCGGCCGGGCCGGATTCCTCGGACGACGTGGTCGACGCGGAGTTCGAGGAAGTCGACGGCTCCCCCGGGGGCGACGACGGCAAGAAGGCTTAAGCCGTGACAACGCGCCCCATGGCGGCCCGGGCCGGGCTTCGGCGTCAGGCCGCCATCGGGGACGCCGCCGCCGCCTTCACGGTTGCGGATGCAACAGGTTCCCCCGCCCGCCCGGCGCTGATAAGCCTTGCGGCCGGGCGGGGGCCCACCCACCTCGATTCACATCGGTTTCCGAGCGCCTGACGACTCATGCGGGACTATTACGAGATCCTCGGCGTGGAGCGCGGCTGCGATGACAGCGCGCTGAAGTCCGCCTTCCGCAAGCAGGCGATGCAGCACCACCCCGACCGCAACGCCGGCTGCGAGGAAGCCGCCGGCCGCTTCAAGGAGATCAACGAGGCCTACTCGGTCCTCTCCGATCCGCAGAAGCGCGCGGCCTACGACCGCTTCGGCCACGCCGGGGTGAACGGCCAGGGCGGCTTCGGGAACGGCCAGTTCCACGACGTGGGCGACATCTTCAACGAGGTGTTCGGCGACGTCTTCGGCGACATGTTCGGCGGGCGCGGCCAGCGCCAGCGGGGCGGCCCCGCCCGCGGGAACGACCTGCGCTACGACCTGGAGATCAGCCTCGAGCAGGCCTACGCCGGCGCCGAGGTCGAGATCGCCGTCCCGGTCACCATGACCTGCGAGCCCTGCGAGGGCTCGGGCGCCAAGCCGGGGACCAGCCCCACGCAATGCACCACCTGCCATGGCGCCGGCCGCGTCCGCGCCAGCCAGGGCTTCTTCTCCATCGAGCGCGCCTGCCCGCGCTGCGGCGGCTCGGGCCGCATGGTCATGGACCCCTGCGTCGAGTGCCGCGGGGCCGGCCAGATCCGCAAGACCCGCACGCTGGCGGTCCGCATCCCGGCCGGCGTGGACGACGGCGCGCGCATCCGCCTCGCCGGCGAGGGCGACGCGGGCCAGCGTGGCGGCCCGCGCGGCGACCTCTACATCTTCATCTCGGTGAAGCCGCACGAACTGTTCGAGCGCGACGGCCTGGACCTGCTCTGCACCGTGCCGGTGCCGATGTGCGTCGCGGCGCTGGGCGGCGAGATCGAGGCCCCCTGCCTGATGGGCGGCGCGACCTGCGACGGCCAGTGCAAGATCGAGGTCAAGGTCCCCGAGGGCGCCCAGACCGGCAGGACCGTGCGCGTGAAGGGCCGCGGCATGCCGTCCCTGCGCGGGCCGCAGCGTGGCGACCTGGTGGTCGAACTCTTCGTCGAGACCCCCACCCGGCTCACCGCCCGCCAGAAGGAGCTGATGCGCGAGCTCTCCGAGCTCTGCAGCGAGCAGCAGCACCCCAAGGCGGCCGGCTTCACCGGCAAGGCCAGGAAGTTCTGGGACAGCGTGACGGGCCAGGCCTGATCCGATCTGCGGCTGGCTGTCGGATGCGACGCGGGACGAGACGATGATCAGTCCCTATGCCGCTTCGCCTTCCAGATCGCGTCTTCGAGCGCCTTGGCGAAGGCTTCCCGTTCGCCGGGGCTCAGCGCCGCCGCCACCGCCGTCTCGCGGCCGGAGAGCGCCAGCCGCAACGCCGTGCAGCGGTCTTCGGCGTCGCGCTCGGTGGTGACGCGGGTGAAGGCGGTCGGGCTCTCCCAGACCACCTTCGTCGCCTTCGGGCTCTCGTAGGTGATCTTCACCTCCGAGGGGCTCACCTGCACGCGCTCGATCACCCGGCCCGAACGGAAGCTCATCATGAAGGCCAGCGCCACGGCCAGCACGTCGATCGCCAGGAACGGCAGCAGCACGAACACCGCCCCCAGCCGCAGGAACACCAGCGCCGAGCCGCAGTTGGCCAGCGTGATCACGCTGATCAGGATGATGAAGCCGCGCTCGGAGAGCGACCGGTTCGGCCGGATCTCGGCGTCCATGTAGAGCGCGGCCGCGGGCATGGCTCGCGACACTATTCCGGTCGCCGCGGAAGTCCACTATCCCAGCGGTCATGAGCGACACCACCTGGGCCAACGGCCGCATCGCCCTCGTCACGGGCGCCACCTCGGGCTTCGGCGAGGCCATGGCGCGCCGGCTGATCGCCGGCGGGGCCAGGGTGATCGCCACCGGCCGCCGCGCCGACCGTCTCGCGGCCCTCGCCAGGGATCTCGCCACCGACCGCCTGCTCACCCGCGAGCTCGACGTCCGCTCGGCCGCCGCCATCGACGCCCTGCTGCCCGGCCTGCCGGCCGAGTTCGCCGCGATCGACGTGCTCTACAACAACGCCGGCCTGGCGCTCGGCCTCGGCAAGGCGCACGAGGCCGACCTCGACGACTGGACGACCATGATCGAGACCAACGTCACCGGCCTCGTCCGCATGACCCGCGCCGTCCTGCCCGGCATGGTCGAGCGGAACCGCGGCGACGTGATGAACCTCTCGTCGGTGGCCGCCAGCTACCCCTATCCGGGCGGCAACGTGTACGGCGGCACGAAGGCCTTCGTGCGCCAGTTCTCGCTGAACCTGCGCGCCGACCTGATCGGCACGAAGGTCCGCGTCACCTCCATCGAGCCCGGCATGGCCGAGACCGAGTTCTCGGTGGTCCGCTTCGCCGGCGACCAGGCGAAGGCCGACAACGTCTACAAGGGCGTCCACGCCATGAGCGCCGACGACGTGGCCCTGGTCTGCGAGAGCGTCCTGAAGCTCCCCGCCCACATCAACGTCAACACCCTCGAGCTCATGCCGGTCCAGCAGGCCTTCGGCGGCTTCGCGGTCGACCGGGGATAGCCGCCCTTGCCCACCCACCGATTGTCATCCCGGTCTTCGCCGCAGGCGAAACCGGGATGACAATCGGGGAAGGGTTCGCTAAACGCCCCGCCGACAATCGATCTCCGCGCCTTGGCCGAGCACCTGTCGAAGGGCCTGGGCGCGTTTCTCCGGGCAGGTCGGGAGATCGTATCCAGATGGCCAACGTGACCGTGATCGGCGCCCAGTGGGGCGACGAGGGCAAGGGCAAGCTCGTCGACTGGCTGTCGAACCGCGCCGACGTGGTGGTGCGCTTCCAGGGCGGCCACAACGCCGGCCACACGCTGGTGGTCGGCAACCAGGTCTACAAGCTCAGCCTGCTTCCCTCGGGCGTGGTCCAGGGCAAGCTCTCGATCATCGGCAACGGCGTCGTGGTCGACCCCTGGCACCTGCTGAAGGAGATCGACGGCATCCGCGCCCAGGGCGTGGAGATCGGCCCCGACCTGCTGGTGCTGGCCGACAACGCCTGCCTGATCCTGCCCATCCACCGCGATCTGGACCAAGCGCGCGAGGCGGCCGCGACCAACAAGATCGGCACCACCGGGCGCGGCATCGGCCCGGCCTATGAGGACAAGGTGGGCCGGCGCGCCATCCGCGTCGCCGACCTCGCCGACCGTGAGGCGCTGGAGGCCAAGATCGACCGCCTGCTGGCGCACCATGCGCCGCTGCGCGCGGGCCTGGGCCTGCCGCCGGTGGACGCCGCGGCGTTGCTGGCCGAACTGGAGGAGATGGCGTCCAGTATCCTCGCCTACGCCCAGCCGGCGTGGCTGAAGCTCGATGGCATCGTGAAGTCGGGCAGGCGGGTGCTGTTCGAGGGCGCGCAAGGGGCGCTGCTCGACGTCGACCACGGCACCTATCCGTATGTGACCTCGTCCAACACCGTGGCCGGCCAGGCCGCCGCCGGCTCGGGCCTCGGCCCCAAGGGCCCCGGCTACGTGCTGGGCATCGTGAAGGCCTACACGACCCGGGTGGGCGAGGGCCCGTTCCCGACCGAGCTCACCGACGAGGTGGGCCAGCACCTGGGCACGGTCGGCCGCGAGTTCGGCACGGTGACGGGGCGCTCGCGCCGCTGCGGCTGGTTCGATGCGGCGCTGGTGCGCCAGTCGGTGGCGCTGAACGGCATCACCGGCATCGCGCTCACCAAGCTGGACGTGCTGGACGGGCTCACGACCCTGAAGATCTGCACCGGCTACCGCCTGAACGGCGAAGACGTCGGCTACCTGCCCGCGGGCCTCAAGGCCCAGGCCGCGCTCACGCCCGTCTACGAGGAGATGGAAGGCTGGAGCGAGACGACCCAGGGCGCCCGCTCGTGGAAGGACCTGCCGGCCAACGCGGTGAAGTACGTCCGCCGCATCGAGGAACTGATCGGCGCCCCCGTCGCGCTGCTCTCCACCAGCCCGCAGCGGGACGACACCATCCTGGTCCGCGACCCGTTTCAGGACTGACATATAGTCCTACCCATTCTGAGGCGCCGGCGGTCGCCGAGGCCCGCGCATCAAACGTCTCTTTACGGATTGTCCGCTACGACGGTTCCCAGCGCGGGGGGAGCCAAGTCCTTGTTCGACGGCGACAAACGTATCATCGAGAAGATGGCGCCGAGGCTGAAGCGCGTGGTCGTCGCCGACCCGACGCTCGCCAGCGCACGGCTGTTCAGCGAGCTGATGCGCGACATCGCCCAGAGCCACGTCTGGATCGCCCACAACACCGAACGCGCGCTCCGCATCGCCGAGACCTGCGACCCGCAACTGATCGTGCTGGAGCTGGGCGCCGCCGACGTCGAAGGCCTGGCGATCGCCAGGAAGATCCGCCGCTCGACCTGGAGCTGCCGCAAGGCCCCGATCATCACGGTCACGGGCGCCGCCACCGCCGGCATGATCCTGGCCGCCCGCGACGCCGGCGTGCATGAGTTCCTGCGCAAGCCCTACTCGATGAAGGACCTGATCCGCCGCCTCGAGGCCGTGACGCTGAAGGAGCGCGACTGGGTCGAGGGCGTGGCCTACATCGGCCCCGACCGGCGCCGCTTCAACTCGGGCGAATACGCCGGCCCGCTGAAGCGCAAGACCGACGGCTCCGAGACGCCGTACCAGCAGAAGATCAACCAGTGCCTGAAGATCGTCCGCGCGGCCGTCGCCGCCTCCGAGACCGATCCCGAGCAGGCGATGCGCGCGATGCTGACCCAGGCCACCAGCCTGCAGACGCTGGCCACCGACTTCCGCCTGACCCTGGCGGCGTCGGAGTTCTACCGCCACCTGATGAAGCACACCCAGTCGGGCGCGCCGCTCACCCGCGCCGCCGCCGAGAGCTGGGCCAAGCCCCTGCTCACCTTCCTGCCCAAGGAGGAAGCCCGCACGGCCGAGGCGGCCTAGCCGTCCTACTGCTGGCGGCGGGCGTCGGCGGTGGCGGCGTTCAGCTTGCGGATGCGCTCGCTGTAGAGGGCCGCCAGGCGGTGCGGGTCGGAGACGTCGTTGCGGGCGTCGCGCCAAGCCAGTTGACGCTGGCGCAGGATGTCGCGGTCGGCGTGGGCGCTGAGGGCGGCGGCGTAGGCGCGGCGCAGGTCCTGCTGCAACTTCTCCAGTTCGGCGTCGCCGCAGATGGCGCGGTCGGCCGGCGTCGTGGCGCCCGGGCAAGGCTTCGGCGCCGCGGTCGCAGCCAGCTCCTTCCTGGCCGGCGGCGGCTCGGGCGCGGGCTCCGCGTCCGCGACCTCCTGCGGGGCGGCTTCCGCGGCGTCCGGCGCGGGTGTCTCATACTCCGCCGCGACCTCGACGGGCGGGGCCGGCGGCGGCGCGTCCGCTAGCTCGGCGGGCGCGACCAGCGGAGCGTCGGTCTCCTTGGGCGCAGGCGGCGGGGCAGGCGCGGCCTCCACCTCGGCGCGGAACTGCGCGAGTTCCGATGACGGCCGCAGGAACGCCTCGCCCACGCTGCCGGCGAACGCGCCCACGGCCAGGCCCACCACGGCGCCCGCCGTGAACACCCCGACCGACCAGCGGCGGCGCGGCGGCGGGTCGGGGTCCGGCTCGCGCTCCAGGCGCAGGTCGTCGATCGGATCGGGCTGGGCCTCTTCCTCCTCGACGGCCAGCCGCTCCAGCGGGTCGCCCAGGTCGAGCTCGATGAAGCGCGGCTCGCTGCGGTCGCGGCGGCTCGCGCGCTTCCTGAGGCCGGGATCGCCGCCCTCGCGGCGCCGCGCCATCTCCTGCAGGATCAGATAGGACTGCCGGGCCTGTCCGCGCTCACGCGCGGTGTCGAGCAGCGACCGGAGGTCCGGCCCGCTGAGGGTGGAAAGGTCGAGCTGGAGCACTGGCATTCCCCGGGCGCGTCACATCGGCCGGCGCCCGTCACCTCACCAGCACGGATACTATCGCGCGGCTCGCGCCGTCCGGAAAGGGCGTCATTTCAGCGCTCTCCGAGGTGGCGCGCGCAGCGCGCCGGGGTTGAGCGATCCTTAGAGCCTTGTTAGCGCGTCAGCGCCGTTTGATTCGACCACGAACGAACACGAAGACACACGAACGCGTCGGGGACGATCTGAACGCTGCGATCCTCTGCGGCCTGTTCGTGTGTCTTCGTGTTCGTTCGTGGTTCCAAAAGATGACGGCGCCTCTGGCGCGCAGGAAGCCTGCGGCCGACACCCCGGATCAGGTCCGGGGGGCTCTTCTCCCCTGCGGGCGAGGAGAGCTCCCCGGGCTGTGCGCCTGCGTCTATGCCCGCGCCGACTTCGGCAGGTCGAAGCGGTCGGCGTTCATGACCTTCACCCAGGCGGCCACGAAGTCCTTCACGAACGTCCCGGCCGCGTCGGACGAGGCGTAGACCTCGCTGATCGCCCGGAGCTGCGAGTTGGACCCGAAGGCGAGGTCGGTCCGGGTGGCCGTCCACTTCGGCGTGTTCGTCGCCCGGTCCGTGCCCACGAAGGTCTCGTCGCCCGCGTCGTCGACCTGCTTCCACGCCGTGCCCATGTCGAGCAGGTTGACGAAGAAGTCGTTGGTCAGCACGCCGACGCGGTCGGTGAAGACCCCGTCCTTCGAGCCGCCGTGGTTCGCGCCCAGGACCCTGAGGCCGCCGACCAGCACCGCCATCTGCGGGGCGGTCAGGCCCAGGAGCTGCGAGCGGTCGACCAGCAGCTCCTCGGTCGGCACGCTGAAGCGGGTCTCCAGATAGTTGCGGAACCCGTCGGCCCGCGGCTTCAGCACTTCGAAGCTGTGGGCGTCGGTCTGCTCCGCCGTGGCGTCGGTGCGGCCCGGCGTGAAGGGTACGCCGACGTCGTGGCCCCCGGCCTTCGCCGCCCTGGCCACCGCCGCCGAGCCGCCCAGCACGATCAGGTCGGCCAGGCTCACCTTCTTGCCGCCGGAGGCCTTGGCGTCGAAGTCGACCTTGATTCCCTCCAGCACCTTCAGCACGCGGGCCAGTTCGGCGGGCTCGTTCACCGCCCAGTCCTTCTGGGGCGCCAGGCGGATGCGCGCGCCGTTGGCGCCGCCACGCCGGTCCGAGCCGCGGTAGGTCGCGGCCGAGGCCCAGGCGGTCTTCACCAGATCCGACGTCGACAGGCCCGACGCGAGGATCGTCTCCTGCAGCGCCTCGATGTCGGCGCTGTCGACCAACGGATGGTCGACCGCCGGGACCGGGTCCTGCCAGATCAGGTCCTCCGCGGGCACTTCCGGGCCGAGGTAGCGGACCTTCGGGCCCATGTCGCGGTGGGTCAGCTTGAACCAGGCGCGGGCGAAGGCGTCGGCGAACTCCGCGGGGTTGTCCCGGAACCGCTCGGCGATCCTGCGGTACGCCGGGTCCATCTTGAGGGCCAAGTCGGCCGTGGTCATCATCGTCGGCACGCGACGCTGCGGGCTGTGCGCGCCCGGCGCCAGGTCTTCCGGCTTCTGCGCCACCGGCCGCCACTGCTTGGCCCCCGCCGGACTGCGGACCAGCTCGTAGTCGTAGTCCAGCAGCATGTGGAAGAAGCTCATGTCCCACTTGACCGGCGTGGGGGTCCAGGCGCCCTCGAGGCCGCTGGTGATGGTGTGGTCGCCCATCCCGCTCTCATGGCCGCTCTGCCAGCCGAGCCCCTGCTGGGCGATGTCGGCGCCCTCCGGCTCGGCGCCGACCTTGGAGGCGTCGCCCGCCCCGTGGGCCTTGCCGAAGGTGTGGCCGCCGGCGGTGAGCGCCAGCGTCTCCTCGTCGTTCATGGCCATGCGCGCGAAGGTCTCGCGGATATCGCGCGCCGACTTCAGCGGGTCGGGGTCGCCGCCCGGGCCTTCCGGGTTCACGTAGATCAGGCCCATCTGGATCGCGGCCAGCGGGTTCTCCAGCGCGCGGCCGGCCTCCTCGTCGATCCGGGTCTTGTTGTCGGCGTGGCCGACCCACTGTTCCTCGGTGCCCCAGTAGATGTCCTTGGCCGGCTCCCAGGTGTCGGCCCGGCCGCCGCCGAAGCCGAAGGTGGGGCCGCCCATGCTCTCGATGGCCACGTTTCCGGCCAGGATCATCAGGTCGGCCCAGGAGAGCTTCGCCCCATATTTCTGCTTGATCGGCCAGAGCAGGCGGCGCGCCTTGTCGAGGTTGCCGTTGTCCGGCCAGCTGTTCAGCGGGGCGAAGCGCTGGCCGCCCGAGGACGAGCCGCCGCGGCCGTCGCCGGTGCGATAGGTGCCGGCGCTGTGCCAGGCCATGCGGATGAAGAACGGGCCGTAGTGGCCGTAGTCCGCCGGCCACCAGGGCTGGCTGTCGGTCATCAGGGCGGTGAGATCGCGCTTCACCGCGGCGTAGTCGAGCGACTTGAACGCCTCGGCGTAGTCGAAGTCGTCGGCCATCGGGCTGCCGTTGGCGCCGTGCTGGTGCAGGATGTCCAGCGACAGCTGGTTTGGCCACCAGTCGCGGTTCGTACGGCCCAGCAGGGTCCGGAGCGCAGCGCGCTCCTTCCGCGGATCGGAAAGCGGGCTCGCGTCGTCCATGTCGTTCCTCCTGGTCACCCCGACCTGAGGTTCCGGACGCTAGGCTCCTCCCGAGCCCGCGACAAAATGAAAAACCTGATGGCCGGCTGTGGGGAAATCTATGGAACTCCTAAGTTCCATTTGGTTCGCGTGATTTCCCGACCCGATTCCATGGGCGCCGCACCCCCGATCGGGGGACGCTATGCGCCGCGCGCGCCTGTACCTCGGGGTGGCGCAGGCTGTGCGGGCCCTGCTGGAGGGTTCCGCCCTGCGTGAGTTCATAGGGGGTGTTTCATGGCGCGGGTGACTCTCAATCCGGGGACGTCGACGATCTCGTTCGGCGACATCGCGACCCTGACCATCGGTCAGACGACGATCGTGGCCGCGAATTCGACGACGCTGGCCGTGCGCGTGGAGATCTCCGGCACGATCACCGGCGTCCTCGACGTGGTCTATGGCGGGAATTTCCAGACCATCGCGGGCGTGCCCATCGGCGGTGAGTTCACCAGCCTGAAGGTCGACCTGAACGGCCAGACCCTGCTCAACATCACCGACTTCTCGCTGCCGTTCTCGGCGACCCAGTCGGCCGACTTCTCCAACCTGATGGCGCAGATCCTGGTCGGCGACGATATCCTGACGGGCGGCGCGCTGGGCGAGATCATCAACGGCTTCACGGGCGTCGACAGCATCGACGGCGGCGGCGGCATCGACATCATCAACGGCAACCAGGGCAACGACACCCTGCTGGGCGGCTCCGGCGACGATGTGTTGCGGGGCGGCAAGGACAACGACGTCATCTTCGGCGGCGACGGCAACGACTTCATCTCCGGCGACCGCGGCGACGACACCGTCACCGGCGGCGCGGGCGCCGACAGCTTCCACGTCTTCTCGGGTTCGGGCATCGACCGCGTCACCGACTTCAGCCGCGCCGAAGGCGACCGCGTGGCCGTGCTCACGGGCACGACCTACACCGTGAGCCAGGTCGGCGCCGACGTCGTCATCGATCTGGGCGGCGGCACGCAGATGATCCTGGTCGGCGTCCAGCAGTCGTCGCTGACCGACGGCTGGATCTACAACATCTGACGCCCGGGGGCGGGTCGCCGGGATCGACGAGGCCCTGGAACCCCGGGGTCACGTCGGGTCCTTGCGGCCGGTGCGGGCCGGAACGTGGAAGCCGTGGTCGGCGTCGTCCGCCAGGACCGGCGTCGCGCGACGTTGACCCGTCCCGCATCATGCAATATCCGATGTTGCATGATGCGGGACAGCCGATTGTCGGGGGTGTTGCATGTGCTGCTGCACATGGCCGAGCATGACGGGCCCGTAACGTCCGAAGTGCTGGCGAAGGCCATGCTGACCAATCCGGTCGTGGTTCGCCGCGTCATGGGTGGCCTTCGTGATCGTGGCTATGTCCGTTCCGAAAAGGGGCATGGCGGCGGCTGGACCCTTGCTTGCGACTTCTCGACCCTTACCCTGCGCGACATTTACGAGGCTCTGGGCGAACCCACGTTGCTTGCCATCGGCAACCGGACGGAATCGCCCGGTTGCCTTGTCGAACAAGCGGTGAACGCTTCACTCGGCCGTGCTTTCGACGACGCCGAAACCCTGCTGCTGTCGCGTTTCGGCGCGGTGACGCTCGCGCAATTGCGCGCTGACTTTCACGCGCGACTGGCGCGCCGCGACCAATCCTACGATCTGGAGGCGGTTCATGCCGAATGACGTGACGATGCAAGCGCTGCTGGCCGCCTTCAATGATCCCGAACACGCCAGCCGCTATGGCGATGGCCCGCACAGGTTCATTCCCGGCTTTGCCGATCTGCATCGCATGACCGCGATCCTTCTTGCCGAGCGCGCCCCGGAAGATGCGGGTATTCTGGTGCTGGGCGCTGGCGGTGGTCTCGAACTGCGGACCCTGGCGGACGCGCATCCGGGATGGACGTTCGTCGGCGTCGATCCGGCAGCCGCCATGCTGGACGAAGCGCGGCGGGTGCTCGGCCGGGACGCCGCGCGCGTCACCTTCCACGAAGGCTATATCGACGATGCGCCCAAAGGTCCGTTCGACGCCGCGACGTGCCTCTTGACGCTGCATTTCCTTGATGCCGCCGAACGCACGCGCACCCTCCGCGAGCTCCAGCGACGGCTCAAGCCCGGCGCGCCCTTCGTTGCGGCGCACTACAGTTTCCCGCAAGGTGATGGCGAACGCGCGCTCTGGCTATCACGCTATGGCGCATTCGCCCTCGCAGCGGGCGCTGATCCCCAACAGGTGGAAAAGATGTGCGCGGGAGTGGGGGCGCACTTGCCAATGCTCGATCCCGGGCAAGACGAGGCGATCCTGCGCGAAGCGGGCTTCTCCGATGTCGCCTTGTTCTACGCGGCGTTCACTTGGCGCGGTTGGGTCGGCTATGCCTGAGCGTCTTGGATGGTCGGCTCATGTCGCCATCGGCGGAGGGCGACCATAGACCTTTCCGCGCGGCCTCGGCATGGTCGGCTGCGATGGCCGGCCGCCTCGACACCTATCGCGCCAAGCGCCGCTTCTCCGAGACGCCGGAACCCGCGGGCGGCGCGACCCGCGCGTCGGACGAGCCGATGTTCGTCATCCAGAAGCACAAGGCGAGCCACCTCCACTACGACCTGCGGCTGGAGTTCGGCGGCGTCCTGAAGAGCTGGGCGGTGCCGCAGGGTCCCTGCCTCGACACCAAGGTCCGCCGCTTCGCAAAGCTCACCGAGGACCACCCGATCGAGTACGGGTCGTTCGAGGGGCGCATCCCGGACGGCAACTACGGCGCCGGCAACGTCATCATCTGGGACCGCGGGACCTATGTGACGCTGAAGGACCCCGAGCAGGGCCTGGCCGACGGCGAGATCAAGTTCCGCCTGATGGGCGAGAAGCTGACCGGCGGCTGGACGCTGGTCCGCCTCAAGGGCGACGGGACCGACTGGCTGCTGATCAAGGAGCGCGATCCGTCAGCCCGCCCGCTCGCCGACTACGACGTCCTCGTCGAGGAGCCCGACAGCGTCGTCAGCGGCAGGTCGGTGGACGAGCCGGAACCCGCGCCTGCGCCGCGCAAGGCCGTGAAGGCCAGGGCGGCCGGCAAGATCCCGGGCTCCGTCGCCGCGCCGCTGCCGGCGAAGTGGAAGCCGCAGCTCGCGACACTCGCCGACCGCGCGCCGCAGGGCGACGGCTGGATCCACGAGATCAAGTACGACGGCTACCGGACGATGGCCTTCTTCGATCGGGGGAAGGTCCGCCTGATCACCCGCAACGGCGTCGACTGGACGCACCGGTACGGCGCCCTTGAGAAGGCGTTCCAGAAGCTCCCCTGCAAGACCGCGCTCATCGACGGCGAGATCGTCGTGCAGGACAGCCGCGGGGTGGCCAGGCTCGACCTCCTGGAGCATGCGCTGAGCGAGAACGACAGCCGGGCGATGACCTACTTCGCATTCGATCTCGTCCATCTCGACGGCTTCGACCTGACCGGCTGCAAGCTCAGCGACCGCAAGCAGGCGCTGGACGGCCTGCTCGGCCCGCTGGTCGACGGCCGCTCGCAGATCCAGGTCAGCGACCACTTCGACGGCGAGGGCGACGTGCTCTTCGCCCAGGCCAGTCGGATGGGTATCGAAGGCATCGTCTCGAAGAAGGCCGACAGCCGCTACGTCCAGGCCCGAAGCCCCAACTGGCTGAAGGTGAAGCGTGTCGAGATCGACGCGTTCGTGGTCGTGGGTTTCCTGCAGAACATGCCGAGGAACGCCTCGTCCCTCGTGCTCGCCGAGGAGCGCAACGGCGAGCTCGAATACGCCTGCCGCGTCGGCTCCGGCATCAGCGAGGACTTCGCCCGCGAACTCTATCGGGCGCTGGAGCCGCATCTGATCGAGAAGCCGGTGATCGCCGTTCCGCCCACGCCCGGCGCCAAATGGGTCGAACCGGCGTTGAAGGTGGAGATCGGCTACCGCAGCCGCTCGCGCATCGGCGCGCCGCGGGCGCCGACGCTGATGTCCATCGCGCCCTGGAAGCCCAAGCCCGCCATGAGAGCCGTGAAGCCCCGTCTCGTCAGCGACCGCGACCTGGCCGCCATCCACCTGACCAACCCGCAGCGCGAGTTCACGAGGGACGGCGCCGGAATGGGCGTCACCAAGCTGGACGTCGCCGTCTACTACGCCCGCGTCGGGGACTGGCTGCTGCCCGAGGCGCTGCGCCGCCCGGTCACGGTGATCCGCTGCCCCTCGGGCGACGTGAAGGAGCTGTTCTACCAGCGCCACGCCTTCAACGGCCTGCCGCCCGGCCTGGAGACCGTCGAGCTCTCGGACGAGGAGGGCCGGGCCGCCTTCATCGCCATCACCGAGCCCAGGGGCTACCTCGGCCTCACCCAGTTCGGCGCCGTGGAGTTCCACCTCTGGGGCTGCCACATCGATGACCCGGAGCATCCCGACCGCATCGTCTTCGACCTCGATCCGGACGAGAGCCTGCCGTGGCCCAGGGTGTGCGATGGCGCCGAAATCCTGCGCGAACGGCTGCAGGGGCTGGGCCTCACCCCCTTCCTTCGCACCACCGGCGGCAAGGGCCTGCACCTCGTCGTCGCGCTGAAGCCCGGCAAGCACGACTGGCCGACGGCGAAGGGATTCGCAGAGGCGGTCGCACGCGCCGTGGCCGGCGACACGCCCGGCCTCTTCACCGCCATGCCGGGCAAGGATCGCCGCAAGGGCAAGATCTTCATCGACTACATACGCAACGCCCGCGGCGCTTCGGCCGTTGCCTCGTACTCGCTGCGGGCGCGGCCCGGATTCCCGGTGGCGACCCCCATCGCCTGGGACGAACTGCGCACGTTGTCGGGAGGACACGCCTTCGACCGTCTTACGGTGGTCCGCCGGCTGGAGACCTTGGCCGCGGACCCCTGGGATGGTTTAGTATCGAGTAGTTCAGAACTCACGCCCAAGATGCGGCGTGACGTCGGCATGAAGAGGTAGGGTTCCGAGATGGCCGGTCGGGCGAGCTGGAAGGGTTATCTCAAGCTGTCGTTGGTCTCGTGTCCGGTGAAGCTCTTCCCGGCCACGTCCGCCGCCGCCGGCAAGATCAGCTTCAACCTTCTGCACAAGGACACGAAGAACCGCGTCCAGCAGAAGTACCACGATCCCGAGCTGGGCGAGATCGACCGCGCCGACCTGGTGAAGGGCTACCAGTTCGAGAAGGACAGGTACGTCGTCGTCACGGCCGAGGAGCTGGACGAGATCGAGATCGAGTCGTCCAAGACCATCGACATCGACGGCTTCGTCGACGCCGCCGACATCGATCCGATCTACCACGACAACACCTACTACCTGGCGCCCGACGGCCCGATCGCGGAGGAGACCTTCGCCGTCATCCTCGACGCCATGCGCAACGCGGGGAAGGTGGCCATCGCCCGCATCGTGCTCTCGGGCCGCGAGCGGCAGGTGACCATCGATCCGATCGAGGACGGCTTCCGCCTCACCACGCTGCGGCCGGCCAAGGAGATCCGCGAGCCGTCGACGGCGCTGGAGCCGCTGAAGGCCAAGTATTCGCCCGACATGCTGGCCATGGCCGGCCAGATCATCGCCAGCAAGCCGATGGAATTCCATCCCGACCGGTTCGAGGACCGCTACGAGGAAGCCCTGCTCGCCCTCGTGAAGTCGAAGATCGCGGGCGACCAGCCGGTGATCACCAAGGCCCCCGAGCGCGGCAACGTCGTGAACCTGATGGACGCGCTGCGCCGCTCCATCGAGGAAGAGCGCCGCCCGCCGGCCCCCAGCCTTGCCAAGGGAGGCCTGGGCAAGGGCAGGAAGGGCGAGGCGAAGAAGACCGCGGCTGCGGGCGCGGACGTCGCCGGGCCGAAGGTCGCGACCAGGAAGAAGGCGCCCGCCGCCTCCTGAGCCGATGGATTTGCGTGACCGCGCGATCGCCCTCTACGGCCGGTTCAGCACGGGCGCGCGCGAGCGGCTGGCCGGTGAGATCGAACGCCTGGGCGGCGCCGTCGCCCGCGACCTGACGCGCCGCTCCGACGTGCTGGTGGTGGGCGCGCTCGCCACCGCCCTGATCGACTCCGGCGCCCTCGTGGACCGCATCCGCGCCGCCCGCGGGCGCGGCGTGCCGGTGCAGGCCGAGCGCGCCTTCGCCGCCGCCCTGGCGGGGGAGGCCGCGCCGCAGCCCGCGACCGCGCCCCTCGCCACCGCGCTCGGGGGCGCCGCGCTGAGGGCCGACGACGCCGAGGTGCTGGCCGCCTTCGACCTCATCACCCTCGACGGCGACCTCGTCCGCTTCGGCGATGCGCCCACGCTGCGCACCGCCGCCGACCTGATGGCGCATGACCGCACGCTCGGCCAGGTCGTCCGCATCCTGGTCCGCGCGCGGGCCCTGTCGCCCCGCGGCCGCTACCGCATCGTGCTGACGCCCGCCGGCGACGCGGCGCTGAAGTGGGCCGACGGCGTCACCACCCTGGAGGGCCAGGGCCAGCTCGCCTTCGACGAGGCCCATGCCACGATCGACGACCTGTTCGAGGCCGCCGCCGTCGCCGAGGCTGAGGGCGACCTCGAGGCGGCCGCCCACCTCTACGACCTCTGCGCGCGCGCCGACCGCAAGGACGCCATCGCCCCCTACAACCACGGCAACATCCACCTGGCCCGGGGCGCGTTCGGCCAGGCGCGGCTCGCCTACCAGCGGGCGCTGGCCCGCGATCCGCGCTTCATCGAGGCCCGCTACAACCTCGCCCAGGCGCTCGACGCCGAGGGCCGCCCCGAGCAGGCCGCCGGCGAACTGGTCCGCGTGCTCGACGCCGACCCGCGCCACTCCGACGCCGTCTTCAACCTGGCCCAGTTGCGCATGCGGCAGGGCGCCCTCGCCGACGCCGCGGCCCTCTACCGGCGGTACCTCACCCTCGACCCGCCGGAGGAATGGGCCCGCACCGCGCGCCGCGCCATCCTCTACTGCTCGGGCCTGGCCTGACGGCGGCCCTGGCGGGGCGGGTTGCCCACCTGCATCAGAAAAACGGCCGGACCCCGCGGGGACCGGCCGTTCCATTTCCCGGCAGATATCCCGCCGCCTTACGCGTCGATCAGGTTCTTCTCGGCCGCCGCCGCGCGCATGTTCTTCTGCAGCTTCTCGAAGGCGCGGACCTCGATCTGGCGCACGCGTTCGCGGCTCACGCCGTATTCGCCGGCCAGCTCCTCCAGGGTCGTCGGCTCGTCCTTCAGGCGGCGCTCGGTCAGGATGTGGCGCTCACGCTCGGTGAGCTCCACCATCGCCGCTTCGAGCAGGCTCATGCGGACGTTCATCTCCTGGGTGTCGGCGACCACGCTCTCCTGCGAGGGCGTGTCGTTGTCGACCAGCCAGTCCTGCCATTCGCTCTCGCCGTCCGACCGCAGCGGGGCGTTCAGGCTCGCGTCCCCGCCGCTGAGGCGGCGGTTCATGCTCACCACTTCCTCGTCCAGCACGCCCAGCTTGGTGGCGATCTGGCTCACTTGGTCGGGGCGCAGGTCGCCTTCCTGCAGGGCGGCGATCTCGGACTTGGCCTTGCGCAGGTTGAAGAACAGCTTCTTCTGCGCCGCGGTGGTGCCCATCTTCACGAGCGACCAGCTCCGCAGGATGTATTCCTGGATCGAGGCGCGGATCCACCACATGGCGTAGGTCGCCAGGCGGAAACCCTTGTCCGGGTCGAACTTCTTCACCGCCTGCATCAGGCCGACGTTGCCCTCGGAGATCACCTCCCCGATCGGCAGGCCGTAGCCGCGGTAGCCCATGGCGATCTTCGCCACGAGGCGCAGGTGGCTCGTCACCATCTTGTGCGCGGCGTCGGCGTCCTGGTGTTCCTGCCAGCTCTTGGCCAGCATGAACTCCTCGTCCTTGGCCAGCATGGGGAACTTGCGGATTTCAGAAAGGTACCGGCTCAGTCCGCCTTCCGGCGACATCACGGCAAGCGCGTTCGCAGCCATGTTCAATCCCCTCAACTCGCGAGCTTTTCTAGGGCTCTCTCCGGGACGTTCGGGTCGCGCGCGCGTCCGACGCGCTTCGACGTCCGCCCCCTCTACCAACTCAGATAGGCATTGGTTCCGGAAGCGGTAGGGGTCGCTGGGAGGCGAGACCCCGAAAATCCCACTGCTATGGTCGGGATTTTTACAGTGCTCAGATGGCAGGAACAAGGCGCCGTTTCTCCCGCCTCCGATAGGGAAACTGCATGCCGCGGAGCACATTCCGATGACCGTCAGGGGATGCTGTCGGAACCGGCGGGGGTCGTTCGTCCTTGGGGCGTGGACAGCGACAAGGAGCCCCCATGCAACCGTTCGTCACCTGCCTCTGGTTCGACAGCGAGGCCGAAGAGGCCGCCGCGTTCTACACGCAGCTCTTCCCCGACTCGAAGCTGGGCGCGGTCACGCCCTACGCCTCGGAATCCCCCGGCGGCAAGAAGCCCGGCGACGTCATGACCGTCGAGTTCGAGATCAACGGCCAGAAGTTCCTCGGCCTCAACGGCGGCCCGCTCTTCAGGTTCGACGAGGCGATCTCGATCCAGGTGGTCTGCGCGGACCAGGCGGAGATCGACCGCTACTGGGACGCGATCGTCGGGAACGGCGGCGAGGAAGGCCCGTGCGGCTGGTGCAAGGACCGCTGGGGCCTGTCGTGGCAGATCACGCCCGAACAGCTCCCGAAGCTCCTGGCGCCCGACAACCCCGCCCGCGCCAAAGCGGTCACCGACGCCTTCATGCAGATGAAGAAGCTCGACATCGCCGCGATCGAGGCGGCGGCGAGGCGAGCGGCGTAGACCTCCTCTCCGCGGGCGCCCGTAGGTAACCATCGACAACCCATCGCGGCCCGCTACGGTGGGCGCAGAGCCGGCGCCAGAGCGGCCGCGAGAGGGAATGAGCGCGTTGACCGAGCCCGTCGCCGCCGAGATCCAGGGTTCCGCCGGGGTCGTCGATCCGCCGATCGAGGCGGACGTCCACGGCGACGGCAGGCTCAATCGCGGCGCGGTCTCGTGGGCCATCTTCGAGGGCGGCCGCGACCCGCAGGTGATCCTGATCACCATCTACATCTTCATGCCCTACGTGGCCGCCTCGATGGTCGGCGACGCGGTCAAGGGCCAGGAGGTCATCAGCCAGTGGAACCAGTGGTCCGGCTGGGCCGTGATGGCGACGGCGCCCTTCATCGGCGCCTCCATCGACAAGCTGGGCGGGCGCAAGATGTGGCTCGCCGCGATCCTGGGCCTGATGATCCCGCTGACGGCGGCGCTGTGGTGGAGCAAGCCCGACCTGAGCGGGCTCTCCATCGCCACCACCATGCTGTTCGCGATGACGGTGCAGGTTCTGTTCGCCTACTCCGAGATCCTGCACAACTCGCTGCTGATCCGCGCGGCCGGGCTGAACGGGGCGCACAAGGCCTCGGGCCTGGCGCTCTCGCTGGGCAACCTCTTCTCGGTCATCGCGCTGGTCTTCGTGGCCTGGGCCTTCGCGCTGCCCGGCACGGTCGACTGGTCGTTCGTGCCGAAGGCGCCGCTGTTCGGCCTCAGCACCGCGACCCACGAGCACGAGCGGGTGGTCGCCTGGCTGGCGGCGGGCCTGCTCTTCTTCGGCTCGATCCCGCTGTTCCTGTTCACGCCCGACGCGCCGCGCACCGGCGTTCCCCTCTTCCGCGCCTTCGCGCAGGGCGCCGGCGAGCTCTGGCGGATGCTGAAGACGATCAGCCACTACAAGGACGCGGCGGTCTACGTGGGCTCGCGGATGTTCTTCGTGGACGGCATGAACGGGGTGCTGGTCTACGCCGGCGTCTACGCGGTGGGGGTGATGAAGTGGGGCGCGCTGGAGATGCTGGGCTACGGCATCCTGCTCTCCATCTTCGCGGTGCTGGGCGGCTTCGTGGCGCGCTGGCTGGACGAGCTGGTCGGGCCCAAGAATGCGCTCCGGATCGAGATCGTCATGTCGATGCTGGGGCTGACCGCCTTCCTGGGCATGCGGCCGGACATGATCCTCTTCTTCTGGCCCTATGACGCGGCGGCCCACGCGCCGCTCTGGAACGGGCCGGTCTTCCGGCATCTGCCGGATGCGGTCTTCGTGCTGGTGGGCTTCTGCAACGCCGTCTTCATCACCGCCCAGTACGCGACCAGCCGCACCCTGCTGACACGGCTCACGCCCCCCGACCAGACCGGGACCTTCTTCGGCGTCTACGCGCTCTCGGGCGTGGCCACCGCCTGGCTCGCGCCCACGCTGGTGAACCGGGGCACCGCCATCACGGGCACGCAGCAGGGCGGCTTCGCGATGCTGCTGGTGCTGCTCGCGATCGGCCTCCTGGGCCTTTTCTTCGTGCGGGGCGGCGGGCGGGCGATCGGCGCGCGGGCCTGACTCCGACCGCCGATCCGCGACGCGGAATCAAGACGTCCGCCGACAGGGTTCATCAGCGTAAACCCTTAATTTCCGTAGATAATAAACACGAGTTAGGCATCCGGATTCATGGCGCCTTAAACGGCCCACGCGACATTGGCGATGTGCTTAGGGGCGAGCAGGCGATGAGCTTGAGGCCCCCTCAAAGTCTGCTCAGCTCAAAGGAGAAACCCATGTCGAAGTTCGTGACCCGCTTCCTGAAGGACGAATCCGGCGCCACCGCCATCGAGTATGGCCTGATCGCCGCCCTGATCGCCGTCGTGCTCGTGTCGGCCCTCCAGATCGTCGGCACCAGCCTGCAAGGCGCCTTCACGACGATCTCGGACGCCGTCAGCGACGCCGCCGGCTAAGAGACCGCTCAGCGCAAGCGACGAGGCCCCCGGCGGGAACGCCGGGGGCCTTTTCGATTCAAGCTCGGCTGCAACGATGCGTTCACGCGTGAACGCGCATAACCCGTGACGAAAGAGGTTCCGATGCTTCTGCCGATCGCCGTCACCGCCGTGGTCCTCGCCTTGCCGGCGCTGGTCATCGCGGCCGCGGTCCGTGACGCGTTGTCGTTCACGATCCCCAACTGGATCCCGCTGGCGCTCGTCGCGGTGTTCCCGGCCGCGGCCCTGGCGGCAGGCCTGCCGCTGCCGGTGTTCGGCCTGCACGTGGGGGTAGGCGTGGCCACGCTGGTGCTGGGCATGGCGATGTTCGCGCTGCGCTGGGTGGGCGGCGGCGACGCCAAGCTGCTGGCGGCCGTCGCGCTCTGGGTGGGCTGGCCCGGCGTGGTCACCCTGATCCTGGGCGCGGCGCTGGCGGGCGGGGTGCTGGCCGGCGTGCTGCTCGCGGCCCGTTCGGCGCCGCTGCGGCCCGTGATGCTCATGGGCCCGCGCTGGATGCTGAAGCTGGCCGAGCCGGGCGAAGGCGTGCCCTACGGCGTGGCCATCGCCGCCGGGGCGCTCTGGGCCATCCCGGCCTCGCCGTTCGCCGCGGCGCTGGGGCTCTAGCTTGCGGTGGCGTCGCACATGCGCGAAGGGGGTCGCATGTCGGAAGTGATCCTCGACGCCTGGGACGGACCCGCGATCCCCGTCCACGCCCTCACCGAAGCCGAGGCCGCCAAGGCTCTGGAGGCCGACGCCTTCGCCGCGGGCCTCGCCAAGACCGCCGAGTTCAGGGGCAAGCCGGGCCAGGTCCTGCTGGTCCCCGACCCCGCGACCGGCGCCACCGGCCGCGTGCTGCTGGGCCTGGGCGAGGGCAAGGCCACCGATCCCTTCCGCGCGCTGGCGGGCAAGCTGCCCGCCGGCGTCTACCGCATCGCCGCGGCGCCCGCCGACATCGGCGCCGACCGGATCGCGCTGGCCTTCGCGCTCGGGAGCTACCGGTTCGACCGCTACAAGGCGGCCAAAGGCGAGACGGGGGCGGCCAAGCGCGCCCGCCTGCTGGTCGAGGGCTGCGACATCGCCGAGCCGCGCCAGGTGGCGCACGCCTGCGCCCTGGCCCGCGACATGGTCAACACCCCGGCCAACGACATGGGGCCGCTGCAGATCGAGACGATCGCGCGCGAGATCGCCGAGCAGCACGGCGCCCGGATCACGGTCATCGAGGGCGAGGGCCTGCTGGAGGCCAACTACCCGGCGGTGCATGCCGTGGGCCGCGCGGCCGATCCGGCGCGGGCGCCGCGGTTCATCGAGATCCGCTGGGGCGATGCGAAGAAGCCTCTGGTCTGCGTGGTGGGCAAGGGCGTGGTGTTCGACACCGGCGGCCTCGACATCAAGCCGTCGGCCGGCATGCGGCTGATGAAGAAGGACATGGGCGGCGCGGCGCACGCCCTGGCGCTGGGCCGCATGATCATGGCCGCGAACCTGCCGGTGAGCCTGGCGGTGCTGGTCCCGGTGGTCGAGAACGCGATCTCGGGCGACGCCATGCGGCCGGGCGACGTGCTGGCCAGCCGCAAGGGCCTCTCGATCGAGGTGGGCAACACCGACGCCGAGGGCCGCCTGATCCTGGCCGACGCCCTGACCCGCGCCTGCGAGCTGGAGCCGGCGCTGACCCTCGACATGGCGACCCTGACCGGCGCGGCGCGCATCGCGCTAGGCCCGCAACTGCCGCCCTTCTACACCGACGACGACGAGCTGGCGGCCCAGATCGAGGCGGCGGCCAGGGCCGAGAACGATCCCCTCTGGCGCATGCCGCTCTGGAAGCCCTACGCCGACGCGCTCGACTCGGACGTGGCCGAGATCAAGAACGATCCCGACGGCTGGGCCCAGGCGGGCTCGGTGACGGCGGCCCTGTTCCTTCAGCGGTTCGCGCCGAGCGGCCCGTGGGCGCATCTGGACATCTTCGCGTGGAACCCGCGGAATCGTCCGGGATTCCCCTCGGGCGGCGAAGCCCAGGCCATCCGCGGCCTCTACCGCATGATCCGCGAGCGTTTCGCATGAAGCACGATCCTCGCATCACGCCCTGGCGGGACGGCGTCGCCGCGCGAAGCCTGGAAGGCATGATCGAAGCCGAGGTCTACCTCGATCCCAAGGCCATGAGCTGTGGGGTCGCCGCCGCCGCGATCCGCTCCGCGCCCGACGCGGACGCCGAGCAGGTGGACCAGCTCCTGTTCGGCGAGCGGTTCGCGGTGATCGAGGAAGAAGGCGCCTGGCTGTGGGGCCAGGCGGCCCGCGACGGCTACGTGGGCTTCGTGGAGGCTGCGGCGCTGAAGGCCGCGGACGCGCTTCCGACCCACCGCGTCTCGGCGCTCCGGACCTACGCCTTCGCCGAGGCCAGCATCAAGTCGCGGGCGGGCGGGCCCTACTCGCTGGGTAGCCTGGTGGCCGTCGAGGCGACCGAGAGCAAGCTGGCCAGGGTGGCGGGCGCGGGCTGGATGACCGCCGCGCACCTCTCGCCGGTGGGCGAGTTCGAGGACGACTGGGCGGCGGTGGCGCTGCGCTTCGTCGGCGCGCCCTACCTGTGGGGCGGGCGCGAGAGCCTGGGCCTGGACTGCTCGGGGCTGGTGCAGCAGGCGCTGTTCGCCTGCGGCCGGGCCTGCCCGCGCGACACCGACCAGCAGCAGGCGCTGGGCGCGCCGGTCGACGCGGCGGACTTCGGCCGCGGCGACCTGGTGTTCTGGAAGGGCCACGTGGCCATGGGCGTCGGCGACGGCCTGATCGTCCACGCTAACGGCCATCACATGGCGACCGTGGTCGAGCCGCTCAGCGAGGCGATCGCCCGCATCGACGCCGCCGGCTCGGGCCAGCCCACGGCGTACCGGCGGGTCTAGCGACAATCATTCCCTAAAGCGCCGTCATCCCCCGGCTTGTCCGGGGGACCCATTGGGCTGTGAGCTGGCGCA
The DNA here is from genome assembly GCF_019636135.1 of Phenylobacterium sp. Lineage (GTDB taxonomy): Bacteria > Pseudomonadota > Alphaproteobacteria > Caulobacterales > Caulobacteraceae > Phenylobacterium. Next base: position 176,878 of record NZ_JAHBYD010000005.1, read on the forward strand.
CAACTCGTGGCGGCATCGCCGCAGATCGCCATCGAACTCACAGCCCAATGGGTGGCCCGGACAAGCCGGGCCATGACGTTCAAATCAGGCGCTCAAGCAGCGTTGGCTACTTCTTGGCGGGGGCGACCGGCGAGGCCGCAGCGCCCTCGGCGGCCGGAGCCGCAGCGCCTTCCGCCGCCGGAGCGGCCGCGCCCGGGGCGCGCGACGGATCGGGCGCGGGCACGGCGAGGGTGCCGCCCTGGGCCTTCAGGTAGGCGATCAGGTTGATGCGGTCTTCCGGCTTCTTGATGCCCACGAAGGTCATCTTGGTGCCGGCGATGTACTTCTGCGGGCCCTTGATGAACTCGTAGAGGTGGTCGTAGTCCCACTGCGCCTGCTTGGCGCCGAAGTCGGTCATGCCGGTCGAGTAGGCGAAGCCGCCGTGCGTGCCGGGCTTGCGGCCCACGACGCCCCAGAGGTCGGGGCCGGTGCCGTTCGGGCCGCCTTCCTGGATCGAGTGGCAGGACTTGCACTTGGCGAAGGACGCTTCGCCCGCGGCCACGTTCGCGACCGGAAGCACGGAGCCCCAGTCGGGCGGCGTGTCGGCCACGGCGGCGGCGCCGCCGCCCTCTTCGGCGACTTCGACCACGTAGCCCGGCTTGGCGGGGTGCTCGGGCGCGAACACGCCTGCGGAGAGTTCACGGAGGCCGACGATGGCGAGGCCCGTGGCCAGCACCGCGCCGAAGATTTTGTTGAACGTCAGGTCGCTCATAGTCCCCTGGTCACGCCTCTCAAACGGCCACGGCGCAAAGCCCGCGAACGCGCGGGAATCCCGCCCCTTATTGCGTGCGGCTCTCTTACACGCTACCGGCGCTCGCGCAACCTCCAGACCGCCGATGAATCCGATCGTCCTCATCCCCGCGCGCATGGCCGCGACCCGCCTGCCCGGGAAGCCTCTGGCGGACATCGGCGGCGTACCGATGATCGTGCGCGTGATGCGGCAGGCGCAGGCCGCCGACGTGGGCCCGGTCGCGGTGGCGGCGGGCGATCCCGAGATCGTGGCCGCGGTCGAGGCGGCGGGCGGCAGGGCGGTGCTGACCGACCCCGGCCTGCCCTCGGGCAGCGACAGGATCCTGGCGGCGCTGGCCGAGCTGGACCCCGGCGCGCGGCACGACGTGGTGATCAACCTGCAGGGCGACATGCCGTTCGTGCCGCCGTCCGTCCTGCTGGACTGCGGCGCGCTGCTGGCGACGCACGCGAGCTGCGACATCGCCACCGTCGTCGCGCCCGAAGCCACGACCGGGGATCGGACGAATCCCGACGTGGTGAAGGCGGTGCTCACGATGGAGGCCGACGGCCGCAGCGGCCGGGCGCTCTATTTCACCCGCTCGACGCTCTACGGCGATGCGCCCGTGTGGCGGCACGTCGGCATCTACGGCTACAGGCGCATCGCGCTGCAGCGGTTCAACGCCGCAAGGCCCTCGCCCCTGGAGCGGCGCGAGAAGCTGGAGCAGTTGCGCGCCCTGGAGCTCGGGCTCTCGATCTGGGCGGCCGTGGCCGAGGCCGCCCCCATCTCCGTCGACAACCCCGCCGATCTCGAGCGGGCGCGTGCGTATGCAGGGACCTCCGATGACTAAAGGACGCATCGCCTTCCAGGGCGAGCTGGGCGCCAACAGCCATGAGGCCTGCATGGCGGCGTTTCCGGAGATGGAGCCCGTGCCGCACGCCACCTTCGAGGAGGCGTTCGAGGCCATACGCGGCGGCGACTGCCAGCTCGGCATGATCCCGGTGGAGAACTCGATCGCCGGCCGCGTGGCCGACGTCCACCACCTCCTGCCGTCGTCGGGGCTGAAGATCATCGGCGAGCGGTTCAAGCCGATCCACTTCCACCTGATGGCCAATCCGGGCGTGACGCTGGAGCAGGTGAAGACCGCGGTCTCGATGCCGATCGCGCTGGGCCAGTGCCGCAGGACGCTGCGGCGGATGGGGCTGAAGACCGAGGCGGCGGGCGACACGGCGGGTGCGGCGCGCGCGCTGGCCGAGACCCCGGACCCGACGCGGGCGGCGGTGTCGCCGGCCCTGGCGGCCGAGACCTACGGCCTCGCGATCCTGGCCCGCGACATCGAGGACGAGCACCACAACACCACCCGCTTCCTGGTGATGACGGCGGACGCCAACCCGAAGCCGCCGCCCTTCACCGCGCCCTGCGTGACCAGCTTCATCTTCCGGGTGAAGAACCTGCCGGCGGCGCTCTACAAGGCCCTGGGCGGGTTCGCGACCAACGGCGTCAACATGACCAAGCTCGAGAGCTACATGGAGAACGGCGCCTTCACCGCCACGTTCTTCTACGCCGAGGTCGACGGGCGGCCCGAGGACCTGAACCTGGCCCGCGCCTTCGAGGAACTGGCCTACTTCTGCGAGAAGTTCGAGATCCTCGGGGTCTATCCCGCCGACCCCTTCCGCAGCCGCTGACGGCCGACGGGGAACAATCTCCCCGCAGCGCAGCTTGTTCGATCGGGGCGCGGCTTCGGGCGCGGCTTCGGGCGCGGTCGCCTGGGCTGGCCGAGGGGCCGGCGCGAGGCCCTTCCCGTGGTCTGGGGGCCTATCTGCCCGCACTTTCAGCATTCGCCTGTGCGTTGTCGAGGCACACGCCTGAGGCGTGTGCGCGATTCACCCGCAGGATGAATCACATACCTCACTCTACCGTGCATAGTAGCTTGGCCCTGCGCATTCCTTCTCGGCTGGGGCAAGTTGTCGGTGGGGGTCTGCGTGCCGTCCTGAGAGTTTCCCGCAACGACTTCGGAGCACGCATATGAAGACTGGACTACTCGCCGCGGCCTGTGCCGCCGGCCTCGCCATGGGCGGCGCCGCCCAGGCGCTCACCGTCATCGACTTCGAGGGCCAGCCCCTCGGCGCGGTGGCCGACGGCTATACCGTCCCGGGCTTCGAGGAGCTGGTGTTCAGCACCGCGCTGGGCTCGGGCCTGGGCCTCTACACGGGACCCGAGAGCGACGGCGTCTCGCTGCTGGCGAACAACGACACGAACGGGAACTTCATCAAGGGCACGTTCACGGACGGCCTGCACTCGTTCATCTCCATGACCTTCGGCAACGACGACCCGTTCTTCCTGACCACGGGCGACCAGGCGGTGCTGACGGTGTTCAAGGCCGGGGTCATGGTGGGCCAGACCGTCGTGTTGCTGACCGCCCCGAACGACCTGATGGACCAGACGATCGGGTTCCAGCTCGCGCAGTTCGACAGTTGGACCTTCGCCTACACCAGCGCGGCCGGCACGCCTTCGACCGGCGGCAACGGCGCGAGCGTCGGGCTGATCGAGGTGATCGACAACATCACCTACGACACGCTGACGACCGGGGTTCCGGAGCCGGCGACCTGGGCGATGATGATCCTCGGCTTCGGCGGCGTGGGGGCGACGCTCCGACAGCGCCGCCGGCTCGTCGCAGCCTGAGCAAGGTTGCGATGCCCGCCCGACAGACAGGGCGAAAAGGGTCTCCCTTCCTCCTCCCCCGGACGCGCCGCTGCGCGGCCCGCCCGAGGGCAGGCCAGGAAGGGCCGGGGATGGTGGTGTGCGCAGGACCTTACCGGCCGGGCGCGGGAGGCGTCCACGCCAGAGGCGTCGTCTGTCGTAGCACCGGAGCCACACCCCCCCCAAGCCCAGGGCGATCGCATATGGATCGTGGGCGGCTCATCCGCCCGATTCATGAACCGCGGAGATCGCGGAGACACGCAGAGAGGGTCGCGGGTCCACCGGAGTTCTCTGCGCATCTCTGCGGGCTCTGCGGTTCGACTTAGGGCCTCTCGGCCGCTCGCATCCCTATGAAATGGCCCTGCGTCGAGGAGGAGGGCTTTTTGGCCTCACTCCGCCCGCTCCCGCTCCGGGGCCCGCGAGGCGGCGTCGGCGATGGCTTCGGCTTCCTCGATCATCGGCTGGCCGAAGCCCGAGTCCGGCTCGTCGGTCATGGCGGGCGTGGTCGGCAGCATGCGCGATTTCCGCCAGCCGCCCCACCTGTAGTAGCCACCCGCCAGGATCAGCGTCGTCAGGCTGCCGATCGGGAAGGCGAGCCACAGGCCGTCCACGCCCATGTAGCCCTGCAGGACGTTGGCGAGCGGGATCCGCACCCCCCACAGCGACACGATCATCGCCAGCAGCGGCGGCCAGACGGCGCCCGTCGCGCGCACCACGCCCGAGAAGATGAAGGCCATGCCGAAGAAGATGAACCCCCACAGCACGTAGGAATTGATCTGCACCGCGATCGGCAGCGAGGGGCTGTCGCCCGGCAGGAACGCCCGCAGCACCCACGGGTCGGCCAGGTAGATGATCACCACCGGGATCGCGCTGAACAGGAAGGCGTAGAGCACGCCCGAGCGCGCCACCCGCTCGACCCGGTCCATCTTGCCGGCGCCCACGTTCTGCGCCGCCATGGACGAGACCGCCGCGCCCAGCGCCATCGCCGGCATCTGCACGTAGGTCCAGAGCTGCGCGGCCGCGCCATAGGCCGCCGAGGTGTGGACGCCGTGCCTGTTGACCAGGCTCATCATGGTGACGGCCGCCAGGCTGGTGACCATCATCTGGAAGCCCATCGGCAGGCCCTTGAGCAGCAGGCTGCGGATGATCGTGAAGTCCGGGATCAGCAGGTGGAACTCGCCGGGCCGCAGCACCAGGATCGACTTCCTGCGGTAGAGATGCACGATCATCGCCGCCAGCGTCACGGTCTGCGCGACCAGGGTCGCGGTCGCCGAGCCCGCGATCCCCAGCTTCGGGAACGGGCCGTAGCCGGTGATGAGCAAGGGGTTCAGGACCACGTCCATGCCCACCGTCAGCAGCGAGAAGTAGAACGGCGTGCGGCTGTCGCCCGTGCCCCGCTGGGCCATCATCACGTACGAGAAGAAGTACATGAACGGCATCGCCGAGAAGATCACCCGCAGGTAGGCGATGGCGTCGCGCCGAGCCTCGGCGGGCGTGCCCATGGCGTCCAGGATCGTCGGCGTCAGCGCCGCGCCCAGCAGGCCCACGGCGATCGAGACGAAGATGAAGAAGGCGGTCGAGGTGCCGATCACCTTCTTGGCCGTCGCGAGGTCGCGCGCGCCCATCGCCTGGCCGATCATGATGTTCGACGCCATGGTCAGGCCGAAGCTGGCCCCCAGCATCAGGAACATGATCTGGTTGGCGTTCGACGTGGCGGTCAGCGCCGCCTCGCCCAGCACGTGGCTGACCCAGATGGCGTTGGCCGAGCCGTTCAGCGACTGCAGGATGTTGGTGCCCATCACCGGCAGGGCGAAGAGGATCAGCGTCCGGCCGATGGGCCCGGTGGTGAGGTCGGGCACGCGCCGGCCGCCGGGCATGCCCGGCCTGCCCCCCATCGCGCCGCCCACGCCCTCAGACACCCTGCTCTCCCGATCGCGTCCCCGCATACCGCTTCTACGGGGCGCGCGCCCTGGCGTTCAAGCGTGTCGCAGCGCTAATACGGCGCCATGACCGTGAAGATCCTGCAGTTCGGAACCACCGGCCAGCTCGGCGTCGAGCTCCTGCGCCAGGCGCCCGGCCACGACGTCGCCATCACCGCACTGGGCCGCGCCGAGGCCGACCTCGCCGACCCGGCGGCGGCCGCCGCCCAGGTCGTGGCGCGCCGGCCCGGCCTCGTGGTCATCGCCGCCGCCCACACCGCCGTCGACCTCGCCGAGTCCGAGCGCGACCTCGCCTTCACGATCAACGCGGAGTCCCCGGCGGCCATCGCGGCGGCGGCGGCGAAGGTCGGCGCGGCGGTGATCAACGTCTCGACGGACTACGTCTTCGACGGCGCCGGCGGCGCGCCCTATCCCGAAGACGCGGCGACCAATCCGCTGGGCGTCTACGGCGCCTCGAAGCTGGCCGGCGAGAAGGCCGTCGCCGCCGCCAACCCGCGCTCGCTCAGCATCCGCACGTCCTGGGTCGTCTCGCCCCACGGCAGGAACTTCGTCAGGACCATGCTGCGCGTGGCCGCCGCCGGAAACCCGCTGAAGGTCGTGGACGACCAGTCCGGCCGCCCGACCAGCGCCGCCGACCTCGCGGGGTTCATCCTGGCCATCGCGCCCCGCCTCGCCGCGGCGCCCGAGGGCGACCGCCGGTTCGGGATCGTCCACTTCGCCAACGCGGGCGAAGTCACCTGGCGCGGCTTCGCCCAGGCCATCTTCGCCGAGGCCCTGGGCGATCAGGCCCCCGACGTCGCCGCCACCACCACCGCCGAATACGTCACCCCCGCCAAGCGCCCGCTCCGCGCCACCATGGACCTCGGGCGTCTGGAACGGGACTTCGGCGTGAAACCCCGCGACTGGCGCGAGGCGCTGAAGGACATCGTGGCCGAGCTGAAGGCGTAGCTACCGCCGTCATCCAACCCACGCCCTTGTCATCCCGGTTTCGCCTTCGGCGAAACCGGGATGACAAGGGCGTGGGGGACGCTGGGGCGAAGACCTACCCGGCCAGGCGGCTCCTCGCGCGGCCGTAGGCGAGGTAGGCCAGGAAGCCGAGCACGTTGGCGGTCAGGAAGATCAGCATGGTGATCGTCCGCAGGCTGGAGAAGAACCAGAGGCAGCCCGCGATCGTCAGCGGCGCGACGATCCAGACGGCCGGCGTGCGGAACGGCCGCGGCAGGTCGGGCGCGCGCCTGCGCAGGATCATCACCGCCACCGCGGTCGCGATGAACGCCGCCAGCGTCCCGGCGTTGGCGGCCGAGGCGATGTCGTCCAGCGGCGCCAGGCCCGCGACGACGGCGGCCAGCACGCCGGTCACGATCGTCACGACCGCCGGCACGCCGCGGCGGTTCACGTTCGCGAGGCGCCGGGGCAGCAGGCCGTCGCGGGCCATGGCGAAGAACACCCGGCTCTGGCCGAACATGAAGACCATGATCACCGTGGGCATCGCCAGCACCGCCGCGCCGGCGATGATCGCTGCGGGGCCCGGCAGGCCGAGCGCCTTCAGCACGAAGGCCAGCGGCTCGGGGCTGCTGGAGAACGCCTCGTAGGGCGATGCGCCCAGCGCGCAGGCGGCGATGATCATGTAGATCAGCGTGCAGAGCCCCATCGAGCCCACGATGCCGATGGTCAGGTCGCGCTTCGGGTCCTTCGTCTCCTCCGCGGCCGTCGAGATCGCGTCGAAGCCGTAGAAGGCGAAGAAGATGATCGCCGCGGCGCCCATCACCCCGTACTTCCTGCCGTCGATCTCGGGCGAGCCGTAGCCGAAGGGCGCGAAGGGCTGGAAGTTCGCGGCGTCGAAGTGCGGCAGCGTGAAGGCCACGAACGCCGCCAGCGCCACCAGCTTGATGCAGACCAGGACGAAGTTGACCCTCGCGCTTTCCCGCGTCCCCACCAGCAGCATGCCGGTGACCGCCAGCGCGATGAAGATGGCCGGGACGTCGACCACGCCCTTGTCCAGCAACGCTTCCGGCACGCCCCAGCCGGCCTGGCGGATCAGGCCCGAGGCGTAGCCCGACCAGCCCACCGACACGGCGCTGCAGACGAGCGTGTATTCCAGGATCAGGCTGATCCCGACGATCCAGGCCAGCGCCTCGCCCAGCGTGACGTAGGTGAAGGTGTAGGCGCTGCCCGACTGCGGCGTCAGGCTCGACATCTCGGCGTAGCAGAGCGCCGCGCCGGCGCAGACGAGGCCCGCCGCGGCGAACGACAGGATCACCGCCGGTCCCGCCAGCCCCGCCGCCACGCCCGTCAGGGTGTAGATGCCGGTGCCGATGATGGCGCCGACGCCCAGCGCGATCAGGTGCGGCCAGCCCAACGTCTTCTTCAGGTGTCCCACCCCCTCGGGCGCCTGCGGCTCGAGCGGTTTGCGGCGGGTCAGAAAGCTCATGGGCGCCCCTCGTCGGAGCCTGCATTTGGCCTGTGTCGCCAAGCCCTGCCAAGCCCGCCGCCGGGGCCGCTCCGCGCGAGCGGCCGCCCGCGGCGCGCAGGCCTCAGCGCGCGGGGCCGGGCGCCAGCACGCCCTGCAGGGCCAGGGCCGTGATCTGCTCGATCACCTCGTCCAGCGACAGGCGCCCGCGCGGCCGGCGCCAGCGCGCCATCCACATGATCGCGCCGATGATGCTGTGGGCGGCGACCGTGGGGTCGATGCCGTCCGTCAGCTCGCCGCGGTCGCGCAGCTCCACGAGCGTGTTGCGGATCAGTTCGAAGTAGCCGCGCTTGCGGTCCTCGACGGCGCGGCGGCGGTCGGGGCTGAGCGCGGAGGCCTCGTCCACCAGCCGGGTCACCGGATTGCCGTAGGGACTCGCGACCCGGCCGATGTTGCTCAGGTGGTTGCGGATGATCAGCTTCAGCCGCGCGCGCGGATCCTCCGTCGCCCGCGCCGGGTCGACGACCTCCTCGTAGAGCTCGTCCATGCCCCAGTTGATGATCGTGAAGAGCAGGTCCTCCTTGCTCGCCACGAAGTGGTAGAGGCCGGCCTTGGTGATCTTCACCGCACTGGCGATGTCGCTCATCGAGGTGGCGTCGTAGCCCTGCTCGACGAACAGCCGCGAGGCGTGGACGAAGATCTCGCGCCGCCGCGCGCTCAGGAGATGGCGCCCGACCGGCAGCGAATAGGTCATGTCCTTGCGCGGCGGGATGATCAGCATCTCGCCGTCGACGTCGCTCGTCAGGGGGGTCCTCTTCTTGCGTGGGGTCTCGGGCACGTCAGCAGGCTACCTTGCGGACGGTGGGGACGGGAACCGTCTCGCGATGCTCGGCGACGCCCGGGTTCGGCTGGTACAGCCGCAGCAGCAGTTGGAAGCGCCCGTCCTGCGGCCCGAAGGTGAGCCGGTTCTGCCCTTCTCCCGACGGCGCGACCGTCAGCGTCCAGCGGCCGTCGGCGCCGATTTCGGTGTCCGTCATGGTCCAGGAGTACCGGTCGGCCGGATTGGCGATGTAGAAGCCGTCCTTGTAGAGCGTGACGCCCCACCAGCGGGTGGGCAGCGGGCCGCCCTCGACCGCGTAGGTGCAGCGGTGGTCCAGCACCGCGCCCGCCGAATCCTTCGCGGCCACGAAGTAGAGCGTCTCCGTCGGCGGGAGGCCCCAGATGCCGTAGAGCGCGACCCGCGCCCGCGAGTAGGGCCCTTGCCGCTCCTGGCCGACGCCGCGGTTGGTGGTCCAGCCGCCGACGCGCTGGTCGGGGTTGTTGGAGGGGCCGGTCAGCGCCCAGAACGCGCCGGCGCCCGCCGCCGCCCCCAGGACGGCCCCGCCGACGCCCGCGAGGATCCTGGCCAGCCGGCTCACGACGCGGCGACCTTGGCGGGCCGCATCGTCACGGCGCGGACCTCCTTCGCCAGCCCGGCGACGTAGGCCGCATCGGTGCGGGTCTTCATGAAGCAGCGGATGAGCAGCACCCCTTTCGGCGAGGGCAGCACGGCGCTCGCCTGCACCGGCTCGGCCACCGCCTGGTCCGCGGTCCGCAGCGCGACCGCCAGGCGGCCGCTCGGCAGCTCGCGGTCGGACATCACCAGCACCGTGTCGGTGTCGTGCGCGAACACCGACAGCGACCAGTAGGCGCAGCTCTCCGGCCGCACGCCCTCCACGATCAGCGGCCCCTTGGAGAGGTCGAGGTAGGCGCGGGTGCCGAGCGTGTCCGGGTTGGCCAGGCCCACGGTGGTCGTGCCGGCCCGCGGCGGCTTGCCGTAGATCAGCCCGTTCCAGCCGCCGCCGCGCTTGATGCCCTGCTCGATCTGGTAGTCGGTGGCCCAGGTCGGACTGCCGAACAGGAGCACGGCGTGCGTCGCCGCGCCCGCCGCCACGAACGCGATCACACCTATGAGACTGGCGCGCATCGTCCCTCCCGATCCAACCTACCGCTCGGTAGGTCGCACATCCGGGATGGCCGATCAACGGTCGGGACAAAGCGCTTGACAGGTACCGACCGGTCGGTCACCAAAGGTGCGGTGGCGGACGCTGGCCAGGACACGGCGCGCGGGCTGTTTCGCCCGACGGGACCCGCGGTCGGATGGAACGTCGGAGGGTCGTCATGAAGCGTATCTGGTCGCGGATGGGCGTGGCGGCGGGTTGTCTCGCGCTGCTTTCGGGGTGCGTCGCCGACGGCGGCCAAACGCCCGAGCGTCATCGTGATCCTGGCCGACGACCTGGGCTACGCCGACATCTCGGCCTTCGGGATCAAGCGGATCAACACCCCGAACATCGACCGCATCGGCGCCGAGGGCGCCAAGTTCCCGACCGCCTATGCCAGCGCCCCGGTGTGCGGCCCGTCGCGCGCCGGCCTGCAGGACCCGAAATGGCCGACCAAGAACTCGGTGAAGTACAACGTCTGCGGCACGCCCTTCGTGGCGCCGGTCTGACGATGCGGACGACGCCCGCCCTCCTCGCGGCCGCGGCCCTGGCGCTGATCGCGCCGGCGGCCGCGCGCGCCGCCGAGGCGCCCTGCCAGGTCGACGCCGCCCTGGCGCTTCCGGCGCCGCCGGCCGCCAGCGAGACCATCGAGGGCCGGCCCACGCTGCGTCACGTGCCGAAGGGCGCGAAGGGCATCGTCTACTTCTTCCACGGCACGGGCGGTTCCGAGGCGTTCGCCAGCCGCACCCACAGCCGGCGGCTGCTGTCCGAGCTGATCCGGGCCGGCTACGGCTACCTCTCGGCGCCGTCGCTGGACCGCACCGACGTCAAGCGCTGGAACATCAGCAGCCTCGACCCGGCGGCCAATCCCGACGTCGCCTACATGCTGGCGGTCCACAAGGCGCTGATCGCCAGGGGCGAGATCACGGCCACGACGCCGGTCTTCACCACCGGCATGTCGAACGGCGGCGCGTTCGCCAACCTCTTCGCCGTGGCCGCCAAGGCGCAGGGCCTGCCGGTCAGGGCGGTCGCCGACTACATGGGCCCGTTCCCGGCGCCGATGCGCCAGGGCGACCCCAAGGCGCTGCCGCCGACGCTGCTGATCCTGTCGCAGAACGACGGGCTGGTGAGCGCCGAGCTGACCGGCCGCGTGGCCGGGCAGCTCAAGGCCGGCGGGGCCGACATCGAGGTCCACCTCAACGCCGAGAAGCGGGCCTGCCCGGCCACCTTCGCCCTCGTGCCCGGGATGAGCGCGGCCCAGCGCGAAACGCTGGTGAAGGCCACCCTGCCGGCCGCCGGCGTCGCCGACGCGAACGGCGTGCGCACCATCTTCCGCGACAGGCCGGTGATCGGGCGCGAGGAGATGGCCCAGCTCGCCACCAGGCTGCCCGCCGGCGCCGAAGGCCGGGCGATCCAGGAGGCCCTGATCATCGCCTGGGCCGGCCACCAGATGCGTTCGGACTATGCGAAGCGGCAGGTCGAGTTCTTCGACCAGGCCCTGAAGGCCCGGCCGTGAGGCGCGCCCTCCTCGCCGCCGCCGCGCTGCTGGCGCTGAGCGGGTGCGCGCGCGACGAGGCGAAGCTCGCGGTGAAGAGCGCCCGCGACGCCGACCTTGTGCTGATCAAGGGCGGCGACGTGCAGATCGGCGACGACGCCAGCCAGTCCGACGAGCGCCCGGCCTTCCGCTACAAGGCCAGGGACCTGCTCCTCGACCGCACGCCCGTGACGGTCGGCCAGTTCGCCCGGTTCGTCGAGGAGACCGGCTACGTCACCCAGGCCGAGCGCTTCGGCGAGGGCGGCGTCTTCCAGCACGCCACGAACGCCTGGGCCGAGGTCAAGGGCGCCACCTGGCGCCGGCCGCAGGGCCCCGACAAGCCGGCCGCGCCCGCCGACCATCCGGTGACGCAGGTGAGCTGGAACGACGCCCAGGCCTTCTGCCACGCCTATGGCGCGCGCCTGCCCACCGAGCTCGAATGGGAACAGGCCGGCCGCCTGGGACAGACGCCCGACGGCCACGTCTTCAAGACCGGCGAGCCCTTCCTCTGGTCGAACCAGCACGTGATCAACGTCTGGCAGGGCGCCTTCCCGATCTATGACTCGGGCGCCGACGGCTACAGGCTGACCTCGCCGGTCGGGAAGTTCGGGGCCGCGCCCTCGGGCCTCACCGACATGGCCGGCAACGTCTGGGAATGGACCGACAGTTGGTACCGGCCCTACGGCGCGAAGGACTTGACGCCGGACAAGACCTCCGAGCGCGTGCAGCGCGGCGGATCGTTCCTCTGCGACCCCACCCTGTGTTCGGGCTTCCGCGTCACCGCCCGCTCGCACTCGACCCCCGACACCTCGCTGATGCACGTCGGCTTCCGCTGCGCCGCCGATCCCGGCCGCGTGTCGCCGACCGCCGGGCGCCTCGCCGCCCCCGGCCGGCGCAGCGCCGAGGCCGCGCCGGCCGGCGCGCGCGCGGCGTCGTGACCCGCCCGCCACACGTCCTGCGCGAGAGGCCTTGCCGTGCGCACGAGGGCCTGTACCTGTTTCCGCTTCGCCCCGAGCGCCAGGAGCCCCGGCTTGAACGCCAAGACGAGACCGCGTCGGACGCCGGCCCCGACGCTGCCCGCGTCGGCGCCTGGCATCGACGACATGCCGCACATCAGCGACCGCCAGCGGCAGATCTACATCGAGGCCGCCAGGCTGTTCGTGGACAAGGGCTTCTCGGCCACCTCGATGAGCGGCATCGCCGAGGCGGTGAAGATCACCAAGGCCGGCCTCTACCACTTCGTGGAGAGCAAGGAGGACCTGCTCTTCACGATCATGAACTACTCGCTGGACCGGCTTCACCTCGATGTGATCGCCCCGGCCCGCGCCGTCGAGGAGCCGCTGGAGCGGCTGAAGGTGATCATCCACAACCACGCGCTCAACGTCGGGCGCGTGACGCTGGATTCGGGCAGCCCGCTCTCGATCATGGTGGACGACCCGCAGGGGCTCAGCCTCAAGAACCGCAAGATCATCGACGAGCGCAAGCGCGTCTATTTCGACCTGCTGCGCGACACGCTGCGGGCGTTGCAGTCGGATGGCCGGCTCTCGCCCAGGGCCGACGCCACGGTGGTCGCCTTCAGCATCATAGGGATGATCATGTGGATCGCCCGCTGGCGCCGCTCGGACGGGAAATATTCGCTGGAAGACGTGGCCGGGCAGGTCCTGCGCCTGACGCTGTCCGGGGTGCTGGCGCGCCCCTGAGCGGCGCTGCGATCCCACATGCCGAGCCGTTTGGGCCCATGCGCCACAGCAGCGGCCTTGCGTACCTACCGACCGTCCGGTAAGCGGATGCGGAATCTGTTCGCCGCAACTCCGGCGGACGCCAAGCGACCGGCTCGACCCTGCATCGACGCCGGCGGAACGAAGAGGGGGAGATACGTCATGAGCGCGAAGTCGCGTATCCTGCGTCAGGCTTCTGTCGGGGTCCTGGCCGCAGCACTGAGTTCGCCGGCCTTTGCCGAGGCCGTGGACTCGACCGAGCTGGACGCGCTGATCGTCACGGCGCGCAAGCGC
>NZ_JAHBYD010000050.1 GCF_019636135.1 Phenylobacterium sp.
GGTGGCGGCCCGCCTCGGCGAGGTGACGGTGCTGGGCCGGGTGTCGTGCTACCCGGGCGTGGGGTCGATCGCCGAGCGGGCGGCGCTGGCCGCCGCGGCCAGGGCGGCCGGGGGTCCGGTTCCCGAGGCGGCGCCCAGCGTGACGGTCGACCTCGACCTCGGCGTCGACCGCATCCACCTGGACCAGAAAGGCGCCGAGGCGGTGGAGGCCGACCTGCGGCGTGTTCGGCCGGGCAGCGAGCCGCCGGGCTATGCGGTCCTGTCCATCGGCCGCGACGGCAAGGCCCGCGTGAAGGGCCTCATCGTCGGCAAGCGCCGCGTCGACCTCGCCTGGTGGTGACGCGCTACTCCGACAGTTCGACCGCGTCGGGCTTGCGGCCCTCCGACTCCGCCTTGCGGGCGCCGGCCAGGATGCCGGGGAGCGAGTAGTTGCCCTCGTGGCAGGCGTATTCGTAGACAGGACCCTTGGCCACGTTGAGGGGCATCTCGGCCTTCCAGACCTGCCTGTAGACCTTCGGGTCGTCGACCTCGAACCGGTAGAGGATCTGGTCCCTGGCGATGCGGGTGAAGCGCTCGGTCACCTTGGCGTCGGGCGAGAGGAAGAGGCTGGCGCCGAAGTAGGGGCGCAGGGACTCGCCGGGATTGAAGCCGGTGGTCTCGACCACGAGGGTGTCGCCCTCCCAGCGGCCGAGCGACTTGCCCATCCACTCGGGTTCGGCGGCGGGCAGGCGGCGCCTGTCGGCCAGGCGGATCACGCGGGCGTCGTGGTTCATCTCGACCACGATGACGACGGCGTCGTTCGACTGCTGGATCTGGTAATGGTTGTTGTAGAGCACGTTCATCATCGGCGGGCCGGCCGTGGAGCCGAAGCCCAGGATGCAGCGTTCGCCCAGCGGCCGCGCCTCGGGCCCGTCGAAGGTGTTGCGCACCTGGGTCAGCGTGTCCTGGTAGAGCTTCCAGCCCGCGGGCGTGTAGGGCAGCTTGCCGTCGGCGGGCTCGACGAGCCAGGAGGTGCGCACCTCGCCGGCGATACGGCCCATGCGCGTGCCGGGATCGACCCAGAACGAATTGTAGCCGCCGGGATCGTCGCCCGCCGCGGGCGCGCCGGCGGCGGGGTCGGACGGGCGGTTCTGGGCGGCCATCATGCGGGCGCGCAGGGCCTCGGCCTGCTGGGCCTGGGCCTCGGTGATGGTCAGCGTCCTGAACTGCGGGCCGCGCTCCAGGCTGGTCAGCGAGGCGTTGGTCCAGACGCCCTCCAGGTCGGGCTGGCCGAAGGCGTTCCGGGGCGCCTTGTAGGGCGTCTCGGCGGCCGCCGTCGCGGCGAAGGCGAGGGCGGCCAGGGCGAGGAGGGCGCGCATGCTCAGCCCTTCCTGTCCGTGAGCGCGGCGTAGACCGCGGTGGGCGAGATCAGGCGCAGGTCGGGCGTGCCGCCGCCCGGGACCGAGCCGCGGATGTTCTGGATCATGCCGACGAAGACGATGTCGTGGGTGGGGTCGATCCAGAACCAGGTGCCGAAGGCGCCGCCCCACCAGTAGCTGTCCTGGCCCTGCGGCAGGCCGCTCTCGGCCGGGCGCTCGTGGACGGCGAAGTCCAGGCCGAAGCCGATCCCCTTCTGCACGGGGCCGTAGAGGTCGACGCCGACGCCGGGCCGCAGCACCGACCTGCGCATGAGCCTGACGGTCTCGGGCTTCAGCACGCGCGCGCCTTCGAGCTCGCCGCCGTTCAGCAGGGCCTGGCAGAAGCGGAAGTAGTCCGAGGCCGTGGAGACGAGGCCGCCCGACCCGGCCAGGAAGCGCGGCTTGCTGGTGGCGGGACGCGGCGTGTCGGCGGCCGGGCCGATCCTGCCGGCGGCGTCGTAGGTATGGATCCGCACCAGGCGCGACAGCTTCGACGGGTCCACCCAGAACTGGGTGTCGGGCATCTTCAGGGGATCGAAGATGTGGCGCTGGAAGTAGTCTGCGAGATCCATGCCCGACAGCTTTTCAACGACATAGCCCTGGATATTCACGCAAGGGCCATAGGCCCAGTCCGTGCCCGGCTGGCTGACCAGGGGCAGCTTGGCCAGCTTGTCGATCATGCCCTGCAGGTCGGTTTCGTTGAGGCCCGCCTTGTCGTAGACGGCGCTGACGCCGAAGCCGGCCGTATGGCTCATGAGCTGGGCCATGGTCATCGGCGTGGCCGGGTCGACCAGGGTGTCGCCGGCCTTCACCTTGAGGCCCGCGAACTCGGGGATGTGCGTGGCGACCGGGTCGTCGAGCTTCCACTTGCCCTGTTCCCAGAGCTGCATCATCGCCACGCCCGTGATCGGCTTGGTCATCGAGGCGATGCGGAAGATGGAATCCGTGGCCATCGGCGCCGGGCCGGACGCGTCCTGCTTCCCGTAGGCGTCGAGGTTCACGACCTTGCCCTTGCGGGCCAGCAGGGTGACCACGCCGGCCAGCTTCTGCTGGTCGACGAGGGCGTGCATCTCGCTGTTGAGTTTCGCGACGCCCGCGGCCGAGAAGCCGGCGGAGGCGGGCGGCTGCACCGCGATCCTCGCCCAGGCCCGGCTTGCAGACAGGGGCGCGGCGAACCCCGCGGCGGCGGCGCCCAGCAGCAGGCTGCGTCGGTCGAGCATCGTCTCATCCTCCCCCAGGGGCCGGGTCCGGTCGGCCGGACTCTCATGGCGCGCAGGATTCCCTGTCTTCGAAGCCTGGACCAGCCGTTTTGCGCGGATGTTTCTATCGCGTGCCGGGGCCGGCCCGCCGGGTGAACTGCGGCGGGAAGGGACCCTGTGGCGCGCCGTCCGCCCGCCGGAGCATGGCGCGGAAGCCCGCATCGCGCGGCAACGGGATGTCCCCGCCGTCGGTGGCCGCCAGCATGTCGAAGAGGCGGCCGTTCAACTGCTTCACGATCGCCTCGTGGCCGGGGCTGAAGATCAGGTTTTCGGCTTCGAGCGGATCGGCCTCGAGGTCGTACAGTTCGTCGATGTCCCAGAGCCCGTGGTAGCGGATGTACTTGTACCTCTGCTCGCGCACCGCGTGGACCGTCGGCGTCATCGGGAAGTTCCGTTCCCAGTAATACTCGTAGAGCAGCGACTGGCGCCACGGGACCGCCTCGCCCCGGGCCAGGGGCAGGGCGTCGGCGCCGGCGAGCCCCTTGGGGGCCTTCAGGCCCGCGGCCGCCAGCAGGGTCGGCGCGACGTCGATGTTCGCCACCACCTGCTCCACGACCGTGCCCGCGCGGAAGAGGTCCGGACAGCGCGCCAGCATGGGGATGCGGATCGATTCCTCGTAGGCGGTGCGCTTGTCGATCAGGCCGTGCTCGCCGAAGGCGAAGCCGTTGTCGCCCATGTAGAGGATCAGGGTGGAGTCGAGGGCGCCGCGCCCCTCCAGGTGGTCCATCACGCGGCCCGCGCTCTCGTCGACGGCCAGCAGGGTCTCGGCGTAGCGACGGTAGTAGTCGGCGATGTCGATACGGGAATGGTACGGGAAATCAACGCCGTGCCAGCTATTCCTCTGGTCCTGCACCCAGCGCGGCCGCGTGCCCGGATCGGCCGGCGGCGCCAGGGTGGCCGGGTAGCGGAACGGCGCCTTGGCGTAGCGGCCCTTGTGCCGTTCGGCGGGCACGAAGTCGGAATGCACGGCCTTGTGCGACAGGAACAGGAAGAAGGGCCGGTCGCCCTTGCGGCCCTCCAGCCACTTCAGCGCGTAGTCCGTGAGCTCATCGGTGATGTAGCCCTGCTGCGCGACCTTGCGGCCGTCGACGTTCAGGCCGCTCGGGTTCGGCAGGTAGGTCCCCTGGCCCTTGAAGCTGACCCAGTGGTCGAAGCCCGGCTGCGGGTCGTCGCCCTCGGGGCCCATGTGCCACTTGCCGATGAAGGCGGTCTCGTAGCCGGCGCGCTGGAGATGCTCGGGGAAGAAGGTCAGGCCCGGGTCGATGGCATGGTTGTTGTCCACCACGCGGTGCTGGTGGGCGTAGAGGCCGGTGAGGATCGAGGCGCGCGAGGGCGAGCAGAGCGCCGTCGTGACCATGGCGTTCTTGAAGTGGACCCCCTCGGACGCCAGCCGGTCGAGGTTCGGCGTCTCCAGGAAGGGCTGCGCCTTCAGGAACCCGAGGGCGTCGTAGCGGTGGTCGTCGGTCAGGATCACCACGATGTTGCGCGGCTTCACGCCGGGCCGTTTCGCGAGCGGCGCCGGGCGCTTCCGGGGCGCGGGCGGGGCGGCGGCCTCGGCGGCCCAGGAGAACAGGCCCATCGGCGCGCCCAGGCCCATGGCCGCCAGCAGCACGCGGCGGTCTCCGGAAACCTCGTTCGTCATGTCGCTCCCCCTTGCCGCCGCCATCCCGGGCGCTTCGGGGCCGGGCGTCAAGCGGGCAAGACGCGTCCCGCGCCTGTTGCTAGGGTCGCGCGAACGATCCGGGGGAATCGAGGGTGAGCGACACGGCGGGCGCGGCGCGGAAGCCGCTCTGGACGCATCTCTACGTGCAGGTGATCGCGGCCATCGCGCTGGGGGCGCTGATCGGCCACGTCTGGCCGGCGACGGGCGAGGCGCTGAAGCCGCTGGGCGACGCCTTCATCAAGCTGGTGAAGATGATCATCGCGCCGGTGATCTTCCTGACGGTCACGACCGGCATCGCCCACATGCGCGACCTGGGGAAGGCGGGCGGCACGGCCGTGAAGGCCTTCGCCTACTTCATCGCCGTGTCGAGCCTGGCGCTGGTGGTGGGGCTGATCGTGGCCAACACCGTCCATCCCGGCTGGGCGATGGCGGCGGTCGACCCGGCGACGCTGGATGTGGCCAAGGTCACCGGCTACGCGGAGAAGGCGCACGACCTGACGATCGTCGGCTTCCTGATGGACGTGATCCCGAGCTCGGTCGCGGGGGCGTTCGCCGAGGGCAACATCCTGCAGGTGCTGTTCTTCGCCATCCCGTTCGGCATCGCGCTCGCGATGATCGGCGAGAAGGGCCGGCCGGTGCTGCAGGTCCTCGATTCCGCGGCCCAGGCGTTCTTCAGGCTGGTGGCGATCTTCATGCGCGCGGCGCCGATCGGGGCGTTCGGGGCCTTCGCCTTCACGATCGGCAAGTACGGCATCCAGTCGGTGGCCAGCCTCGCGGGGCTGGTGGCGACCTTCTACATCACCTCGATCCTCTTCGTGCTGGTGGTGCTGGGCGCCATCGCGGCGCTGAACGGCTTCTCGATCCTGAAGCTGATCCGCTACCTGAAGGAGGAACTGCTGCTGGTCCTCGGGACCTCGTCGTCCGAGGCGGCGCTGCCCTCGCTGCTGGAGAAGATGGAGCGGGCCGGGGCGGCCAAGCCGGTCGTGGGCCTCGTCGTGCCGACCGGCTATTCGTTCAACCTCGACGGCACCAACATCTACATGACGCTGGCGGCGCTGTTCATCGCCCAGGCGATGCGGATCGACCTGACCCTGGAGCAGCAGCTCCTGCTGCTGGGCGTGGCGATGCTGAGCTCGAAGGGGGCGGCGGGGGTGACGGGCGCGGGCTTCATCACGCTCGCGGCCACGCTTCAGGTGGTTCCGACGGTGCCGCTGGCGGGCATGACGCTGATCCTCGGCATCGACCGGTTCATGAGCGAGTGCCGCGCGCTGACCAACTTCGTCGGCAATGCGGTGGCCAGCCTGGTGGTGGCGCGCTGGGAGGGCCAGCTCGATCGCGGGAAGCTGCGCCTGGCCCTGGACGGCGGCCCCGCGCCCCTCGCCGGGAAGCCGGTCGAGGCGGACGCGGACTGACCGGCGACGCTCCGGGCGCGTCGTCGCCATCGATTCGGCCACGAACCACACGAAAGACACGAACAGGCCCTGCGGGCGAGAGACGCAATGCCTCGCCCCATCTGCTGAGTGTTCGTGCCTTTCGTGTGGTTCGTGGTTGAAAGATACGGCGCCTGCGGCGCGTTCCGAGGTCAGCCCGCGCGGCTCAGGGCGGCGGGGGCGGCGGCGACGCAGCGCTTGATCGAGGCCATCAGGCCCGAGACCAGGATCGGCTTCGACACGAAGTCGGAGAAGCCCAGCGCGATGTATTCCGCCGGGCGGCGCGAATAGATGTCGGCGGTGAGCGCGATGACGGGCACGCTGCGCTCGGGCCCCGGCGAGGCGCGCAGGCGCTGGATGACCTCGATGCCGGTCATGCCGGGCATGTGGATGTCGAGCAGGACGAGGTCGAAGGCCTCGACCGCCAGGCGCTCCAGGGCGTCGTGGCCCGAGCAGGCGATCACCCCCTGGTGCCCGAAGGCGCCGAGGATCTCCTGCACGACGCGCAGGTTCATCGGGTCGTCATCGACGTGCAGGACCTTCAGCGGCCTCACGCCGTCGCCAGTCGTCTCCGACACTGGACTGCTCCGGCTCCGGGCGCGCTGGGGGGTTGGAGCGCCCTTACCGTCGGACCTTGGCCGTCGGCCGTTTAAGGTAACTTTATCAAAGAGGCTGAATCCGCGTTAACGGCGCCCGATTCGCCGAATTTTCTTCAGCAAACACCGGCGGTCGCGGTCGCGGAAGGTGGTTTCCGGGCGCGCTCACACACCCGTGGCCACCCTGGAAGGGTTAAGCACTCCGCCCGGCCGGCGCACCGGCGTCGCGCTCGTTCAGACCAGCCGCGCGACCGCCGCGACCACCCCTGCGGCCGATGCCGCCAGCGCCACCATCTCCGTCAGTCGCGACCAGCGGATCACGTAGCGGGTGGGCGTGGCGCGCAACGGTCGTCCTCGAATCGTCGTCTGGGGCTCGCCATCCGGAAATCCCCGCTGCCAGGGGGAGGGTGTGGGGTCGCGGAGTCTGGAAGGCCTGGGGTCGGGGCCTTCGATCCGGATGGCGAGATCTCGTAAATCCAGTTGTTGGGAGTTTAGTAAATACTGGATTCCAGGCTGTCAACCGCGTTCGGCTCAGGGTCCTGATCTAGCAGCCCGGACCGTCGGCGAGGCGCATCATCAGCTTCACGAGCTCGGCCTGCCGGGAGACGCCGGTCTTGTCGAAGATGCGGGCGAGCTGGAAGCGGACGGTGTTGGCGCTGACGCCGAAGCGCCCGGCGGCCTCGGCCAGGGTCAGGCCCTCGAAGACCGCGGCGGCGAGCCGGACCTCGGCGGGCGTCAGGTCGAACAGCTCGCGCAACGCATCGGCCGGGGCGGCCAGCTCGGCTTCGAGGTCGTTGACGCAGACCATCGCCATGTGGCGGCCGCCGAGCACCGGGTGGCGCGTCACGCCCACCGGCGACACCTGCACCGAGAGCGGCGTGCGCGTCTCGGGCAGGGGAACGCGCAGGGCGCCGCCCACGCGCTGGCCGTCGAGGCCGGCGGCGGCGCCGATCAGCCGTTCGAGCTGGCGGCCGGCCTCGGGCGAGTCGGCGGCGAGCCGGCCCTGGAAGACGCGCAGGCCGCGGCGCGTGGCCAGGAGGCGCTCGGCGGCGGCGTTGGCGAACCGCACGGCGCCGCGGACGTCGACGATCAGGACGGCCCGGGTCGAGCGTTCGAGCGCCTCGGCGAGGTCGGGGCTGGCGCCGGCGTCGGCCAGGATGCGGCCGACCCGCAGGGCGCGCGCGAGGTGTGGGACGAGCGCCTCGGCCGCCGCCACCTCGGACGCCTCGAAGCCGCCGCGCGCCAGCGAGCGCCCGACGTTGAGGGTGGTGGCGATCTGGCCGTCGAGGGCGATGCGGATGAAGAGGCCCTCGCCGACGTCCTGGGGGCCGAGGAAGTCGTTGAAGTACTCGGTCCGCAGGTAGCTGTCCCAGTCGATGCGGTCGCGCCGCGCCCCGACGCCGGGCCGCCAGCCGGCGACGTAGCTCTCGACGCCCTCGACGAGGGTGAAGGGGTTGGTCCGCCAGTAGTGCTCTTCATAGGCGGGAATGGTGGCCGGGTCGGACCGAGGCGCCATCACCTCGCCCCGGCCGACCGCGAGGTCGAAGCGGGTGAGCGCCGGCAGGTTGCCGCCGACGCGGTCGGCGACCTGGGCGATCACCGCGGGCCAGAGGTCGGGTTCGAGGGCCGTGGCGTAGATCGCGTCGACCAGCGGATCGGCGTCGTCGAGCATGGGCTCAGACGCCCGCGCGGGCGGCCGCCCGCATCGTCGACCCGGGCCGGCGCGACGGGCCCGGCGCCGCGGCGCGGAGTCCGTCGACCGGACGCTCTTGCGAGGATGCGTACACGATCGGCCCCGTCTCGGGCCGCGAACGGCGTTCGGCGACCCGGTTGCACTTCGACCATAGGCTGGCCCGAGCCGGTCGCGCCAGCATCATCCATTTGGATTATGCCGCCCCGGGCCGCCCCCCATCCGCCCCGCGCCGCCGAGCGGCGGCGGATCATCCGTTCGGCTGATGCGAGCCAGCGTGCGACGATCTCAGGTCGGGGCGGCGGCGGTCGTCGCCGGCGCCGGTCGCTCGGCCGCGCCCGCGTCCAGCGGGGCGGAGATTCGGCAGACGAGGCCGTCGGCGGCGAAGTCCAGTTCGGCGGTCCCGCCCAGCTCGGCGCGCAGGCCCTGGGTGAGCAGCCGGTCTCCACCCCGCCGCGCAGCGGGGTGGAGACCGGCGGCCCGGCCTGCTCGCGCCACTCCATCTCCAGCCGTGGGCCGGCCGCGGCCCGGGTCACGCGCCATTCGAGCTCGACGCGGCCCACGTCGTTCGAGAGCCCGCCGTACTTGGCGGCGTTGGTGGCCAGTTCGTGCAGCGCCATGGCGAGCCCCAGGGCCGCGCGGGCCGAGAGGCGCACGTCCGGCCCCTCGGCCTGGATCCGCCGCTCGGCGCGGGCGGCGAAGGGCTCCAGCGCCTCGTCGACGATGGCGCGCAGGCCGGCGCCCTGCCAGTTCTCGCGGGTCAGGACGTTGTGCGCCGCCGAGAGCGCCACGAGGCGGGCGGTGAAGAGGTCGATGGTCTGCTCGTGCGGCCGGCCGGCGCGCAGCGTCTGGCGCGCGATCGACTGGACGGTGGCCAGGGTGTTCTTCACCCGGTGGTTCAACTCGTTGATGAGCGGGATGCGGCGTTCCTCGGCGCGCTTGCGCTCGTCGATGTCGATGGCGGCGTTCAGCGTCTTGGCGACCCGGCCCGCGGCGTCGCGCTCGAAGACGGCGCCGCGGTCGAGGATCCAGCGGTAGTTCCCGTCGGGATGGCGGACCCTGAGTTCGATCTCCATCACCGACCCGTCGGGCCGGCGGGAGAGCGCGACCACCCGGTCGATGACCTTCTGCAGGTCGTCTGGGTGGATGAGGCCGCGGAAGAAGGCGCGGTCCGAGGCCTGCATGTGCTCGGCGGTATAGCCGTAGACCGCCTCCATCATCCCGGCGGCCCAGGTTACGCGGCCCTCGGCGTAGTCGAAGATGTAGTTGGCGGTGGGCGTGACGGCGTTGATGTGGTTCAGCCGCGCCTCGTTCTCGCGGACGCTGCGGTCCAGCGCCTGGGTCTCGGTGACGTCGTAGAGGCTGACGATGGCGCCGGTGACGGGCGTCTTGCCGCCGCCGCGCGGGGAGACGTGCAGGCGCACGTCGCGGGCCTGGCCCGTCATGTCGCGCAGCGAGGCTTCGGTGGCGAACTCGCGGCCGCCCAGGGCCTCGGCCACCGGGTCGGCGAGGATGCCGCGGAGCGCCGGGCCGACGGCCTCGGCCTCGTCCAGCCCAATGGCGGGCGACGGCGCGGCGAGCCAGGGTTGCATGGCGGGGTTCGCGTAGTCGAGGCGGCGTTCGGCGTTGATCGCCATCACGCCCCACGGCGCGGCGTTGACCATGCGGTAGAGGCTGAGGCGGTCGATCGGCGGCTTGGCGGCGAGCTCAGCCTCGAGCTCGGCCACGCGGGCGCGCAGCCTCGCGGCTTCGGGATCGTCGGACGGCGGTGACATCGCGCCCCTCAAGCACCTTGCACCTTACGGTAGCGTGGCCGGCGCAGCCTGGCGAGGCAACTCGCATGCTAGGCTGCGGGGACGAAGGGACCTGCCATGATCAAGCTCACGTTCTGCCTCGTGCGGCTGCCGCATCTGAGCCGCGCCGACTTCCAGGCCTATTGGCGCGGGACGCACGCGCCGCTGGTGGCGAGCGTGGCCGAGACACTGAGGATCCGCCGCTACGTGCAGATGCACAGCCTGCCGGAAGAGGCCAGCGCGGGCATCCGCGCCAGCCGCGACGCGCCGGCCGAGTACGACGGCGTGGCCGAGCTGTGGTTCGACAGCCTGGAGGCGCTCGCGGAAAACGGCCGCCGCCCGGAGGCCCAGGCGGCGGGCGCGATGCTGCTCGAGGACGAGAAGCGGTTCATCGACCTGCCCAGGTCACCGCTGTGGTGGGGGCAGGAGCATGTGATCGTCGAAGGCTCAAGACCTTCGCTTAGGATTTAGACCATTCGGCTTCCCGGCCTCGGACCTGCCTAAGCGCCGAATGGTCTAGCAGCGGTAGCTGCGCTCGATCATCACGTTGCGGCGGATGTAGGGGTCCCAGACCCGCTCGCGGGTGACGCAGGTGCGCGGGCCGCGGTCGTAGTAGCTGCCGTAGTAGCCGTCGTCGCGCGGGTCGTAGCGATAGCCGTTGTCGTAGTAGCCGCGCGAGGAATACCCGCTGGAGTAGTAGCTGCTGGAGCGGCCTCGGTTGCCGTCGGCGATGGCCGCGCCGATGGCGAGGCCCGCGATGCCGGCGATGGCGGCCGTGGCGGCGGTGTTTCCGCTCGAGTGGTGGCGGTAGTAGCGATAACGGCTGTCGGCCTGGGCCGGCGCGGCCGCCGCCAGCACGGCGCCGCCGAACGTCAGCGCGGCCAGGGCCGAGGCGATGAACTTGCGCATGGATGCCTCCTGATGTTGGAGCCAGTTAACGCGCAAGCCGCCTGAACCGAGCCTGAACGGGCGGTTTAGCTGGAGAGGAACTCCAGGTCCCACTTCGAGCCTCCGCAGAAGCGGAGGCTCAGTCATTTGGAACCGCGGAAGAACGCGGAATCTGCACCGGCGCTTTCCGCGCCATTCCGCGTATTCCGCGGTTCATCGAATCGGAAGGCGCCGCCTCGCGGCTTCTCAGGGCGAAGTGGCTTGGCGCCCTTCGTGGTTGCTACCGCCGTTCCGCGGCGCTCTTCGCGCGGATGGGCTTGAACTCCGAGGTGTCGTTCCAGTCGGGCCAGGTCGTCGAGTTGGCCAGGTCGCGGCCGGCTTCGAAGGCGAGTTGGACGTCGGCGGCGCCGCCGCGATAGTCCTGGCCGGGCTCCCAGCGGTCGCAGGTCTGGTGGTAGCATCTGGCGGTGTAGTCCTCGACCCAGCGGTCGCCGGCCGCGCGCCCGCCGGTTTCCAGGTTGGCGCCGCCGCTCATGCCCATGAAGAGGACGGTCGGCACGCCGCGCTTGGCCACCGAGAAGTGGTCGGCGCGGTAGAAGAGGGCGCGTTCGGGGCGCGGGTCGGGGGTGATGGTGCGGCCGTGCCTGGCGGCCACCGTCGCGAGGTGGGCTTCGAGCAGGTTCTGGCCGGCGCCGACCAGGACCACGTCGCGGGCGGGACCCGCGGTCTGCAGGACGTCGTAGGTGTAGTTGGCGACCATCTTCGGCAGTTCCGCCTCGTGCGCCTGGGCCCAGTACTCACTGCCCAGCAGGCCGCGCTCCTCGGCGGTCCAGGCGGCGAAGAGGATGCTGCGGTCGGGCGCGGGGCCGGCCTTGAAGGCCCTGGCCGTCTCGATCACGCCGGCGACTCCGACAGCGTCGTCGACCGCGCCCGGGCGGATCGTGGCGCCGTCGGGCGAGGCGGGGCCGACGCCGTAGGCGTCCCAGTGGGCGGCGTAGAGGATGGTCTCGTCGGGCCGCTTCGCGCCGGTGATCTTCGCCAGCACGTTGCGGCTCTCCAGCCGCGTGAAGCTGTTGGGGTAGTCGGCCGAGAAGGTCGCGCCCTTCAGCGTGACGGGCGTGAAGCCGGCGGTGCGGGCGCGGGCCTTCTCGGCCTCGAAGTCGAGGCCCGCCTGCCGGAAGAGGTCGACGGCCAGGTCGCGCTGGATCCAGCCCTGGAGCAGCAGCTTGTCCTTCGCCGGGTCCTTGCGGACCACGTCGTAGCTCTCGTTGTTGCTGGCCACGACCGTGTTCCAGCCATAGGCCGCGCCGGCGGTCTCGTGGACGATCAGCATGCCCAGCGCGCCGCGCCGGACCGCCTCTTCGTACTTGTAGACCCAGCGGCCGTAGAAGGTGGCCGCGCGCCCGCCGAACCTGCCGGCCACCGGCTCGCCGTCCTTCGCCTCGAAGTCGGGGTCGTTGATGAGGACGAGCGCGATCTTGCCCTTCAGGTCCACGCCCTTGAAGTCGTCCCAGCCGCGCTCGGGGGCGGTGACGCCGTAGCCGACGAAGACCAGCGGCGCGGCGCGGATCGCCACCCGCTCGACCGGCCGCTGGGTCTCGATGCGCAGGTCGGCCTGCTCGTGCAGCGATTTCGCCTGGCCGCCGACGGCCAGGGTGTAGGTCCCGCCGGGCTTCGTCTGGTAGCGCCAGAGGGGCACGTCCTGTGTCCACCCCCCGTCGTCGCCCGCCGGCTCCAGGCCCAGCTTGCTGAATTCCGAGACGATGAAGTCGATGGTCCTCTGCTCGCCCGGACCGCCCGGCGCGCGCCCTGCATAGGGTTCGGAGGCCAGTTCGCGGGTGATGTCGGAAAGCCGCTCGGCGGAGATTTCCTGCGCCGACGCGGCGGAAACCGCGGCGAAAGCGAAAATGAGGGCTGGAAAGAGTCGCGTCATACCTTTCGTATAGAAGCGAAAGCCAACGACCGCGCGTGCGTTCGATGCGGCGAGGGCGACAGGGTGTGGAAATGGGTGTGTTCGACGACACGACTCGCAAGCTGGGCAGGAAGTCCGCGGAACTGGCCCGGCATCTGAAGCCCGAGGGGCTGGCGGGGCCTTACGACAGCTACGAGGGCTACGACGAGGACGGCCGCGCACGGGTCGCGCGCCGGCGCCTCGCGGCGGCTCAGCGCACGGTGGAGGCGGCCTTCGAGCGGGAGGCGCTCGCCATGGGCGCGCTGGGGCTCGCCATCGGGCTGGCGCTCGGCATCACCATCGCGCGGCGTCGCCGCTAAGCATCATCCCGCTCATCCCGGGATGAGCGGATTTTCAAAGTCTTCCTGAAAAAAGAAAGCTTTGCTGTTCGCGGACATGCGACCGGCGGGCGGGTTCGTGCGTTGTCGGATCGAGTGGGCGGCCGGGACGGTCGCCCTGCGCCTGACAGCGGAGCGGATCATGAGCGACATCGACACCGGCATCACAGGGACGACGGGCGCGACGAGCCGCACGGGGCAGGCCCGCGAACTGCTTGGCCAGGCCGGCGAGACGCTGAAGGCCGAGGCGCAGAGCTTCGCCAGCGCCGCGCAGGACCGGGTCCGCAGCGAGGCGCATAGGGGCGCGCAGGCCGGCGCCAGGACCCTGGGCGACTTCGCCAACGCCGTGCGCCGGGCCGGCGACGAACTGGCGAGCGCCGACCAGAGCCCGGCCTCGCGCATCGTGCGCCAGGCCGCCGACGGTCTGGAGAGCCTGTCGCGCAACCTCGCGGGCAAGGAGCCCGGCGACCTCGTGGACGCCGTGCGCGACTTCGGCCGCAGGAATCCCGCGGCGTTCATCGGCGGCGCCGTGCTGGCCGGCATCGCCATCGGGCGGTTCGTGCGCGCGTCGGAGAAGCCGCACATGCGCTTCCACCTGAGCGAGCAGGACCTCGCCCACGTGGAGGAGGACGCCTTCGACGGGCCGGCCGAGCTCGGCGCGAGCGGCGGCCTGGCGGCGCCGATCGCCGACGACCTGGGCGACCTGACGGGCTCCGACCCGGCCGCGCAGCCGACGCAGGGCCTCGGCGACGGTCAGACCGACCTGACCCAGGCCGATCCGGCCGCCACGCCGGGAGGCCGCTAGCGCCATGGACGGGGGCTCCGCGCCGCGCGGTTCCGGCATCGGCGATCTCCTGGGCCAGTTGGGCTCGGACCTCGCCGGGCTGATGCGCAAGGAATCCGAGCTGATCCGCGCCGAGCTCTCCGAGAAGGTGAGCCGGGCGGCCAAGGCGATCGGCGACATCGCCGCCGGCGGGCTGTTGCTGGTGGCGGCGCTGCTGGTGCTGCTGCAGGCGCTGGTGCTGGCGCTGTCGAAGCTGATGGACCCGATCTGGGCGTCGCTGCTGGTGGGCCTGGGCGTAGCCGCGGTCGGCTACCTGCTCGTGCGCGCCGGCATGAAGGCGATCTCGCTCGACGGACTGAAACCCGACCGCACCGCGCGGCAACTCCGCAAGGACGCCGGACTGATCAAGGGAGAACGGCCATGACCAAGACCTCGGCGGATATCGAGCGTGAAGTGGAAGAGACGCGCGGCCGCATCGACCGGACGGTCGAGGCCCTGCGCGAGAAGGTCCAGGAACCCCAGGAACTGTTCGACGAGGCGACGAGGATGATGAACGGAGCCAGCAACAAGGTGCTGACCACGGCGGTGGAACAGCTCAGGGAGAACCCGATCCCTGTGGCCCTGATCGGGTTGGGCCTGGCCTGGCTCGCGGTGGCGCAGACGCGCCGGCCGCGCAGCGGCCTGGCGGGCGAGATGGCGAACGGCGAGGGCTACTACCCCACCTACGAGGGCTACGACGGCGAGGACGAGGGCGTCCGCGCCAAGGTCCGCGCCCGGGCCGAACAGGCGAAGGCGAAGCTGGCGCACACCGCCGAGGCGGCGAAGGCCAGGCTCTCGCAGGCGACCCACGCGGCCGGCGACAGCGTCAGCGACGCGCGCGGCAAGGCCGGGGACCTGTATGATGCGGCCAAGGAGAAGGCCGGCGAGTACGGCGACTACGCCAGGCGCCGGTTCGACGACACGCTGGACGCCGAGCCGCTGGTGATCGGCGCCCTGGGCCTGGCGGTCGGCGCGGCCATCGGCGCGGCTCTGCCCTCCACGCCGGTCGAGCGGCGGTACTTCGGCCCGGCGCGGACCAAGGCGGCGGAAGCGGCGAAGGCCCGGATCGGCGAGGTGCAGGAGGTCGCGACCCGGGCCTACGAGCAGGTCAAGGGCGAGTTGCATCGCCAGACCGGCCCCGCCGGCGACGGCGCCAGCCTGCGCGACAAGGCCTCGGCCATCGCCGGCGCCGGCACGCGCGCCGTGAAGGACGAGATCTCAGGCGCAGCGCACTAGCGGGTCGGTGGGGAGGCTTCATCGGTCTCCCCTCCCTTCGAACGTCATCCCGCGGACAAGCCGCGGGATGACGTTTGTGGGGTTGTCAGAACCAGGCGCGCAGGCCGACCACCAGGCGCGTGTCGTCGGGATCGTCGCCGGCGGCGCGCGCGAAGTCGGCGGTGTCGCCCAGCTTGCGACTCCAGATCACGCCGACGTAGGGCGCGAACTCGGGCGTGACCGCGTAGCGCAGGCGCAGACCCAGCTCGATGTCCGAGAGGCCGGCGCCGACGCCCAGCGCGGGCACGTCCTGCGCCGCGAGCTTGGCCTCGGCGCGGGGCTCCAGGATCAGGCGCTGGGTGAGGCGCAGGTCGTAGGCGCCTTCCAGGCGGGCCGTCAGGTCGCCCTTGTCCGACAGGAAGGCGTGCGCCTCGACGTCGAACCAGTAGGGCGCGAGACCCTCGACGCCGAGGACGGCATAGGTGCGGCGCGGCCGCGGCCGGATGTCCTGGCGGAGGCCGGCCTGGACGTCGAAATAGGGGCCGATGGCGTGCGCCCACAGCGCCTGGACCTCGGCCTGTTCGAGCCCGTGACCCGCGCTCTCGCCCTCGGTCTTCAGGAGCGCGCGGTCGATGTCGCCGCCGAACGAGACGCGGCCTTCCCAGGCATAGCCGTCGGCGCCGCCCGAGGGGCGGTATTCCGCCGTCTCCACCATCACGGTCGTCCAGGCGACATCGCCGTGCTCGCGGCGCAGTTGCTCGCGGGCGGCGGCCATGCGGTCGGCGGGAAAGAAGCGCTCGGCCGGATGATCGGTCGGGATCGGCGGCGCTGGCGTGGCCGCGGCCGGCGGCGCGGCCGGCGCACTGTGGGCGGCGTGCGGGTC
>NZ_JAHBYD010000051.1 GCF_019636135.1 Phenylobacterium sp.
CGGTTGGGTCCCGGTCTTCGCCTGCGGCGAAACCGGGATGACAATCGTGGGAGAGCTTCTCTGCGATCTCCGCGGTTCAAGAATCGGGCGGACAAGCCGCCCACAAGCCATATGCGATCGCCCACCCCTCCTGAGGTTGTGCGCCGCGACCGCCGCCTCTACTGAACGCGGGCAATCCGGGAGGCGGCGCGGGCGTGGGCGGGGGCGGGGGCGAAGCAAGGCGGAGCTCGAACCTGCAGGGCGCGCTCTGGATGCTGGCCTCGGCCGTCACCTTCTCGGTGATGACCACGCTGGTGAAGTTCCTGGGCGACGACTACTCGGCGCCGCTGCAGACCTTCTACCGGCAGGCCGCGGGCCTCGTCATCCTGCTCCCCTTCATCCTGCGCCACCGAGGCGCGGCGTTCGCCACACGGCGGCCCGGGATCATGATCTTCCGCTCGCTGGCGGGGACGGTGGGCCTGATCCTGTCGTTCTACGCCTTCCAGTCGATGCCGCTGGCCGACGCCAACGCGCTGTCGTTCACCCGCACGCTCTGGCTGGTCCCGCTCGCGGCGTTCGTCGTCAAGGAAGAGGTGGGGCCGCTGCGGATCGCCGCCGCGCTCGTCGGGTTCGCCGGCGTCCTCATCATGGTGCGGCCGGGCGCCGGGGGCCAGTTCGCCGTGGGGCTGCCCGCGCTGGCGATGCTCGCCTCGTCGTTCCTGTTCGCCTTCACGGTGACCGGCATGAAGGTGCTGACCCGCGACCACACCCCGACCGTGATCCTCTGCTGGTCGGCGGCGCTGGGCTTCCTGCTGTCGATCCCCGGCGGGATCATCGCGTGGAAGTGGCCCGCGCCGCCGGACCTCGCCCTGCTCTGCGCCATGGGGGTCATCGCGACCGTCAACCAGGCCTGCTACATCAAGGGCATGCAACTGGGCGAAGCCGCCGCCATGGCGCCCATCGACTATACCCGGCTCGTGTTCACCGCCTCGATCGGCTTCTTCATCTTCCACGAGGTCCCCGGCGCCTGGACCATCGCCGGCGCCGCCATCGTCGTGGCCGCCACCCTGTTCATCACGCTGCGCGAACAGCAGCTCGCACGCTCGGCCAAGCTGAGCGCCGAGCCCGAGGGCGAGCGTTAGAGGCTGTCAGGGACTGCGGCTGGCCAGGGAAATCGCATATGGATGCGGGCGGCCGAAAGGCCGTCAGTCGAACCGCAGAGATCGCAGAGATACGCAGAGGATTCCGGGGGATCTGCGACCCTCTCTGCGTATCTCTGCGATCTCTGCGGTTCATGAATCGGGCGGACGAGCCGCCCACAAGCCATATGCGATCGCCCTGCCCGCAAGGGGGAGGGGAAGCAGTAGATTTGGCCCAAAACATCCCGTCATCCCGGCCGGAGGGTCGTATTCGGCTCTCCGCTGCGCTGCGGCCGGGATGACGATCTATAGTCTTGAATCCAGGTTGCTTTATCTCATCCGCAATCGAGGGCGAGCGCTAGGCCAGCGCCGCCCGGCGGCGGCGGAGCGCCGCGCCGGCGCCCGCGAAGCCCAGGATCATCAGGCCCCAGGTGGCGGGCTCCGGCACGCCGGCCACCAGGTTGTCGCCGGTCAGCACCACGTTGTCGAACTTCGCCAGGAAGTGGCCGCTCGAGGCGTTGGTGGTGTGCATGCCCAGCGTGATCGTGTGGGTTCCCGCGCTCAGCGCGCCCAGGTCGAAGCTGCGGCTCTGGAAGGTGTTCGTACCCGCGGTGCGCGTGAGCGACACGCCGTCGAACAGCACATCGTAGCTGATCGTGCAGCCCTGGCAGACCAGAGCCCAGGCGTCGAGGTCGAGCGTGTAGTCGCCGGCCAGCAGGGTCAGCGTGCGCGTCGCCCGCGCCGTCAGGTCGCCGCCGCCGGGCGGGGCGTTGATGTAGGGGCCGAGGATGCCGCCGGCGTCGATGCCGGCCGTTCCGCCGTAGTTCGTGGTGAACACCCACTCCGGCCCCACGCCGGCGTCGAAGTCGTCCGAGAACACGACGGTGGCGGCCTGCGCCTGGGCGCCCAGCGCGGCGGCCGACAGCGCAGCCGCCCAGAACAGCTTATGAAACATGAAGATACCCCCCGCGACACCCGGCCCACGCGACCGGTCGCGGACCATGCGGCGGCGCGCGGACGGCGCCCTCCCCCGATCGGGGGTGTCGCTACCCGCCCCGCAGCCGGGCGATGTCGCGCTGCGCGGCGTCCTTGTGCCTGGGCTTCAGGTTGCGGCCGACGACGGCCATCAGGGCGGCGAACACCGCCGCGTCGTCGGTGTAGCCGAGGCCGGCGATGAAGTCCGGGATCGCATCCACCGGCAGCACGAAGTAGGCGAGCGCCGCCAGCATCATGCCCTTGGCCGCGATCGGGGTGTCGTCGTCCCGGGCGCAGTACCAGACACTGAGCGCGTCCTTGGCGAAGGGGATGCGCGCCGCCACCCGGGCGATCTTCGGCCAGAAGCCGCGGTCGACCCGCCGTTCGTTCAGCTTCATCACCGAGGGGACCAGGGCGTGGTCCTTGGCGATGACCCCCTTGGCGTCGAAGGAGGCCGCCTCGAAGGTGACGTCGGGTGAGACTTTTTTGCCGCCGCTCATGGAGGTAAGGGTTCGCCGGTTTTACTCACGCCATCATATGGGAGCGGGCGTTCCATGGAACTCAATTCATCCGTCGCGGCGGTGATCACGGGCGGCGCGTCGGGCCTCGGCGAGGCGACGGCCCGCCGCCTGGCCGCCAAGGGCGTGAAGGTCGCGATCTTCGACATGAACGAGCAGAAGGGCGAGGCGGTCGCGGCGGACATCGGCGGCGTCTTCTGCAAGTGCAACGTCACCTCCGAGGAAGAGGTCGACGCGGCCTTCGCCAAGGCGCGCGCGGCCCACGGCCAGGAGCGGATCCTGGTGAACTGCGCCGGCACCGGCAACGCCATCAAGACCGCCAGCCGCGACAAGCAGACCGGCGAGACCAAGCACTTCCCGCTCGACGCCTTCAACTGGATCATCCAGATCAACCTCGTCGGCACGTTCCGCTGCATCGCCAAGTCGGCGAAGGGCATGCTGGACCTGGAGCCGGTCGACGGCGAGCGCGGCGCCATCGTCAACACCGCCTCGGTGGCGGCCGAGGACGGCCAGATGGGCCAGGCGGCCTATTCGGCGTCGAAGGGCGGCGTGGTCGGCATGACGCTGCCCATCGCCCGCGACCTGGCCGGCGACGGCATCCGCGTGAACACCATCCTGCCGGGCATCTTCAACACCCCGCTGATGAACGCGGCCCCGCCGCAGGTGAAGGAGGCGCTGGCCGCCTCCGTGCCGTTCCCGAAGCGCCTGGGCGCCGCCGAGGACTACGCCTCGCTGGCGCTGGAGATGATCACCAACGGCTACTTCAACGGCGAGGACGTCCGCCTCGACGGCGCCATCCGCATGGCGCCGCGGTAACCAACCTCCGCGTGTCATCCCGGTTTTGGCGAAGCCAAAGACCGGGACCTAACCGTCCGGTGCGTCGATGGTCGGGGGCCGGCCCCGACTGTCGAGGCCAGGGCGCCACCTCAGAGCACCGGCGGGTTGGGTCCCGGTCTTCGCCTCCGGCGAAACCGGGATGACACGCATGGGGAGGCGCTAATGCAGCGTCGTGTGCGCGTCGGGTTCGAGGCCGCGGGCGGGCAGGGACCAGCCGGCGGCGGAGAGCGCGTTGTTGAGCTGGCGGCTCAGCATGATGACCATGCCCGGCTCGCGCACGATCGGCTCCAGCAGCGCCTCGGCGAGCGGCCGGTCGACGAGGGACAGGCCGCAGGCCACGATCAGCCGCTGGGCGTCGGTCGACATGCCGCCGCAGTGGCTGCAGGTGAGGCGCAGGGGGCGCGCGCTCGCCGCCTCCACCGCCTGGATCCAGGCCAGGAACAGGCTGGACGCCCGGGGCGAGGCCTTGGCGGCCAGCACCTCTCCGACGTGGCCGTGCGGGCGCTCGCCCATCAGCCGCGCCGCCGACCAGGCCTTGAGCGCGTAGAACAGCAGCCGCTCCGCCGGGAACAGCCGCGTCTCGCACGCCTGCGGCTCGCGCTCCACCCTCGCCACGCCCTGCGCCGACATCACCGCCTCCACTGTTGCGAATGGTTCGCAACAGGACCGCGCGCGAGCTAGTTGCGAGTCAATCGCAAAAAGTGGCCGCTAGCGCCGCCGCGTGGGCCGGCTGGAGGCGGCGAGCCCGCCCAGGACGCCCCGGATCAGTTCCCGGCTGAGCTGGCTGCCGAGGGTGCGCAGCATCGACTTGGCGAAGGCCTCGCCCATGCCCTGGCGGTTCGACGCGCGGGGCCGCGGGGCCGCGGCCGCCTCGCTGCTCTGGCGCGCCGGTGGCGCGGCCTCCGGCTCGGCCCGCTTCTGCTGCAGGATCTCGTAGGCGCTCTCGCGGTCCAGCACCTGGTCGTAGAGGCCGCGCACCGGGCTTTGGCCGATCAGCGCCGTGCGCTCGGCGGGCGTCAGCGGCCCCAGGCGCGAGACCGGCGGCCGGACCAGGGTCTTCTGCACCACCGTCGGCACGCCCTTCTCGTCCAGCACCGAGACCAGCGCCTCGCCCACGCCCAGCGCCTGGATCGTCTCGGCGGTGTCGAAGGCGGGGTTGGGCCGGAAGCTCTGGGCGGCGGCGCGCAGCCCCTTCTGCTCGGCCGGCGTATAGGCGCGCAGGGCATGCTGCACCCGGTTGCCGAGCTGGCCCAGCACGGTCTCGGGGATGTCGGCCGGGTTCTGGGTGACGAAGTAGATGCCGACGCCCTTCGAGCGGATCAGGCGCACCACCTGCTCCACCTTCTCCAGCAGCGGCTTCGGCGCGTCACGGAAGAGGAGGTGCGCCTCGTCGAAGAAGAAAGCGAGCTTCGGCTTCTCCGGGTCGCCCACCTCGGGCAGCTCCTCGAACAGCTCCGACAGCAGCCAGAGCAGGAAGGTGGCGTAGAGCCGGGGCGTCGAGATCAGCTTGTCGGCCGCCAGGATGTTGATGTAGCCGCGGCCCGAACCGTCGGTCCGCATCAGGTCCGAAAGCTGCAGCGCCGGCTCGCCGAAGAGGTTCGTCCCGCCCTGCGTCTCCAGGCTGAGCAGGTTGCGCTGGATCGTGGCGATCGTGGCGGGCGAGATGTTGCCGTACTTCGCGCTGAGCTCTTTCGCGTTCTCGGAGGCGTGGGTCAGCATCGCCTGCAGGTCCTTCAGGTCCAGCAGCGCCAGCCCCGCCTCGTCGGCGGCCCGGAAGACGACCATCAGGACGCCTTCCTGCACGTCGTTCAGCTCCAGCATCCGCGAGATCAGCAGCGGCCCCATCTCGGACACCGTCGCGCGGACCGGGTGGCCCGCCTGGCCGAACAGGTCCCAGAAGACGACCGGCGCCGCGCGGGGGTCGAGCGTCAGGCCCATGCTCTGGGCCCGCGCCAGCATCTTCTCGTTCGGCGTCCCGGGCGCGCCCACGCCGCAGAGGTCGCCCTTCACGTCGGCGGCGAAGACCGGCACGCCGGCGTCGGACAGGCCCTGCGCCAGGATCTGCAAGGTCACGGTCTTGCCGGTCCCCGTCGCGCCGGCCACCAGCCCGTGCCGGTTCGCCCGGCTCAGCAGCAACTGTTCGGGCTGGCCCGAGAACCCGATCAGGACGCCGTCGCTCATTTCCAAGACCCCCGCAGAACCGCCATAGCCAAGAGAAGCACCAAAGACCCGACCCGGCCCGGCTTCCACGGCCTTTTCGTGTCCTTCCGCGTTTTCGCCGTTCATGCAATGCGGCTTCGCGACCCGTTCGCCGGGAATTCGCAACGAACCGTGCCGAAAAGCGCCTGCGGCGAGGCAAGACGCCTCCCCTTGCGTCGCGAAGAGGGGTAGAGCACACCCGATTTGACGGCGAAGGTCCTTCGCGCCGAAAGTCGCTCCGAGCCTTGCCGAAAGCGCGCATGCCCGCCCCAAGACCCCTGGCCTCCGCCGTCGCAGACCCCGTCGCGCGAAACGCCCTGGTCATCCTGGCGACGATCGCCGGGGGCCTCGTGCTCTACCTGCTCTCCGACATCCTGACGCCGCTGGCGCTGGCCATCTTCCTGGCGCTGATGATCGACGGGTTCGCCCGCGTCCTGCAGAACCGGATGCCGGGCGTCTCGGGTCGCGTCGCCACGCCGCTGGCCATCGCGCTCTCGATCGTGATCTTCGGCGGCGCGGCCTTCTTCATCGCCGACAACGCGGCCTCGTTCGCGGGCCAGTTGGTCGGCTACGCGCCGAAGCTCAACGGCCTGATCGCGCGCGTCGCCGGCATGGTCGGCATGGACGTGCCGCCCACCATCACCCAGTTGATCCAGCGCGCCGATCCGGCCAGCCACCTGGGCCAGGTGGCGCGCGGCCTGCAGAGCTTCGTCTCCACCGCCGCCTTCGTGCTGGTCTACCTGGGCTTCATCCTCGCCAGCCGCCGCGGCTGGGAGCGCAAGGCCGTCAGCCTGTTCGAGAACCGCGAGCAGCGGCAGGAGGCGGTCGCCGCCTTCATGCGCATCCGCAACGGCGTCGAACAGTACCTCTGGGTGCAGACGGTGACGGGCCTGATGATCGCCGTCGCGTCCTGGATCGCCATGGTCTCGGTCGGCCTCGACAATGCGCTCTTCTGGTCGATCCTGATCTTCATCGCCTCGTACATCCCCGTCGTGGGCGGGATCATCGCGGTGGTCCTGCCGCCCGTCTTCGCCCTGGTGCAGTTCGACACCCTCTGGCAGGCGATCGTGCTCTTCGTGGTCCTGCAGGCCATCGGCATGTTCGTGGGCAACGTGATCCAGCCGCGCATGCAGGGGCGGAGCCTCAACATGGACCCCATCGTGCTGCTGATGGCGCTGGCCTTCTGGAGCGTCGTCTGGGGCCTGCCGGGCGCGTTCCTGTCGACGCCGCTGACCACCGTGATGATGGTCGTCCTGATGCAGTTCCGCGGCGCCCGCTGGATCGCCGTGCTGCTCTCGGCCGACGGCGAGCCGGGCGAACTGCGCAAGGGTCAGCCCCACGACACGCCCGACGCCGGACCCGTCAAGCCGGCGGCGCGGCGCCGTTCGAAGGCCCAACCCAAAAAAGACGCCCCCGGGACTTAAAACGTGACCTCGCTCTCCCTACCTGATGTTGGCTGGACGACACATTCCTCCAGCAGGTGCGTCCGTTCCCCAACCCCGCGGACGCAGCGAGCAAGCGGAGCTCTGCCGGCCCCCCACGGCGGAGCCACACGCCGCCGGATTCTCTCCTCCGGCGGCGTTCTCGCGTCTCGGGGCCTCGCATCTCGGGGCCTCGCATCAGGCGTTCTCCAACTGGAAGGAGGCGCCGCATGAGCCGCGCTCCGCGCACCGCATCCGCCCTCGCCAAGGCCCTCGGCGCCGAGCTGAAGGGCGACGCCTCCAAGGCCGTGAAGTCGTTCGTGGCCCAGGCGGCCGAGGACGCCCACGCCGACGAGACCCCCGAACTCTCCACCGCCGACCTCGCGAGGAACCTGGCCGACCTCTGGCGCTACGGCGAAAGCCGCCGGGGGCGCGGCCCGCAACTGCGCGTGACCGACGCGGTGGGCGCGAGCTTCGACCGCCTCGACATCGTGCAGGACGACGCGCCGTTCCTGGTCGACAGCGTCATGGGCGAGATCGCCGACCAGGGCCTGTCGGTCCGCGCCATGGTCCACCCGATCGTCGAGATCCGGCGCGACCGCGCCGGCCTCCGCGGCGACACCGGGACCGCGCGGCGCGAGTCGATGATCCAGGTGATGATCGAAGACGTCGGCAAGGCCCGCGAGAAGGCCCTGCTGGACGGCGTCAAGGCCACGCTCGCCGACGTCCGCGCCGCGGTGGAGGACTTCCCGGCCATGCTGGCGCTGATCGCCCGGACGACCGCCGAACTGCAGGCCTCCGGAAAGGCCCGCCCCGAGGAGATCGACTTCCTGAACTGGCTGCACGAGCAGCACTTCGTCTTCCTGGGCGCCCGCAGCTACGAGTACCCGAAGCTGAAGGACGGCGAGTACGCGGCCGAGGAGCCGATGTACCAGCCGAAGGACGGCCTGGGCGTGCTGCGCGATCCCGGGCGCACCGTCCTGCGCCGCGCCAGCGAGCCCGCGGTGCTGATGGCGGCGATGAAGGACCGCATCGTCCGCGACCCGGCGCTGACCATCGCCAAGTCGAACGTGCGCAGCCGCGTCCACCGCCGCGGCTACATGGACTACGTCGGCATCAAGCGGTACGGCGACGACGGCCGGCCCTCGGGCGAGGTGCGGTTCGTGGGCCTGTTCACCGCCGAGGCCTACGACCAGCCGGCCACCGCCGTGCCGCTGATCCGCGAGAAGGTCGCCCGCGTACTGAAGCGCGCCGGCGCCGCGCCCGGCAGCTACAACGAGAAGCGCCTGCGCAACATCGTCGAGAACCACCCGCGCGACGAGCTCTTCCAGATCGGCGAGAACGAGCTGCTGGCGATGGCGCAGGGCATCCTGCACCTGGCCGACCGGCCGCGCGTGCGGCTGTTCGAGCGGCGCGACCCGTTCGACCGCTTCGCCTCGGTCCTGCTGTTCGTGCCGCGCGACCGCTACGACTCCGACCTGCGCAGGAAGGCGGGCGACCTCCTGACCGAGGCCTACGGCGGGCGCCTGTCGGCCTACTACCCGAGCTTCAACGACAGCCCCCTGGCGCGGGTCCACTTCATCATCGGCTTCACGCCGGGCCAGCATCGCGAGCCCGACCTGCGCGCGCTGGAAGTCGCGATCACCGAAGCCGCCCGCACCTGGGAAGACCGCTTCGACGCCGCGATCCGCGCCGACGGCGCCGATCCCCAGGACGCCGCGGGCCGGATGGCGCGCTACCGCACCGCCTTCCCCGCCGGCTACCGCGACCGCTTCGACGCGGCCGAGGCGCTGGAGGACGTGGCGGTCATCGACGGGATGGCCCCCGGCCAGGCGATCGCCGTGCGCGCCTACCGCGCCGCCGGCGACGGCCCGCTGCACTTCCGCTTCAAGCTCTACCGCCGGATCATCCCGGCCGCGCTCGCCGACGTGCTGCCGATCCTGGAGAACATGGGCCTGAAGGCGCTGGCCGAGGCCGGCTTCGCGATCACGCCGAGCGATACCCCCAATGGGGGCCAGGACGCCGTCTGGGTCCACGACTTCGAGATCGAGGACCCGCGCGGCGCCAACCTGATCTTCTCCGAGATCAAGGACGCCTTCGAGGACGCGGTCGTCGCCGTCTGGACCGGCAAGGCCGAGAACGACGGCTTCAACCGCCTCGTCATGGAGCTGTCGATCCCGTGGCGCGACGCCGCCCTGGTCCGCGCCCTGGCCCGCTATCGCCAGCAGTCGGGGCTCGACCCGTCGCAGCGCGTGCAGGAGCAGGCGCTCTCCAACCATCCGGGCGTGGCGCGCCTGATCCTCGACCTCTGGCGCATCAAGTTCGACCCCGCCATCGCCGCCGACGTCGAGGCCCGCAAGGACCAGGCCGGCGCGGTGATGGACGAGATCGTCGAGGCGCTGCAGCTCGTCGACAGCCTGGACGACGACCGCGTGCTCCGCCGCCTGGCGCTGCTGGTCGGCGCGATCCAGCGCACCAACTTCTACCAGCAGGCCGGAGATGGCTCGGTGAAGCCGTACATCTCCTTCAAGGTCGCCTCCGGCGCCCTGGCCGACCTGCCGGCGCCCAAGCCCTACCGCGAGATCTTCGTCTCCTCGGTCCAGGTCGAGGGCGTCCACTGCCGCTTCGGCCCCGTCGCCCGCGGCGGCCTGCGCTGGTCCGACCGGCGCGACGACTTCCGCACCGAGGTGCTCGGCCTCGTGAAGGCCCAGCAGGTGAAGAACGCGGTGATCGTGCCCGTGGGCTCGAAGGGCGGCTTCTATCCCAAGCAGCTCCCGAAAGGCCCGCCCGACGCCGTCCGCGCCGAGGCCGTCGCGGCCTACACGACGTTCCTCTCGGGCCTGCTCGACCTCACCGACAACCTCGACGCCAGGGGCAGGGTGGTCCATCCGCCGGGCGTGGTGGTCCACGACGGCGACGATCCCTACCTCGTCGTGGCCGCCGACAAGGGCACGGCCACCTTCTCCGACATCGCCAACGAGGTGGCCGAGGACTACGGCTTCTGGCTGGGCGACGCCTTCGCGAGCGGCGGCTCGGTCGGCTACGACCACAAGGTGATGGGCATCACCGCCCGCGGCGCCTGGGAGGCGGTGAAGCGCCACTTCCGCGAGATGGGCAAGGACATCCAGTCCGAGCCCTTCACCGTGGTCGGCTGCGGCGACATGTCGGGCGACGTGTTCGGCAACGGGATGCTGCTCTCGACGCAGATCCGGCTGCAGGCGGCCTTCGACCACCGCGACATCTTCCTCGACCCCGATCCCGACCCGGCCAGGAGCTACGCCGAGCGCGAGCGGATGTTCGCCCTGCCGCGCTCGTCCTGGCAGGACTACGACCGGAAGAGGATCAGCAAGGGCGGCGGGGTCTTCTCGCGGTCGCTGAAGTCGGTCCCGCTGTCGCCGGAGGTCCGCGCGATGCTCGGCACGACCGCCGAGGCGCTCTCGCCCGGCGAGGTGATCAACCTGATCCTCAAGGCCCCGGCCGAGCTGCTCTACCTGGGCGGCATCGGGACCTACGTGAAGGCCAAGGGCGAATCCAACGCCGAGGTCGGCGACAAGGCCAACGACGCCGTGCGCGTCAACGGCGCCGACCTGCGCGTGAAGGTCGTGGGCGAGGGCGCGAACCTGGGCTTCACCCAGGCGGGCCGCATCGAGTTCGCCGAGGCGGGGGGGCGGATCGACACCGACGCCATCGACAACTCCGCGGGCGTCGACAGCTCGGACCACGAGGTGAACATCAAGATCGCCACCGGCATCCTCGAACGCCAGGGCAAGCTCACCCGCAAGGCCCGCAACGCGCTGCTGCCCAGGATGACGGACGACGTGGCGACCCACGTGCTGGTCCACAACTACGACCAGACGCTGGCGCTCTCGCTGCTGGAGATGGACACCGTCGGCGAGCTGGAGCCGCACGCGCGGTTCATGAGCGACCTGGAGCAGGCGGGCCGCCTGGACCGCGCGGTCGAGGGGCTGCCCGACGCGCTGGCGATCTCCGAGCGCAGGAAGGCCGGCAAGGGGCTCACGCGGCCCGAGCTGGCCGTGCTGCTGGCCTACGGCAAGCTGGAGCTGAAGCGCGAGATGGTCGCCGGCGACGCCACCGACGACCCGGTCTTCGAGCAGCTCCTGATCGACTACTTCCCGAAGCTGCTGCGCAAGTACAGGGACGCGATCCTGCACCACCGCCTGCGGCCCGACATCATCGCGACCGTCATCGCCAACGACGTGGTCGACCGCTGCGGGCCGTCGTTCCCGTCGCGGATCATGACGTCGGCGGGCGTGGACGTGACGGCGTTCACCGCGGCCTACGCGGCGGCCAAGCAGGCGCTCGGCTTCGAGGCGCTGTGGGCGGACGTCGAGGCGCTGGACCTGAAGGTCCCGTCGGCCGGGCAGATGGCGCTCTACCGCCGCCTGACCGCGGCGCTGCGCGGGGCCACCTTCTGGCTGGCCCGGCGGGCCGGCCGCGAGGACCTGGGCGTCGCCGAGCTCGTCGCCCGCTACGCCCCGGGCTTCAAGAGCCTGCATGGCCTGATGCCCGAGATCCTCTCGCCCGCCGAGCATGACGGCGTCATGGCCCGCAAGCGCCAGCTCGTCGAGGCGGGCGCCCCGGCCGACCAGGCGATGGCCGCCGCGGTCCTCGGCCCGCTTACCAACGCCGCCGACCTCGTGGACCTGGCCGAGGCGTCGAGCTGGCCGATCGCCAACGTGGCGCGGCTCTACTACGCGGTGGACGAGGTCTTCGCCTTCGACCGCGTGCGGGCGGCGGCCGGCGCGTTCCGGGCCGGCGACATCTTCGAGCGCACCGCGCTGCGCCGCCTGATCGAGGACCTGCTGAGCGAGCAGGCCCAGCTCACCCGCGCGATCATGGCCTTCACGGGCGGCGCCCAGGCCGGCGACGACAAGGCCTCGGCCCGCGACGCGGTCCGCGCCTGGGCCGCGCTGCGCCGCGATCTCGCCAGCACGGCCAGCCGCACGGTCCAGGAGATCGAGGCCGGCGGCGCGGCCTGGACCTTCGCCAAGCTCACCATCGCCAACGCCGCCCTGCGCGAACTGGCGGCCGAGGCGGCGAGCGGGCGCAAGCGGAAGGGCTAAGCCACTCTACAGCGAGCACATCCTCAGACCTTCTCCCCTTGCGGGAGAAGGTGGCGCGAGCCTCTCAGCTTCGTTGGCGCGCAAGCGCCGTTTTGATTCAAACCACGGAAAACACAGAAAACACGGAAGGCAGCGGACCACGCGGAGCCCCTTCTGTGTCCTTCCGTGTTTTCTGTGGTCCATCTTAGGGGCG
>NZ_JAHBYD010000052.1 GCF_019636135.1 Phenylobacterium sp.
CGCCCGCGCCGCGGTATCCCGACAGCGACGCGGCCCTGCGCGCCGCCGCCGGCGCGGCCGACCGCTACCAGCTCCTGGCCGCCGGCCGCCTCCTGCGCGAAAGGCGCCTGGAGCAACTGGAAGCCGTGGTCGCGGCCTGCCGCTGAGATCCGAACGTCATCGAATGGCTGGCGCCTCCTCCTGCGGCCGCCGGGCCGCTACATAGGCCGCGATGCTTCGCGTCTCGGAACTCAAGCTGCCCCTGGACCACCCGCCGGAAGCCCTGCCGGAGGCGATCGCCGCGCGGCTGGGCGTGGGCCGGGCCGACCTGCTGGGCTGGTCGGTCTGGAAGCGCGCGCACGACGCGCGGAAGAAGGGCGCGATCCTCAAGGTCTACATCGTCGACGTGGAGGTCCGGGGCGAGGCCGAGGTCGCGGGACGCCTCGCCGGCGATCCGCATGTCAGGCCGACGCCCGACACGTCCTACAG
Source organism: Phenylobacterium sp. (assembly GCF_019636135.1). Classification (GTDB taxonomy): domain Bacteria; phylum Pseudomonadota; class Alphaproteobacteria; order Caulobacterales; family Caulobacteraceae; genus Phenylobacterium. The sequence continues at coordinate 469 of NZ_JAHBYD010000052.1, forward strand.
GCCCGTCGCCGCCGCGCCGCCCGCCCTGCCGCTGCGCCCCGTGGTGATCGGCGCGGGCCCCTGCGGCCTCTTCGCCGGGCTGATCCTGGCCGAGATGGGCTTCCGTCCCATCATCCTCGACCGCGGCAAGGCGGTGCGCGAGCGGACGAAGGATACCTGGGGCCTGTGGCGCAGGAGCGAGCTCAACCCGGAATCCAACGTCCAGTTCGGCGAGGGCGGGGCCGGCACCTTCTCCGACGGCAAGCTCTACAGCCAGATCAAGGATCCCCGCCACCTCGGCCGCAAGGTGCTGACCGAGTTCGTGGCCGCCGGCGCGCCGTCCGAGATCCTGATCGAGGCGCACCCCCACATCGGCACCTTCCGGCTGGTGACCATGGTCGAGGCCATGCGCGCCAGGATCGAGGCGATGGGCGGCGAATACCGCTTCCAGCATCGCGTGACGGACATCGAGATCGACGGCGCGAGGCGCGTGCGCGGCGTCCACCTGCACGACGGCGGCTTCCTGGAGGCCGACCGCGTCGTCCTGGCCATCGGCCACTCGTCCCGCGACACCTTCCAGGCGCTCTACGACCGTGGCGTCCACATCGAGGCCAAGCCGTTCTCCATCGGCTTCCGGATCGAGCACCCGCAGTCGTGGATCGACCGCGCCCTCTTCGGCCCCTGCGCCGGCCACCCGGACCTGGGCGCGGCGGCCTATTCGCTGTCGCACCACGCCTCGAACGGTCGCACAGTCTACAGCTTCTGCATGTGCCCCGGCGGGACGGTGGTGGCCGCGACGTCCGAGCCCGGCCGCGTCGTCACCAACGGCATGAGCCAGTACTCGCGCAACGAGCGGAACGCGAACTCGGGCTTCGTGGTGGGCGTCACCCCGGCCGACTATCCGGGCGACCATCCGCTGGCCGGCATCGACCTCCAGCGCGACCTTGAAAGCCGCGCCTTCGTCGCCGGCGGCGGCGACTACCACGCGCCCGGCCAGCTCGTCGGCGACTTCCTGGCCGGCCGCGCTTCGACGGCGCTGGGCGGCGTGGTCCCGAGCTACCGCCCCGGCGTGCGGCCGACCGACCTGGCCCCCCTCATGCCCGGCTACGTGATCGAGGCGATGCGCGAGGCGCTCCCCGTCTTCGGCCGCAGGATCCCCCGCTACGACGACCCCGAAGCGGTGCTGACCGGCGTCGAGACGCGCACGTCGGCGCCCGTCCGCATCACCCGCGGCGCGGACTTCCAGAGCCTGAACGTCCGCGGCCTGTTCCCGGCCGGCGAAGGCGCGGGCTACGCCGGCGGCATCCTCTCGGCCGGCGTCGACGGCATCAAGGTCGCCGAGGCCGTGGCCCGCTCCATCGTGGGCGGGGCGGCGAGCGCGTAGGGGCCGCGCCCATCACGCTCCGGAACGCCCGGACAAGCCGTGGGACGGGGAAGGGCCTCAGCCGTCGTCCGGGCCGCTGCGCTTCTGTTTCGTCCAGGCGCGGGCGGCCTTGTGGCGGCTGGCCCAGAGGCGGCGGTTCTCCTGGGCCGCGCGGGGGTCCTCGCGCCGGTGCTCGTAGGCCAGTTCCGCCTGCAGCTTCCCGTAGGCGGCGAGCCGCTCGGGCGCGAGCGCGCCGGCCTCGATGGCCGCGCGGACCGCGCAGCCCGGCTCGCCCTGGTGCCTGCAATCGGAGAAGCGGCAACGGCCCGCCAGCGCCTCGACATCGTCGAACGCCGTCGCGACGCCCTCGTCGGCGTTCCAGAGGCCGAGCTCGCGCATGCCCGGCGTGTCGAGGATCAGGCCGCCCGAGGGCAGCAGCACGAGCTCGCGGTGGGTGGTGGTGTGCCGCCCGCGCGCGTCGTCCTCGCGGATCTCGCGCGTGGCCATCCGCGCCGCGCCGAACAGGGCGTTGACCAGCGTCGACTTGCCCGCGCCCGACGAGCCCAGCAGCACGGCGGTTCGCCCCGGCGGCAGGCGGGCGGCGATCGCGTCCAGGCCCGCGCCGGTCTTCGACGAGATGGCCAGCACCGGGGCGCCGAAGGCGATGGCCTCGACCTCGGCCACCGGGCCCGCGACGTCCTCGGCGAGGTCGGCCTTGGTGAGGACCACGACCGGCTCGGCGCCGCTCTCGTAGGCGGTGGCCAGATAGCGTTCGAGGCGGCGCAGGTTGAGATCGGCGTTCAGCGAGGCGACCAGGAAGGCCACGTCGACGTTGGCCGCCACCACCTGCGCCCCGCCGCGCGTGCCCGAGGCCTTGCGGATGAAGGCGGTCCTGCGGGGCAGCACCGCGTGGACCAGCGCCAGCGTCTCGCCGGGGCGGGCTTCGAGGGCCACCCAGTCGCCGGCGGCGGGCCGTTCGTCGTCGCGCAGGACCTTCAGCAGCGTGCCGGAGGCGCGCGCGTCGATCTCGCCGTCGCCGGTGACCACGCGATAGCCGCCGCGCTGCTGGATGACGATGCGGCCGGGGACGAGGCCGTCCGCGGCATAGGGCGTGAAGTCGTCCTGGAGCGCGTCGCTCCAGCCGTAGGATTTCAACAATGGGGTTGTCCCTGCTGAGCGTGTCCGGAGGTTCGGGAGCCGATCAGGCGTCGACCGCGGGGACCCCGCGTGGGCAGGTCCGGTTGCGCGCTAGGCAACGACAGCGGCGACGCAGCGAAGGGCTGCGCGGGCAATGGACGACATCTGGCGCTCCTCCTCTGCTGATTGAGCCGCTGGGACGCGCGGACCTTGGCGGCGCGCCTGCTTCGCGTCAAGAAGGCTGGTCCTTCAGGAGGAGCGCGCATGGCCGACGTCACCATCACCGACAACACCGGGCGGAGCCGCTTCGAGGTGAGCCTGGAGGGGCACACGGCCTTCGCCGAATACCGCCTGAGGCCGGGCGTGATCGAGCTGCCGCACACGGTGGTGCCCCCGGCGTTCGAAGGGAAGGGCGTGGCCAGCGCGCTGGCCCGCCACGCCTTCGCCTATGCGCGCGAGAAGGGCCTCAAGGTCGTGCCGACCTGCGAGTTCATGGCCGGCTGGGTGAAGAAGCACCCCGAGGCGCACGACGTCGTCGATCCCGGCTGCAAGGCCGAGCTCGGGATCTGACGGCCGCCTCGAAGGCCGCGACCGTCGAGGCCTTCCTCGCCGAGGTGGCGCGAGCCTTTCAGCTTCGATGGCGCGTCAGCGCCGTTTCGATTCAACCACGGAAAACACAGAAAACACGGAAGGCGGCGGATCCCGCAGAGCCCCTTCCGTGTCCTTCCGTGTTTTCTGTGGTCCATCTCAAGGGCGCCTGCGGCGCGCAGGAAGCCCGCCGGCTCAGCGCAACCCCTTTGTCCGTCAGAGGGGAGCCCTGGCGAACCGAATGCGGACTGCTCCTAGCCCCAGCTCAGGTCGGCTTCGCCGCGCAGGATGGCCTCGACGTCGGGCCGGTGCTTGGCCCCGCCGCGGTCGTGCAGGACGAGCGGCGGCAGCAGCTTCAGCGGCGCCTTGCCGGTCTTGACCGCGCGCACCAGCACGCGCTTGGCCGGCGCGTCGGCGAAGGGATGGACGCCCCGGACCTGGAACGAGCCCGCCTTCGCCGCCAGGTGGGTGAGCAGGTCGGCCAGCCGGTCGGCGCGGTGGACCACCGTGATCGTCCCGCCCTCGCGCACCGCCTTCAGCAGGAACTCGATCCACGCCATCAGCCCCTCGTCGGCCAGCCACGCGGCGGCCTTTTCGGGCGCGGGTCCGCGCAGCGCCGAGGGGTCGTCGAAGAACGGCGGGTTGGCGATCGCCGCGTCGAAGGGCTGCAAGCCCGTGACCGCGAACCGCTGCGCCACGTCGCCGTGGACGGCCTCGACGCGGTCCGCCATGCCGTTCAGCGCGATGTTCTCCCGCGCCAGGGCCAGGGCCCCGGCCTCGCGCTCCAGGCCGGTGAACCGCGCCCCGGGCCGCCGCGCCGCCGCCGCGAGCAACGCCGCCCCCGGCCCGCAGCCGGCGTCCAGCACGCGCTGTCCCGGCCCGGCGTCGCAGGCGGCCGCCAGCAGCGCCGCATCGAGCCCCGCGCGGTAGCCGCGCGCCGGCTGTTTCAGGCGGATGCGCCCATCCAGCAGGCGGTCCTCGGTGACGGCGTCCATGCGCGCAGGCCTTGGCGTGACGAAGGGTTTGAACGTGTTCGGCGGGGGCCGCTTGACCGTGCCCTATCGCGTCACCATTGTCCCGCCAAACGGCGACCGGTAGGGCCCGGACGCCCTGATGCTTGAGGAAATACCCGTCTTGGAAGCCGCCCAGGCCGTCGCCGCTCCGCCCTCGCTGGACCTGCTGCTGAAGCTGGCCGGGCCGGACATGCGCGCGGTCGACGCCCTGATCCGCGAGCACATGGACAGCCCCGTGCCGGTGATCCCGGCGCTGGCCGACCACCTGATCGCGGGCTCGGCGAAGCGGCTGCGGCCGCTCCTGACCATCGCCGCGGCGCGGCTCTGCGGGGCGCGCGACGACGCGTGCCTGAAGCTCGCCGCCGCCGTCGAGTTCATCCACACCGCGACCCTGCTGCACGACGACGTGGTCGACTCGTCCGAGCTGCGCCGCGGCCGGGTCGCCGCGCACCTGATCTGGGGCGCGCCCGCCAGCGTGCTGGTGGGCGACTTCCTGTTCGCGCGCGCCTTCGAGCTGATGGTGGGCGCGGGCTCGATGGCCGCGCTGGAGATCCTGGCCCGCGCCAGCCGCGTGATCTCCGAGGGCGAGGTGCTGCAGCTCACCCGCAGCCACGACCTGGACCTGACCCAGGACGTCTACATCGACATCATCCGCGCCAAGACCGCCGAGCTGTTCGCCGCCGCCGCCGAGGCCGGCGCGGTCTCGGCCGGCGCGCCGCCCGAGCGCTGCCGCGCGCTGCGCCAGTTCGGCCAGGACCTGGGCCTGGCGTTCCAGCTCATCGACGACGCGCTCGACTACTCCAGCGACGCGGTGACCCTGGGCAAGAACCCCGGCGACGACTTCCGCGAAGGCAAGGTGACCCTGCCCCTGCTGCTCGCCATGCAGCGCACCGCCGCCTCCGAGCGCGACTTCTGGGTCCGCACCGTCGACCGCCGCGAGCAGGCGCCCGCCGACCTCGACCACGCCATCGCCCTCATGCGCGAGACCCGCGCCCTGGACGACACCCTGGGCCTCGCCGTCCGCCACGCCGACAGCGCCAAGGCCGCCATCGCCGACTACGGCTCCAATAGCTGGCGCCCCGCCCTCCAGGACCTCGCCGACTTCGCGGTGATGCGCCGGGCCTAGAACCCGGTGAAGACGCGGTCGAGCGCGCGACGGATGTCGTCCTCGTAGGCGAGGAGATTGCCCACGCCGCGGCTGAGCCGATGTGCGTCGACCGTGGTCGGCTCACCGGCAAGCAAGGTGTAGGTTCGGCCCTGGAATTCGAAGGCGACGCTGGTCAGCGTGACCGCGGGCGCATCCCCGTGCAGCACCGGCGCCACGACCGTCAGGTTGGATGCGGTGAGAAGGTGGGATTGCAGGACGACGAGGTACGGATACTGCGGGCGCGAGCGCGCCGACGGGTTCTCGATCAGATCGAACTGGCGGATCACCAAGTCCGCAGATCTTCCCCGAACACGCCGTAGGCCTCGATCCGCTCGCGCTGCGCCTTGATGGCCTCGGCGTTGTCCTCGGCCCAGCGCCTGGCCTTCTCCTCGTCCGAGAGGCCGCGGTAGGGTGCGTACTCGGCCAGCGCCCTGCGGAGAGTCTGTTCGGTCATTCGCTCGACGGGCAGGCCCGCCTCGCGCGCCTCGTCCAGCAGCCTGGGGTCGATCTTGAGTTCGCCTCTGCCCATGCGCGGAGCATAGCGCGGAATGCCTGGCTCGTCAGCCGGCGCCGATCCCGGCCCATTCGAGACCGCCGGGCAAGGCGTCCACGGCAAAGTCCACTTGCAGCACGCGACGCCGCCGCGGTCGGCATGCGCGCTCCGAGGCATGAAGGATCGGGGTCGAGTAGGCCCAGACGTCGCCCGGTTCGGCGAAGCAGACGACCTGCGGGTGACGTTCGGCGATCGCCGCAGCGTCGGCGGCCGGGGTCATACCGATACGATGCGTGCCGAGAGCGGCGACCAAAGGCGCGTTGTCCGCGTCGACGGGGTCGATGTGGATGCGGAGCGTCGCCATGCGCTCCAGCACCGCCACGGGCGGCGCCGCGTGCAGGATGCCGTCCTTCCGCGACCATGGGCCGAAGCCCTCGACGTCGACGCGCTCGCGCACGGGGATGGCGCGGTCCTGATGCCAGCCGACCGCCCAGTTACCGTCGACGGTCTTGTCGAACAGCACGGCGCGGACGGGGAAGGCGTCACCGCCCAGCAATTCGCTGGCGACGGCCCTGGCAGGCGCGATCAGCTCAGGCAGGGTCGGGTCCTGAAGACGTGAACCGGGGCCGCGCACGTCGAGCGCCCTCAGACGCGCCAGCGCGGCTTCGCCGAACAGGCGCGGCAGCTTCAGCGCGCCGTCGCGGCGGAACGCGTCGATGCCGAGCGTCAGCCCGGGTTGATCATCTTCTCGGGCCGCACCCACTCATCGAACTCCTCGTTGGTGAGGTAGCCGCCGCCGACGGCTTCTTCGCGGAGCGTCGTGCCGTTCTTGTGGGCCGCCTTGGCGATCTTGGCGCAGTTGTCGTAGCCGAGCTTGCCGTTCAGCGCCGTCACCAGCATCAGCGAGCGCTCGAGGTTGGCCTTGATGTTGTCCTCGCGCGCCTCGGTCCCGGCGACCATGTTGTCGGTGAAGCTGACCGCGCCGTCGGCCAGCAGGCGGCAGGATTGCAGGAAGTTGTAGGCCATCACCGGGTTGAAGACGTTCAGCTCGAAGTGGCCCTGGCTGCCGGCGAAGGCTATCGCCGTCTGGTTGCCCATGATGTGGGCGCAGACCATGGTCAGCGCCTCGGCCTGGGTGGGGTTGACCTTGCCGGGCATGATCGAGGAGCCCGGCTCGTTCTCGGGCAGCGCAAGCTCGCCCAGGCCGGCGCGCGGGCCCGAGCCCAGGAAACGCAGGTCGTTGGCGATCTTGAAGAGGGCGCCGGCCGCCGCCGTCAGCGCCCCGTGGCTGAACACCATCGCGTCGTGCGCGGCCAAGGCCTCGAACTTGTTGGGCGCGGTCACGAACGGCAGCTTGGTGATGGCGGCGATCTTCTCGGCCACCAGTTCGGCGAAGCCCACCGGGGCGTTCAGGCCGGTGCCCACCGCCGTGCCGCCCTGCGCCAGCTCGTAGAGGCCGTAGAGGGTCTCCTTGATGCGGCGCACCGACATGGCGACCTGGTGCGAGTAGCCGCCGAACTCCTGGCCCAGCGTGAGCGGGGTGGCGTCCTGGGTGTGGGTGCGGCCGATCTTGATGATGTGGTCGAACTGGGCCGACTTGGCCTTGAGCGCCGCGTGCAGGTGCTCCAGCGCCGGCATCACCGAACGGGCCACCTCCTCGGCGGCGGCGATGTGCATGGCCGTCGGGTAGGTGTCGTTCGATGACTGGCTCATGTTGACGTGGTCGTTGGGATGGACGGGCTTCTTCGAGCCCATCACCCCGCCCATCATCTCGATGGCGCGGTTCGAGATCACCTCGTTGGCGTTCATGTTCGACTGGGTGCCCGAGCCGGTCTGCCAGACCACCAGCGGGAAGTGGTCGTCGAGCTTGCCGTCGATCACCTCCTGGGCCGCGGCGACGATGTACTTGCCGATCTCGGGGTCGAGCTTGCCGAGCTCCATGTTGGCCTCGGCGGCGGCGCGCTTGACGATGCCCAGGGCGCGGATCACCGGCTTGGGCTGCTTCTCCCAGCCGATCTTGAAGTTGCCCAGGCTGCGCTGGGTCTGCGCGCCCCAGTAGACGTCGGAGGCCACCTCGATGGGGCCGAAGGTGTCGGTCTCGGTGCGCGTCGCGGTCATCGTCAGTCCCCCAGGCTCAGGGCCACCGGTTTAACCCCCCGGCGGGAGACTGCAAGCTGCTGGCCGGCTATGACGGGCCATGACCGACGCCTGGACCCAGCACGGCAAGGTGCGCGCCCGCGAAGGCGACGGCCTGCTCGAGATCACGGTCGACGGGCTGACCACCCAGGCGAAGTACTACAAGCCCCTGATCTACGAGTTCTTCCGCAAGGCGTGGCGGGGCAGCCGGCCGGTGTGGGGCGACTTCGCGGTCGAGATCGCCATGGAGTACGTGGGCGAGGCGCCCTGGCTGGATCTCGACAACCTGGCCAAGGCGCTGCTGGACGCGATCAAGGGCTACGCCTTCCACGACGACGCCCAGGTGGCCCGGCTTCTGGTCGAGCGGCGGCCGGGCGAGCGCGAGCGGATCCTGATCCGGGTGACGCGGATGGCCTGAAACGCGAACCGGCCGCGCCCGGGGGAGCGCGGCCGGAGTCTCGCGGACCCGTCCCGGCGGTCGGGACGGGGCGGGGTCAGCGGTACTGTTGCAGGCGCGTGGTGCGCAGGCCGGCCATGCCGTGGCGCTCGATGGAGCGCTGCCAGGACAGGAACTCGTCGTTGGTCAGCGAGTAGCGTTCGAGGGCGTCCTCGAGGCTGATCAGGCCGCCGCGGACGGCGGCGACCACTTCCGCCTTGCGGCGGATGACCCAACGGCCGGTGTTCGGCGGCGGCAGGTCGTTCTTCGTCAGGGGCGCGCCCGTCGGACCGATGACGTAGGTCTCGCCGCGGCTGTTCGTGCGCGTTTGTTGTTGTTGGAGCATCGGCTTTCTACCGCCTCACCATCACTGTTGGACGGAAGGTAATCCGGCGGCCCCTAACAGCCGCTGAATCGCCTTGGTAAAGAAAGGCCTGATCATGGGTTCCCCCGTGTATCATTTTTGTACAGTAGAGTTCATTCATAGGTTACGGTGATGGTTAACCTATAGTATTATCGCTTAATGTTGATTAGTTCCTCAAGCATCTGGTCGGCCGTCGTGATGATCTTCGAAGATGCGGAGTAGGCTTTCTGTGTCTGGATCAGGCCTGTGAACTCTGCCGACAGGTCGACGGTGGAAGCTTCGAGGCTCGATGGCGAGATCTTGCCCGCGCCGCCCACGCCGGCTTCCTTGATGGTGAACTCGCCCGCCGCGAGCGTGGGGCGGTAGGCGTTGCCGCTGACCGGCTGCAGGCCGTCCGAGTTCGGGAAGGTGGCGATGCCGACCTTGGCGACGACGCGGATCTGGCTGTTGTCGTAGATCGCCGAGACGACGCCCTGCTCGTCCACCTCGATGGCGACGATGTTGCCGACGCCGGCGCCGTCCTGGCTGATGGCGTTCACGGTGGAGGTCGACGCGTACTGGGTGATCTTGCCGAGGTCGAGGGCGATGGTCTGGTCGGCGAGGCCCGCCGCGTCGGACCAGGCCGGCGCCATCGCGGAGCCGGTCGCCGTGGAGGCGGCGAGCGTCAGGCGCGGGGCCGCGCCCATGGAGCCGAACAGGGTGGTCGAGGCCAGGTCGATCGTGCCGTCGGCGTTGAACACCACGTCGCCGCTGGCGAGCTGGCCGGGCGTGCCGCCGCCGTTGTCCACGTCGCCCGCGGGCACGCTGTAGATCTCGGCGTGCCACTGGTTCGGGTTCATGGAGTCGTCCTTGAGGAACGCCATGGCGACCTTGCGGCTGCCGCCCGCCGAGTCGATGACGTTCAGCTCGATCACGAAGTCGGGCTGGGTGCCGCCGGTCGGGTCGTCGGCGTAGGCGGCCATCGAGTTCGCGCCCGTCGCGGTGTAGGCGGCCTCCTGGGCCGAGACGACGCCCACCTTGTTCAGGTTGGCGCTGACGGCGATGTTCTGGGTCGGGGCCACGGCCGCGCCCAGGTTCTTGACGTTGATGGAGTTCATCTTCGTCAGGTCGGAGGGGCTCACGTCGAACGTGCCGTCCGCCCGCGCCGGCCAGCCCTGCAGGTAGAGCTTGCTGTCGTTCACGAGGTAGCCGTCCGCATCGACGCTGAACGAACCCTGGCGGGTGAACTTGCGGGCGTCCGAAGCGGTGAGGCCCGCGCCCTTGTCGGCCACGATGAAGAAGCCGTCGCCCGAGATGGCGAGGTCGGTCGAGCTGCCCGAGGCCTGGATGAGGCCCTGCTGGCTGACGAACTGCCGGGTGATCCCCTGCACGCCGCCGGCCGAGTACTGGCCCTTCACCGCCTGCGAGGTGACGACGTTGGCGAAGTTCACCTGGTTGCGCTTGTAGGCGGTGGTGTTGACGTTGGCGATGTTGTCCGAGATCGCGGCGAGCGCGGACGAGTTGGCCACGAGGCCGGAGACGCCGGCGCGAAGGGCTGAGTTGATCGACATGACTTGGTTCCGTTCTCCTGAAGCGGGTTCGCGTCCTGCGAAGTCGGCCGGCTAGGCCGCCGCTGAGGGCGACGTTTCGTCGTCCTTGTTGTCGGGGTTGGCGTTCGAGCCGGAGCCGTCCGACGCGCCGTTCGAGGCGGTGGCGACGGGTTCCGGCGGCTGGCGGATGCTGACGATCTTGTCCCAGGAGACCTGGGCGCCGTTGACGGTGATGAGCGTGGCGCCGTCCCTCTGCTGCACGCCGGTGACGACGCCGTCGGTGACGACGTTGGAGGCGACGGTCGAGCCCTGGCTGTCCTTGGCGGTGACGCGCAGCGTATACGTGCCGTCGGCCATGGACGCGCCGGCGGCGCTCTTGCCGTCCCAGGTGAACTTGTGCTCGCCGATCTTGTTGTCGGTGGGGGCGATCGAGCGGACCACGCGGCCCTTCTCGTCGAGCACCTCGAGCTTCACGTCGCTGGCGTCGCGGTCGAGGATGTAGGTCCACTCGGCCTTGCCGCCCTTGAGGGCCGCGACGTCGGCGTCGGCGCGGACTTCCTTGCCGATCAGGGCGACGGCGGTGGAGACGCCGGAGCCGGTGTTCGACACCAGCTTCTTGAGCAGGTCGTTGGTGAGCAACTGCTGCTCCACGCCCGTCATCTGGACGATCTGCTGCGTGAACTGGTTGGAATCCAGCGGCGACAACGGGTCCTGGTTCTTGAGCTGGGTGGTGAGCAGCGACAGGAAGGTGTCGAAGTTCTCCGCCAGCCGGGCGCGGCCCAGCGCGCCCGAGTCGGTGGTTGCGGCGGCTCCGGAAACGGCGTCGACCATGGTCCTAGATCCTCACGTCGACGCCGGCGTTCACGCCGCGTCGCAGGCGCAGCGCGCCCAGGTTGGCGGTTTCGACCGCGTCGCCGGCCGTCTCGAGCGCGGCGCGGAAGGCCTGGCCGCGGAAGGCGCGGCCGCCCTCGGCCTGGTCCTGCCAGGCCTGGCCCTGCTGGCGGCCCTGGTCGGCGACGTCGAACGACAGGCCGCCCGAGAGGTCGAAGCCCGCCTGCTCCAGCGTGCGCTGCAACTCGGCGGCGCGGGCCTTCAGCTCGTGGGCGGCCTGCGGGTTCTCGAAGACCATGGAGGCGGTCATCTTGCCGTGGGCCCCGATCTCGACGCGCACGTCCACGCGGCCCAGGCCCTGCGGGTCCAGCTCCAGGTCGAAGCGGGTGGTCCTGGCGTCCAGCTTCCGGATGATCTGGGCGGCCAGGTTGGCGACCGTTTCCGGCGCGCCGCGCACCGTGTGCGAGGCGTGGCCGGTGGCCGCACTGGACGACGTCGTGGCGCGGGTCTCGCCCTGCACGGCGGCGTCGCTGTTGTCGGTGTCGGCCCTGGCCTCGCGCGTCTCGGGCTGTTCGGCGGCCTCGACGACGGCCGAGGCGGCCTTGGCGGCGGCGTCGGCGGCCCTGGCGTGGACCGGCTTGTCGACGGCTTCGAGGGGCTTCAGCGCGTCCGGCGTCTCGCCGCCCGACGAGGCCTTGCCGCGCTCGGACCTGGCCGGTTTCACGGGAGCTGGTTCCGGCTTGGCGGCGAGCGTGGGCGTGGCGGGCAGCCTGCTGGCCTCGGCGGCGGCC
>NZ_JAHBYD010000053.1 GCF_019636135.1 Phenylobacterium sp.
GGAGTTCCGGGGTGTGCGCGAAACGCCGCTGAATGTGGGTTGGCGCCGGTCAGGCGGCGCGCGCCTCGGCCAGGAGCTTGCGGGCCCGGATCAGCCACTCGATCCGCTGGGCCGAGACGACGCCCACGGCGAGCAGCAGGAAGCTGTCGGTCAGCTCGGCGGCGGTCACGTGCATGGCCGAGGCTGCGCCGCCGGCCATGACGCTGCGCAGCACGTAGCGCAGGGCGAAGATGCCCAGGATCAGCAGCATGCCCCACGGCGACACCTTGCTGGTGATCACGTGGGTCGCGGGATCGATGGTGAAGGTCGAGGCCCGCGCGCGCCACCAGCCGAGGAGCCCGCCGACGCACACCGCGGCGAGGTCCAGCCCGAGGCCGACCGGGCCCGGCGGCGGGTTGGCGCTGAACGCCACGATGGTCATGAGCATGATGATCGCCGGCGCGATCCAGAGGCGCTCGATGCGGATGCGGCGTTCGCGCGAATTCCGCAGGATGACGATCCCGATCACCACGAGGGGGATCAGGTAGGTGAGGTAGGCCGGCGCTCCGCCGCCCGCAGGGATTTGAGCCATCAGCTCGCCTTGAGAGTCGCGGCCATCGCGGCCGCCTGCTCCAAGGCGTAACCCACGTTTTCGGGAGACGCCACTTCCGCGATCCCCAGGTCGAACTCGACGACGAAGGGCGTGGCGCCCTGGCCGGCCTCGAAGGCCGTGCAGCCGATGACGGCGGCGATCCGCTCGCCCGCCGCGCGGGCCGCGGCGAGCGGCGTGGCCGGCAGCGCCAGCGCGAAGACCTCGGGCGCGAGGCGCGCGGCGGTGTCCTCCACGCGCACGAGGCGGCCGATCATCGAGCCGATCTGCGGCACGGCGCGGGCCACCCAGCCGCCGGCGCGCGGGGCCTTCAGGTCGGCCTTCTCGGAGACCTTCAGCATGCAGACGCTGAGCGGCCGGTTGCGATCCCTGGCGCTCCTGGCGAGGCGCATGACGTGGCTCGCGAACAGGTCGCGGGTGAAGAGGCCGGTGGCGGCGTCCATCAGGCCCGAGCTGCGGGCCTGGTCGAGGGCGTTGCGGACGGACTTCTGTCGGCGATAGGCGCGGGCCAGCTCGACGACGCGCAGCGCGGTCTCGTTCTCCGGCGTCTCGGGCGAGGCCACGTCGGAGATGCCGCGGTGATAGGCCTCGGACGCCGTCACGGCGGAGTCGGCCCGCATGTAGAGCAGGGCGGGCGTGTGGTAGAGGCGCGTGTTGCGGCGCAGGCCCGCCGCGATCGAGAGCGCCTCGTGCGGGTTGTCGCCGGCCCACAGGACCACGGCGTCGAACGGCTTCTCGTGCAGGTAGTCGAAGGCGGTGAAGGCGGTGAACGCCCCGACCACCTCGGCGCCGTTGCGCTGCAGGGCGTTCGACAGCGCCAGGAACTGCGGCGCCGGTTCGCCGATGGCCAGCACCCGGTAGGGCGAGGGGTCGTTTTCCGGGGCGTCGAGCACGTGGCCGCGCTCGGCGAACGTCTCGATGCGGACCTCGAACTCCTCCTCGGCCACGGCGGTGCGGACCAGCGTCTCCAGCCGCATCGCCGCCTGGGCGGGATGCAGCGGGCTCGCCAGCACGAGGTCGAGGCCGCGCTCCTTCTGGAACGGATCGGGCGCGCCCATGGCCATGACGGGCAGGCGGCGGGGCGCACAGGCGGCGCGCAGGCGCCCGGCCAGGCCCTCGATCTCGCCGTCGAAGGCCGCAAGGTCGACGATCGCCGCCTGGATCTGCAGGTCGGAAAGCGCGAGGCAAGCCGCGGTCTCGCTGCGCGCCGTGATCGTGCGCCAGCCCAGCCGGTCCAGGCCCTCGGCGAGCGGGCCCGCCGTGGCGTCGTCTCGCGCGACGATCAGAACTCGCGCTTGGACCCCTGCCGTCATATCCCCGTCCAACATCAGCCCCGTTCTGTTTAAGTGCGGAATCAGAGGGCCGGAAGGTTGTCCCATACCCGATCGCAGGTTGCGGAAGGGTTAGTTGTCGCACGTTGAGGGGGAATTCGCTGTGGATCTGAACGGACAGGTGGCCGTCGTCACGGGCGCAAGCGGTGGTCTGGGCGAGCATTTCGCGCGACTCCTCGCCAAGCACGGCGCGGCGGTGGCGATCACGGCGCGGCGCGTCGACAGGATCGAGTCGCTGGCGGCCGAACTGCGGGCCGGCGGGGCGAAGGCGCTGGCGCTGCCCCTCGACGTGGCGGAGGCCGAGACGATCGGGCCGGCGCTGGACCGGGTGGCCGGCGACCTGGGGCCGGTCGGCATCCTGGTCAACAACGCCGGCGTGGGCGGGGAGGGCCTCGCCCTCGACATCTCGCTCGAGGCCTTCGACCAGACCTTCGCCGTGAACGTGCGCGGGACGTTCTTCGCGGCGCGCGAGGCGGCGAAACGGATGATGGCGGCGAAGATCCAGGGGCGGATCCTGAACATCGCCTCGATCGCCAGCCACACCGTCCTGCCGGGGCTCTCGGCCTACTGCGGGTCCAAGGCGGCGGTGGCGATGCTGACGAAGTCGATGGCGCGGGAATGGGCGCGGCCCGGGATCGCCGTCAATGCGCTGTGCCCCGGCTACATCGAGACCGGCATCAACAACTTCTGGTGGCCGACCGAGGGCGGCCAGAAGCAGCTCAAGGGCTTCCCGCGGCGCCGGCTGATGGACGCCTCGGACCTCGACGCGGCGTTCCTGATGCTGGTGGGGCCGGCCGCCAGCGCCATCACCGGCTCGATCATCACCATCGACGACGGCCAGTCGCTGCCCGGCGGCGGCTGACCCGAAACGGTTGGCTGACCGGGCGGCAAGGCGCTTAGATCGCCGCAAAGTCCAGGGAGATACGCGCATGCGCCAGGGTCCGCTCACCGGCCTCAAGATCGTGGAATTCGCCGGCATCGGGCCGGGCCCGTTCTGCGGCATGCTGCTCAGCGACCTGGGCGCCGACGTGGTCCGGATCGACCGCAAGGGCCCGGGCCGCGGCTCGCCCACCGACGTCACCGGCCGCGGCCGCCGCTCCATCGCGCTGGACCTGAAGTCGCCCGCCGCCATCGAGGCGTGCCTGAAGCTGGTCGAGCAGGCCGACGTGCTGTTCGAGGGCTTCCGGCCCGGCGTCATGGAGCGCCTGGGCCTCGGGCCGGACGTGGTGCTGAAGCGCAACCCGAAGATCGTCTACGGCCGCATGACCGGCTGGGGCCAGACCGGCCCCTACAGCCAGGCCGCCGGCCACGACATGAACTACATCGCCATCACCGGCGCGCTGCACGCCATCGGCACGAAGGACAAGCCCGTGCCCCCGCTGAACCTGGTGGGCGACTTCGGCGGCGGGGCGCTCTATCTCGCCTTCGGCCTGCTGGCCGGCGTCATCCAGGCGCGCGAGACCGGCAAGGGCCAGGTGGTGGACGTGGCGATGAGCGACGGCGCGGCCAGCCTGATGTCCATGTTCTACGGCATGAAGGCGGCCGGCATCCTGAAGGAGGAGCGCCGCGCCAACATGCTCGACGGCGGCGCGCACTTCTACGACACCTACGAGTGCCTCGACGGCAAGTGGATCTCGATCGGCTCCATCGAGCCGCAGTTCTACGCGCTCCTGCTGGAGAAGACCGGCATCGACGACCCGGACTTCCAGCGCCAGCACGACCGGGCGATCTGGCCCGACCTGCGCGAGAAGCTGGCCGGCGTCATCAGGACGAAGACCCGCGACGAGTGGTCCGAGATCATGGGCGGGACCGACGTCTGCTTCGGCCCCGTGCTCGACCTCGACGAGGCGCCGAAGCATCCGCACAACAAGGCCCGGGAGACCTTCGTCGAGGTGTCCGGCGTCGTCCAGCCGGCGCCCGCGCCGCGCTTCTCGGCGACCCCGGGAAGGATCCAGGGCCCGCCGCCCGCGATCGGCGCCCACACCGAGGCGGCACTCAGGGACTGGGGCTTCTCCGACGCGGAGATCGCCGCCCTGGCCTGACGCCGCAGGCCGGGGCGTACCTGAAAGCGCCGTTCAGATTGGGTTCAGCCGCCCGCCGGCATCCTGTCGCTCGGATCGGTCGTCGCGCTCTCCCGTCCCTCGAAGCGGCGCACGGTCCGGATGGAACGACACGCCCATCGGCGGCGCGCCACCTACTAACCCGGGTGGCGCGCCGTTATCATCGGGGTCCTGCACTTGCCGGATCCCGAGTCGACCGATAACGGCGCGGCCATGACCCCGATCGAGATGATCCGTCGCCTTCGCGCGCGGGACCTGGACCCGATCCACGCGGCGCGCGTGGTCCTGGTGGTGCTCGGCAAGGCGCTGTCACGCATGTGGGGCCGCGACGTGATGCTCTACACGGGCGGCGTCTCGTTCTTCGTGATGCTGGCCATCTTCCCGGCCATCGCCATCGTGATGGGCCTCTACAGCATGCTGTCCGACCCGGCGCGGGTGGCCGAGCAGGGCGAACAGCTCGCGCGGGTGATGCCGCAGGCGGCCCAGGTGATTTTCCAGGGAGAACTGATGCGGCTCTCGCGCGCGCCCATCGACACCGTCTCCACCCAGAGCACCATCGCGCTGCTGGTGGGCGGCTACGCCAGCCATCGCGGGTTCAAGGCGCTGCTGGCCGGCCTGTCGTTCATCCACGACGAGCAACGGCAGCGCGGCTTCCTCAGCTTCAACCTGCTGGCGCTGGCGGTGCTGTTCGCCGCGCTCGGGGCCCTGGGGCTGCTCTCGGTGGTCTTCTTCGCGTTCCGGATCCTGGGCGAGACGCTGGACCTGCGCCCCCTGCGCGGCGTCCTCTGGCTCTACAGCGAATGGACCTGGGCCAGCGCCGGCATGGCGCTCGCCATGGCGCTCATCTACCGCTGGGCGATGTCGCGCGACCCGGTGGACTGGCGGGCCTCGTTCATCGGCGGGGCGGCCGCCTCGGCGCTGTGCATCTTCGCGTCCTGGGGGCTCGGCATCTACGTCGAGCAGATCGCGGCCCTGGGCGCGACCTACGGCTCCATCGCCACCGTGGTGATCTTCCTGATCTGGCTGAGCTGGAACGTGAACGCCGTCTTCTTCGGCGGCGCGCTGGCCACCGAGGTGGAACTGGCGCTGCATCGCCGCCGCCTGCCGCTGGCGTCGGAGATGGGCGGGCTGCAGGCGCCCGACTAGGCGCCCGACAAGGCCAGGCGAACGGGAACTGGCCCTGATCGGGGGGCGCGAGCCTTCGAGCAGCGTTGGCGCGCCAGCGCCGTTTTGATTCAACCACGAAGATCACCAAGAGCACGAAGGCGCCTCGGGGTGAGCTGAGGGCGACGCGCCTTTCCGACCCTTCGTGGTCTTGGTGATCTTCGTGGTTGGAATCAGGGCGCCTGCGGCGCGCAGGAGGTTCGCGGGCTCAGCGCAACTTCTTGTCCGGGTCGCCGAGTGGGTGCTGGGGCTTCGCGACGAGGAAGCTCAGCGCGCCGCTGTCGTCCGACTGTTCGACGACCGCCGCCCCGACCTGGCCGGCGAAGTGCGGCACGTCGATCCGGGCCATGGGATCGTCCGCCAGGAGGCGCACGCGCGCGCCCGCCGGCGCCCGCTCCAGCGCGCGGCGCAGGCGTAGCGTCGGCACCGGGCAGCGGTGGCCGCGCGCATCGACGAGGATCTCGTCCGAACCCATGGCGCGGCCTTACACCACGCGCGCCGTCCTGCCCACGTCCGGGCACGGCGGATGACCCGGCGGTCCGGCGCAGTCTAGGGTCTGGGGAAGATGAACCCGGATACCGCCACCGTCGTCGCCGTGAGCCGCAAAGGCAGCCATGGAGTCGACAAGGTGAACCAGCTCTCGATACGCCTCGTCGCGGGCCGCGGCGTCGAGGGCGACGCGCACTATGGCGAGCGGGTGAAGCACCGCAGCCGCGCGCGGTCCAATCCCGGCCTGCCGAACCTGCGCCAGGTCCACCTGCTGCACGCCGAATTGCACGATGAGCTCGCGCCGCAGGGGTTCCACGTCACCCCCGGCCTGATGGGCGAGAACATCACCACCCGTGGCGTCGACCTGCTCGGCCTCCCGGAGGGCGCCCGCCTGCGCCTGGGCGACAGCGCGGTCGTCGAGGTGACGGGCCTGCGCAACCCCTGCCTTCAGCTCGAAGCCCTGCAGCAAGGCCTGATGGCCGCCTGCCTCGGCCGCGGTCCGCAGGGCGAGCCCGTCCGCAAGGCCGGCGTCATGGCCGTCGTGCTGGAGGGCGGGGAGGTGCGGGCGAGCGACTCCATCGTCGTCGAGCCGCCGCCCGGTCCGCACCGGCCCCTGAAGCCCGTCTGAAATAGCGAGCAGGACGGCGGGCTGGAGACCGCCGCCCTGCCGCCGTCGCCGGCGTTCAGGGGATGAACGCGCCCTAGCGGGACAGGTGCAGGGCGGCGATCTGCCCGGCGATGCTCTGGAAGACCGCGGTGAGGCTGGTCGAGGACTTGACGTCGTAGAAGTAGTCGGCGGCCGTCGCGCAGTTCTTGAGCAGGCTCGACGTGCCCGATTTGACCTCGACGCGGACCGTGTAGATGTCGACGTCCTTGGCCTTGATGTTCTCGCAGAGCAGCGACAGGCGGGAGTCCAGCGCCGCCGTCCTGTCGGCGTTGCTGGCGCCCTGGGCCAGGGGCGTCCCGTTGGCCTTCAGCACGCGCCCCTGCCAGATGTAGGCCGTGCCGGCGTAGGTGCCGTTGTTGGGCGTGTCGCGCGAGTCCATCGTGTTCTCGCCATCGGTCATCAGGATGATGATCTTCTTGTACTTGTCCTTGCCGTAGGCGACGCCGTCCGAGAACGGCGCCCAGGGCGTCAGCGTGTTCCAGCCCCACATCAGGCCGATCGGGATGTTCGTGTTGCCCGCGGCGTTCAGGTTGGTGATCGCCGTGCGCAGGCCGCTGTAGTCGGTGGTCAGGCGCATGAGCTTCTGCAGCTCGCAGCCCCTGTTCGGCCCGAACGTCGTGGACAGCGTGCCCTTCTTCGAGCCGGAGTACTTGGTGATCATCCCCTGGCGGACCCGCCAGTTGGAGTTCGTCGTGCCGTCGGCGACGTAGTCGTTCTCGTAGTCCTCGCCATAGCCCGTCGTCTTCGAATCCGGCTCGTCGACGGCGAAGAACGGCGTGTAGAGCGTCACCGGATTGCCGGTGGCGGGCGCCGTGTCCTGGACGTCGTAGGGTGGCTTGCGCATCTCGACGCAGCCCCGCCAGGTGGTGTTGAGGTTGCTGAGCAGCGTGAAGCGGTTGGCGTGCTGCGTGCCGCTCGACGTCGTGAAGATCTGGTCGTTGATCGGCGAGGCGCCGTTCTGATCGATCCAGACCGAGTTGCGGTAGGTCGTGCCGTCCAGGCGCACGGTGTTCGAGAACGGCACCAGCGAGATCCGCACGGCGTCCGCCTCGCTCGACTTCTGGGCGGCTTCCTCCATCTTGGTGACGAAGTCCTTGGCCGCCTTCTTGAGGTCGGCGAGCTTGCTGCCCTCGTTCATCGAGCCGGTGTTGTCGAGCACCAGGGCGATCTCGACCTTCATCTCCGCGCGGACCACCTCGCTCGAGGCGCCGATGTGCATGGCGCCGTCGTTGAGGATGCCGGCGATGAAGGGCGTCACGTCGACGCGGGCGCTCGCCACCACGCGGCCGTTCGCCCCGAACGTGAAGGACGACTGGGCCAGGCGGAAGTCGCTGCCGAGCTTCAGGTTCTGGTTCAGGAAGCGGTCGCCGACCACCTTCAGCTCGGCGTCGGTCGTGGCGCTGCTGCGCGCGGCGCCCAGGGCGGCGGCGTCCAGGGCGTCCTGCAACTGCGACTTGGCGCTCGTGCCGCGCGCCAGGTCGATGGCGCCGAGGCCCGCCACGCAGATGGGGCCCATGGAGAGGGCCGCCACGATCGCCACGTTGCCGCGCTTGTCACGGACCAGCCGCCGGAGCCCGGCGAAGCTTGACCTGCGCATCCCATCCATCCTGACGAGGCTGATTTGAACTCGCTCAACCGATAGCCGCCGGACGGGTAATCGCGCCTTACCCCGGACCGTTAACTTGGGTTGACTCTAAATCTCCACGGCCCGTTTCCCGACATCTGGGAAAAGACGGGCCATGCCGCAGGTCCGCCAAAAGCTGCGCTTCAGCCGCGACGAGGGCGGCGCCACGGCGATCGAGTTCGCCCTGGTCGCGCCGTTGCTCTTCTTCTCCCTGTTCTCGCTGATCGAGATCGGGATGCTGGGCATGATGTCGTCGGCGCTCGACAACGCCGTGGTCGAGTCGGCGCGGCGCATCCGCACCGGCCGCGACGACGGCCCGACCAGCGCCGCCAGCTTCAAGAACCAGATCTGCGACAACATGGGCGGCGCCGTCGGCTCGTGCCTGAGCCGCCTGACCGTCAGCGTCCAGAGGTTCCCGAAGTTCTACGACGCCAACCAGGTGGCCGCCGCCCAGCCGGCCGGCGAGTTCAACAAGGGCGGGCCGGGCGACATCGTGCTGGTCAAGGCCAACTACCGCTGGCCGCTGATGACGCCGTTCCTGGCGACCGCCTTCAACCGGGACGGTCCGATGCAGGTGACCATCGCCTCGCGGACCGCCTTCAAGAACGAGCCCTACCAATGATCCGGTTCCTCCGCCGGGCCGCCGCCGACCGCAAGGGCGCCGCGGCCATCGAGTTCGCGCTGATCTTCCCGATGATCTTCGTGCTGAACGTCGCCGCGGGCGAGGGCGTGCAGGCCTATATCGTCCAGCGGCAGGTCGCCCACATCGCCGCCACCATGGCCGACATCACCGCCCAGAGCCGCACCGTCACGGCCGCCCAGCTGGACGACATCCTCGCGGCGTCGACCGCGATGATCTATCCGTTCCCGCGCCAGAGCCTCCAGCAGCGGGTCTCGAGCATGAGCGCGAACAGCGCGGGCACGGCGGCCACCGACTGGACGCAGAAGCGCGACTGGAACGGCACGGCCGGCCCGTCGATCCCGAACGGCTACCTGGCGGCCAGCGAGAGCGTCGTGATCGCCGACGTCATCTACGACTACACGCCCACCTTCGGCCTCTTCCTCCCCGACCGGATCCGCATCACGCGCAAGGCCTACGCGCGGCCGCGCCTGTCGGCGAAGGTGGACCGCACGGAGACCTGACGCGGCGGGCTCGTCGACTGGAGCGAACCCGACGGTGCTGCGCTTGCCGAGTTGAGGCCGCCCAACCGCCGCTCCGCCCTTGCCGGACGCCCAGCCCAGACGCCTGAGGACGCTGTCGCGGCGATGCTGGCGTTCGAACCTGTCAAAGGCGTGGAGGCCCGGACGATCGCGGACTGGATCGGTGAAGGTCGTCGATGACGCTGCGACCGTTCCAAGCAAACCGGTCAAGCCCTTCTTGCGTACATGCTTCCGCTATGCGCCCATATCCGACGGATGGGACCGAGGCGCCTGATCACAACGCGCTACGGGCTGTCGCCAATGCGGCCCCGAGATGGGGCTGCACCCGGCTACTGGGTCGAGGATCGGGGCGTATGTTGAGTGCGAAGGCGTTTGTGCGCGCGACCGGGCGAGCACTTGTGGGTAAATCAATCGCTGCGGGCCTCGCCTTGTCGCTCGTCGCGGGCGCAGCCAGCGCAGCCAGCTATACCTTGGTATATGCCGGACCCAGCATCTGGCGCGACATCAACAATGCGAATGTCGCCGTCGGCTCCACCTTCTACGACAGCTACTTCGGCGTCCCTCAGGTGCTCACGGCGACCGTATGGAAGGACGGGATCGCGACCGATTTCAGCGCCTCGTTCGGCAGCGGCTACGCACAGGCCATGGCCACGGGGATCAACGACCTGGGCGTGATCACGGGCTTCACGGGCGGCTCCCAGCCTGGCGGCCCTGTCCTTCCGAGCGGCGCATTCAACTACTCCGGCTCCGGCCTGCTTCAGGAGGCCGATTTCCTCGGCGCCGTCCAACCCGGCGAATTCGCCCAACCGGCCGCGATCAACAATCACAATGTCGTCGTGGGCGCCAGCGGCGTGACGGCGGTGGCCTTCGCCACGGCGCCCGACGGCGAGATCACGCCACTCAGCGGCCTGGGCACGCTGGGCGGCCCCCGTTCGTCCGCCAACGCGATCAATGACGCGGGGTTGGTGGTTGGCCAGGCTGACACCTCCGTCTACATGTCCGGCCAGCCGCTGAACCGCGCGTTCGCGTACGACGGGGCGATGCACGACCTCGGAACGCTGTCCAGCTACGAGAATGCGAACAGCGCAGCGATGGGCGTCAACCAGTCCGGCGCGATCGTCGGATTCTCCGACGCGGACTTCGGGCGCCGCGCGTTCCTGCACACGGGGACGGGACCGCTCCAGGCCTCGGATGATCTGGGCACGCTTGGGGGATCGCAGAGCTACGGTTTCGGCATCAACGACCTGGGCCATGTCGTCGGCTCATCAAGCTACGACCTGACGGGGCGCCAGCACGCGTTCCTGTACCGGGACGGCGCGATGATCGACCTCAACTCACTGGTCGATCTGCCCGCCGAGTTCGCCGGCTGGGAGCTGTTGTCCGCGGACGGGATCAACAACAACGGGTGGATCATCGGCACGATGACCTTCGGGGGCAACATGACGTTTGGCTTCGTGCTGGCGCCCACCGCGGCGGTCCCAGAGCCCGCGACCTGGGCGTTCATGCTGCTGGGCTTCGGTTGCATGGGCGCAGGTCTGCGACGCCGGGAAGGTTCGCGGCGAGCGGTGCTGACAAGGATGCCGGCAGTCCAGCGCTGACTTATCTCCACCAACGCTCTGGCGGACGGGGTGGGATTCGAACCCACGGTGGGCGTGAACCCACGGCGGTTTTCAAGACCGCTGCCTTAAACCACTCGGCCACCCGTCCGGCGCGGGGGCTATAGCAGGGAAGGGCGCGCGGCCTCCACCGCAAGGTTCGGTTAACCGTGTCGCAAGGAACCGTGGCCGACCATCGCGGGCGAGTCGGAGGCCGATCATGCAATCTTCCCGAGCCCTGGGCGCGTCCGCCCGGCTGTCCCTGGTGCTGCTGGCGGGGGCGTCGCTGGCGGCGTGCGCCACGATGGAGCCACGGTATCCCAGCCGCGCGACCGGCGCGCAGGCGGGCCTGCCGGCGGGCGCGGGCGGCGAGCGCAAGATCGGCAAGCCCTACCAGGTGGGCGGGATCTGGTACGTGCCGCGCGAGCAGCCCGACTACGACCAGGTCGGCGTGGCGTCGTGGTACGGCGACGCCTTCCACCTGAAGGCCACCGCCAACGGCGAGACCTTCGACATGAACACCGTCTCGGCGGCGCATACGACGCTGCCGCTGCCGTCGATGGTCGAGGTGACCAATCTGGACAACGGCCGCAAGCTCGTCGTGCGGGTGAACGACCGCGGCCCGTTCGTCGACAACCGCATCATCGACCTCAGCCGCGAGGCGGCCCGGCAGCTCGGCATGGACCGCGCGGGCCTGGCCAACGTGCGCGTCCGCTATGTCGGCCCCGCGCCGCTGCTGGGCCCTGCCGACGGCTACCGCGTCGCGGACGGCAGGTCGCTGCCGACGCGGCTGGCGTCGAACGGCTTCGCGCCGGCCGCGGCCACCGCCGCCGTCGCCTCGTCGGG
>NZ_JAHBYD010000054.1 GCF_019636135.1 Phenylobacterium sp.
CTCGGGGTCCAGGCGCTCTCGATCGCCAACCAGTCGACGTCGATCCTGCTGGGTCTGTTCCGTTAAGGCCGCACGTCCGCGGAGGCTTCGGCCTCCGCGGGGGGCAATTGCGTCCGGCGGGCGGGGCCTCCCCGTCCGCCGTTCGCCTAAGGAGCGCTGCACTTACGTTCAGCGAAAGGAGCAATGGAAACGAAGGCCGCGGCCATCGCGCCCGTGCCCGATCCGAAGGCGCCCGCGTTCCAGCCGACCGCTCCCGCCGACCGCAAGGTCGCCGAAGCGCCGGCGGTTCCCGCCCAGGATCCGGTCGCGTTGCGACTGGTCATAGATCTGGATCAAGCCTCCGGCGGTTACGTCTACAAGACGATCAACCGCCTCACCGGCGAAGTCGTCAGCCAGTTGCCCAGGGCCGAGGTCCTGAAGCTGCGGGAAGGGGGCTCACAGCCGGGCGCGGTCATCTCGACCGAGGCCTGATCGGGAGGCGCGTCCCCCCGCGCGCTGCCCTGGGACAGATTGTCCCGACCGCCCCGGAGCCCTCCGGCGGCGGCGTCATGCTTTATGCGTGTTAACCATATGAACACCACGGCTTCCTAGCTTGGCGTGGACGGCGAAGACCCGAGTCGGCGCCCGACGATCGCTAGGAGAGCGTGATGACGATCAGCGTCCACACGAACAAGGCTGCGCTGACGGCCCTGCAGAACCTGAACAAGACCAACAACGAGCTCGCCACGACTCAGGACCGGGTCAACACCGGCCTGAAGATCGGCAACGCCAAGGACAACGCGGCGATCTGGGCGATCGCGCAGGGTCAGCGGGCCGACATCGGGGCGCTCGGCGCCGTGAAGATCAGCCTGGAGCGCGCCAGCTCGATCGCCGAGGTCTCGCTCTCGGCCGGTGAGACCATCTCCGACCTGCTGGTGCAGTTGAAGGAGAAGGTGGTCGCCTCGATGGACACCTCCCTCGACACCGCCTCGCGCACCGCGCTGGACTCCGACTTCAAGGCGCTGCTCCGCCAGATCACCCAGGTCGTGGGCAACGCGGCCTTCGACGGCGCGAACCTCTTCAACGGCGCGGGCGGCGACATCCAGTTCCTCGCCAATGCCGACGCGACGTCGAAGCTCACGCTGTCCACCCGCACGCTCTCGCTGGGCGGTTCCAACATCACCATCACGGCGAACGCCAACATCACCACCGCGACGATCGCGAGCACGGTGCTGGCGCGCCTCGACGCCTCGATCAGCAACGTGAACCAGTCGCTGGGCAACCTCGGCTCGCAGTTCAAGCAGATCGAAGCCCACCTGAACTTCGTCTCCAAGCTGACCGACGTGCTGGAGGCGGGCGTCGGCAACCTGGTCGACGCCGACCTCGCCAAGGAAAGCGCCAAGCTGCAGGCGTTGCAGGTCCAGCAGCAGTTGGGCGCCCAGGCGCTGTCGATCGCCAACTCGGCGCCGCAGATCATCCTGCAGCTCTTCCGCGGCGGCTAGGTCCCCGTTTCCGTTGGGGCGTAGGAAAGGCCCTGGGCGCGACGCGCGCCCAGGGCCTTTTCTTGTGCGGAAACCAATATATGTCGTTGAAAAATATAAGAACGTCATGGCCCGGCTTGTCCGGGCCACCCACTGGGCTGTGAGGTCGTGATGATCCGCGGCGCCGACGCCGCACCCTTGCAACGCACAGCCCAGTGGGTCCCCCGGACAAGCCGGGGGATGACGAGCGGGAAGGCGATCGGGCGCGCCGTTTTTCGCTCGGGAATTCGCGCCCGGTTAACACGCGATAAGGGTTGTCGGGCCTACGGTGGCTGTGATGGTGACCGGAATCGACTCCAGCCTGCTGCTGAGCCTCTACCAGTCGAAGGCCAATCAGGCGGCCGCGACGGTGGGGTCGTCGGCGCTCGCCACGGCCGCCAAGAAGGTCGCGCCGTCCGCGCCCTGGACCGCGGCGAACGCGGCGGCCACGACGGCGGCGACGAGCGCCGCGGTCAAGGCGGCGCTGGCGGGCCGCAAGCTCGTGAACGAAGGGTCGGCCAAGCTCGACGTGCCGGGCGCCAGCGCCGACTACCGCAAGATCTTCGCGCTCTACCAGGGCCTGGCCACGCTGTCGGCCGTCGCCGAGCAGGCCGGCGCCAAGAACATCCTGGCCGCCGAGCGCAACCGCATCAACCAGGTCTTCAGCCGCGGCCTCGACGAGATCCTGGGCTACGTCGGCGACCTCGATCTCGACCAGTTGCGGATCATCCAGGGCGAGGTGAACACCTTCGCCAAGCCGACCCTCGGCGTGCCCAAGGCGAAGACGGAATACGTGACCCCGCCGCTGGCCACCGGGACCAGCACCACCGAGGTCGAAGCCTTCCAGGGCAACGTCCAGTTCAACATACAGATCAAGAGGTCCGGCGCGACTATTAATGTGCCGATCGACCTGTCCGGCATGACCGGCACGCGCTCGGTCGCGACGGTGTCGGCCTACATCAACGAACAGCTCCAGGCGGCGGGCGTCGATCTCCGCTTCCAGACCCAGCGCATCCCGGGCGGCGACAAGTTCGTCAAGGTCGGCGGCAAGGATGTGAAGGTCGGGACGAGCCCCGACCAGTGGGCGCTGAAGATCAAGACCAGTGTCGGCGAGACGGTGAGTTTCTCGGCCGCCGCGACGGCCGGCGCCGTCTACGTCGCCCAGGACGCCGGCAACCCGGACCCGGACGGCAAGCCCGAGACCAAGGACTCCACCGCCGCCGCCCAGTTCCTGAAGTTCCAGACCGACACCGTGGACGTGCCGCCGCCGCTCCAGCGCGCGGGGGAGGCCAACTACGTGGACGGCCGCGTGTTCGGCCAGACGCTGGGCCCGGAAGTGAAGACCGTGCGCGAGACCCGGGTCGGCGCGGACGGCTCGGTCTACCTGCTGGCCGACGTGGTCGACAAGGTCGCCGGCCAGGACATCAAGGGCGCCCAGGACGTCGCGCTGCTCAAGTACGACTCCTCGGGCCAACTGGTCTTCGCGCGCACCCTGGGCGCCGCCGACCAGGCCACGGGCCTCGGCCTGGCGCTGTCCGACGACGGCAAGATCGCCGTGGCCGGCTCGGTGAAGGGCGTCCTCGCGGGCGCCACCGACGGCGCGCTCAACTCGACCGGCGCCTACGACGGCCTGACCGACAGCTTCGTCACCGTCTACGACGCCGACGGCCAGGAGCTGTGGACCCAGCGCCGCGGCGCGCGCCAGGCCGACGAGGCCAGCGAGGTCGCCTTCGGCGCCGACGGCACGGTCTACGTCTCGGGCAAGACCAACTCGGCGCTGCCCGGCACGGTCGCGCTCGGCCAGTCCGACGCCTATCTCGAAGCCTTCAAGGTTGACGCCGCCGGCAAGGTGCAGACGCTCTTCACCACCGCCTTCGGCACGGCCGGCATCGACAAGCCGGCGGGCCTCGTGGTCGACGGGACCTCGGTGATCACCGCCAGCGTCGAGAGCGGCCGCGGGATCCTGCGGCGCTACGACGTCTCCAGCGGCTCGCCGGTGCTGACCGCCACCCAGGACCTCGGCGACCTGCAGGGCGGCTCGATCACCGGCCTGGCGCTGGACGGGAGCGACGTCATCGTCGCCGGCTCCACCAGCAACGCCGCGCTCGACGGCCTCACCGTCACCAACGCCAACGCGGGCGGCACGGACGCCTTCGCCGCGCGCCTCTCCGCCAGCCTCGGCGGGGGCGGGCAGGTGGCCTATTACGGCGGCGCGGGCGAGGACAAGGCCACCTCGCTGGCCGTCGCCGGCGGCCAGGTCTGGATCGCCGGCAGCGCCGGGACCGACCTGCCGGGCAATCCGTCCGCCATCGGGACCCAGGACGGCTTCCTGGCCCGGCTCGACATCGCCACCGGCGCGGTGGAGTGGTCGCGCCGCTTCACCGGCAAGGACGGCCGCGCGACGCCCACCTCCATCGCCATCGACACCACCGGCGCCAGCGTGCTGGACCGGATCGGCCTGCCGAAGGGCGAACTGGACCTGACCGACAGCCCGCGCCTGACCGCGGTCTCGAGCCTGCGCGCGGGCGACACCTTCACGATCAAGTCGACCTACGGCGGCACCAAGACCGTCACCATCGAGGAGAAGGATACGCTCGACACCCTGGCCACCAAGATCAAGCGCGCCAGCGGCTTCAACGCCAAGGTCACCCTGGTCACCATCGACGGGAACAAGCGCAGCCTGCGCATCGAGCCCACGACTGACCGCGCCACCCTCGAGTTCGCCCCGGGCAAGGCCGACAAGGACGCGCTGGCGATGCTGGGCATCCCCGAGGGCATCGTGCGCCGGACCACGACGGAGAAGGGCAAGGTCGTGCCGGCCGACGGCAAGGGCATGATCTACGGCCTGGCCCTGGACGGGAAGCTCAACGTCCTGAACGACACGGATCGCAAGTACGCCCTGGCCGAACTCAGCTCGGCCATGACCAAGCTGCGCACCGCCTACCGCGACCTCGTCTCGGCCGCCTCGCCGCAGACGCAGCAGGCGCAGAGCACGAACAAGTCGGCCAACGGGCCGGTGCCGGCCTATCTGACCAACCAGATCGCCAACTACCAGGCCGCGCTGGCGCGCCTCGGCGGGGGCGGCTGACGCCACGCCGCTTGAAAGCGGGCTCCGGCAGGACTAGCCAGACCGCATGGAGACCCCTCCGGACCGCTCCGGGCAGACCCCGCCGGAAGACGCCCTGCGCCGCCGTGGACCGCCGCTCGTCCTGCTGGGCGGGCTGGCCGCCGTCGTGGCGGGCGGCGCGATCGCCTGGGCCCTGGTGGGCGGGGGCGAGCCGTCCTCCGCCCCGCCGCCGGCCTCCGAGGGCGGCCTGGTCATCGACGCCAGCGGCGCCGACGAGGCGGGCCGGATCGACCCCGGCAAGCCGCTGCGCTGCTTCGTCCAGGGCCGGTTCGTGGGCGAGCTCAGCCTGACCGAGTGCGCCCGGCGCAACGGCGTCGCCACCGACGCGCTCGACGTCGGCATCGACGAGACCGGCGCGCTCGCCGCCGCCGAGCAGGCGGGCCAGGTGCTGACCCCGCTGCCGCCCCACGACGGCGCGGCGGCCGACACCGGCGTCGACGCCGCCGCCGACCCGCAGGCCGCGCCGCCGCCCACCGCCGTCGTCTGGTCGCAGGCCTGCTGGCGGCACGGCGGCGGCCGCTGGCGCAGGCTCTCCGACAGCGGCGACCTCAACACCTGCGTCCAGGCCCTGTTCGCCGGCACGTGCGAGAAGCCGGGGCAGGCGCTCTACGGCCGCTACGGCGCCCAGACCCTGCGCCTGGTGACCGGCCGCGTGGAGATCTCGGACGACAACCGCAGCTTCCGCCTGCTCGCGCCGCAGGGCGGCGACTGCGCCATTCCGCCGGTGGGCTGACCCTGCTAGGGTAAAACTATGGCTGTAAAAACGATCCCCGTCCTGCCCCTGGCCGTCCTCGCCGCCGCGGCCCTCGCCCTCGGCGCCTGCGCCCGGAAGACCACGCCGCCCGGCGACGCCGGCGTCTGCTTCCACGTGGTGCCGCAGAAGGACGGCTCGCTGAAGTACAACCGGCTCGTCTCGACCGACTCGCTGGAGAAGTGCGCCGCCAACCTCGAGGCCATGCGGATCAGGTTCCTGACCCTCGGCGGCAGCCAGCAGGAGATCTACGGCGCCTACCAGGCCAACTTCCTGTTCCTGGTGAAGGAGGGCGTCATGACATCCACCTCGCTGGAGGGCCCGCGCTACGTGGCCCTGGTGCGCACCGGCGACGGCCGCCTCGCGATCCCCGGGGCGATGCCGCAGTAGGCCGCGGCGATTCTGCTGTGGACGGTTCCGCCGGGCGCGGAACAAAGTTGGAACATCGGCTTGTTAACGCCTTTCCGGCGCGCTAGCTTGCGCCTGGGCCAACGCCCGCAGACACGGAAAGCAAGGACAGATCGATGGCGGGCAGCGTCAACAAGGTCATTCTGGTGGGCAACCTCGGGGCCGACCCCGAGATCCGCAGCCTCAACTCCGGCGACCGCGTCGCCAACCTCCGCGTCGCCACCTCCGAGACCTGGCGCGACCGCGTGAGCGGCGAGCGGAAGGAGAGGACCGAGTGGCACCGCGTGGTGATCTTCAACGAGAACATCGTGAAGGTCTGCGAGAACTATCTGCGCAAGGGCTCCACCGTCTACATCGAGGGCGCGCTGCAGACCCGGAAGTACCAGGACAACTCGGGCGCCGAGCGCTACTCGACCGAGATCGTGCTGCAGAAGTTCCGCGGCGAGCTCACCATGCTGGGCGGCCGCGGCGAGAGCGGCGGCGCCGAGGACAGCAGCGGCTACGGCGGCGGCAACTTCTCGTCGGGCCCCCGCAACGGCGGCGGCTCGCGTCCCAGCGAGGACTTCTCGGCCAGCCTCGACGACGAGATCCCGTTCTAGGACCTGCGGGTTCGCGTGGGCGCTCGGTCAGGCGCGCTGCGGCGGTCGCGTTGTGTCCCTGGTCCATTTTCCGTAAGATGGGGAAGTTCCGGAGAACGCCATGTCGATCAGCGCCCCGGCGACCGAGGTCTCGAAGAACTTCGGCGCCTTCCATGACAAGGCTCTCGCCGAGCCGGTACGGGTCACCAAATACGGGCGCGAGACCGTCTACATCGTCTCGGCCGAGACCTTCCATCGCCTGAAGCAGGGCGAACGTCAGGCGCTGGCCGCCGCGGACCTGTCCGAGGCGGAGATCGCCGACATCGCGGCCGCCGAGGTTCCCCCGGAGCACCGCTACAGCCTCGACGACGTGGAGTAGCCGGTGGCCCTGCCGACGCCAGCCCCGGGCCTGGTCGTCAGCTACGCCTATCTCTGGAAGGACCAGGCTTCGGCCGGCGCCGACGAAGGCCGAAAGGATCGGCCTTGCGCCATCGTGCTGACGGCGCGGGATGAGGATGGCGACACGGTGGTCTACGTCGCGCCGATCACCCACAGCGCGCCCCGCGATCCGACCGCCGTCCAGATTCCGCCGGCCGTGAAGCGGCGGCTGGGCCTCGATGCGGGGGCGTCGTGGATCATCACCCGTGAACTCAATCGCTTCGTCTGGCCGGGTTACGATCTTCGGCCGGTCGCGCGCGACCGGCCGGACACGTTCGCCTGGGGCTTCCTTCCGGTCGAGATCCTCGACGCCGTGAAGCGGCAGATCGTCGCGCACCGGCGCGGGCGCAGCCTCCGGTCCGTCGACCGGGATTGACGTGTCCCGCTTCGCGCGGCCCGGCGAGAGGCCGGAACGGCGCTTCGGCCTTCGACCGTTATGCGGAAAAAACCCGTTCTGAACCCGTGGGTTATAGCCTCGTCCTGAGGCTCCACAGTTCCGGGAAGCAGCGGCGCTGCAGGGTGCGGGCGAGGTAGCTCGCGCCCTCGGCGCCGCCGGTGCCGCGCTTGCCGCCGATGATGCGCTCCACCGTCAGCACGTGCTTGTGCCGCCAGGTCAGCAGCGCGTCGTCCAGGTCCACCAGCTTCTCGGCGAGCTGGTAGAGCTCCCAGTAGCGCGCGGTGTCGCGATAGACCGCCAGCCAGGCGTCCTCGACGGCGGCCGACGGCGCGTACGGCTGCGTCACGTCGCGCGCCAGCACCTCGGCGGGGACCGCCAGCCCGTGGACCGCCAGCCGCGCGATCGCGTCGTCGTAGAGGCTGGGCGCCGCCAGCGCGTCCTCCAGCGCCGCGCGCGCCTCCGAGCCCTCGTCCTGGTAGGCCAGGAACGCGGCGTCCTTCAGCCCCAGCAGGTATTCCAGCGTCCGGAACTGCGCCGACTGGAACCCCGAGCTCGCCCCCAGCCCGTCGCGGAAGCTCAGGTAGTCGGCCGGCGTCATCGTCGCCAGCACGTCCCACGACAGCGTCATGATCGTCTGGATCCGCGACACCCGGGCCAGCGCCTTGTAGGCCGGCTCCACGTCGCCCGAGCGGATCAGGCCCTTGGCCAGCCGCACCTCGTGGACGATCTCCTTCAGCCACAGCTCCTTCGTCTGGTGGATGACGATGAACAGCAGCTCGTCGTGGCGTTCGGTGGTCGGGTGCTGCGAGGCCAGCAGGGTGTCCAGGCCCAGGTAGCTCGCATAGGTGACCCGCCCGCTCATTGGCCGGCCCTGTTCTGCGCCTCGATCTCGGCCGGCGAGGGGCAGGCGTCGCCGATCCGCCGCGCCTCGGTCGAGGCCTTGCCCACCACGTCCAGCCCCAGGAACTCGGTGGCGATCTCGGCCGTCAGGCTGAAGCTGTCGGGCGAGTACGACCCCGTGCCCTGCACCGCCACCTTGCGCCCCTTCTTCGAGACGCACGTGCCCTTCAGCCGGATCTGCCCGCCGGCGAACACCCGCGTCGGATAGGTGCAGGCGTAGTGGCGGTTCGACGGGCCGGAGAGGAACTTGTCCACCTCGGCCGGCGTGATGCAGCGCTTCTCGGTCTTGCTCTGCCGGATCGGCGACAGGAGCCTGTTGGTGGATTCCCAGTAGCCGGGCGTGATCGTCGCCGCCGCGTGGGCGGCCGGCGCGGCCAACGCGAGGGCGAGGGCGGGGGCGAGGAGGGCGGTCGGGGCTTTCATCGGTCGGGGACTCTTCGTCGGCTCGGGTGGGCCACCGTGACGGGCCGCGGATGAACGGCGGCTTAGCCGGTCCGCGCGGTCGCCGCGGCGCTGTTGTCGATCAACGTGTTGTTCCGCTCCCGGGTCGCCTGACCCTCCTCGTCGTAGAGGAACGGCAGGAAGGCGTAGCGGCGCCCGCGCGTCACCGGCGTCGCCTCGTGCAGCAGGCTGCAGCAGAACACCACCGCCCCGCCCGTCGGCGGCCGGTAGGTGCGCGGGCCGAACTCGGGGAAGCGCACGTCGCCGCCCTCGAATTCCTCGGCGTTCAGGTTGATCGAGCAGGCGAAGCGGCGGTGCGCCGTGCCCAGGGTCTGGTTGTCCCGGTGCGCCCGGAAATAGCCGCCTTCCTCGGCGTCGTAGCAGGCGACGATATAGCGTTCGAGGCGGGTCGCGGCGAACTGCAGCCCGCGCCGGATGGCCGGGATCAGCCCGCGGTTGATCGCGCCCAGCAGCTCGGCCCTCAGCCCCTCGTCCGCGATCGTGACGTCGCGCCGCTGCTTCATCGGGTCGAGCACGCCCACCGTCCTGCCGTCGACGTCGCGCATCACGCCGGAAAGCTGGCCGCCGCGGGCGTCGTAGTAGTCGATCAGCCGCCGGCAGAGCTCGGGCTCGAACACGCGCGGCACGATCAGCACCGGCGCGACCAGCGGCACGCCCGCATGCGCGCCCAGCGGGGGCAGGGCGGCGGTGCGGCCCAGCACGGCCTCCGGCTGGTCCAGCGGCGCGCGCGCCAGCAGGCGCAGCGACGGATCCAGCAGGAACCAGGCGCCGTCGTCGTCCGCCACCGCGTACTTCGCCCGCACCGCCCCGTCCGCGTCGAAGAACCAGCGCAGGCCCGGCGCCCGGTCGGCCGGCGCCGCGTCGGAGACCGCCTCCGGGATGAAGAAGAAGGCGGTCAGGTTGCGGTCGTCGAACCGGCCCTGCACGGCCTCCCACGCGGCCGTCGCCGCCGCCCACCGGGCCGGGTCGCGCGGCAGGAAGGCCAGCACGATGTAGCGGCCGGCCACGGTGTCGAAGTGGAACCGCGGGTTGAATCGGGTCGTCGCGACGAAGTCGGGGGCGAAGTCGCCGACGGAAAGGGGCGGCAGGGCCCAGGCGGTGGCGCTCATGCCGGCGCGGCCTCCTTCGCGGCCACGCGGGCCTGGTAGGCGGCCAGGATCTTCGCCCCGGCCTCGTCGTGGAAGAACGGCAGGAAGGCATAGCGGCGCCCGCGGGTGATCCGCAGCGCCTCGTGCATCAGCCCGCAGGAGAACACCACCGCCCCGCCCGGCGGCGGCCGGTAGGTGGCGCGGCCGAACTCCGGGAAGCGCAGGTCCCCGCCCTCGAAGTCGTCGTTGAGGTTGAGCGAGCAGGCGAAGTTCCGGTGCGCCGTGCCCTGGGTGGTGTTGTCCCGGTGGGCGTGGAACACGCCGCCGTCGTCGGCGTCGTAACAGCTCACCAGGAACCGCTCGACGTGGGTCACGCGGAAGCCGAGGCCCAGCTTGATCAGCGGATAGAGCCGCCGCTCCAGCCGCGCCTGCACGGCGTCCTTCAGTTCGCCGTCGGGCAGCCAGATGTCGCGCCGCTTCTTCAGCTCGTCCATGACGGCCACGGTGCGGTCGCCCACGTCGCGCATCACGCCGGTCGCCTCGCCGCCCGTCTCGCGGTGCAGCGCGATCAGCGCTGCGCACAGTTCGGGCTCGAGGATCCGCGGCGCGATCAGCACCGGCGCGTGCAGCGGCACGCCCGCGTGCTCGGCCACCGGGGGCAGGGCGGCCACCCGGGCGAACACCTCGGCCTCGGCGCCGATGGGCCATCCGGCCATGACCCGCAGCGTGGGGTCGAGCAGCAGCCAGTGCGGCTCGCCGCCATAGCCCTTGGTGATCGCGCCGGTCGTGTCCTGCACCCAGCGCAGCCCGCGCACGTCCTTGACGCCCTGCAGCGACTGGGGATCGCGCAGGACCACGAAGGCCGAGACCTTGGCGTCGTCGAACAGCCCCTGGTTCCGCGACAGCGCCGCCAGCGGCTCGCGCGCCGCCTCCACGGGCGGCAGGAACAGCATCAGCACATAGCGCCCGCCGGCCGTGTCGAACACGAACTCCGGCGACGAGACGGTGGGCGCGACGAAATACGGGGCCGGCTGGCCAGGCGCGAACATGGCCGGAACCTAGTCCGTTCGCCCGGAAAGTCACGCGGGGCGCGGTGTCGCTGGCGTGCGCGGGAGGGCGAGGACGCCGAACGGACGGCCCACCTCCTCTCCCCCCGCGAAGCGAGAGGGGAGAGGGCAGGGAGAGGGGCGACGCAGGCCTTGCCGCCGCCGCGCCCGGTTCAGCCAGGACCCACGGACGGATGCTCGCCGCCGCAGGCGTCGAGGATCGTGTCGCACACGCCTTCGCGGTTCGTCAGCACCGCGGAGTTCCAGAACCGGATGACGCGAAGGCCCAGGCCCTCGAGGTAGGCGGTCCGACGGGTGTCGTAGGCGACCTGTTCCGAGTGCTGACCGCCATCCAGTTCGACGACGAGGCCGGCCTCGACGCAGAGGAAGTCCACGATGAACGGCCCCTTCGGAACCTGCCGCCGCCATCGCCAGCCGCCCAGGCGACGGGCGCGCAAGGCGTTCCACAGCCGCGCCTCGGCGTCGGTGTCGTTCCGGCGCAGCGCGCGGGCCCGGTCGCGCGGCGTGTTGTCCTTCAGCGTCTTGAACGTCGCCATGAGGATGGATCATGGCTGGACCGACGTGCAGGCGGCAAGGCCTGCGTCGCCCCTCTCCCTGCCCTCTCCCCTCTCGCTTCGCGGGGGGAGAGGAGGCGCCAGGTACCCATCTCCGCTCGCGCCTCGTTCGACGACTTTGACCGGGGTGGCCGTCGCGCCGCCACCTGCGACCGCTTCTGACGTAGGCGCATGTTTCGTTCGCTGGATGTCCGATGCGGCCCAGCCT
>NZ_JAHBYD010000055.1 GCF_019636135.1 Phenylobacterium sp.
GCATCGGCTGGCTGCGGTCCAGCGCCTGGATCTGCGACTTCTCGTCGACGCAGAGCACCACGGCGTGCTGGGGCGGCGAGACGTAGAGGCCGACCACGTCGCGCACCTTGGCGACGAAGTCCGGGTCGGTGGACAGCTTGAAGGTCTCCAGCCGGTGCGGCTGCAGGCCGAAGGCGCGCCAGATGCGCTGCACCGAGGAGATCGACACGCCGCTGGCCTTGGCCATGCTGCGCGAGCTCCAGTGGGTGGCGTCCGGCGGAAGCGTCTCCAGGGTGCGCACGATCACCGCCTCGATCCGCGCGTCATCCAGCGTGCGCGGCGTCCCTGACCTCGGCTCGTCGCGCAGGCCATCGAGCCGGTGCGCCATGAAGCGGCGGCGCCACTTGCCGACCGTCTCCCGGTCCAGTCCCAGCCGCTCGGCGATGACCTTGCTCTGCCCACCCTCCGCACAGGCCAGGATGATCCGCGCCCGCAACGCCAGCGCCTGCGCCGTGCTCCGCCGCGCCGCCAGCGACGTCAGCTCTGCACGCTCCGCCTCATCCAGCTCAATCGCCGGCAACTCCCGACCCGCCATCACCGTCCTCCCAATCCGAGAGAAACTGTCGATCACGACTGAGTCGATATCGAGTCCGCGAACTTCTGAGTCAGGACACTAGGTCCGGCCCGGCTCACGGTGGAAAGACGCCGCACCGGCGGCTAAGACACGGAGGTCGGGACGAGGATGCGCATGCGGCGGTTGGCGAGGCGAGTGTTGCGGGCGTTGCGCGGCGATCCGCCAGCCGCGCCCGACGCGCCCATCCACCAGGTCACCGAAGCCAACTGGAGCGCCGTGCCGCGCGACCTGTGGCACCACTACGACGAGCCGACGCTGCCGCAGCAGCCCGGCGGCTTCCCGGTGCCGAACTTCGCGCTGCGGGCCAATTCGTCGGGCGGCGGCAGCCTCGGCTACTGGTTCGGCATCGGCGACGCCTGGGCGCACGTGGTCGCGCGCCATCTGCCGCCGGCGCCCACCGTGCTCGACCTCGGCTGCGGCTGCGGCAAGCTCACCCGGTTCCTCGCGCTCGTGCCGGACGTCCGCTACGTCGGCGTCGACATCTTCCTGCCGCACGTCCTGTGGTGCCGGCGCGCGTTCGCCTCGATCGAGGATCGCTTCGCCTTCCACCACTTCGACGGCTACTCCGACGTCTACAATCCGACCGGCGCGATCCAGACCGTCGACTACGCGCTGCCGGCGGCGGACGCCTCGATCGACGCGGTCGCCGCCCACTCGCTCTTCACCCACCTGCACGAGCCCGAGGCCCGCCACTACCTGGCCGAGATCGCCCGCGTGCTGAAGCCGGGCGGCCGCGCCGTGATCTCGCTGCATGTCGAGCCGCCCGCCGGCCAGGCCTACGTCAACGACCACGACCGGTCCGACGTCGACCTCGATTACTTCCTGGCCATGGCCGCCGCCGCGGGCCTCGCGCACCACGAGACCCTTGGCGTGATCTACGGCCAGACGGGTGTCGTGCTGGCCCGACGCCAGCACGGCTGAAGCCGACAGGCCTGAAGCCGGCTCGTCTTCAGTAGAGCAGGAACGCCTGGCGCTCCTCTTCCCATGCCGCTTCCTCCGGCGCCGTGATCGCGTCGAGGTCGGCGGGCGTGGCGGCCGGGTCGTCGACCCATTCCCGCAGCAGCGGGCTGGCGTTGATCACGTCGATCGGCAGCTTGCCGACCTCGTACTCGTAGGGGAAGTCGCGCCACAGGTCGTAGTCCGGCTGGAGTCGGCGGATCGCCTTGAAGGCCAGCGACTGCAACCGCCAGGGCCTGAAGGCGGCGTGGTCGTAGTGGGCCGGATCCTCGGTGTGGATCATCACCCCGGAGCACAGCTTGCCCACATGCTTGTGGAAGGTGGGCTCGAACCAGCAGTCGCGGAGAACGCAGCCGCCCAGCCACCGCGGGGCCAGCGCCCGCATCTCGCCGATGACGGCGCGGGCGTCGATGTCGGGCGCGCCGAAGCCTTCCAGCGGCCGGGTGGTGCCGCGCCCCTCGCTGAGCGTCGTGCCTTCCAGCATGACCGTGCCGGCATAGGCCCGCGCCATCCAGAGGTTGGGCGCGTTGGGGCTGGGGTTGACCCAGGCGCGCTCGCCCAGCGGCCAGCCGTGGCCCGGCGCGGCGTCGGGCGCATAGCCCTCCATGGCGATGACGCGGTACTCGACGTCGAGGCCCTTGAGCCGGACGAACCAGTGGCCGAGCTCGCCGAGCGTCAGGCCGTGGCGCATGGGCATGGGACCCGCGCCCACGAAGCTCTCCCAGCCGGGCCGCAGCGTCAGGCCCTCGACGGGACGGCCGGCCGGGTTCGGGCGGTCCAGCACCCAGACCGCCTTGCCGTGCCTGGCGGCGGCTTCCAGCACGTACAGCAGCGTGGTGATGAAGGTGTAGATGCGGCAACCGAGGTCCTGGAGGTCGACCAGCAGGACGTCGAAGGTCTCCATCGCCGCGTCGGTCGGCCGGCGCACCTCGCCGTACAGGCTGAAGATGGGGATGCCGTGGACCGGATCGGCGAAGTCCGGGCTCTCGACCATGTTGTCCTGCTTGTCGCCGCGCAGGCCGTGCTGCGGCCCGAAGGCGGCGGTGAGCTTCAGGTCGGGTCGTGCGGCCAGGGCGTCCAGCGAATGCGTCAGGTCCGCGGTGACCGACGCCGGGTGGGCCAGCAGCGCGATGCGCCGGCCGGCCAGCGGCCTGCGCAGCTCAGGGTCCGCGACGAGGCGGTCGATGCCGAATCTCATGCGCCCGAAGGTGGGGGAAGTTCGAGGGCGAATCCATCGGCGTGGTGGAAGTCGGGACGGCCTGCGGGGTGGCGCGCCGCCCAGTAGGAGATGCGGCCGGACGTCTCCTCGATCACGGCGGCGAGGCCCAGACGCGAGGCCGGACGTGCGAGATCGAGGCGGGCGCGCAGGTCCAGCCCCCCGGCCGTCCGCTCGACCACGATGCCGGGCGGCCCGACTTCGGCGGCGTGCAGGCCGCGCCGGTAGCCCTCGAAGCGGTAGGCGGCCCACCGGGTCGAGGGCGCCAGGTTGTATTCCGTGTAGCCGTCCCCCTCGGCGTCGGCCGCGAACGCTTCCAGGCAGGTGGTGCGCCAGAGCTCGTCCGTTCGCTCGGGCGCGGCGGCCGGCTGGAGCCTGAGCCGCCCGAGGTCTCCGGCGACGACGAAGCGCACGGCCAGCATCCCGGGCCCGAGCGGCTCGACCTGCGCCTCGATGGCGCGCACCGCGTCGCAGGGGAAGTCGGGATGTCGGACGAGTTCGGCGCGCATCCGGGCGCTATAGCCCCATGTCCGTGTCCTAGTGCGCGGCCGGCGGCGCGCCGGCCGGCATCGACATCCCGAACAGGTGCAGGATCATCGGCGCCAGGAAGGCGAGCAGGCTGAGGACCAACCCCACCAGCAGCACCCGATAGGCGTAGCCCAGGAGCTTGTACTTCTTCCGGGCGAGCACGGCGCCGTTCTGGTAGACGTCGCGGGCCATCGCCTCGTAGACGGTGCGGGTCTCGCCGCAGACCTCCAGCAGCATCTCGACATAGCGATCCTCGGCCTCCTGGGTGAAGGAGCCGAAGAAGAGGATGTTGGCGGGGCCGTCGGGCTTCGGTGGGACCTTCACCGACGGCAGGACGGCCAGCACCGTCAGGAACGCGGCGACGAAGGCGGCGCCGCCCAGCACCATGACCGCCAGCGGCGTCGCCGCGCCACGCGCCTGCCCGATCGAGATCGTGAAGATCACGAAGGTGATGCCCAGCAGCATGCTGGCCTTCTGATCGGCCATCTGGCTGAGCTGGTACTGCACCGTCTGCGTGGTGCGCAGCAGGTGGATGGCGTCGTTCGCGAACGTCCGCCGCACGTCGGGCCCAGGCGCGGGTTCGGTGTCACGCATCGTCGGCCGCCCCCCAGCGACATCCTGTCAGTACAGCCTCACGGGCCGCAGCTTGGCCCAGCCACGCCGTCGCGCCAATCGCGACGCAGCGCTGAACCCCAGATTGAATACAGCTCAACGAACACGTTCGGTGTCGAGGCCGCTGAATCATCCTAATCTCGCGTCACGAAAAGGGGATTTGTCCAGTATGCGTTCGCGGATGTCGGACCGCACCGGCGCGGCCATCCGCAAGCTCCGTCTTGCGCGCGGCTGGAGCCTGGCGATCCTGAGCGAGCAGAGCGGCGTGCCGATCTCGACGCTGTCGCGTGTGGAGCTGGGCCAGAACGCCCTCAACTACGACAAGCTCGTCCGCCTGTGCCGCGCCCTCGATGTCGACCTCGAGGGTCTCGTCACGCGTGAGGCCGAGACGGCGGTCGCCGCGTCGGGCCGCCGTTCGGTCACGCGCATGGGCGACGGGCCCGCCGCCCGCGCGGGGGGCAACACCGGCCGCCGCGCGGCGTCGGACCTGCTCTCGAAGGGCCTGTCCCCGCTGCTGCTGGACGTCACCGCCCGCACGATCGACGCGCACGGCCCGCTGGCCGTGCATGAGGGCGAAGCCTATGCGTTCGTGATCGCGGGCGAGGTCGAGTTCCACAGCCACCTCTACACGCCGCTGCCGATGACCCGCGGCGATTCCGTCTATTTCGACGCCACGTCGGGCTACGCGCTGATCGCGCCCGACCAGCCGGCCACGGTGCTGCTGATCGCGTCCGGCGAGACCGCCTTCGGGCGCTGAGCCGGGCGACCCCGATCGGGGTCTCGCCGGTACGCAGGCGTGCGGACGCGGCCCGCGGCGCCGCTGCGAGCTTGGCTGAATCGGTGTCCATGAGTGGCCGGCACGAGGCCAGCCATGACTTTCGGGGCAAACGTTGAGGACTGCGCGAGAGGCGTACCCGCTCTCGACCCCTCAGCGGACGTTCCCACGCCTCACCTCCCCCGCGCAGCGGCGGGAGGGGGACCGCTCGCCGAGGCGAAGCCGGAGAGCGAGTGGTGGAGGGGGCAAGCCTCAGGCTCTGCGGAACGACTTGGCGGCTTCACGGTCGTCGAAGCGGCTCGCCCCCTCCACCATCCGCTCTACAGCCGGCTCGCGCCAGCTTCGGCGGACGGTCCCCCTCCCGCCGCTGCGCGGGGGAGGTGAGGTGATCCACCCGCCGCCGACACCCGCGTGTTCGGGTCCAACGCCCCGGCGGTCGCTAACGCAGCGCCGCCCTCTCCCGGCCTCTCCCACGGCGCTGCCGCGCCTGGGAGAGGGGCTTTGGGTGAGGGCTAGAGCAGGTCGCCGCCGCAGGCGCCGGCGGTGGTGCCGGTGGCCTGGAAGGCCTTGATGACGTTGCGGCCGACCGTCCAGCGGTGGACTTCGTCCGGGCCGTCGACGAGGCGCTGGCTGCGGATGTGGGTGTACCAGGCGGCGAGCGGCGTATCGCGGCTGTAGCCCAGGGCGCCGTGGAGCTGGATCGCGGTGTCGACCACGTGGTGGACCATGTGGGCGAGATAGACCTTGGCGATGGAGTTCTCCTGCCGAAGGTCCGCGCCCTTCTCGGCCTTGTAGGCGATGTGCAGCAACATGAGGCGGGCGATGTAGAGCTGGCTCGCGCACTCGGCCATCATGAACTGGACGGCCTGGCGCTTGTGCAGCGGCCCGCCGAACGTCTCGCGGCTGGTGATGTGGGCGGCGGCCAGGTCCAGCGCGCGCTGGGCCATGGCGACGTTGTGCATGCCGTGGCGAAGGCGGCCGTAGGCCAGGCGGTGCTGGCCCATGTTGAAGCCCTGCCCCAGGCCGCCCACGATGTTCTCGGCGGGGACCACCAGGTCCTTGATCTCGATCTCGGAGTGGCCGCCGCCCATGATGTGGCTGAGCGGGCCTTCGGCGGCCATCGTGGGGATGTCGCGCTTGATCCTGTAGCCGGGGTTGGGCAGCTCGACGATGAAG
Source organism: Phenylobacterium sp. (assembly GCF_019636135.1). Taxonomy (GTDB): domain Bacteria; phylum Pseudomonadota; class Alphaproteobacteria; order Caulobacterales; family Caulobacteraceae; genus Phenylobacterium. The sequence continues at coordinate 5,878 of NZ_JAHBYD010000055.1, forward strand.
GTCGAGAACTGCTGGTGGCGCGGGCCTTCGGTGTCGGTGCGGGCCATCACCAGGGCGAGGTCGGCGGCGGACGCGGCGGAGCTGAACCACTTCTCGCCGTTCAGCACGTAGTTCTCGTTGCCGTCGGGAACCGCGGTGGTGCGCATGCCGGTGGCGTCGGCGCCGGCGGCCTTCTCGGTCATCGAGTAGCAGACGCGCTTCTCGCCGTTCAGCAGCGGCTTGAGGAACTTCTCCTTCTGGTGCTCGGTGCCATGGGCGATCAGCGTGAGGATCGTGGCGTCGTCCGGCCCCTGCGAGTTCATGGAGAGCGCGCCGATGTAGCTCTCGCCCAGCTCCATCTGCACCAGGGCGTTGGCGAGGGGCCCGAGGCCCATGCCGCCGTATTCCTTGGGCACGAAGGGCATCCACAGGCCCTGGGCGCGGGCCTTGGCGCGCAGCTCGCCCAGCACCTTCTCGAAGCTGGCCCTGTCCTTGATCTTCTCCTGGGCCGGGATGCACTCGTCGTGGACCCACTGGCGGACCTTCTCGCGGACGGCCTTGGCCTCGGCGGGGATCTCGAAGTCGATGGACATGGCGGCCCTTCCCTACTGGTTCTTCTAAAACCGCACCGTGAGGCCCCTCCGTCACGGCAGGCAAGGGGGAATGAACCCCACCCCCGCTTGTCATCCCGGTTTTGGCTGCAAGCCAAAGACCGGCGAAACCGGGATGACCTGCCGAACCGCCGGGTCATGAACCGCGCGACGGTGCTGGCGAGCGGCCGCACCACCGCTCGCGCATGCCGAAGGACGCCCTGGCGGCGGCGGCGTAGCCCTTCCCTTCCCGCTCGCGGGAAGGGGGGACCGTTCGCCGAGCGCAGCGAAGAGCGAATGGTGGGAAGGGAAAACGGCCGCCTCCGCGCGAGCCGCAGCCCGGTCGATCCGCCGCGCCTGAGGCCTTCCCTTTCCACCCCCCGCTCTTCAGCCGGCTTGCGCCAGCTTCGGCGGGCGGTCCCCCTTTCCCGCAAGCGGGAAAGGAAGGCTACTGCAGCGCCGCCTCGGTGGCTTCCATCTCGTCGCGGATCCAGTCGTGGCCGCTGGTGACCATCACGCCCTCGATGGCGCTGATGTGGCCGCGCAGGCGGTCGCGGATGTCCTGCGCGACGTCCGGGCGGTCCGCGACGTAGCGGGCGAGCTGGTGGACGGCGAAGGCGGTGTGCAAGGCGAGGCGATCACGATCCTCGTCGGAGAGCTTCATCGGGCAGGCTCCTTGCTGACAGGGTCACGCTAGGCCTGAAGCGTGGCCTGCGCCAGAGCAAGGCAAACGAGGACCCGTGGCCTTGAGTTCAGATCCCGCGGATCCCGACGCCCCGCGCAACGGCCTTACTCCCGCCACGACGCGCACGCCCACTCGAAGGCAGCGGCGCTTGACTCGATGAATTACAAGCGTACGTTCCGAACGACCTACGGATGTAAGATGTCGAAGATATCGGGCGCGGAAAGCCAGATCATGGAAGCCCTCTGGGCCAGCGGCCAGATGACGGCGGACGAGATCGTGCAGTCGGTCGGCCCCCGGCAGGGCTGGGGCGAGGCCACGGTCAAGACGCTGATCAACCGGCTGCTGAAGAAGAAGGCGCTGGCCTCGGAGCGCACCGGCGGGCGGGCGATCTACCGCACGCTGGTCAGCCGCGAGGACTACGTCACCGGCGAGAGCCAGGGCCTGCTCGACCGCCTGTTCGGCGGCCAGGTCGCCCCGCTGGTCGCCCACTACGCCCAGCACCGCGCGCTGTCGGCCGAAGAAGTCGCCCGCCTGAAGACGCTCATCGCGGAGTTCGAAGCCGATGACGACTGAGGAGCTGCTGGCGGGCCTGATCCGGGTCAACCTGGTGGGCGGCTTAAGTGTCCTGGCGGTGCTGGCCCTGCGCATCCCGTTCCGCCGGATGTTCGGGCCCGAGCTGGCCTACGGCCTGTGGGCCGCGCCGCCGCTGGCCGCCTTCGCCACCCTGCTGCCCGCCCGCACCGAGGACGGGGCCGACGCGCGCAACCTCATCGCCGCCACCGTCGGGGACTACTCCGGCGAGCTGCTGATGCTGTGGGCCCTGGGCTTCGCCGCCGTGTTCGCGGGCCTGGCCTTCGCGCAGAAGCGGTTCATGGACGCCGTGGCGCGCGGGACCGCCGGCCCCTCGGTCGTGGGCGTGATCGCGCCGCGGATCGTGATGCCGGCCGACGACGGGACCTACACCGAAGAGGAACGCGCGCTGATCCGCGCCCACGAGCGCGAGCACGTCGCCCGGATGGACCCGCGCGCCGGCGCGCTGGCCTCGGCGCTGCAGGCGCTGTGCTGGTTCAACCCGCTGGTCCACCTGGGCGCGCACGTGCTGCGCCTGGACCAGGAGCTGGCGTGCGACGCCGCCGTGCTGCGCCGCCGGCCGGGCGCGCGGGCGCTCTACGCCCGGACCCTGCTGAAGACCCAGTTGGCCAGCCAGCCCCTGCCCTTCGGCTGCTACTGGCCGGCGCGCGGGCCGCACCCGCTGGAGGTGCGCATCGGCCTGCTGCGGTCGCCGCGCGACGACCATGGCCTGGCCGGCCCCTGCCTGATCGCCGCCGGGCTGATCGTGATGACCTACATGGGCTGGCGGCTGAACCCGCCGGTCCCGCCGCCCGCGCCGATGGTGGAGCTCTGGCGGCTGAACACCGGCCCGACGATGTCGGTGATGCTGGTGCCGGCGCCCGGCAAAGCCGTCTAAGACTAATCCACATTCGACCGAAGGCCCGGTCTCCGAGGGATGAGCCGGCGGCTCTCTGCGCGCCACAGGCGCTGTCGTTTCGAACCACCAAGGCCACCAAGGCCACCAAGGGCGACGCCAGCCTCTTCGTGACCTTGGTGGCCTTGGTGTCGAATTCGCGGCGCTGACGCGCCAGCGGGGCAAGCCCTTCCTTCGCACGGGGCGAAGGGCCGCTGGAGCGCGCGCTGAATGTGGATTGGTCCTAGC
>NZ_JAHBYD010000056.1 GCF_019636135.1 Phenylobacterium sp.
GAGCTTCTTGACGAAGTTCAGGTGGCTGTTCAGCGCCTTGGCGCCGGTGCCGAGCGACGACAGCTTGCTCGACACCGAGGTGATCGCCGCGTTGACGGCCGCGATCGCCAGCGATGCGGCGGCCGTGGTCCCCAGCGTGCTGGTGTCGATGGCCAGGGCCGACAGGGTCAGCGTCTGCGCCTGCACCGTGATCACCGAGGTGGCGTCGGCGTTCGCGATCGCCTTCACGGTGGTGCCGTCCTGCTTGATCAGGTTGGCGCCGTTGAAGTCGGCGTTCGTGACGGCCTTGGTGATCTGACCGAGAAGCGTCTTGAACTCGTCGTTCAGCGCAGTGCGCGAGGCGGTGTCGAGGCCGGAGTCACGGGCGGCCAGAGCCTTTTCCTTCAGTTGCACGAGCACGTCGGAAATGGTCTCGCCGGCCGAGATCGCGACTTCAACGGCCGACTGGTTCCGCTCCAGCGAGGAGACGACCGAGTTCAGGGCGTTGGAGGTGGCGCGCTGGTTCTGGGCGATGGCGAAGATGGCGCCATTGTCCTTGGCCGACGCGACCTTCTTGCCGGTGTTGATGCGCGCCTGCACGGTCTGCAGTTCGGCATTCGTGGCGTTCAGGTTCTGGAGCGCGACGAGCGCGCCAACGTTCGTATTCACCGAATTAGGCATCGGTTGGTCCTTCATTCAAAAAGGCCGGCTGTCGTTCTGATGGCCGGGGGCGTTTTGCCCGGCCGCAACGCAGCAAGCTTCGGACCAGCGGAATCCTTACCGCGGCGACGCCTATCGAATTGAATTCATGGGATTAAACCCGCATTAGGGTTGCTTTGGGCCGGCAGATCCTGCCGAGCTGCGCGGCGGGTAGGCATAAAATGCCGATCAGACCCGGCAATAATGTCCGGGCTGGCAAAGGACCCGTCGGGCGGACCGGAGTCCGCCCGACGGCCGCACACTTAGCGGAACAGGCCCAGCAGGATCGACGTCGACTGGTTGGCGATCGAGAGCGCCTGGACCCCGAGCTGCTGCTTGGTCTGCAGAGCCTGGAGCTTGGCGCTTTCCTTCGCCAGGTCGGCGTCGACGAGGTTGCCCACGCCGGCGTCGATCGTGTCCTGAAGCTTCTTGACGAAGTTCAGGTGGCTGTTCAGCGCCTTGGCGCCGGTGCCGAGCGACGAAAGCTTGCTCGACACCGAGGTGATCGCCGCGTTGACGGCCGCGATCGCGAGCGATGCGGCGGCCGTGGTCCCCAGCGTGCTGGCGTCGATGGCCAGGGCCGACAGGGTCAGCGTCTGCGCCTGCACCGTGATCACCGAGCTGGCGTCGGCGTTGGCCAGCGCCTTCACGGTGTTGCCATCCTGCTTGATCAGGTTGGAACCGTTGAAGTCGGCGTTGACGACGGCCTTGGTGATCTGACCGAGAAGCGTCTTGAACTCGTCGTTCAGCGCGGTGCGGCTGGCGGTGTCGAGGCCCGAGTCGCGGGCGGCCAGAGCCTTTTCCTTCAGTTGCACGAGCACGTCGGAAATGGTCTCGCCGGCCGAGATCGCGACTTCAACGGCCGACTGGTTCCGCTCCAGCGAGGAGATGACCGAGTTCAGGGCGTTGGACGTCGCGCGCTGGTTCTGGGCGATGGCGAAGATGGCGCCATTGTCCTTGGCCGACGCGACTTTCTTACCGGTGTTGATCCTGGTCTGAGTGGTGGCGAGCTCCGCGTTGGTGGCGTTGAGGTTTTGCAGCGCGACGAGCGCGCCAACGTTCGTGTTGACCGAATTGGCCATTGGGTAGTCCTTCCATTCTGGAATGAAGCGCCGGGCTTTTGCCGGCAGGCGGATTTTCCGCCGGGGTGCGCGTCGCAAGCGCCGGGCCAGGCACAGGCGCCGCTTGGGCGCCGTCACTTCCCTGTTTTCATTGGACCTTTGGCGTCACGGCGTTCGCCGCCGCGGCGCCCGGACGCGGCGCGTTCCTGCCGGGCGGCACATCCTGCCGGATCGGCAGGGTGCGAATGCTGCGAGAAAAGGGCGCGCGAGGCGTGAGGGTCTTGCGAGCCTTCGAGCTGCGTTGGCGCGTCAGCGCCGCATGGATTCAACCACGAACCACACGAAAGACACGAACGGGCCGGGGTTGTGCTCAGGGGGCGGGTTCATGCCGGATTCGTTCGTGTGGTTCGTGTGGTTCGTGGTTCGAAAAGCAGGACGCCTGCGGCGCGCCGGGCGGTCGGCCGTTGTTCTCGATCGCCCTGGTGATGCTGGGTTTCGTGCCGTGGAGAGGAAGGAAGCCTGGGTCCCCGCGTTCGCGGGGATGAGCGGGGGTGATGAGCGGGGTGGGTGTTTAGGCGGCGGCTTGCTGGCCGCCGGCGAGGCCCTGCATGATCATGCGGTTGATCTCGATCAGGGGCTCGAACTCCTCCTGGTTGCGGATCACCAGGCTGGTGTGCTTGCCCACCCAGATGCTGAGCGAAACGATCGAGGCGCGCAGGGGGGCCGGCAGGCCGTTGTCGGCGCGGTTGCACTCGCTGGCCAGCATCGACCACATGCGCTTGTTCCAGTCCAGGGCGTCCATGCGCTTGCCGAACTCGGACTTGTCGAGCTGCGCCGCCTCCATGAGCGCCCGGGTGACCTGGGCGAAGAGGCGGTATTCCAGGTCGCGCGGGCTCTCAGCCCGCGTCGCCGCCTGCTGATACGCCTGAAGGGACATGGCCCAGCCTTTCGTTCTCGTAGTCGATGAGCTTCCGGCAGAGCATCAGCGCCTTGTAGTATTCGCGCTCCATGCAGCACCGGGAGATGTCCACGCAGTCGGCGAGGACGCTGGGGTTGGAGATCACCCCCATGAATTCGGTCATGCGGGTGACGAACTCGCCGTAGAACTTCTCGGCGCTTCCCTCGTCGAGGTACATCATCATCACCGGGAAGTAGATCCGACGCGCCGGCGTCTGGACGTCCTCCTCGTGCATGATGTCCTTCTCGCGCAGGACGGACGCCTTGTTCTGCAGGACCAGCACGGCCCGACGGTCGCCGTTCTGGACGACGGCCCCGTTCAGGACGAACCTCTCACCCGGCTTCAGCGATAGTTTGAGTGGCAAGTCCGTCCCTCGTCTGCGCCCACGACCGCAACAGCGCGAATCGAGCGAATCCATTCTCGCGCGAGCCACGATCGAACGCATCCCACGCTTAGCGGCGCACCCGTTAACGGCCGATTGCCGCGGCCGCGGACCGCGGGCGTGCGACCGAATGGCGCGGCTTAGCGGCAGGTTAACCATAGCGCGCGAGGAAGGGGCGTCTTTCCGGAGTCCTTCAGAATGGCCAAGGCGGCGCCGAGCCCCGTTCCCCTCCCCGACGGCCCGCAGATCGGCGCCGCGCCGAGCGTGCCCGAGTCGATGCGCGAGATGGGCGAGGCCGGCGGCAGGGATTCGCTGTCACGGCTGGAATCGGCGGTCGGCGAGCTGAAGGCGGTGGCCGCCGCGCCGCTGCTGAAGCGCGCCATCGAGTTCCTGAACCGCGAGGACTTCGTCAACGGCGGCAAGTGGGCGGTGAAGGCGCTGGAGATCGACGAGCGCAACGGCGTCGGCTGGTACCTCATGGGCATCGCGCGCGAGCGCGCCGGCGACTTCGCCAGCTCGGTCCAGGCCTACGAGGCGGCGCTGAAGCTGTTGCCCGACCATGCGGAGGTGGCCAACGACCTGGGCCGCCTGGCCTTCCGGATGGGCATGCACGAACAGGCCGAGAAGCTGTTCACCCGCTATGTCGAGCACGCGCCCGGGCGGGCCGACGGGGTCAACAACCTGGCCAGCGTCATGCGCGAGCAGGGCCGCGTCGACGAGACGATCGAACTCCTGCGCAACGCCATCCAGGCGCATCCCGAGACGCCGATGCTCTGGAACACCCTGGGCTCGGTGATGATGGACCAGGGCGACCTGCCCAACGCGGCGACCTTCTTCGGCGAGGCGGTGCGGCTGAACCCGAAATTCGGCAAGGCCCGCTACAACCTCAGCCAGGTGAAGCACGGGCTGGGCGACAACGAGGGCGCGCTCAAGGACTGCGACACGGCGCTGCGCCGGATCAACACCGCCGAGGACAGGCAGATGATGCTGCTGGCCCGGTCGACCTACCAGCTCTGCCTGGGCCGGATCGGCGCGGGCTGGGACGACTACGAGGCGCGGCTGTCGGCGCAGTTCGCCGGCGTGACGCACTTCTGGATCGACCGGCCGCGCTGGAAGCCCGGCGGCGAGCTGAAGGGCAAGGACTTCCTGGTGGTCGCCGAACAGGGCCTGGGCGACGAGATCCTGTTCGCGGGCGTGCTGCCCGACATCGTCGAGCGGCTGGGCCCCGAGGGCCGGCTGCGCATCTCGGTGGAGCGGCGCCTGGTGAGCCTGTTCCAGCGCAGCTTCCCGGACGCCGAGGTCACGCGCCACATCACCAACGTGGTGGCCGCGCAGGCCGTGCGCCGCTGCCCCGACACCGACCTCGCGACGGTCGACCTCTGGACCCCGATGGGCAGCCTGCTGCGCGAGTTCCGGCGCAAGCTGGAGGCCTTCCCGGACCACAAGGGCTACCTGACGCCCGATCCGGAGCGCGTGGCGCACTGGACGAGGGCGCTGGAGTCGGCGCCGGCAGGCCCGAAGGTGGGCCTGCTCTGGAAGAGCAACATCGCCAAGGGCCGCAGCCGCTTCTTCTCGCAGTTCGAGCAGTGGAAGCCGGTGTTCGACGCGCCCGGCGTCTGCTTCGTGAACCTGCAGTACGGCGACTGCGCCGACGAGATCGCCCAGGCCGAGCGCGACTTCGGCGTGAAGATCTGGCAGCCGCCGGGCATCGACCTGAAGGACGACCTGGACGACGTGGCCGCGCTGTGCGCCGCGATGGACCTGGTGGTCGGCTTCTCGAACGCGACCTTCAACATCGCCTCGGCGGTGGGCACGCCGAGCTGGATGGTCTCGTCGATCAGCTCGTGGCCGCGGCTCGGGACCGACTCCTATCCCTGGTATCCGCAGACCCGCGTCTTCCTGCCCGACGCCTTCGGCGACTGGGATTCCGCCATGGGCCGTCTCGGCGAGGCCCTGGGCGACTACGCCGCGTCCGCGCCCTGAGGCGCGGCGGTTCGAAGCGGCGGTTCGCGCGGCGATGGAACCGGCTTGATCCTCGCGCCCGGCTCTATAGGTTGGCCCAGACAAACAACTGTTCGAATGCGGGCCTCCGTCCGCATGGGGAGCCTGAATGAGCCAGCGTTTCGAAGGGACCGACAACTACGTCGCCACCGAGGACCTCAAGGTGGCGGTGAACGCCGCGATCGCGCTCGAGCGCCCCTTGCTCATCAAGGGCGAGCCCGGCACCGGCAAGACGGTCCTGGCCTACGAGATCGCCGCGGCGCTGGGCTCCGAGCTGATCACCTGGCACATCAAGTCGACCACCAAGGCCGTCCAGGGCCTCTACGAGTACGACGCCGTGACCCGCCTGCGCGACAGCCAGCTCGGCGACGAGCGCGTGAAGGACGTCAAGAACTACATCAAGAAGGGCAAGCTCTGGGAGGCGTTCGAGCACGCCGGCCGCCCCGTCCTGCTGATCGACGAGATCGACAAGGCCGACATCGAGTTCCCGAACGACCTCCTGCAGGAGCTCGATCGGATGGAGTTCTACGTCTACGAGACCAACGAGACGATCAAGGCGGCCGTCCGCCCCATCGTGATCATCACCTCGAACAACGAGAAGGAGCTGCCCGACGCGTTCCTGCGCCGCTGCTTCTTCCACTACATCCGCTTCCCCGACAGCGAGACGATGCAGGAGATCGTCGACGTCCACTATCCGGGCGTGAAGCAGAAGCTGGTCGCCGAGGCGCTGCGCATCTTCTACGACATGCGCAAGGTGCCGGGCCTGAAGAAGAAGCCCTCGACCTCGGAACTGCTCGACTGGCTGAAGCTCCTGATGGTCGAGGACATCGACGGCGACGCGCTGGCCGAAAAGGACCCGACGAAGCTGATCCCGCCGCTGCACGGCGCCCTGCTCAAGAACGAGCAGGACGTCCACCTGTTCGAACGCCTGGCCTTCCTGGCCCGGCGCGAAGGCGCGGCGCGGCCGGGGCAGTCGTAACGCCCGGGTGTAACTTACCGCGAATTCACTCGCCTTTTCGGAGGGCTCCGCCCAGCTTCCCACGGGAACGGACGGAGCCCTTTTCCATGAAGCCGCTTTACCTCGTCGCCGCCTCGGCGCTCGCGCTGACCGCCGCGGCCTGCGGGCCCAAGGTCCCCGCCGCGCGCGCGGCGCTGGACTGCCCGATGAAGCAGGGCGACCTCACGCGCACCATGGCCACGTCCGACGGCAAGACCTGCATGTACGCCACGCCCGATGGCGCCGAGGTGACCCTGCAACTGGTGTCGACCGCGGGCGGCGTCGACAATGCGCTGGCCAACATCGAGACCACCCTGCTCGCCAACCGCACGGCGCCCGTCGCCACGGAGGGCGCCAAGGACGCCGCGTCCGGCAAGGCGTCGAAGGAGACCGCCGACGCGGCGGCGAAGGCGGCCGACGAGGCGGCGCGCGACGCCGGTGGCGCTGGCGTCGAGGTCCGCGCCGGCTCCGGAGGCAGCGGCGTCGACCTGAAGGTCGACGGCAAGGACGTCGATGCGGTGAACGTCTCGGTGAGGGGCGGCAAGGCGGTGGTCACCGAGTCGGAGGACGGAACCACCCGCGTCAGCCTGCCCGGCATCCACATCGTCGCCAACGACGCCAACGACACCGCCAAGGTCCAGGTCGGCCCGATCAAGATCGACGCGGGCGGCGACGGCGCCACCATCCGCATGCGCCGCGACGTGCGCCTGCGCGGCGAACAGCTCAACCCGGAGAAGCGCGGCGTGCGCGCCACCTTCCTCTACACCGGGCACGACCTGCCCGACGGCTACCGCTATGTCGGCTACGAGGCCGGCGGACCCAAGCGCGGGCCGATCACCGTGGCGGTCGTGAAGTCGAGGGCCGAGCGCCACGACGGCGACGAGATCTACAAGGACGTGAAACGCCTCGTGCGCAAGAACGGCGGGGTGTGAGGGACCCGCCCCCCACGCACCAGAACGTCATGGCCGGCCTTGTG
>NZ_JAHBYD010000057.1 GCF_019636135.1 Phenylobacterium sp.
GCGCGTCGCGCTGCGCCAGGAGCGCCTCGGCGGCGGGATTGGCGTGCAGCACGCGAGCGCAGGCGTCGACCACGAAGAAGGCGTGCGGCGAGGCGGCCAGCACCGCCTCGGCCCCGCGGGCGAGCGGCTGCGCCGCGCCCAGCTTGCGGGCCAGCTCGAAGGCGCGGATCAGGTGCGGATGCAGCCGGCGCAGGGCGGCGACCTCGGCCTCGCCGAAGCGCGGCCGCGCGGCGGGGCGCGCCACCATCAGGACGGCGGCCGCATCGCCCTCGGCGACCAGGCCCAGGCGCAGCACCGAGTGCAGGTCGAACGGCCGCATGAACTGGTTGTAGAAGTCGGTGCGCACCAGCTCGGACTTGGGCATCGCGTCGTCGTCGGCGACGATGTTGGGCACGAAGTGGCGCAGCCGCTCGCCCGGGCTGTGCTGCCATCGCTGGCTGGGATGGCGCGTGGCGAACTGCTCGAAATAGACGGGCAGCACGGAAGGGTCGAGCCGCGCCGCGACGCCGCGGCCCTTGCGCGTGCGCTGGTCCTGCCACACCAGCGCGCTGGAGGCGGCGCCGGCGGCGTCGGCGAAGGCTTCGAGGAAGCCCGGCCATCGCCCGGGCTCCACCGCGGCGCCATAGGCGCGGTCGAGGATGTCGGCGAACACGCGGTCGTCCATGGCGGCCCCCGGCGACGCAGCCCCGAGCCCGGACCTGCGAAGACAGCCCATTGCGCCCGGGCCGGCCGTCCGATCCGCGTCAAACCGCACGGCGCCTCATGCCCAGGCCCGGCCGATTGAACCGGCGCCGCCGCGGCGTTGCAACACCCTACGCCTCACGGGCGAGCCCGCCGCCCTGGACGCCGGGGCGGCGTGACGTTTCGAAAACAGTCCATCTGCACCTAGGAGCCGGCGGCCGGCGGGCGTCTGCTGAAGGACGAGCCGTCATGGGGGCGGCGTGTTCGAAGGCGGACCGGCGCTCGCGCACGGCCTGCCTCAAGGGAGTTGGACATGAGGATTTCCCTTGCCGGCGCCGTCGCGGCGCTGGGCCTGCTCGCCGCGGGCGCCCCGGCGCAGGCGGCGACCGTCGTCCTGGAGCTGACCCTGGACCTGGCGACGCCGCAGGACGCCGGCTGCTGCTTCACCGCCGGCTGGCGCGGCTTCGGGTCGTTCAGCCCCGAGTCCTCGTTCAGCCTGGAGGCGGGCGACACCCTGGACTACACGATCCGCTTCGGCGCGGGACAGACGCTGACGCTGATCGACCCGACGTTCTTCTGGGCCTTCTGGTACGGCGACGCCAGCAGCGACGTGAACGCGACGGGCAGCCTGGAGCTGCTGGACGCCGACGGCGCGGTGCTGTTCGCGACGACCGCGAAGACCGACGACGAAGGCAGCGCCCATTTCGGCCAGCAGTTCAGCGACGGCGATTTCGGCGGGCTGCCGTCGAGCGTCACCTTCGCGGGCCTGCGTTATGTCGGGACGCTGAACAGCTACGCGGAGCCGGACGTCACCACGCGCCTCTACTACGATCCGCAGGTCCTGTTCTCGGCCGGCGAGGCGCAGGTCGGCGTCGGGACGGTTCCGGAACCGGCCGCCTGGGCGCTGATGGTGGTGGGCTTCGCCGGGCTGGGCGCCGGGCTGCGCCGCCGTCGGCGCACGGCGGCCGCCCTCGCCTGAAACCGGAGCCCGGCCTGCGGCGTCGCGCCCGCCGCGGCCGGGTCGACTTTCGCCGGCCGGCCGCTACAGTCGATCGTCCCTTCGACCGCCCGGGACGACCTCCGCCGCATGACCGCCACCGTTCCGCCGGCCGCCGCACCGCCGGCCATCGCAGAGGCGCTTCGCCGCCTGCTCGCCAACAGCCATGCGCCCTACTCCGGCGTCCGCGTCTCGGCGATCGTGGAGGCGGGCGACGGGCGGACGTACGAGGGGGTGAACGTCGAGAACGCGGCCTACCCGCAGGGGCTCTGCGCCGAGGCCAGCGCCATCGCGACGGGGGTGACCCAGGGCCTGACCTCGATCCGGCGCGTGTGGGTCGCCTCCTCCCTGCCGGGCCTGATCTGGCCCTGCGGCGGTTGCCGCCAGAAGATCTGGGAGTTCTCCGCGCCCGGCTGCGAGGTGGTGAGCGTCGCCGACGACGGAACGGCCGAGAGCCACACCATCGAGGCGCTGCTGCCCCTGGGGTTCCGGCTGGAGCGGTAGCGGCTCTGCGGTCCCACTCCCCTCAAGAACGTCATGGCCGGGCTTGTCCCGGCCATCCATACACGCAGGCGCCTACGAAGAAAGCTCAGCCGTGACGCTGCGTCTCTCCCCCACGATCGGTGTTCATGGATGGCCGGGACAAGCCCGGCCATGACGTTCAAAGGGTGAAAGAGGGGGAACCTAGGCCTTCGCGGCGGCCACGTACCGGTCGATCACGGTCTCCAGCACCGACAGCGGCGTGCCGCCGGTGGTGACCACCGCGTCGTCGAAGTCGCGGAGGTCGAACTTCGGGCCGAGCGCCGTCCGCGCCTTCTCGCGCAGGCGGATGATCTCGTTGTGGCCGGTCTTGTAGGCGCAGGCCTGGCCGGGGCTCGCGCAATAGCGGTCGATCTCCGAGGTGGCGGCGTTGGTCGAGCGGCCCGTGGCGCCGGCCAGCGTCGCGATGGCCTTCTCGCGGGTCCAGCGCTGGTCGTGGAGGCCGGTGTCGACCACCAGGCGCGCAGCGCGGAAACGCAGCGCCTGCAGGTAGCCCAGCCGGCCCATCGGGTCGTCGTCGTAGAGCCCGGCCTCGTCGGCCAGTTGCTCGGCGTAGAGCGCCCAGCCCTCGATGAAGGCCCCGAAGCCCATCAGCGAAGCGATGGTGTGGATCTCGCCCGGGCGCTCGGCGAGGTAGGCGCCCTGCCAGGCGTGGCCCGGCAGCGCCTCGTGCATCGAGAGGCTGGCCAACGTGTACTTCGGCCAGTTGTCGATGTTCTTGAGGTTCACGTAGTAGATCGCCGGGCGCGAGCCATCGAGGGCGGCGAAGTTCATGTAGCCCAGGCCCGCGCCGTCCTGGATCTCCTTCGGCACCGCGCGCACCTCGACGGGCGCCTTCAGCCCCAGCTTGGAGATCTTCGGCAGGTACGGCCGGATGGCGGCGATGCGGCCTTCGATGTAGGCGATGACCTGGCGGCGGCCGTCCTCGGTGTCGGGGAACAGGAACTTCGGGTCGCGGGTGAGCGCGCCCATGCGCTCGCCGACCGACCCTTGCGTGTAGCCCTGGCCCTTCAGGATCGCGTCCATGCGCGCGTCGATCTCGGCGCCCTGCTCCAGCCCCGTCCTGTGGATCTCCGCCGGCGTGCGTTCGGTGGTCGTGTTGTACTTGAGGCCCCAGCGGTAGTAGTCGGCGCCGTCCGGGAACTTCCAGCAGCCGGCGTCCGGGGTGGCCCGCGCCTCCTGCGCCTTCAGCACCGCGATCTGGCGCTCCAGCGCCGGGAACATCTTGTCGCGCACGATGGCCGTGGCGCGGGCCGACCAGTCGCCGTCGATGCCCTTGGCCTTGGCGCGGTCGGCCAGCGAGCCCACGAGACGGGTGGCCGCCGGGTCCTGGGCGCGGAGCTTGTTCTCCACCTGCAGGGTCGTGGCGAGCAGGAAGTCGGGCAGCACCACGCCCTTGCCGGCGGCGTCCTTGATGCGGTCGCTCTCCTGGTCGAGGCGGCTGCCCACCTGGTCGAGGCGCACGAGGTAGGCCTCGCAGTCGTCGCGGGTCTCGATGAGGTGCTGGGCGTTCAGGAACTCGCCGATGGCGCCGACGAGACCGTCCTGCTGGCTGACGACGTAGGGGTTGGCGTAGTCGCGGCCGTAGCCGAACCGGCCGCCCTCGGCGCCGATCTCCTGGGCGTAGAGCACGGTGTCGTAGGTGGTGAGGTCGCGCCCCTTCAGGCCCGCGCGCGGGATCGCCTTCAGGCGCTTGGCGCGGTCGGCGTAGTCGGCGATCTGCTTGGCCCGGGCGTCGCCCGAGCGCTCGTCGAGGCGCCGCTTCAGGCCGGCGCGGGGGCCCTTGTCCTTGCCGAGGCCGGTGGCCGTCTCGGGGTTGTCGACCAGGATCTCCTCGACGAAGGCGTCCAGCAGCTTCGCCAGCCGCGGATCGCTGACGCCCTCGCCTTCCAGCGCGAACGCCGGCAACGGCGCGGCCGCGGCGCCGGCGGCGAGGGTGCTGAGAAGGACTTGGCGGCGGTCGATCATTGCGCGAATTCCCCGAACTTAAGGCCGGCGACCCTAGCCTTCTGGACGAAACGCGCAACGCCCTTGCGTCGTTTAAGCGTGACCACCCAATTCGCAACACGGCGCGGCGCAAGCTTGCGCAAGTACCAATCTTTGGTACTATCCTGGCGTGGCCAGGAACACGTCCATCAGCCTCGGCGAGCACTTCACGAGCTTCGTGGAAACACAGGTGGCGAACGGGCGCTATGCCTCAGCCAGCGAAGTCGTCCGCGCAAGCCTCCGTTTGCTGGAGGAACGCGAGGCGAGCCTTGAGGCTTTGCGCGCGGCCCTGATCGAGGGCGAAGAGAGCGGACCGTCCACAGCATTCGACTTCGAGGCATTCATCGCTCGGAAGCGCGCGGGCCGTTGAGCGGCTACATCCTGTCGCCGGCCGCGCAAGCCGACATCGACACCATCTGGGATGTCGGCGAGGCAAAATGGGGACTGGAGCAAGCGGAAAGATACGCCCGGCAAATCCTGCGAGCCATCGAGACTGTCTCGGCCGACCCTCGCCGAGGCCGTCGTTGCGACGACATCCGGGCAGGCTACTTCAAGTTCGCTGTCGGCGCCCACATGCTCTTCTACAGACCGGTCGGTGACATGCTCGACATCGTGCGCGTCCTGCACCAGCGGATGGACTTCCCGCGTCATCTCTGAGCCTGCGACGTCGGCCCCGCTTGCCCGACTCCCTCGTCCGCCCCACGTTAGGGTCATGAGCCATCGCCCGACGGGCGCCGCGCCGTCGCATCTGGTCGCGGTGCTCGGGCCCACGAATACCGGCAAGACCCACCTGGCGGTGGAACGGATGCTGGGGCACGCGTCCGGGATGATCGGGCTGCCGCTTCGGCTGCTCGCGCGCGAGATCTACGACCGCATCGTGGGGGCGCGCGGCCCCCGCTGCGTGGCGCTGATCACCGGCGAGGAGAAGATCGTCCCGCCGCGGCCGCAGTATTACGTCTGCACGGTCGAGGCGATGCCGCTGTCGGTCGAGGTGGAGTTCCTGGCGGTCGACGAGATCCAGCTCTGCGCCGACCCCGAGCGCGGCCACGTCTTCACCCACCGCCTGCTGCACGCCCGCGGCAAGGCCGAGACCATGCTGCTGGGCGCCGGGGCCATGGCGCCGCTGGTGCGCCGCCTCTTGCCGCACGCCGAGATCCAGACGCGGGACCGGTTCAGCCGGCTCACCTACGCCGGGCCGAAGAAGCTGACGAAGCTGCCGCGCCGCTCGGCCGTCGTCGCCTTCAGCGCCGAGAACGTCTACGCGATCGCCGAGCTGATCCGCCGCCAGCGCGGCGGGGCGGCCGTGGTGATGGGATCGCTCAGCCCCCGCACCCGCAACGCCCAGGTGGCGCTCTACCAGTCGGGCGAGGTCGACTTCCTGGTGGCGACCGACGCCATCGGCATGGGCCTGAACATGGACGTCGACCATGTCGCCTTCGCGGGCCTGCGCAAGTTCGACGGCCGCCGCACGCGCTTCCTGCACCCGCACGAGATCGGCCAGATCGCCGGGCGCGCCGGCCGCTACCAGAAGGACGGGACGTTCGGCGTCACCGGCGAGGCCGAGGACATGGACCCCGACCTGGTCGAGGCGGTCGAGAACCACAGCTTCGAGCCGGTGGCCGGGGCCGAGTGGCGCAACGCCAGGCTCGACTTCGGCTCGCTGACGGCGCTGCAGGCGTCGTTGGCGAAGTTCCCCGAGCGGCCGGGCCTGAAGCTGTCGGCCGAGGCGCTGGACGAGGCCACGCTGAAGGCGCTGAGCGAGGACGAGGCCATCCAGACCCGCGCGCGCGACCGCACCAACCTGATGCGGCTCTGGGACGTGTGCCAGACGCCCGACTTCCGCAAGGTGGCGGCCGAGGAGCACACGGCCCTGGTGCGCGCCTTCTTCCTGCAGCTCACCGAGCGCGGGCGGCGGATCGGCGACGACTGGATCTCGCGCCAGTACGACCAGTTGAACGTCACCGACGGCGAGATCGACACCCTGGCCTCGCGGCTCGCGAGCGTGCGGACGCTGGCCTATGTGGCCAACCGGCCCGACTGGCTGGCCGACCCGGCCGAGTGGCAGGGGCGGACCCGCAACCTCGAGGACCGGCTCTCCGACACCCTGCACGAGAAGCTGATGGCCCGGTTCGTCGACCGGCGGACCAGCGCGCTGATGCGCGGCCTGCGGGTGCGCGAGGAGATGCTGGCGGGCGTGGCGGCCGACGGGACCGTGACCGTCGAGGGCCACTACGTCGGCCGGCTGACCGGCGTCAGCTTCGAGCCGGCGCAGGGCGGCAGCGTGCTGGAGGAGAAGGCGCTGCGGGCCGCGGCCCAGCTCGCGGTGGGCCCCGAGATCGTACGGCGGCTGGGCCGGCTGGCGGCCGAGGCGGACGCGGCGTTCGCGCTCGATCCCGACGGTGCGATCCTGTGGAACGGCGAGGTCGCGGGCGTGCTGGCGGGCGGCGAGCCCTTCCGGCCGCGCGTGCGGCTGCTGGGCGAACTCGGCCCCGACAGCACGCGCCAGCGGGCGCAGCAGCGGCTGGAGGCGTTCGTCGCCGGCGAGGCGGGCCGCCGCCTGCCGGCGATCCGCAAGCTGGAAGTGGCCGTCGCCGACGGCAAGGTGAAGGGCCTGGCGCGCGGGCTCGCGTTCCGGCTGGTCGAGGCCGGCGGCGTCATCGACCGCGCGGCCGTGCGGGCGGAAGTGCGGGCGCTGAGCCCCGTCGAGCGGCGGATCCTGCGCGGCCTCGGCGTGCGCATCGGGGCGTTTTCGCTCTACCTGCCCCG
>NZ_JAHBYD010000058.1 GCF_019636135.1 Phenylobacterium sp.
GCCTGGCACGACGACCTCGAGAAGGCCGCCCGCGCCCACGCGGGCGACCTCGCGGCGCGCGGCTACGTCGAGCACCTGTCGCCCGAGGGCTTCGACCCCAGCCACCGCTTCTGGCTGCTCAGCCGCCGCGTCATCGGCTCGCCGTCCGAGAACATCGGCTACCACGCGGGGCCCGGCGCGCCCGTAGGCGCCCAGCACTTCATG
The DNA here is from genome assembly GCF_019636135.1 of Phenylobacterium sp. Classification (GTDB taxonomy): domain Bacteria; phylum Pseudomonadota; class Alphaproteobacteria; order Caulobacterales; family Caulobacteraceae; genus Phenylobacterium. The sequence continues at coordinate 205 of NZ_JAHBYD010000058.1, forward strand.
GGCCAATGGCGGAAGAGCCCCGGCCACTGGCGCAACCTGCTGCGCGCCGGCCACACCCACGGCGCCTACGCCATGGTCCGCGGCCCGCACCACGCGGTGCTGGTTGGCCTCTATGTGAACCCCGTGGCCGAACTGGACGAGCCCCTGCCCTTCCACGCCAGGGCCCCCGAGATCGGCCGCGCGATCCGCAGCCTCCCGCCGGAGGCCGGCGCGCGCCTCGCCGTGCCGCAGGGCTCGCGCCTGGGAAAGGTCGAAGGCGCGCCGCCCGTGATGCAGTTGACCGCGCTGCGCCTCGTGGCGCCCGGCCGTGTCGACGTGATCGGCGGCCCGATCTTCCTCGCCGCCGAGGGGACTTGAAGCGGGACGCCGCGATCCCCAGGGCTCGCCCTGGTCCTGAACCGCCTTGCAGAAACGCTGGTTTGCGCGACCCCGCGGAAGGCGGCTAACCGTGGCGGCGACGCAATTCCGGAGCCCTCGTCTTGGCTGACCTCTTCTCGCCCATGTCCTTCGCCCATGGCGGCCCGGCCATGAAGAACCGCTTCATGCTGGCGCCCCTCACCAACTCGCAGAGCCATCCGGACGGCGTCCTGTCGGACGACGAGTTCCGGTGGCTGACCAAGCGCGCGGAGGGCGGCTTCGGCCTCACCATGACCTGCGCGGCGCACGTCCAGGCCGTCGGCCAGGGCTTCCCCGGCCAGCTCGGCGGCTTCGGCGACCAGCACCTTGCGGGCCTCACCCGCCTCGCCGCCGCCATCAAGGCCGCGGGCAGCGTCTCGGCGCTGCAGATGCACCACGCCGGCGCCCGCTCGCCGAAGGACCTGGTGGGCCAGCCGGTCTGCCCGTCCGACGATCCCGAGACCGGCGCGCGCGGCCTGTCGCTGGGCGAGGTCGAGCAACTGGTCGAGGACTTCGTGGCCGCCGCCGTCCGCTCGGAGAAGGCCGGCTTCGACGGCGTCGAGATCCACGGCGCCCACGGCTACATCCTGGCCCAGTTCCTCTCGCCCGAGCTCAACCGGCGCGAGGACCGCTACGGCGGCTCGGTCGAGAACCGCGCCCGCATCGTGCGCGAGATCATCGACGGCGTGCGCGCCCGCGTCCGGCCCGACTTCCAGCTCGGCCTGCGCCTGTCGCCCGAGCGGTTCGGCCTGAAGCTCGCCGAGATCCTGGAGACCGCCCAGGCGATCCTGACCGACGGCAAGATCGACTACCTCGACATGAGCCTGTGGGACGTCATGAAGGAGCCCGTCGAGGCGGAGTTCCAGGGCCGCAGCCTGATGTCGTACTTCACCGCCCTCGACCGCGGCCAGGTGCGCCTGGGCGTCGCCGGCAAGATCACCTCGCCCGCCATCGCCGCCGACATGCTGGCGAAGGGCGCCGACTACGTCCTGATCGGCCGCGCGGCGATCCTGCACCACGACTTCCCCGAGCGCTCGCGCGACCCCGCCTTCACGCCCACGCCCCTGCCCGTGAGCGCCGCCTACCTGGAGAACGAGGGCCTGGGCCCGGCCTTCGTGAAATACATGTCCACCTGGCCCGGCTTCGTCCAGGCGCCCGAAACGGTCGAAGCGTAGGCCCTTCCACTCCCTCACCCCCCCAACGCTTGTCATCCCGGTTTGGGCAGAGCCCAAGACCGGGACCCAACCATCAGGTGCGTCGATGGTGGGGGCCGGCCCCTGGCGGGCGGGGGCCAGATAACAACCTCAGAGCACCGGACGGTTGGGTCCCGGTCCTCGCTTCGCGAAACCGGGATGACAGCCGTGGGTGGGCTTACGCCCCCGTCCGTTCCTTGAAGAACTGGATCACCCGCTGCTCGGCGGCCTTGGTGGGGCCGTCGTCCTTGAGGTGCAGGGTGAGCACTGAGTGCGGGGGAATGAACGCGGGCTTGGCGTCGGCGTCTTCGAACTCGTAGCCTTCGAAGCGGTCGCCGAACTCGGCCTTGTAGCGGGCGAAGCGCTCGTTCGGGACCAGCTCGTCGCTCCTGAACCGCAGGCCGATCATCGAGAGGTCCTCGCCCTCGAAGCGCCGGCGCGCGCAGGCGATCTCGGCGGCCGAACAGTCGAACGCGGCGCGGCCGGGGCCCGTCTTCGGCGCGATGGGCATCGAGGGCTGCGACAGCACCGGGGCCACCACCGAGGGCTCGGTCATCATCGCGAGCGCATAGCCGCCAGTGAAGCACATGCCGACCGCGCCCACGCCCTTGCCGCCGCAGTCGGCGTGCGCCTGCCGGGCGAGCGCGCGCAGCCAGTCCACGATCGGGCTCGAACGGTCCCGGGCCCAGAAGTAGAACTCGCGCCGCACGCAGAAGGCCTTGGCGACCTCGGCCAGCGCGTAGCCGCGGCTGGGCGGCTTGCCGGGCGTGCCGAACAGGCTCGGGCAGTAGACCGTCATACCGGCCGCCGCCACCCGCTCGGCGAAGGCCAGCACCAGCGGGTGCAGCCCCGGGATCTCGTGGATGACGATGACGGCGGGACCCGACCCGCGCTTGTAGACGTCCCGCGTCCAGCGCCCCGCCTTGAACCTGATCTTCTCGAAACCCTCCAGCGCCGCTGCGTCGGTCATGCCGCTTCCCCCGATTCAGGGGGACCTTAGCCGCATCAGCGCTTGATCCGCAGCATCCCGATGTCGCCTTCGAAGCCGGAGAGCTTCCAGCGGCCGTCCGGGGCGTGGGCGAAGACGAGCAGGCAGGGGCCGCCCTTCTTGCTGACGGCGCAGACGCGGCCGTCGGGCATCGGCCGCAGCAGGGTCGAGATGCCGATGGGCCCGGGGATCTGCATGTCGCGCCGGTAGCCGTAGTAGGCCGCGACCGAACGGAACACGTCGGGCTGCACCAGGGTGTCGCCGGCCAGCTTCGACAGCGCCGGGGCGAGGACCACCGCCAGCCCGGTCGGCACGCGGCCGTCGCGGCGCGCCTCGGCCACCAGCCGGTCCTCGATCTCCAGGCGGAGCGCCTTGCGGTCGACCAGCGCGTCGAAGGTGGCGTGGTCGTCGTCGCGGATCGAGATCAGCAGCGCATGCACGTCGCCGGCCGCATCAAGCTTCTGCACGGTCGCACAACCGGTGAGCGCCAGCGCGATCAGGGGGGCCGCCATCGCGATCAGGAACGCTCGCATATCCATCCTCCGCTCAAGCTGCGCTACAACAGAGGGGCTACCAGGGCGAGGTGAAACCGCAGATGAACGCGCCAGGCCCCGAACCGCCCATCCTCGAAACGCCGCGGATGACGTTCCGTCCCTTCACGGCCGACGATTTCGGCCTGCTGGCCGAGCTGCACCGCGACCCCGAGGTGGGCCGCTACATGGGCGGCGTCTGGGACGACGCCAAGATCGCCGCCGTCCTGGCCGACTTCGCGGCCGAGCACGCCCGGCGCGGCCATTCGAAGTGGGTCGTCCACACGCGCGAGGGCGTCTTCGTGGGCCGCGCGGGCCTGAGCCTCTGGCGCGCCACCGGCGAGTTCGAACTGGGCTACGCCTTCCGGCCGGAGTTCTGGGGCCAGGGGCTGGCGACCGAGGCCGCCCGCGCCGTCGCGGAGTGGGCCTTCGCCCACACCGACGCGCCCTACCTGATCGCCTTCACCGAGCCGCAGAACTTCGGATCGCAGCGCGTGCTGGAGCGGATCGGCATGGTCCGGGAAGGCGACCGCGACATGGGCTTTGCGACCCCCAGCGCCTTCTTCAGGATGCCGCGCCCGGCCGGGGCCTGACGAACCACCACGCCGAGAGCGCGATGGGCAGGCCCACCAGGAACAGGTGCCCCGCGACCTCCCACCAGAGGGCCGGCGGCTTCGGCATCGAGTACCCGCCGCCGACAGCGGCAGCACGACGAAGCGCATCACGCAGAAGATGCCGGCGCCGTAGAGGGGCCCCGCCACGAACCACAGTCGCCGCAGGACGGGCGCGCGGATCGACGCCGCCACGAAGACCGCGGCGAACACCAGCACGATGGCGACGTGCGAAGCGAGGCCGATCAGCGCCACGTCGGTCCCGCCGTCCCGCGCCGCCGGGCCGAACCAGCCGCGGGCCACCGCCTTGCCGATGCGCATCAGCGGCAGGCCCGAGAGCGTGCAGGCCACCCACAGGTCCGCCGCCGCCCCGAACAGCCCGCCGGCCAGCACCGCCGGCCCAAATCCCCGCCGCATCTCGCCTACCCCGGCATCGTTGCGCGCACTTAAACACAGAACGTCATCCCGCGACTTGTTCGCGGGACCCAAGTACACCGGCGGTCGGGGAAAGGTGCGGCGGTAACGCTGCGGATCGCTACGCTCGTCTGAGTTCGTGGGTCCCGCGAACAAGTCGCGGGATGACGAACTAGAAGAAAAAGGGCGGCTGCATCGCTGCAGCCGCCCCGATCTGTTCGCGATGCGACGCCCCTAGAGGCTCCGCTTCACCTCCTCGAGGTTGAAGCACTCGATGGTGTCGCCGGCCTTGATGTCCTGGAAGCCCTGGAACGCCATGCCGCATTCCTGGCCCGCGGGCACCTCGTTGACCTCGTCCTTGAAGCGCTTGAGCGTCTGCAGGACGCCCAGTTCCAGGATGACGACGTTGTCGCGCACGATCCGGACGCGGGCGCCCTTGCGGACCACGCCTTCCGACACGCGGCAACCGGCGACCCGGCCGACCTTGGTGATGTCGAAGGCCTGGAGGACCTCGGCGTTGCCCAGGAAGGTTTCGCGCTGGATCGGCGCCAGCATGCCCGAGAGCACGCCTTTGATGTCGTCCAGCAGGTCGTAGATGATCGCGTAGTAGCGGATCTCGACGCCTTCCCGCTCGGCCAGCGCCTGCGCCTGCTTCGAGGCGCGGACGTTGAAGCCGAGGATCGGCGAGCCGGCGCCCTTGGCCAGCATCACGTCGCTCTCGCTGATCGCGCCGGCGCCCGACAGGATGATCCGCGCGCGGACCTCGTCGGTGCCCATCTTGTCCAGCGAGCCCACGATGGCCTCGGCCGAGCCCTGCACGTCGGCCTTGATGACCAGCGGCAGTTCCGAGACCTTCTTGTCCGTGATCTTGGCCATCATCTCGGCCAGCGAGGCGCCCTGGACCGGAGCCCCCGCCTTCTCGCGCTTCAGACGCGTGCGGTAGTCGACCAGTTCGCGGGCGCGGGCGTCGTTCTCCACGACCGCGAAGGGCTCGCCCGGATCGGGCGTGCCGTCGAGGCCGAGGATCTCGACCGGCACCGAAGGCCCGGCCGCGTCAAGCTGCTCGCCACGCTCGTTGAGCAGGGCGCGCACCCGGCCGAAGTTGGCGCCGGCCACGACGATGTCGCCGCGCTTCAGCGTGCCGCGCTTGACCAGCACGGTCGAGACCGCGCCGCGGCCCCGATCCAGCTTCGCCTCGATCACCATGCCGTCGGCCGTGCGGTCGGGGTTGGCCTTCAGGTCCAGCACCTCGGCCTGCAGCAGGATGGCTTCGATCAGGTCGTCCAGGCCCATCTTCTGGGTCGCGGAGACCTCGATCGCCTGGGTGTCGCCGCCGAGGCTCTCCACCACGATCTCGTGCTGCAGCAGCTCGTTGATCACGCGGGTGGGGTCGGCGTCGGGTTTGTCGATCTTGTTGATCGCCACGATGATCGGCGCGCCGGCCGCCTTGGCGTGCTGGATCGCCTCGATCGTCTGCGGCATCACGCCGTCGTCGGCCGCCACCACCAGGATGACGATGTCGGTGACGTTGGCGCCGCGCATCCGCATCGCCGAGAAGGCGGCGTGGCCCGGGGTGTCGAGGAAGGTGACCTTCTGGCCGTTCTCCAGCCGCACCTGATAGGCGCCGATGTGCTGGGTGATGCCGCCGTGCTCGCCCGACACCACGTCGGTCGACCGCAGCGCGTCCAGCAGCGAGGTCTTGCCGTGGTCGACGTGGCCCATCACGGTCACCACCGGGGGCCGCGCCTCCAGGTGGTCGTCCAGGTCCTCGGCGCCGATGAAGCCCGCTTCGACGTCGGCTTCCGACACGCGCTTCACGGTGTGGCCGAATTCGGTGGCCACCAGCTCGGCGGTGTCGTTGTCGATGACGTCGTTGATCTTCAGCATCACGCCCTGACGCATCAGGAACTTGATGATCTCGACGCCCCGGACGGCCATCCGGTTGGCGAGCTCGCTCACCGTGATGACGTCGGGGATCACGACCTCGCGGGCCACGCGGGCCTGCTCGACGGCGCCGCCCTTGCGCTTCTCGCGCTCGCGTTCGCGGGCGCGGCGCACGGAGGCGAGGCTGCGCATCCGCTCGGCGCCCTCGGCGTCGCCGGCGACGGTCTGGATGGTCAGGCGGCCTTCGCGGCGCGTGGGCGCGCCCTTGGCGCGGCTGATGGCGCCCCTGCCGGGCTCCTGCGCGCGACGACGATCGTCGTCGTCGCGGCGGTCCATGACCGAGCCGCCGGGCCGCGGGGCCTGGCGGGCGGCGCGTTGCACCTCCGGCGTGGCCGGCGG
>NZ_JAHBYD010000059.1 GCF_019636135.1 Phenylobacterium sp.
GGCTGCCGCGCCGGAGACGACGCCGTCCAGGGTGTCGAGGAGGAGGGGCAGGGAGGCGCGCTCGGCCTCCCGGTCGCGGTCGCGCTCGGTATAGTCGAGACGTTCGGGCGCCTCGGCGCGTTCCAGGGCCTCCTCGCGTTCGGTTTCGGGAGCGTCGCGGTCCTCGCGCGCATCCTCGCGGTCCTGCCGCCGGGCCTCGCGGCGCAGGCGCAGTTGCAGTGCGATCGACACCCTGACCGAGAAGAAGCAGCGGTCGAAGAGGTTGAACAGCGCCACCCGCTCGGCCGGCGTCTCCGCCGCCTCGGCCTCGCGCCCGAACGCCAGCCCCAGGCGGGTCGCCACCTGCTGCAGCTCATCGAGCTGCCGACTGCGCGGATCGTCGGCGTTCATGAGAACAAAGATATAACAATAATGCGGGGGCCGTCAACTGCGCCAGGCTCTACGGGCCGAATACGGCCCTCCGGCGGGGATGACGGGGTGAGTCCGGCTCCTGGGACCAATCCACATTCAGCGCGCGCTCCAGCGGTCCTTCGCCCCGTGCGGAGGAAGGGCTTGCCCCGCTCCGGGGTGGCGCGTCAGCGCCGCTGATTCGACACCAAGCCCACCAAGGTCACGAAGAGGCTGGCGTCGCCCTTGGCGCGCTTGGTGGCCTTGGTGGTTCGAAACGACAGCGCCTGCGGCGCGCAGAGAGCCGCCGGCTCATCCCTCGGAGACCGGGCCTTCGGTTGAATGCGGACCCTAGTCCGCGAGAAGGACGATCTTCCCGAACTTTCCGGGGGTGCGGTAGGCCTCGTAGGCGCTTGCGGCGTCCGCGAGGGCGAAGGTGGCGGCGACGGGGACGGCGATCTTCCCGCGTTCGACCATGGACAGGACCTCCCGCTCGACGGCTCGCGTCGCCAGCGCCTTCTCTTCCAGGGGGCGTGTGCGCAGGCCGCTGGCGCGGAGCGTCGCGCGGCGGGCGGCCAACTGCATGAAGTCCACCTTCGCCTCGAAGCCCGTGGACGAGCCGATCAGGACGAAGCGGCCTCCGACGTTCAGGGACCGGAGCCGCGCATCGAAGCTGTCCAGGCCGGCCAGTTCCAGCACGACGTCGTAGGGCCCGTTCGCCGCCGCCTCGGCCGGGTCGATGACCCGGTGCGCGCCGAGGGCGGCGACCTGCTGGCGCCGTGCGGGGTCGCGGACCGAGGCGACGACCTCTGCGCCGGCCACGGCGGCCATCTGCACGCCCGCATTGCCCACGCCGCCGGCCGCGCCGGTGATCAGCACGCGCTCGCCCGGGCGCAGCGCGCACTGGGTGAAGAGGGCGTCGTGGGCGGTGATGAACGCCTCGGGGAAGCCGCCGGCCTCGGCCCAGGAGAACGACGCCGGGACCCGCATCAGCTCCCGCTCGTCCAGGGCGATCAGCTCCGCCTGCCCGCCGCCGCCGACCAGGCCCATGACCCGGTCGCCGACCGAGAAGCGCGTCGCCGAGGGGCCCAGCGCCACGACCTCGCCCGCGAACTCCAGCCCCGGGATATCGGCCGGCGCCCGGGGCGGCGCGGGGTAGACGCCCGCCACCTGGCCGAGGTCGGCGTTGTTGACGCCTGCGGCCCGGATCCGCACCAGCACGCCGCCGTGGCCGGCCTGGGGGTCCGGATGCTCGCGGAACGCCAGTCCCGCCGCGGGGTCGATCGTGACGGCCTTCAACGACGGGGCCCGGAGAGGTCCCGGCGGTAGGGGCCCACCATCAGGCCTTCGATCCGTGAGCCTTCGATGGCGAGCACGGGGCGCAGCGCCCGGAACAGGCGCGCGTAGTTGTAGAACGGCACGCTGGGCCAGAGGTGGTGCATGAGGTGCAGGTTCTGCTGGAGCAGGATCAGCGTGCCGCCGGTCCAGAGGCTGATGCGGGTGTTCTTGTAGCGCTCGGTGCTGTCGAAGGGGTGGTGCGGCAGCCAGGAGAAGAAGGTCATCAGGATGATGCTGGCGATCGCCTTGGGGACCAGCCAGAGCCACAGCCACTGCTCGAAGTATCCGGTCGCCACAGCGGCGACGAGCAGCGCGATCTGGGCGACGCCGACGGCCGAGATCGCGACGAGCTCGCCGGGCGTCAGGGTCTTGCGGAGGTAGGCCCACCGCTTGGGCATGATGATGGCCAGGGTGAACATCGGCAGCATGTTCAGCGGGATGCCGATGATCCACTTCACCAGCAGCGCGGCGAACGTGCCCTTCACGCCGATGTCGGGGTCCTGGTCGGTGTTGGTGTGGGCGTGATGCAGCAGGTGGCCGCGCTGGAGCTGCGGCCAGCCCATGCCCAGGCCCAGCGACCCGATCCAGCCGACGACCGTGTTGACCCAGTTGAGGCTCGTCGGCCGCGCGACGACGTTGCCATGCACGGACTCGTGGACGAGCGTGTAGTGGGCGTACATCAGGAGCCCGAGCACGGGGCTCGCGATCCCGTAGGGAACCGCGCCGGTCCAGCCCAGCCAGATGAGCCCGATCAGGCTCACCGGCAGGATGACGGCGAGCGCCAGGGTGGGCCAGGCGACGGCCGGCGACAGCGCGAGCGCGATGCGCTTTTCCTCGGCGTGCGAGAGGCCGACCGCGGCGCGCGCGGATCTGATGTCGATGTTGCCGCCGTCCGCCATGACGCGTCCTCCTAGGGCTTGTTGTTCCGGGCGCCCGCGTTGAGGCCCGTGAAGACCTTCGTCATGACGTGGTCCCAGGCGCCGGGCTCGAGGTCGGGAAGGTCCATCAGCCGCGCCGCGTAGGCGCCGAGCAGGACCACGTACATGAAGCGCGCGGCGGCCCGGGCGTCGATGTCGCCGGCGATGTGGCCGCCCTGCTGTGCGGCCGCGATCATGTCGACGAGCTCGGTTTCGGTGCCGGCCACCTGGCCGCTCAGCACCCGCTTGATCTCGGGATCGCGGGCCGCCGCGATGGCGCCGATCATCAGGGGAGCCGCGGGTTGCTCGACCGTGGCCAGTTCCTTGCCCCGGGCCAGCAGCAGCGCCAGGACGTCGCGGGTCGGCGCGGCCTGGAACTTCCGGCGCATGTCCTCGCAGGCGCGGTCCTCGATGACCGCCGCCACCAGCTCGGCCTTGGAGTCGAAGTGATTGTAGAGCGCGCCGGCGCTCAGCCCCGCCGCCCTGGCGATGTCGGCCACGCGCGCGGCCTCCACGCCGAGTTCGGCGAAGGCGTCGGCGGCGCCGTCGACCACCCGGCGGCGCGTGTCCTGCGGCGTGAGGCCCTTGACTCTGCCCATGCGTGAAAAATAATGAATGATCATTCATAACGCAAGCGGCGATTTGCCGGGGCGTCGCGGGACGCGGCGTGGCGACGGAGGAGGGCGGATGGGAATCGCGGAGAACAAGGCGCTCGTGGAGCGCTTCTGCAGCTTCTACGGAACGCAGGACTTCAGGTCGTTCCGGGACATGCTGAGCGACGACCTCACCTGGTGGATCAACGGCAAGCCGCACCTGTTCGCGGGCGCCGGGACCATGACCAAGACGCAGTACATCGACATGCTGCGGACCAACGGCGGCGCGCTGGAGGGCGGCATGACCATGACGGTGGTGGGGATGGTGGCGGAGGGCGACTGCGTGGCCGCCGAACTGCGGTCCCACGCGGTCACGAAGACCGGCAAGGTCTACAGCAACGACTACCACATCCTCTTCGAACTGCGGGACGGGAAGATCGTGAAGGTCCGCGAGTACCTCGATCCCATGCACGGCCTCGAGGTGTTCTCCGGCTGAGGCTCCGAGCCGGCGGGCCGCCAGCGGTCCGGCCTTCGATCCGGAGGAAGGGTCAGCGTCGGCGCGAACCTTCGGGCGCGGAGGGGGCGTCAGCGCCGCATGGATTCAACCACGAACCACACGAAAGACACGAACGGGTCGTGGGTGTGCTCAGGGGCGGAGTCTCTTCTGTGTTTTCCGTGTTTTCCGTGGTCCATCTTGAGGGCGCCTGCGGCGTGCCGGGCGGTCGGCGGTTGTTCTCGATAGCGCTCATCGCGGCGGAAGGAAGCCTGGGTTCCCGCGTGCGCGGGGATGAGCGGGGAGGGCATGCGGCGGGCGGCGCCGCGGTCTTCCTGGAGGGCCGCGCGTCGGATTAGATGCGCGCCGCCACGTCCAAGGAGAGCCCTGCATGCCCCGCGACCGTCTCGTGACGCTGAACGCCATGATGGATCAGGGGGTCATCCCGGTCTTCCACCATGCCGACCCCGAGGTCTGCGTGAAGGTGATCCAGGCCTGCGCCGACGGCGGGGCCAAGTGCGTCGAGTTCACCAACCGGGGCGATTTCGCCGCCGAGGTGTTCCGGGATGTGACGAGGCACTTCGCGAAGGCGGACCCCAGCGTGATCATGGGCGCGGGCTCGATCGTCGAGGCGCCGACGGCGGGGGTCTACCTGGCGCACGGGGCGAACTTCATCGTGGGGCCGGTGCTGAACGCCGAGGTGGCGCGGGTCTGCAACCGCCGCATGATCCCCTATTCGCCGGGCTGCGCGACGCCCACCGAGATCAGCCAGGCGCAGGAGCTGGGCTGCGAGATCGTGAAGCTGTTCCCGGGGAGCACCGTGGGCGGGCCCGAGTTCGTTAAGGCGGTGCTGGGGCCGATGCCCTGGACGAAGATCATGCCCACCGGCGGCGTGGACGCGACCGAGGCGTCGCTGACGCCATGGTTCGCGGCCGGCATCGTGGCCTGCGGCATGGGCTCGAACCTGGTGACCAGGGCGCTGCTGGACGCGAAGGACTATGCCGGCATCGCGGCGCGGGTGCGCGACACCGTGCAGCTCATCAGGACGATCCGCGGACGCTGACGCCGGGACCGGTCGGGCTCAGAAGTCGCAGCCGGAGGTGGGGCCGCGGGGCGGATGGCGGCCGTCGAGGGCGAGGGAAACCGAGTAGTAGCTGGTGGCGCCGCCCGTGGGCGCGGTGCGCTGGTCGACGGTGACCGTGAAGGGGGCGCGGCCGGCGAGCGTTCCGGCATAGGCGCGGGTCCCTTCGCCGGTCCCCAGCTTCTCGCACGACATCTCGACCAGCCGGGCGCCGCGGACCCGCATGGCGTTGACCACGTCGTAGGGGATCTCGGCGCCGATCTTGGTCCAGCCGAAGCCCAGGGCGCTGGGCGCCCCGCGGCCTTCGACCGACGCCGACAGGCCCCCCAGCGATCCGCTCGCCAGGTCGGGCGCGGTGGCCCGGGGCGCCCAGCGGACGCCCGCGGCGCGCTGCCGGATCGCCTCCAGCGTGGGCCGCTCGCCGGGCGCCGGCGCCACGGCGAGAAGCGCATCGGCCGCCGGGCCGCCGGCGACCA
>NZ_JAHBYD010000006.1 GCF_019636135.1 Phenylobacterium sp.
TGGGGAAAGCCTCCGCGTATCTCCGCGATCTCTGCGGTTCGACTGACGGCCTTTCGGCCGCCCGCATCCATATGCGATGGCCCTGGCTGCGCAGGGGAGGGTGGACGAGGCGGAGCCGAGGCCGGGTGGGGAAGTGTGGATCAGGCGCAAGCGCCGCGTTCCGGCCCACACTTCCCCACCCTGACCGCTGCGCGGTCTGTCCCTCCCCATGAAGGGGAGGGATGGATGACATCTGAGTCATGACCGACATTTAAGCTGTGGCCACACGCCGCCACGACTAGCTTCCGGTCAACGCTTTGACTTGGGAGAGGACGATGCGTCTCCAAACGGTTCTTCTGGCGGCGGTGGCCGCGATGTCTGCGGGCGCCGCGCAGGCGGCCTCGGTCGAGATCAAGGACGCCGTCGCCCGCGTCACCGTGGTCCCCGAGGACCGCAGCGACATCAAGGTCGAGATCGTGCGCGCCAACAGCCGCCTGCCGATCCAGGTCCGCACCCTGGGCGACAAGACGATCGTCGACGGCGACCTCGACGGCCGCAACCGGATCCGCAACTGCCGCTCGTCGGGCGACAAGTCCTCGGTCGAGGTGCGCGACATCGGCCACGTCGACTGGGCCGACTTCCCGCAGATCGTGATCCACACCCCGCGCGACGTGAACGTCGGCGCCGGCGGCGCGGTGTTCGGCTCGGTGGGCCGCTCGGCCAGCCTGAAGCTGGGCAACGCCGGCTGCGGCGACTGGACCGTCGCCAACGTCGAAGGCGAGGCGCGGGTCAGCCAGGCCGGCTCGGGCGACACCCGCATGGGCTCCAGCGGGTCGTTGAAGGCCAGCGTCGCCGGCTCGGGCGACATCGCCGCCGCCGACGTGAAGGGCGGCCTCGACATCAACATCGCCGGCTCCGGCTCGGCGGTCGTGCGCTCGGTGAACGGTCCGCTGGACGTCTCGATCGCCGGCTCGGGCGACGTCCTCGTGGGCGGCGGCCGGGCGACGACCATGAAGGTCTCGGTGGCCGGTTCGGGCGACGTCGAGTTCAAGGGCGTGGCCGACAGCCTGAAGGCGCGCATCGCCGGCTCGGGCGACGTGCATGCCGACAAGGTCAACGGCGACGTCTCCAAGATGATCATGGGCTCCGGCTCGGTCCGCGTCGGGAGCTGAGACGATCCGGCGCGGGCGGGGACCGCCAGCGGGCGTCGCCGCAGAGGAAGCCGGGCGCGCCCCTTGACGGGACCGAGTCGCATCGGTATTTACGCGCCTCCTGTTGGACCGGCTGTGTGCTTCGGCACAGACGCGGCCCGCGGAACGACACGTTGAAGTGCTGTACTAGCGTTTCGTAGGAGGGCCCTCGCGGTTGCGGCGGCCCTAAGTCGTTTTGAGCGGACTATCGCGTACGGGCGTCTCTCCCCTCGTTTTTGAGGTGGGGCGTTCGGGCTGGTCTTTGAAATGGTCAAGGTCACGCGGGCGCCCGCCGTCTGTAGGGAAACGTAAGAGCGAAATGGCTCAAAACATTCGCATCAGGCTCAAAGCCTTCGATCACCGCGTGCTGGACCATTCCACCCGCGAGATCGTGAATACGGCGAAGCGCACCGGCGCCGCCGTCCGTGGGCCCATTCCGCTGCCCACGCGCATCGAGAAGTTCACCGTCAACCGTTCGCCGCACATCGACAAGAAGTCGCGCGAGCAGTTCGAGATCCGCACGCACAAGCGCGTGCTCGACATCGTCGACCCCACCCCGCAGACCGTGGACGCGCTCATGAAGCTCGACCTGTCCGCCGGCGTGGACGTCGAGATCAAGCTCTGAGGGGATTGATCTCATGCGCACTGGCGTAATCGCTAAAAAGCTCGGGATGGCCCGCTTCTTCGACGAAGCCGGCGCCCACGTGCCCGTGACCGTGCTCAGCCTCGAGGGCTGTCAGGTCGTGGCCCACCGCACCAGCGAGAAGGACGGCTACGTCGCCCTCCAGCTCGGCGCGGGCCGGAAGAAGGCCAAGAACACCTCGAAGGGCCTCCGCGGCCACTTCGCCAAGGGCCAGGTCGAGCCGAAGGCCAAGCTGGTCGAGTTCAAGGTCTCCGAGGACAACCTCATCGACGTGGGCGCGGAGATCACCGCCGACCACTACGTCGAAGGCCAGAAGATCGACATCACCGGCACGACGGTCGGCAAGGGCTTCGCCGGCGCCATGAAGCGCTGGAACTTCGGCGGCCTGCGCGCCACCCACGGCGTCTCGGTCAGCCACCGCTCGCACGGTTCGACCGGCAACCGCCAGGACCCGGGCCGTACGTTCCCGGGCAAGAAGATGGCCGGCCACCTCGGCCAGGAAACCGTCACCACCCTCAACCTCACCGTCTGGCGCGTCGACGTCGAGCGCGGCCTGATCCTCGTGAAGGGCGCCGTGCCCGGCACGGAAGGCTCGTTCGTGAAGATCCGCGACGCGGTGAAGTCGGCCCTGCCGGCGGACGCCCCGAAGCCGGGCGCGTTCAAGGGCGCCGGCGCGGAAGCCGCTCCGGCCGCTGTCGCCGCCGAGGAAGCTCCGGTCGAAGAGACCGCGGCGGCCGCCGAGGCTCCTGCCGCTCAAGAGGCCCCGAAGTCCGAAGGGGACGAAGCCTAATGAAACTCGACGTCATCAAGCTGGACGGCGGGAAGGGCGGCTCGATCGAGCTCCCCGACGATATCTTCGGCATCGAAGAGATCCGCGCCGACATCCTGCAACGCGTGATCACCTGGCAACTGGCCAAGCGCCGCTCGGGCAATCACAAGATCCAGGTCCGCAACGAGGTCTCCCGCACCTCGAAGAAGATGTACAAGCAGAAGGGCACCGGCGGCGCCCGTCACGGCTCGCGCCGGGCGGCCCAGTTCGTCGGCGGCGCCAAGGCCCACGGCCCGGTCGTCCGCAGCCACGCGTTCGACCTGCCCAAGAAGGTCCGCGCGCTGGCCCTGAAGCACGCGCTCTCGTCGAAGGCCAAGGACGGCTCGCTGATCGTGGTCGACACGGTCGCGGTCAAGGAAGCCAAGACGGCCGCCCTGCGCGATCAGCTCGGCAAGCTGGGCGTGACCAACGCGCTGGTGATCGCCGGCGCCGAGGTCGACAAGAACTTCGGCCTCGCGGCCCGCAACATCCCGAACGTGGACGTGCTGCCGAACGCCGGCCTGAACGTCTATGACGTGCTCCGCCGCCGCACCCTGGTCCTGACCAAGGACGCGGTGGACGGCATCCGGGCGCGCCTTTCGCCTGAGGAGGCCGCGTGATGGCCGTCGAGCCCACAGTCCGCCACTACGACACCATCCTGTCGCCGATCATCACGGAGAAGGCCACGCTGCTCTCCGAGCAGAACAAGGTCGTCTTCCGCGTCGCCGGCGACGCCTCGAAGGACGAGATCGCCGCCGCGGTCGAAGCGCTGTTCAAGGTCAACGTCACGAAGGTCAACACGATCAACGTGAAGGGCAAGACCAAGCGCTTCCGCGGCATCATGGGGCGCCGGTCCGACGTCAAGAAAGCGATCGTGACGCTGGCCGAAGGCCAGTCGATCGACATCACCACGGGGCTCTAGGCCGATGGCTCTGAAGCAGTTCAATCCGACTTCGCCGGGCCGCCGCCAGCTCGTCCTGGTCGACAAGTCCGAGCTCCACAAGGGCCGGCCGGAGAAGTCGCTCGTCGAAGGCCTGACCAAGTCGGGCGGTCGGGGCGGCAACGGCCGCATCGCGGTTCGCTTCCGCGGCGGCGGCGCCAAGCGCCTCTACCGGATCATCGACTTCAAGCGCCGCAAGTTCGACGTGCCCGCCACGGTCGAGCGCCTGGAGTACGACCCGAACCGTTCGGCCTTCATCGCCCTGGTGAAGTACGCCGACGGCGAGCTCAGCTACATCCTGGCCCCCCAGCGCCTGAAGGTCGGCGACACCATCGTCGCCGCCGAGAAGGCCGACGTGAAGCCGGGCAATGCGATGCCGCTCCGTGGCATGCCGATCGGCACCATCATCCACAATGTGGAGATGAAGCCGATGAAGGGCGGGCAGATCGCCCGTTCGGCCGGCGCCTACGCCCAACTGGTCGGCCGCGACGCCGGCTACGCCCAGATCCGCCTGAACTCGGGCGAGCTGCGCATGGTGATGGACGGCTGCATCGCCACGGTGGGCGCGGTGTCGAACCCCGACCACATGAACGAGAACCTCGGCAAGGCCGGCCGCGCCCGTCACAAGGGCCGCCGTCCGCACGTCCGCGGCGTCGCCATGAACCCGATCGACCACCCGCACGGCGGCGGCGAAGGCCGCACCTCGGGCGGCCGTCACCCGGTCACCCCGTGGGGCCAACCCACGAAGGGCCGCAAGACCCGCAAGAACAAGGCGACGGACAAGTTCATCATCCGCTCGCGTCACGCTCGGAAGGCTCGCTAAGCCATGACCCGTTCCGTCTGGAAAGGCCCGTTCGTCGACGGGTATCTGCTCAAGAAGGCCGAGGCCGTTCAGTCCTCGGGCCGCAAGGACGTCATCAAGACCTGGTCGCGCCGCTCGACCATCATGCCCCAGTTCGTGGGCCTGACCTTCGGCGTGCACAATGGCCAGAAGCACGTCCCGGTGCTCATCTCGGAAGACATGGTCGGCATGAAGCTGGGCGAGTTCGCGCCCACGCGCTTCTTCCCCGGCCACGCGGCCGACAAGAAGGCCAAGAGGAAGTAAATGAGCAAGCAAGCCAAGGCTCGCCGGTATACGGCCGCCGAAGCGGTGGCGAAGGTGCGGAGCGTCCGCATCAGCCCCCGCAAGCTCAACCTCGTCGCTCAGTCCATCCGTGGCCTGAAGGTGCAGCGGGCCCTGAACGAGCTGGAGTTCAGCTCGCGCCGGATCGCCGCCGACGTGCGCAAGGCGCTCTACTCGGCGATCTCGAACGCCGAGAACAACCACAACCTCGACATCGACTCGCTGGTCGTCGCCGAGGCGTACGTGGGCAAGAACCTCGTGATGAAGCGCTTCCATGCCCGCGCCCGCGGCCGTGCGTCGCGCGTCGAGAAGCCGTTCAGCGAGATCACGATCGTGGTCCGCGAAGTGGGTGAGGCCGCCTGATGGGTCACAAAGTCAATCCGGTCGGGCTCCGCCTCGGCATCAACCGCACCTGGGACAGCCGCTGGTTCGCCGACGGCCCCGAGTACGGCAAGCTCCTGCACGAAGACATCAAGGTCCGTCGCGCGCTGAAGAAGCGCCTGAACCAGGCCGGCGTGTCGCGGATCATCATCGAGCGTCCGCACAAGAAGTGCCGCATCACCATCTATGCCGCGCGCCCGGGCGTGATCATCGGCAAGAAGGGCGCGGACATCGAGAAGCTGCGCAAGGACGTCGCCGCCATGACGGACGGCGAGATCCACCTGAACATCGTCGAGATCCGCAAGCCGGAGACCGACGCCCAGCTCGTCGCCGAGAACATCGCCCAGCAGCTCGAGCGCCGCGTCGCGTTCCGCCGCGCCATGAAGCGGTCGCTGCAGAGCGGCATGCGCCTGGGCGCGAAGGGCATGCGCATCGAGGTCGCCGGCCGCCTGGGCGGCGCGGAGATCGCCCGCGCCGAGTCCTATCAGGAAGGTCGCGTGCCGCGTCACACCCTGCGGGCCGACATCGACTACGGCGTCACCGAAGCCCGGACCACCTACGGCATCATCGGCGTGAAGGTGTGGGTCTTCAAGGGCGAGGTCCTCGACCACGACCCGATGGCCCTCGACAAGCGCCTGGCCAGCGAGAGCGGCCCTGCCGGCGAAGGCGGCGGGCGCGATCGTGACCGCCCGGACCGCGGCCCGCGCCGCGAGCGCCGCGGCGAGCCGCAGAACGCTTGAGGATCTGAGAGATGCTTTCCCCTAAGCGCACCAAGTACCGCAAGCAGTTCAAGGGCCGCATCCACGGCCTGGCGAAGGGCGGCTTCACCCTGAACTTCGGCTCGTACGGCCTGAAGTCGGTCGAGCCCGAGCGCATCACCGCGCGCCAGATCGAAGCGGCCCGCCGCGCGATCACGCGCCAGATGAAGCGCCAGGGCCGGGTGTGGATCCGCATCTACCCCGACGTCCCGGTCACCGGGAAGCCGGCCGAGGTCCGGATGGGCAAGGGCAAGGGCTCGGTCGAGTTCTGGGCCGCCCGCGTCCACCCCGGCCGGATCATGTTCGAAATCGACGGCGTGCCGGACGATGTGGCCCGTGAAGCCCTGCGCCTCGGCGCGGCGAAGCTTCCGATCAAGACCCGCATCGTGACCCGCATCGACGCGCCCGTGGAGCACGCGTGATGAAGATCGACGAAGTCCGGGGCATGACGCCCGACCAACTGAACGACACGCTCGTGAGCCTGAAGAAGGAGCAGTTCAACCTGCGCTTCCAGAAGGCGACGGGCCAGATCGAGAAGACCCACCGCGTGGACCAGGTGCGCAAGGACATCGCGCGCATCAAGACCGTCCTGCGCGGCAAGCAGGCCCAGGCCTGAGGAGATAGGACGAATGCCTAAGCGAATCCTCGAAGGCGAGGTCGTCTCCGACAAGGGCGACAAGACGGTCGTGGTGAAGGTCGAGCGGACCTTCCTGCACCCGGTGCTGAAGAAGACCGTCCGCCGGTCGAAGAAGTACCACGCCCACGACGAGGCCAACGCCTGCAAGGTCGGCGAGACCGTGCGCATCATCGAATGCGCGCCCCGCTCCAAGACGAAAACCTGGGAAGTGCTGCCTGCCGGCGGCGCGGCCCAAGCGTAAGGATCGACAGTCATGATCCAGATGCAGACTAACCTGGACGTCGCCGACAACTCGGGCGCCCGCCGGGTCATGTGCATCAAGGTGCTGGGCGGCGCGAAGCGCCGTTACGCCAGCGTCGGCGACAAGATCGTCGTCTCCGTGAAGGAGGCGATCCCGCGCGGCCGCGTGAAGAAGGGCGATGTGCTGCAGGCCATCGTCGTGCGCACCAGCCAGGCCATCAAGCGCAAGGACGGTTCGGTCATCCGCTTCGACAAGAACGCGGCCGTGATCGTGAACAAGCAATCCGAGCCGATCGGCACGCGGATCTTCGGCCCGGTTCCCCGCGAACTGCGCGCCAAGAACCACATGAAGATCATTTCGCTCGCGCCCGAGGTGCTGTGATGGCCGCGAAGATCAAGAAGGGGGACCGCGTCGTGGTCCTCACCGGCAAGGACAAGGGCCGCCAGGGCGCCGTCCTGAAGGTCCTGCCGCAGGACAACCGCGTCGTCGTGGAAGGCCTGAACATGGTTCAGCGCCACACGCGCCCGACCCAGTTCGATCCGCAGGGCGGCATCAAGAACAAGGAAGCGTCGATCCACCTGTCGAACGTGGCCGTCGTCGATTCGAAGGGCAAGCCGACCCGCGTCGGCTTCAAGGTCGAAGGCGACAAGAAGGTCCGTATCGCCAAGACGACGGGCGAGGTGATCAATGGCTGATCAAGCTTACGAACCGCGGCTCAAGACCGAGTACCGCCAGCGCATCCGCGGGAAGCTGAAGGAAAAGTTCGGCTACACCAACGAGATGCAGATCCCGAAGATCGAGAAGATCGTGATCAACATGGGCGTGGGCGAAGCTGTCGCCGACTCCAAGAAGATCAATTCGGCGATGGCGGACCTGGCGAAGATCGCCGGCCAGAAGCCGGTGGCCACGAAGGCGCGCCTGTCGATCGCGACGTTCAAGCTTCGCGAAGGCATGACGGTCGGCTGCAAGGTCACGCTGCGCAAGGATCAGATGTACGAGTTCCTCGACCGCCTGATCACCATCGCGCTGCCGCGCGTGAAGGACTTCCGGGGCCTGAAGCCCACGTCCTTCGACGGCCGCGGCAACTACGCCATGGGCCTCAAGGAGCACATCGTGTTCCCGGAGATCAACTACGACCAGATCGACCAGATCTGGGGCATGGACATCATCGTCACCACCACTGCGAAGACCGATGACGAAGCTCGCGAGCTTCTCAGGGAATTCCAGTTCCCGTTCGTCCAAGCGCAAGCGTAACGGCCGGGAAGGAACAGACACATGGCAAAGAAAAGCGCCGTCAACCGCAACGAGCGGGTCAAGAAGCTGGTGAAGACCTACGCCGCGAAGCGCGCTGCGCTGAAGGCGACGGCCAACGACGCCAAGCTCGCGCCCGAAGAGCGTTTCGAAGCCCGCCTCAAGCTGGCCGAGCTTCCGCGCAACTCGTCCAAGACCCGGATCCGCAACCGCTGCGAAGTCACCGGTCGCCCGCGTGCGTACTATCGGAAGCTGAAGATGAGCCGGATCTCGCTGCGTGAGCTCGGGTCCGCGGGCCTCATCCCCGGCCTCGTCAAGTCGAGCTGGTAAGGGAGGATCACAGATGGTCAACGACCCCATCGGCGATCTGATCGCCCGTATCAAGAACGCCGCCGCGCGCGGCCGCAACAAGCTCTCGACGCCCGCGTCGAAGATGCGTGCGCGCCTGCTCGATGTGCTGCTCGAAGAGGGTTACATCCGCGGCTACCACCTGGTGGAGAAGCCCGGCGCGTTCCCCGAGTTCGAGATCGAGCTCAAGTACTTCGACGGCGCCCCGGTGATCGTGGAGATCGCCCGCGTCTCGAAGCCGGGCCGTCGCGTCTATTCGTCGATCAAGGACCTGAAGCCGGTGAAGAACGGCCTCGGGATCTCGATCCTGTCGACGCCGAAGGGCGTCATGTCGGACACCGCGGCCCGCGAGGCCAACGTGGGCGGCGAAGTGCTCTGCAGGGTCTACTAGGATGTCCCGTATCGGAAAGAAGGCGGTCGCCATTCCGTCCGGCGTGACGGTGACCCTCGACGGCCAGACGGTCACGGTGAAGGGGCCCAAGGGCCAGCTCGCCTGGACGGTCGCCGAGGAGATCGAGGTCAGGCAGGAGGGCGCCGAGCTCGTCCTGGCCAAGCGCGAGGACACCACCCGCGCGCAGGCGATGTGGGGCCTGTCCCGCACGCTGGTGAACAACATGGTCGTGGGCGTCACCACCGGCTACGAGCGCACGCTCGAGCTGGTCGGCGTCGGCTACCGCGCCGCGATGAAGGGCTCCGCGCTCTCCATGCAGCTCGGCTTCAGCCACGACGTGGACATCCCGCCGCCCGCCGGCGTGACCTTCGCCGTGCCGAAGCAGACCGAGATCAAGATCTCGGGCATCGACAAGCAAGTGGTCGGCGAAATCGCCGCCCGGATCCGCCGCATCCGTCCGCCGGAACCCTACAAGGGCAAGGGCGTGCGCTATCAGGGCGAAACGGTCCGGCGCAAGGAAGGCAAGAAGAAGTAGGCCATGGCCCTTTCTCCCCGCAACGCAACCCTCCGCCGCGCCCAGCGCGTCCGCACCCACCTCAAGAAGGTGGCGAACGGTCGCCCGCGCCTGTCGATCTTCCGTTCGGCCAAGAACATCTACGCCCAGGTCATCGACGATGCCGCCGGCGTGACGCTCGCGGCCGCGTCCTCGCTGGAAGGCGGGAAGGGCAAGACCAAGGGCTCCGACAGGGACGCCGCCGCCAAGGTGGGCGCCCTCGTCGCCCAGCGCGCGATCGAAAAGGGCGTCAAGGACGTCGTCTTCGACCGTGGCGGCTATCTGTACCACGGCCGGGTGAAGGCCCTGGCCGACGCGGCTCGTGAAGCCGGCCTGAATTTCTAAGGAACGATCATGGCTCGCAGAGACGAACAGCGCGGCGATCGTCGCAACCGCTCGAACGAAGAAGAGCGCGACAGCGAAATCGTCGAGAAGCTGGTGCATATCAACCGCGTCGCGGCCACCGTGAAGGGCGGCCGCCGGTTCTCGTTCGCCGCCCTCATGGTGGTCGGCGATCAGAAGGGCCGCGTGGGCTACGGTCACGGCAAGGCGCGCGAAGTGCCGGAAGCCATCCGCAAGGCGACCGAGGAAGCCAAGAAGTCGATGATCCGCGTGCCCCTGCGCGAATCCCGCACGCTGCACCACGACGGCAACGGCCGTTGGGGCGCGGGCAAGGTGATGGTCCGCGCGGCGCCTCCCGGCACCGGCGTCATCGCCGGCGGCCCGATGCGCGCGGTGCTCGAAACCCTCGGCGTCCAGGACGTCGTCGGCAAGTCGGTCGGCTCGTCGAACCCCTACAACATGGTGCGCGCGACGTTCGAAGCGCTGAAGGCCCAGTCCTCGCCCCGCCAGGTTGCGGCCAAGCGCGGCAAGAAGGTCTCGGACGTGATCGGCCGCCGCGCCGACGGCGCCTCGACGGCTGCGGCCGCCGCGGACGCGGAAGGTTAAGTCTCATGGCCCCCAAATCTGAAGCCAAGGTCACCGTTCGCCAGACCGCCAGCCCGATCCGCCGCAAGAGCGACCAGCGCGCCACCCTCGTGGGCCTGGGCCTCAACCGCGTGGGCCGCACGTCGACCCTCGAGGACACCCCCTCGGTGCGCGGCATGATCGCCAAGGTCCATCACCTCGTCGAGGTGGTGGAGTAGGGCCGCCATGATCCCTCCCCTTCAGGGGAGGGTGTCTCGGGCGGAGCCCGAGACGGGTGGGGAGGTCTGAAGCTCCCTGGACGTCTCGCGGTTTCCCCACCCCGCTCGCTTCGCGAGCGACCCTCCCCTGAAGGGGAGGGATTGAAAAACCGCCGAGTCCGGCCTCCGCCGGGCGCCAGATCTCCAAGGAGAGGCACATGACGAAACTCAACGAACTCGCCCCGAAGGACGGCTCCACCAAGGGCCGCATGCGCGTCGGCCGCGGCCCGGGATCGGGCAAGGGCAAGACCGCCGGCCGCGGCGTGAAGGGCCAGAAGGCGCGCTCGGGCGTCGCCATCCAGGGCTTCGAAGGCGGCCAGATGCCGCTGCACATGCGCATGCCCAAGCGCGGCTTCAACAGCCGCAACCGCAAGGACTTCGCCGAGGTGAACCTGTGGCGCATCGAGCAGGCGATCGAAGCCGGCAAGCTCGACGCCAAGACGGCCATCGACGCCGAGGCCCTGCTGGCCGCCGGCGTCATCCGCCGCGCCAAGGACGGCGTGAAGCTGCTGGGCGAGGGCGAACTGAAGTCGAAGCTCACCCTGACCGTCTATTCGGCCACCGCCTCGGCCCGCGCGGCCGTGGAGAAGGCCGGCGGCTCCCTGACCACCACCAAGCCGGAAGCCGCCGCGGCCGAGGCCTGAGCCGGACTGTGACAACACCGCCCTCGCCATCGGGGGCGGCGCGTCCTATCTGAGCACGACCACCGAGTCAGGGGATTTGCTGCATGGCATCGGCTGCTGAACAGCTCGCCGCCAATCTGAACTTCGACGCCTTCGCCAAGGCGACGGAGCTCCACAAGCGCATCTGGTTCACCCTCTGGGCGATGGTCGTCTATCGCCTGGGGACCTACATCCCGATCCCCGGCATCGACCCGGTGGCCTTCCAGGAGGCGTTCTCGGGCCAGGCCCAGGGCATCCTGGGGATGTTCAACATGTTCTCGGGCGGCGCCGTCCAGCGGATGGCCATCTTCGCCCTGAACGTGATGCCCTACATCTCGGCGTCGATCATCGTGCAACTGCTCGGCACCGTCTATCCGCCGTGGGAGAAGTTGCGGAAGGAAGGCGGGGAGGCGGGGCGCAAGACGCTCAACCAGTACACCCGCTACCTGACCGTGGTGCTGGCCATCTTCCAGAGCCTCTCGATCGCCGTGGGCCTGTCGCAGAGCCCCGGCCTCGTCGAGCATCCCGGCCTCTTCTTCATCGTCTCCACCGTCGTGACGCTGACGGGCGGCACCATGTTCCTGATGTGGCTGGGCGAGCAGATCACCAGCCGCGGCGTGGGCAACGGCATCTCGCTGATCATCTTCGCCGGCATCGTCGCGGTCCTGCCGCAGTACGTGGTCCAGGCGCTGGAGCTCACCCGCACCGGCTCGATGACCGCCGGCGTGCTGATCGTGATCGTGGTGCTCGCCGTGGTGGTCACCATGGCCATCGTCTTCATGGAGCGCTCGCAGCGGCGCCTCCTGGTGCAGTACCCGAAGCGCCAGGTGGGCAACCGCATGTTCGGCGGCGACACCAGCTTCCTGCCGCTCAAGATCAACACCTCGGGCGTGATCCCGCCGATCTTCGCCAGCTCGCTGCTGCTGCTGCCGGCGACGGCGATGGGCTTCGCGGTCACCGCCGACCTGCCGGAATGGCTGCAATGGCTGCCGTTCGCCGTGGGCCAGCTCCAGCACGGCCAGCCGCTGTTCGTGGTGCTGTACGGCCTGCTGATCGTGTTCTTCTGCTTCTTCTACACCTCGGTCGTGTTCAACCCCGAGGACACCGCGGAGAACCTGCGCAAGTACGGCGGCTTCCTGCCCGGCATCCGCCCCGGCAAGCGCACGGCCGAGTACCTGGACTATGTGCTGACCCGGCTGACGGTGATCGGCGCGGCCTACATCGCCGCCGTCTGCCTGCTGCCCGAGATCCTGATCGGCGCGCTGGGCACCCAGCAGTTCTACCTGGGCGGCACGTCGCTGCTCATCGTGGTCAGCGTCACCATGGACACGGTGGCCCAGATCCAGTCGCACCTTCTGGCCCACCAGTACGAGGGCCTGATCAAGAAGTCGAAGCTGCGGGGCCGCGGCCGCAACTAGGGGCGGCCTTCGACCCGATCGGCTGACAAGTCTTTGCTGACGCTGGGGCACGGCGCCACCAAGAGCGCCTCGTCCGAGAGTGTGGGGGAGTGCTGATATGAACCTGATCCTGTTCGGGCCGCCGGCGGCGGGCAAGGGCACCCAGGCCAAGCGCCTGGTCGAGGGCCGCAACATGGTCCAGCTCTCCACGGGCGACATGCTGCGCGCGGCGATCGCGTCGGGCTCCGAGCTCGGCAAGCGCGTCGAAGGGATCATGCAGCGTGGCGACCTGGTCTCGGACGAGATCGTCATCGAGCTGATCGAGAGCCGGCTGCCCGAGGCCGAGGCCGCCGGCGGCGCGATCTTCGACGGCTTTCCCCGCACCCTGGCCCAGGCCGAGGCGCTGGACATCATGCTGAAGGGCCGCGGCCGCCAGATCGACCTGGTGGTCCGCCTCAAGGTCGACGACGAGGCGCTGAAGCAGCGCATCGCCGGCCGTTTCGCCGAATCGGGCCGGCCGGACGACAACCCCGACAGCTTCGCGATCCGCCTGAACGCCTACAACACCCAGACCGCGCCGCTGCTGCCGTACTACGCGGGGCAGGGCAAGCTGGTCGAAGTCGACGGCATGGGTTCGGTCGATCAGGTCGCCGCCGGCATCGACGCGGCGATGGGGTAGCCGCCACAGGCGCCGTCCTTCGACACGAAACCCGCTTCCCCCGCGCGTTGCGCGATCCGCATCCCCGTGCTTACCTTGAGTCCTCGCCGGGCGTGGCTGAGCCCCGGCGATCGACGAGCCCGGCGCGGGCAGGGGAGCCCCTGGCGCGTGCAGGATTTCGTTCACAATTCCGCGTTTCCGGCATTGACGGGCGCGCGCCGATCCATATAACGAAGCGCTTCCGCGAAAGAGCGCGAAAGACGCGCCGGCCGACGCCTGTGGGTGTTGAGGGTCGGGGCGCCGTTCGCGCTTCTCTTGCGTGATCCTAGGAGATTACCTCACGTGGCCCGTATCGCTGGCGTCAACATTCCCACGAACAAGCGCGTCGTGATCGCGCTGCAGTACATCCATGGCATCGGCGAGGCGAAGGCCCGCGAGATCGTCAGCAAGGTCGGCATCGAGGACGCGCGCCGCGTCAACCAGCTCACCGACCAGGAAGTCCTGCAGATCCGCGAGACGATCGACCGCGACTACATGGTCGAAGGCGACCTCCGCCGCGAGACCGCGGTCAACATCAAGCGCCTGATGGACCTGGCCTGCTACCGCGGCCTGCGTCACCGCAAGGGCCTGCCGGTCCGCGGCCAGCGCACGCACACCAACGCCCGCACCCGCAAGGGTCCGGCCAAGCCGATCGCCGGCAAGAAGAAGTAAGAGAGCGTCAAGCCGATGGCCAAGGAACCTGCGCGCGTCAAACGCCGCGAGCGCAAGAACATCACGTCGGGCGTGGCGCACGTGAACGCCTCGTTCAACAACACCATGGTGACCATCACCGACGCGCAGGGGAACACGATCTCCTGGTCCAGCGCCGGCCTGATGGGCTTCAAGGGTTCGCGTAAGTCGACGCCCTACGCCGCCCAGATGGCGGCGGAAGACGCCGGCCGCAAAGCCGCCGAACACGGCGTGCGCACGCTGGAAGTCAACGTCTCGGGCCCCGGCTCGGGCCGCGAGTCCGCGCTCCGCGCCCTGCAGGCGGTGGGTATGACGATCACCACTATCCGGGATGTGACGCCCATTCCGCACAACGGCTGCCGCCCGCCCAAGCGCCGGCGCGTCTAGCCGTCAGACTGCAATTCCCTGACGCCGGCCCTCGCGAATTGCGGCCGGCGATCCTGCGTTTTCGAGGGACACCCGTGATCGAACGAAACTGGAATGAACTAATCCGTCCCGAGAAGCCGCAAATCGAGACCGGCGCCGACGCCAGCCGCAAGGCGCGTCTGGTGGCCGAGCCCCTCGAGCGCGGGTTCGGCGTGACGCTCGGCAACAGCCTGCGCCGCGTGCTTCTCTCCTCCCTGCAGGGCGCGGCCGTGACCGCGGTGCAGATCGACGGCGTGGTCCACGAGTTCTCCTCGCTGGAAGGCGTGCGTGAGGACGTCGTCGACATCGTCCTCAACATCAAGCAACTGGCGCTGCGCATGCACGCCGAGGGCCCGAAGCGCATGACGCTCCGCGCCACCGGCCCGGGCCCGGTCACCGCCGGCCAGATCGAAGCGCCCTCGGACATCGAGATCCTGAACCCCGACCATGTGCTCTGCACGCTGGACGACGGCGCCAACGTGCGCATGGAGTTCACGGTCAACACCGGCAAGGGCTATGTCGCCGCCGACCTGAACCGTCCCGAGGACGCCCCGATCGGCCTCATCGCCGTCGACGCCCTCTACTCGCCGGTCAAGCGCGTCGCCTATCGGGTCGAACCGACCCGCCAGGGCCAGTCGCTCGACTACGACAAGCTGGTCATGGAAGTGGAGACCAACGGCGCGGTCAGCCCCGTCGACGCGGTGGCCTACGCCGCCCGCATCCTCCAGGACCAGCTCCAGATCTTCATCACCTTCGAAGAACCGAAGAAGAAGGTCGAGGGCGAGGCCAAGCCGGAACTGCCGTTCAACCCGGCGCTGCTGAAGAAGGTCGACGAGCTGGAGCTGTCGGTCCGCTCGGCCAACTGCCTGAAGAACGACAACATCGTCTACATCGGCGACCTGATCCAGAAGACGGAGGCGGAGATGCTCCGCACCCCGAACTTCGGCCGCAAGTCGCTGAACGAGATCAAGGAAGTGCTCGCCGGCATGGGCCTCCACCTCGGCATGGACGTGCCGAACTGGCCGCCGGAGAACATCGAAGAGCTCGCGAAGAAGTTCGAAGACCAGATGTAGGCGGGCTGCCGGGCCGCCCGATGCGGCCTCCACCGTGACGGAATGTGTTCAACCCGCGGCGTCCTCGCCGCGGGTTGTTCTTTCCGGGGCCGTGCTGGCCGAGGAGCAGACACGCCCTGACGTGGCGCGCCGCCATCCGCGCCCCGAAAGGTCCACCTGATCTCCCTGCCGCCCTACAGCGACCACAAACCCGATCGAGCAGGTCCAGCCCCGCAACGTCGAGGCCACCTGGCGAAAGGCCGTCGAACTCCTCGACCTCTTCAGCCCACAGGAATGCGCCAACTACCTCGCAAACCCAGGATATGGTTCTGTGTGATTGCGGCCCGCTTTGGCTTGGCGGAACGCTCGGGGGATAGGTGATGTCGGAGGCTGCGCAAGGGATCATGTCGGAGAGAAGCCGCGCGGCTTCTCTGGCTCTGGCTTCGGCGGCGTTCGCGTTGCCACTGCTCGCGAGCCTTGTGAACCTGCTCAAGTTCGACGACTATCCCATCGCATCCCGTGAGGTCTGGCCCATCTACGCCGGGCTCGTTGCGTTGGGCGGCGCCATCGCGCTCATCCACCTCGCCACGCCGCGTATCATACGGACATTGATTGAGGCGGCCTTTGTCGCCCTGGTGG
Source organism: Phenylobacterium sp. (assembly GCF_019636135.1). Classification (GTDB taxonomy): domain Bacteria; phylum Pseudomonadota; class Alphaproteobacteria; order Caulobacterales; family Caulobacteraceae; genus Phenylobacterium. The sequence continues at coordinate 15,970 of NZ_JAHBYD010000006.1, forward strand.
TCGACATCAACTCCGACGGCGTACTCTGGGTCGTTCTGTCGGCCACGGCGACGCTCGTGGTCGGCCTGCTGTCCAGGCGGTCCCTGATTTCTCCGATGGCGTTCGGCGGCGGCCTCCTGCTGCTCCTCTGCGTAGTGGGCGTCGGTGATTCCGCGAAACGCGCCGTCCGACCGATCGCAAGTTCCTCCTCGCTCCGGCCCACGGTGCTGCACATCATCCTGGACGAGCACGGCGGGATCGCAGGCCTGCCGGCGGAAAACCCAGCGACGCCGGCGCGCCGCGAGACGCTCAAGGCGATCTACCTCGGGCAGGGCTTCCGGGTCTACGGCGCGGCATACAGCCAGCACATGCGGACGACCGCTGCCGTACCGCAGATCCTGAACTTCGGTCGTACCCTGCCGATCCGTGAAGACAACCGTGGCGGAGGTCTCCTGCTGCGGTCCAGCGCCTACTTCGACTTCCTGAGGAAGCAAGGGTACGCCTTGCGCGTCTACGAGTCCTCATGGGTGGACTTGTGCGCAAATGACCCCGCCGTGAGCTGTGTCCGCTACGACGAGGGCGGGCTGAGCGGGTTGCGCAAGGCCGCGATTCCGCTCGGCGAGAAGAGCATGATCATCCTCATCAAGATGTTGGCTCGCTCGGCGGCGGTCCATGAAGCCGTGTCACTCTACGACCGGCATGCTGTTCCATTCGCGAGGCGGAACGGACTGGCGTTGGATACGCTGTCACTGGCCAATATCAGCCTCACCAGTTCGTTACAGTCCCTTGAAATAACAAATAAACTCATCGAAGACCTGGCCCAAGCCAAGCCGGGCCAAGCCTATGTTGCGCACGTTCTCCTGCCCCACTATCCCTACGTGCTGCGTGGCGATTGTCGAGTGAAGCCTCGCCGGGAGTGGCTGTATCGTCACTTTGGCGGCGTCATTCGCGAGCGAGAGGACGCGGCCTATGAGCAGATGCTGTGCGTCGCGCGAAAGGTGCAGGCAGCGACCGCTGCGCTTGAGCACTCCGAAGCGGGGCGAAACAGCATCGTCGTGATCCATGGCGATCACGGGTCTCGAATTACAGTTCACGATCCTCGGGCCGGAGCGCCGCCAGCAGGCCGCGATCTGGTCGCTGGATACGCGACCTTGTTCGCCGTCAAGGCGCCGGGCGTGGATGCCGGCTATGAACCCCGCCCTGCCCGGGTGGACGACCTATTGGCCGCCTTTGCGCGCAGCAACTTCACAGCGGCGCCTGTCCCACAGCCGGCGCGTCAGGAGATTTTTCTGGAGGACGCCAAGTGGCGCCCGGCGATGCGCGCCCGCCTGCCCGAAAATTGGGCGGCGCGCTAGCCGGTCGCTCGACACGCGAATCTTGTTGAATGTTGTGTGACAGTTGGGTGAAGGTTGAGTGAATATTATCGCTCGGGGTGCGAGATGGGACGAGTAGTGAGAATTTCGGCGTCGACTGCTGGCTTGGCCTTGGCGTACACGGCGATCGCCAGTCCTGCTTTCGCCTATCTCGACGGCGCCACCGGCAGCATGATCCTCCAGGCGGTGATTGCGGGCCTGGCGACGGGCCTGATGTTCTTCCGCACGCAACTCGCCTGAGTGAAGAGCTTCTTCACCCGTGGGCGGAAGAGCAGTTCGCAGGACGGAAAATGACGGTTTCCGCTATTGACCCCGGGTCGTTCCGGGATCCCGGCGGACGCATCTTCCTTCATGGCGCGCGGGTGCTGCGGGCGGTGATGTCCGTGAGCGCCGACGCTTACGTCGCGGTGCGGGACGCAGGCCTGCTGCGCAGCCTTGCTGAGCGCGGCCTCCTGCTTGACGCGAAGGAGATCGATCCGTCCATCCTCGACGAGGTCCAGCCACCCCCGGCCTTCGTGCTGGAGCACCCGCGGATTCCGTTCATCAGCTATCCTTACGAGTGGAGCTTCTCGCTCCACCGCCGTGCGGCGCTGCACCAGCTCGACCTGCACCTGGAAGCGCTGGACGCCGGGTTCACACTGAGCGACGCCACCGCATACAATGTGCAGTTCGAGGGCACGAGGCCGGTCTTCATCGACCATCTCTCGCTGAGGCCCTATCGCGAGGGTGAGTTCTGGATCGGCCACCGGCAGTTCTGCCAGCAATTCCTCAATCCACTGCTCATGTGGACGCTGGTGAAGGTGCAGCCTAACGCGTGGTTCCGCGGCAGCCTGGAAGGGATCGATCCCGAGGCGCTGGCGCCGCTGCTGCCGTTGTCCAAGAAGCTCTCCTTCACGGTTATGACCCACGTCGTGGCGCAGGCGGCGCTTCAGAATCGGTCGGTCAGGTCAGGTCAATCCGCGGCGCCCACGGGCAAGCTTCCCCTGAACGGGTTCAAGGCGCTGCTGTCTGGCCTGCGCGACTACATCGCCAAAATGAAGGTCGGCGACGACCGGACCGTCTGGAGCGACTACGCGACCCACAACAGCTACGCCGCCTCCGAAGCGCAGGCGAAGCGGGCCTTTGTCGGCGAGTCGGTCGCGGCCATCGAACCGAAGCTGATGTTCGACTTCGGCTGTAACACCGGCGACTATTCGGAGGTGGGCCTCGACGCGGGCGCGAAGTACGTCGTCGGCTTCGACTACGATCATGGCGCTCTCGAGCAGGCCTTTCGGCGGTTCGAGGCCAGCAAGCGGCCCATGCTGCCGCTGTGGCTCGACGCGGCCAATCCCAGCCCTTCACAGGGCTGGGCGGAGCAGGAGCGCAAGGGTCTGTCCGAACGGGCCCGGGGCGATTTCCTGGTGGCGCTCGCGTTCATCCATCACATCGTGATCGGCCGGAACGTCCCGTTGCCCATGGCGCTGGATTGGCTGGTCGGCATGGCGCCGGCCGGCGTAATCGAGTTCCCGCCGAAGAGCGATCCGATGGTGCAGCGACTGCTGGCGACGCGGGAGGACATCTTCCCCGACTACAGCGTCGAAGCTTTCACCGCACTGCTCGGCGAACGCGCGCGCGTCGTCCGCTCGCAGCAGCTCGCGGAGAACGGCCGCGTGCTCGTCGCCTACGACCGAACCTGACGGCCGGCTCGAAAGTCGAGCCGTGACCGCGACGCAGATGGAACCAGAGGCTTGCTCTTCCGAGCGTAAGGCCGTAGAGAGCGCGCCTCGCGCGACCGAGGGGACGACCATCCTGGCGTCATCCGAAGAGCTCGCTAAGACGTTCGAAGACCAGATGTAACAAGCCTACCGCGCCGACTCCGGGCCGCAACCTGCGGCCTGGGCCTGATGAAGCCGCAATCGCGGTGGAGGACCCCGGCGCCTCGTGATGACCCAGGCGGGAGCAGGCTGGGATTGGTCAGGTTCAGCGGGCCGGAGAGCCCAGGAGATACGAGATGCGTCACGGTAAAGCCCACCGCAAACTGGGTCGTACGACCGCCCACCGCACCGCCATGTTCGCGAACATGTCGGCCAGCCTGATCAAGCACGAGCAGATCGTCACGACCCTGCCGAAGGCGAAGGAACTGCGCCCGGTCGTCGAGAAGCTGGTCACGCTCGCCAAGCGCGGCGACCTGCACGCCCGTCGCCAGGCGATCAGCCAGGTCCGCGACGTCGAGCAGGTCGGCAAGCTCTTCAGCGTGCTCGGCCCGCGCTACAAGGACCGCAACGGCGGCTACATCCGCGTGCTAAAGGCGGGCTACCGCCACGGCGACAACGCGGCCATGGCCGTGATCGAGTTCGTCGACCGCGACCCGGCCGAAAAGGGCAAGGACTCCGGTCCGACCGCCGAGCAAGGCTTCGGCGCCGAAGACTAAGCTTCGGTCCACGACCGACTGAGAAGCCCCGGAAGCCTGCTTCCGGGGCTTTTCGTTTGCGCGGGTGTCACGCGCGGCGGTTAGCTAAGGCCATGCTCCGCGCCCTGGCCCTCGTCCTGACGCTCCTGGCTGTGGCCCTCGCCGCACCGTCCGCCGCGGCGGACCGGCCGCTCACCCTGCTGATCTCCATCGACGGCTTCCGCGCGGACTACCTGGACCGCGGCGTGACGCCGGTGCTCTCGCGGCTCGCGGAGGCGGGCGCGCGGGGCGCGATGCGGCCGTCGTTCCCGTCGAAGACCTTCCCGAACCACTACACCCTGGTCACCGGGCTGCGGCCCGACCGCAACGGGATCGTCGAGAACAACATGGAAGATCCCGCCATTCCGGGCGTGACCTTCAGGATGTCGAACCGCGACGCGGTGCGGGACCGCCGCTGGTGGGACGGGGCCGAGCCGATCTGGGTGACGGCCGAGAAGGCGGGCATCCCGACCGCGCCCTACTTCTGGCCGGGCGCGGAGGCGGCGATCCATGGCGTGCGGCCGCGCTACTGGGTCAAGTTCGACATGGACACGCCCAATGCGGCGCGGGTGGACCAGGTGCTGGCCTGGCTGGACCTGCCGCCGGCGAAGCGGCCGCGGTTCGCGACCCTCTACTTCGACACCGTGGACACCGCCGGTCACGACTATGGCCCGGAGTCCGCCGAGGTGAACGCGGCCGTCGCCGGCGTGGACGCCCAGATCGGGCGGCTGATCGAGGCGCTGGAGGCGAGGGGGCTTGCGGCCAACCTCGTCGTGGTCGCCGACCATGGGATGGCCGCGCTCTCCGAGGCGCGGAAGGCCTACATGGACGACATCCTGCCGAAGGCGGCGTACCGGTCGCTGGCGGGCGGGGCGTTCATGACGATCTATCCTGCGAAGGGGCGCGAGGCCGAGGTCGATCGGGCGCTCATCGCGGCGCACGAGCACTTCCAGTGCTGGCGGAAGGCCGAGATGCCGGGGCGGTTCCGCTACGGCCGCAATCCAAGGGTCGCGCCGTACTTCTGCCTGGCGCAGACCGGCTGGGCGCTGACGACCCGGAACTACCGCCCATCGAACCCGGAGCGGGGCGCCCACGGGTTCGATCCGGCCAGCGCCGAGATGGCGGCGGTCTTCATCGCGCAGGGGCCGGCGTTCCGGGCGGGCGTGCGGCTGGCGGACTTCAACAACGTCAGCGTCTATCCGCTGCTGGCGCGGCTGGTGGGGGTGGCGGCCAGGCCGAACGACGGGGAACTGGCGGACGTCGCGCCGGCGCTGAAGTGAGGCCGGCCCGCAAGGCGGCGCCCCTTGACCATATAGTTGCGGTATGAGTTAAATATTGGCGTTGAACGCAAGGAGATCGCCATGAGCGAACGCCCCGCCGTCGTGCCGTGTGTCTTCTACAAGGACCCCATCGCCGCCCTGAAGTGGCTGGAGCAGGCGTTCGGGTTCGAGCTGACGGTGCTGCTGACCGACGCGGAGGGCAATGTCGGCCATTCCGAGATGGCGTTCCTGAACTCGGCGATCAGCGTGGGCGGCGAGTGGGCCGGGCCGCAACTGGGCGGCGCGTCGATGAAGTCGCCGGCGAGCCTGGGCGGAGCGGGGACGCAGTTCCTGCGCATCGCGCTGCCCGACGGGCTCGATGCCCACTGCGAGCGGGCGCGGGCGGCGGGCGCGCGGATCACCGCCGAGCCGGAGGACCAGTTCTACGGCGACCGCACCTACCGCGCGATGGACCCCGAGGGGCACATCTGGAACTTCAGCCAGGCGGTGCGCGTGGTCTCGGGCGCGGAGATGGAGCAGGCGTCGGGTCTGAAGATCCGCACCTCGCTGGAAGGGGCCTGAGCCATGGCCGATTGGCGCGGACCCCTGATCCCGGCGATCTGCTATCGCGATCCCAAGGCGGCCCTGAGGTTCCTGGAGGCGGCCTTCGGCTTCGAGCTCTTCATGCTGATCGAGGACGCCGAGGGGAACCTCGTCCACTCCGAGATGCGATACGGCGCCGGCGCGGTGATGATCGGCCACGAGTGGAGCGACGACCACAAGAGCCCGGCTTCGGTCGGCGGCAAGAACACCCAGACCGTGCATATCGGCGTCGACGCCGACATCGACGGCCACTGCGAGCGCGCGCGGGCGGCGGGCTTCGAGATCCTGATGGAGCCCGAGACGCAGTTCTACGGCGACCGCACCTATCGCTGCCGCGATCCCGAGGGGCACATCTGGACGGTCGGCCAGACCGTGCGGGAGGTCAGCCGCGAGGAGGCCGAGGACGCCAGCGGCCTGAAGATCACGGGGTGGGTGTGAGCGCGCCGGCCCGCCGGATCGACGACACCCTGGCGGCCCTGGCCGATCCGACCCGGCGGCGCGTGGTCGACCTCTTGGCGGAGCGGCCGCGTGCGGCGGGCGAACTGGCGCGCGAGACCGGCATGTCGGCCCCGGCCATGAGCCGCCACCTGAAGACCCTGCGCGCCAGCGGGCTCGTGGAGGAATCGCATCCCGAGTTCGACGCGCGCGTGCGCATCTATGCCCTGAGGCCCGAACCGATGGTCCACCTGCTGCGCTGGCTGGAGGAGAGCGAGCGGCTCTGGAGCGCCCAGCTCCTGGCGTTCAAGGCCCATCTCGAGAAGGGCGCCGAAGGCGTGCGCGGGGAATGACCTCGAAGGTCTACGTCGCGCTCCGCGTGAAGGCGACGCCCGAGCGGGCGTTCGCCGCCTTCACCGGGGAGATCGGCCAGTGGTGGCAGGCGAGCCCGCTGTTCGAGACGACGCCGCGGCCGGGAACGCTCTCGTTCGAGCCGGGGCCGGAGGGCCGGCTCATCGAGACGCGGGCCGGCGGCAAGGTGTTCGAGATCGGCCGCGTCCGCGCCTGGGAGCCACCGGATCGACTGGTTTTCTCCTGGCGGCAGGCGAACTTCCCGCCCGATCTTCACACCGAGGTCGAGGTGCGCTTCGAGGCGGTCGGCGAGGAGACCCGCGTCAGCATCGAGCATCGCGGTTTCGACCAGGTCCCGGCGGACAGCGCCGCGCGGCACCGCTTCCCCGACGCCGTCCTGCTGGCCCGGCTGGCCGAATACTGGCAGGCGCAGATCCGGTCGCTGGGCGGGCGCGCGACCAGATAACGCAGTTGCGCCAGTTCTTGCTTTGTTTCATCCTGCGCGCCGAGGGGAGAGATGATGTCCGAAGGTCGTCCGGCAGGCGCGGGTGAGCGCGGTCGCCGCTCGCTCGTGGGCGGGCGCGCGGCCGTCGGCTTCGTGCTGGTCAGCGTCTGGCTCGACGTGCTGTCGCTGGGCGTGATCATCCCGGTCTACGCGCCGCTGGTGCAGCAGTTCGAGGGCGGCGACCCCAGCGCCGCGGCGCGCTGGAACGGCGTCCTTTCCACGCTCTGGGCGGCGTCGCAGTTCATCGCCGCGCCGGTGCTGGGCGCGCTGTCCGACCGGTTCGGGCGGCGGCCCGTGCTGCTGATCTCGCTGTTCGGCCTGGCGCTGGACTACCTCGTCATGGTGGTCGCGCCGAACCTCTGGTGGCTGGTGGTCACCCGGATCGTCGCGGGGCTGACGGCGGGCGGCATGGGCGCGGCCAACGCCTACATCGCCGACGTGACGCCGCCCGAGAAGCGCGCGCAGACCTTCGGGCTGATCGGCGCGGCCTGGGGCGTCGGCTTCATCGTGGGGCCGGCCATCGGCGGCTTCCTGGCGCACAACTGGGGCCTGCGCGCGCCCTTCGTCGGCGCCGGCGCGCTGACCCTGCTGGGCGTGGTCTACGGTTTCTTCGTGCTGCCCGAGTCGCTCAAGCCCGAGAACCGGGCCGCCTTCGACTGGAGGAAGGCCAACCCCGTCGGCTCGCTGACCTTCCTGGCGCGGCATCGCGAGGTGCTGCCGCTCTCGATGATGAACCTGCTGCTGCAGACGGCGCACTATGTGCTGCCGACGATCTTCGTGCTCTACGCTTCCAACCGCTACGGCTGGACGCCGGACATGACCGGCTACGCCCTGGCGCTGACGGGGATCTGCAACGTCGTCGTGCAGGGGGTGCTGGTGAAGCCGGTGGTGGCGAAGATCGGCGAGTGGGGCGCGGTGCTCGCGGGCCTGGCCTTCGGCGGCCTGGGCTTCGCGATCTACGGCATGGCGCCGACCGGCTGGCTGTTCCTGGCGGGGACGCCCGTGTTCGGGCTGATCGGCCTCTTCGGCCCCGGCTTCCAGGGCCTCGTCACCCGTCGCGTGGCCGCGTCCGAGCAGGGCCGCCTGCAGGGCGCGAACGCCAGCGCCGCGGGGCTGGCCGGGATCGTCGCGCCCACGCTGTTCGGCTTCACCTACGCCTGGTACGTCACGCCCGGTCACCCGCAGGTCCCGGGCTCGGCCTTCTTCCTGGCGGCGGGCCTGCACGCCATCGCCGTCTGCATCGCGATCACGGTCATGGTCCGTGCGCCCCGTTCGACCGGAGCCCCGGCATGACCGACGCCGCCACACCGTCCACGACGCCCTCCGGAGGCCGGCAGGCCGGCTTCGGCTTCATCTTCGCGCTCGCGCTGATGAACGCGGTGTCGTTCGGGATCATGATCCCGATCCTGCCGCAGCTCGTGCGCGAGCTGGCGGGCGGCGACACCGCCGCAGCCTCGGAGTGGACGGTGGTGTTCGCCGTCACCTGGGGGATCATGCAGTTCTTCTGCGGCCCGTTGCTGGGCATGCTGTCCGACCGGATCGGGCGGCGGCCGGTGCTTTTGCTGTCGCTGTTCGGCCTGGCGCTCGACTTCCTGTTCATGGCGTTTGCGCCGACGCTCTGGTGGCTCCTGCTGGGGCGCATCCTGAACGGCGCGACGGCGGCCAGCTTCTCGACCGCCAGCGCCTACCTCGCCGACGTCACCCCGCCCGAGCGGCGCGCCAAGGTGTTCGGCTGGATGGGCTCGGCCTTCTCGTTCGGCTTCATCATGGGACCGACCATCGGCGGCTTCCTGGGGCAGGGCGACCTGCGCGTGCCCTTCCTGGCGGCGGCCGGCCTGACGGCGGTCAACTGGCTCTACGGCTTCTTCGTGCTGCCGGAATCGCTGCCGCCCGAGAAGCGCGCGACGTCGTTCGACTGGGGCCGGGCCAACCCGGTGGGCTCGCTGCGCCTGCTGCGCTCGCGGATGGGGCTGCTGCCGCTGGCGGGCGTGGGCTTCCTCTTCCAGTTCGCCCACACGGTGCTGCCCACCGTCTTCGTGCTCTACACGACCTACCGCTACCACTGGGACTCGCGCACGCTGGGCCTGACCTTCCTGCTGACGGGCGTGCTGGGGGTGATCGTCTCGATGTTCCTGGTGGGTCCGACCGTCGCGCGGATCGGCGAGCGGCGGACGCTGCTGCTCGGGCTCGCGGCGACGGCGTTCGGCTTCGCCTGGTACGGCTGGGCCGACACCGGCTGGCTCTACCTGCTGGGCGCGCCGGTCTTCGCGCTGTCGGGCTTCATCATGCCGGGGCTGCAGGGGTTGATGACGCGCCGCGTGCAGCCGCACGAGCAGGGCCAGCTCCAGGGCGCGAACCAGAGCCTGATGGGCATCGGCTCGATCCTCGGCCCGGCGCTGTTCGGCGAGGCCTTCGCCCGGGCGCTCCGGGGCGGCCACCCGCCGGGCCTGCCGATCTACCTGGCCTCGGGCCTGCTGGTCGCCGCGCTCTCCCTGGCCTTCGCCGCCGCCCGCGCGCCGGCGTCGGCCCCCCAGCCGGCGGAGTAGGGGACCGGCCGTCCGCCGCGCGCCAGAAGCCACCTGACGAACCGCATCGGGTCCGCCATCATTGCGCCGGAAACGTCCTTAGCTTCAGCCGTCCTCGTCGGAGACAGACTCTCTTGCCCGCGTCACGCCTGCTGATCCCCGCTCTCGCGCTTTCGCTGCTCGCCTCGGCCGGCCACGCCCAGCCGTTCGACGGCCGTGTCCCGCCGGAAAGCGCGGTGGCCATGAAGTCGTCGTTCGCGCCGATCGTGCGGCGCACGGCGCCCGCGGTGGTGAACATCTCGGCCAAGCGGATGGTGCGCCAGCAGACCGACCCGTTCTGGCAGCTCTTCGGCCTGGGCGTGCCGCAGAACCGGGTGGCCCAGTCGCTGGGCTCGGGCGTGATCGTGCGGCCCGACGGCATCGTCGTCACCAACAACCACGTGGTCGAGGGCGGGCAGGAGATCACCGTCGCGCTGAACGACCGCCGCGAGTTCCCCGCCCGCGTGCTGCTGGCCGACCCGCGCACCGACCTGGCGATCCTGAAGATCGACGTGGGGACCGAGCGCCTGCCGACCCTGCAACTGAACGAGACTGCCGACACCCAGGTGGGCGACCTGGTACTGGCCATCGGCGACCCCTTCGGCGTCGGCCAGACCGTCACGAACGGCATCGTCTCGGCGCTCAACCGCACCACCGACCCGTCCGGCGAGGCCGGCAGCGCCTACATCCAGACCGACGCGGCCATCAACCCGGGCAACTCCGGCGGCGCGCTGGTCGACATGGACGGCGAGCTGATCGGGGTGAACAGCTTCATCCTCTCGCGCTCCGGCACCTCGTCGGGCGTGGGCTTCGCGATCCCGGCGGCGGTGGTGCGGCGCGTGGTCGACACCGCAGTCGGCGGCGGCCAGCGGGTGGTGCGGCCCTGGTTCGGCGCGCGGACCCAGAGCGTGAACTCCGAGATGGCCCGGAGCCTGGGCCTGGCCCTGCCGCAGGGCGCGATGGTGGCCGACCTCTGGCCCGGCGGCGCGGCGTCGCGCGCGGGCCTGCGCCAGGGCGACGTGGTGCTGCAGGCCGACGGCCAGCGGATCGTCGACGCGCCGGCGCTGAGCTACCTGATCAACACCCACAAGCCGGGCGACTCCATCCCGCTGCTGGTCCGCCGCGCCAACGGCAAGGACGAGACCCTGACCCTGCGCGCCGAGCCGCCGCCGGCCACGCCCGCCCGCGACGAGCGCACCCTGAGCGGCCGCAACCCGTTCGACAGCGCCACGGTGGTGAACCTGAGCCCCGCCGTGGCCACCGAGCTCGGCATCGACGCCTTCACCGGCCCGGGCGTGCTGGTCACGGGGATCGGCGGCGGCCTGGCCCGCGGCGCGGGCCTCAGGCCCGGCGACATCGTGCGCGAGGTGAACGGCCAGAAGATCGGCGCGGTGCGGGACCTCGCCGCGGCGCTGTCGCAGGCCTCGCCCGTCTGGCGCATCACGCTGGAGCGGAACGGGCAGACGATCACGGGCACGTTCCGGAGCTGAGCGGCATCTGGTAAGCCCGCGGCATGGCCGACCTCTTCGAAGCCGCGGGCCTGACCCCGTCGCAGCCGTCGCCGCTGGCCGACCGCCTGCGGCCGCAGAAGCTCGACGAGGTGGTGGGCCAGGACCACCTGCTGGGCCCGGAGGGGCCGATCCGGCGGATGGCCGAGGCGCGCAGGCTGTCGTCGATGATCCTCTGGGGGCCGCCCGGCACCGGCAAGACCACCATCGCGCGCCTGCTGGCCAAGGAGGCCGGCTACGAGTTCCAGCAGCTTTCGGCGGTGTTCTCCGGCGTGGCCGACCTGAAGAAGGCGTTCGAGCAGGCGCGCGTGCGCCGTTCGGCCGGCCAGGCGACGCTGCTGTTCGTGGACGAGATCCACCGCTTCAACCGCGCCCAGCAGGACGGCTTCCTGCCGTTCGTCGAGGAGGGGATCGTCACCCTCGTCGGCGCCACGACCGAGAACCCGAGCTTCGAGCTGAACGGGGCGCTGCTGTCGCGCAGCCAGGTCTATGTGCTGAAGCGCCTGGACGGCGAGGCGCTGGAGGCGCTGCTCGGCAAGGCCGAGGCGCATGAGGGCCGGGCGCTGCCGCTGGAGCCGGAGGCGCGGGCCGCGCTGATGGCCATGGCCGACGGCGACGGGCGCTACCTGCTGACCCTGGCCGAGACGCTGTTCAACATCGGCTCGGCGAAGCCGCTGGACACCAAGGCGCTGGGCCAGATCCTGCAGAAGCGCAGCCCCGCCTACGACAAGGACCGCGAGGAGCACTACAACCTCATCTCGGCGCTGCATAAGTCGATCCGCGGCTCGGACCCGGACGCGGCGCTCTACTGGCTGGCGCGCATGCTGGCCGGCGGCGAGGACCCGCTGTTCGTGGCGCGCCGCCTGATCCGCGCGGCGGCGGAGGACATCGGCGAGGCCGACCCGACGGCGCTCATCCTCGCCAACGCCGCCAAGGACACCTACGACTTCCTGGGCAGCCCCGAGGGCGAGATCGCGCTCGCGCAGCTCACCGTCCACCTGGCGTGCGCGCCGAAGTCCAACGCGGTCTACATGGCCTACAGCGCCGCGATGAAGGCGGCGAAGGAGACCGGCTCGCTGATGCCGCCGGCCCACATCCGCAACGCGCCGACGAAGCTCATGAAGGACCTGGGCTACGGCAAGGGCTATCAGTACGACCACGACGCGCCCGAGGGCTTCTCCGGCCAGGACTACTTCCCCGACGAGATGCCGCGCCGCCAGTTCTACAAGCCCCGCGGCGAGGGGAACGAGGCGCGGGTCAAGGAGCGGCTCGAACGCTGGGCGGCGCTGCGCCGCGGCAAGGACGGTTGATTTCGTCGGACGTTGTTCGCCGGGCCGCCGCGGCCTAGGCTCGCCCGGAGACATCCTCGGTGAGGGACGACGATGACGACGGTCGAGACGGCGGCGGCCGTGAAGGCGCCGTGGTGGTTCTGGCTCGTGGCGGCGGTGGGGCTGCTGTGGAACGGCTTCGGCGCGTTCGACTACACCATGAGCCACGTGCAGGGCGAGGCGTACTACCGCGCGTCGGGCATGACCGACGCCCAGATCGCGTTCATGGCGACCTATCCGGCCTGGATGCACGGGGTCTGGGCGGTCGGGGTCTGGGGTTCGGCGCTGGGGGCGGTGCTCCTGCTGCTGCGCTCGCGCTGGGCGTTCCACGCCTTCGCCGTCTCGATGCTGGGCGCCATCGGCAACTGCGCGCACACCCTGGCCACGCCCGGCGCCGCCGAGGCGATGGGCGGACCGGTCTTCCCGGTCGTGATCGTCGTGATCTGCGGGGTCTTCATCTGGCTTTCGTGGGCGATGACGAAGCGGGGCGTCCTCCGCTAGAGGAGGGCCTGTGAAGCCGCCTGTCCCGATAGAGCTCAGCGCCGAGGAGGCCGCGTTCGTGCGCGGCCTCGTGCTCTACGAGGACGCCGAGGTGCTGGCGCTGGCCAAGCCGGCGGGGCTGTCGAGCCAGGGCGGGCGCGGGCAGGTCCATACGCTGGACGAACTGCTCTGGGCGTTCGCCAGGCCGGGGAAGGCGCGGCCGCGGCTGATCCACCGGCTGGACCGCGACACCTCGGGCGTCATCCTCACGGCCAAGACCAGGCCGGCCGCAGGTTTCCTCGGCAAGGCCTTGATGGCGCGGAAGTTCTCCAAGACCTACCACGCGATCGTCACCCCCGGCGCACCTGAGCCCAGGGGCGGGCGGATCGACCTGCCGCTGCGGCGCGTGGAGGAGGGGCGCGAGGCCTACATGCGCGTCTGCGAGCCGGGCCACCCGGACGCGGAGACGGCGGCCTCGCGGTACCGGACGCTGGGCGTCGGGCCGGGCGCGGCGCTGGTCGAGCTCGATCCGGAGACGGGGCGCATGCACCAGCTCCGCGTCCACATGGCCGCCGTCGGCCGCCCGATCGCCGGGGATCCGCGCTACGGCGGCGCGCTGGTGGTGGGCGGCCACGCCGTGCCGCGGCTGATGCTGCACGCCGCCGCGCTGACGTTCCCGCATCCGGCGGGGGGGCGCAAGCGCGTCGAGGCGCCTCGCCCGGCCGACATGGCGGCGCTGGCCGCCGCCCTTGACCTCGGCTGAGCGGAACGGGGGGCCATCTTGCCCGTTGTCGCGTATAAGCGTCGGAAGGGACTTATATTTCCGTTTGGGACGCCCTGACCATGAAGCGCCTTGTCCTGATCAGCCTCGCCGCCGCCGCGCTGGGCGCCTGCGAGACCGTGCCCACGACCTATCGACCCGCGCCGCCCGGCGCGCGCGACGCGGTCGGCTACAGCGAGTACCGGATCGAGCCCGGCCGCTACCGCATCACCTTCCGCGGCGGGCCGGGCGCGCCGCCCGAGCAGGTGTCGGACTATGCGCTGCTGCGCGCCGCCGACCTGGCGCTGAGCGAGGGCTACGACTGGTTCCGCGTCTCGGACCGCTTCATGGAGGGCCGGCCCGACAACGGCCCGCGGGTCAGCTTCGGCTTCGGCGGGGCCAGCATCGGGCGCCACACGGGCGTCGGCGTGGGCGTGGGCACGTCCAGCATGAGCCTGGGCGGCGGCCCGGCGGTCTCCAGCACCATCGAGGTGCTGATGGGCCGGGGCGAGCGCCCGCGCGGCGCCGACACCTACGACGCCCGCGGCATCCGCCAGAGCATCGGCCCGCGCACCTAGGCGACCGGCGCGGCTCTCCTCCTCTCTCCCCCGAACGTCATGGCCGGCCTTGTGCCGGCCATCCAGCTGGGACAGGCCCGGCCATGACGTTCAGGGAAGGGACGGAACCACGAACCCACACGAAGGCCCACGAACGCGCCGTGCCAACGGCGCGATCCGCGGCCCTCCCTGAAGCCTCGCAGAACGGACGCTTCAGCCCCACAGACGCGTTCGTGGGTCTTCGTGTTCGTTCGTGGTTCGAATCGGACGGGCTTCGCCCGCTCTAAGCCACCTGGCGCTGGCTCACGGTGTTGGGGGCGGCGCGCAGGCCGGCGTGGGTGAAGCCCGCGTCGTCGGCCATCTCGTAGTGCAGGCGCTCGGCGAGGCCCTGGGCGATCAGGGCCGGCGCCTTGCCGCGGATCTGGTGCGCCATCGCCCGCAGGACGGCGCCCAGGCGCGTGTCGGGCAGGCCGAGGTCGGCGAAGTCCACCGTCAGGCCGTTGAATCGCGCCCCGGCGATCGGCTCCAGCGCGTTGGCGCCGGGCTGCAGGCGGGCCACCACGCCGCGGGTCAGGCGCGCCACGAGGCTGACCACCTCGACGACGCGGCCGTTCGGGGCGCCGCGGTCGATGTCCACGAACTCCAGCATGACGCCCTGCCGCACGCGCTCGGGGGTCAGGCCCTCGATGTTGAGGAGCAGGTCGCGGCCCTTGCGCACGCCCATGGTGCGGAACGAGCAGGGGACGATCACCGGCGGCTGGGTGCGGGCGTCCTTGGGCGTGAAGAGCGCGGCGAAGGCCAGGCTCGCCCGGTCGATGGCGATCATGTCCTCGTCGGAGAGCTTGCGGAACTTCCGGGCCTGGATCGTCTCGCCGGTGGCGACGAAGGCGACGGTGGGCTCGACGCGCAGCACGGCGGTGACGCCGTGGCGCAGGTTCACGATGTGCTCCAGGGCGAAGGCGACTTCCAGGCGCTGGCCGTTGTGGGCGACGAAGCTGACGGGGTTGCGCGCCTTCTCGGCCTCGGGGCTGACCTGGCGCTGGTAGGGGTGGGCCGCCTCCTTCTCGCGGGCCACGGCGATGATCTCGGGGTCGAGGTCGGCGCAGACCAGTTCCTCGCCGTCGATGCGGCTGACGGCCTTGATGCGGATGTCCTTGCGCTCGGCCGCGCCCAGGAAGAACTCCAGCACCTCCTCCAGCACCTTCATGCCGACCGCCTGGGCGGCGATGCCGTCCTCGGTGGTCATGGCGACCAGCACGTCGGTGTCGTTGATGCGCTGATGGACGTCCTGGTAGCTCAGGTATTCGTTCAGCTTGCGGCCCAGGTAGCCCCAGACGTCGTCGCGCTTGCGCGCCCAGCGCTCGCCGGAAAGATCGCGGATCGCCTCGACGCTGAGGACGAAAACCGCGCCCCGCTCCAGCCGGTCCGAGCCCGACAGCCGTTCGAGCAGCGCCGTGGCGTCGGCGGCGGCGATGCGCGTCAGGGTCATGCCGGGGAGGGCGGCGCTCATGGCCGTCACCATCGCCGAAGGTGGCAAACGAAGTCTTGCCGGAGCATAAGCGCAGGATGTCGAATCTCCTCCTTGTGGCAGTGGGCGGCGCGTTTGGCGCGACGCTCCGCTATCTCCTGGGCGTCCAGGCGTTCCGGTCGCTCGGCTCCGGCTGGCCTTACGGAACTCTGATGGCCAACGTCCTCGGCGGCTTCGCGATGGGTGTGCTGGCCGGGGTGCTCGCCCTGCGCGGCGGCGCGGACCAGGAGCGCTGGCGGCTGTTGCTGGGCGTGGGCGTGCTCGGCGGCTTCACCACCTTCTCCGCCTACTCGCTGGAGGTGGCGCTGATGATCGAGCGGCGGGAGTGGGCTTCGGCCTTCGTCTACAGCCTGGGCTCGGTGGTCTTGTCCGTGAGCGCGCTTTTCCTCGGCCTCCTGCTCATGCGCAAGCTGCTGGCGTGAGGGAGGTCCGCACCCTCTACGTGGACAAGGGCGAGGAGGGCGTGCGCCTGGACCGCTGGTTCAAGCGCCGCTGGCCGCACCTGAACCACATCCAGATCCAGAAGCTGGCCCGCTCGGGCCAGATCCGCGTCGACGGCGCGCGGGCCAGGCCGGACACGCGGCTCTCGGCCGGATCGCAGGTGCGCGTGCCGCCGCTGCCCGACGCGCCGCGGCCCGAGGAGAAGGGCAGGCTGGCGCCCCGCGACATCGCCTATGCCAAGAGCCTGGTGATCTACGAGGACGAGGAGGTCCTGGCCCTGAACAAGCCCTCGGGCCTGGCGGTGCAGGGCGGCACGAAGACCAGCAAGCACGTCGACCGGCTGCTCTCGGCCTGGGGCGAGGGGCTGGAGCGGCCGCGGCTGGTCCACCGGCTGGACCGCGACACCTCGGGCGTGCTGGTGCTGGGCAAGACGCCGGGCGCGGCGGCGAAGCTGGCCGGCGCCTTCGCGCGGCGCCGCGCGGAGAAGATCTACTGGGCTATCGTCGCGGGCTTCCCGAAGCCGGGCGACGGCGTGCTGGACCTGCCGCTGGCCAAGAAGGGCGTCGGCGACCGCGAGATGATGGTCCCCGCCGACCCGAAGGACGAGCGCGCCGAGCAGGCCGAGACCGAGTTCGTCACCCTGGCGCGGGCCGGCCCGCGCGCCGCCTGGATGGCGCTCTGGCCGCACACCGGGCGCACGCACCAGCTCCGCGCCCACATGCTGGCCATGGGCCACCCGATCCTGGGCGACCCCAAGTACAACAGCGAGGCCTCGGCGGAGCTGTCCGAGGGGCTGAGGCTGCAACTGCACGCGCGGCGCCTGGTCCTGCCGCATCCGTCGCGCGGGACGCTCATGCTGGAGGCCCCGATCAGCCCCGAGCTGGCCGCCGGCTTCGAACGCTTCGGCTTCGACGAGCACGAGGCCGACCCCGAACCCTTCAAGAGGCGACGTTGACGACCGATCCGCTGGACCAGGCCAAGGCCCACCTCGACGCCGGACGGCTGGACGAGGCGCTGGCGATCACCGGCCCGCTGGCCGAGCGCGCCGACGCGCCGCACCGGGCGCTGGCCATGCATTCGACGGCGCTCAAGGGCGCCGGCCGGCGCGAGGAAGCGCTGGGCTTCGACATGCGCGCGGTGGCGCGCTTCGCCAACAGCGGCGTGGCCTGGCACAACCTCGCCGCCACCCTGGGCGACCTCGGCCGCGGCCGCGAGGCCGTGAAGGCGATGGGCGAGGCGTTCCTGCGCGGGATCGACGGGGCGCTGAGCTGGGGCGTGATGGCGCGCGCCCAGGCGGCGGCGGGCGACCTCGACCGGGCGGAACAGGCCTACCAGGAGACGCTGAAGCGGGCGCCGGCCCGCATCGAGACCGCCGCCGAGTACGCCGACGTGATCTGGATGCGCCGTGGCGACCTGGCGTCGGCCCAGGCGGTGCTGGACCGCGCGGCGCATGCGGGCGGCCCGCCCGCGCCGCTGCTGCTCGCCAAGGCCAAGCTCTACGCGGCGGCGGGCGAGCCGGAGAAGGGCGCGGACCTGCTGGCGCTGGCCGCCGACCGGATGCCCGACGACCCGGCGATCCAGATGGCCGCCGCCCAGGCGGCCCTGGAACGCGGCCGCCTCGCCGAGGCCGAGGCCCGCGCGCTCGCCGCCGAGACGCTGTTTCCCGACGGCCCGGGCGTGCTGAACCAGCTCGCCATCGTCTACCTGGCGCTGGGCAAGCCCGACCTGGCGCTGGCCAAGGCGCGCAAGGGCCTGGAGATCGCGCCCGAGGACCAGTCGCTGTGGGGCTGGGCCGCCACGGCCGCCCGTGCGGTGGGCGACCCGCTCTACAGCGAGCTCTACGACTACGACGCCATGGTCGGCGTCTACGACATCGCGCCGCCCGCGGGCTACGCGAGCCTGGACGCCTATCTCGCCGAGCTGACCGCCGCCCTGGACCGCATCCACCTCTACAACGAGCACCCGTCGGCCCAGTCGCTGCGCCACGGGAGCCAGACGACCTATCGCCTGACGGGCTCGGACGAGCCGGCGATCCAGGCGTTCTTCAAGGCGATCGACGCGCCGATCCGCCAACACATCGCCAGGATGGGCGAGGGGACCGACCCGGTGCGCCGCCGCCGCACCGGCGACTACCGGATCGAGGGCGCCTGGTCGGTGCGCCTGCGGCCCGGCGGCTTCCACATGGACCACTTCCACCCCGAGGGCTGGCTCAGCTCGGCCTTCTACGTGGAGACGCCGGACAGCGCGCTCGACAGCGCCGAGAAGCAGGGCTGGATCCGCTTCGGCCAGCCGCCCTTCAAGACCGTGCCCGTGCTGCCCGCCGAGCACCATGTGCGGCCGAAGCCCGGCCGGCTGGTGCTGTTCCCGTCGTACATGTGGCACGGCACCGTGCCCTTCACGACCGACGAACGCCGCCTGACGATCGCCTTCGACGCGGTTCCGGCCTGATCTTCCTCCCGCTTCGTGGGGGCGCGGAGCGCCGTCCATTCGACACCAAGCCCACCAAGCCCACCAAGGGGTCTGCGTCGACCTTGGCGCCCTTGGTGGGCTTGGTGGTTCAAATGGCGCCTGCGGCGCACTCGGCGTCGGAAGGCGAGTGAGCGCGCCGCTTACACCAGGCCCAGCAGCGGCCGCACGGCGGCGCTGTCGGGGAAGACGGTGGTGTCGAGGGCGCGGCGGTCCAGGCCCAGGTGGTCGGCCAGCAGGCCCTTCTCCAGGCTGCGCAGGTCGAGGGCGGGATAGACGTCGCGGTTCTCGAACAGGGCCTGCTGGCGCAGCGTCGGCCAGTCGCCGACGATGCCGCCGGGCTTCAGCGCGCCGCCGAGGACGAGGGCCGTCGAGCCGGTGCCATGGTCGGTGCCGCCGGTGCCGTTGACGCGGGCGGTGCGGCCGAACTCGGTGACCGCCAGGACCACCGTGTCCTTCCACATCGGACCGAGGCCGGTGTGCAGGCCGTCCACCAGGGCGTCGAGGGCGGCCAGGCGGTTGTTGAGCAGGCCGGCCTGGTTGGCGTGGGAGTCGAAGCCGTCCACCGAGACGGCCGCCAGTTGCGGGCCGCCGGGCGCCTTCAGGAAGCCGGCCAGCGCCTCGCCCATGCTGCGCGACGCCTCGCGGCCCGGGGCCGCCGCGGCGCGCATGCCCGCCATCTGCGGGCCGCCGCTGGCGCCGGTCTCCTGCGCCAGAGTCTCGGTGGCGAGGCCGCGCGCCAGGGCGGGGCCCAGCAGGGGGTCGTCGCGGTAGAGGTCCTGCAGCAGGGTGGGCAGGCGCGCGGCGGTGTCCACGGCGCGGCCGGGCGACCACGAGCCCGCCTGGGCCGGGCCGCGCAGGATCAGAGGCGCGGTGGCGCCCACCGAGATCGCCTCGACCTTGCCGGCCGCGGAAAGGGCGCCGACCGTGCGGTTCAGCCAGCCCGAGCTGGTGGTGTAGACGCCGCCGGCGCCGGTCTCCAGCACGTCCTGCGCCTCGAAGTGCGAGCGGGCGCGATCGGGGCTGGCGACGGCCGGCGCGATGCGGGCCTGGCCCGCCCTGGCCAGCGCGTGGATGGCGGTGAGCTGCGGGTGCAGCGCGAAGGTCCCGTCCAGCTTCAGGGCCTCGTCGCCCATGGCCAGCGCGCCGCGCAGCGCTCGGTAGTCGGGATCGCCGACCGGCGGCGCGACCGAGAGGCCGTCCATCCCGCCGCGGCAGATGACGACGACGAACTTCCGGTTCGCCGGCGTGGCGGCCTCGGCGACGCGGGCCAGGAAGGGGAGCGCGAGGCCGGCGGCGAAGGCGCGGCGGTTCAGGCTGAACGCGGTCATCGGCGCTGGAACTCCGGCGTCATGAGGAGGAGGGCCACCGCCTCGGGCCGCGACTCGGCGCGGCGGATGGCGGTGGCGGCGGCGGGCGAAAGGCGCGCGCCGAGGGTGGCGGCGGCCAGCGCATTGGGGTCCTGCACGTTCGGCCCGACGGCGGCGGCGAGCCCCTGCGCGAACTGCATGCGCTTCACGAGCGCGTCGGAGGCGGCCCAGGGGGCGGCCTCGTCGGGCCAGCCCTTGGGCGAGGGCGCGCCGAACGGGCGCTGGCCCAGGCCGCCCAGCGCCTGGTTCACCTGCGGGCCGAAGCGCGGCCCCTGCGGCGCGCCGCCGGTGGCGCGGTAGCTGGAGACGACGAACTCGTAGGGCGTCTTGAACTTGGCCGGCTGCGGCGCCCAGGCCTCCGGGGCGTCGACCAGGGCTTCCGCCACGCGGGCGAGGTCGCCGCCCGAGGCCAGCCAGGCCTTCTCCAGCCGTGCGACGAGGGCGGGCGGCGGGTCGTCGGCGACGAAGTGGCGGGCGATCTTCGTGCAGACGAAGCGGGCGGTCTGGGGCGCGGCGGCCAGGTCGGCGAGGATCGCGCCCGCCTGCTCCTTGCCGCCCGCGGCGTAGCGCTTGCCCATCACCGTGCGCGCGCCGGGCTCGTGCGCGGGCTGGCGGAAGACGACGAGCTCGGCCTGCGGCTCGTTCGGGCGGGCGAGGCTGAGGCCGGTCAGCGCGCGGGCGAACTCGGTGACGTCGGCCTGGGCGTAGCCGCCGTCGACGCCGACGGTGTGCAGCTCCAGGATCTCGCGGGCGAGGTTCTCGTTCAGGCCGGCGGGACGGGGCGGGGCGCCGTCGGCCTGCGGTCCGGCGCGGCGGCCGGCGAGCTGGGCGGCGCGGCTGTTCGGCCCGATCGACTGGGCCTGGTCGAGGTAGAGCAGCATGGCCGGGTGGGTCTCGACCGCGCCCAGCAGGTCGGCGAAGCGGCCGAAGACGTGCGGGCGGACGGCCTCGTTCTCGTAGGGGCCGACGAGGGTCGCGGTCTGGGCCTTGATGGCCGAGACGGTGAAGTGGTTGGCCCAGAAGAGCGCCCAGCGCTCGCGGAAGGCGGCGTCGGTGGTGGCGGCGAGGCGGGTGCGGGCGAGCACGTCCTGGCCGGCGTCCTGGCGGATGAACCGGCGGGTCGTCTCGACGGGGTCCTCGCCGGAGCCCTTGGCGTCGCCTCCTTTCGCCGCGCCGGCCCGGCGGGCCATCAGCCGCTCGCGGCGGAACTCGCGGTATTCGGCGAAGCGCTGGGCGGCGGTCTCGCCCCCGGTCGCGAAGGCCTCGGCGCCTTCGGCGCGGATCTGGGCCTTCAGCCAGCCGCGCGGATCGCCCGAGGCGGCGGCGATCTCGCCGGCCTTGGCGCCCAGGCCGAAGCGGGTGACGGCGATCGCGGCGTCGAGCTCACGTGGGTTGCCGGCCAAGCCGATCCTCCCTTGCGACGGATGGGTTTTACGCCCATTGCACGCCGCCGTGGCCGAATTCCGTCGGGAGAAAGTGGCTTGGATCTGCGCAAGGGCTTCCACGAGCCGGCCGAGAAGCCGCGGCGGTTCTACAAGGCCGTGGCCGTCACCGAGGCCGGCGACGGGTTCGGCGTGCTGCTGGACGGCCGCAGCCTGCGCACGCCCAAGGCCGAGCGGCTGGTGCTCCCCACCCGCGCGGCGGCCGAGCAGATCGCCGGGGAATGGGCCGCCCAGACCGACGTCATCGAGATGGCGACGATGCACGCCACGCGGCTCGCCAACACCGCCATCGAGACGATCGGCGCCACCCGCGAGGGCGTGGCCGACCAGGTGGCGCAGTACGCCGGCTCGGACCTGCTCTGCTACTTCGCCGAGAGCCCGGTGGAGCTGGTGCGGCGGCAGGAGGCGGCGTGGGGGCCGATCCTGGCGCGGGCCGAGGCCGAGGACGGGCTCGGGTTCGAGCGGTGCGAGGGGATCCTGCACCAGGCCCAGCCGCCCGAAACCCTGGCGCGCGTCCGCGAGATCGCGCTCGGCCTGAACGACTTCCAGCTCGCCGGACTCGCGTTCGGCGCGGCGTTGTTCGGCTCGGCCGTGCTGGCGATCGCGCTGCTGCGCGGCTGGACCAGCGGCGAGGGCGCGTTCGAGCTCTCGCGCCTGGACGAGGCGTTCCAGGAAGAGAAGTGGGGCGTCGACGACGAAGCGGCCGAGCGCACCGCGCGGCTGACCGGCGAGGCCGCGATGCTGGAGCGGTGGTTCCGGGGGCTGGAAGCCTGAGCCCAGGTCCGCGGCGGCGCGCCCTCACCCCGGTCATCCCCGCGCATGCGGGGACCCAGGCTTGCTTTTCGGCTGCTGAGCCAGGATCGAGCGAGCGGCGGTCCCACGTGGCCGAGGCCGCCCCTCAATCCCCCTTGTTGACGACGATCGCCTCCGCCGCCTTGCGCAGCACGGAGAGGTCTTCTCGCAGGCGCGGTCCGCGATCGAACACGAAGAACAGACCCCACAGGTCCTTCTCGCGGTCGATCCAGGGCAGCGTGCCCCATGCGCCGCCGGAACTGACGGCCGCGCACGACCCGTCCGGCCTCGTCGTCTCGCACCAGGCCGCAAAGCCGTAGGAGCGTCCGGCTTCTGCACCCGCACTGCGCCAGCGATGCGGCAGGCCGGCGGCATGGTCGGTTTCGATCAGCTTGATGGCGGCGGCGGGATAGACCTGCTTGCCGCCGACCTTGCCCCCCGTCGACATCATCATCAGGAACCGGGCGTAGTCGCGCGGCGTCGTCCACAGTCCCGACTGCAGGTTCGGGTTGGGCAAATCCAGACCGTCCCGGCTCTTCTGGGGATGGCCGAAGTGGCTCGAGGTCATGCGCGCCGGGCCGCCCACGGTGCGGTTCCAGAGCTTGACGAAGGGCTCGCCCGTCGCCGCCACGGCCCAGGCTGCCCCCACCTGCTGCGTCCATCCGCCATAGGCGAACTCCGTGCCCGGCGGCGCCACGAGGTCGAACTGGAGCAGGCGGTCGGCGGCCTCCTGGATGTCGATCCGCGGATCGAGGGCGATGTCCGGCGTGCCATCGCCGATCGCCGCTGCGCCGGCGGTGAACGACATCAGTTGCGTGAGGGTCAGGTTGGCCTTCGGCGTGCCGATCAGCCCGGGTCGCCAGCTCGACAGCGGGGCGTCGGGGTCGAGCTTGCCTTCCGCCACGGCCGCCGCGATCGCCGCGCCGCCCGGCCATTTGCTGGCCGAGGCCATGTTGACGAGGGAGTCCGCATTGTATGAGCCCGCATAGCCCTCGAAGATGATCTTCTCGCCTCGCCCCACCAGCAGGGCGGCGCCCTCCAGCTCGTGATGGGCCACCAGCCGGTCCAGCGCCCTGTCGACCTCCGCCCAGGTCCTGGGCGGCTTGTCGGGATCCAGCGCAGGTCCGCGGGTCAATCGCGCTTCGAGACGCTTGAACTCCGCGTCCAATTCCGTCCTGTCGATGCCGCCGGAATGGTTCGCATCCGCCCGTGAGAAGGACGAAATAAGCTGGAGCGGCAACTCGACGTCGCTGAGTTCTCCGTTCCCGTCGGTGTCCATGCGTTCGAAGGGCCGCGCCCTGAGAACTGCGAGCTCTCGTAGCGAAGGGCTCACAGCCGTGTTCTCTGCCGGCGCGGCTGGTGGCGGGGGCGCAGCCGCCCGGACCGGGGGCGCGGCGCTCATCACGACCGTGGCGGAAAGCAGGTATCCGGCCCAGCGCCGTGGCAAGGCCTGCTTTCCCTGTTCGCGCTTCGGCGGCGGCTTGGCGATGTTGGCGGCTACCATCGGTAGGTCACCTGCGCACCGTAGCTCTGCGGCGCGTTCCATCGGCGCGAGGTCGCGGCCTGGAACACGATGTAGCTCTCGTTGGCGAAGTTGTTCACGTAGATCGCGGCCTCCCAGTTGTCCGTCCGCACGCCAGTGCGCAGGTCATAGATCTCGAAGTCCTCCAGGGGAGGCGTCTGGGCTATCTCCTGCACCCCGCCCTTGCGGAGGGCGCCTTTGAGGTTGATGAAGCCGGTCAGGGTGGCGGAAACCGGCCGCCGGTAGTTCAGGTTGAAGGTCGCCGTCCAGTCGGGCCGCTGGGGCCCCTTCTTCCCCTTGTCAGGGCCCGAGACGACCTTGCCCCACTGCCGCGAGACCCCGGCGGTGAGGCGCGCCACGCCGCCGGCGATGTTCGCCCTGCCCGTGGCCTCGATCTCGATTCCCGACAGCTCGGCCTTGCCGGCGTTGTAGACGAAGAGCGTCTGCTGCACGGGGCAAACCGGGCTTCCGACGAAGCAGCCGTTGCTGGTCTGGACGAGGAGATCGTCGACCTCGGCCCAGTAGGCGGCGGCGTTGATGAAGACCTGGCGGTGAAGATTGCCCTTCGCGCCGATCTCATAGGAGGTCGTCACCTCGTCGGAGAAGACCGCCGGAAGCTGCACGGGTGCGCGCGGATCGCCCAGCCCCAGGTTGAAGCCGCCCGCGCGGTAGGCCGTGCCGACCTTGGCGTAGGCCAGCCAATCGCGGACCTTGTAGGAGGCCGTGACGGTGTAGGAGATGTTCCCGGACTTCTTTCCGTCCCTGAACGTGAAGCCGACCCCGGACGGAAGACCGGTGCCGAAGTCGAATTGGGCGGAATCGATGCCCTTGTCGTCGTGGGTGTAGCGACCCTCGGCGATCAGGTTCAGCGCCTCGGAGACATCATATCCGACAGATGCGTAGGCAGCCCATGACGTGAAGTCGATGCGGAAGGCCTGCACGGTCCCGCGCGACAGAGACGCCTGGGTCGTCCCCATGGGCGTCTTGGTGAGGATGATCTTCGCGGTGTCGTTCAGATCGTAGATTTCCGCGCCGGCGAGCCATGTCCAGCGGCCGGCCTTGGCGCCCGCGATGTGGATGTCGCTGAACATGATCCGCGAGAAGTCCAGGGCGAGGCCCTCGAGGTTGACGTCGCCTTGCGCTGCAAGGCTCGCCGCGAGGCCTTGCGCCACCGCCTGGGCCGCGAACTGAGGCGACTTGGCGTCGGCGTCGAACGCGTTCTGGGAGTGCCGCTCGCGCAACGAGCTCGTCATGGTGACGGTCGCGCCCCCGAGATCGTAGCCGCCTACGAATTCGAAGTAATTGGTCCGCATCTTCGCCGAGAAGGGAGCGTTCCATGAGATGTCATACTTGTCGTCGAAAGCGCCCTTTGGATATATCGGGCTCTGGCCTGGACGGCTGTGGAAGGAAAACCTCAGCCCTGGAAGCAGGTCGGCGCCGTGCTCGACGAGAATGTTGGCCGAGGCCGGCCCGCGTTCATAGCCGAGCTGGACGCGATATATGTCGCTACTTTCGGCATCGAAATATTCTCCCCTGGCGGGCGCGTAGAAGTAGCCCTCGGTCTGCCGCATCTCGCTCACGCCGACCCTGAGCGCCAGGGTGTCGGTGAGCGGCTGGTTGATGACCAGCGCGCCTTCCCACCGCTTGTGGTCCCCGATCTCCGCCGAGACGAAGCCCGTCTCGCGGTCATGCGCGGGACGCGCGGAAACGATGTTCACGGAGCCGCCAACGGAATTGCGGCCGTTCAGCGCGCCCTGGACGCCCCGCAGGACCTCGATGCCCTGGACATCGAAGAAGTCTGACTTGGCGAAGGTGCGGCCACCCTGGTAGCCCCCGCCGAGGTACACGCCATTGCGGTAGAGGCCGACGCCGGACTCGGCCGCCGTGGCCCGGCTGGTGCCGGAGCCCCGGATGGAGACCTCCGACGTGACGGCGTTGCTGGTGTTGGCGAAGTTCACGCCCGGGACATTGGCCAGCAGGCTCTGGGTGTTGGCGACGCCCCCGATGTCCCGTAGCTGTTCGGCGCCGAGCGCCGTCGCGGCCGTCGGAATGTCCCGCAGTCGCTCCTCGCGCTTGCGGGCGGTGACCACCAGCTCACCAACATCCACCGAAGCTTCAGCGGGGGGTTCGGCGGCCCCCGCCGGCTCCGGGCCGGCTGGGACCCGCACGATCATCACGGCGCCAGCGCGGGTCTGCTGGAAGGTCAGCCCCGAGTCCCTGAGCAGGAGCCGGAGCGCATCGTCGGCGGCAAGCCGGCCCTTCACCGCGGGCGCCGTCCTTTGCGCCACTAGGTTCTCGGTGAAGATGAGCTGACGCCCGGACGCCTGCCCGTAGTCCCGAAGCGCCTTCGAGAGACTCTCTCGCGGAATGTCGAAATCGTGGGCGGGCGACTGGGCGTGCGCTGGCGTCGCCAACACCGCCAGGCAGAAGGCGCCCGTCGCGGTCGAGGCGCTCTGGCGGATTCGCCGCGACATCCATGAGGTCGTCATCATTCCCCCCAAACCCAGGCCCGCTCGAGGGACCGTTGGAGAGGAAGACGACGCCGAAACGAAAATCCTCCGCCGCGGCGGAACTTTTGCGTCAGTTGCGGCTGCGCAACTCGACAGCGCCGTCCTCGCCGACCGACGCCGCCACCGGGAGGTAGCGGGTCACGGTGTCGACGAAGGTGGCCGCATCGCCGGACTTGAAGACGCCGCTGATCCTCAGATTTGCGGCCACGGGATCAGCCACGACGATCGGCCGGTCGGTATAGTGGCTGACCCGCGCGGCGACCGCCGAAAGCGCTTCATTGTCGAATACGAGCTGACCCGCTTCCCATGCCGTGGATTTGTCGAGGTTGACCTTCTCGACGCGCGATGGACCGCTCGCCCCGGCGACGAGTTGCTCTCCCGGCTCGAGATGGACTGCGGTTCCGGCGGGTTTCGGCCCGGCCGGAAGGCGGTGTCCGCCCGGCTGGTCCCCGACCACCACGACGTGGCCTTCGATCAGGGTCACAAGGACCCTGGGGCCGAGCAGATCGATGTTGAAGCTGGTGCCCGTCGCGATCACCGTCTGGTCGCGCGCATGGACGGAGAAGGGGCGGGTCTGGTCGCGCGCCACGTCGAACCTGGCCTGACCGCGGAGGATGTCGAGCTTTCGAGCGTCGCGCCGCCACCGGACCTCGATGAGCGTCGCCGAGTCCATCGCCAGCCGCGATCCGTCGGCGAGGACGACGATCCGTCGCTCGCCGAGCGCCGTGCGGTAGACGTCCGGCTTCGTCATGAACCAGTACGCGCCGGCCAGGGCGATCATGAGCGCCAGCGACACAGCCGTCGCCGCCAGGGCCTGAAGCCGACCCCGCGGCCACGCGAACCGCCTTTGCCCCCGCCGGCGCGCGTGCTCCAGCGCGTCACGGCGGGCGGCCATCATCTCCGGCGCGGTCGCATGGTCTCCGAAAATCGCCCACGAGGCCTGCACCCGCGCCCAGGCGTCGGCGTTTCGTGCGTCCGCGGAGAGCCAGGCCTCGAAGTCCTCGGACGTCTCGGCGTCGCCGTCCGCCAGCGCCACGCGCCAAGCGGACGCGGTCGCGAGCCGGCGCGCCCCATCGTCCTGGTCGTGGTCGACCGTCGCCATGCTCAGTCCGATCCGTACTTCCGCGCGAGGAAAAGCGTGGCCTTCAGCACGTGCTTTTCCACCGTGCTCTGGCCAATGCCATAGAACTCGGCGATCTCGCGCTGCTTCATGTTCTCGAGCCGGAACAGGATGAAGATGTCCCGGGTCTTTTCTCCCAGCTCATCGAGCGACTTCAGCACCTCCGAGAGTGTCTCTCGTCCGAGCAGGACTCGCTCCGGAGTGCGATCCTCCACCAACTCGGACATGACTTCATGCGCCAGGTCGAGGTTCGGGACCGGTGTGCGAGCCCGCGCGCCCCGCGCAGCCACGCGTCCACGGTCCTTCAGCAGGTTTGCGGCGACCGTGAAGACATAGCCTTCGACGTGCTCGATCTCGCGAAGATCGCCGATACTCATCATGCGCATGAACACGCGCTGAGTGAGGTCCTCGGCTTCCGCATGGTCGCCCACCCGGCGCAGGAAATAGCTCATGAGCGGACGCCGGAACCTCGCGTCCAGCGACGACGCCGATATGGCGGAGGGCGATGTGCCATTGCGACTGCCCGCCATCGGCCTGGACCCCTTGGCCTCCTCATGTGCGCCGCGCGCGAGGGTTCGCCGCCACGATGATGGCGTCAAGGGGCCGCGGGACGCGGCGCAAGTCGAGGCGGGGCCGCGATGCCGGAGCCGTGGTTCCGGGCCTTGGAAGGGTCGCCGCTCAGTCCCGCGGGACGATCGGCAGGATCCTGATCTTGCTGCCCGAGGCGGCGAGTTCGCGGGCGATCTTCATGTACTCCAGCGACTCCGGCACGGCGAAGTGGGCGTCCAGCGCGGCGCGGTCCTCCCACTCCTCGTAGAAGAACAGCGTCAGCGGGTCTTCGCAGTCGACGTGGACGCTGTGCTTCAGGCAGCCGGGCTCGGCGCGCGAGCGGCGGGTGTGGGCCAGCGCCGCCTCGCGCAGGGCCTCGAAGGTGTCGGGCCGGGCGGTCACCGAACCGGTCACGATCAGCATGCCTTGCCTCTCCCGGATCACGCGGCGTGAACTTGCCTAGCTCATCGGCCCCGACTACGCCTGCGCTTTCTGCGAAGTAGGACCGCGCCCGTGAAGCACATCCTGGAAGAGCTCGAGAAGCGCCGCGCCGAAGCCCGCCTGGGCGGCGGCGAGAAGCGGATCGCCAACCAGCACGCCAAGGGCAAGCTGACGGCGCGCGAGCGGATCGACCTGCTGCTGGACGAGGGCTCGTTCGAGGAGTTCGACATGTTCGTCGAGCACCGCGTGGCCGAGTTCGGCATGGACAAGCAGCGGGTGCCCGGCGACGGCGTGGTCACCGGCTGGGGCCGGATCAACGGCCGGGTCGTCTTCGTCTTCTCCAAGGATTTCACGGTCTTCGGCGGATCTCTTTCCAGCGCCCACGCCGAGAAGATCCTGAAGGTGCAGCGCCAGGCGATGAAGGTCGGCGCCCCCGTCATCGGCCTGTTCGACGCGGGCGGGGCGCGGATCCAGGAGGGCGTGGCGGCGCTGGGCGGCTATGCCGACATCTTCCTGGAGAACACCCTGGCCAGCGGCGTCATCCCGCAGATCAGCGTGATCATGGGCCCGTGCGCCGGCGGCGACGTCTATTCGCCGGCGATCACCGACTTCATCTTCATGGTGAAGGACACCTCCTACATGTACGTGACCGGCCCCGACGTGGTGAAGACGGTCACCCACGAGGACGTCAGCCACGAGGACCTGGGCGGCTATCGCGTGCATGCGCTGAAGTCGGGCGTGGCGGACGGGGCGTTCGAGAACGACCTGGAGGCGCTGACCCAGGTGCGCCGCCTGATCGACTTCCTGCCGCTGTCGAACCGCGAGAAGCCGCCGGTGCGCGAGAGCTTCGACGACCGCGAGCGCCAGGAGGCGTCGCTGGACACGCTGGTGCCGGCGAACCCCAACAAGCCCTACGACATGAAGGAACTGATCCTGAAGGTCGTGGACGAGGCCGACTTCTTCGAGATCAGCCCGGACTTCGCCAAGAACATCGTGGTGGGCTTCGCGCGCATCGACGGCCAGCCGGTGGGCATCGTGGCGAACCAGCCGCAGACGCTGGCCGGCGTGCTCGACATCGACTCGTCGCGGAAGGGCGCGCGGTTCGTGCGCTTCTGCGACTGCTTCGAGATCCCGATCATCACCTTCGTGGACGTGCCGGGCTTCATGCCGGGGACGAAGCAGGAGCAGGGCGGCCTGATCCGCCACGGCGCGAAGCTGCTGTTCGCCTTCGCCGAGGCCACGGTCCCGAAGATCACCATCATCACGCGCAAGGCCTACGGCGGCGCCTACGACGTGATGAGCTCCAAGCACATCCGCGGCGATATCAACTACGCCTGGCCGTCGGCCGAGATCGCGGTGATGGGCAGCAAGGGCGCCGTGGAGATCATCTTCCGCTCCGAGATCGGCGACCCGGACGCGATCGCGGCCCGCGAGGCCGAGTACAAGGCCCGCTTCGCCAACCCGTTCGTCGCCGCCTCGCGCGGCTACATCGACGATGTGATCATGCCCCACTCGACGCGGCGGCGGATCGCCAACGCGCTGAAGAACCTGAAGGGGAAGACGCTGACCAACCCCTGGAAGAAGCACGACAACATTCCGCTGTAGAGCGCTCCTCTCCCTTCACTCCTGAACGTCATCCCCGGCCTTGTGCCGGGGATCCATCTGTCGGCGTCTCATGGACGAGGTGCGGACCGCTGGGGCGGTCCGCCGCAAAGCGTCCGGAAAGCTGAACCATGGATCCCCGGCACAAGGCCGGGGATGACGTTCATTGGGGGAGCGGTGGCGACAGCCACACGCCGCCTGTTCCTCGGAACCACGCTCTCCACCGCTTGTTCTGCCGGGTAACGCGGGCGCTGCCCGTGAACCGATAAGAGCAAGGAGAACGACGATGACCGGTCGGTGGAGCGACGAGTGGCGGGACCGCGGGTACCGGTCCGGGCGTGACTGGCGCGGCGACGAGGCGCCGCGGCGCTGGCCGGGCGACGAGGACCGTTCGTTCGGCGGCGAGGACCGCGTGTTCGGCGAGCGTGAGAGCGGCGCTGCCTACAACCGGCCGCAGGACGACCCGGGCCACCGCCGCGCCGACCGTGGCGGCTATCGCAGCGACGGGCGCCGCGGCCGCGGCGGCGACTGGCAGGACCGCGACTACAAAGGCGTCTCGCCGGCGATGCGGCGCGGCGGGTACGACACCGGCTATCGCGCCAATCCGTTCGGCCGCCAGGACGACACGCGCCAGGACTACGGGCGCGGCGGCCGCTACTACGGCGACGACGGCCGCGCCTCGATCTACCGCGAGAACTACGGCATGGGCGGTCACGAGTACGGCGCCGTGCCGCGCGGCTACGACGAAGGCCAGCGGTTCGGCGCGCGTGAGGCCGACCAGCGCTGGCGGCGCGAAATGGGCCGCGGCGGCTACGACTACGAGCGTGGCCGCGAGGAGTTCGAGGACCGGGCCCGCGAGGCCGGCGACTTCTTCCGGCGCACCGGCGAGAAGGTGAGGTCGTGGTTCAACGACCTTGGCCGCGATGAAGGCCGCGGCTACGACGACGCCTATCGCGGCGCGCGCGGGCTGGGGCCGAAGGGCTATCAGCGCTCGGACGAGCGGATCAGCGAAGAGGTCCACCAGCGCCTGACCGACGATAGCTGGATCGACGCGTCGGCCATCAACGTCTCGGTGTCGGGCGGCGAGGTGACGCTGTCGGGCACGGTCGAGAGCCGCGAGGCCAAGCACCGGGCCGAGCGCGTGGTCGAGGACCTCTCCGGCGTGAAGCACGTGCAGAACAACCTGCGCATCGAGAGCGGCAACGTCTTCACGAGCGCCGGCCGCGGCTATGGCGACAGCGTGAACGAGGCCCGCATGCGCGGCGACAATCCCGAGGTGAAGGATGTCACCGACGGCAAGACCTCCTCGACCCGCAAGGACAGCTAAAGCGCGTTCCGAAAAGTGGGAACCGGTTTTCGGAATAAACGCGCGCCAAAACAAAAACCTAGAGCGGGTTGCCATCTGATTCTATCAGATGGCAACCCGCTCTAGACGCGGTCCTTCAGAGCGGAGGCGCTTCCCTGGCGAGGCCGGGCTTCGGCGCCACGGCCTCGCCGGGGGCGAACTGGCCGCAGCGGTCCCAGTTGAAGGCGCGGACGCCGAAGACCTGGACGCAGGCCGGGATCTCCTCCCGCCCGATGCGGCCCTGCTTCGAAAGCCAGACGCACTGGGCCGTCGCGCCGATGAGGTAGCTGGCCACGGGGCTGTCGGGGTTCACGCGGTTGGCGATCGAGCGCCGTTCGGCGTTGGTGTCGGTGAAGGCGATATGGAAGCCGACCGGCGTCAGCGAGATGGTGTGGGCATACTCGTGCGCCGCGACGTTGATCGCGCAGGAGCGGCGCACGACGTTGCCGGAGGCATAGGCAGCCAGCACCGGGCGGCTGACCTCCATCCCGGAGTAGCGGCCGGAGACGCCGCCTTCGCCGGCGGCGGCCAGCAGGGCCGGGCTCTCGTCGACGATGTCCACCTGGGCCGGCGCATAGCGCGAGCCGAAGGGCTTCAGATCGACGATGTCGGCGATGCGGGCGGGCGAGAGGTCCTGCGCCGCGTCGCGGGCGTAGACGGTCGGATAGGCGCGCTCGAACCCACGCATCGCCTCGCCGAACGCCGGCGAGCGCAGCACCGCATAGGCGTCGGTGAGCAGGCGGCCGGCGGCGGCGCGCTCGGCCTCGGAGACGACGCCGTCCAGGGTGGAATAGGCGCCGGTCCCGGTATCCTCCTCCAGGTTCCGCCAGGCCACCCAGCCCAGCATGGCGACGGCGGCCAGGAAGGCCCAGAGGCCGGACCTCCAGAGGGCGTGGCGCGGTGGTTCGTCCATGGCCTGAGCGTGCCGTGGTTGTGTGAAGAAGTTCAATGCCCCGGCGGCGTGGGCTAGCGACCGTCTCTCGGCGGCCCATCTCCTCTCCCCCTGCGAGCGTAGCGAACAGAGAGGGAGAGGGCAGGGAGAGGGCGGCTGGGTGACGTCAGCGGTGAACCGAAGACCTGCGAGGGGCCTTGATGGACCATCGACGAAGCCCTTTCGCCCGCACCGCCCTCTCCCTAGCCCTCTCCCTCTCGTCGCGCCTGCGGCGCGCGGGGGAGAGGAGACTTCTACGCCGGCTGCACGTGCGCGTTGTCGCCGCGGTCCAGCGGGTCGCGCAGGGGTTCGCCGTCCGGCACGAACTCGAGGCTGACCGAGTTGATGCAGTAGCGCAGGCGGGTGGGCGGCGGGCCGTCGGGGAAGACATGGCCCTGGTGCGAATCGCAGCGGGCGCAGCGGGTCTCGATGCGGACCATGCCCCAGGACGCATCGCGCACGCCTCTGACGTGGGCCTCGTCGATCGGCGCCCAGAACGAGGGCCAGCCGGTGCCGCTCTCGAACTTCGTCCTGTGCTGGAACAGCGGCAGCCCGCAGAGGCGGCAGCAGTAGACGCCGTCGTCCTTCTGATCGAGCAGGCCGCCGCAGAACGGCGCCTCGGTGCCGTGGTGCAGCAGGACCTCGGCCTCTTCGCGGGACAGCGACGCCTCCAGGCGCTTGCGTTCCTCAGGGTCAGGCGGCGAGAGAGAGAACCCCGAAGGGGAGACGTCTGGCGTGCTCATGTACGCCAATCTAAGGTCGCGCCCCTCCAGGTGGAAGTCATTCAAGGGCCGGAATGTTTTCGAAGATCCTGATCGCGAACCGGGGCGAGATCGCCGTCCGGATCATCAAGACCTGCCGCCGCATGGGCATCAAGACGGTGGTCGTCCATTCCGAGGCCGACGCCGACTCGATGGCGGTGGAGATGGCCGACGAGGCCGTGTTCATCGGCGGGGCCCCGGCGGCCGAGAGCTATCTCGTCGCCGACAAGATCGTGGACGCCGTGCGCCAGACCGGCGCGCAGGCCGTCCACCCGGGCTTCGGCTTCCTCAGTGAGAATGCGAGCTTCGCGCGGCGGCTGGCGGCCGAGGGCATCGTCTTCATCGGCCCGAACCCCAAGGCCATCGAGGCCATGGGCGACAAGATCGAGTCGAAGAAGTTCGCCGCCAAGGCGGGCGTCTCGACCGTACCGGGCCACGTCGGCGAGATCAGCGACACCAAGCACGCCATCCAGATCGCCGAGGAGATCGGCTATCCGGTGATGATCAAGGCCTCGGCCGGCGGGGGCGGGAAGGGCATCCGCGTCGCCTGGAGCCGCAAGGACGTCGAGGAGGGCTTCCCGGCCGTGCGCGCCGAGGCGAAGGCCAGCTTCGGCGACGACCGCATCTTCATCGAGAAGTTCATCGAGAGCCCGCGCCACGTCGAGATCCAGGTGCTGGGCGACAAGCACGGCAACGTGGTCCACCTGTTCGAGCGCGAGTGCTCGATCCAGCGGCGGAACCAGAAGGTCGTGGAGGAAGCGCCGAGCCCGCTGCTGGACGAGAAGACCCGCCGGGCGATGGGCGAGCAGGCCGTCGCGCTGGCCAAGGCGGTCAACTACGACAGCGCCGGCACGGTGGAGTTCGTGGCCGGGCAGGACCGCAGCTTCTTCTTCCTGGAGATGAACACCCGCCTGCAGGTGGAGCATCCGGTGACGGAGCTGATCACCGGGGTCGACCTGGTCGAGCAGATGATCCGCTCGGCCTATGGCGAGAAGCTGCCGTTCGCCCAGAAGGACCTGAAGATCAACGGCTGGGCCATGGAGAGCCGGATCTACGCGGAAGACCCGTACCGCGGCTTCCTGCCCTCGATCGGCCGGCTGGTGCGCTATTCGCCGCCCGCGGAGGGCGAGGGGGCCGCCGGGACCGTCGTGCGCAACGACGCGGGCGTGCGCGAAGGCGACGAGATCTCGATGTTCTACGACCCGATGATCTCGAAGCTGTCGACCTGGGGGAAGACGCGGAACGTGGCGATCGACGCCATGGGCCGCGCGCTGGAGGACTTCCACATCGAGGGCCTCGGCCAGAACATCCCGTTCCTGGCCGCGGTGATGGACCAGAAGCGGTTCCGGTCCGGCAAGCTCTCGACCAACTACATCAAGGACGAGTTCCCGGAGGGCTTCCAGGGCCTGCCGCCCACCGACTTCCAGCGCGACCTGATCGAGGCCGTCGCCGTCTACATGCAACTGCTTCAGGCCTCGCGCGCAGGGCGTGGCGAGCCGCGTGAGGACTGGGTCGTGGTGGCGGGCCTGCACCGGCGGCAGGTCAGGGCCTTGCTCACTCCGGATGGGGTGTTGGTCCGGAACGGCGGGCGGGACCTGAAGCTGGAGCGGGTGAGCTGGAGGCCGGGCCAGCCGCAGTTCCGGGCGCGCTTCGCGGGCCGCGACGTCACGGTCACGGTGAAGCCGGCGGCCGAGGGCTTCGTCATCCGCCACCGGGCGACGACGCTGAACGTCCTGGTGCTCTCGCCGCGCTCGGCCGAACTGCACGAGAAGCTGCCGCCCAAGCGGGCCGCCGACACCTCCAAGATGGTGCTGTCGCCGATGCCGGGGCTGGTCGTCTCCATCGACGTGGCCCAGGGCCAGGAGGTGAAGACCGGCGAGATCGTGGCCGTGCTGGAGGCCATGAAGATGCAGAACATCCTGCGCGCCGAGCGCGACGGCACCATCAAGGCCGTCAACGTCAAGGGCGGCGACAGCGTGGCCGCCGACGAGGTGCTGGTCGAGTTCGCGTAGGCGCCGGACTGGAGACCCATCGGGACTGACCTTCCCAATCGTCATCCTCCGGCTTGTCCGGGGGACCCATTGGGCTGTGCGTTGCAGGGCGGGCGCGGCGTCGACGCCGCTGATCGCCACGGGCTCACAGCCCAATGGGTGGCCCGGACAAGCCGGGCCATGACATTCCGGGCGGGGGTGAGAACTAGAGAGGCGCCGACGCGTCCTCCACCGGCCCGAACACGGCCTGGAAGCTGGCCTTCAGGGCGGCGTCGGCTTCGGCCATGGTGACCGGCAGGCCCAGGTCGACGAGGCTGGTGACGCCGTGGTCGGTGACGCCGCAGGGGACGATGCCGCCGAAGTGGCCGAGGTCGGGCTCGACGTTCAGCGAGACGCCGTGGAACGAGACCCAGCGGCGGAGCTTCACGCCGATGGCGGCGATCTTGTCCTCGCGGGGCGGGACGCCGGGCGCCTTGCGTTCGACCCAGACGCCCACGCGGCCGTCGCGGACCTCGCCGGCGACGTTGAAGGCGTCGAGCGCGCCGATCACCCAGGCCTCCAGGGCGGCGACGAAGGCGCGGACGTCGCGGCGGCGCCGCGTGAGGTCGAGCATCACATAGGCCACCCGCTGGCCGGGGCCGTGGTAGGTGAACTGGCCGCCACGGCCGCTCTCGAAGACCGGGAAGCGGCCGGGGTCGATGAGGTCGGCGGCCTTGGCCGAGACGCCGGCGGTGTAGAGGGGCGGGTGCTCCAGGAGCCAGACGAGTTCGCCCGCGGCCCCGTCGGCGATGGCGGCGGCGCGGGCCTCCATGGCCTCGACGGCTTCGGGGTAGGGGACGGGCGTCTGCGAGACGGCCCAGCCGACCGGCGCGGCGTCGGTGCGACCGAACAGCGCCTCTCCGGCGGAATTTAACGTGCGGTCAAGCATGTGGGGCCAAATGTGGGGCTCGGGCGTGCGTCGCGCAAAGCCCCCGGTTCTTCACGCGTATGTCGGGGTTCTCCTTCGTGAGCCAGGTCAAGGCCGTCAATGTCGAAATCCAGGTGGTGCTCGGGCGCGCCCAGCTCCCCATGGCGCAACTGCTGCGCATGGGCCGCGGCGCGGTCATTCCGCTGGACACCAGCGTGAACGACGAAGTGTGGATCCTGGCCAACAACCACCCGGTCGCCCGCGGCGAGATCCAGATCAACGACGAGCACATCGCCATCGCCGTCACCCGCGAAGCCAACGTCTACGACTACATGGCCGGCGGCAGCTAGGCCTTCGGTCCGCGCGTACCCTGCGCGCGACCCTCGACATTCCCACGATGGTCATCATTCCCACGATTGTCATCCCGGTTTGGGCGCAGCCCAAGACCGGGACCCAACCTTCCGGTGCTCTGAGCCGGCCAGCATGGCCCCGATCGTCGGGGCTGCCCCCCAACCATCCACACACCTGATGGTTGGGTCCCGGTCTTGGGCTGCGCCCAAACCGGGATGACAGCGGGAGGATGCGGAGCGCGTCGTGTCGCAGGGCCGCCAAGGCGCTCAGCCACTTGAGTATGGGGCCGGTGTTTGCTACCTGCCGCGCCTCACCACGAGCGGTCGTGGCGGAATTGGTAGACGCGCAGCGTTGAGGTCGCTGTGGGGCAACCCGTGGAAGTTCGAGTCTTCTCGACCGCACCATCCTGCTTCGCCCTGACGGGCTTCGCAGGATTCGTGAATCAGGGCCTTAGGTAGGACACGAGCAGAGCCGTCAGCACATAAGTCGAGGGAGGTCCGCATGAGCCGCGAAACGGACGACCTCGCCGACGTCGCGGAGCCGGACGAAGACCTCGAAGACCTGGCCCTCGAAGACGACTACGCCCTCAACCCGGACTTCGTGAGCGACGTGGCCGATGCGCTGGAGCGCGGCGACGCCGACCGGTTGCGCGAGCTGCTGGGCGCGCTGCATCCCGCCGACGTGGCCGACCTGATGGGCTTCCTCTCGGCCGGCGACCGCGAGGACCTGATCCCGCACCTCGACCCCGAGACCCTGGCCGAGATCCTCAGCGAACTGGACACCGAGATCCGCGAGGAGGTGCTGGAGCACGTCCCGTCCGCGACGCTGGCCAAGGCCATCGGCGAGATGGAGTCGGACGACGCCGCCGATGTCGTCGACGACCTGGAGGCCGACAAGCGCGCCGAGGTCATGGCCGCCATCCCCGAGGTGGAGCGGGCGGCCATCGAGACCACGCTCGCCTACGAGGACGAGACCGCCGGCCGGCTGATGCAGCGAGAGGTGGTGGCCGCGCCGCAGTTCTGGACCGTGGGCCAGGCCATCGACCACTTCCGCCGGGAAGCCGAGGACCTGCCCGAGCTGTTCTTCGACATCTATGTGGTCGACCCGGCCTACAAGCCCGTGGGCGCCGTGCCGGTGAGCCACCTGCTGCGCGTCGGCCGCCAGACGCCGCTGGCCCAGATCATGGAGCCGGTGAACGAGATCGACGCGACCCTCGACCAGGAAGAGGTCGCCTACATCTTCGACAAGTACCACCTGATCTCGGCGCCGGTGGTCGACAACGACGGGCGGCTGGTCGGCCAGATCACTGTCGACGACATCGTCAGCGTCATCCAGGAGGAGAGCGAGGAGGACATCCTCGCCCTGGCCGGCGTGAGCGACGCGGGCCGCGACGCCGGCGTCGGCGACATCGTACGCTCGCGCCTGCCGTGGCTGGTGCTGAACCTGGCGACCGAGGCGGTGGCGGTGCAGGCCATCAACGTCTTCCAGGACGAGATCGCCAAGCTGGTGACGCTGGCCATCCTGATGCCGATCGTGGCCTCGGTGGGCGGCAACGCGGGGACCCAGGCGCTGGCGGTCGCGGTGCGCGCGCTGGCCGCCCGCGAGCTGACCGCCGCCAACTCGCTGCGCATCGTCAGCCGCGAGGTCGTGGTGGGCGTGGCCAACGGCGCCGTGGTCGGCCTGATCATGGCGCTCGCGACGTGGTTCTTCTTCCATGACCTCAGGCTGTGCGTGACCATCGCCCTGGCGCTGGTCGTCAACGTCTTCATCGCCGCCCTGGCCGGGGTCCTGGCGCCGCTGACGCTCGATCGGTTCGGGCGCGACCCTGCCGTCAGCTCCTCGGTGTTCGTAACTTTCGTCACGGACCTCATGGGATTCCTGTCTTTTCTGGGACTCGCGAGCCTCATCCTGCTGTAACTGGCGTCAGGCTTGCGCCCGGCTGGACGGGCGCCTGTCGCCTGTGCCGATTTGGGACGGATAGAGCTCGTGCTCTCGCGCCACCGCGTCTCCCGGGCGGCCATCGAACTGATCAAGCGGTTCGAGGGCTATCGCCGGACTGCCGCCCAGTTGCCCGACGGGCGCTGGACGATCGGCTATGGCCACACGCTGACCGCGCGCGAGGGCGCCGAGGTCTCCGAGCCCGACGCCGAGGCGCTGCTGGTCTACGACCTGATCGCCGTCCAGCATGCGGTGAACGAAGGCCTGCTGGCCCCGGTCACGCAGAACCAGTTCGACGCGCTCAGCAGCTTCGCCTTCAACGTCGGGATCGACAACTTCCGCCGTTCGCAGGTGCTCAAGCGCCTGAACGCCGGCGCCCCCGTGCAGGCTGCCTGCGCGATGGAGCTGTGGCGCAAGGCCTACTTCGAGGGCGAGCGGATCGTGGTGGACGCCCTGGTCCGCCGCCGCTCGGTCGAGAAGGCTCTGTTCCTGACGCCGCCGAACGACGCGTGGACGCCCGCGCCGTCGCCGCTGCTGCGGCCGGTGATCGACCTGGACGCGCTCGACCTGGTGCCGCTGCGCCGGCCGGTGGAGGTGGAGGCGTCGTTCGAGGGCCCGAAGGTCACCGCGCGCCGCGACGACCTGCCGGACGAGGACGCGCCGCCCGAGCCGACCCCGGACCTGGCGGCGCCGGCGCTGACCGCCGCGGCCGAGCAGATCGCCAGCCGCCTCGAGGCCATCTTCCCGGACACCGGGGAGGAGCCGGCGCTCCTCGACCTCGACGACGCCCCGCGGGCGGGTGAAACGCACGCCGTGCGCCCGCAGGCCGACTTCGCGCCGCCGATCACCGAGCGTGTGGAAGGGCCCGAGCCCGAGCCGCCCGTCGTGGACGCCGAACTGGCCATCCCGCTGGCCCCGAGCGCGCCCGAGCCGGACGCGACGCCGGAAGCTCCGGCCGAGCCTGAACCCTATGAGTTCATCCCCGCCCGCCTGCGGCCCGAGCCCAGGCCCAGGGAACAGTCGGTGGCCTGGGACCTGCTGCTCTCGCTGCTGGGCCTGGCCTTCTTCGGCTTCGGCGTCTTCTGGGGGCTTTCGGCGCGGCCAGCCCCGACGGGCGCGGTGATCACCCCGTTCATGGTGGCCTGGAGCGCGGGCCTGGCCGGCGTCGGCTTCGTGGCCGTGGCGGTCTACCGCCTGCTGCAGCGCATGGGCCGCGAGGCGGAACGGGACTGAGGCTGTGCGCGTCGCGTGGCTGTGCTAACCCGCGCAACATGATCCCGAACCACGGACCCAGCCTCGAATTCGGCCTCGGCGAGAGCGCGGACATGATCCGCGACACCACCCAGCGCTTCGCCGCCGACAGGATCGCGCCGCTCGCCGCGGAGATCGACGCCACCAACACCTTCCCGCGCGCGCTCTGGCCGCAGATGGGCGAGCTGGGCCTGCACGGGATCACGGTGGAGGAGGCGTTCGGCGGCCTGGGCCTGGGCTACCTCGAGCATGTCGTGGCGGTGGAGGAGGTCAGCCGCGCCTCGGCCTCGATCGGCCTCAGCTACGGCGCGCACTCGAACCTCTGCGTGAACCAGTTGCGCCGCTGGGGCACGCCCGAGCAGAAGGCCCGCTACCTGCCGAAGCTGATCAGCGGCGAGCACGTGGGCTCGCTGGCCATGAGCGAGGCCGGCGCGGGCTCGGACGTGGTCTCCATGCGCCTGCGCGCCGAGAAGAAGGGCGACCGCTACGTCCTGAACGGCACGAAGTTCTGGATCACCAACGCGCCGCACGCCGACACCCTGGTGGTCTACGCCAAGACCGACCCGGACGGGGCCTCGCGCGGCATCACGGCCTTCATCATCGAGAAGGGCTTCAAGGGCTTCAGCGTCAGCCAGAAGCTGGACAAGATGGGCATGCGCGGGTCCGACACCGGCGAACTGGTGTTCGAGGACTGCGAGGTGCCGGAAGAGAACGTCATGGGCCCGGTCGGCGGCGGCGCGGGCGTGCTGATGAGCGGCCTGGACTACGAGCGCGCGGTGCTGTCGGGCGGGCCGCTGGGCATCATGCAGGCCTGCCTGGACGTGGTCCTGCCCTACGTCCGCGAGCGGAAGCAGTTCGGCAGGCCGATCGGCAGCTTCCAGCTCATGCAGGGCAAGGTCGCCGACATGTACGTGGCGCTGAACTCGGCGCGCGCCTACGTGTATGCGGTGGCCAAGGCCTGCGACGCGGGCCTGACGACGCGGTTCGACGCGGCCGGGGCGATCCTGATGGCGAGCGAGAACGCCGTGAGGGTCAGCCTGGAGGCGATCCAGGCGCTGGGCGGGGCGGGGTACACCAAGGAGTACCCGGTGGAGCGCCTGCTGCGCGACGCCAAGCTCTACGACATCGGCGCCGGCACCAACGAGATCCGCAGGTTCCTGATCGGACGCGAGCTCGTGGGCGGGTGATCCGGGCGGGGGCCATCGTCCTGCTGGCGGGCGTCCTGCTCGCGGGCTGCCGGACGGCCCCGCCCAAGTCGCCGTGCCCGGCCGGGCAGGCCGAACTGCGGACCGCCCAGGTGTTCCTGGCGGCCAAGGCGCCCGCCAGGCTGAACGACGCCGACATCCGCAGGTTCGTCGACCAGGAGGTCACGCCGCGGTTCCCGGACGGCGTCACCGTCGTGGACGGCGGCGGCCAGTGGAAGGGCGACGAGAACCAGATGATCCGCGACGCGGCCAAGGTGCTGACGATCGTGCTGCCGGCCGCGGGCGATCCGATGGGCCGGGTGGAAGCCGTCCGCGCCGCCTACCGCGCCAGGTTCAGGCAGGAGTCGGTGGTGGTCCTGCCGCCGCCCGCCTGCATCGCGCTCTCCGACCCCGCCCGCGCAGGCGGGCCAGGGCGGGCCGCGAGGCGCTGAAATAGCGAAAGGCCGCCCCATGGCTGGGGCGGCCTTTCCATAGTCGGACCGCTGAGCGGCGCGCGACCCTGCCTAGTGGCTAGGCGCGAACCCCGTAGACGGAGGTCCAGGTCACGGTCACCGCAGTGCGGCTTTCACTATGAGACACTGGGTCACCTCCTTTCAGTTGTTGAACACCCTCTGAATATGGGGGCGCGTCGCGCGCCTCCGCAAGGCTCATTCCGCCGCGGCGTGCGCGGAGGCCATGAAAGGGGCGGTGTGGGCGCCGGCCGCCTGCTGTTCACGCAGCGAGGCGCGGCGGCGCAGTTCGGGGAGCGGCCTGGTCAGCTTGTCGAGGGCTGCGAGCGTCGCGCGATAGCCCGCCTCGACGGCCTCGTCGTAGGCCTCCCAGTCGCGGATTTCGATGCCCGAGACGTCGGGCTGGACCAGGACGTCGGTGGCCTCGCGGGCCGCGGCGAGGTCGCGGCCGGTGGAGACGGTGGCGGTGCGCATCAGCAGCGACACGATCGGGGGGCCGAGGCGCCACTGCCCCGAGCGGATCCAGCGCCAGACGGAGGAGGGCCGGGCGACGTCGTTGGCCGTGATGCTGCGCGCGGTGGTGACGTCGACGCCGACGATGGGGCCGGTCATGGCGGCGCGCATGACGTCGGCGGGGAAGTTCTTCATCACGGCGCCGTCGACCAGCACGTTCTGGCCGTCGGTGGCGGGCGGGAGCACGCCGGGCAGGGAGATGGTGGCCCTGAGCGCATGGCGCAGCAGGCCGCGCTTGTGGAGCTGGTAGGCGCCGGTGGTCAGGTTGGACGACAGGCAGAAGAACGGCAGCCAGAGGTCGGCGATCTGCGTCTCGCCGAAGTGGTGCGCCAGCCGCTCGCTCACCTTCACCCCGTGGGTCATGGCCAGCAGGGGCAGCGCGATGTCGTCCAGCGGGCTCGTGGTGACGAAGGCCTCCTTCAGGCGGCGGTCCATCTCCTCCTGGTCCCAGCCCATGGCGAGGCCGGCGCCCACCACCGCCCCCATGGACGAGCCGCCGACGAAGTCGATGGGCACGCCGCGCTCGCGCAGCGCCCGGATCGCGCCGACGTGGGCGTAGGCCCGCGCGCCGCCGCCCGAGAGCACCAGGCCGACCGCCTGCCCGGTGAGCACGCGGGCCAGCCGCTCGAAGTCCGGTTCGTGGCCGCGGCGGACGTGGAAGACCCGCGCCGCGCCCGTGCCGTCCAGCCAGGCCTCGGCCCCCTGCGGCCGGACCGCGTCGCCGGGCTGGACGAGGATCAGGTCGACGAGGCCCTGCTCCTGCAGCGTCGCCGCGCCGGGTGGAGCGCCCGACGCCTCGGCGGGCCGGTCGCCGCGGCCGACGCGGAACAGGCGGTCCACCTGGCGCGGCACGAACGACGCCCACGCGGTCTCGTCGCGCTCGGCCACGTAGAGGACGAAGTCGTGGATGCGCTCGACCTCGGAGAACCACTCGGTGGGCGCCGAGGCCGCTTCGGCGCCCACCGTGGTGACCTCGTAGCCGAGGGCGGCGATCTCGCGCTCCAGCCGCTCGACGATGGGCCGGATCGGGCCGGGCCTTCCGACGGGAACGAAGCCGAACACCGAGGGGTCACCCACCGGCCCGCGCCGCGCGGTCTGGCGGCTGCGCAGGATCATCAGCTTGGCGAGCTCGATCATCACGTCGGCGTCGGCGTCGCAGGCGTCGAAGAAGGCCTTTTTCGGGATCGCGAAGATCTCGGAGTCGCGCAGCGCATAGACGTCGGCCGAGTGCGGGATGCCGGCGATCAGGGCCATCTCGCCGGCCGGCTCGCCGGGGCGGATCACGCCCAGGAACTGCGCCTCCTGGCCCTCCTCGCGGCGGAACGCGCCCAGGCGGCCGGTGCGCACGACGTAGAGGGCGTCGGAAGCGTCGCCCTGGCCGAACAGCTTCGAGCCGCCGGGCACGGAGAACCAGATGGTCTCGGCCCGTGCGTTCGGCTGCCGGAACAGCCGGGCCAGGGCCGAATCGGCCTCGATTTCAGGCAGGCTCGCCACGGCGCGGAGGGTAGCGCCGCTCGGCGCCCAGAGCTACGCCTGTGCGTTGTCGTCATGCACAGGAGGCCCGATGACCAACGAGCTCGCCCACCCGCTGGTGGAATTCCCGGACGTCAGCGCGACCTCCGACCTGGTGCATATCCACGCGACCCAGGCGGGCGCGGTGACGGTGACGATGAACCGGCCGGCGCGGAAGAACGCCTTCGACGACGACCTGATCTCGGCGCTGGAGGAGGCGTTCGAGACGCTGAAGGGCGCCGAGGGCGTGCGGGTGGTGTTCGTGCGCGGCGCGGGCGGGACGTTCTCGGCCGGGGCCGACCTCGAGTGGATGCGGGCCGCCGTGGAGCGCAGCGAGGCCGACAATCGCGCCGACGCCATGAACCTGGCGAAGATGCTGAAGGCGCTCTACGACCTGCCGGCCCTGACCGTCGCCCTGGTCGAGGGCGGGGCCTATGGCGGCGGCGTCGGCCTGGCGGCCTGCTGCGACATGGCGGTGGCGACCGAGGGCGCGCGCTTCAGCTTCTCGGAGGCGCGCCTGGGCCTGATCGCGGCCACCATAAGCCCCTATGTGGTCCAGGCGATCGGGCCGCGGCATGCGCGGGCGCTGTTCGCCAGCGCCCGGGTGTTCGACGCCGCCTACGCCGAGAGGATCGGGCTTGTGGACGAGGTGGTCGCCGACGCGGCCGGGCTGGCGGCCGTATCGCACCGCATCTTCCGCGAGGTCCTGGCCTGCGCGCCGGGCGCCGTCGAGGCGTCGAAGCGGCTGGTTGACGAGGTGGCGGGCCGGCCCATCGACCGCGGGCTGATGGAGCTGACGGCGCACCGGATCGCCGCCGCGCGGGTGGGCGAGGAGGGACAGGCGGGCGT
This sequence comes from Phenylobacterium sp., assembly GCF_019636135.1. Classification (GTDB taxonomy): domain Bacteria; phylum Pseudomonadota; class Alphaproteobacteria; order Caulobacterales; family Caulobacteraceae; genus Phenylobacterium. Next base: position 59,886 of record NZ_JAHBYD010000006.1, read on the forward strand.
CCGCGCCTTCCTGTCCAGGCAGAAGCCGCCGTGGGCTCAATGACGCACTTTCCAAGGCGCTGAAGCGGCCCTAATCCGGGGCCGATGGCCCTGCACATGATCAAGCTGGTGGTGGGCGCCGCCACCATCGAGGACCTGCTCGACTGGCGCGCCCGCAACGCCGTGACCGGCGAGCCCTGGATCCTGCGCACCCGCATGACGCCGAAGCGCGCGCCGGAGATGGTGGACGGGGGCTCGGTCTATCGCGTGTTCAAGGGGGTGATCCTCTGCCGCCAGAAGATCCTGGCCGTCGACACGGTGGGCGAGGGCGCCGCCGCCCGCTGCCACGTGACCCTGGACGAGCAGGTCGTGCGCGTGGCGCCGACGCCGCGGCGCGCCTTCCAGGGCTGGCGCTACCTCGACGCCAGGGATGCGCCGCCGGACCTGGACGAGGCGGCCTTCGGCGACGTCCCGGAAGCGCTGGCCCGGCAACTGCGCGACGCGGGGGCGTGGTGAGGCTGCACGCTGGGGCGAAGCTCACTCCGCGGAGATGGATATGACCCAGGTCTCCCTTCCTCCTCGACGGAGGAAGGGTCGGGGATGGTGGTGTGCGCACGGCGCTCGAGACGCCCCCGCTTGAGGGGCTGAGCCAAACACGGCCGGGCCTCAAACTCAAGGGCCACACCACCACCCAACCCTCCTCCGTCGAGGAGGAGGGCTCATGATTTCAATAGTCTAGAAGGCAGCCCTGGCCGACCTGAATGTGGCTTGCACCTAATCCCCGACGTTGTCGATGAGGCGGGTCTTGCCGAGGCGGGCGGCGGCGAGGACGCGGACGGGGCCGTCGGTGGGGCCGGGGCCGAGGCGCTCCAGCGTGGCCGGGTGGCGGACCTCGACATAGTCGATCCGCTGGAAACCGGCGCGGGCCAGGGCGTCGAGGGCGACGCGCTCCACGGCCGCCACGGACTCGCCGTCGCGCAGGTTCCGGAGCAGCGTCTGCAGCACCTGGTGCAGGGCCGGCGCCTGCTGGCGTTCCTCGGCCGTCAGGTAGGCGTTGCGGGAGGACAGGGCCAGGCCGTCGTCGGCCCGCATCGTCGGCGCGCCGACGATCTCCACGGGGATGTCCAGGTCGGCGACGAGGCGGCGGATCACCGCGAGCTGCTGGAAGTCCTTCTGGCCGAACACCGCCACGTCGGGGCCGCACTGGTTCAGCAGCTTCGTGACCACGGTGGCGACGCCTGCGAAATGGCCCGGCCGCGCCGCGCCCTCCAGGGGCTCGGCGACGCCGCAGACGGTGACGATGGTGGACGCGCCCTCGGGGTACATCTCGGCCACGGCCGGCGCGTAGAGGAGGTGGCAGCCCGCGCCTTCCAGCAACCCGGCGTCGCGGGCCTCGTCGCGCGGGTAGGCGTCGAAGTCCTCGCTGGGGCCGAACTGGGTGGGGTTCACGAAGAGGCTCGTGACCACGCGGTCGGCCTTCGTCCGCGCCAGCCGGACCAGCGAGAGGTGCCCCTCGTGCAGCGCGCCCATGGTGGGGACGAACCCGACGCCCAGGCCCTCGGCCCGCCAGGCGCGCACCCGCGCGCGGAGGTCGGCGACGGTGCGGACGAGGGGGAGGGCCATGGCGCGGATATGGCGTCGGCGCGCCGCCAAGTCCATCCACAGGCCGCGCCGAGCGGTCACGTTGACGCTGCGCGGGCGTACACGCTCTGTTAAAGGTCGGTTGAGTCGGTCCTCCCAGACCGGCGTGTCTACCGATTGGGGCGGCGAGCCGCTCCTGGGGGAGCTAGAGAGCCATGGGCCAGGCCAGCGTCATCGTGGTCGGCAACGAAAAGGGCGGGGCGGGCAAGTCCACCATCGCCATCCACATCGTCACCGCCCTGCTGCACGGGAAGGCGAAGGTCGCGGTGCTCGACCTGGACCTGCGCCAGCAGACCCTCGGTCACTTCTTCGCGAACCGGGCCGCGTGGCTGGCCGCGAACGCGGCCGAGGCGCCGATGCCGATCGAGCACGCCATCAGCTCGGCCGGCGACGCGCTGGCCAAGGCGGCCGAGGCCGAGCAGCTCGCCCGCTTCGAGGCGGCGTTCGCCGAGGTGAGCGAGGCGGCCGACTTCGTGCTGATCGACACGCCCGGGAGCGACACGGCGATCAGCCGCGCGGCCCACGCGCGCGCCGACCTGATCGTGACGCCCATGAACGACAGCTTCGTCGACTTCGACATGCTGGGCGTCGTCGACCCGGTGACGCTCGACCTGAAGCGGCACTCGCTCTACGCCGAGACGGTCTGGGGTTGCCGCAAGCAGCGCGCGACCGCCGAGCGCAAGCAGATCGACTGGGTGGTGCTGCGCAACCGCCTGGCGCCCACCGAGGCCCGCAACCGCCGCCGCCTGGACGAACGCGTCGAGGCGCTGTCGAAGAAGGTGGGCTTCCGCGTCGGACCGGGCCTGCGCGACCGCGTGATCTACCGTGAGCTGTTCCCGTTCGGCCTGACGGTGGCCGACCTGTCGCCGGCGATCCGGCCCGTCGCCATGAGCCTGCAGCACGTGGCCGCCCGCCAGGAGCTGCGCGCGCTGATGGTCGCCCTGGGCTTCCAGGGGCTGGACGACGCCGAACGCATCGCGGCCGAATAGGCCGATGCTCTATCTCCTGCTCGGGAGCGCGCTGCTCGCGGGCTACTTCTGGCTGAATGGCCGACGGTTCCCGGTGCTGGGGCGCCGGGAGTGGCGCGTGGTCTCGGCGGCCGCGGCGCTGGTGGCGTTCACGGCGGCGGCCTGGTCGGGCGTGCGGGGCGTCTGGGGGCCGACGATCGTGCTGGCGATCACGGGCCTGTGGTTCGCCGCCTCCGCGCGGAAGACCGACGCGGGGGGCGCGAGGCCTCCGCCGCCGCAGAGCCGGATGAGCGCCGAGGAGGCGCGCCGCATCCTGGGCGTGGGCGAGGGCGCGTCGCGCGAGGAGATCCAGGCCGCCTACACGCGCCTGATGCGCGCGGTGCATCCGGACAAGGGCGGCACGGCCGGCCTGGCGGCCCAGCTCAACGCGGCGCGCGACCGGCTGCTGAAACCCTGAGCGGAGGGCTGCGTGAGCAGGCCGGACAAACGGCGCCGACCTGTCGGCGCAGCATGCGCCGCAGGCGCTCTACTCCCACCACCAAGACCACGAAGATCACGAAGGCGTCGCGGATGAGCTGAGCGTAACGGGCTTCCCGGACCCTTGGTGGTCTTCGTGGTCTTGGTGGTCAATCAAACGGCGCTGACGCGCCAACGCGGCTCGAAGGTCCGCACGGCCTTTCATCCGGACGCTGCGCGCGGGAAGAAGGGCCGTTCCCTACCCCCGTGCCGGACCCATCACCACGCAGGGCTGCTTCTTGGCCTTCAGCGCCTTGCAGGCGTCGCGGGCGTCCTGTTCGGTCATGCCCTGGAAGCGGGCGCGATACTTGCCGCCGTCCTTCTCGGCGACGGCGCGGGCGTCGTCCACGTGCTTGCCGAAGCGCTTGCCGATGAGCGAGAGCTGCTCGCGCGCGTCCGCGCGGCTGTTGAACGAGCCGACCTGCACGGTCCAGCGGCCGCCGGCCTGGGCCTTGCCCTTGCCGGAGAGCTTCGGCACCGACTTCGGCTCGACGATCTGGATCTGCGAGGCGCGCGCCGGGGGCGGCGAGGAGGCGAGGCGGACCGGCAGGCTGTCGCCGGTGTCGCCCTGGGCCATCTGCGGCTCGGTGGCGGCGGCGAGCTGCGGCGGCTCGAAGAAGTTCTGCGCGACCTTGATGTCCTCGCCCAGGTTGCGGCGGCGGATCACGTCGAAGCCGGTGAGCAGCAGGCTTTCGGCGACGCGGTCGCGGGTGATGCGGGTCGGGCCGCCCAGGACCACCACGATCAGGCGGCGGCCGTCCTTCACGCCCGAGATGGCGATGTTGAAGCCGGACGCGTTGGTGAAGCCGGTCTTCAGCCCGTCCACGCCCGGCGTGTTGCTGAGCATATGGTTGTGGTTGGTGATCGTGCGGCCGCGGAACTCGAACGAGACCTGGCTGAAGAAGCGATAGTACTGCGGATAGTCGCGCATGGCCGCGCGCGACAGGATGGCGATGTCGCGGGCCGTCGACAGGTTGCGCGTGTTCGGCAGGCCGTTGGCGTTGGCGAAGTTGGTGTTGGTCATGCCCAGTTCCTGGGCGCGCAGCGTCATCAGCGCGGCGAAGCGCTGCTCGGTGCCGCCCAGCTTCTCGGCCATGGCGACCGAGGCGTCGTTGGCCGAGAGCGTACACATCGCCTGGATGGCCTCGAGCACCGAGATCGAATCGCCGGCGCGGATGCCCAGCTTGGTCGGCGCTTGCGCCGCGGCGTGGGGCGAGAAGACGACGCGGTCGTCCAGGCTGATCCGGCCCGCCGAGAGCGCCTCGAAGGTGAGGTAGAGCGTCATCACCTTGGTGATCGACGCGGGATACCGCGGGGCGTCCGCGCGTTTGGCGTAGAGCACCTCGCCCGTCTTCGCGTCGACGACGATCGACGCGTACTTGGACGAGTCCTGCGGGATGAGGCTGAGGTAGGGGACCTGCGCCATCGCGGCCGGGACGGCCCCGCCGATGGCCATGGCGAACGCCAGGCCGAAGGAAAGCAACAGGCGGCGGGCGTGCTGGATCATGCTTCGTCCGTCGAATCAAAGCGTTGCGATGGCGACATGCCACCGGAGGGAGTCCGTAGCATGCCCCTCTCATCCTTTCATGAGGGTAAACAAGGATTGAACGAGCGCAATTGCCGCAGTGGAGGCGGCGTGCTGCGCAGGCGTCCTGCCTCTCCAGCCGGGAGAGGCCGTCTTCAGCGGGGTTTGTGACGCTCATGTTGCACTGCACAAAAATGCGTTGACTTGTGCAGTGCAGCATGGAATAACCGGGTTCGTGATTTGGGGCGGACCGCCCCGCCGTCCCCGTTCTGTCACCCCAACCAGCAGGAGCCGCCCATGGCCGCCGCCGAAGCCGCGAAGAATACCGTCGAGCAGTTCACCACCGCCTCCAACGTCGCCTTCAAGGAAGGCATCGAGAAGGGCCTGGCCGCGATGAACGAGCTGAACGCCCATTCGAAGAAGAACCTGGAAGCCGTCGTCGCCTCGGCGACCGCTTCGGCCAAGGGCGCGGAAGCCCTGGGCGCCCAGGCGATGGCCTTCTCCAAGGCCGTGTTCGACACCCAGGTGTCGGCCGCCAAGTCGCTCGCCGGCGCCAAGAGCGTGCAGGAAGTGGTCGAGCTGCAGACCGCCTACGCCAAGTCGGCGCTCGAGACCTACATGGCCGAGTTCACCAAGATGTCGGACACCGTGTCGGCCTCGGTGAAGGAATCGATGAAGCCGATCAACGAGCGCGTGACCGCGACCGTCGAGAAGTTCCAGGCCGTCCGCTAAGGCCATTCCCTCCCCTTCATGGGGAGGGACAGATTGCGAAGCAATCAGGGTGGGGAAGTGTGGGGCCAGAACGCCGGCGTCGGTGTTCGGTCCACGCTTCCCCACCCGTCTCGCATTCGCTCGCCACCCTCCCCATGAAGGGGAGGGAAGGGCCCGGTCCGATGAGGACCGGCCCTTTTTCTTTGCGCGGCGTGGCGGTAAGCGTTCGCCATGTCCAAGGTCGAAGAACGCCTCGCCGCCGCCGGCATCGAACTGCCGACGCCGAACGCCCCCGTCGCCAACTACGCGCCCTTCGTGCGGGTGGGCGAGTTGGTCCACATCTCGGGCCAGGTCTCGGTCGACGCGTCCGGCGGGGTCCGCGGCATGGTGGGCGAGGACGTCGACTTCGACGCCGCCGTGCGCGCCGCCCGCATCTGCGGGATCAACCTGCTCGCCCAGATGAAGGCCGCCTGCGAGGGCGACCTGGAGCGCGTGGTGCGCGTGGTGAAGCTGGGCGGCTTCGTCCAGGCGGGGCCGAACTTCTTCGACATCCCCAAGGTCGTGAACGGCTGCTCGGACGTGATGGTCGAGGCGTTCGGCGACGCCGGGCGCCACGCCCGCTCGGCCGTGGGCGTCTATCGCCTGCCGCTGAACTTCGCCGTCGAGGTCGACGCGGTGGTGCAGGTCCGGTGAAGGCCGCGCCCGGCAAGGAGGGCTTCGGCCAGGCCTGGGAGCTTCTGTTCCATCCGCCCATCGCGCATCGCGGCCTTTGGAGTCCGGACGGCCCGCCGGAGAATTCGCTGGGCGCGTTCCAGGCCGCGTGCGCCGCCGGCTACGGCATCGAGCTGGACGTCCAGTTGTCGGCCGATGGCGAGGCGATGGTCTTCCACGACGACAAGCTGATGCGGATGTGCGGCGTCGAGGGCCGGGTGCGCGACTTCACCGCCGCCGACCTGGCCGGGATGCGCCTGAAAGGCACGGACGAGAAGATTCCCACGCTGCTGGAGACCCTGGCCGTCGTCGGGCATCGCGCGATGATCCACGTCGAGCTGAAGACGCCCTTCGGCGAGGTCGGCCCGCTGGAGCAGCGGACGCACGAGGTGATCGCCGACCACAACGGCCCGCTCTGCGTGATCGGCTTCAATCCCTACAGCCACGCCTGGTTCGCCGACCGCTATCCCGGCGTGCTGCGCGGCCTCGACAGCTACTCGTGGGACAGGGCGCCCCACATGAACGAGGCGCAGCGCAGGTCCTTCGCCGACCTGGAGCACGTGGCGATCGCGCGGCCGCACTTCCTGGCGCTGGGTCTCGACATGCTGCCGAGCGCGAAGGGCGCGGCCTATCGCGAGAAGGGGATGCCCGTCGTCGCCTGGACGGTGCGCGAGCCGGCGCAGTGGGACGCGATCAGGGACGGCTGCGACAACCTCATCTTCGAAGGCTTTCCGGCGTGAAGCTGAAGCCGGCGGTCAGCGTGGCCCGCCGCATCGCCGAGATCGGCCGCGAGGGCTGGGACGCCTGCGCCGACAATCCGGCCTACGGGCAGAACCCCTTCATCCGCTTCGACTTCCTGGACGCCCTGGAGGAGGCGGGCTGCGCCGTCGAGCGCACGGGCTGGGGGCCGCAGCACCTCTCGGTCGAGGACGGGAGCGGCCGCGTGGCCGCGGTGATGCCGCTCTACCTCAAGAGCCACAGCCAGGGGGAATACATCTTCGACCACGCCTGGGCCGACGCCTACGAGCGGGCGGGCGGGCGCTACTATCCGAAGCTGCTGTCGGCCGCGCCGTTCACGCCGGCCACCGGCGCGCGGCTCCTGTGCCGGCCCGACGTGGACCCGGAAGAGGCGTGGGGCATGCTGGTGGGCGGCGGGTTGCAGCTCTGCGAGCGGTTCGGCGCCTCGGGGCTCAACCTCAACTTCGTCACCGAGGCCGAGTGGCGGTGGCTGGGCGGGCAGGGGCTGGGGCGGCGCGAGGGGCAGCAGTACCACTGGCAGAACCACGGCTACCGCGACTTCGAGGACTTCCTGGGGGCGCTGTCGTCCGGCCGGCGCAAGACGATCCGTCGCGAGCGGCGCGAGGCGCAGGCCGGCGCCGAGATCTGCTGCCTGACCGGCGCGGACCTCACCGAGGATCACTGGGACGCCTTCTTCCGCTTCTACATGGACACCGGCTCGCGCAAGTGGGGGCGGCCCTACCTGACGCGCGCCTTCTTCTCGATGCTGGGCGAGCGGATGGCCGACCGGGTGCTGCTGGTGATGGCGAGGCGTGGAGGACGCTGGATCGCCGGGGCGCTGAACCTGATCGGCGGCGACTGCCTCTACGGGCGGCACTGGGGCTGCGTGGAGGACGTGCCCTTCCTCCACTTCGAGCTCTGCTACTACCAGGCCATCGAATGGGCGATCGGCCGGGGCCTGCCGCGCGTTGAGGCCGGCGCGCAGGGGCAGCACAAGATCGCCCGCGGCTACCTGCCGAAGCCGGTCTATTCCGCCCACTGGATCGCCGACCCGGCGCTGCGCGGGCCTGTCGAACGGTTCCTGGCCCAGGAGCGGCAGGCGGTGGACCAGGAGATGGAGTGGCTGGAAGAGGCCTACTCTCCGTTCAGGGACGGCGTCTGAAACGACGAAGGCCGCCCCGGGGAGGGCGGCCTTCGGTTACGCTTACGCTTACTGAGACTGTGACTTGGATCAGGCCGCCGCGGCGCGGCGACGGCGCAGGCCGGCGCCGGCGAGGCCGAAGCCGCCGATCATCAGCGCCCAGGTCGCCGGTTCCGGCACGCCGCCGGTGCTGTCGATGTTCGCCGTGGTCAGGAAGGCGATGTACTGCTGGCCTTGCTGAAGCTGGACGTTGAAGTCGCCGATGTTCGTCCAGGCAAAGGTGTCGCCGACCGGGATGACGGTGCTGGTGGTGTAGAGCACCGGGCCCACCGGGCGCGAGCCGTCGAAGGCCGCGATCACGAAGTTGGCGTCCACCGGGCCCGCGGACGCCGCGCAGACCTCGCCGCAACCGCCGCCGCCGCCCGACGAGTAGTTGTAGATCAGGAAGTTGAACGAGGTCAGCGCTCCGCCCGGTGCGAAGAAGGTCTGGCCGTAGCTCGTCGTGTCGGGATCGCCGAAGCTGTAGATGTAGTCGCTGCCGTTCCACGAGTCGTAGTTGGTGTACGACGTCTCGCCGAAGGTCGCGTTGAACACGACGTTGCCGTACGAGAACTGGGTATCCCAGGCGCCGCCGTTCTCGAACGGGTCCTGGCCGTTCGAGTTGAGGTAGGCGAACGTGCCGCCGAGGCCGCCGTTGTCGCCGGTCGCGGCCCATTGCGACTCGGTCACCGGATCGGCGAAGGCCGATGTCGCGGCGCCGGCCAGGGCGAAGGCCGCAGCGGCGGCGGTCAGAATCTTGAGTGTGCGCACGAGGTATGCCCCATCCTGAGTTGCGATAGAGAGCCCCCACTCACCATCGAGCGCTACCCTAGGATGGGAGGACGCAGTCCGCGAACTCTGTTCAACCAACTGGAGAATCCAGGGCCTGGAAAAACGCCTGCCGCCGTTCATTCGCACGCGCCTTGGCTTCTCCTGCCGTGGATTTCGCTCGGAAGCTGTGCCTCAGGAGCGTTCGAAGGCCTGCCTGAGCAACGCCTTCACGCCGGAATCGACCCCGGCCGGGGCGGTGAGGACCAGGACGGACGTCAGCCGCTCGCTCCAGCCTTCGTTCTTCGGCGGCCCCAGCCGAGGATCGGCGTCGGGCTCGACGGCGAGGCCCAGGCGCACGCCGCCCCTGGCCGGCCGGGCCGACGCGAACTGGAATGCCTTCGAGAAGGCGGTGAAGCCCTTGCGCTGCGCCGAGACGAGGCCCGGGAAGTCGGCGACGGCCGCCTCGATGGCCTCCAGCACCGCCCGCGCCCCGGCGTCGGCCCACAGCGCGCCGCGCAGGTTGTCGGGCTCGGCCCAGTGGGCGGTCTCGGGGAAGGCCTTGCCGAGGATGACGCTGGCGCGGTTCGTGCCGATGCCGTGGACCGCCTTGAACCAGGCCTTGCGGGCGGCGGGCCTGGTCTCGGGGCAGGTCCGGGCGATGACGACCCATTCGTCCAGCGTCTTGCCGGTCTCGCGCTCCATGCTCTCCAGGATCGAGGCGAACCACTTCTCCTGGCGGGAGGTCATGCTGCTGGGCCTGTCCGACATTTCCCCCTCGGAGGCGATTTGCTACGCGTGCCCCGCAACGCGCAGGAGCACTGCCCATGAGCCTGGACGGGACCTACGACCCCGGCAACATCTTCGCCAGGATCCTGCGCGGCGAGATGCCGTCCGTGCGGGTGTTCGAGGACGACCACGTGCTGGCGTTCATGGACGTGTTCCCGCAGGCCCGCGGCCACACGCTCGTCATCCCCAAGCATTCGACGGCGCGCAACTTCCTGGAGGAGACGCCGGAGAACATCGGGCCGCTGATGGAGGGCGTGCAGCGCGTGGCGAAGGCGGTGCGCGCGGCGCTGAACCCCGATGGCATCGTCATCACCCAGTTCAACGGCTCGCCCGCCGGCCAGACCGTCTACCACCTGCACGTCCACATCATCCCGCGCTGGGAGGGCGTCGCGCTCGGCCGGCACGGCGAGGGGATGGCGGACGTGGAGGAACTGAAGGGCCTGGCCGCGCAGATTTCGGCGAAGATCGCCTAGCCCGTCCCTCCCAACCGGAACGTCATGCCCAGCCTGCGTCGTCTGGCCGGTTGAGTTCGCGGTGGCTCGCGCCTATCCGTCAGGCGTCATGGACCGCGAAGCTGCCGAAACGCCCCTGATCGCCGGGTCTCCCCGGACAGGGCGGCCCGCGGCGCCGTTCCTGCCGATGAGCCGGGCCGAGATGGACGCGCTGGGCTGGGACGCCTGCGACATCGTCCTGGTGACCGGCGACGCCTATGTGGACCACCCCAGCTTCGGGATGGCGATCATCGGGCGGCTGCTGGAGGCGCAGGGCTTCCGGGTCGGCATCATCGCCCAGCCGGACTGGCGGTCGGCCGAGGCGTTCAAGGTCCTGGGCAGGCCGTGGGTCTTCTTCGGCGTCACCGGCGGCAACATGGACTCGATGGTCAACCGCTACACGGCGGACCGTCGCATCCGCAGCGACGACGCCTATACGCCGGGCGGGGAGGGCGGAAAGCGGCCGGACCGCTGCACGCTGGTCTATTCGCAGCGCTGCCGCGAGGCGTTCAGGGACGTGCCGATCGTCCTGGGCGGGATCGAGGCGTCGCTGCGCCGGATCGCCCACTTCGACTACTGGTCCGAGAAGATCCGCCGCTCGGTGCTGGCCGACGCCAAGGCCGACCTGCTGCTCTACGGCAACGCCGAGCGGGCGGTGGTCGAGGTGGCGAACCGGATCGCCGCCGGCGAGGCGCCGCGCGACCTCACCGACGTGCGCGGCGTGGCGCTGTTCCGGCGCGTGCCCGAGCACGTCACGGAACTGCCCGCCGACGACCTCGACAGCGCCGACGAGGGGGCCGCCCGCAAGCCCGGCGACGTGGTCATCCGACTGCCGTCCTATGAGCAGGTGGAACAGGACAGCGAGGCCTATGCGCGGGCCTCGCGCGTGCTGCACCGGGAGAGCAACCCCGGCAATGCGCGGCCGCTGGTGCAGCGCCACGGCGACCGCGACCTGTGGCTCAATCCGCCGCCGATCCCGCTCGCCACCGAGGAGATGGACGCGGTCTACGACCTGCCGTACGCGCGAGCCCCGCACCCGTCCTATGGCGACGCCAGGATCCCGGCGTGGGACATGATCCGATTCTCGGTGACGATCATGCGCGGCTGTTTCGGCGGCTGCACCTTCTGCTCGATCACCGAGCACGAGGGGCGGATCATCCAGAACCGGTCCGAAGCCTCGATCCTGCAGGAGATCGAGAAGATCCGGGACAAGACGCCGGGCTTCACCGGCGTGATCTCCGACATCGGCGGCCCGACCGCCAACATGTACCGGATGGCCTGCAAGGACCCGAAGATCGAGAAGGCCTGCCGCCTGCCCTCGTGCGTGTTCCCGGACATCTGCCCGAACCTGAACACCAGCCACGACGACCTCATCCGCCTCTATCGCAAGGTGCGCGAGGTGAAGGGGGTGAAGAAGGCGCTGGTGGCCTCGGGCGTGCGCTACGACCTGGCGGTGGAGAGCCCGGAGTACGTGCAGGAGCTGGTCACGCACCACGTGGGCGGCCTCCTGAAGATCGCGCCCGAGCACACCGAGGACGGCCCGCTCGGCAAGATGATGAAGCCGGGCATCGGGACCTACGACCGGTTCAAGGAGATGTTCGACGCGGCCGCCCAGAAGGCGGGCAAGAAGTACCACCTGATCCCGTACTTCATCGCCGCGCACCCGGGCACGACCGACGAGGACATGATGAACCTCGCGATCTGGCTGAAGAAGAACGGCTTCCGCGCCGACCAGGTGCAGACCTTCCTGCCGTCGCCGATGGCCACGGCGACGGCCATGTACCACTCGGGCGTGAACCCGCTGAAGGGCGTACGCCGCGGCGTGAGCGAGAAGGTCGAGACGGTGAAGGGCCTGCGCCAGCGCCGGCTGCACAAGGCCTTCCTGCGCTACCACGATCCCGAGAACTGGCCGGTGCTGCGCGAGGCGCTGAGGGCCATGGGCCGCGCCGACCTGATCGGCCCGCGGCCCGACCAGTTGATCCCGGCGCACCAGCCGGGCGTCGCCGGGCGGCCGAAGCGCCACCCCGGCGCCAAGTTCACGACCAAGGGCGTGCCGATCCGGAGATAGCCCCTATCCCACAGCGCTGCCGCGCTTGGGAGAGGAGCTAGGATTTCACCATCACCGCGGCGAAGAAGCCGTCGGTGTCGTGGCGGGCGGGGGTGAGGGACAGGTAGTCAGGATGGGCCGAGTCCGTGATCTGCGGGACGGCCTCGCGGAGCGGGACGGGGCGGAACTCCGGGTGTGCAGCGAGGAAGGCCTCGACCTGGGCCTCGTTCTCTTCGACCAGCAGCGAGCAGGTGGCGTAGACGAGGCGGCCGCCGGGCTTCACCAGCCGCGCGGCGCTGTCGAGGATGGCGGCCTGCAGCGGCAGCAGGGCCTCGAACCCGGCGTGTTCGGCGCGCCAGCGGGCGTCGGGGTTGCGCCGCCAGGTGCCCGTGCCGCTGCACGGCGCATCGACCAGGACGCGGTCGAAGCCGCCCTTGTGGCGCTTGACCCACTTGTCGCGTTCGCTGCCGAGCAGGCGGGTCTGGATGTTGTGCAGGCCGGCGCGGCGGAAGCGTTCGGCGCCGCGCTTCAGCCGGTTCTCCAGCACGTCGCAGGCGATGACGACGCCCTTGTTCGCCATGTCGGCGGCGATCGCCAGGGTCTTGCCGCCGGCGCCGGCGCAGAAGTCGACGACGCGCTCGCCGGCCTTGGCGCCGACCAGCAGGGCGACGAGCTGCGAGCCCTCGTCCTGGATCTCGACCTCTCCGGTCCGCAGCATCGGCAGGCGGGAGAGCGACGCGCGCTCGCCTATGCGGATGCCGTGGGGCGCCATCCGGCACGCCGTGGCCTTCAGGCCGAGGCCGGCGAGGGCGGCGAGCATGGCCTCGCGCGTGGTCCGGAGCGGATTGACCCGCAGGTCGAGCGGCGGCGGGGTCAGCATCCCGGCCATCTCGCGGGCGAAGGCGTCGCCGAAGCGGCGGCGGAGCGCGTCCAGCGCCCACTCGGGGCATTCGCCGCGCACCTCGTCGGGCATGGCGGGGTGATCGAGGGAGCCGCCCTGGAGCCGCCCCAGCAACTGGCGCTCGGGCTCCGTCAGGACGGCCGCGGCGAGCCGGCCGCCGCTGAACTGGCGCTCGACCTGCTCGCGGGTGCTGCCGCGGCCGAGCATGAGCCAGGCCAGCAGCCGGTTGCGCGGCGTGGCGGGCCGCTCGTACTTCGCGAGCCACCAGGTGAGCCGGGCCTGGCTGCGCAGCATCGAATAGACGAGGTCGTAGATCACGCCGCGATCGGCCTCGCTGAGGTCGCGGCGGGCGCGGAACCACGACGAGACCACCGCATCGGCGGGGCGGGGCGCGCGCTCGATCTCGCGGATGAGGTCGAGCGCGGCTTGCAGGCGGGCAGGGGGCGTCACGGCGAGGCGGACCTAGACGCCTTCCACGCCGCCGTCCAGCGGATCACCCCGGCGGGCGGTCGGCGATGACCTCAGCCTCGGCGAGGTCGGCGATCTCCTGGGCGGCGTAGCCCAGCGACGCGAGGACCTCGGCGTTGTGCTGGCCGAGGCCGGGCGGGCCCTTCAGCATCACCTGCCGGCGGCTGAAGTGGAGCGGGAAGCCGGGGAAGCGCTGCGGGCCGGCGTCGGCCTGGTCCAGGGTGACGATGAAGCCGCGGGCCGCCAGATGCTCGCTTTCGACCAGGTCGCGGTTCGTGAAGGCCGGGCAGGCGGGGACGCCGGCGGCCTGGAGCGCGATGGCGGCGTCCATGGCCGTGCGCCGGCTCGTCCACGCGGATATGGCCGCTTCGATCGCCGCGCGGTCGGCCTGCCGCGCCTCGACCGTGAGGTCGGCGCGGGCGTCGCCGATGAGGCCGGCCAGGGCCCGCCACTCGTCGTCGCTGCGGACCGCGACGGCGACCCAGACGTCGTCGCCCTGGCAGGGAAAGACGCCGTGCGGCGCGTGGTCGGGCGAGCTGTTGCCGCGGCGCGCGGGCGGGGCGCCATGCACCGACGCCGCCACCAGCGCTTCGCCCGCGAAGCTGAGCAGGCCTTCGAGCTGCGAGAGGTCGGCGTGGACCGGGCCGCCGCCGCCTGCGGCCTGTTCCCAGAGCCCGCCCAGCACCGCCGCCGCGCCGAGTGCGCCGCCGATGGCGTCAGGGTAGGCGACGCCGATCCGCATCGGTCCTTCGCCCTCGTAGCCCATGGCCTGGTCCACGCCGCCGAATGCCTCCAGCAGGGGGCCGTAGGCGCCGAAGTCGCGCATGGGCCCCGTTTCGCCGTAGCCGGTCATGGCCACCGTGACGGCGTTCGGCCGATGCGCCTCGATGGAGGCGCGGTCGATCCCGAGGGAGTCGGCGCCGCGGGGCGAGAAGTTGTGCAGGACGGCGTCCGCCGAGGCGAGCAGGCGGGCCAGCACCGCCTCGCCGCCGGGCGCCTTCACGTCGAGCGCCAGGCTTCGCTTCCCGCGGCCCAGCTTGTTGATGACGGCCGAGCGGTTCCAGCGGCGCTCGCCCGGCTCGGCGTGGGGATAGACCGGCGCGCGGATGAGCGGGTCGGGCAGGTCGCCCCACCGGAGCGGCGCGGCGGGCTGCGCGCCGCCGGGCGGACCGCGGCCTGCGGGATGCTCGACCTTGATCACCTCCATCCCGAGGTCGGCCAGGAACCGCCCGGCGAGCGGCCCGGCCCAGGCCAGCGTGAATTCGGCGACGCGTTTGGTGGAGAGGTCGAGGCGAGGGTGTTCAGGGCGCGTCGCGCCGTCGAGGCCGGCCAGCACGTCGGCCGTGTGTTCCTCCGGCGCCGGCGCGGGGCGGTCGCGGCGATCGCTGCGGCTGAGGACGAACGGCGCGCGCGGGACCTTGCCGCCCGGCGCGCCGGGCAGGTCGGCCCAGAGGTCGCGCGCCTTCAGGTGCCCGGCTTCGAGCGTCTCGGTGTAGTCGAGCAGGCGGCTGGCCGGCACGCGGGCCGCCTGCAGGATCTCGACGATCCCGGCGGCGCTGTGCTGTTGCAGGAACGGCTGGACCCGCGCGTCGATCTCCGCCGCCCGCTCGAAGCGCTCGGCCGGCGCGTTGAGGCGCTCGTCGGCGAGCAGGTCGGGCACATCCAGGGCGATGCAGAACGCCTCCCACTGCGCGAGCGTCGCCGCGCCGATGCAGACCCAGCCGTCGCGACAGCGGAAGAGCGCCATCGGGTGGTAGGCCTCGCCCAGCAGCGCGCCCCAGCGCCGCTTCACCGCGCCCGTATGGGTGTACATGACGATCGACCACTGGTGGGCGGCGGCGCCGCACTCCATCGCGCCGACGTCGACGAGCTGGCCCAGGCCCGTGCAGGTGCGGTCGAAGAGGGCGGCCTGGGCGCCCACGGCCGCCGCGGCGCCGGCGAGGCAGGCGTTCAGCGGACTGCCGGGGGTGAGCGGCGCGCGGCCGGGCTCGCCGGTCAGGTAGAGGTGGCCGCCCGAGGCCCAGTCGATGAGCGGGCTGTGCTTCCAGGCCGCCAGGGGGCCGGAGAGGCCGAAGCCGCTGGTCACCACATGCACGGCCGCCGGGTTGAGGGCGGCGATATGGTCGTGCAGGGCCAGCGCCGCGGCCGGCTCGCCGTCGCAACCGGAGACGACGATGTCGGCCCAGCGGATCAGGCGGTCGAGGCCTTCGCCGTTGGCGACGATCGAGCGTTTGCCGTAGTTCAGGTGCTCATGCAGCGCGCTGCGGCCACGCGGGTCGAGCGGGCGGCCGGTCGGATCCGGGATCCACGGGCCTTCGCGACGCAGCGCAGAGCCCTCCGAGGGTTCGAGCATGACGACGTCGGCGCCCAGCGCCCCCAGCACCCGCGTGCAGTAGGCCCCCGCCACGGACTCGCTGAGTTCCAGCACCCGCACGCCCCGCATCGACGTCCCGTCCCTTCGGCTTGTCGCTGCGGGCAGTTAAGGGCACGCGGGCAGGGCCAGCAACGCTGCCGCCGCGGAAGCGAAAAGGCCCGGGATCGCTCCAGGGCCTTCGCATTCCGATGCTCCGGCGGCGGCTCAGACCGCCTCCGGCTCCTCGGCGGGCGCCTCGACCACCGGCGCGCCGGGCTCGCGGTCGTCGCCTTCGATCTGGAACGCCAGCTTGCCGTCCTTGAGCACCACGCGGACGTGGCCGCCCTTGGCGAGCTTGCCGAACAGGATCTCGTCGGCCAGCGGCTTCTTGATGTGCTCCTGGATGACCCGGGCCAGCGGCCGGGCGCCGTAGAGCTCGTCGAAGCCGTTCTTGGCGAGCCAGTCGGCCGCCTCGTCCGACGTCTCGATGGTGACGTGGCGGTCCGCAAGCTGGGCTTCCAGTTGCATGACGAACTTCTGCACCACCTGGCGGATGATCTCGGGCGTCAGCGCGCGGAACTGGACGATGGCGTCCAGGCGGTTGCGGAACTCCGGCGTGAACAGCCGCTTCAACGCCTCGTCGACCTCGTCGTCCTGCTTGCCTCGGCCGAAGCCGATGGTGTTGCGCTGGGCGTCGGAGGCGCCGGCGTTGGTGGTCATGATCAGGACCACGTTGCGGAAGTCGATCTTCTTGCCGTTCGAGTCGGTGAGCTGCCCGTGGTCCATGACCTGGAGCAGGATGTTGAAGACGTCCGGGTGCGCCTTCTCGATCTCGTCCAGCAGGACCACCGCGTGCGGATGCTGGTCGACCGCGTCGGTGAGCAGGCCGCCCTGGTCGAAGCCCACATAGCCGGGCGGCGCGCCGATCAGGCGGCTCACCGTGTGGCGCTCCATGTACTCGCTCATGTCGAACCGCAGGAGCTCGATGCCGAGGGTGGAGGCGAGCTGGCGCGCCGTCTCGGTCTTGCCGGTGCCGGTGGGGCCCGAGAACAGGTAGCAGCCGATCGGCTTGTTGGCGTCGCGCAGGCCGGCGCGGGCCATCTTCATGGCCGAGCTCAGGCTGTCGATCGCCTCATCCTGGCCGTAGACCGCGCGCTTCAGGTCGTTCTCGAGCTGCTTCAGCGCCTCGGTGTCGGACTTGGAGACCGACTTCGGCGGGATGCGGGCGATCTTGGCGACGACCGCCTCCACTTCCTTCAGGCCGATGATCTTCTTCCGCTTGCCCTCGGGCAGCAGCATCTGCGAGGCGCCGGCCTCGTCGATGATGTCGATCGCCTTGTCGGGCAGCTTGCGGTCGTTGATGTACTTGGCCGACAGCTCCACCGCCGCCTTGATGGCGTCGTTGGTGTAGCGGAGCTTGTGGAACTCCTCGTAGTACACCTTCAGGCCCTTCAGGATCTTGATGGTGTCCTCGATGGTCGGCTCGTTCACGTCGATCTTCTGGAAGCGCCGGACGAGCGCCCGGTCCTTCTCGAAGTGCTGGCGGAACTCCTTGTAGGTGGTCGAGCCCATGCAGCGCAGGGTGCCCGAGGCCAGCGCGGGCTTCAGCAGGTTGGAGGCGTCCATGGCCCCGCCGGACGTCGCGCCGGCGCCGATCACCGTGTGGATCTCGTCGATGAACAGCACCGCGTCCGGGTGGTTCTCCAGTTCCTTGACCACCTGCTTCACGCGCTCTTCGAAGTCGCCGCGGTAGCGGGTGCCGGCCAGCAGCGCGCCCATGTCGAGCGAGAAGATGGTCGACTTGGCCAGGACCTCGGGCACCTGCTTGTTGACGATCTTGCGCGCCAGGCCCTCGGCGATGGCGGTCTTGCCGACCCCCGGGTCGCCCACCAGCAGCGGGTTGTTCTTGGTGCGGCGGCAGAGGATCTGGATGCAGCGCTCGACCTCGGACATGCGTCCGATGAGCGGGTCCACCTTACCCTGCTTGGCCTTCTCGTTGAGGTTGACGCAGTAGGCTTCGAGCGCCTCGCCGCCGGTCTTCACCTGCGGCTTGTCCTCGTCCTCGGCGCCCTTCACGGGTTTGGCCTCGGAGGCGCCGGCCTTCTTGGCGATGCCGTGGGCGATGTAGTTCACCGCGTCGTACCGCGTCATGTCCTGCTCCTGCAGGAAGTAGGCGGCGTGGCTCTCGCGCTCGCTGAAGATGGCGACGAGCACGTTGGCGCCCGTCACCTCCTCGCGTCCGGAGGACTGGACATGGATGACCGCGCGCTGGATCACGCGCTGGAAGCCGGCGGTGGGCTTGGCGTCCTCGCCGTCGTCGACGACCAGGCTGCGCAGCTCGTTGTCCACGTAGTTGGTGAGCGTGGTGCGCAGGGCGCCGAGTTCCACGTCGCAGGCGCGCATCACGCCGGCGGCGTCCTCGTCGTCCACCAGGCTGAGGAGCAGGTGCTCCAGCGTGGCGTATTCATGCTTGCGCTGGTTGGCGTAGGCGACCGCGCGATGCAGGGATTCTTCGAGCTGGCGGGAGAATGAAGGCAAGAGCGCCTAATCCTTTTCCATGGTGCATTGCAGCGGGTGCTGATGCCGCCGCGCCGTATCAACGACCTGGGCTACTTTTGTTTCCGCCACTTCGTATGTGTAGATCCCGCAGACGCCCACACCGTGTTGATGGACGTGAAGCATGATCCGAGTCGCATCTTCGCGCGACTTGTTGAAGAATTGCTCAAGTACGTACACGACGAACTCCATCGGCGTGTAGTCGTCGTTGAGGATCAGAACCCGATACATGCTCGGCTTCTGAGTCTTCGGCTTGGTCTGGGTGATGACCGTCGAGCGAACGCCGGTGTCAGCGTCACCATCCTTTCGTTCGCTCATGTGTCCGTTCTCCTTGCGGGCGCCGGTCCGGGCCATCCCGACCCGATTAGATATGCCAGAAAGCGCCTTTTGAAAGGGATGAATCGTCACGGCCCGGGTTCACGCTGCGGCGCCTGCGCCTGAACCCGGCGGCCCGCCGCCTGCCGGCTTTCGTGGCGTTGGCGCCGAAACCTCACTCTTCGTCATACGTGGTCCTGGCCCGCAGGATGCGTCCCGAGGTGACCGAATCGGGGCCGAACTTCGCGCGGATCGCGTCGATGGACCGTTCGGAGGCCAGCGCCTTCTTCTCGTCGCCGGCGAAGAAGTCGTCCGCGGCCTGCCCGGCGTCGACCAGGTCGGCGATGCCGATGCCGATCAGGCGCCACGGCCGGCCGGTGGCCTCCCGGGCCAGCAGCTCGCGGCCGACCTTGAAGAGGGTGTGCGCGGTCTGGGTGGCGACGGGCAGGGTGCGGCGCCGTGTCACGATCCGGAAGTCGGTGGTCCTGAGCTTCAGCGTCACCACGCGGCCGGCGACGCCGCCCTGGCGGGCCTGGCGGGCCACCCGCTCGGCCAGCGGGGCCAGCCTGTCCTCCAGGTCGGGGATGCGGCTGAGGTCCTCGTTGAAGGTGGTCTCGCAACTGATGCCCTTGCGCGCCTCGTTGGGGTTCACCGCGCGATGGTCGCGGCCGTGGGCGAGGTTGTGCAGGCGCAGGCCGTGGGCGCCCCAGCGCTCGGCCAGCACCTTCACGTCGACGCGGGCCAGGTCGCCCACCGTGTGGTAGCCGGCCTTCTCCAGGCTGGCGACCATCGCGGGCCCGACGCCGGGCAGGATCCTCACCGGCTTGTCGGCCAGGAACTGCTGCGCCTCATGGCCGATCACCGAGAAGCCGCGGGGCTTGTCGAGGTCGGAGGCGACCTTGGCCAGGAACTTGTTCGCCGCCAGGCCGATGGAGACGGTGAGGCCGGTCTCGTCCTCGATGCGCTGCTGCAGCTTCGCGAGCGTGACGGCGGGCGGCGCGCCGTGCAGGCGCTCGGTGCCGGAGAGGTCCATCCAGGCCTCGTCGAGGCTGAGGTTCTGGATCAGCGGCGTGAGCTCCGCCGCCATGCCCAGGATGCGCTTCGATTCGGCGCGGTACTTGGCGAAGTCGGGCTTGATCACCACGGCCTCGGGGCAGGCCTTCAGCGCCTTGAACATCGGCATGGCCGAGCGCACGCCCTTGATGCGGGCGATGTAGCAGCAGGTGGTGACGACGCCGCGCTTGCCGCCGCCGACGATCACCGCCCGGTCGCGCAGCTCGGGCCGGTCGCGCTTCTCGACGCTGGCGTAGAAGGCGTCGCAGTCCATGTGGGCGATGGCGAGGGCGCCCAGCTCGGGATGCGTCACCACCCGCGGCGTGCCGCAGGACGGGCAGCGCCGCACGGCCTCCTCGCCGCTCCAGAAGCAGTCGCGGCAGAAGGCCCTCATTCCAGCTCGTCCAGCCGCCAGAGCCAGGCCGCGCCCCGGACGCCCGACGAGTCGCCGTGCATCGCCTTCACGACAGGCGTGGCGAACACGTCGGAGAAGACGTGCGGGGCGATGGCCTCGGGCAGCCGCTCGTAGAGCCGTGCGATGTTCGACATGCCGCCGCCCAGGACGACGACGTCGGGGTCGAGCACGTCGGCGATCACGGCGAGGCCGCGGGCGAGGCGGTCGATGTAGGTGTCGAGGGCGTCCAGGTCGCCCGCCGCCACCGCGGCCTCGGCCGGGCGGCCGGCCTCGCGGGCGAAGCCCGTCCCCGACAGCCAGAGCTCCAGGCAGTTCACGCGGCCGCACCAGCAGGCGACGCCCGGCAGTTCGGGCCCGCGCGGCCAGGGCAGGGGCGTGTGGCCCCACTCGCCGGCGATCCGGTTGCGGCCCTCCAGCAGGCGGCCGTCCACGGCGATCCCGCCGCCGCAGCCTGTGCCGACGATCACCGCGAAGACCACCCCCGCGCCGGCCGCCGCCCCGTCGGTGGCCTCGGACAGCGCCAGGCAGTTGGCGTCGTTGGCGTAGCGGACGGGGCGGCCCAGCGTCCGCTCCAGGTCGGCCGGGAAGGGCCGGTCGTTCAGCACCGTCGAGTTGGAGTTGCGCATCAGGCCGGTGACCGGCGAGGGGGAGCCGGGTCCGCCGACGCCGATGCGCGCCACCTTCGCGCCCGCCTGCCGCTCGGCCTCGGCGACGACCTGCGCGGTCGCATCGAGCCGCGCCGGATAGTCCGGCGGCGTGGCCACGCGCACCCGTGCCTGGAAGCGGCCCCCGGCGTCCAGCGCCGCGGCCTCGATCTTGGTGCCGCCGAAGTCGACGCCGATGCGGATCATGGCGCGCGGCGGACCGCCGCTTCGATCGCTTCGCCCAGGTCGGCCCAGTCGTCGAAGCGGGGGTGGTTGTCGGAGCGCGGCGCGAACGGGCGCAGGCGCAGGTCCGCGACGTGCTGGAACGTCGCCGTGCCCGGCGAATGCTCCGTCACCGAATCGAGGTTCGGCAGCAGGTCGTCGACGAAGGCGGTGCGGTGCGGAGTCTGGGCGACCAGGCCGGCGGCGATCGGCCCCTTGGGACCCGAGTTCAGCACGAGCGGATGGGCCATCCCGTGCCGGGCCAGCCATTGGGCGCGCAGCCGCTCGCCCTGGGCCGGCGCGTTCGACAGGATCAGGATCTCGGCCGACTTCGCGAGCTTGTTCAGCGCGGCGATCGCCCCCGGCGCCGGCTCGATCTCGTGGCAGTGGCCGGCGAAGAACTCGTCGAACAGCCTGCGCCCCGTCTCCAGGTCGATGTGCTCGGAGCCGCCCGGCGGATAGACGTTCTGGAACAGGGCGAACCGCTCGATCCGCATCTCGTAGCCGCGGCCGGCCAGGAAGTCGCCGAAGCCCTGCATGAACAGGCCCAGCACCTCGTCCACGTCGACCAGCACCAGGGGCCGCTCGGCCGGCAGGCCCAGCGAGGCGAGGGTGGGAACGGTCGGGGTCGGGGCTTGGGCCAAGTCACCTCGGTACGCGGATAACGAAGTTTAAGGATATCGCGGGGAATAACCATCGGCAGGGTGGGGAAGGCCGAAAACCGGCCGGGTCCCAAGAACGCTTGTCGGGGCTGAATGGCCAAGAAGGTCCTCATCGTCGAGGATAACGAGCTGAACATGAAGCTCTTTCATGATCTGCTCGAAGCCCAGGGGTACGAGACCCTCGAGACCCGTGAGGGTCTGGCCGCGCTGTCGCTCGCCCGCGAGCACAAGCCGGACCTCATCCTGATGGACATCCAGCTCCCCGAGATCTCGGGGCTGGAGGTCACCAAGTGGCTCAAGGAGGACGACGACCTCGCGCACATCCCGGTGGTGGCGGTGACCGCCTTCGCCATGAAGGGCGACGAGGAGCGGATCCGCGAGGGCGGCTGCGAGGCCTATATCTCCAAGCCGATCTCGGTCAGCCACTTCCTCGAAACCATCAAGCGCCTGTTGAACTAGGCCGCCCATGTCCGCCCGCATCCTCGTCGTCGACGACATCGAATCGAACGTGCGGCTGCTGGAGGCCAAGCTTTCGGCCGAATACTACGAGGTGCTGACCGCCTGCGACGGGCCGACCGCCCTGGCCGTGGCCGCCTCCGAGCGCCCCGACATCGTGCTGCTCGACGTCATGATGCCCGGCATGGACGGCTTCCAGGTCTGCCGCCGGCTCAAGGACGACCCCGAGACGCGCCATGTGCCGGTGGTGCTGGTGACCGCCCTCGACGGCCGCGCCGACCGCGTGGCGGGCCTGGAGGCCGGCGCCGACGACTTCCTGACCAAGCCCATCGACGACGTGATGCTGTTCGCCCGCGTCCGCAGCCTCGTGCGCCTGAAGGCCGTGATCGACGAGTTGCGCGACCGCGAGGCCTCGGGCCGCCGCATGGGCGTGATCGCCGGCGCCGCCTCGCGCCTGGGCGGCTCGGGCGGCCGCATCCTCATCGTAGACGACAACCCGCGCCAGGCCGAGCGCGTGGCCTCCGAACTCTCGATCGAGCACCGCCCGGTCGTGGAGACCGAGGCCTACAAGGCCGCGCTCACCGCCCGCGGCCCCGTGGACCTGGTCATCGTGAACACCGGCGCCAAGGCCTTCGACGGCCTGCGCTTCGCAGCCGGCCTGCGCTCGGACGAGACCACGCGGCAGATCCCGATCCTGGCCGTCGCCGACGTCGACGAGCGGCCCAAGGCGGTCAAGGCGCTGGAGATCGGCGTCAACGACATCCTGGCCCGCCCGATCGACCCGGGCGAGCTGGCCGCCCGCGTGCGCACCCAGATTCGCCGCAAGCGCTACACCGACTACCTGCGCTCGAACCTCGACCACTCGCTGGAACTGGCCGTCACCGACCAGCTCACCGGCCTGCACAACCGCCGCTACATGTCGGGCCAGCTCGAGGCGCTGATGCGCCGCGCCTGCCAGGGCGGCGAGCCCGTGTCGCTGCTGGTCATCGACATCGACCACTTCAAGAAGGTCAACGACAGCTTCGGCCACGACGTGGGCGACGAGGTGCTGGCCGAGTTCGCCGTGCGCCTGGCCTCCAACGTGCGCGCCATCGACCTGCCCGTCCGCCACGGCGGCGAGGAGTTCGTGGTCGTCATGCCCGACACCGACCTGGAGGACGCGCGCCGCATCGCCGAGCGCATCCGCCTGCACGTGGCCGGCGCGCCCTTCCGCGTGATGGGCGGCCAGGAGCTGCTCAGCGTCACCATCTCCATCGGCGTCGCCTCCAGCGCCGGCGCGAGCGACACGTCGAACGCGCTCCTGAAGCGCGCCGACGAAGCCGTCTACGAAGCCAAGTCCCGCGGCCGCAACCGGGTGATCGCGCGGGCGGCATAGAGGCTCAGTCCCGCCCGTAGATCCATTCCGTCAGCATCAGCCGCGGGACGGAGAGTCGCCCCAGTCAGCGACTGATTCTCCACTGTCAGCGGTGCGCTCACATGGCCACCGCGAGGTGATAGCGGGTGGATTTCAGTGCGCCGGTCTGCGTCAGCGCGCCCATCGCGACCAGTTCTTGCAGATCCCGGGTGGCGGTTGCGCGCGAAGTGTCGGTGATCGTGAGGTAGTTGGCGACGCTCAACCCGCCCTTGAAGCCGTCCGGCCCTTCACGGAACATGCGGGCGACGACCCGCTCCTGCCGCGTGTTGAGGCGGCCCCGGAAGCGGTCGTGGAACCTGGTCCTGGCGAGCAGGAAGTCGATGAGGGTCAGGCTGTAGTCCTGCGCGTCGAGCGCCATGCTCGCGAAATACGCCAGCCAGTCCGTGACCTCGTTGGCCTTGTTCGCGGCTTCCAGCGCATCGTAGTAGGCGGTGCGGCTGCGCTGGATGGTCTGCGACAGGGCGATGAGGCTGGGCTGGCCGATGGCCTGCGAGAGCGCCTTTTCGGCGATGCCGCGCGCAATGCGCCCGTTGCCGTCCTCGAACGGATGGATGGACACGAAATAGAGATGCGCCAGCCCTGCCCGCGTCAGTCCGGGCAAGGGCCGCACGCCATCCGGCGCGGTGTCGGCGCACCATGCCAGGAAGCGCGCCATTTCCGCAGGCATGGCGGCGGACGGCGGCGCTTCGAAATGGACCTTCGGACGATGCAGCGGCCCGGACACCACTTGCATCGGGTCGTCATGCTCGCGATAGCGCCCCACGGCCGCCACGTCCTGCCGCCCGTTCATCACCATGCGATGCCAATCGCACAGCGCCTGTTCGGTGAGGGGTTCGGCGAAGTCGCGATAGAGCGCCATCATCATTTCGGCGATGCCCCGCTCGGCGGGCGGGATGCGGCGATGGTCGGTCTCGAGCCCGAACTGACGGCGCAGGGAGGATTGCACGCTGTCGCGATTGAGCCGTTCCCCCTCGATCTCGGCGGTCTTGACGGCCTCGCCCGTCATCACGTCGATTGTGACGGTGGCGCGATCGTCATCACCGAGGTGCTTGACCGTGCCGATGACAACGCCGGATTGCCGCAGGAACCGCGCTTCGAGCGCGGCCAGGGCCGCGCTGTCCCACCGAAAATCCGGCCAATCCGACTGCTGCCAGTTCCATCTCATGCGTTACACTGCCGCCGTTTATGCCTCATAAAGTCCCATAATTTGAGGTATAAATCCACTCCTTATAGCTCATGGCGAGAGCAGCAGGCGCGCCACATGCGGCGTCGCTCGGCGAGAGCGGCCGTCAGAAACGCAAAACGCCCGGCGGTGAGGCCGGGCGTCTTCGGATCGGTCAATGCGTCGGCGTGACTACTTGATCTTGCCTTCGCGGAATTCGACGTGCTTGCGCACGACGGGATCGTACTTCTTCAGCACGAGCTTGTCGGTCTTGGTGCGGGCGTTCTTCTTGGCCACGTAGAAGTAGCCGGTGTCCGCCGACGAGTTCAGGCGGATCTTGATGGAGGCGGGCTTCGCCATGGGTCTTGTCCTCGGGCGGGGCCAAACGGATACGCACCGCCGGCGGGTGTTTCTTCAGGAGGCGCGGAAAATACGAATCCGCCGCCGGAAGTCAACCTCGCCCTTGCCGCCCTCCCTTTCCCGCAGGCGGGAAAGGGAGGCTACAGGTACGTCGGCCGCATGCCGCTCTCGCGGTCCTTGTAGCGCAGGAAGGGCTTCGGGCGGCTGGGGTCCTTCATCCGCTCGACGGTCTCCTTCAGCATCATGCGCGTGACGGTCGGTAGCGGCAGGCCCATGGCGTCGTCGAAGTCGACCCAGTCGATCTCCTCCAGTTCGCCGCAGTCGGGCTGGCGCTCCAGGCTGGTGAGGCGCTCGGCGTCGGCGGTCAGGAACCAGGTGTCGAAGCGCTTGCCCACCGCCGGCGGCGTGATGGCGCGGGCCACCACGTCCATGGCGTCGAGGTCGGCCAGGAAGCCCTGGGCGACGAAGTCCTTCCACGGCCCTCCGGCCTTGGCGGCGCCCGGCCTGGCCAGCAGCAGGCCGGCTTCCTCCCAGGTCTCGCGCACGGCGGCCAGCGCCAGGGCGCGGCCGCGGCCGGCGGGCAGGTAGCGGTCGAAGAGGCCGCCGACGTCGGTCCGCAGGTCCGAGGCGAAGGGGGCGCGATAGTCGGCCCGGTCGATCCGGCCGCCCGGGAACACCCAGCGATCGGGCATGAAGCTGTGGCCGCCATGACGCTTGCCCATCAGCACGCGCGGCTTGGCGGCGTCACGGCGGATGATCATCACGGTGGCGGCGTTCTTCGGGCGCACGGCCCGCTGGCCGGGAACGCGCGGCGGGCCCTCGGGCTTCGGGGCGCCGTCCGGCGCAGGGGCCTTCGCGGGAACTTCGATCTTCGACATGAAACAACTGTATGACCTCGCCGGAGCCCGAGGAAAGGGCGCCGTGGCGGAAGGCCGCTACCGCCGCTTGCCGCCCATCTTCTTCTTGCGGCCGGTGCGGATGCCGGGCGGGCGGCCGCTGGCCGGTTTGGGCGGCCCGCGCCTGGGGCCCCGGTCGAATCCCCGGTCGCCGCGCTCGCGCATGCCGAGGCGGGGCCGCGGCATCGAGGCGTCGGCCGGCGCGGGGTCGCTCAGCATCTCGAACAGCAGGCCGCCGGTGATCGGCGTGGCTTCCTCCAGCCGCACCTGCACGGTCATGCCCAGCGGCCAGCGCGCGCCGGAGCGCTCGCCCACCAGCGAATGGGTGCGATCGTCGTGGACGAAGTACTCGCCGCCCAGCCTGGAGATCGGCACGAGGCCGTCCGCGCCGGTGTCGGCCAGCCGCACGAAGAGGCCGAAGCGGGTGACGCCGGTGATCTTGCCGGCGAACTCGGCGCCGACCCGGTCCGACAGGAAGGCGGCCACGTAGCGGTCCATGGCGTCGCGCTCGGCCGCCATGGCGCGGCGCTCGGCGTGGGTGATCAGTTCCGCGGTGTCCTTCATCTTCGAGATGTCCCAGTCGGACAGCCCGTCCGAGCCCAGCCCCAGCGCGGTGATCAGCGCACGATGCACGATCAGGTCGGCGTAGCGGCGGATGGGCGAGGTGAAGTGGGCGTACTTCGCCAGGTTCAGGCCGTAGTGGCCGATGTTCTCGGTGGAGTAGACCGCCTGCATCTGGGTGCGCAGGACCACCTCGTTGACGATGTCGGCGTGGGGACCGCCGCGGGTCTCGTCCAGCAGCCTGTTGAAGCGCTCGGTGCGCGGCGCCTCGCCCTTGGTCCACGGCAGGCCCATCGAGCCCAGGAAGTCGGCGAGGGCCTGGATCTTCTCCGGGCTGGGCTGGTCGTGGATGCGGTAGATCAGCGGCGTCTTCTTCTGCTCCAGCGTCTCGGCGGCGCAGACGTTCGCCTGGATCATGAACTCCTCGATCAGCTTGTGGGCTTCGAGGCTGGCGCGCGGCGTGATGGCGGCGATCTCGCCGTCGGCGATGGCGATCTTGCGTTCGGCGCTCTCGATGGCCAGCGGCGAGCGGGCGTCGCGGCCCGTCTTCAGGCAAGCGTAGGCGGCCCAGAGCGGCTTCAGCACCGGCTCCAGCAGGGGGCCGGACTTGTCGTCGGGTTGGCCGTCGACGGCGGCCTGGGCCTGCTCGTAGCTGAGCTTGGCGGCCGAGCGCATCAGGCCGCGGACGAACCTGTGGCTGCGCTTGCGCCCGTCGGCGCCGAACACCATCCGCACGGCCAGGCAGGCGCGGTTCTCGCCCTCGCGCAAGGAGCACAGGCCGTTCGACAGCCGCTCGGGCAGCATCGGCTCGACGCGGTCGGGGAAGTAGACGCTGTTGCCCTTGTCGCGGGCGATGCGGTCCAGCTCGGAGTTCGGGCGCACGTAGGCGGCCACGTCGGCGATGGCGACCCAGCAGACCCAGCCGCCCGGGTTCTTCGGATCGTCGTCCGGGTGGGCGTAGACCGCGTCGTCGTGGTCGCGGGCGTCCACGGGATCGATGGTGACCAGCGGCAGGTCGCGCAGGTCCTCGCGGCCGGCCAGCGTCGGCTCCTGCGCCGCTTCGGCCTCGGTTTCGGCGGCCTCGGAGAAGCCGGTCGGGATGCCGTGGGCGTGGATGGCGATCAGGGAATAGGCGCGCGGATCGTCCTCCTTCCCGACGATCTCCAGCAGCTTGCCGCGCTTGGGTCCATAGCGGGGGCCGTGCGGCTCGATCTGCGCCACCACGAGGTCGCCGTCGCGGACGTCCTCGCCCTCGGGCAGCAGCAGGGTGTCCTTCGAGCGGCGGTCGACGGGCTCGACGCGGACCTCGCGCCGCGCCTTGCGGACCACGCCCAGGATGCGGTGCGCGCTCTGGCCGAGGCGCTTGATGAGGCGGGCCTCGAACTCGCCGCTCTCCAGCTTCACGAAGCGCACCAGCACGCGGTCGCCCAGGCCGGGCGCGCCGGCCTTCGGGTCGCTGTTGGGCGAAAGCGCCACCAGCGGGGCGTCCTCGCCGCGGGTGAGGCGGACCAGGAGATCGCCATCGGCGTCGCGCTCCACCACGTCGGCCACGCCCACCTCGGGCAGGGCGCCGGCCTCGGCGAAGCCGCGGCGGCCGCGCTTGCCCAGCGCGCCGTCGGCTTCCAGGGCGTTCAGCATGTGGCGCAGCGCCCGGCGATCCTCGCCCTTCAGGCCGAAGGCGCGGGCGACGGCGGCCTTGTCGGTCTCGCCGCTCTCGCGGATGAACTTCAGGAGGGTGTCGCGGTCGGGAAGGCCTTTCGCAAAGCGGGCGGACTTCGGAATCTTGGGTCGGGCCATCGGGCGTGCTTTAGCATCTTTGCCGAGGCGGGAGGGCCAGAAGATGCTGACCGGGACACACAGGTTTCCGCGCCAGGACCAGATCGCCTACGGCCGCCCGGCCGCCGAGGTGGTGCGCGAACTCGCCAGGGCCTGGGGCTGCTCGCGGCTGCTGGTGACGACGACACGTTCGCTGGCGGGCGGCCTGGCGGCGGACTTCGCGCGCGGCCTCGGCGACCTCTCCGTCGGCGTGTTCTCCGAGATCGGCGCGCACTCGCCGCGCGAGGGCGTTATCGCGGGCGCCGCCGAGGCGCGGCGCGCGGAGGCCGACCTGCTCGTGGCCCTGGGCGGCGGCTCGGTGATCGATGCGACGAAGGTGATCCAGCTCGCGCTCTGGGCCGGCCTGACCGAGCCCGGGCAGCTCGACGCCTACCGCGCCGCGCGCGGGCCGGGGCGCACCGACGTGAGCAGGGTCCCGGCGGGCGTGCGCATGATCGCCGTGCCGACCACGCTGTCGGCGGCGGAGTTCACGGCCTTCGCCGGCGTCACCGACGTCGCGAACCGGTCGAAGGAGGGATATGGCCACCCGCTGCTGGCCCCGCGCGCCGTCGTGCTCGATCCGGAGGCGACGCGCGCGACGCCGCTCCAGCTCTGGTTCTCGACGGGGATGAAGGCCGTGGACCACGCCTGCGAGCAGCTCTGCAATCCTCAGCGCGCGCCCTATGCCGACGCCCTGGCGCTGGACGGCCTGCGCCGTCTCGCCCGCGGCCTGGCCGCCACGAAGGCCGATCCGAACGACATGGGCGCCCGGCTCGAATGCCAGTTCGGCATGTGGCTGGCGATCAGCGGCGTGGGCTCGGGGCGCGGCATGGGCCCCAGCCACGCCATCGGCCACACCCTGGGCGGGACCTACGGGGTGCCCCATGGGATCACGTCGTGCGTGATCCTGCCGGCGGTGCTGGCCTGGACCGGGCAGGGCGGCTCGCCGCAGCACGCCCTGATCGCCGAAGCCCTGGGGGCGCCCAGCGCCGCCGAAGGCGTCCGCCGCCTCGTGACCGACCTGGGCCTGCCCGCGGACCTGAAGAGCGTCGGCGTCGGCCGCGAGGCGTTCCAGGCCATCGCCGAGCATACGATGCACGACGCCGGCGTCCGGACCAGCCCGCGCCCGGTCGCCGGCCCGGCGGACCTGGTGGAGATCCTGGAACTGGCGGCGGGCTAACGGACCCACCTCTCTGAACGTCATGGCCGAGCCTGTCCCGGCCATGACGTTCCGGGAGGGAAGGGGGCTAGCGCGTCAGGAAGTCGATGATCGCCGGGTAGGCGGCGCGGTCCTGGAGCATGAAGAGGTGGCCGCCCTCGAACCAGTGGAGCTCGGCGCCGGGGATGCGGGCCGCCATCCGCTCCTGGGTAGCGGGGAGCGCGATGCCGTCGTAGCGGCCGGCGGCGATCATCGTGGGGCAGGCGATCCGGCCCAGGCGATCCCAGGTGTCGTGGTGCGAACGGGCCTCGAGCTGGTTCCACGCGCCCTCGGCCTGGCCGGGTTCGCCGGCGTAGGGATCGGCCGCCGCCAACTGCACGAAGCGCTCGTAGTCCTCCGGGTTCGCGGCCTGCCAGGCCGCGTCTCGGCGCGTGTCGCTGACCGGCATCAGGAAGCGGGCGCGTTCCTCGCCCTTCAGGTGGTCGATCTCGTGGAATGGGTAGGACGCGCCGCCCGCGCCGCCCGGCGAGGTGCAGGCCAGCACCAGCCGCTTCACCCGCTGCGGATGCCGCAACACCAACTCCTGCGCCACCATCCCGCCGAACGAGACGCCGACCACCAGGGCCGCGTCCCAGCCCTGGTCCGCCATCAGCGCCGCCGCATCGTCGGCGTACTGGGCCATCGAGTACGGGCCGTCCGGCTTGCTGGTGCGCCCCAGGCCCCGCTGGTCGTAGGCCAGGAGGTCGAACGTGCGGGCGAGCGGCGAGGCGAAGACGTTGGGCTGCACCCTGAGGTCGCCGCCCGTGCCCGAGATGAACAGCAGCGGCGGCCCCGCGCCGGCGCGCTCGTAGTAGAGGTCGAGGCCGTTGATCTGCGCTGTCGGCACGCGAACCCTCCCAACCCGCTCATCCCCGCGAATGCGGGGACCTAGGCTTGCTTCCGACGAAGCTAGCCACAGGCCGCGTGGGACGGAAGGTCGTCCGCAAAGAGAAGTCTGGGTCCCCGCATTCGCGGGGATGAGCGGAAGAGGGGTTAGAACGGCGCCTCGTCGTCGTCGATCGGGGCGGAGGCGGCCCTTTTCGCCGCCGGCTTCTTCGCGCCCGCCTTCTTCTTCGCGGGCTTCTTGACGGCCTTCGCCGCGCCGCCCTCGGCCTTGGCGGCCCTCGCCGGCTTCTTGCCCTTTTTGCCGCCGCCCTTGGCTTCGCGCTCGGCGATCAGGGCCACGGCCTGCTCCAGGGTCACCGACAGCGGGTCGGCGCCGCGGGGCACGTTGGCGTTGGTGGAGCCGTGCTTGATGTAGGGCCCGTAGCGGCCGGAGAGCACGCGCACGGGCTGGCCGTCCACCGGGTGCGGGCCCAGCTCCTTCAGCGCCGCGGCCTCGGCGCCGCCCCGGCGGCCCGCGCGCTTGGTGGCGATCAGGTCCACGGCGCGGTTCACGCCCACCTCGAACACCTCGTCCACGCTCGGCAGGTTGGCGTAGGTCCCCTCGTGCAGCACGAACGGGCCGAAGCGGCCGATGCCGGCGAGAATGGGTTTCCCGTCCTCGGGGTGCAGGCCGACCTCGCGGGGCAGGCGCAGCAGGCGCAGCGCCTTCTCCAGGTCCATGTCGGGCGCGCTCCAGCCCTTCGGCAGGCTCGATCGCTTCGGCTTCTCGCCGTCGCCGAGCTGCACGTAGACGCCGAAGCGGCCGGTCTTCAGGTAGACGGTCTCGCCGGTCACCGGGTCCTTGCCGAGCTCGCGGTCGCCCGACGCGCCGTCCTCGCCCTCGACCTGCACGCCGATCGGGCGGGTGTAGCGGCACTCCGGATAGTTCGAGCAGCCCAGGAACGGCCCGTAGCGGCTCGACTTCAGGCCCATGCGGCCCGTGCCGCAGGTGGGGCAGGCGCGCGGGTCCGAGCCGTCCGGCTTGTCCGGGAACAGGTGCGGGCCGAGCGCGGCGTCCAGCGCGTTCAGGACGTCGGTGATCTTCAGGTCCGCCGTCTCGCCGATCTTGGCGTTGAACTCGGTCCAGAACTCGCGGAGCAGCACCTTCCAGTCGAGGTCGCCGGCCGACACCAGGTCGAGGCGTTCCTCCAGCCCGGCGGTGAAGTCGTACTCGACGTAGCGCTCGAAGAACTCGCCCAGGAAGGCGATCAGCATGCGGCCCTGGTCCTCGGGCACGAACCGCTGCTTCTCCATGCGGACATAGGCGCGGTCGCGCAGCACCGTCAGGATCGAGGCGTAGGTCGAGGGCCGGCCGATGCCGAGCTCCTCCATCTTCTTCACGAGGCTCGCTTCCGAATAGCGCGGCGGCGGCTCGGTGAAGTGCTGGTCGGCCTTGGCGGAGCGGACGTTGGCCGCGGCGCCCTCGGCCACCTGCGGCAGGCGGCCGCCTTCCTCGTCGTCCGGGTCGTCGCGGCCTTCCTCGTAGACGGCGAGATAGCCCGGGAAGGTCACCACCCGGCCCGTGGCGCGCAGGCCGGTCCGGCCGTCGCTGCTCTCCAGGTTGATGTTGGTGTCCTCGATGCGCGCGGCTTCCATCTGCGACGCGATCATCCGCTTCCAGATCAGCTCGTAGAGCCGGCCGAGGTCGCCCTCGAGCTTCAGCTTGCCGGGGTTGCGGCCCAGGCTGGTCGGGCGGATCGCCTCGTGCGCCTCCTGGGCGTTCTTGGCCTTGGTGGAGTAGATCCGCGCCTTCTCGGGCACGTAGTCCTTGCCGTAGAGCCCGTTGATGACCGCGCGCGCCTCGTCCAGCGCCTCGGGCGCGGTCTGCACGCCGTCGGTCCGCATGTAGGTGATGAGGCCCACGGTCTCGCCGCCGATGTCGATGCCCTCGTAGAGCTTCTGGGCGGCCTGCATGGTGCGCTGCGCGTTGAAGCCCAGCTTGCGCGAGGCCTCCTGCTGCAGGGTCGAGGTGGTGAACGGCGGCGGCGGCGAGCGGCGGCCGGGCTTGCGCTCGACCGAGGCCACCTTGAAGGTCGCGGCCTTGATCGCGTCGCGCGCGGCGAACGCCGAGGTCTCGTTGGCGAGGTCGAACTTGGTGAGCCGCTTGCCCTCATGCTTCACGAGGCGGGCGGTGAAGGGATCGCCGCCGGCGGCGACCTCGGCCTCGACCGTCCAGTATTCCTGGCTCCTGAAGCGCTCGATCTCGATCTCGCGCTCGACGACCAGCCGGAGCGCCACCGACTGCACCCGGCCGGCCGAGCGCGCGCCCGGCAGCTTGCGCCACAGCACCGGCGAGAGGGTGAAGCCGACCAGGTAGTCCAGCGCGCGGCGCGCCAGGTAGGCCTCGACCAGTTCCATGTCGAGGTCGCGCGGATTGGCCATGGCGTCGAGCACGGCCGACTTGGTGATGGCGTTGAACACGACCCGCTGGACCGTCGCGCCCTTGATGGCGCGCTTCTTCTGCAGCACCTCCAGCACGTGCCAGCTTATCGCCTCGCCCTCCCGGTCGGGGTCGGTGGCCAGGATCAGCTTGTCGGCCGCCTTCGCCGCGTCAGCGATCTCGGCCAAGCGTTTGGCCGCCTTGCCGTCGACCTCCCAGGACATGTCGAAGTCCTCGTCCGGGCGCACCGAACCGTCCTTCGCGGGCAGGTCGCGGACGTGGCCGTACGAGGCCAGGACCTTGTAGTCCGAGCCCAGGTACTTGTTGATGGTCTTGGCCTTGGCCGGGCTCTCGACGATGACGAGTTGCATCTAGAGGTGTGTCTCGTCCCCAGAAAAAGAGCGCGGAAGGTGGGGGCGGCGCCCGTGCGCTGTCAACGTCCGCTTTCGGCCCGGCCGGCGAGCCCCCTTAGGGGGCTCACGCTGTTGCGACCATTCCGCCCGGCAGCAGTTCGGCGCGGCCGGCCAGCGAAAGCTCCATCAGGGCGGCGAAGACGAGCGGGGCGGGGGCGCGGGCGGCGCGGACCAGTTCGTCGCGGCTGACCGGCGTGGGCGACAGGAGCGCGGCGAGGCGTTCGCGCAAGGCCTCGTCGGGTTCGCAGGCCGGGCCGCGGAAGGGCGTGGGGTCCGGCTCGCGGAAGCCGCCGAGGCCTTCGAGGGCGCGCAGAACGTCGTCGACGCCCTCGCAGATCGCCGCGCCCTGGCGGATCAGGTCGTTGGTCCCCCTGGCGCGCGGGTCGAGCGGCGAACCGGGCACGGCCAGCACCTCGCGGCCCTGCTCGTTGGCGAGGCGGGCGGTGATCAGCGAGCCCGAGCGGAACTCGGCCTCCACCACCACGACGGCGCGGGCGAGGCCGGCGATGATGCGGTTGCGGCGCGGGAAGTCGCGGGCGACGGCGGTGCGGCCGGGCTCGCTCTCGGAGACCACACAGCCCTCGGCGACGATGCGGTCGTAGAGGCCGCGGTGCTCGGGCGGATAGACGTCGTCGATCCCGCCGCCCAGCACGGCGACCGTGCCTGTGGGCAGCGCCCCCTCGTGCGCGGCGGCGTCGATGCCGCGCGCCAGGCCCGAGACCACGACGCAGCCGGCCTGGCCCAGGTCGGCGGCGAGCCCGCGGGCGAAGCGCTGGCCGGCGGCCGACGCCACCCGCGCGCCCACCACCGCGACGGTGCGGCGGTCGAGGGTGGCCACGTCGCCGCGGGTCCAGATCAGCGGCGGCGGCGGATCGAGCGCGGCCAGCGCCTGCGGGAAGTCGGGCTCGCACGATGCGATCAGCCGCGCGCCGAGCCTGGCCCCGGCCTCAAGTTCGGCGTCGGCCTCGTCGGCGGCCGGGACGCGGATGCCGGCGCGCCCGCCGCGGCGGGCGAGGTCGGGCAGGGCGGCCAGGGCGACGGAGGCCTCGCCGTAGCGGGTGATCAACTGGTCGAACGTCACCGGCCCCACGTTCTCGGCGCGGGCCAGCCGCAGCCAGTCGCGGCGCTGGGCGTCGGTCAGCGGCCGGATCACCCCTCGGCGCTCTCCGGAGCCTTCCTGCCGCCGCCGATCTTCGGCTCCTCGCCCTTCAGCAGGCGGCGGATGTTCTCGCTGTGCCGCACGTAGACGAGGAGCGCCATGAAGAGGGCCAGCAGCGCGATGGGCCGCGGCCGCCCCAGGCCCAGCGCGATCGCCGGCGCCAGCGCCACCGCCACCAGCGCCGCCAGCGACGAGATGCGGAAGAGGAAGGCGGTGGCCAGCCAGGCGGCGCCGGCCGCCAGGCCCACGGGCCAGGCCGCCGCCAGCAGCGTGCCGAAGAAGGTCGCCACGCCCTTGCCGCCCCGGAAGCCCAGCCACACCGGGAAGAGGTGGCCCAGGAACGCCGCGCCGGCCGCCAGCGACGTCAGCACCGCCTGCTGCTCGACCGTTCCGTCGCGGGTGGCGAGCCAGGCCAGCAGCACCGCGACCGCGCCCTTGCCGCCGTCGCCCAGCAGGGTGATGGCCGCGAGGTCCCGCCGTCCGGTCCGCAGTACGTTGGTCGCGCCGATGTTGCCCGACCCCACCTTGCGCAGGTCGCCCGCGCCGCCCAGCCTGGCCGCGATCACCCCGAACGGGATCGAGCCCAGCAGGTATCCCCCCGCCAGCGCCGCGCCGATCTCCACCGGACCCAGGACTTCCGCCATGCACGCTCCCTCGTCGCCCGCAGTCCTAGCGCGGGCCGCGCCGTTCGTCTCGCGGGCCGGAGCAGAAGGGAACTAATCGGGAACGTCAAGGCAAATGCACAGCTTGCCGCCTCCGGGCTAGATCCGCCAGTCCACGGACAGTCCGCAGCGCGCCAGGCGTTCGGCCATCACGCGCGGTGAGGTCGCGTACCAGAAGCACGCCAAACCGACCGACGATTCGCGCCCGCTCCGGGGCGCGTCCGGCTTGAGCATGATCTCCAGCGACCGCGGCAGGCCCTCGAAGAGCCCTTCGGGCCCTGTTTCGATCCGCTCGATATCCCCGAGACCCACCGACCATCCGACCTCGACGAGACGGCCGTCCCGGATTTCCAGGCCTCGAGCGCCTCCGAACAGCACGCGCGCGACCAGCGGCAGGCCGAGCGTGAGAAAGCAGCCGATGCCGAGGATCACGGGCAGGAAGTAGCCGACGCCGAACTGCAATTCGTCATAGCGCGGTCGATAATAGCCTCTTACCAAGGCCAGCCAGAGCATCAGCGCAATCAAGCCGATGCCGAGCAGATACAGCGCCAGTATCCTGGGCGCCGACAGGTTTCCGATGACGATGTGAGGTTCCCGAGCCAACTCAGAAGGCGCGGCGGCGTCCCGCCCAGGTCTCGGGATTGTTGACTCTCGCAACGCCTTCGCGCGCCGTCCTTTCGAATTCGCGAGCAAAACGCCTGGCATTGCGCCAGCCGCCGGCCAGCGCCGAGGCGAGCATCTCACCATCCTTTTGTCCTATATATTCTCCGAGCTGCGCCGCAGAGTCAAGAACAAATAGAGAACAATGCTCTCCCATGTTCATCGGCCCCGGGGATGGACCGGGGGATGTGAGTAGGGGAGAGTCGCCGGCGCCTAAGCCGAATAGACCGTCCGGCCGTCCACCAGCGTCCGCAGCACGCGGCCCTGAAGGCGGCGGCCGTCGAAGGGGGAGTTCTTCGACTTCGAGACCAGCTTGTCGGCGTCGATGTGGACCGGCGTGTCGAGGTTGGCCAGCACCAGGTCGGCCGGCGCGCCCTTGGCGATGCGGCCGGCGGCGAGGCCCAGCAGGCCGGCCGGCGCGCTCGTGACGGTGCGGATCAGGTCGATCAGCGGGATGCGGCCCTCGTGGTGGAAGGCCAGCAGCGCCGCCAGCAGCGTCTGCAGGCCCACCGCGCCGGGCGCCGCCTCGTCGTAGGGCAGGCGCTTGTCCTCGGCCGGCGCGGGCGCGTGGGCCGACACCACCACTTGGATCAGCCCCGAGGCCACGGCCTCGATCACCGCCTGGCGGTCGTCCTCGCTGCGCAGCGGCGGGTCGAGCTTGCAGAAGGTCCGGTAGTCGCCGATGTCGATCTCGTTGAACGACAGGTGGTTGATCGAGGTGGTCGCCGTCACCGGCAGGCCGCGGTCGAGGCCGCGCTTCAGGCTCTCCAGCGCGCCGGCGGTGGTGACCTGGTCGACGATGAGCTGGGCGTCCGTCAGCTCCACCAGCGCCAGGTCGCGCTCCAGCATGATCTTCTCGGCGACGGCCGGGACGGCCGGCAGGCCCATCCGCGCGGCGAACTCGCCCTCGCTGGCCGCCGCGCCCGCCGAGAGCCACGGATCGGCCGGGCGATGGGCCACGGGCGCGCCGAACGCTCGCGCGTAGCTGAGCACCCGGCGGAACACCTTGGAGTCGACGATCGGCTTGTCGGCATCGGTCACATAGAGGCAGCCGGCCTCGTGCATCAGGCCGATCTCGGCCATCCGCTGGCCCTCGCAGCCCTTGGTGGCCGCGCCGGCCGGATAGACGTTCACGAGTTCGATGTCGCGGGCGCGGCGCAGGATGAAGTCCACGACCGATGGCTCGTCCATCACCGGGTGTGTGTCGGGCTGGACGACGATGGTGGTGACCCCGCCGGCCGCCGCGGCCAGGGCGGCCGACTTCAGCGTCTCCTTGGGCTCGGCGCCCGGCTCGCCGGTCTTCACCCGGATGTCGATCAGGCCAGGGATCAGCAGCGCGCCGTCGGCGTCCACCACCTCGACGTCGGCCGAGAGCTTCCCGAGGTCCGGCTTGCGCGCCACGTCGGCGATCACGCCTTCCGTGACGACCACCGCGCCCGGCCCGTCGTAGCCGCTCGCGGGATCGACCAGCCGCGCGTTCACGAAAGCGAGGGGACGGCTCATCCTACTTCGCTCCCTTCGGGAGCTTCGAAGGACAAGTCCGCCCATCCCGCGATCGCGTGGAGGGCCTGCCCTCCGAAGCCTTGGCGAAGGAGGGTCACCGGTCGTTCTCCAGCCGCGCGGCGAGCGAGGTCAGCACGGCCATGCGGGCGGCCACGCCCATCTCCACCTGGTCCTGGATCAGGCTGACCGAGAGGTCGTCGGCGACGTCCGAGTCGATCTCCACGCCGCGGTTCATCGGCCCGGGATGCATCACCCGCACGTGGTCCGACGCGAACGCCAGCTTCTCGCGGTCGAGGCCGAAGAAGCGGAAATACTCGCGCTGGCTGGGGGCCATCACGCCATCCATCCGCTCCAGTTGCAGGCGCAGCATCATCACCACGTCGCAGCCGGCGATGCCCTGGCGCAGGTCGTGGAACACCTCGACGTTCCAGAGGTGCGCCGCGGCCGGGATCAGCGTCGGCGGCCCCACCAGCCGCACGTTGGCGGCCAGCATCTGAAGCATGGCGATGTTCGAGCGGGCGACCCGGCTGTGCAGCACGTCGCCGCAGATCGCCACCTTCAGCCCGGCGATGTCGCCGAAGGCGCGGCGGATGGAGAGCGCGTCCAGCAGCGCCTGCGTCGGATGCTCGTGCTGGCCGTCGCCGGCGTTGATCACCGAGCAGCCCACCTTCTGCGACAGCAGCGAGGCCGCGCCCGACGAGGCGTGGCGCACCACCAGCAGGTCGGGCTGCATGGCGTTCAGCGTCACCGCCGTGTCGATCAGCGTCTCGCCCTTGGAGATCGACGAGGAGCGCGGGCTCATGTTGACCACGTCGGCGCCCAGCCGCTTGCCCGCCAGCTCGAAGCTGGCCTGCGTCCGCGTCGAGTTCTCGAAGAAGAGGTTCATCAGCGTCCGGCCCTTGAGCAGGTCCAGCTTCTTCGAGGTCTGCCGGTTCAGGCTCACGAACCCGTCGGCGAGGTCCAGGAGGCTGCGCACCTCCACCTCGTTCAGGTCCGTCGCCGACAGGAAATGGCGCTTGGGGAAGGAGAAGGTCCGTTGCAGGACCTCGTTCAGGCCGGGGGGTGCGCCGCTCATCAAAGCGCCCTCCTAGAGGACCCCGCCCCCGATGGGAAGCCGACGCAACGGGTGATCCCCAGGATTCCTGGCCCCCGGGCTCAGCCGTTCCGCAGGCGGTCCAGCGCGCCTTGCAGGATCCAGGCGGCGGCGGCCCTGTCGACCACCTCGGCGCGGCGCGCGCGGCTGACGTCGGCTTCGCCGATCAGCATCCGGTTCACCGCCATGGTCGACATCCGCTCGTCCCAGAACGCGATCGCGAGGTCCGGCTTCAGCCGCAGCAGGTTGCGCGCGAACGCCCGGTTCGACTGGCACCGCGCGCCCTCGGTCCCGTCCATGTTCACCGGCAGCCCGATGACGAAGCCGACCGGCCGGCGGCTGTCCACCAGCCTGAAGAGCGCGGCGACGTCGTCGGTGAACCTGGTCTTGCGGATCGTCTGCAGCGGCGAGGCGATCATGCGGATCGCGTCGGACACCGCCACGCCCATGGTCTTCTCGCCCAGGTCCAGGCCCACGAGGGCGCCTGCGGGCGGCAATTCGGCGAGATCAACGACGGCCATGGCCGCCTATAGCTTGCAATACGCCCCCTCGCACGGCTAACCACCGCGCTCGTAATCAGGAGGCCCCCATGGCCATCGACGCCGCGACGGTGCGCAAGGTCGCGAGGCTGGCGCGCATCGCAGAGCCGGAAGAGAAGCTGGAGCCGCTCGCCAGGGAGCTCTCGGGCATCCTGAACTGGATCGAGCAGTTGAACGAGGTCGACACCGACGGCGTCGAGCCGATGACCACGTCGGTCGCCACGACGCTGCCCATGCGCGACGACGTCGTCACCGATGGCGGCGACGCGGCCCGCGTGCTGGGCAACGCGCCCAGGTCCGAGAAGGGCTTCTACGTCGTGCCGAAGGTGGTGGAATAGCATGTCCGACCTGACCGGCCTGTCGCTGAAGGCCGCCCTCGACGGCCTCGCCAAGGGCGACTTCTCCTCGGAGGAGATCACCAGCGCGCACCTCGACGCGATCCGCGCGTCTCGGCCGCTGAACGCCTACGTGGTCGAGACGCCGCATAAGGCCATCGAGATGGCCAAGGCCTCGGACGCCCGCCGCAAGGCCGGCGAGGCCGGGCCGCTGGAAGGCGCGCCGCTGGGCGTCAAGGACCTGTTCTGCACCGAAGGCGTGCAGTCGACCGCGGGCTCGATGATCCTGCGCGAGTTCCGGCCTGCCTACGAGAGCACCGTCACCTCGCAGCTCTGGCGCGACGGCGCGGTCATGCTGGGCAAGCTCAACATGGACGAGTTCGCCATGGGCTCGTCCAACGAGACCTCGGCCTGGGGGCCGGTCGCGAACCCCTGGCGCGTGGAAGGCTCGAACGCCAACCTGACCCCCGGCGGCTCGTCGGGC
The DNA here is from genome assembly GCF_019636135.1 of Phenylobacterium sp. Taxonomy (GTDB): domain Bacteria; phylum Pseudomonadota; class Alphaproteobacteria; order Caulobacterales; family Caulobacteraceae; genus Phenylobacterium. The sequence continues at coordinate 99,514 of NZ_JAHBYD010000006.1, forward strand.
GGCTCGGCCGCGGCGGTCGCGGCCGACCTGTGCCTCGGCGCCACGGCCACCGACACGGGCGGCTCGATCCGCCAGCCCGCCGCCTTCACCGGCACGGTCGGCATCAAGCCGACCTACGGCCGCTGCTCGCGCTGGGGCATCGTCGCCTTCGCCTCGTCGCTGGACCAGGCCGGCCCGATGGCGCGCTCGGTCGAGGACGCCGCGATCCTGCTGAAGTCGATGTCGGGCCACGACCCGAAGGACTCCACCAGCCTGCCGGTCGAGGTTCCGGACTTCCCGGCCTTCGTCGGCAAGTCGGTGAAGGGCCTGCGCGTCGGCATCCCGAAGGAATACCGCGTCGACGGCATGCCCGCCGAGATCGAGAAGCTGTGGGAGCAGGGCATCGCCTGGCTGAAGGAGGCCGGCTGCGAGATCGTCGAGGTCAGCCTGCCGCACACCCGCTACGCGCTGCCCGCCTACTACATCATCGCCCCGGCCGAGGCGTCCTCGAACCTCGCCCGCTACGACGGCATGCGCTACGGCCTGCGCGTCGACGGCCAGAACCTGACCGACACCTATGAGAAGACCCGCGCGGAGGGCTTCGGCGCCGAGGTGAAGCGCCGCATCCTGATCGGCACCTACGTGCTCTCGGCCGGCTACTACGACGCCTACTACCTGAAGGCCCTGAAGGTGCGCGCGCGCATCGCCGAGGACTTCGACAAGGCGTGGGAGAAGGTCGACGCCCTGCTGACGCCGACGGCGCCCTCGGCCGCCTTCGCGCTGGGCGAGAAGTCGGACGATCCGGTGGCGATGTACCTGAACGACATCTTCACGGTGACGGTGAACCTGGCGGGCCTGCCGGGCATGAGCATCCCGGCCGGCCTCGACGCCAACGGCCTGCCGCTCGGCCTGCAACTGATCGGCCGGAACCTCGACGAGGGCACGCTCTTCTCGCTGGGCGGCGCCATCGAAAAGGCCGCCGACTTCAAGGCCAAGCCGAAGAAGTGGTGGTGAGGGTCTAGGCATCCCTCCCCATCAGGGCAGGGCGATCGCATATGGCTTGTGGGCGGCTTGTCCGCCCGATTCTTGAACCGCAGAGATCGCGGAGACACGCAGAGAGGGGCGCCGATCCACCGGAGTCCTCTGCGTATCTCCGCGATCTCTGCGGTTTGACTGACGGCCTTATCAGCCGCCCGAATCCATATGCGATGGCCCTACGCGTCAGGGCAGGGGCGGCTCGCCCCAGGCGAGCGGGGTGGGGAAGCCTGCCGCCGCGCGGACGTCGCGGATTTCCCCACCCTGACCGCTGCGCGGTCGGTCCCTCCCCTGAAGGGGAGGGATAGTCGGTCCTACTTGCCGATTTCGTCGAACTTCGCCTGGAGTTCCTTGAGCTTGGCGTCGTCGAGGGCGCCCTGGCTCATCGGGGCCACCTGGGACAGCGTCATGGTCGAGATCTGGTCGTAGAACTGCGGGATCTCCGGCAGCGCCGCTTCCAGCACGGCCTTGGCCTTCTCGTTCTTGATGATGTCGCCGATCGGCGTGTTCTCGACGCTGATCTTGCCGTCGGCCGCGGCGGCCGCGGCGTGGTCGGCGTGGTCCTGGGCGAGCGCCGGCGCAGCGATCGCGGCCACGGCGAGCGCCGCGGCGAAAGCGATGGTCTTCATGTGGGTGTTCCTCATCCCCTGGTCTGAGCGCCGTTAAGACGCGGCGCCAGTGAGGCGATTTCGGGGCGCTCGCGCAAGTGACTTCTGAGCAAGCTTCCGATTTGTCGCCGGCTTGGGTAGTACGCGGCCTATGACTGACACGAGCACCCGCCGCGCCGGCGAGGCGACCAAGGTGATCCAGGGCCGGACCGGCCCGTGGGAGATGGTCCTGGGCCTTGAGATCCACGCCCAGGTGGCCTCGAACGCCAAGCTGTTCTCCGGGGCGGCGGTCGGCGCGGGCGCGCAGCCGAACAGCCAGGTCAGTCTCGTGGACGCCGCCATGCCCGGCATGCTGCCCGTCATCAACCGCCATTGCGTGGAGCAGGCGATCAAGACGGGCCTGGGCCTGAAGGCGAAGATCAACGAATGGTCGCGCTTCGACCGGAAGAACTATTTCTACCCGGACCTGCCGCAGGGCTATCAGATCAGCCAGTTCAAGGACCCGATCGTGGGCGAGGGCGAGGTGCTCGTCGAACGCGACGACGGATCGGCCTTCACCGTGCGCATCGAGCGGCTGCACCTGGAGCAGGACGCCGGCAAGAGCGTCCACGACCAGGACCCCAACGCCACCTACATCGACCTGAACCGGGCCGGCACCGCGCTGATGGAGATCGTGTCGCGGCCCGACATGCGCTCGTCGGACGAGGCGGCCGCCTATGTGAAGAAGCTCAGGACCATCCTGATCTATCTCGGCGCCTGCGACGGCGACATGGAGAAGGGCAACCTGCGCGCCGACGTCAACGTCTCGGTCTGCCGCCCCGGCGACTACGAGAAGTTCCGCGAGACCGGCTCGTTCAAGCACCTCGGCACGCGCTGCGAGATCAAGAACGTCAACTCGTTCCGCTTCATCCAGCAGGCGATCGAGTACGAGGCGCGCCGCCAGATCGACATCCTCGAGGACGGCGGCAAGATCGACCAGGAGACCCGGCTCTTCGACCCGGCCAAGGGCGAGACGCGCTCGATGCGCTCGAAGGAGGAGGCGCACGACTACCGCTACTTCCCCGACCCGGACCTGCTGCCGCTGGTGCTGGACCCGGCGTGGATCAAGCGCATCGAGGCCGGGCTGCCCGAGTTGCCCGACGCCAAGAAGGCGCGCTTCCAGTCGCAGTATGGCCTCTCGGCCTACGACGCCGGCGTGCTGATCAGCGAGCAGGCGAGGGCGGACTACTACGAGGCCGCGGCCAAGGGGCGCGATGCGAAGCTCACCGCCAACTGGGTGACCAACGACCTGGCCGCTAGGCTGACGGCCGACGGGATCGAGATCGGGAACTCGCCGATCAGGCCCGCGGCCATCGCCGAACTGGTGCAACTGATCGAGGACGGCACAATCTCGTCCAAGATCGCCAAGGACGTCTTCGAGCGCATGTGGGCGGGCGAGGGCGCCCCCGGCGAGATCGTCGAGAAGCAGGGCCTCAAGCAGGTCAGCGACACCGGCGCGCTGGAGAAGATCATCGACGACCTGATCGCCGCCAACCCCGGCCAGGCCGCCGCGGTGAAGGAGAAGCCCCAGGCCATCGGCTGGTTCGTGGGCCAGGTGATGAAGGCCACGGGCGGCAAGGCCAACCCCGGCGTCATCAACGGCCTCCTGAAGTCGAAGCTCGGGCTCTGATTTCCCTCCCCTTCATGGGGAGGGTGGCGAGCGAAGCGAGACGGGTGGGGAAGGCTGGATCATCACCGGCCTCTCAGATCACGCACATCGCATCCCCACCCTGGCCGCCGGCGCGGCCTGTCCCTCCCGGGAGGGATGGGTCAGTCCGGGATCACGTCGAAGACCTGGCCGGTGCCCTCGGAGACGAGGGCGAAGCCGTTGCCGACGCGCACCCAGGCGTAGCCGTGGGGCGGCGGGCGCAGGCGGTAGCGGCGGTAGTCCTCGACCACGCCGCCCCGGAACTGGTCGGGCAGGTAGCCGCCCCGGCGCGCGCCGGGCGGCGCGAACGACTGCGGCGGCGGACGCTCGTCATAGCGGCGGCGGTCCTCGTAGCGCGGCGGCGGCGCGGGCTGGCGGCGGTCTTCGGCCTCCCAGCGGCGGCGGTCGTCGCCGCGGTCGCCCTCCCGGGGACGCTCGTCGCGGCGTTCGTAGCCGCGCGGCGGGGCGTTCCGGTCGTCCGGACGCCGGCTCTCGCCACGGCCCTGCTGGCCGCGCGGCTCGGACCGCTGGCCCCGCGCATCGCCCCGGCCCTGGGCGAAGGCGAGGTCGGCGCTCATCGGCCCGGCCACGCACGCGGCCGCCGCGATCATGAGGAACAGGCGTTTCATGCTGGCGCCATCATGCCCGGCCGTGGCTGAACTGTCGCTGAACGCGTTGCGACCTGCCCGGGGCACCGCTCGTCCCGGTCTCGCGTTAAGGGTGCGGCGTATTGGCCGGCCTGCGATTCTGACGATTGCACAACAGCGCTCTTAACCATGTGTTCAACTGAAGCTTGGTTTCTTCCACACGTAAGCCGGTGACGGGCCCGAAAAGCGGGTCGGCCGGGCTGGATGGGATGAAGACCATGCTGGCGAGCATCGACACGAAGTGTGATGGCCTGCCGCTGCCGACTCCGGAGGCGACGGGCGACGAGCTGTTTCGGATGGGGCTGCTCTATTCGACCGGGCAGGGCGGCGCGCCGCTCGACTACGTCTCGGCCCACATGCTGTTCAACCTGGCCGCCATGCGCGGTTCGGTCGAAGCCAAGGTCTACCGCAAGGAGCTCTCCGAGGAGATGGCGTCGGAAGACGTGGCCGAGGCCCAGCGCCAGGCCCGCCAGTGGCTGGCGCAAGGCTGACGATCCGACCGGCCGCCAGGGCGCCGCTTTCCCCTGTCGGTTGAAAATGAGGGGTGTCCGACTTCTGCGGGAACTTACCTCATCCCCTCCTTGTTAGGCCCCACAGGGATCCCTGCGGAGGCTATGACACGTGAAAACCCTCGCTCTCGCTGCAGCGACGTCTGCTGCTGCGTTGCTCGCCACGACGGCCCAGGCGGCCGTCTTCATCTCGTTTGACGGTGTGACCACCGCCTATTCCCAGGCCGGCGACGGCGAATTCGCCTTCAGCGCGGTCTGCGGCGGCGTCGGCGATCCCTGCGGGGGCTTCGAGACGGTGGCGGTCGTCGGCACGGCGCCGCCGGACCTGCCCGGCCTGCTGCACAGCGACAGCGTCGCGGTCAACGCGCGCAACACGGGCGCGGCTTCGATCACCATCTGGGTGACGCGGACCGATCTCACCAATCTCGGCGACGATTTCTTCTCCTCGTTCACGAGCAACAACCTGGGCGGCGCGGTGCAGGTCCACCTGGACACGCTGATCTCGTCGACGAACCAGCTCTTCGGCGGCGCGACCCTCGCGTCCTTCGACCACAACTCCACGGGCAGCGCGTCGAGCAACGTCGACACGGCCTTCGCGACGGGCGCCGGCCCCTATTCCGTGACGCAGAAGTACATCATCACCGTGAACAGTTCCGCCACGGAGCGCAGCGCGTCGCCCACCATCACGCTCTCGACCAGCTCGGCCGTCGTACCGGAACCCGGCGCCTGGGCGCTGATGATCCTGGGCTTCGGCGGCGCGGGCGCCATGCTCCGCAGCCACCGCCGGCGGACGGCCGCGGCCTGAGGCGCCGTCCCGGACCGCTTTCGCGAACGCCCCGGCCAGGCCGCCGCGGCGTTCGCATCGTGCGCCCTCCCGGCGACGGAGAGGGAGCGCGAGCTCGTTGCGGGCGAGCCTGCGACTTCGCCCGCCGGAGCCGTCTAGGCAGACGGGCGATCGTCCGCTAAGAACGCCCTCCCGCGGGCGCCCAGGCGTCTGCGCGCTGGTGACGTGGCCGAGTGGCTGAAGGCAACGGTTTGCTAAATCGTCATACGTGAAAGCGTATCGAGGGTTCGAATCCCTCCGTCACCGCCATTCATTCCTAGTTGACGCCCCCGCCTCCCGTGAGGGGGGGAATACAGTTGAGATTTCCGGTGCTTGGCAGCTAAGCAACGCGACTCCACGCATTCTCTCAAGCTGTTTTTGCGCAATTGTGGTCCGGCCGTGGGGCTGCATTCTCCGGGCCCAGACTGAGAAGTACCCAATTCGCGACAGCCGAGCGGCGGAGAAAGGTTCGAATCTGCGTCTGTAGGGCACCGGCTGGAGTTCTCAGCGGGAATTGATCCTTCGCTGACCGTAGGAAGGTCCGGTTTCCGGAGCGCTAACTCCCGGAAGACCAAAGCGATCCTAACGACCGGAACTGACCGATGACGTCAAACCGGGATCTCGTCGTCGAGATCGTCCTCGGCGACAGGTTCCTCATTACCGTCGGCTTCGCCCTGCGCTGCATGCCCCTCCGCGCCAGGAGCCGCTGCGGCTAAGGCAGCATCCCCTCCGTCCGGTGTAGTCCACGCTGCGACAAGCTCCGGCCAATCGACGGTCCGTTCCTCCTGCCCGGTCCAAACCTTCCAAAAATCCGGATCGGCGGAGTGCGGCCGGTGTTCGTCGGGGAGTTCGTCCATTTCGACCAAGACTGGAATCGGCGCCGCCCAGCCCAATAGGATCGCCTGACGAGACGGCAGACTCGGCAGCTCACGCAAGAGGCCGCCGACGTTATCCGGCACTAACCTCGAGACGAGGTTTTGATCGCTGTCGTTAACGATGCGATGCAGCAAGAAGGTGTTGCACTGAGCTAGGACAGTTGGTGAAAGCTCAGACGGTCGTTGTGAGCTGAGCACGAGACCGAGCCCGAACTTGCGCCCCTCCCGCGCAATCCGCTCGAAGATTTCTCGACAAAGGGCGGCCGGCGATGAGGCATCGGCACCTTCATCCGACCCTTTCCTGACGAAGGTGTGGGCTTCTTCAAGCACCAGCACCGTTGGGAGAACTTTGCCCTCGGGATGGCTGCGGCGATAGCGCTGCAAGGTTTCGAAAACGATCCGGGCCAGCACCGCCACCACGATATGGGTGATTTCTGAAGGAACGAGGGAGAGATCGATAATCGCAATCGGTCCGTTTGCAGCCCCATCCGCCCCTATGTAGTCGCCGAGCCAATCCTCAAATGTGGTTGGAGGATTCCTTGCGATCACGCCGCCGAGCCGCTTGTCCGCAAGCATGCTCCGGATCCGTAAGCCCAGCGTTGAGAGAAAGCCGGCGACATTGGCGCCTTGGTCCAGCGCGATACGCTCCAGGTGATCGGCCAACTGGTCGACGTCGAAGAAGATGGGAGCGTCCTCGCCGACACCGCTTGGGGGCACGAACGCTGGAATATCACCCACCACAGCCACGAGGGCGTCGCGCACGCCCTCAAGATCGGCCACGCTGAAGTCGTTGAACCATTGCCCGGAGCGCCGATTTTCCATCACCGCTTCTGCTGTGTTCGCGGCATCATGCAACGCGGTGCTCAAGGGGTCCGGCACGTCACCCGCCCAAGCCCGCGTATCGTTCATCACGTTGGTCAGCATCTGACCGCACGCCATCCGGGCTTGAACGGCGCCGGAGAAAGCTTGCGGCCCGGTCCCCAACAGCGCTGCGATCCGCACGGCGTAGGCCGAGATGTAGGGTCGAATCTGAGCCTCGCGCGGAATAGCACCCGCATTGCCAGTCTTAAGTTCACGCAGCCCTTGCAGGAGGAGCGGGCGTTGGGCGCCAGGCTGTGCATGTGCGACGGCGGTCCACTCATGCCCATTCCAAAGCCAGGCGGGCACATCTAGCGGGCGCTCATTGCTGGCGGTGTCGATCGGGGGAACACGAAAGTGTCGGGCTTTCCCGCCGAGGTCGGCAAACGCCCGCGAATATTCTCCGTTGGGGTCGAGCACGATGAACCGCGCATTGGGGGCCGGATCTGGCTTCTCAGTGGTCGGAGGTGGCGTGGCAGCCTCTAATGACCACCGGATGACGCCAGCAACGCTGCACGACTTGCCGCTGCCTGTGTTGCCGAGCACCGCCAAGTGCCTGCCGAACAGCTTGTCAGGATCAACCATGATGGCGGCGTTGGACGCCATCGGTGACGCGCCGATGCGCACCCGTCGGTCGTTCTCCTTGGCCCCGACGATCGCTTCGACCTGTTCGGGTGTCGGTAGCAGCACCTGGTCGCCGACTGACGGGAACGCGGTGACGCCTCGCGAGAGTTCGTATCGGACGCCACCCCTCGCTTTTCGGTCCCTACGGGTCGTGAGCGTTCCGACCGGCGAGATCGTCATCTTCCGGAGTGGAAACGGAAGATCGATGAGCCCGAAATCTTTGAGCCCCGACCGCTTAGGATAAGGCGACCGCTCGATGCCGATCCAAGCGATGTAGCCGACCGTCGCCCCGGCTTCATTGGGGATCAGGACATAGCTGTTAAGTCTGGGAAAGGCGCTGGGCGTGCCGGCATTTAGGGCTGTTGTCTGAGGCGCATCGAGTTCGAGCATCACTCGAATCTCATCAGGGGCCACCGACTCGACGGTGCCAATGACGAGCTGCGCCAAGCGTTCGGTAGCGCTTGTCATGGAACCGCGCCGCCGGCTGGGGGCACCGGAGCTGGCGGTGGCGGCGAGGGACGGTGCCTCAGCAGCTCGGTAAGCCGGCCCGTGACGTAGTCGAGCGCTGGCTTCGGCAGATAGTGCTCGACCAAATTGTCCAGCGAGGCGAAGTGTGGCCCAATTAGCAGCGACACCTGGGCAGCCCGCGTCCGCGCGCAGAAGTTTCTGATCCGGTCATCGACGCCATAAGTGATGATCACTAGGTGCGTGGACGGGATCGCGAGCATGTCGACGAGGACCCGATTGATATGGTCGTCGCCGAACCCATACCCATAGGTCACCACGACGGCGTTGGGACGACAGAGTGCAGCCGCCATGTCGCGGAATAGCTCTGCATACGGGTAAGCCGTCGTCTCAACGTCCTTGGCCGGGTTCGGATAGATCATGACCGTGTCGAGCGTGTTGGTCGGCAGGTCGGTGTGAGTGTCTGGCGCCCCAAAGGGGACGGCAAACTTGCGGATCGCCCCGATACCTGGATCGAAGCGCCAATCCAGGGAGCCATGAAGCTTGGTCAGGCGAACCACGCCCTCCATGAAACGCGGCTCCCCTCGGATTCCGGGCGGGTTGTAGTGGAGGTCCACTTCGATGCGCGACGACCGGAAGATCGGCGAGAGCGCGCCGACGAACCGATCGACGATCCGAAGGCCCGCCAAGTCTGCCCCGTGTTCGATGAGGCGATCATAGTTCGTGGTGAAGACGTGCAGCCGTTCACGGGACGCGGCACGACTCGCGAAACTCAAGAGAAACGACTGAAGGAACGCTTCGGCTTCCGCCTTCTTGTCGGCGCCAGCTTCGGCGATGCCGCGCTCGGTGGCCAGCAGGGATTTGAGGAACGCCAGCAGTTGCGCGTCCATCGCTGTCTTCAAGGTTGCCCCGGCAACCGGATCGGTGACCTTAAGGCCCTCCAACACCGCGAGCGCGCTCCGGAATTGGTCCTCGACGTTCGCAGTCCCCCTGTTCATCGCCTTCGCGGCCGCGGTGGCGTGGGCATTGATGGCGACGTCGTAGGCACTACCAAACGTCACAGTTGACATGCCGGTCGCAGCCGAACCGGCCTTGTACGCAATGGCGGTTGTGAACCCGCTTCCTACCAGCAGATTAAGGTGTTCAGCCTGAAAGACGGCCGATAGCCATGGCTCGATGTTCTTCCGAGCGGCGGCTGTGAAGTCATCCAGCTCGGTTGGGTCGACGGGCAGCACATCGACTTCGAGCGTGTGCGAGCCGGCTCGATACCCGTGTGCTTTCCACTCCATCGGCCGCTCACTTCAACTTGTCCGTGTCCTCAAACCATACCGACCACCAGTCGGGGCGTCGAGGCCAGCAGCCAAGCTCCGGTGCGCGGAAAAGACGGTTTCCGGGATTTGGCACCCGAATCCAGGATGGCAACCTGTCAGGGCATGGCGGCGCTCGGGCGACGCATCTCAGGTCTTCTCGAACTTCAGCTTGTAGAGCTTCTTAAGAACCGCCTCGACGACCTCCCGGTACGCGGCAATATCCTTGTCACTGATGCCGGCCGACGCGCGCTTGTGAACCAGATCACAGCGTAGATTATAATAGTGGCCAATCTTGCTCCACGTCGCCGCGGACAGATTGACGTATTTCTTGATCTCGCTCTGAACGAGGTGACGCTGCTTGAACATCGTCAGTAGCTGTCCGTCCGAGTAATGCGCGCCCGAGTCGTTGACGAGGTACTCCTTGAACGCGATCTCCAGAGTGCTGTCCAAGAGGATCAGCACGATCCGGTTCTTTTGCTCCAGCTTCTGTTTTCCGATCAGGTCCGCTGCGATCACGCCCTCATAGAGACCTCGAACCCAGGGTTTCGTCTTGACCAGTTTCGCATTCGACTGCGTGACGACATCACCGTATCGCGGCCGTGATTTCGGTGCGGGTGCCAAGTACGACTTCTTCGCGGTAGGGAAATCATCGATCGGGATGTCGACGATCTTGCCAGTCTTGTGACGGAACACCTGATCTTGCCATTCGCCCTGCCACGCGCGCGACACGGTGGCGTAGTCCTTGACCACCGTGACCAGCCAGCCCTGGAGCGCGACAAACACGGGGTGCTTGGTGCTAATGTCTGACTTGCTGCTGTTCCATGGCATTGCGCCCGCTTCGCCATGAAGCGATACAATAATCTTCGTGAGCGACACCTTCGGGTGGGGCAATCCCGCCAGACCCTTGGTAAATCCCACGTCGAAGGTCTTCAGACCGCGAGCGAACAGGCGATCGTTTCCATAAAAGTAGACGCCATACTCACCGGACGCCGGACTGGATTCGTTGCTAAGGCCCGCCAGGACTTCAACCTTGATGACGGTGCCATCGTCGGCTTGGATTTGGCCATGGTAGCGGTGTGGTAGGTAGTTGGGCGGATACGCCCAGTTGTCGAAAAACTCCGGGCCGATTGGATCATTATTGACGCGGATCGTGACCTGCCCGTCCTTCAGAAACTTTCCGTAGGTGGCGCCAAGGTGCAGCTTCAGACCGTCGATGGCGTCCTCGTTGATCGCCACACGTAGTTTTTGGAGGTCGACTCGTGTGGTCCCTTTGGGAAGAGGATCCACCTCGTAGTAGGGCAAGTCCCACGTGGTCTCGTCGTCGATCCAGGGATCGTCGAATTCGATCCGGAATGTCGGCCCTGACCCGAACCGCGTTGTGACCTTGATGTCCTGGGCGAGCGCGACCATCGCTCGCTTCGTACCGACGCCAAAGAAGCCGATAATCTCGTCGCCCGATGCCGAGCCCGTCTGGCCGGGGCCAACGATGACGCTCAGCTCCTTTTCAGCGACGCCGCCGGCGTCATCTTCAACGCAGATGGTCTTCTGATCCTCGTTCAGAATGACCTTGATCGTTACGGCACCCTTGCGGCCGCCCCGTACCCACACGTCCAAGCCATTGTCGACCAGCTCACAGATCGACTTGTTGAGGTCGTAGTCTGCGATGATCGATTGGTAGACGCGCTTGGACGGCACCGCGCTGACGGTGTCTACGAGCCTTTTCATGCCCACCCCGAGCATTTATTTCGTTGCTTCAAATGGATGGCGCCAATTGTAGCGCTTAGCAATGCGCGCCTTAGTAGAACCGCCTCACGCACGGCCGGCTCCAGGGGAGACCCCCGGGTGGGACATCAACTGCCGCGCCGTAACCGACCGCGAAAGCATTGCTGTGGCGACATCCAAGCGTACAAGTTGCTATGATGAAGGCTACGAGTTCTCGCCCAGGGAAACGCAGAGAGGCAGTCACGCCCACCAGCCCCGAAGTCACAGGGGGTGCCGGTTTCACTTTCGAAGACACGGTCACGGCCTATTACCTCGCGGCCCTCGTCGGCGAACACGGCGCAAGAGGGCTTGAGCGGACCATCGTCCAGCGAGTGGCTCTACAGAGGGCCGCACTCGGCTTGCCCTTGGATGACGTCATCGTCGATGGCAAGGACGCCGTCGGAACGCGCCGCCTCAGCGTTCAGGTCAAGCGCAGCTTCCGCGTCTCCGCAGCGAAGACTAACGCCGACTTCTTCGACGTTGTGGCCCGCGCGCAAGCGACCCTCGACCTGCCGGAGTTCCAGGAGGGTCGGGATAGGATTGGCGTGGCAGCCGAGACATTCCTGGGTGACACGGTTCGCCAAGCGAAGGCCGTGTGCGACTGGGCCCGCGACAGCGCCACACCCGAAGACTTTCTCGAGCGTATTAAGCTGCAGAGGTTTGCCGCTGAAGCCAAGCGAGGGGTGCTAGTCGCCGTGCGAAAGGCGCTTGGCGCGGCGTTGGGCGCGCCGGCCACGGACGCGCAGGTCCATAGGTTCTTCCGGCACTTCGTGCTGCTGCGCTTCGACCTCCTGGGCGAGGCCCCCCAGGACGCCGATCTGGTCTTGGACCGCATCCGCACGAGCTTGCGGCCGAGTGCGGCAGACCAAGCTCCGGCCGTCTGGGACCGGCTGCGTCTGGTGGCGCGGGAAGCGGCTGGAAATGCCGGCAGCTTTGACTTGGCAGCCCTGCGCGCGCGGTTGGACGACGTGGCGAGCCTGGCGGTCAGCCGCTCAGTGGCGGCTGACGTGGCCCGACTCGAGACGGAGTCCTGGGCCGCGCTGAGCTCGATCAACCATAGCGTAGATGGCTTTACCGTCCCTCGCGACGACCGGGTTGACGAACTCTTTGCTCGGCTGGGATCGCGACGGTTCCTACAGATCCTCGGTCAGCCGGGTGTCGGTAAATCGGCGATCTTGCGTGCGGTCGCCGAGCGCGCGGCGGGGACGGGTCCCATCCTGGTGCTCAAGGCCGATCGCCTTGTGACGGGAGGCTGGCCTGCTTTCGCGCAGCGTCATCGGCTTGAGTCCGCCAAGCCGCGCGAGCTGTTGGCCCAGATGGCGGCCCTCGGCGAACCGATCCTCTTCATCGACGGTCTCGATCGGATCAGTCGCGACGAACGGGCCGTCCTAAGCGAGCTGCTCACGCCGATCCTCGAAGACCCACTGCTGTCGGACTGGCGCATCGTCGCGACGGCCCGGGACGGAGCGACCGAACACCTTCGCCAGTGGTTGCCCCGGCAGCTCATTGGCGCCGACGGCTTCGAAACCCTGCGAGTGGAGCCGCTGAGCGGTGCCGAGTGCCAAGTCCTCGTGAAGGCGAAACCGGGACTGCAACCCCTCTTGTATGGCGCTCCAGCGGTTCGTGAGATCGCACGACGCCCCTTCTTCCTAGCTGTACTTGCCCGTTTGGCCGCTGTGCCGAACGCGCCGCCTCCAGCCAGTGAGACGGAGCTTCTATCCGTTTGGTGGAGAGGCGGGGGCTACGACGCCGAGGGTGCGGACCGGGGGCGACGCCAGGAGTGCCTGCTCGAGCTGGCGGCCAGAGGCGCCGGCTCGCTTGGCCGCGGCATGCCTATTCGACGGCTGGACCATGATGCGATCGAGCCATTGAGGTCGGATGGCGTCCTCAACGATGCCGAGTCGGGGCACACGGTCTCCTTTCACCACGACATCTTCTTTGAGTGGGCATTCACCCACCTTTTAATCGATGCCGGCCCGAATTGGCGGGATCGACTTACCGAGGCGAGCGAGCCGCCTGCGCTGGGGCGGCCGGTCGAGCTGTTGTCCCAGCTGAGGTTTGAGCGCGACCAAGCCTGGTCCGACGAGCTGACAGCTCTCGAAGGCGCGGCGACACGGAGTCAGTGGATTCGCGCCTGGTTGCTGGGCCCACTCTCGTCGCCGCGGTTCGAAGAGTTCAGCGATCAGTTTTCAGACGCGGTTCGGCCGAACGCGAACGATCGGCTGGAAAAGCTACTCACATGGTTCCAAGCGGTGCGGACCGACGCACACCCCGGGATCCTATCCTCGGGGACGGTCGCACTTACGGACTCCCTAGATCGGATGCGCCTAGCGGACGCCTTAGGCATCCCAGCCGACATTGCAGCCTGGCGCCGCCTACTGGCTTGGCTGCTTTCGGCGCCAGACGCCATTCCACCCCCGCTTTGGCCTGCGGCCGTCACCCTTATGGAGGTCTGGCAGCGGACCGCAGGCGGATTCGACAACCCGATCTCGAGGGCCCTTCTCGCTCAGGCCAATACTTGGCTGATAACGCTCGAAGACACCCTCCATCCCGAGGAGTGGCGGACCCTGCGCGAGATCGACGGACTGGACCGAGAACAGACCGAGGCGCTCGAAACTCAGCTTCGGACGCTTCTTCTGCGGGGATCGCAAGTCTACCCAGAAATTGCTGAAGCTTATCTGCGGCACCTCGCTGAACGCCCGGCGGTCAACGCCCGCGTCTGGTCGGAGCTGGCGTACGTGTCGGATGCTTTGGCGGCCGCGGCGCCGGCCATCTTCATCGACGCGTTGCTCGCGGCCGCCCTGGATCCGTTGCCGAAAGAGAACGTCGCGCGTGCGGAGCGCGACTACCAGGAGCGGATGAAAGCAGCCGATGAGGCGCAGGACGAGCGCGAGGCTGAGCTTCTCCGTCCCGTCATCTACCATCCCGGTGTTAATCGCTGGGACTGGGACCAGCTGTCCCTCGATCGGCTCGGCCAGGCCTTCTATCCACCGACGCCGGACACAGAACCTTTCCGGTCGCTATTCGCCCGGGCGCCCGCCGACGGTCTGCGGCTAGTTAAGACGCTCGCCAATCATGCGGTGGCCGCGTGGCGCGAGCTGAACGAAGTGGATTACGAGCGCCGGGCAACGCCCATCCCGCTGAAGTTACAGTTCCCGTGGGGAGAAGAGACCTACTGGGGCACCTGGCGCGAGTACGTTGCCTTCCGCGCCTGCTTTGCGCCTCACATCCTTGAGGCCGGCCTCATGGCAATGGAGGACTGGGCCTTCCAGCAGCTCGAAGGCGGTCGCGACTTGGACGCTATCATAGAGGATCTTGCGAAAGGGGCTCATCACCCTGCGGTCCTCGGTATCTGTGTGGCTCTCTTCGCCACAAAACCTGCTTACACCCGAACCACGCGCGCCCTCGCCACGGCGCAGCGGCTCTGGGATTGGGACTTGGTACGGTTCATCAAGATGGACCAGGGTCCCTGCGCCAATCTCATCGGCGCCATGGGTCGGGAAGAATACGTTGCGTCGCTACGGCGGGCCAACGAACGGCCCGCGCGGAAGGTGCTTCTGCGGAACGCCGCCCTCGGCTTCCTGTTCGACCCAGAGCTTCGGGACGAGTTCAGCGCCGCTGTCGCGGCCTTCGCGGAAAATCCGCCGTTCGAGTTCGAGGAGCAGAAGCAGGATCCGGAAACCGTGGAACAGCTAAAGCGCGACGCGAGACATCGCGCGGCGGCCGGCGACCCGGCGAACTACACCACCCAACCGGTGGAGCAAGGGGTGGAAGTCCGATTCGTCAATCCCCACGCCGAGGAGCCCGAGGCGCAGGCTGCGGTCGCCCAGCATGACGCCATGAGCCGTTGGCTCCGCCTTGCGTCGTGGACGCGAGCGAAGCTTGAGAGTGATGGTGACGCGAAGTCCCTTACGATTGAACAAGCCATCGCCGAAGCGCAGGCCTTGGACGAAGAGAATCTCTTCCGAAGGGTATTTGCGACCGGCGACCTGACAGAGATCCGCCGGGCGGGGGTGGTGGGGGCTGCGGCGGCCGTGCTCCTGGAGCCTGAGGCCCAGGCGGTCCACTTCGAGTGGGCGGAGTCTGTCGTATTCCGCGCCCTCGAAACGCCGGAGCCTCAGGACGGACCGACGATCCCGGAGTCCGCTGTCCTATTTCACCCGCTTCTCTATGCCCCTCTCGGTTTGGCCGCACTGGTGCGTGCCGGGGCCGCCTCGGCAGATGATGCGCGGAGCATGCTTCTGCAGCTGATCTATCATCCGCTGTACGAGGTCTCAGTCCGGGCGACCCGCGCCATTTGCTCCCTTGCCGCAACGGAGCCCCGGCTCGTGTGGAGCGCCGCGGTGCTGGTTGTTGATCTATCCATCCGGGCCGACACGCGGCGCGCCTACTTCAGGGACCGGGAAGGCACTCACAAGGCCCTGTGGGAGGCGCGCGAAGCGTCCGTCCGCGCGGCGCTTGACGCCCATTTCGGTGGGGCAGAGCCTTCCCCTCCAGCCATTCCAATGCCGGTCGAGCCTCCTCCTCCCGCGAGAGGGCGTGGCTTCGATCTCGGGGATGACGAGCCGGACGACGAGCCGCAGCGGCGCCTGGACGTCGAGTTCCTGCGGCGGCAGTTGACCGAGCTGCGGCCCGCCGTCCTTCGGGAGGTTGGGCGGCAGGTGGAGATGCGCGCGCTCGGTTTCGATCTGCTGAAGTGGACGATCGAAAAGCACCGTCCGGACAAGCGAGGGCGCCGCGGACGGAACGCGACCGCCCTTTGGGAGTGGCGCTCGACCCTCATGGCTTGGCTGTTCGAGGCGACCGCCGATCTCGACGCGGCCGAGGTCGTAAGGCTCGTGATCGAGCCGATATGCGAGCTGCCCGACGAGCCTGCGCTCGCCTACCTGCGGGACTACGCCAATGTTCTGGTGTGCCGCGACCTCTACGACAGCCCCAATGTCGCCGAGCGTACGCTGGGAATCCTGCGGCGCATCGCCGAGCGGGTGGCTGACCAAGCGCGTTCCTGGCGCGACGACATTCTGGACGATGGTTTGACCATTGTGCGCTTGCTGTTTGGAACCGCCATCTCCGGGGCGAGCGGCGCCACACGGTTCGCGAACGGCGACTACCGTGACCTGCCGCTCATTCTGCCCTTTGTCGAGACGATCATGTCGCGGCTGCTCGGACGCACAGCGGTAGTGAGGGCTTGGCTCACTCTGGTCGAGCGGGCGATCGACCACTACCCCGCGGAGGCCTTCGCCCGGCAGGCCAAGGTCGTCCTGTCCGACAAGGACTATGGTCGCGCCCTTCGCGCCGTGGGCGCGTCGGCGCGCTTTTCCAACATCATCCAGGCGATCGCCGAGCGCGAAGCTCTGCCTCAGCACGTAGCAGACGTCTTTCTACGCCTGCTCGACACCTTGATCGACCATGGCGATCGCCGGGCGGCGGCGTTGCAGCGCGGTGAGCTGTTCCGTCGTATGCCGCGCCAGATATTGGCTATGGCATAGTCAGAATCAGCGAATTTGGTCCGCCACAAACACCCCGACCTCGCTTCGCCTAACTCCTGGCGTGTCAGAGACGGATTGGGCATCGAGATGGCGGATCGCGATTCAACCGCTCCTATGTTCGTAAGACGAACTGCACACTTGTGTTGACCGCGGCGGTGGCGGAGCCCATCCCTTGGGTCGAGAACAAAAGGTGATTCGGATGGGTGACGTATTCCGCGTGCAGGTGCTCCTGCGGCCGGGCGAGGCGGAACGCTTCGAACGCTTCTGTCACGAGCGAGGGCACAAGAAGTCGACGCTCATCGCGCGGCTTATCCGAGAGCACCTTGACCGCGAGGATTTCGAGACGCGCCCGATCGTCCTACCGCGGAGGGCGGTCGGATGAGCCTGACCGCCGAGCAGGCCGTTCTAAGCAAGATCGCCAGGCTAAGTCATGGCGGTGCACCACGCGTGCTCGACCTCTTCGCAGGATGCGGAGGGCTTTCGCTGGGCTTTCAGGCGGCGGGCTTTGAGATTGCCGCTGCTGTCGAATTCGATCCTGACGCCGCCGCCTCCCACGGTGCCAATTTTCATCCCGGCGATCCGCGGCACGCCGTGGCGCGGGACATCACGCGGCTCACCCCGGAGGACTTGGCTGACGAGCTGGAGCTAGGCGACGTCGTCTCGGCCGTGGACGTGATCGTTGGCGGACCTCCCTGTCAGGCGTTCGCGCGCGTAGGTCGCTCGAAGCTGCGCGAGATCGACGAGCATCCAGAGGCCTTCAAGCACGATCCGCGGGCTCAACTCTATCTGGAGTACCTCCACTACGTGGAGGCCTTCCGGCCCCTGGCCCTCCTCATGGAGAACGTACCGGACATACTGAATCACGGCGGCCAGAACGTCGCCGAGGAGACCTGCGAAGTCCTGCGCGAGAAGGGCTACGTTGCCGGCTACACGCTGCTGAACGCCTCCTATTTCGGCGTCCCGCAGATGCGCGAGCGAATGATCCTCGTCGCTTACCGTAAGGAACTCGGCATCGACGTGAGCTTCCCTGCGCCCACGCACTACATGAAGCTGCCGCCCGGCTATGCCGGGAGCCGGCAGGTGGCGCTGAAGTTTCTGAGCGGGCTGAAGCCGGGCGAGGCGATCAGCTATGTCGAGGCGCCTGCTCCGGACCCGGCGCTGCCCCCGGCTATCACGGCGGAGGACGCTCTCAGCGACCTGCCGCCGATCACCCTGCATCTGGAGGGCAAGCTTCGCCGCGGCGCCCGTCGTTTCGAGGACCTGATCGCCTACGACCGTGCACCCTCGGGCATCTACGGCGCCCTGATGCGGACGTGGCCGGGCTACACCAACGACGAGGGCCTGCGCGATCACGTGATCCGCTACCTGCCGCGGGACTGGAAGCTCTTCGCCAGACTCAATCCGGGAGACCAGTACCCCGAGGCCCATCGCCACGCCGTGATCATGTTCAACGAGGAACTGGCGCGTCTCGTGAAGAAGGGAAAAGCGCCGGCCGAAGGGTCGGATGCCTGGAACGACCTCTGGGATAGCTTCGTGCCGCCCTACGACGTCGGCAAATTCCCCAACAAGTGGCGCAAGATGGAGCCGGACCTGCCTGCGCGGACGCTGATGGCCCACCTCGGCAAGGACAGTTACAGCCACATCCACTATGACAGCGCCCAGGCGCGGACGATCTCGGTGCGCGAGGCCGCCCGTCTTCAGTCTTTCCCGGATGGATTCGTGTTCTGCGGAACCATGAACCCGGCGTTCCGTCAGATTGGCAACGCGGTCCCGCCGCTGCTTGGCAAGGCGATCGCAACTGAGATGATGTCGACGCTGCGCACCGCGCTGCAGAGGCGTGAAGACGCAAGCCTCAATTCGGCGGCAGCGGTCTAGGTCGGGATCCACATAGCCCATGGCGCGCTTCAACCCGCATCACGATGCCGAGCCGGTCTATGCGGCCGTTGAACACTGGCGGGACAGCTGCCTCCTCGACGAAGGCTCGATGCTGTTTCCCGGCAGTCGGCTATGGACGGCGCCTACGATCGCTCAGGTCCGCTCAGCGTACGTCGACGCCCCGGACGAGGGCTCGGACACTTTTCTGGTCAAACTTGGTCGGCAGCTGGCTGATCTATCGGACGACGCGAAGGCGCTCGCCGCAGAATTGCTCTGGATCCTGCTGCTCTTCCCCTCGAACATATCGGCCGCGACCAAGCGCAATACGGTCGATGAGATCCTCTCGTGGAGGGCTGACCAGACACGGCCCGACCCGCAGTGGCTGAGCGATGACGTCCTGGGTGGTCTGGGCTCAGGCGGCGTCGGCTTCAACACCTATCGCCACCGCGAGTTCATGTGCCTCCTGGACCTTGTGACACGCCTGAAGGGCCTCGCGCCCGCCGAAAGGCAGGACGTCCTGAGCGAGCCCTGGGCGTTTTCGAGTTTCCTGACGACCGTTCCCGCCGATGGCGGGCGTCAGTTCCCCCATATCGCCGAGCACCTGCTGTTTCCAGACACGTTCGAGCGGATCTCTAGCGGCGAGGACAAGCGCAAAGCCATCGTGGGCCTGGGTGGCGATCGCCCGGCGGTGGCCAAGCAGATGGATCGCGCTGCACGCGACCGTCGCCTCCTGGCGATCCGCCAGGAGATTGCGGCTACGCGCGAGAGTGCGGATTTCGACTTCTACCAGGATGAGTTCACTGAACGCTGGAAGCCGAGTGACGCAGGCGGCGAGAAGACGGTTCCTGGTGAGGCAGAGGCTGGCTCCGCGCGGCCTCGGAATGGGTCGGCGATCTCCTTCTCTGATCGGCAGAAGCAGTTCCGGTCTGCGATCGAGACGACTGCTGGCGATGGCGCGCGGCTGGCGGAGAACTTCGGTTTCTCCAACAGCGCCCGCGTGATCGAAGGCGGCCTCTTCGCCTGCACCAACAATCTGCAGACCTATTCGAAGAAGATCGCCGTCGATCCGGAAAGCGGCGCCGCGTCGTTCGTATTCCTGTGCGTGCTGACCTTCCCGCCGCATGACGAGGTCTACTTTGCGATCACCGTTCGCGCCGAAGCGTCGGCGGTGAACGCGGGACTGATCAGCCTCCACGATCAGGTCGTCGAGAAGAACGCGGCCTTGAAAGCCGCCGGGAAGACCGAAGGCAGCATCAATAACAACGTCAAATTCTTCCTGACCGAGAGCGGTCAGCTCTGGTTCGACAACGAGTTCCTGGATTCCCTGGCTAGCGTCGATCTGGACCCGGTTCGACTGGCGCGGGTCGATCGCATCGAGTTCGCGATCTGGCCGCCGACTGTCTCGGCGCGGCGCAGCCTGCTGGCGCGAGAGTTCGTGGGCTATCTCGGCCGCCTGGTCGGCCGCGACCGTGTCCACGAGCTGAAAATCTGGACCGCAGAAGATGGCGTCGGGCCGCTGATGCAGCGCATGCCTTCGACCCTCGAACCGGCGGAGATCCAGGCCGGCATTGCCCGGCTGGGCGGCGTCTTCCCGCCGGCCCTGGTCGATCGCTTCCACGCAGGCTTGAATCACCTCGCGCACAAGCACTTCGTGATCCTCTCGGGCCTCTCGGGCACGGGCAAGACGCTGCTGGCCATTCAGTACGCGCTAACGGTCCACGGCTTCACCACCATGGAGGCGAGTGATCCACTGCTGTTCGTCTGCCCGGTCCGCCCTGAATGGACCGATCCCTCTGGCCTTACCGGCTACGAGGATCGGCTCTCCGACCGATATGTCGTGCCGCCGTTCCTTGAGGCATTGCTCGTAGCGACCGCGAATCCGGCGTCGCCGGTCTTTGTTGTCCTCGACGAGATGAACCTCGCGCGGGTCGAATACTACTTCTCCGACATCCTGAGCGCCGTGGAGAGCCGCCACGATCTGCAGCTGCATTCGAGCGGGGTGCCTATGGAAGGCAGCACCGGTGGCGAGGTGCCTGCGCACCTGCGCGTGCCACCGAACCTCTTCCTGATCGGCACAATCAATGTCGACGAGACCACCAGCACGCTCAGCGACAAGGTGCTCGACCGCGCCGTCGTGATCGACATGTCGGAGGTGGATTTCGGCTCGTTCTTCGACGCCTTCCACAAGCGCCAGCCAGACCTAGCCGCCTCCATCGCTGCTTGCCAGCCTGTGCTCACCGCGATGAACGATCTGCTGATCCCGCACGCGCTGGGCTTCGGCTATCGGCTGGCCGAGGAGTTCGTGCGCTACCATGCCTTCGCGACCGAGGCGCTGAAGCGACCCTCCGAGGACATTATCGACGACCAGCTAGTCCAAAAGGCGCTTGTCCGCCTGCGCGGCTCCGAGGCCCAGAGGCAGCTTCTGGATGATCTGACGAAGAGTCTTCAAGCCTATCCTCGCGCGTGTGCGCGCGTTGAGCGCCTCGGCCGTGAACTGGAGGAATTCGGAGCGTTCCAGAACAGCCGATGACCGCCGCGCTCCACATCTGGCCCGACCGGGACCGGAGCCGCGCCCTGCGGGTGTGGCCCGATCCCGAAGAGGCACCAGCCGGCCTCATCCAGGAGACCCAGGAGCACCTCTTTGTCCTGAGCGGCGCATCCGAAGCTGCACGCGCCGATCTCCTGATCGACGAGGCGCCGCTTGAGGCGTTGCGGGCCTCGCGCGCGGATGAGGCCCTCTGGCGATGGTCGCCGGGCTTCCATGCCGGCGCCGTCGAGTGCCGGCTGAAGCTGCCTGGGACAGCGCACGATTTTACGGTCGTCACCGATCCGGCCGAGCGCAAGCTCACGCGGGACGCCTTCGACGTCATGGTGCGCGAAATTCTCGAAGACACATTCGCCCTTTTTGCGCTCAGCCCGTTCCGCACTGGTGTCGCCCGCGGTGCGGGGCGCAGGCCACCACCGATCGCGCGGCTTGAGTTTCTGCGCAGCCGTATCGATCTGATCGCTCGCACTGTGACCGCCATCGACGCGCGCCCCCGCCGCATCCTGCGGGCAGAGGATGAGGTGACGCCCTCCTGGCGTGCGGCCCGGGCCACGGCGCCCGAGGTGCTGAAGTCGTTTCGCTCCGGCCGTCTCGACAGGGAAACTGGCCCTCCACGACTTCCGCCGGCCCTGCGTGGCCATCTGCCGGCCGTGATCCGGCGCAAGGTGCGCCGTTCCAGCCTCGATATCGCCGCACACCGCCAGATGAAGGCCTCGTTGGAAGTCTGGGCGCGCTGGCTTGAGAATGTGGCGCAGATGCTGGTAGCCGCTGCGCCAGCGGACCCGGAGGATGGCGTGGCGGGGCGCCTGTGGACGGCGCGGTCACGCCGTATGGCCCGACGGCTGCGCCAGCTCCTGGACCTGCCGCTGTTTGAGGACGTTGGAAGCGGTCCCCCGCGGCCCGACGCCTCGGCGATCTGGCGAGGCGATCCGCAGTACCGGCGCTTCGCAGCCATCCACCGCGACATGTCCCGGGGTATCGCGGACGTCTTCGGCGATTTCCTGCAGATGCCACTCGCCCGAACGTTCGATCTCTATGAGCTCTGGGCCTATCTGCGGCTTGTCCGGGCGGCCGTGGATCGCTTCGGGGCTGACGGCGTCGACGTGTCCGGCCTCTTCGACGCGGGCAGCGGCATCACCCTCGCCGCGGGGCAGGCGGTGGTTCGCCTACCGGCCGCGGGGTTCGCGCTCTGCTTCCAGCGCCGCTATCGTGAATTCTGGATCGAAAAGGACGGGCGAGGCAGCTTCAGCCGAGAGATGCGTCCTGACGTCGCCATCGAGGCGCTCGAAGGACAGCCGGAACGGCTCATCGTGCTGGACGCGAAGTACCGCATCGGGGCCGGATTGAACGAAGCGCTGGCCTCGGCGCACATGTATCGCGACGCGCTGGTGAACGCGGGGGCAGACAGTTCCATTCGTCGGATCGTGGGCGCGGCCTATCTGCTGAGCCCCGATAGCTATATGGGCGCCGGGGACTGGCGCACGACGGGGATGCCTGGCCGGCTTTTCCATCCGGCCTATCGTTCTGAGTTCCGTTTCGGCGCGGTGACGCTCGCGCCGGGAATGACCGCCGCCGAGATCCGGCTGGCGCTCGACACCATCCTGGAGGATGCAGAGGGCGGAGAAGAAGGAGCGCCGCCGTGAGATTCGCCGTCAAGAAGCTCAGCCGTTCTGATCTCACCTTCTTCGAGCCGCAGTTCCGGGTCCAGAACGCAGGCAATCAGAAGTCCATCAACCTGAACCGCGACGTCTTCGTGGATGAGCTGTTTCCCGCCTTCCCGGACGTCCTTACCGAAGCCGGCGGACAGCTGGCCGTGCGGCTGCTGATCGATGGACCGGGCCTTGGCCACAACCGTATCGACGTGCGGCGCAAGCTCGCCAAAGGGACGAGCTACAAGAACTACCGCCTGAACGGCGAGTTCGTCCGCAATCCGGAGGAAGAGGCGAGCCGGTTCAACAGCCTCGCCGAGGGCGATTTGGCGGTCCTGGCCTTCGACGGTGCAGGTGCGCCGGAGCTGATCCGGCTCTTCGTCCTCTCGGCTTCGGAGGCGGCCGATGTTGCGGTTCGCAACGCCCTGGTCTCGGGCGGGCGCACGATGAGAGCTCTGAGCCGCGAACAGCTGGCCGCCGCGGTAGCGCTGGCTCCGCCAGATCACCCGCTCCAGGATCTCCTCCTCAGTCCGGCGGATGCCGCCGATCTTGAGGCGGCAGCCGAGGGCGACGCCGCCGCCACTCGCAGGCTTCTCAGCAAATCGCCCCGGCGGCGGATCACCGCTGAGCAGCTCGCCGCCGCCCGGCGTCGTGCTGAGGAGACTGGTCTGGACGGCGAGCGCCTAGTCGCCGCATGGCTCGGACTGGGACAGCCCCAGGTGCAAACCTGGATCTGGGTTGCAGCGACGAACGCAATCAGCCCCTGGGACTTCGAGCTCAGGACCGCTGACGGGGACCTCCGTGTCGAGGTGAAGGCCACGCGCGGCGACCATGAAACCCCATTCCACATCTCCATGGCGGAGCTCCATGCGGCGGCCGAAACCTCCCGCTATGACCTGTGGCGGATCAGCGGACTCAACGAGGACGGCGGGAGGCTGCGCGTCTGCATCGATTTTGGTCCGACCGCGCGGGAGTTGATTGATAGGCTCAAGGCGCTTCCCGACGGGATCCGGCCCGATGGCTTCACCGTCGATCCCGTCAAACTGAGTTGGTCAGAACCCGCAGCCTTGGCCTGGCCGGACGCGGACGAGGCTTGAGCAGGTCTCGCCCACGGCCGTGTCTCACGAGCGGGATCGATCCGCTGACGCCCGAACAGCGCCGACTCAATATGTCGCGCGTCCGTGGCAAGAACACGAAGCCTGAGTTGCTAATCCGGCGCGCACTGCACGCAGCCGGCCTCCGCTATCGTCTGCATGGCGCGAAACTGCCGGGAAAACCCGATCTCGTGTTCCCAGCGCGGCGGGCTGTGATCTTTGTCCACGGGTGTTTCTGGCACGGCCATCACTGCCCACTGTTTCGGTTGCCCGCCACGCGCACGGCATTCTGGTCGGAGAAAATCGAGTCTAATCGCACGCGAGACGCTGTCGCCGTAGGTTCTCTGCGGTCGGCTGGTTGGCGTGTCCTCACCATCTGGGAATGCGCCCTGCGCGGCCCCGCGCGGCGTGACGTTACAGAAGTAACGGCTGTGGCAGCCAACTTCATAAGAGGCGACGCCGAGCTGGCTGAGCTTGAGGGCGAAGTGCCAAGTCAGAGCTAGGAGGGCGCCTTGAGCTTACAGTTCTAAGTGAGGTGCAAAGTCCGCTGCCGCGCTTTCCACTCGGTGGAAAGCCCGCGCTCGACCAGATCCGCAAGCACCGCCTCCCTCAGCCGCCGACCGTCTAACAGGCCCTCGACTAACTCTGGCGCCATCCATGCCAGTCTGAGAATCTTATCGACATAACGGGACTGGAGACCTTCGATCGCGGCGATGTCGTCGGCGCTGGTCCGCTCACCGACAGCGAGCTGCATCTCCCAACGTTTCGCGCGGGCGATAGCGCGGAGAAGGGCTTCGTCGGGTTCCTCGGCCCCAGCAAGCGCGCCGCCGGAGTGAGCGTCCACAAGCCGCTTGGCGCCGCCCCAGGTTTTCAGGATGGCTGGTATGCGGACGACCTCCGCTCCCCGCGCTTCGCCGTCGCTCTGCTCCTGGGCCAGCGTGAGCTCTACCCATGTGCGCGCAATCACCACCCGCTGGATGAACACATTGCCGCGCTGGTGATCCCTCGCTGCAAGCTGAGCCTCAATTAGCGCTTCAATCGCAAAGGCCGGAACACGCCGGACGGACCCCGGCTCACCCCGATCGCCTCGAAGCACGGCCTGGCTCACATAGTAACGGTAGGTTCGTCCACCGCGACGGGCGGTCACGGGGCTCATGCGATGTCCCCGATCATCGTAGATTCGTCCCGCCAGAGCCCCGGCGATGACGGCGTCGCTGCTGTAATGTTTACGCCGATTTCCCTCCGCTAATCGCACCTGCGCGGAGTCGAACAGCTCAACGTCCACGATCGCCGGATGCTGTCCCGGATAGACCTTGTCCTTGTGGACGATCTCTCCCCGGTAGATCCGGTTTTTCAGGAGGTAGTACAGCGGGCCTTCTCTCCAGGGCTGACCACCCATGACGCGACCCTTTCGGGTGATCCGCTGCTTTGAGGTCACGCCGCGGTCTCTCAGCTCCGCAGCCAGCGCCCGCACCGAACCCAGCTCCAGGTAACGGTGGAAGATATGGCGGACGATGTCCGCTTCCGCAGGGTTGACGATCAGGACCCGGTCCTGGGGATCTGCGGGCAGGTCGTAGCCCAGCGGAACAGCACCTCCCATCCACAACCCCCTGGCTTTGGAGGCGGCGATCTTGTCCCGTATCCGTTCGCCAGTGACCTCGCGTTCGAACTGGGCGAAGGACAGGAGGACATTCAGCGTCAGCCGGCCCATGCTGGAGGTAGTGTTGAACGCCTGCGTCACGGAAACGAACGACACCTCGCGCTGATCAAAGATCTCCACGATGCGCGCGAAGTCCGATAGCGAACGGGTCAGACGATCGACCTTGTATACCACGACGACGTCGACCTTTCCGGTAGCGATATCGCCGAGGAGCTGGGTAAGCCCGGGGCGCTCCATGCTGCCGCCCGAGTAACCGCCGTCGTCATAGACCGTGGGCAGGGCGAACCATCCCTCACCAGCCTGCGAAAGGACATAGGCCTCGCAGGCTTCGCGTTGGGCATGGAGGGAATTGAAGCCCTGCTCCAGACCTTCCTCAGAGGATTTGCGCGTGTAGATCGCGCAGCGACGACGCTTCCCCGCCATCAGGCCACCGCCTTCGGTTTGTCGCGAAGCCCGAAGAACAGCGGACCGTTCCAGCGCGATCCGGTGATGGCCCGCGCCACCTCCGACAGGGACTTGTAGTGCGTTCCCTCATGTTCGAAGCCGCTACCGGCAACACGAACTTCATGGCGCACACCCTTCCATTCTCGGATCAGCACCGCGCCAGCGCCGAGGCGCACCGGCGGGGCCGCCCGCTTCTTCGGCGGGTTGGCCCGTCGCGCCTCAATGGCTGTGAGCTTACGCTTCGCGGCCGGCGACAGATCGCCGAACACCGCCGCCTGTAGGCGGTACGCCAGCATTCGCCGGAAGATTTCCGGGCTGCGCAGCGGCGGTGGTTCCTGGTCGAGCTTCTCCCACCAGATCGTGCGCAGGTCGCGCAGACGCGCGTCTGCGACACGCTGGAGGTCTGCCTCCAGCGTGTCGCGGAGCATGGCGCGCTGACGTGACCCGATGCGCGCCACGTCAGGCCTCGATCCGGTAGACGGTGCGCCCGTCCACCTTCTCGGTGACGACCGTGAGGCCGAGCTTCTTTTTGATATGCCCGGCAATGGCGCTGCGCACGGAATGCGCCTGCCAGCCGGTGATCTCCGAGATGACGCTGACGTCAGCGCCACCATCGCGCCGAAGCAGGTCGATCACGGTGTTGATCTTGGTGGTGCGAGCAGGCGTTTCAGCGGCGGGCTGTTCGGTCTTGTCCTTGAATTTGCTCATGTTGGTCTCCTTCAGCGCCGTGGCGGCGCGTTCGGACGAACGCTTCCTTTGCAGGCGAAGTCGAATGGAACTGCGCCCACTTCGCGGACAAATTCAGAGACCGGTGCGAACCACGGTAAGCAGGCAACTATGCTCAAATACCGCTTCCTGCTTCCCGCTCTGATGCTTCTCGCGACACCGGCGTTGGCCGATCCCTGCAAGGCCATCCCCGACAAGGGGCCTATGCCGTCCTATCTCTCGCCGGGCTCACGGTTCCAGGGCACGGTCACCTATGTGGGCGACGGTGACAGCCTCTGCGTCGCGGTGGGCCGTACACAGAATGAGTGGGTGGAGGTTCGGGTCGCGGACTTCTATGCGCCGGAGCTGCACGCGCCAGGCGGCCGAGAAGCCAAGGCGGCGCTGGAGCGCATTGCCATTGGCCGCAAGGCGATCTGCACCGCCGGGCGCCGCAGTCATGATCGCGTCGTTGCCCGCTGCACGATCGACAGCATCTCGATTGGAGACCGAATGCGCCGCGCTGGAATTGCCGAAGGCGGAAATGGCGCTGATAGCGCTCGTTGATACTCCGCGCCTCTTCAAGCTGAGCAATTCGGTCTCTTCAACTTGAGCCGCAGGGCGGTTCGAGCCATGGTGCCCGCGGGTGAGCCATCTGGCTCCCTGGGGCGTAGGAACCCCTCGGTAAGCGGCCATGAGTGCGGCCGTGACCAGCACTCCTCGACCATGCGGTCGGGGAGGCGGCAGTGTATGTCCAGGGCGCAAGCCTAAAGACTGTCGCGGCTTCCTTACCGAGGCTTCCTAACTCCCCGATCACCAGTCGGGGGCAGGTCATTGCATCGCCTCCAGCAAGGGGGCTGAGGATGACCGCATCACGCGTTGCGCGACCGCGCCTGAGGCAGGGCGATAGTCCGCCGCCCGGCACCCTCTGCGAATGCATCGAGAGGGAATAATGACAGCTCTTCTGGGACTGATCGCCATCGCCGGCCTTGTTGGCTTGGTCATTGGCGTAATCGCGCTTTTCCGCCCGCTGCCGAAGCTCAAGCTCGCAACCCGCGGGCGGGCGGGCCTCCTGATCGGGGGTTCGCTGGCACTTCTCGCGGTCGTCGGAGCCCTGGCTCCTCCAGACACCTCGCCGTCAACGAAATCGCAGGTCGCCGATAGCGCACCAAAGCCCGACCGCAAGCCAGCAGGCTACGTCGTGGGCCAGCCGCTCGATATCGGCGACTTCCGCGTCATTATCCGCAACGTCAGCGAGCGCGAGGCCGTCGGCCGCTCGATCGTGCGCGAGCAGGCCTCCGCCGGTGGCGTGCTGGTCGTCGTCGAATACACAGTTGAGAACATCTCGGATCGCCCGAAAGCGGCGTACCAGTTGCCGGCGCCATCCCTGATCGGACCCAACAACGTCGTCTACGATAAGGACCTTGGCAAAACCGCCGCCTATGCCTCGGAAGGCGAGCTCGACAGCAAGGCGATGAGCGACCTCAACCCCGGCATCCGCGTGAACAACGCCGTCGTCTTCGAAGTCTCAAAGGCAAGCTTTGACCGCAGTACATGGATGCTTGGCCTGGGCGCAGGCAACCGTCTGCGCGTCAGCATGAAGGCGGACGATCATCCCGAAGTTGCGCGACGGGATTGGGGAGACTGCTCGAAGTATGAAGCCGCCGCTGATCGGGTGTTCTGCGCAAATCCAGACCTCGCCCGGCGGGATGAGATCCTTGCCGCGAAGGTGGCGCGCCGTCAAAAGCTCCATCCCGACGACCAGATGACCGAGATCGCCAAACTGTCTGAAGAGGCGATGGCCTGTGCAGACCGTGCGTGTGTGGCAGCTGCATACGACCGACTTGAAGAACTGATGGCGGATTGGCCGACGAGCTAATGGCTTTCTTCAAGTGCTAGCCAGATGCCTCCCCACCACGCGCCGCCTGGCGGGGAGGCGCGGTGAGTTCATGGAATGGTCAGCGTGCAGCCGTCTTTGGCCATGAGAGCAGCGGCCCCGTCCGCAGGACCTCAAGTGTCCGCGGCGCGATCTTCCTGAGGATAGGTGTGGGTGATGCGCCATGGCACATACCCGCCGCCTTGGGCTTCGTACTGATCGTGCAGTTTCCCTGCGAGGAGCTTGCCTAAAATCGGCTCATGCGAGGTTCCTGTCCAAAGCTCGACGAAGACTTCCATCGTGGCGAACGGTAGCGGGACGTCGTCCCAACCGCGTGGGTTAGCCAGCCGGTCCTGAGTTGACTGCTGCCATCGATGCAGGTCGAAGTTTGGCTCACGGCGCAACGCCGCTGCGGGGAACCGCGCGCCTTCTTCGATCGCCAGGCGATCCCAGTAACCTGCCTCAAACTCGTAACGGGCCGCCAAGTCCGGCGGCAGCTCCGCCGCAGCCAGCCGCCGGCGAATCTCCCTGCCGGTCGCCGTGACCAGATGCTGGAACGCCTCGGCGAGGCGCCAGTCTTCCACCTCCTCGGGTGAGGTCGGACCGAAGATTGCCACGCGATCGCGACCAGCGTCGTAGAACATGTCTTCTGGATCGGGGTAGTGGACCGGCCGGGGGCGGCCACCAATCTCTGCGCTCCGGCATTCCGATCGCCAGCGTGTTTTGGACTCCTCCAGCATCTCCAGAAATTCCTGGGTCTCGGCTGCGCGTCGGCGTGAGATGTTCTCGGCCCGCTGGATCACTGCCTGCTGCGCGCGTGTGTTGCCCTTGATCGCCGAAGCAATCTGACTTCGTATCACGATGTCCAGCGCCGGGAGCTCAGACTCCCGACCGCGATCCGTAACAGGATAAGCGCGGCCAATTTCCCGGATGAAGGTGTCGTCCGCGTCGTTGCCGATCGGCAGGAGGGGCGACGGAGACGGCTTCTTCCGCGGGCGCCCTTTTGGGTTTCCCGACTGACCCGGTTGGAAGCGCGTCTCTACGGGGGTTTTGCCCTTACCAACCTCGTAGTCGCGCGGCCGTGGTGGCTTCTTACTCACCGCTGCCGTTCCGTTTGGATGCTACGTCTTCGAACGACGAGCCGGCTCCCTCCAGCATTGCGGCCTTGCCGGTGTAGGCCTGATAGCGACGGATGATCGTGTCACAATAGAGCGGGTCGTACTCGATCAACCTGGCACTCCGTCCGCACATCTCCGCTGCGATCAGCGTCGTGCCTGAACCACCAAAGGCGTCGAGCACGATGTCCCCTCGCTTGGTGCAGTCGCGGATCGCATCGGCGACCAGCGCCGTCGGCTTGACGGTGGGGTGCATTTCCAGCGCTTCCTTGCGGCCTGCGCCGAGGCTGCTGACGCCGGCATAGTCCCACACATTGGTGCGGTAGCGGCCGCTGTCCCCAGGACCGAAGGTGTTGGTATGCGGCGCGTCGCCCACCTTGAAGACGAACACCAGCTCATGCTTGGAGCGATAGAAGGTGCCCATCCCGCCGTTGGATTTGTTCCAGACGCAGACATTCTTCAGCTCGCTGAAGACGGCCTTTCCGGCGGCGAGAAGTTCGCCCATGTGGCGCCAGTCCATGCAGACGAAAGCGATAGCGCCGTTGCGGCAGGAGCCCGCGGACGCCGCCAGGGATTCGATGAGAAAGGCCGTGAATGCCGCTTCGGACATCTCACCAGTCGCCATCGCGAACTCGCGATGTCGCAGCTTGCCCAACCCGGTGACGTGACCATCGATCGGCACGTTGTACGGTGGATCGGTGAAGATGAGATCGGCCCGTTGACGGGCCATGAGAGCGGCGTAGTCGGAAGGCTCGCGCGCATCGCCGCAGACGAGCCGATGTCGACCAAGAATCCAGACATCGCCTTGCCGGGTGACGGGCTCGCCGGCGACGATGGTCACCTCGTCTTCGGGGCCAGATTGCGCGTCAGGATCGCCCTCCCGTGCGCCGTCCAGAGCGAAGTCGATCTCGGCGACGCTGAAGCCCGTCAGCGTCATGTCGAAGTCGAGGTCGACCAGCGCCTGAAGCTCAATGGCGAGAAGCTCACTGTCCCAGCCGGCGTTCAGTGCGAGCTTGTTGTCGGCGAGAATGTACGCGCGCCGCTCCTCTGGACGGAGATGCGAGAGCCGTAGCGTCGGTACTGTCGACAGGCCAAGCTTCTTCGCCGCTTCTACCCGGCCATGCCCGGCGATGATTTCATCATCGTCGCCGACGAGGATAGGGTTGGTGAAGCCGAAGCGTTCGATGCTGGCCGCGATCTGCTGGATCTGTGCCTTGGAATGCTTGCGGGCGTTACGCGCATACGGACGAAGGTCCGCAGGGCGGCGCGGCTCAACAGTAGGGCTTTGGAATGCGGCATGTGATTGCATAGATCAAATGCGAACACGAAAGCGAACTCTGCACAAGCCATTGATTCAACGTATTTATTTTGACGACGCCGTCATGCATCTTTGCGCATTCAAATGACGGAACCGTCATACCTGGAAGCCCAACATCGCCATGCGCTTAACGCGATTGTTTGGGGCTTGCCCAACACTCGCCGAAGCCCCGAACTTTTTTGTGGGCTGTTCCTTTGACGGCGCCGTCACCGGCCCCAAACGGGCCGGCCGGCCGGCCCTATGGCGACCGGCCTGGTGGGCTCCGAACGGGTTCGCCGCCATTCCCACCACCATCCTTGATCCGCCCCACACGACGGCTTCTCCGATGGCCCCGGCGCTTACGGGTCCCGGTCCCCACAGACGTCAGGCGGCGACGGCTGGCTGATCGAGCGACGCAGCCTGAACAATGCTTCGAAACGTCTCGACGAACTCCGGATAGCGTCCGGTAAGAAAGCGCTCGATCTCCGGTTTGGACAGCAGCCTTTCCAGGAACCCTGCGGCGACGACGAGCACCAGCATGTCGTCACCGTAGGCGCTCTCCAGCTCCTTATAGTCCTCGCTGATAGCGGCCATCTCGCGCTCAAGCCGAGCCATCTGTTCCGCTGACAGGCCGGTGGCTTTGCGAAGCTCGTCTGGGCGATGAAGATCCGCCGGCTTTGTCGTTGCCAGAAGCGCCTTGGCGTAGTTGGCGCTGTAATTGTTCGCCGAGACCATCAGCTCCGCGACCTCCAGCTGCCGAATAGGCTTCATCTTCCGCAGCTTCTGAAACGCGTGGTGGCCGACCGGCTTGTCCTTCAGGAGATCGACGACCTCGGGCGCGATCCCGGCAAGCAGGCTGCGACGCTGGCGGATCACCTTCACGTCTACGTTCAGGGCACGCGCCAGCTTGGCCTCCGAAACCCCGCGATCGAGCGCGCGGACGATCATGTAGTGCTCCTGGATCGTGGCCAGGCGATTGACGCGCTTATTGTATGTGAAGCCCTCGTCGTCATCGGCGACAACGCAACGGGCCTCCGTCGAGGCCTGATCGCGTAGCGCGCTCAAGCGCACATGACCATCAAGGAGCAGATAGGTCCCGTTCACCTGCCGAGTGACGACCAAAGGTTCGACAAGACCGACGCTCGCGACCGACGCGGCGATACGTTTGTATTTCACACCCTCCTTCAGGCCCGGCGCCAGCATCTTGGAGGGAAGGATGTCGCGGAGCGGCAGGACCAGGACCTGCTGCTCGAAGGCGATTTTGACGTCGTCAGCCATCAGGCGCTTCCAGCTTCCATGCGTTCGGCAAGCGCGCGCGGCACGCTCTGGATGCCTTCCGCGCGCATTAGCGCCACGAAGTGATCATCTTCCAGAAGACGGCGCAGAGCGTTGGAGGCGAACATCAGGCGGCTACGGGCCAGGGAGGCGCGCTTTACCAGGAGCTTTTGACGCTCAGTTTCTTTCTGATAGGCGCGGATTAGCGCCTCGGAACTCACCGGCTGGCTCTTCCGATTTCGCCATCCACGGCTGTGCATGGCTTTGCCGCTCGTATTTCGCTGCTCAATGATCTGACGGATAGCCAGCACCTGGTTACCGGGGATCGCCTTCTCTTCGTAGGCCTGGGCGAGCGCCTGCTGGACTTCGCCTTCCTTGGCGCGTGCGATCTCCATGGCGATGGTGTGCGGAATGACGCCCCGCTCGACCGCGTTGATGAGCTTCTCTTCGCCATTCTCGAGCAGGAAGCAGATCGCGCCGACGTACTCGGCGCTGAAGTCGACCTTTGCCGCGATCTCGGAATGACTGTAACCCCGCTCCCGCAGCGCCCCGATCGAGCGGACAAGTTCGAGCGGCGTGTGCTGTCGGCGCGCCAGGTTCTCAACCAGGCTCATTACGAAGCAGTCTTCCTCGGCGGCGTCCACGACGATGGCCGGGATGAGCGCTTGCCCCAGAGCGATGAACGCCTCCAGCCGGCCCTGGCCACAGACGAGATCATATCGTGACCGTCCTGGTCGTTGGCTGACCGTGATTGGCTTCTTCAGACCAAGATGGGCAATGCTTGTCACCAGCTCCTGGAAGATCCGCTTATTGCGGACGCGCGGGTTGATGACGGTGATGGCGTCGACCGGGACCATGAGGATTTCGGGTGGAGGAGTGATCATGCGGCTGCTCGCAGAGGCATGCGTCGGACGAGGTCCATGAACGGATCGAGTGCATCGAACCGATACGCGTCGAGAAGGACACCGTTGTCAGGCGCAAGCTTGAGGCTGGGTGTTGCGCCGACGTCCAACCAGGGCAGGAGGTAGTAGTCCTGTATGGCTTCGTTCGTGGCGCTCATGCGCGCGACGACGGTGATGTCCGGACACAGACCCGTGTCGAGCCTGATCTTCCAACGATTGGAGCCGGCGGCCGTCTGGCCGCATCGGACAATCACCAGCGAGGCGGAGAACTCATCATTGATAGTCAGCAGATCGCTGATGGGATCGCGGCGCACGACGCCTCCGGCCGCTTCGATCTCGCCGATCACCTGCGCCACGACCTCGGGATGCAGCGCCCGGAGCGCCCGGTTTGTTTCGATGTATCGGTAGTCTCGGGAGGGGCTGTAGCCGACCAGCTCGTAGGCGCGGAGTAAGCTGCCAAAGCGCTGGCGGAAGGTGGAGCTAGACGGCATGTCCTCGACCTCGTCGATGACGAGGCCGGACAGCCATCCCTTTTCCGCCAGCAGGGCGGAGAGCCGATCCAGCAGATCCTGATCACTGAAGCGCCGGCTCCGATCCTGGATGATCCGCTGGGCCGCTTCGAAAAAGTCAGGCTCCACGATCGCCTGAAAGACTCCATCTGCGCGTATCCACATCTCCGGAAGATTTGTGACGCGCTTCGCCTTCAGCTTGTTGGAAACGCGATTGTAGACGTTGTTGCCGACGTACTTTTCGTTCGTCAGCACCTGGTGGACGACGCCGCGCGTCCAGGGGCGGCCGAGGTCCGTGGTCAGCCCTTCAGCGTTTAGTGCGGCGGCGATCTCGCGCTCCGTCCGACGTTGAACGACGAACATGCGATAGAGGCGGCGAACGACCTCGACCTCGTTCGGTGGCCCCGGCGCCAGGACCACGCGGTCGGTCTGCAGGCTCTTGTGCTCGCCTCGGCTAAGTTCGCCTTTTGCGGCGCCATGCTCGTCGACCAGTTGTCGTCGCAGGCCATAGCCCGCGGGCCCGCCTTGTCGGTAGCCGAGCCGAATAAGCCTGCACTGCCCGGCAAAGACTTTGACCGAGAGCTCGCGGCTGTATTCGCCCGCCATCGCGCGCTTGACGCTCTTAAAGATCGTCGCGCTGACGCTCCCGTCATTGTCGAACTGCTCAGCGCAGTAGTGGACGCTGATGCCAGCCTCGCGACAGACGAACTCGTAGTAGGCGCCCTCGTCAGCGTCTTGGAAACGGCCCCACCGGCTAATGTCGTAGACCAGGATCGCGGTGAAATCCGCGCGACCTCCGCGCACATCGCTGAGCAGCTGCTTAAGCGATTGCCGCCCATCAAGCGTCAGGCCGCTCTTCCCGGAATCCTCGTAGGTCCGAACGATCTCAAATCCGCGCCGCGCGGCGTACTGGGCGATCGCGTCTGC
Organism: Phenylobacterium sp.; assembly: GCF_019636135.1. Lineage (GTDB taxonomy): Bacteria > Pseudomonadota > Alphaproteobacteria > Caulobacterales > Caulobacteraceae > Phenylobacterium. The sequence continues at coordinate 134,054 of NZ_JAHBYD010000006.1, forward strand.
CTGGTTCTCTGTCGAGTACTTCTGATGTTCCGTGGACATGCGGACGTACTGCGCCGCACGGATGCTTGGCAGCTTCGCCCCGCTTTTCTCTCCCACTTCTGCCGCAGCCATCGCCAATACCCAACTCCTTGTGGGAGCGGCCTTTGAAAGGCGCGAGCCTAAAGGATGGAGTAGCGGAATGTCTTTTACCGAGAACGACCGAAAATTTCGGTCCAACTCCGGAAAATCTTTTCCGGACGGCGACAGCTATGATGGGCAGCGGATTGTCGGCGCGTTGGCCGAGGCGCTCCGAGCGGACTTTGGTTCCACGCCGTCGTCGATGAAGCAGATCGCCCGGCTTACGAGGGCGAACGAGAGGACGATCAGAAACTGGATGGATGCCAGGAACGGTCCTCGAGGTGAGAACCTGATCGTGCTGATGCAGCATTCCGATGCGGTGTTCGAGATAGTGCTGACGCTGGCCCACAGGGTACACGCGCCCGGCGGCATGTTCCTCATTCGATTACGGGAACAGCTGATGGATGCCGTATCGACCATAGATGCGCTGGAAGCGGGACAGGCTTAAGCTTCCCTGTTTTCGGGGAACGGTTTCCCTGTTCTGAGCACGCCGTTTCCCTGTTCTTGAAACGCCCCGGCTGGTGTGATTCGTACCAAAAGTGCAGCATTCTCCGCGCGTTGTTGAGAGCGCAGCGGCTTGGGCGCGCATGTGCGGCCCCTAGAAAACTATGGAACAGGGAAAAACAGAGAAAAGTTCGCGGAGCACTGCGTCCACCGCCACCCTACGCCCCTTCGGGGCTTCGGGCGGCAAGCCACCGAGCGCGGATGGGCGTAGTTCTTTCAGCAAGAGCCTGGCTCGCGGCCTGCCCCCGGCCTCCGAGGGCCGTCTGCTCTCCCGCGTCGGTTGAGGGGGACCTCGACCGAGGCCGCGGCGGCTGCGTCGATGCGACGTCATCGAAGCGCCCGCCATCCCCCCGCCTCTCGCGCCGCATGCCGCGGTCATGCCCTTGATGCAGCCCCAGGGCGAACGCCGCCTGCGTTCGGGATCGCCGGCCCGTGGAAGAGCAGGTCCAAGACTATAAAGAAGAAAATCGCGCCATTCGCCTCGGAGGCGAATATAGTGGAAAACAGGATTCCGGTTTATGCGCGATCGTCGTTTCTATCAGGAATAGAATACATACGTCCGGTTGCATTCATGTCTGTATTACGGGCGCCAGAACCCCGGTGTTCCCATCTGTATCTGCGGAAATTTGTCACATGAGCGGGCGGAGACTTGCCGGCGATGCCTTGTGTGGATAGTTGACGGATAGGAACTACGAGAGTGGGGGAACTCCTATGAACAAGCATCTCGCGGCCCTGGCCGCGACCGGTGCGCTGGCCATGGTGGCCGGCCCGGCGAACGCCAACCTGAGCAGCGACTTCACCGTCAGGGTCGAGGCGCCGGGCGTGGTGAACACCACCGCCACGTTCGACTACGTGGGTGTGGAGACCTTCGACGCGCGGGCTCTGGGCTTCGCGGACTTCCCGTCCGATTTCGGCGGCGGCGACGGAAGCAACGTGATCGTCGGCGACTACAGCGGCGTGAACGTCATACGCGCCGACCAGTACGGCGGCGCCGGCGGCCCCGGCTACGAGGGCCAGTATGCCGTCGTCGGCCTGAACTCGCCCGACAGGTCGTACACGATCACGTTCACGCAGACGGGCGGGAGCGGCATCAACTACTTCGGCTACTGGCTCTCGGCGCTGGACGCCGGCAACACCGTGGAGTTCTTCAACGGCGCCAACTCGCTCGGCGCCTTCACCCCGGAGAACCTCATCAGCATCGTGAGCGGCAACTCGGCCTATTACGGCAACCCGTACAATCCCACCGCCAATAGTGGCGAGCCCTATGCATTCGTGAACTTCTACCTGAACGAGGGGACGTTCGACCGTATCGTCTTCCGTCAGGCCCCCGGGACCGCCGGCTACGAGTCCGACAACCACACCGTCGGCTGGTTCACCTCGCAGGGCGACGGCACGGTGATCCCCCCCGTGCCGGAACCGGGCGCCTGGGCGCTGATGATCATGGGCTTCGGCGCGACGGGCGCGATGCTGCGCCGTCGCCGGGCTTTCGCGGCGGCCTGACCGGGCCGGTCGCCTGTCGATGATGGAAGGCCCCGGTTCGCGCCGGGGCCTTCTTCATGCGCCTTGCCTCCCCGCACGTCGGCCTGAGAAGGTCGGGCCGGAGAAATGGGAGGAATCATGCGGAACCGGGACCCGGACTTGGTGAAGGACGCCCGCGTCGCCGGGAGGCGGACGCCGGTGGCCGGCGGCGTCGAGGGCTGCGCCGAATGGAACTGATCCTCGTACGCCACGGCCTGCCGGAGCGGCGCGACGACACCGCCGATCCGCCGCTCAGCGAAGCGGGACACGACCAGGCCCGGCGTGTGGCCGCCTGGCTCGCCCACGAGAAGATCGACGCGGTCTATGCCTCGACCATGCTGCGCGCCCGCCAGACGGCCGAGCCGTTCGCGGCGCAGCGCGCCTTCGAGGTCAGTTGCCATGACGGCATCTGCGAGTTCGACCGCGACACCGGGGCCTACATCCCCACCGAGGTGCTGAAGCGCGAGAACTACGAGGCCTGGCTCGCGATGGCGACCGGCGAGCTCGGGGTCGACATCACCGCGTTCCAGCGGCCGGTGGTCGACACGCTCGAGGCGATCATCGAGGCCAACCAGGGCCGTCGCGTCGCCGTCTTCTGCCACGGGGGGGTCATCAATGTCTGGACCGCCCACGTCCTGGGGATGCCCGCGCGCCTCTTCTTCGAACCCGACTACACCTCGATCCACCGCTACATGTGCGCCCGCACCGGCCAGCGAAGCGTGCTCGGCCTGAACGAGAGGGCCCACCTGCGAGGCTGACGCCGCTTGGTGACTTATCGGCGTTCAGTTATACCGATGCGAACAACGACGGGGCGGGGGACCAGCATGGCGATCGAGCACTTCGACGTGGTGATCGTGGGGGCGGGGCTCTCGGGCGTCGGCGCGGGCTACCACCTGAAGACCGCGTGCCCCGACCGCAGCTACGTGATCCTGGAAGGCCGCGACGCCATCGGCGGCACCTGGGACCTGTTCCGCTATCCGGGCATCCGCTCGGACTCGGACATGTACACCCTGGGCTACGCCTTCAAGCCGTGGACCGAGGCCAAGGCCATCGCCGACGGCCCGTCGATCCTGAACTACGTGCGCCAGACGGCGTCCGAGAACGGCATCGACCGGCAGATCCGCTACAACCACCTGGTGAAGCGCGTGTCCTGGTCGACGCAGGACGCCTGCTGGACCGTCGAGGCCGAGGCGGCGGGCGCCGTGAAGCGCTTCACCTGCAACTTCCTGTTCCTGTGCGGCGGCTACTACTCGTACGAGGGCGGCTACACGCCCGAGTTCCCGGGCGTCGACCGCTTCAAGGGCGCGCTGGTCCACCCGCAGAAGTGGCCCCAGGACCTCGACTATGCGGGCAAGAAGGTCGTGGTGATCGGCTCGGGCGCGACGGCGGTGACGCTGGTCCCCGAGATGGCCAGGACCGCCGGCCACGTCACCATGCTGCAGCGCTCGCCGACCTATGTGGTCAGCCGGCCGGCCGAGGACGCCATGGCCAACTGGCTGCGCGCCCGGCTGCCGGGCAAGCTGGCCTACGACATCGTGCGCTGGCGCAACGTCCTGGGCGGCATGTGGTTCTTCAACCTGGCGCGCAAGAAGCCCGAGGCGGTGAAGGCCAACATCATCAAGATGGTGCGCGAGCAGCTCGGCCCCGACTACGACGTCGATCGCCACTTCACGCCCAGCTACAACCCCTGGGACCAGCGCCTCTGCCTGGTGCCCGACGCCGACATGTTCAACGAGATCAAGGCCGGCCGCGCCTCCGTGGTCACCGACCACATCGAGACCTTCACCGAGACGGGCATCCGCCTGACGTCGGGCCAGGAGCTGGAGGCCGACGTAGTCGTCTCCGCGACCGGCCTGGTGCTGGAGGTCTGGAACGGCATCGAGGTCAGCGTCGACGGCCGCAAGGTCGATGCGTCGCAGACGCTCAGCTACAAGGGCATGATGTACGAGGGCGTGCCGAACATGGCCTCGGCCTTCGGCTACACCAACGCCTCGTGGACCCTGAAGTGCGACTTGACGTGCGAATACGTCTGCCGCGTGCTGAACCACATGAAGCGGACCGGCCAGCGCCAGGCGATGGCCACGAACGACGACCCGACCGTGACTTTCGAGCCGTGGCTCGACTTCTCGTCCGGTTACGTCCGGCGCGCGATGGCGAAGTTCCCCAAGCAGGGGAACAAGGTCCCGTGGAAGCTGAACCAGAACTACGCCCTGGACCTCATGAGCCTGCGCTACGCCAAGCTGGAGGACGGCGTGCTGCGCTTCACCAACCGCGAGGGCCAGGCGGTGAAGGTCCCGGAGAAGCTCGCGGCCTGACCGCTTGACGTACGTCTGTAAATTTGCTCCGTCCTGCACAGGCAGTTCGGAGTTCGCGTGATGGCCGCCTCGAAGCAGAAATGGGTGGGGCCGACGATCCTGGGGGCGATCGCGCTCCTCGTCGTCGGCAGCCTGACGGTGCGCTACGTCAGGATCCACCAGGGCCGGATCGACGACGCCAAGGCCTGGGCCATCGCCGGCCCGCCGTGCCCGCAGGTCAGCGAGGCCGAACTGCTGGCCGCCCCGCGCGGCCTGCGCCGCTCGGACTACGGCGAGGTCAGCTTCGAGCGGGCCAAGGGCGAGATCGAGTGCGCCACCATCTACGTCGACGGCGGTAGGGGCGACGAGAACTATCCGGTCTGCCAGTTCGACCGCCCCAGCGACCTGCGCATCCGCACCGCCAGGGGCGAGTGGCGGTTCCGGCCCGGACCCGGTGTCCCGGCCACCGTCTCCACCCGCGGCGGGGTGGCGACGTGCGTGATGGCGACCGCGCGGAAGCCGGCGTGACCCCCGCCCGCCGCCGCCGGCTCACCAACGGCCAGAAGCTCGCCATCGCGGGCTTCGCGCTGGTGTTCCTGGGCTTCGCCGCCTGGCTCTACGGCGGCAGCTACCTGCGCCAGCGCGACTTCGCCCTGGGGCGGGCCAGGGAGGCCGCCGTCGAGGGGCCGCCGTGCCCCGAGATCACCCGCGCCCAGTTCGAGGCCCAGCGGCTCAGGAAATTCAAGACCACCCTCTACGAGGGCGTCGTCGTCGGCCGCCAGTTCGGCCACATGGACTGTTCGACGCTGCGCTACGGCGGCGGCTGGAGCACCGACACCTACGCGGTCTGCCAGTTCACCGGCCCGGGCCTGCTCAGCGTGAAGACCGACAGGGGCGAGTGGTTCTATGCGCCCGGCGTCGGCAAGCCCGCGAGCATCGGCGCGCCCCACGGCCAGGCGCACTGCGTCATGGCCTCGAACTTCACGGTGCAGAAGCTGATCGCGCGGTAGCCATTCATGAACGTCATCCCCCGGCTTGTCCGGGGGACCCACTGGGCTGTGACTCGAGGCCGGATTCGCAGCGTCGCCGCCGCGCTCGTCCTGCGGCTCACAGAACAATGGATCCCCCGGACAAGCCGGGGGATGACGTTCGGAGGGGGATAGGAGCAGCCCGCCTCAGTACGCGAAGCAGTCCGCCGCGGGGCGCTCGACCGGCAACGGCGCCTCGGCGCCGCCCGCGCCGCCCAGCGGGCGGCGGTTGGTGACGAAGTACCCGTCGTCTGGCGGCGGATACCGGCCGGGGCGCGCCTTGGGCCGCGAGAGCTGTCCCTTGAGGCGCGACAGGAAATCGTCGAGGCTCTCGTCCGAGCCCGTCAGATCCTTGCGGAAACTGCGCTCTTGCATGACGCCACGGTATACGCCCATCGGGCGAGTGATTCCAGCCCAGGCCGAACATCGTGATCCGGCCACGCTTGGCAAAAACGGGAACAGGGAAGGGGACTTGCAGTGAAGCTCTACACCTCGATCGGGCCCAATCCGCGGGTCGTGAAGATGTTCATGGCCGAGAAGGGGATCGACCTGCCCCGCGCCGAAGTCGACCTGCGCGCCGCCGAGAACCGCCAGGAGCCCTACCTGTCGGTGAACCCCTCCGGCCAGACGCCCTGCCTCGAACTCGACAACGGCGACGGCGTCGCCGAGATCACCGCCATCTGCGAGTACCTCGAGGAGAAATACCCGAGCCCGCCGCTGGTCGGGACGAACGCCGAGGAGCGCGCCGCCACGCGCATGTGGACCCGCCGCGTCGACCTGAAGGTGTGCGAGCCGATGGCCAACGGCTTCCGCTTCGGCGAGGGCCTGCCGATGTTCAAGGACCGCCTGCGCTGCCTGCCCGAGGCGTCCGCCGGCCTGAAGGCCGTCGCGCAGGACGGCGTCCAGTGGCTCGAGGCCAACATGAAGGGCCCGTGGATCGCCGGCGACCGCTTCACCCTGGCCGACATCCTCCTGTTCTCGTTCATGGACTTCGGCGCCGTCGTCGGCCAGCCGATCGACCCGGCCAACAGGAAGGTGGTCGACTGGTTCGAACGCGTGAAGGCGCGGCCCAGCGCGGCGGCGTCGGCCTAAGGCGCCGTCACCCCTCCCCTTCAGGGGAGGGATGAATGGTCACCCCACTTTCCGGTCGCGGCCTTCCCAGTACGGCTTGCGCAGCTCGCGCCGCAGCACCTTGCCGGACGGGTTGCGGGGCAGGGCGTCGATGAAGTCGACGCTCTTGGGGGCCTTGTAGCCGGCGATGCGCTGGCGGGCCCAGGCGATCACGTCTTCGGGCGCCGGAGCCGCCCCGGCCACGGGCACGACGATCGCCTTCACGGCCTCGCCCCACCTGTCGTCTGGCACCCCGATGACGGCGGCGTCGGCCACGCCCGGACAGCCCAGGATCGCGTTCTCCACCTCGGCCGGATAGACGTTCTCGCCGCCCGACACGATCATGTCCTTCACCCGGTCGTGGACGAAGAAGAAGCCGTCCTCGTCCATGAATCCGGCGTCGCCGGTGCGCAGCCAGCCGTCGGGCCGGATGGTCTCGGCGGTGGCCTCCGGGCGGTTCCAGTAGCCCGCCATCACGATCGGCCCGCGGATCTCGATCTCGCCGATCTCGCCGGCCGGCAGGGTATTGCCGTCCTCGTCGGCGATGCGGGTCTCCAGCGTCGCCCAGGGCCGCCCGCAGGACCGCAGCAGTTCGCCCCGGTGATCTGCGGGCGCCAGCGTCGTCCCCGCGCCGGTGGTCTCGGTCATGCCGTAGAACTGGATGAACCCGCAGCCGAACACCTCGGTCGCCCTGGCCAGCACCGCCTCCGAGATCGGCGAGGCGCCGTAGCTCACGGTCTTCAGGCTGGAGAAGTCGGCGTTCCCGACGCCCGGCGTCTGCAACAGCGCGTTGATCATCACCGGCGCCAGGAAGACGTGGTTCACCCGCTCGGCGCCGAAGGCGGTGAGCACGTTCTGCGGCGCGAACTCGGCCTGCAGCACGACGCGCCCGCCGGCGGCCATGCCGGAGAAGCTGATGTTCGTGCCGGCTACGTGGAACATCGGCATCAGGATCAGCACCGTGTCGTCGGCCTCGTAGGAGAAGCCCTCCACCAGGTGCCGCAGGCCCAGGAACGCCGTGTAGTTGGCGTTGGAGAGCCGCACGCCCTTCGGCAGGCCCGTCGTGCCCGAGGTGTAGAGCTGCAGCACGTCGTCGTCGGCCGCGGGCTCGTCCAGCACGGGCGCCGGCGCGGCGTCGCGCAGGTCGGCGTAGCTCATGAAGGCCGGGGCCGGGCCGCCCACGCCGATGGCCAGGATCTCGCGGTCCACCTGGCTCAGCACCGCCTCGGCCGCGGAATAGAACTCGGGCGTGACGAAGAACACGTCGGCGCCGGAATCCTGCAGGATGAAGGCGATCTCGGGCACGGCCAGCCGCGAGTTGATCGGCGCGAGGCAGGCGCGCGCCTTGGCGACGCCGAAGAAGATCTCGTACCAGGCCTCGGACGGCCGCCCGAGCCACGCCACCCGGTCGCCCGGCTTCACGCCCAGCTTCTGCAGCATGCCGGCCACCCGGTCCGAGCGGCGGTCCAGTTCGGCGTAGGTCAGGTCGCGGCCCTCGAAATGCACCGCCACCCGGTCGCCGCGGTCGCGGCCATGCACGCGCGCGATGTCGATCAGGAGCTTGATGGGGTCGTCGTTCATGGGCCCGCCGGTTTCCTCGCGGGGCGCGTCGTCCGCCCCTTTGCGGCATTGCTAGCAACCGCGCCCGCGGCGGGGAAGCTTGCCCTCAGGTCACCGCTCCGACCACCGTCGTCATCCCGGCCTCCGCCCGTGGCGGAAGCGGGATGACGACGCGGAAAACGACACTCGGCCAAAGCCGTGCTTAGATGGCCGCAACAGGGCTGACATGCGGGCGCGAAGACCCGCGGAGGGAACGGAGCACATGATGAGCTGGCGTAAGCTGGCGCTCGCCGGGGCGGCGGCGCTTCTCCTGACCACGGCCGCCGATCCGGCCGCCGCCCAGCGCCGCGCCGCCGCGGCGCCCGCCGCCGGGAAGCCCGCGCCATGGCCGGGCCTGCCGCCGGGCGCAGTCGAGGAGACGATGACGCTGCGCGACGGCGTGCGCCTCGCGGCCAACGTCTTCAAGCCCGAAGGGAAGGGCCCCTGGCCGGTGGTGCTGACGCGCACGCCGTACCTCAAGGACGGCCGCATCGACCCGAAGGCCGACCCCAAGGGCGAGGAGAACCGCAAGCGCCTGGCCGCCCAGGCCAGGCGTTACACCGACGCCGGCTATGTGTTCGTCGTCCAGGACGTGCGCGGCAAGGGCCGCTCGCAGGGCTTCTATTCCGCCTTCGAGACCGATATCGAGGACGGCTACGACGCGGTCGAATGGGCCGGGACGCAAGCCTGGTCCGACGGCAAGGTCGGCATGACCGGCGGCTCGGCGCTGGGCATCACCTCCAACCTCGCCGCCGTCGCGGCGCCGCCGCATCTGAAGGCGGCCTATGTCGTCGTCGCCCCGGCCGACATGCTCGCCTACAGCTTCCCCGGCGGAGTCCAGAAGGAGAAGGACGGGTCCGGCTGGCTGCGCCAGCAGGGCGTCGCCGAGGACGTGATCGACCGCGGCCGCGCCCGCTCGGCCGACGACGTGTTCTGGCGGCGCGCCTCGCTGGCCGAGAACCGCAAGTTCATCCGGATCCCGATCTACAACGTCGGCGGCTGGTACGACATCTTCAACGGCGGCAGCGTCGACAACTTCGAGTACCTGCAGAACCAGGGCGCGCCCGGCGCACGGGGGAACCAGAAACTGCTCATGGGGCCGTTCGGCCATGGGAACCTGTCGGGCGACCTGGCCTATCCGGGCTCCGACCGCCTGGTGCTCGGCGGCGACCAGGAGATCCGCTGGTTCGACCACTGGCTGAAGGGCCAGGACAACGGGATCATGGCCGAGCCGCCGGTCCAGTACTTCATGATGGCGAGTGCGAAGAAGGACGCCTATTCGCCGAAGAACCGGATGCTGACCTCCGCCAACTGGCCCCCGGCCTACCGCGAGGTGCGCTACTACCCGACCGGCGGCGACGGCCTCGCCACCAAGGCCCCGGCCGCCGACGAGAAGAAGGCGTCCTACCGCTTCGACCCGGCCAATCCGGTCCCGACCTTCGGCGGCGCCAACCTCACCTTCGAGCGCGGCCCGGAAGACCAGCGCCAGATCGGCCAGCGCCAGGACTACCTGCGCTTCTCGACCCCGCCGCTCGACAAGGACGTGGCGATCGCCGGGCCGGTGAAGGTGGAGCTCTGGGCCTCGACCGACGGCCCCGACACCGACTTCGTCGCCAAGCTGGTGGATGTCTATCCCGACGGCTACGAGGCCCTGATGCTCGACGCCCCGATCCGCGCCCGCTTCCGCAATGGCCGGATGCCGCAGGACATCCGCATGATGACCCCCGGCGCGCCCGAGAAGTTCGAGATCGACCTGTGGCCCACGGCGCTGACCTTCGAGAAGGGCCACCGCATCGCGCTGCACATCTCCTCGTCCAACGCGCCCCGCTTCGAGGTGAACCCCAACACCGGCGAGCCCGCCGGCGGCAAGGCCAGGCCCCGCGTCGCGGTGAACACCATCTACATGGACGAGGCCCACCCGACGGCGCTGGTCCTGCCGGTGGTCTATCCGGTCGACGTGAAGTGACGCGCGACGGCAACCCAAATGAACGTCATCCCGCGACTTGTTCGCGGGACCCATACACTCCGAGATCGCTGGGTAGCCCGCGACGCTGACGCTGCAGATCGCCACGCTCTCCCGTGTTCATGGGTCCCGCGAACAAGTCGCGGGATGACGTTCAGGGAGAAGAAGGCTGCGTCGTCAGGCCGTCACACGCGCGCTGTCGCGCTCCGTTCGGCGGGTGTAAGACCGTCGATGGGACAGGGCTCCGGGGCAGATGACCGACCGCAAGACGGCGGCCGCGCTCGATGCGGCGTTGAAGGCTTCGTTCAAGAAGCTCGAAGACCGCGGCGTGCCCGAGCACGTGATGCGCGTCGTCGAGCAGCTCGAGGATAAGGAAGAGTCTAAGCCGTCCCCAGCACCGCGGCCGTCTCCAGGGCCATGACGTCGGCCGGCTCGTCGGCGTCCATGATCTTCAGCAGGCGCGCGCGGGCGCGGTTCACGCGGCTCTTGATGGTGCCCAGCGCACAGCCGCAGATGTCGGCCGCTTCCTCGTAGGAGAGTCCGGCGGCGCCCACCAGGATCAGCGCCTCGCGGTGCTCGGCCGGCAACTGCTGCAGGGCGTCCTGCAGCGAGCGCATGGCGATCGTCCAGTCCTGCGTCGGCGGGGTCTTCAGCGTGCTGGCGTACTCGCCCATCTCGTCGCGCACCTCGCGGCGGCGGCGCAGCACGTTCGTGTAGTAGGTGTTCCGAAGGATCGTGAAGAGCCACGCGCGCAGGTTGGTGCCGGGCTCGAACTTGTCGCGGTTGGACCACGCCTTGATCAGCGTATCCTGCACGAGATCGTCGGCGTCGGACCCGTTGTGGCTCAGGGACCAGGCGAACGCCCTGAGCGCGGGGATCAGGCCAACGACGTCGTCGCGCCAACTCGACACGGAACTCATACAGACCCCTTGGGTGACTCCGGCCGCCCGACCGGACCAGCAGCCGCTAGTGTGCAGTTGAACGCAAGGGTTGAGAGACCGTTCCGGCCAAAAAGGCGGCGGCGCGCGGAACTGTGCGTCCGGAACGGGCGTTGCCGGACAGGCGATGGCGATTGCGCACGGTCGGGGCCGTTGCCGTGTTCCGGTTTCGTCCCCATCTTGCCCGCGGGAGACACGCCGGGCGGCTTTCGAGAGGGAATGGTGATGCGCGAGACCGACCGTCGGCCTGACGACCGCCTGCGCGCGGATCCGCAGGGGCCCGCCAGCGACGCCGTCGCCCGCTATCGCGCCGTGCGACGGGGGACCGAGGCGCTGACCCGCTCGCTGACGCCGGAGGACATGGGCGCCCAGTCGATGCCGGACGCCAGTCCGACGAAGTGGCATCTGGCGCACGTCACCTGGTTCTTCGAGACCTTCATGCTGGTCCCGAACCTGCCGGGCTATCGGGTGTTCGACCCGAGGTTCGGCTACCTCTTCAACTCGTACTACGAGGCGGTCGGCCCGCGGCAGCCGCGGCCGGCGCGGGGGCTGATCACCCGCCCCTCGGTCGCCGATGTACTCGCCTATCGCGCGCATGTGGACGCCGGCATGGAGCGCCTCCTGGCGACCGGGGCGGGCGATCTCGCGGGCCTGCTCGACCTGGGGCTGGCGCATGAGGAGCAGCATCAGGAACTGATCCTGATGGACATCCTGCACCTCTTCGCCCAGTCGCCGCTCAACCCCGCCTTCGCCCCGCCGCGCGCCGGCCACCCGGCCGTCGATCCCGGCCCGATGACCTTCGCCGCCTTCGCGGGCGGCCTGGTCGAGATCGGGCATGACGGGCAGGGGTTCGCTTTCGACAACGAGGGCCCGCGCCACCGGACCTGGCTGGAGCCGTTCCGCCTGGGCGAGCGCCTGGTCACCAACGCCGAGTGGCTGGCGTTCATGGCCGACGGCGGCTATCGCCGCGCCGAGTTCTGGCTCTCCGACGGCTGGGCGCTCTGTCGCGCCGAGGGCTGGCAGGCGCCGGTCTACTGGCGCGAGACGGATGACGGCTGGCGGATCATGGGCCTGACCGGCCTGCGCCCGCTCGATCCCGCGCAGGCCGTCAGCCACCTCAGCTACTTCGAGGCCGACGCCTACGCCGCCTGGGCCGGCGCGCGCCTGCCCACCGAGGCCGAGTGGGAGCACGCCGCCGGCTCGGTCACGCAGGACGGCAATTTCCTCGGGACCGGCCGCCTCGGCGCCCAGCCCGCGCCGGCGGGCGAGGGCGTGCGCGAGATGTTCGGCGACCTGTGGGAATGGACCCGCAGCGCCTACCTCCCGTATCCGGGCTTCCGGCCGGCCGCCGGCGCGGTGGGCGAGTACAACGGCAAGTTCATGTCGGGCCAGTTCGTCCTGCGCGGCGGGGCCTGCGTGACGCCGAACGGCCATGCGCGGGCGACCTACCGCAACTTCTTCTACCCGCATCAGCGCTGGATGTTCTCCGGCCTGCGCCTGGCGCTCGACGGAGCCGGGGAGGGCGCTCGCCGCTCGGACCTCGAGGCCGATGTGCTCGAGGGGCTGTCCAGGCCCCGGAAGTCGATCCCGCCGAAGCACTTCTACGACGCCGAGGGCTCGCGCCTGTTCGAGGCGATCACCGGACTGCCGGAGTACTATCCCACCCGCACCGAGATCGCGCTGCTGAAGCGCACGGCGCCCGAGATGGCGCGCCACATCCCCGACGGCGCGGCCCTGGTGGAGTTCGGCTCGGGCGCCAGCACCAAGACGCGGATCCTGCTCGACGCCGCGCCGCAGCTCTCCGCCTACGTGCCGATCGATATCTCGGCCTCGGCGCTCGAGGAAGCCGCCAGGGCGATCCGCGCGGACTACCCGGGCCTTACCGTCGCCCCGCTGCGCGACGACTTCACCAATGCGCTGCGCCTGCCGGCCGAGACCGAGGGCAAGCCGGTCGTCGGCTTCTTCCCCGGCTCCACCATCGGCAACTTCGACCGGGAGGGCGCGAAGGCGTTCCTGGAGAGCGCGCGGCGGCTGCTGGGAAGGGGCGCGGCCTTCCTGGTCGGCATCGACCTCGTGAAGCCGGCCGAGGTGCTGGTCCCGGCGTACGACGACGCCGCGGGCGTTACCGCCGCCTTCAACCTGAACCTGCTCACCCGCATCAACCATGAGCTGGGCGCGGACTTCGACCTGTCGGCCTTCCGTCACCGCGCCGTCTGGAACCCGGCCGAGAGCCGGATCGAGATGCATCTGGAGAGCCTGAAGGACCAGACCGTCCACGTCGTGGGACGGCCCTTCCGCTTCCGCGCGGGCGAGACGCTGCACACGGAGAACTCGCACAAGTTCACGCTCGACGGCTTCGCCCGCCTGGCCGCCGAATCCGGCTGGACGCTGGAAGCGCGCTGGGAGACCGCCGATCCCGCCTTCGCCGTGGTGCTGCTGCGGGCTTAGGGCCATCGGCATCCCGCGGCCCGGACGCGGTGTGCGCCGCAGGCGCCCTCATGCCCACCAAGAACACCAAGGTCACGAAGGGTCCGGGAAGCGCGCTGCGCTCAGTTCATCCGCGGCGCCTTCGTGCTCTTGGTGATCTTCGTGGTTGAATCAAAACGGCGCCGACGCGCCCTCGAAGCTGAAAGGTTCGCGCCACCCCCCGATCCTGGCCCCTTTGCCGACGCCGCCCCACCGCGCCCTCTCCCGCAGGGGAGAAGGCGCGCATATGCCCGTCAGCCTTCGCGGCCGCGCGTGCGGCCGCCGCCGCGGCTGGCTTCGCCGCCCTTGCGGCCGGCGGAGGCGGCGAGGTCGCGGTCCTTGGCGAAGCTGCGCTTCTCGCCGGGCACGCTCGCGCCGCCCTTGCGGGCGATCTCGCGGCGGCGCTCGGGGTTCATGGCGGCGAAGCCGCGTCGGGCGCGGGGCTTTCCGGTGTCGACGGTGGGCATGGAGGTAGGCTCCTCGGGCGGCGAAACGGGGGGATTTCGCGGGACGCGCGCCGCGGGCCGTTCGCCACCGGCCGGCTGCGCGGAGGGGGACGGTGGCGCGTCGCGCCGGGGGTCCCTGGGCGGCTTTGTCGTGGCGGTGTCTCCGGCTCTGACAGGTTCGTCCCGCAAGGGGCTTGCGGTCTGGCTAACCCGCGAAACCGGTCAAGGTTGCAGTTGCGCCCGCGACTTATTCGCGCCTGAGCGCCTCGATGGGGTCGAGCCGGGCCGCCCGCCACGACGGATAGGCGCCGAACACCAGCCCCACGGCCATGGAGAAGCCCAGCGCCAGGGGCGCCGCCCAGGGCGGGATCGCCGCCGGCCACCCGGCCAGCTTCGCCACCCCCAGCGCCCCGCCGATCCCGATGGCGAGCCCGATCAGCCCGCCCGCCATGGAGAGCGCCACCGACTCCAGCGCGAACTGGATCAGCACGTCCGACCGCCTGGCGCCGACGGCCATCCGCAGGCCGATCTCCCGCGTCCGCTCGGTCACCGACACCAGCATGATGTTCATGATGCCCACGCCGCCCACCACCAGCGACACCGCCGCCACCGCCGCCAGGAACACCGTGAAGGTCGCCACCGCCGCCTGCATGGTGGCCAGGATCGAGGCCATGTTCTGGGTCTGGAAGTCGTCCTCCTCCCCCTGGCGGATGCGGTGCTGGTCGCGCAGCAGGTCGATGACGTCCTCCTGCACCCGGTCGAGACTGTCGGCGTCGGTCGACTTCACGTAGATCGTCTGGATCGTGTCGCCCCGGAACCGCCGGCCCACCAGCCGCGAGCGCACCGCCTCCAGCGGCGCCAGCGCCACGTCGTCCTGGTCCTGGCCGAGGCCCGCGTTGCCCTTGCTCTCCAGCACGCCGATCACCTCGAACGGCACGGTGCGCACGCGGATGCGCCGGCCCACCGGGTCGGCGTCGCCCCAGAGCTGGCGCGCCACGGTCGGGCCGACCACGATCACCTTCTTGCCCTGCCGCGCCTCGCGTGCGTCGAACATGCGGCCCTGGGCGACGATGAGGTCGCGGGCGATCAGGTAGTCGGGCGTCACGCCCTCGACGCGGGTGTTCCAGTTCGCGCCGTCCGCGTTCATCTGCGCGCGGCTGGTCACGCTGGGCGCGACGGCGGCCACGTCCTCGACCTGCCTGGCGATGGCCTCGGCGTCGCTGTCGCGCAGGCTCATGCCCGAGCCCGCGCCCTGGCTCACCGGCCCGCGCTGGAAGTTCGGCATGACGATGATCAGGTTCGAGCCCAGGCCCGAGATCGCGCCCGTCACGCGCTGCTGCGCCCCCAGGCCGATGGCGGTCATCATCACCACGGCCGCGACGCCGATGACCACGCCCAGCGAGGTCAGCGCGCTGCGCATCGGGTGGGCGACGATGGCGCCCAGCGCGAACCGGACGAGCTCGACGAACCTCATGCCGCGTTCCGCTCGTCGGAGACGATCAGGCCATCGCGGAACGCCACCCGCCGGTGCGCCTGGGCGGCGACGTCGGGGTCGTGGGTGACGATGGCGAGCGTGAGGCCGTCGCGGTTCAGCGCCTCGAACAGCTTCAGCACCTCCTCGCCCGTGTGGGTGTCGAGGGCGCCGGTCGGCTCGTCGGCCAGCAGCAGGTCGGGGCGGTTGGAAAGCGCGCGCGCGATGGCCACCCGCTGCTGCTGCCCGCCGGAGAGCTGGGTCGGCCTGTGGCCCACGCGCGCGCCCAGGCCGACGCGCTCCAGCAGGTCCTTCGCCCGCGCCTTGCGTTCGGCCGGCGCGACGCCAGCGTAGACCATCGGCAGCTCGACGTTCTGCAGGGCCGTCAGCCGGGGCAGGAGCTGGAAGGACTGGAAGACGAACCCGATCCGCCGGCGGCGGAAATCGGCCAGCTCGTCGTCGCTGAACCTGCCCACCTCTTCGCCGCCGAAGCGGTAGCTGCCCGCGGTGGGCCGATCCAGGCCGCCCAAGATGTTCATCAGCGTCGACTTGCCCGACCCCGAAGGCCCGATCACGGCGACGTACTCGCCGCGCGCGATGGCGAGCGAGACGCCGGCCAGCGCCGGCACCTCCTCCTCGCCCATCCGGTAGACCTTGGTGAGGTCGGTGACGGCGATCACATCTTCACCCGCACCTGGCCGCCGCCCATCGGTCCGCCGGCGCCGGGCTGCGCCCTGGCCTTCGGCCCGCCGCCGACGATGAGCCGGTCGCCGGCCTTCAGCCCGCGGCTGAGGATCTCGGTCGAGGCGCCGTCGGTGGCGCCGACCCGCACGGGGATCGCCACCGGCGTCTCGTCGCGCAGCACATAGACGGTCCCCGCGCGCATGCCCGAGGCGCGCCCGCGCCCCTCGGCCAGGGTCTCGTTCGGCGCGGGCGGCCCGGCGCCCTGGCCCTGCCGCCGGCCGCCGCGCTGCTCCTTCGCGGACGGCGGCGTCCAGCGGAGCGCCACGGACGGGACCTTCATCACGTTGCGGCGGGTCTCGATGACGATGTCGGCGTTGGCCGTCATGCCGGGCAGCAGCTTGCGCTGCGGATTGTCGGCCTGGGCGATGACCGTGTAGGCGACCACGTTCTGCTCGGTGGTGGGCTGCTTACGCACCTGGGTCACGACCCCCTGGAACGTGTCGTCCGGGAACGCGTCGACGGTGAAGCGGACCTTCTGGCCCTCCTGCACCTGGCCGACGTCGGCCTCGTCGACGCTGATCTTCACCTCCACCTTCGAGAGGTCCTGGGCGATGGTGAACAGCACCGGCGCCTGCAGGCTGGCGGCCACCGTCTGGCCGGGCTCGACCTTGCGGTCGACCACGACGCCGGCGATCGGCGAGGAGATGGTGGTGCGGCCCAGGTCCACCTGCTGGCTGCGCAGCGTGGCGCGGCTCTGGTTCACCCGGGCGCGGGCGGCGGCCACCTGCGCCTGCGCCACCTTCATGGCCGCCGTCGCCTGGTCCAGCGTCGTGGGGGCGTAGATGCCCTGGTCCACCAGCGCCTTCTTGCGGTTGAAGTCGGCCTCGGCGTTGGCCAGCGTCGCCTGCGCCTGGCGCACGCCCGCCTCGCCGGCGGCGATGTCGGCGGCGCTCTGGGCCACGCGCGACTGGAAGGTCTGCGGGTCGATGACCGCCAGCGTCTGGCCGGCCTTCACCTCGTCGTTGAAGTCGGCGAGCACTCTCACGACCTGCCCCGAGATCTGCGAGCCCACGTCCACCGTGACCAGCGCCTGCAGGCTGCCCGAGGCCGAGACCGAGCGGGTGACGTCGCCCTGTTCCACCGCGCCGAAGCGGTAGGGATCCTTCGGCGCCCTGGGCCGCATCTGGCAGGCGAAGACGGCCCCGAGCGCCAGCACGACCACGGCGATCGTGATCCAGGCGGCGCGCGGCAGGCGGAAACGGCGGCGTGTCGAGGTCTGGCTCATGGACCGTCCAGTATCGAAGGGCCGGCATGAGCCCCCGGCGACTTGTGGTCGCGTAGCGTTGCTACCCGATTTCAGTCCCGATACCGGCTCGCGGCGGCGTGGCCTGGGCAGAGTCGCCGAGGAACTCCGATGGAAGCGATCGCCCTCCTCCTCGACGGAGCAGGGCGATCGCATATGGCTTGTGGGCGGCTCGTCCGCCCGAGTCATGAACCGCAGAGATCGCGGAGATGCGCAGAGAAGCTCGCGGATCCACGGGAATCCTCTGCGTATCTCCGCGATCTCTGCGGTTTGACTGACGGCCTTTCGGCCGCCCGCATCCATATGCGATTGCCCTGCTCGACGGAGGAGGGTTGGGTGGTGGTGTGGCTACGGCGTTACGACAGACGGCGCTGTGGCGTCGACGCCTCCGCGCCCGGCCGGCAAGTCCTGCGTACACCTGCCTAGAGAGGCAACTGCACCCGCGCCGTCAGGCCGCCGCCCGTGCGGTTGATCAGGTTCACGTCGCCGCCGTGGCCGCGGGCGATGGTCCGCACTACGGCGAGGCCCAGGCCGATCCCGCCCGTCTGGCGGCTGCGCGACGGCTCTCGGCGATAGAAGGGCTCGAAGACCTTCTCGGCGTCGGCCGGCGGGATGCCGGGGCCGTCGTCGTCGATCTCGACCACCGCATGGCCGGCGTCGGCGAACACGCGCGCCCGCGCCCGGCCGCCGAACTTCACGGCGTTCTCCAGCAGGTTGGCGATCAGCCGGCGCAGCGCCATCGGATCGCCCGTCAGCACGACCTTCTCGCCGGACTCCACCTCGGTCTTCGCGCCCGTCTCGGCCATCTCGTCGCACAGGCTCTCGACCAGCGACGACAGCTCCAGCGGCGTCCGTTCGCCGGTCTTGGTGGCGTCGCGCACGAAGGCCAGGGTGGCGGTGATCATCTCCTCCATCTGGTCCAGGTCGGCGCTGTACTTCGCGCGCTGGTCCTCGGGCAGGCCCTCGATGCGGAAGCGCAGGCGCGTCAGCGGCGTGCGCAGGTCGTGGGCGATCGCGCCCACCATGGCGGTGCGGTCCTCGACGTAGCGCTGCAGGCGGCCCTGCATCTCGTTGAAGGCGCGGGCGGCCATGCCGATCTCCGCCGGCCCCTTCACCAGCTCCAGCGGCGCCGCGCGGGGGTCGCGGCCCAGCCGCTCGGCGGCCTCGGCGAACTCCTTGATCGGCTTGGTGAGCCGCCGTGCGAACAGCCAGGCCACCGGCGACATCAGCAGCGCCGACAGGGCGAACCACAGCGCCAGCCGTTGCTGCCAGCCGCTCAGCCCCAGGTCCGTCTGGGGCTGCACGATCCGCCAGGTCCCGTCGGCCTGTTGCACGCCGACCTTGAACGGGAAGATCAGGAAGTGCTCTTCGCCGCGCATGCCTGCCCGGGCCGCGCGGTCGCGGATGACGCGCCCCAGGCGGCGGTCGGAGAGCAGGGCGCGTTCCCCGGCGATCACCACGCGCGTCGGCGCCACGCCGAGGTCGCGGGCGATCTTGTCGCGCATCTCGGGAATGCTGCGCCCCTCGAGCTCGGGTCCGGGACGCCGGTCGCTGGTCCTCACCATCAGCGGCTTGCGCTCGGTGAACACCAGGTGGGCGCCCTGGTAGGTCCGCTCGATCTCGGACAGCCGGTAGAAGTCGGGCGCCGGCGGGGGCAGGGCGAAGAGGAGCAGGGTGCTCATCGCCCAGGCGGCCACCAGCGTCAGACCGGTCAGCGTCAGGAGTTGGACCAGCAGCGGCGCCGCGGGCCGTCTCACGTGCGCTTCACCTTGGCGGTGAACATGTAGCCTTCGTTGCGGATCGTCCGGATCAGGTCGTGGCCGCCGCCGCCGTCGTCCAGCTTGCGGCGCAGGCGGCTGATCTGCACGTCGATGGCGCGGTCGAAGGCGTCGCTGTCGGGGCCGCGCGCGAACTCCAGGAGCTGGTCGCGGGTCAGCACCCGCTGCGGCCGCTCCACGAAGGCCCGCAGCAGCGAGAACTCGCCGGAGCTCAGGTTCACCACCACGCCGTCGGGCGAGCGCAGCTCGCGCCGCACCAGGTCCAGCCGCCAGCCGGCGAACTCGCAGCCGGCGCCCAGCGCGCCGCTGGCCGAGCGCTGCTCGGAGCGGCGCAGGACGGCGCGGACCCGCGCCAGCAACTCCCGGGGATTGCAGGGTTTCGCCAGGTAGTCGTCGGCGCCCAGCTCCAGGCCCACGATCCGGTCGGTGTCCTCGCCCATGGCCGACAGCATGATGATCGGCGGCGCGGTCTCGGTGGTCGTCAGGCGGCGGCACACCGCCA
This sequence comes from Phenylobacterium sp., assembly GCF_019636135.1. Taxonomy (GTDB): domain Bacteria; phylum Pseudomonadota; class Alphaproteobacteria; order Caulobacterales; family Caulobacteraceae; genus Phenylobacterium. Next base: position 153,775 of record NZ_JAHBYD010000006.1, read on the forward strand.
GCCCGTCCTCGCCCGGCATCATGATGTCGAGCACGATCAGGTCGACGGGGCCACGCTCCAGCGCCCGGTCCATCTCGCCCGCATCGGCGGCGGTCTCGACCTTGTAGCCGTGGCGTCCGAGGAAGTCGGAGACCACGTCGCGGATCCCCGGGTCGTCGTCGACCATCAGGATGCGGGCGCCGGCGCCGGCCATGTCAGTCGTGAGCTCCATGCCCGCCAGCTTCGCCGCCGGCCGTAACGCGCGAATGTCTCACCTGAAACCCGGGTGTCACTGCGCTCATGTGTCCGCCAGCACCATGTCGGCGACGAACGGGTTGGTCTTGCGCTCCTGCCCGAAGGTCGACATCGGCCCGTGGCCGGGCACGAAGCGGACGTCCTCGCCCAGCGGCCACAGCTTGCCGGTGATCGCGTCGATGAGCTGCTGGTGGTTGCCGCGCGGGAAGTCGGTGCGCCCGATCGAGCCCTGGAACAGCACGTCGCCCACCTGCGCGAACTTCGCCTCCCGGTGGAAGAACACCACGTGCCCCGGCGTATGCCCCGGGCAGTGGTAGACCTCGAACTCGGTCTCGCCCAGCGTCACCCGGTCGCCGTCGTGCAGCCAGCGGTCGGGCGTGAAGCTGCGCGCCTCCGGCATGCCCCACTTGGCGCCCGACGCGCCGATGTCGTCGATCCAGAACTGGTCGTCCGGGTGGGGGCCCTCGATCGGGCAGCCCGTCAGCGCCTTCAGCGCCGCCGTGCCGCCGGCGTGGTCCAGGTGGCCGTGGGTGATCCAGATCTTCTCCAGCGTCAGGTCGTGCTCCTTCAGCGCCGCCATCAGCCGCGGGACCTCGCCGCCGGGATCGATGATCGCCGCCTTCCGGGTCTTCACGCACCAGACGATGGTGCAGTTCTGCTGCAGGGGCGTCACCGGCGCGATCAGCGCACGGATCGGGAGCGGGGCGGGCGTCGGAGCGTTCATCGCCGCCCATGATCTAGGCTCGGCGTCGAAATGGGAAGCGCGCCCGTGTCGTGGGGGAATTGCGGTGAAGTTCCCTTGTGTCTAGCGTGCCCGCAAACGCCCCATTTCGAGGGCGGAATCGATACAGGAAACAGCCGTATGGCGAATGGAATTGCGCGCATCTTCCTGCGCAAGTCGGTCTCCCAGATACAGGCCGAGCACGAGCACGGGGAGCTGAAGCGCTCGCTCGGCGCCATCAACCTGGTGCTTCTCGGCATCGGGTGCATCATCGGGACCGGGATCTTCGTGCTGACGGGCCGCGCCTCGGCCCAGTTCGCCGGCCCGGGCATCATGATCTCCTTCGTCATCACCGGAACGCTCTGCGCCTTCGTGGCGCTCTGCTACGCCGAGCTCGCCGCGGCCCTGCCGGTGTCGGGCTCCGCCTACTCCTACACCTACGCCTCGATGGGCGAGGGGGCGGCCTGGGTCATGGGCCTGCTGCTCGTGCTGGAGTACGGGCTGGCGGCCTCCACCGTCTCGGTCGGCTGGTCGGGCTACTTCGTGAGCCTGATGCACGACTTCGGCGTCAACATACCGGCGTCGTTGCAGGCCGCGCCCGGGGTGATCGTCAAGGACCACGACGGCGCCGTCATCGGCACGGGCGTGATGAACCTGCCGGCCTTCATCGTCATCGGTCTCGTCACCCTGCTGCTGATCCGCGGCGTCACCGAGAGCGCCACGGTCAACAACATCGTGGTGGCCATCAAGGTCACCGTCGTGATCGCCTTCATCGTCATCGGCTTCAAGTTCGTCGACACGTCGATGTGGACGCCGCTCGTGCCGGCCGAGATCCCCGCCCGCCCGGCCGGGACCGACATGAGCCTGCTGGCCCAGATCGGCCGCGCGCTCGGCGACGTCATCACCGGCAACGCCGACTACAAGTACGGCATCGGCGGCGTGATCCACGCCGCGGCGGTGATCTTCTTCGCCTACCTCGGCTTCGAGGCGGTCTCCACCGCCGGCGCCGAGGCCAAGAACCCGGGCAAGGACATGCCGATCGGCATCCTGGGCGCGCTCACGATCTGCACCATCCTCTACATCCTGACCTGCGGCGTGCTGGTGGGCATCGTCCCCTACGCCCAGCTCGACGTGCCGGCGCCGATCGCGCTCGCCGCCGACAAGATGCACCTCCCGTGGTTCGCCTTCGCCGTGAAGGTGGGGGCCATCGCGGGCCTGAGCTCGGTGATGCTGGTGCTGCTCTACGGCCAGACGCGGGTCTTCTACACGATCAGCCGAGACGGCCTGATGCCCGCCGTCTTCGCCAAGGTGCATCCGAGGTTCAAGACGCCCTACGTCAACACCCTGGTCGTCGGCCTGCTCGCCATGCTGGCCGCGGGGTTCCTGTCGCTCGACCACCTGGCCGACCTCTCGAACGTCGGCTCGCTGGCCGCGTTCGCCCTGGTCTGCATCACGGTGATCTACCTGCGTCGCACCGATCCCGGGCTCGCCCGGCCCTTCCGCACGCCGTTCTATCCGGTGGTGCCCGTCCTCGGCGCGGTCATGTGCCTGATCCTGCTGATGAGCCTGATGTCGACGCCGAACACCCGGAACTTCTTCCTGATCTACCTGGTGATCGGGATCGTCGTGTACTTCGCCTACGGCATCCGCAGCTCGAACCTCGGCAAGGGAATCCTCGTAGCGGGTTCGGAAGGCGAGCCGCACGAGCTGCCGCACAAGGTGGGCGAGCCTCCGCAGGGCCAGGGCTGACGCCCTGGCGGCGCCATGCTGCCCATTCGCGACGCACTCCCGGAACTGAAGGCGGCGCTGTCCTCGGGCAGCGCCGCCGTTCTCGTGGCCCCGCCCGGCGCGGGCAAGACGACGGTCGTCCCGCTGGAGCTGCTCGGCGAGCCCTGGGCGGCGGGCGGCAGGATCATCGTCCTCGAACCCCGGCGCCTCGCCGCCCGCGCCGCCGCCGACCGCATGGCGAAGACCCTGGGCGAGCCGGTCGGACAGACCGTCGGCTATCGCGTGCGCATGCAGACGAAGGTCAGCGCCGCCACCCGCATCGAGGTGGTCACCGAGGGCGTCTTCACCCGCATGCTGCTCGCCGACCCGGAGCTGGAGGGCGTCCGCGCCGTCATCTTCGACGAGTTCCACGAGCGCAGCCTCGACGCCGACCTCGGCCTGGCGCTGGCCCGCGACGCCCAGAAGCTGATCCGCGACGACCTGCGCCTCCTGGTCATGTCCGCCACCCTGGACGGCGCGGCGGTCGCGCGCCTGCTGGACGACGCGCCGGTGGTCGAGAGCCAGGGCCGCATGTTCCCGGTCGAGACCCGCTACCTCGGCCGCGACCCCGCCGCCCGCCTGGAGGACCAGGTCGTCCGCGCCGTCGAACGCGCGCTGGCGGAGGAGGGCGGCTCGCTGCTCGTCTTCCTGCCCGGCCAGGGCGAGATCCTGCGCGTCGCCGAACGCCTCGCCGAGCGCCGCCGCGCGAACGTCGAGATCGCCCCGCTCTACGGCGCCCTCGACCCGAAGGATCAGGACCGCGCGATCCAGCCGGCGCCCGACGGCGTGCGCAAGGTCGTCCTCGCCACCTCCATCGCCGAGACCAGCCTGACCATCCAGGGCGTCCGCGTGGTGATCGACTCGGGCGTCGCCCGCGTCCCCCGCTACGATCCGGCGAGCGGCCTGACCCGCCTCGCCACCGTCCGCGTCAGCCGCGCCGCCGCCGACCAGCGCCGCGGCCGCGCCGGCCGCACCGAACCCGGCGTCGGCTACCGCCTGTGGGACGAGGCCGAGACCCGCGCGCTGCCGGCCTACGCCGACCCCGAGATCCTCGACGCCGACCTTTCGGGCCTGGCCCTCGACCTCGCCCGCTGGGGCGCCAAGGACGCCCAGGGCCTCGCCTTCCTCGACCCGCCGCCCGCCGCCGCCTTCGCCGAGGCCCGCGCGCTGCTCCGCCGCCTGGAGGCCCTCGACGCCGGGGGCGTGCTCACCGGCCACGGCCGCGCGCTCGCCGACATGCCGCTCGCGCCCCGCCTCGCGCACATGGTCCTGAAGGCCGCCCACACCGGCCAGGCCGCCCGCGCCGCCCGCATCGCCGCCCTCATCACCGAGCGCGGCCTCGGCGGCCGTGACGCCGACATCCGCCACCGCCTCGACGCCCTGGAGCGCGACCGCTCGCCCCGCGCCCGCGACGCCAGGGCGCTCGCCGACCGCTGGGCGGGCCTCGCCGGCAAGCCGGGCCGGGGCGAGCCGCTGTCCGACGGCCTGCTCACCGCCTTCGCCTACCCCGAGCGCATCGCCAAGGCGCGGGGCGGGCAGGGCGAGTTCCAGCTCGTCACCGGCCGCGGCGCCTTCGTCGAACCCGCCGACGCGCTCGCCCGCGAACCCTGGCTCGCCATCGCCGAGCTCGGCGGCGGCCAGGCCCGCGACCGCATCACACTCGCCGCACCCCTCGATCCCGCCGAACTCGCCGCCTTCGCCGGCCAGTTCGAGGTCGAGGAACGCCTGGAGGAGAGCGGCGGCGGCCGCCTGCGCGCCAAGCGCCTCACCCGCCTCGGCCGCCTGACGATCCGCGAGGAGATCGACGACAATCCCGATCCGGCCCTGGTCGCCCGCGCGCTCGCCGAGCGTGTCCGCCGCGAGGGGCTGAAGCTGCTGCCCTGGGGCCCGGCCGCGGAGTCCCTGCGCGAGCGCGCCCGGTTCCTTCACGCCCGCGACCCGGCGTGGCCCGACCTCTCCGACGCGGCGCTCATCGCCCGGCTCGACGACTGGCTCCTGCCCATCCTCGACGGCGTCCGCCGCCTCGCCGACCTCAGGCCCGACGTCCTCGACGGCGCGCTGCGCGCCCTCATCCCGTGGGACCGGCAACGCCGCCTCGACGCCGAGGCCCCCGCCCGCTGGACCGCGCCCACCGGCAACAGCTTCGCCATCGACTACGCCGCCGAGGCCGGCCCCCGCGTCGACGTCCGCGTGGGCGAGGTCTACGGCCTTTCCGAGCACCCCATGGTGGGCGGCGTCCCGCTCACGCTCTCGCTGCTCTCGCCCGCCCACCGGCCCATCCAGACCACCCGGGACCTGCCCGGCTTCTGGAAGGGCTCCTGGAAGGAGGTGCGCACCGAGATGAAGGGCCGCTACCCCCGCCACGTCTGGCCCGAAGACCCGGCCTCCGCCGCCGCCGTGACGAGGGCCAAACCACGCGGGACCTAGGCCGCCGCCTGCTCCGGCGCCCAGGCGCGCGGGTGCTGGCCGCGGAAGCCGACGGCCAGGCGGTTCCAGGCGTTGATCGTGGTGATCAGCAGCGAAAGGTCCACGATCTCGGCCTCGCTGAAGTGGCCCTTCAGGCCCTCGTAGTCGGCGTCCGGCGCGCCGGTCTGCGCGATCAGCGTCAGCGCTTCGGTCCAGGCCAGCGCCGCCCGCTCGCGCGGCGTGTAGAGGCTCGATTCCCGCCAGGCGCTCAGCAGGTGGAGCCGCTCCTCGCGCTCGCCCTGCGCCCGGGCGTCCTTGGAATGCATATGCAGGCAGAAGGCGCAGCCGTTGATCTGCGAGGCGCGCATCTTGATCAGGTCGCGCAGCAGGGGCTCGATGGTCGTCGTCCTGAAGTGCGCCTCGAGCGTCATCATGCCCTCGAGCGCCTTCGGGTTCACGCCGTACATGTTGATCCGCGTGGTCATGGGGGAGGTCTCCTGTTCTCTGCGCCCAGGACGCGGGAGACGGGGTGGTTGTGACATCCTTCCCTCCCTTAATGGGGAGGGACAGGCCGCGGAGCGGCCAGGGTGGGGCAGTGTGGTCCAGAACTGGGCGGGTGGAGGTCAGCCAATCCCGAAGCGCCGGCGCTCAGGGTCAGGCTTCCCCACCCTGGCGCCTGCGGCGCCTGTCCCTTCCCATTAAGGGAGGGAGGTCGCCGCGTAGATCATCACGCCGGTCGCCACGCTCAGGTTCAGGCTGTCGGCGCGGCCGCGCATGGGGATCTTCACGTTGAGGTCGGGCAGGGCGGCCATGTCGGGCGTCAGGCCCTGCTGCTCGTTGCCCATGAGGACGAGCACCGGCTTGCGGTACTCGGCCTCGGCGTGGCTGGCCGTGGCCGAGAGCAGGGTGCCGACTACCGAGCCCGTCCAGCCTGCGCGCCACGCGGCGAACCCGGCCTCGGTCGCCTTGGCCAGCGGCACGGCGAAGATCGAGCCCATGGTCGCCCGCACCGCCTCCACCGAATAGGGGTCGCAGCACTCGCCCACCAGCACCACCGCGCCGCAGCCGGCCGCGTCGGCGGTGCGCACGATGGTCCCGAGGTTGCCCGGATCGCGTACCCGGTGCAGCGCCACCACGCACTCGGCCGCGCCGGGCGCCACGTCGCTCAGCGCCACGAACGCCTGCGGGAACACGCCCACCACGGCCTGCGGGTTCTCCCGCCGCGAGACCTTGGCCAGGATGTCGTGGGTGACCTCGATCACCTCGCCGCCTGCGGCCAGAGTCGCGGCGACGGCCTTGCGCATCATGGGATGCGAAGCGGCGTCGGGCCCGTGCATCAGGATCCGCGGCGCGTGGCCGGTGTCGATCCCCTCGATGACGGTCTTCAGCCCCTCGGCCACGAACAGCCCCGTCTCGTCGCGTTCCTTGCGCATGTGCAGCGCCCGCACGCGCTTGACCGTGTCGTTCGACAGGGAGGTGATGGTCCGGCTGCTCACGCGGACCACCGCGCGAAGAAGCTCATGCCGATCGCCCGGTCGCCGCGGTCCTCCTCCAGCGCCAGTTCGCCCCACTCGATCCGCCCGCCGCGGCCGCCCAGCTTCTCCGCCAGCAGCCCGGCCAGCGCCGCGCCCGAGATCCGCTCGGCATAGGCGTTCAGCACCAGGAACCTGGCGTTTTCCGAGAGAAGTTGGGCGCATAGCCCGGCAAGTTCAGGCAGGTCATCGAACAGCCGCCACACCTCGCCGCCCGGCCCGCGGCCGTACTTCGGCGGGTCCAGGACGATCCCCTCATAGGTCGAACCCCGCCGCACCTCGCGCTGCACGTACTTGCGCGCGTCCTCGGTGATCCAGCGCACCGGCCGGTCGGCCAGCCCCGACAGCTCCGCGTTCTCCCGCGCCCAGGCCACCGCCTTCTTCGACGCGTCCACGTGCGTCACCGCCGCGCCCGCCGCCGCCATCACCAGGCTCGCCACGCCCGTATAGCCGAACAGGTTCAGCACCCTGGGCTGGCCCCCCTCGTGGCCAACGGCGGCGCGCACCGCCTCGTCCAGCCACGCCCAGTTCGCCGCCTGCTCGGGGAAGAACGCCAGGTGCCGGAAGGCCGTGAACCGTCCCTGGAACCTCACCTTGCCCCACGACAGCGGCCACACCTCCCTCGGCCGCCCCTTGAACCGCCAGCGCCCCGCGTCCTCCTCGTCGGTGGGGTCGAAGACGGCGTCGGCCCCGGCCCACGCGCTCTCGGGCAGTCTCGGCGTCCACAGGCACTGCGGCTCGGGCCGCACGACCCTGTACGGGCCGTACCGCTCCAGCTTCCGCCCATGGCCGGAATCCAGCAGCGCATAGTCGCCCCAGCCCCGGGTGCGCATCACCAATGCCTCGGCGGCGGTCTCGACGGCGCTCATGGCCGCCCCTTACGCGGAGAGACGCATGCGCGCAAACTCCGGTGACAAGGACTTGTCACGGTTGTGGAATTGGGGTCCGCTATCGGCGCTGCACGGATGTGGGGAGACTCCATGAGCACTGTCGCCACGGCGGCGCGGAAGACCGCGCGCAAGGCCAAGGGAGACGGCCACCTCCGCCGCGCCGAGATTCTCGAGGCGGCCGAGCGCATCTTCGTGGCCGACGGCTATGAGGGCGCCACCATCCGCAAGATCGCGGACGAGGTCGGCGTGTCGTCGACGGCCCTCTACATGCACTTCAACGACAAGGCCTGCATCCTCCACGAGATCGTAGAGGGGGTGCTGTCGCAACTCCTGGTGCGCAACGCCGAGTGCGCGGCCCTGAACCTCGACCCGGTCGTGCGCCTGCGCATGATCCTCGAAGGCTACATGCGCTGGGGCCTGGAGCATCCGAACGCCTATCAGCTTGTCTATTGCGACCGCGGTCCGGTATCGCAGGCCTCTGCGCCGCCGTCGGACCTGAGCCACCAATGCTACGAACATTTCGCCGGCGTGGTGCGCGAGATCGCCGCCGAGGGCCGTCTGCGGACGGGCTCGGGCGACTCGGCGGCCCAGGCGCTGTGGATGGGCTGCCACGGCGTGGTGGCCCTGATGGTCAGCCGGCCGAACTTCGGCTGGGCCGAGCCGGACGAACTGATGCGCGTGGCCCTCGACGGCATGCTCCACGGCCTGGTCGCCGACTAGCGCGAGATCCTTTCCGAACGTCATGGCCGGGCTTGTCCCGGCCACCCATGAACTCAGCCTTCACCAGGCTCGCGGCTGCGATGACGCACGTCCACCTCGCGAACTCAGCGCGTATGGATGGCCGGGACAAGCCCGGCCATGACGTACGTTGGGTGGCAGGCGTCGCGGGGCTTCTGGCCTCATGCCTGGCCGCGACCGCCCAGGCCGCGCCGCGGGTGCTCTCGCTCGACCAGTGCTCCGACCAGTACGTCCTGGCCATGAGCCCGCGCGCGAGCATCGTGGGCCTCTCGACCCGCGCCGACGACGCCGACTCCCGCCTGCGCGCGCTCGCCGCGGGCCTGCCGCAGCGCCGCGTCGACCTGGAGACCGCGCTCGCCGTCCGCCCCGACCTCGTCGTCCGCTACTGGGGCGGGGAGCCGCGGCTCGTCCGCGCGCTGGAGGCGCGGGGCGTGAAGGTGGTGACCATCGCCGATTCCACGAGCTTCGCCGACGTCCGCCGCAATGTCCGCCAGGTCGCCGCCGCCCTGGGCCAGCGCCCGGCCGGCGAGGCGATCGTCGCGCGCATGGACGCCCGCCTCGCCGCCGCCGCCGGCGCCTGGAAGGGCGCCAGCGCGCTCTACCTCACGCCGGGCGGCGCCAGCGCCGGGCCGGGCACGCTCGTCGATGCCATCCTGACGGGCGCGGGCTTCACCAACGCCGAGGCGCGGCCGGGCTTCCAGGTGGTGTCGCTGGAGCAATTGGCGCTCTCGCCGCCCAGGGCCGTCGTGACCGGCTTCTTCGACACCTTCCAGCTCGCGGGCGACAGTTGGGGCATCGGCCGCCACCGCATCCTGCAGCGCACGGTGCGGCGCTCGGCCGTCGCCAGCCTGCCGGGCGCGATGCTGGGCTGTCCCGACTGGAGCGCCGCCGAGGCGGTCGAGATGCTGGCGCGGAAGGCGCCCGCAAGATGAGGCCGCTCGCGCTCAACCTCCTGCTGCTCGCGGCCGTGCTCCTGCTCATGGCCGCCGGCCTCGCGCTCGGCGAGGTCACGCTGTCGGCTGCCCAGATCGCCCAGGGCTTCGCCGACCCCGCGTCCGCCCCGCACGAGATCCTGTTCGACATCCGCCTGCCGCGCACCGTCGCCGCCCTCGTCGTCGGCGCCGCCCTCGGCCTCGCCGGCGCGGTCATGCAGGGCCTGCTGCGCAACCCGCTCGCCGACCCCAGCGTGCTCGGCGTCTCCGGCGGAGCCGGGCTCGGCGCCGCACTCGCGATCACGGCAGGGCTCGCGGGCGCGCAGGGCGCCATCGAGGCCGCGGCGCTGGCCGCGGCCCTGCTGGTCGGCGTCCTCCTCACCTGGCTCGCCGCCCGCTTCCGCGAGCCCGAGACGCTGATCCTGTTCGGCGTCGCCTTCTCGGCCTTCCTCGGGGCGCTGACCTCGCTGGTCTTCAACTTCTCGCCGTCGCCGGTGACGCTGGCCGAGGTGTTCTCCTGGCTGCTGGGCTCGGTCGCCAACCGCGACTGGGACGACATCGCCCGCCAGCTTCCGGCCCTGGCCATCGGGACGGGCCTCTGCCTCTACGCCTCGCGCGGCCTCGTGATGCTGACCCTGGGCGAGGAGACCGCCGCGCTCTCCGGACTGCCGATGGCCCGCCTGCGCGCCGCCGCGGTCGCCGGCGCCTCGCTGCTGACGGGGGCGTCCGTCGCCATGGCCGGCATCGTGGGCTTCGTGGGCCTCGCCGCGCCGCACCTCGTCCGCGCGGGCTCCGGCGGCGACCCCGGCCGGGTCCTGCTGCCGTCGGCGCTGGCCGGGGCGGTGCTGCTCGCCGCCGCCGACATCGCCGCGCGCGTCATCCCCACTGACCTGGAGCTGAAGCTGGGCGTCGTCACCGCGCTCTTCGGCGCGCCGCTCTTCGCCATGATCGCCTGGCGCGCCGCCCGGAGCTGGAAGGGATGAGCGCGCTGTCCCTCCACGGCGCCACGGTCCGCCGTGGGGGCCAGACCGTGCTCGACGGCGCGAGCCTGACCGTCCGGCCCGGCGAGGTGGTCGGCGTCGTCGGCCCCAACGGCGCCGGCAAGACCACGCTGCTCCGCGCCGCCCTCGGCCTCGCGAAACTCGACGCGGGCCGCGCCGAGCTCGCCGGCCGCGACGTCGCGCGCCTCGCCGACCCCGAGCGCGCCCGGCTCGCCGCCTACCTGCCGCAGGAGCGCCACGTCGGCTGGAACATGGCCGCCGCCCGCGTCGCCGGCCTCGGCGCGTTCAGCCTGCCCACCGCCGCCGCCCGCGCGGCCGCCGCCGCCGCCCTGGCCCGCGCCGGCCTCGCCGGCCTCGAAGGCCGCGGCGTGCTGGAGATGTCCGGCGGGGAGCGGGCCCGCGTCCTGCTCGCGCGCCTGCTGGTCACGGGCGCGCCGCTGCTGATCGCCGACGAGCCCGCCGCCGGCCTCGACCCCGACGCCCAGCTCCTGGCGCTCGAACTCTTCCGCGAGGAGGCCGCGCGCGGCGCCGCCGTCGTCCTCACCCTGCACGACCTCAGCCTGGCCGCCCGCTTCTGCGACCGCCTGGTGGTGCTGAGCGCCGGCCGCGTCGTCGCCGACGGACCGCCCGCCGAGGCGCTTCAGCCATACATCCTTGCACAGGCGTTCTCGCTGGATGGCCGATTGGAACCGACCGCCGCCGGCCCCATCCTGATCGCAACGCGGAGGGGCTCGGGATGACATTCGCGAAGTGGGTGTTCACCATCGGCGGGATCTGGGGCGTCCTGATCATCGCCCCGCTGTTCTTCCTGGAGAAGACGCTGGCCGCCGCCAGCACCCCGATCAGCCATCCCGACATGTACTACGGCTTCGCCGCTTCCACCCTGATGTGGCAGTTCGGCTACCTCGCCATCGGCCGCGACCCGGCCCGCTTCCGCCCCTTCATGCTGCTCGGCGCGGCCGGCAAGGTGATCTACTTCGTCTCCTGCCTGAGCCTGTTCCTGCAGGGCCGCGTCCCGGCCATGATCCCCATGATCACCGCGCCCGACATGCTGCTCGCGACCCTCTTCGTGATCGCCTGGTTCCGCACCAGGCCGGACGCTGCGGCCTGAACCTCCGCTCATCCCGGCGCATGCGGGGACCCAGACTTTTCTTGATCCGGGGCCTGAAGAGTGAAGCCTGGGTCCCCGCATGCGCGGGGATGAGCGGTATTGGTGGGCCAGCGTCGGCGCGAACCTTCAGGCGCGCCCGGGCGCGTCGGCGCCGCATGGATTCAACCACGAACCACACGAAAGACACGAACGGGCCGGGGGTGCGCTCATGGGGCGGGTTCATCCCGGAGTCGTTCGTGTGGTTCGTGTGGTTCGTGGTTCGAAAAACAGGACGCCTGCGGCGCGCCGGGCGGTCGGCCGTTGTCCTCGATGCCGCTCGCCCCGGCGGAGGGGTCGTGCCGTGAGAGGACGCAAGCCTGGGTCCCCGCATGCGCGGGGATGAGCGGTGTCAGGGCGTGCTCGCCGTGAGCGTCTGGCCGCTCGATGCCGTGTAGCTGTAGCCGCCGCGGCGCAGGTCGGCCGAGAGCGTGATCGGGGCCGAGCCGCCGTTCAGCTTGGCGCGGTACACCGTCATGTTCTCCAGCACCCGCATCACATAGTTGCGCGTCTCGGAGAACGGGATGCACTCGATGAAGTCGAGCGGGTCCGACGTGGCGCCGCGCGGGTCGCCGCAGACCGTCGTCCATTGGGTCGGCCGGCCGGGGCCGGCGTTGTAGCCGGCGGCGGCCATCACGTAGCTGCCCGAGAACTGGTTCACGAGCTGGCCCAGGAAGGCCGAGCCCAGCTTCATGTTGTACTCGGGCTCGTAGAGCTGCGCGGCCGAGTAGGGCTCGCCCATCCGCCGCGCCACGCTGGCCGCCGTCGAGGGCAGGAGCTGCATCATGCCGCGCGCATCGGCGCCCGAGCGCACCGAGGGGTCGAAGCCGCTCTCCTGGCGCGTGATCCCCAGCACCAGCGCCGGCTCCGGCGCGTTCGCGACGCTGGGCGGCGTGCGGTACGGATAGGCGCGGTCGATCAGGATCAGGCCCCGCGTGGCCGCGGCCCGCGCCGCCTTCATCGAGGTGTCCTGGTCGCCGTAGCCGCGGATCGCGTCCACCAGCAGGGCGGCGTCCACCGTCGTGGGCACGATGTCGTCGATGTGCAGCGCGAACACGCGGAAGAGGTCGCGCTGGCCCTGGTCGGCCAGCAGCCGCATGGCCTGCACCTCGGGGCGGCCCTCGAAGGCGCGGCGCTGGGCGTCGGTGGGCACGGGGTCGCGGGGCAGGGTGATCGGCAGGCCCAGCTTCTCGGCCGAGAGCTGGCCGTAGAAGGTGGTCAGGTACTGCGCGCCCTGGCGATAGGCGTCCTCGGCGCGGTCGCGGTCGCCCTTGGCCTCGGCGGCGCGGCCCATCCAGTAGAAGGCGCGGCCCCGGGTGATCGGCGACGAGCCGATACGCTCGATGGCGGCGAAGTGCTTCGCCGCCGCGCCCGGGTCGTTCAGGTACTTGAGCGCGATCCAGCCGGCGTAGAACTCGGCCTCGGTGGCGTCCGCGCCCTCGCTCAGGCCCGAATTGGCGGCGGCCTGATAGGCGCTCCTCCAGTCGTTCAGCTTGATCGCATAGGCGACGAGGCGCTTGCGTTCGTCCCACATCCGGCCCGCGCCGTCGCTGGTGACCATTTCGCGCGGGAACGAGGCCAGTTGGGCGATGGCCTCGGCCTCGCGGCTCCTCTTGCGCAGCGCCGCGGCGCGTTCGAACGCCACGCCCGGCGAGGCCTGGTCGCCCGGCGTGAGGGTCGCATACGCGCCGTCGCTCCCCGAACGCAGGGCGATCCGCGCCAGCGCCGCGGCCTGACGGTCGGCGGGCAGCAGGGCGATCATGTCCCGCGCGGCGGGCCCTTGCGCGCCGTACAGCAGGATGTCGGCGCGGCGGACGTGGTCGTCCATGGTCAGCACGTCGCCGAAGCGGGCCAGCATCTGCCGCTGCGGCTCGGCCTCGAAGCTCCTGGTGCGCCACCAGGCGCGGATCAGCTCGCCCGCCTCGCCGTTGCGGCCCAGCGATCGGTAGGCCGAGGCCAGCGCCATCGCGCCCTGCGCGGTCGCCGGCGGCTGGCCGCCGAACCAGGCCGCGATCTCGGAGGGGCTCTTGCCCGAGGTCTCCAGCAGCGCCTCGGTCGCCGCCTGGCGGCGCGCCGCGCGCGGGAAGCTGGCGAGGTCGCGCCGCGCCGCGTCCAGTTCGTAGAAGCTGAGCCGCGCCGAGCTCACGTCGACCATGGCCCAGGTCACGAGCTTCCTGGCGACCGGGTCCTGAAGTCGCGCGATCGCCGAGCGCGCGCCGTCCACGTCGCCGCGCCGCGCCGCCGCGAACCCTTGGGTGAAGGTCTGCTGGTCCGAGGCCGAGAGCGGGTTCGCCACCGTCTGCCGCGCCGCGGGCGTCGCCGGGGCCTGCGCCGGCGCCGGGCCGCCCTGCGCGATCAGGTCGCCGATGGGGTCGCCGCTCTGCGCGCGCGCCACCGTGGTGGCCACCACGGCCGCGCAACCGGCCAGCAATGCGTTACGGACCCGTGGGTTCAACTTTACTCCCCCCGACCTGGGGATGGCCCGACCGGGGGTGGCCGGACCTGGGGATGGATCGAATCGACATTGCGGGCCAAGCCCGCGGCAACATATTGTCCGGCCAATTCTGAACGTCGCCTTTCAGGTGGCATCTTTACGGCTTTTTGCACTCGGCCCCTTGCACCCCATGTCCGAACCTCTTTTCCGCGGCGTCCTGCCGGCGCTGGTGACCCCGTTCCGCGACGGCGCGGTGGACGAGGACGCCTTCGTGGCCCTCGTCGAGCGCCAGATCGCCGGCGGCGTCCATGGCCTGATTCCCGTCGGCACCACGGGCGAGGCCTCCACCCTCAGCCACGAAGAGCACCGCCGGGTGATGGAGCTCTGCGTCGCGACGGCGCGAGGCCGCGTCCCGGTGATCCCGGGCGCCGGCTCCAATTCTACGGACGAGGCGATCGAATTGGTGCGCTACGCCAAGGCGATCGGCTGCGATGCGGCCCTGGTGGTGACGCCCTACTACAACCGCCCCAGCCAGGAGGGCCTCTACGCCCACTACAAGGCGATCAACGACGCCGTGCAGCTTCCGGTGCTGGTCTACAACGTGCCGGCCCGGACCAGTGTGGATATCTCCAACGCCACCCTGGCCCGCCTGGCGAAGCTGCCCAACATCGTCGGCATCAAGGACGCCACCGGCGATCTGCCGCGCGCCAGCCTCCAGCGCCTGGAGTGCGGCGAGGACTGGGTGATGCTCTCCGGCAACGACGACTCGGCCCTGGGCTACATGGCCCACGGCGGCCACGGCTGCATCTCGGTCACCTGCAACGTCGCGCCCGAGCAGGTCTCGGCCTTCTACGAGGACGCCATGGCCGGCCGCTGGGCCGACGCCCTCTACGGCCAGGACCGCCTGATCCGCCTGCACAAGTCGCTGTTCGCCGACGCCAGCCCGTCGCCCACCAAGTTCGCGCTCGCCCACCTGGGCCTCTGCCGCGAGGACGGCCGCCTGCCGCTCGTCCCCTGCTCGGAAGCCGCCCGCGCCGAGGTGCTGGCCGGCCTGCGCGAGGCGGGCGTTATCTGAGCATGATCGGGGAGGCCCGTCATACGCGTTACCTCCCCCATCGCGGCAGCGATGGCGGGAGGGGGACCATCCGCTCTCCGGCGGATGGTCCCCCTCCCGCCGCTTCGCGGGGGAGGTGAGGATGGCAGGCAAGCTGATCGCCGAGAACCGCCGCGCGCGGTTCGACTACTTCCTCGAGGAGACCCTCGAAGCCGGCATCGCGCTGACCGGCTCCGAGGTGAAGAGCCTGCGCAACGGCAAGGCCAACATCGCCGAGAGCTACGCGGCGGTGGAGAACAACGAGATCGTCCTCGTCAACGCCGACATCCCGCCCTACGCCCAGGCCGGCCCGCACTTCAACCACGAGCCGCGCCGGCACCGGAAACTGCTGCTCAAGCGCCGCCAGATCGAGAAGCTGATCGGCGCCGTCCAGCGGGAAGGGCGCACGCTGATCCCGACCAGGCTCTACTGGTCCGACAAGGGCCTCGCGAAGCTGGAGATCGCGCTCGCCAAGGGCAAGAACACCCGCGACAAGCGCGACACCATCGCCGAGCGCGACTGGCGCCGGGACAAGGCCCGCCTCATGCGGGAAAAGGGGTGAGCGTCCACGAAGGCGCTTCTCCGGTCCTTCTCCCTTTGCGGGAGAAGGTGGACAGCGCAGCGCGCCGGATGCGGGGTCGTGCCGAGTTGTCCGGCGCAGCCTGCGCCGCAGGCGCCCTTGAGATGGACCACAGAAAACACGGAAGGACACGGAAGGGGCTCTGCCGGGTCCGCCGCCTTCCGTGTTTTCTGTGTTTTCCGTGGTTGAATCAAAACGGCGCTGACGCGCCAACGCGGCTGGAAAGCTCGCACAACCCCTTGTCTGTCAGCCTGCGGTTGACGCCCCGGATCAGGTCCGGGGCAGGATTTTCTCCCGCAAGGGGAGAAGGATGCCCGTAGTCGACATCGAGGCCATGGAGCGGTCCGTGGTGGCCGCCGTGTCCCCGCCGCAGATCCTCGAGATCGACGGCTGGCTCGTGCCGCTGGACGACGGTCCGATCGGCCGCGCCAAGAGCGCCGTCCCGCTCAGCCATGACGTCGGCCCCGGCGCGGTCGGCCGCGTGGTCGAGGCGTTCCGGGACCACGCCATCGCCCCGGGCTTCCGGCTCGCCGACCTCCCGGCGCTCGATCCCGTCCGCGAGGCCGTCGCGCGCCACGGCCTGACCGGCCGCCAGCCCACGGTGATGAAGACCGGCGACGTCGCGCGCCTCGCCGCCGCCAGCGCCGCGCCCGCCCGCCTGCTCACGCGTCCCGACGCCGCCTGGGAAGGCGTGTTCCTCGGCGACGGCTTCGATCCCGAGGAAGGCGCGCGGCGCATCCGGAACCTCGGCCGCTCGCCCGGTGGTCTCTACGGCGCGGCCGGCGAGGGCGGCGCCACCGAGGCGGTCGGGGTCTGCACCGTCTGCCACGGCTGGGGTGGAATCCACGGCATGCGCACCGCGCCGGCCCACCGCGGCAAGGGCCACGCCGCGGCCATCCTGGGCGCCTTCGGCCGCGCGCTGGCCGACCGGGGAGTCACCCGCGTCGTCCTCCAGGTCGAAGCGCCGAACCCCGCCCGCCGCATCTACCGCCGCGCCGGCTTCGAACAGCTCTGGACCTACCGCTACTGGCG
>NZ_JAHBYD010000060.1 GCF_019636135.1 Phenylobacterium sp.
GGACTTCTTCGAGCGCGCGCTGCTGGACGGCGATCCGGCGGCGCGGGTGGAGCAGGGCCGCCTGGCGTTCGGGCTCGACCGCGTCGCCTGGGCGGCCTGGACGACGGCGAGCCCACCGGCCGAGACGCTGGCGCTGCTGGACGGCGACAATGCCGGGCGCGCGGCGGCCTATGCGCGGCAGGCGCCGGGGCTCGGCGCGGAGGCGGTGCTGGACGACCTCGCCGCCCTGCTGGATGCGGCGGGGACGCTGGCGGTGCTCAGGCCCTCAGGCGAGGGCGGCCAGGGCTGAGTCGAGGTCGGGCTCGATGGCGAAGATCGTGCTGAAGCCCGAGATGTCGAACACCTCGCGCACCGAATCGGAGAGCCCGGTCAGCACCAGCCGGTGCCCCTGGGCCTTCGCCGCCTTGGCCCCGATCAGCAGCACGCGCAGGCCCGCAGACGAGACGTAGGGCACGTCGGCCAGGGTCAGCACCACCTTGGCGTGGGCCTGGGCGCGGGCCGGCAGCACGGCCTCCAGCACGCCCGCCGAACCCGAGTCGAGGCGGCCGGAGGGCGTCACGACCAGGATGTCGCCGCGGGTCTCTTCACCGATCTGCATCAACGCCTCTCCAACCGTCGCGCGAGTATCGGGGAGATTGAGCTAATTTTCCACGCGGCTAAGGTCGGAATTCGGTCATCAGGGGCCCGGCATGCTTCCGGACATCTCCCGCACGCTCGGCGGCCGCGAGGCCCTCCCGGCGCTGCTGGACGACATCGAGTCCGGCCTGACGGCGCGGGGCGTCCCGGCGGCGGCGATCGCGGCGGTCAACGTGGCGCTCGACGAGGTGGTCACCAACGCCTTCGGCCACGGCGGCGCGACGCGCGTCGAAGTGGCCGCGCGGGTGGCCGAGGGCCGCGTGACCGTCGACGTCGGCGACGACGGCCCGGCCTTCGACCCCACCTGCGCGCCCGAGCCCGACACGGCGGCGTCGGTCGAGCATCGCCATGTCGGCGGCCTCGGCATCCACATGGTCATGAAGCTGATGGACGAGGTGGCCTACGAGCGGCGCCCGGGGCGCAATCACCTGCGCCTTTCGAAGACGATAGGACTTTAGTCGTGTTTCCGACGCTAGGCTGAAGGTACATCCTAGGGTGGAGATGACGGTGCGGAGCGAATCGGTGGCCCGGTCGCAGGCGGAGACCTTGCGGATCTGCCGGCCGGACGACGCCCGGGGGCTGGGCGTGCAGACGACGGTCGGGCGGGGCAGGGGCGAGGTGCTGCACGTCTTCACGGGCGAGATCGGCCCCGAGATCAGCCAGCACAGCCTGCAGGTCGACGAGACGAACCACATCTCCGACACCGAGTTCATCGGCTACCTCAGCCACGCCTGTTCGCCGAACTGCCGGCTCGACATGCGCGCGTTCGAACTCGTGGCGCTGAAGGACATGCCGGCCGACGAACTGCTGACCATCGACTACGCGGCCACCGAGGACCGCCTCTTCAGGCAGTTCGCCTGCCACTGCGGCGCGCCGCAGTGCCGCCGCTGGATCACCGGCCGCGCCGAGCGCCCGAACGTCGAGGGCCAGGCGTACCTCAAGAGCCTGGCGTGAGCGCGCGCGCCCACGCGGTGGCGGCGCCGTGGTGGGCGCGCGACGACCTCGGCTATGTGAACGGACGGCTGCATCTGGCGGGCTGCGACGTGGCGGCGGCCTACGACGAGGCGGGCGCGCCGCTCTACCTCTACAGCGTCGCCCGCGTGGCGGCGAACCTGGCGCGGCTGAAGGCGGCGCTGGCGCGGACCGGGCGGCCGGGCCGCGTCTTCTACGCGATGAAGTGCAACCGGTTCGAGCCGCTGCTGGCGCGGCTGCGGGGTCAGTGCGGCATCGACATCTGCTCGCCGAACGAGATGGACCGGGCGCTGGCCTGCGGATTCGCGGCGAGGGACATCAGCTTCACCGGCACCGGCGTGTCGGACCGCGACCTGGACCGGCTGCTGGCCCAACCGGACCTGCATATCAATTGCGACACGGTCGGCATGATCCGCCGCATCGGCGCGCGGGCCCCGGGCCGCGCCATCGGCGTGCGGGCGAACCCGGCGCGCGGCGTGGGCTACAGCGAGCGGCTGGTCTACGCGGGCGACGACGTCACCAAGTTCGGCATCTACCGCGAGCAGTGGGGCGCGGCGCTGGAGGCGGCGCGGGCGCATGGGCTCACGATCCGGACGCTGCACTTCCACGTCGGCTGCGGCTGGCTGGATCCGCAGCTCGCGAGCTGGGAGGCGGCGATCGCCGAGGGGCTGTCGTTCCTGGACGACCTGCCAGACATGACCACGGTGAACATCGGCGGGGGCCTCGGCCTGCCGCAGACGGCGGCCGACGCGCCGCTGGACCTGGCGCGCTGGGCGGCGGTGCTGAAACAGCGGTTGGCCGGCCGCGACGTGACGCTGGCGGTCGAGCCTGGCGACTACATCGTCAAGGACGCAGGGTTGCTGGTGCTGGAGGCCACCGACGTCGAGGTGAAGCGCGACGTCGAGTTCGTGCAGGTGAACGGCGGCTTCAACCTGCAGCCCGAGCCGGCCCACTACGACCGCCCCTGCGAGCCCGTCGCCTGCGCCCCCTCGACGTTCGACGAGCGGGCGTGGCGGCCGGTGACGGTGTCGGGCAACATCAACGAGGCGCTGGACGTCTGGGCCCGCGGCCACCGCATGCCGCCGATGGCCGGCGGCGACCGCATCGCCTTCCTCAACACCGGCGGCTACGGCGCGGCCATGAGCTCCAACCACTGCATGCGCGGCGACTTCGCCGAGCGGCTGCTGGGCTGAGGCCGTCGGCTGTGCGCCCGTAGCGCCCCCTCCACCGCTTCGCGGTCCCTCCCGTGAATGGCAGGGT
>NZ_JAHBYD010000061.1 GCF_019636135.1 Phenylobacterium sp.
GAGGAGAACGTCCAGAACATCCCGGCCGTGGTGAGCGCCCTGGGCGCCGACACGCTGCGCGACCTGGGCGGCGCGACCGACACGCGGGAACTGATCCAGTTCATCCCGGGCGTGACGTTCATCGACGCGGCCTCGAGGGCCAACGCCGAGCCCAACATCCGCGGCGCCGGCCAGGCGCGCCTGCCGAACTCCGACGCCGCCATCGGCCTCTACCGCGACGGCGCCTACATCCCCGGCGGCAACATCGGCGGCCGCACCTTCCAGCGCTTCGACCTGTTCGACATCGAGCGGGTGGAGACGCTGAAGGGGCCCCAGGGCGCGCTCTACGGCCGCAACGCGGTGGGCGGCGCGATCAACGCCATCACCCGGGCGCCGCAGTTCCGGAAGGAGGGCGAGGCCACCGTCTCGTACGGCGACCACAGGACGCTGGGCCTGCAGGGCATCGCCAACATCCCGGTCACCGAGACCTTCGCGCTGCGCTTCGGCGCCGACCACACGCACCAGACGGGCTGCATCTACCGCCGCCCTGACGGAAGCTGCTTCGACTACCTGAAGTACGGCGCGGTCCGCGGCGCGGCGCGCTGGAAGCCCTCCGACCGGCTCGAGATCGTGGCGATCGCCGACTACGCCGACTCGGACAGCGATTCGGGCGGCGTGGTGCTGACGCGCTCGACCATGACCCCGATCAACGTGGCCGAGAGCAACGCGCGCAGCCAGCTCACCTCGAGCCAGTCGAACTTCAACCTGGCCATCCGCTACGACCTGGGCTGGGCCGACCTCTACTCGACCACCAACCACCGCCGCCGCAAGAGCGACTGGTACACCGACCCCGACGGGCTCACCACCGCCACCCAGCAGGACCTGCGGACCGACGAGGCCAGGACCACGTTCCACGAGACGCGGCTGCAGGGCCATACCGAGCGGCTCAACTGGCTGGTGGGCGCCGACCTCTTCTACCTGAAGGACGACTACAACATCCGCGAGCGGGGCCGCGCGCCCATCGTCAACGCCATGACGATGACCTCGATCGACCCGAACAGCGACCTGAACACCCTGCTCAATTCCAAGTCCTACAGCGTCTACGGCTCGCTGGAATTCGCCATCACCCAGCAACTCAAGATCTCGGGCGAGGCCCGCCAGAGCTGGGACAACAAGAAGGGCGAGATCATCGCCGTGCGCATCAACGGCCAGCCGCGCTACGTCGACTTCCCGCCCGGCAGCCCGCAGGCCAAGCCCGACCTCGACTTCCAGAAGACCACCTGGGGCGTGACCGGGTCGTACCAGTGGACGCCCGACATCCTGACCTTCGCGCGGGCGGCCACGGCCTACCGCTCGGGCGGTTTCAACTCCGAGCTCGGCAACCCCTGCAACATGCCCGACGAGGTGCCGGGCACGAGCTGCAACCTGGTCGACGTGCCGTTCACCTACGACCCGGAGAGCTCGATCACCTACGAGCTGGGCCTCAAGAGCTCGTGGTTCGATCAGCACGTCATCCTCAACGCCAACGTCTACCGCATCGAATACAAGGACATGCTGGCCAACCTGAACAACGGCATCCCGCCGATGATGGACCCGCTCAACGGGGCCATGTTCCTGGCCAACGCCGGCGACGCCAAGGCCAACGGCGTCGAGATCGACCTGACGGTCCGCGCCCCGCTGCCGCCCGAGATGGGCCGGCTGACGGGCACGGTCTCCTACGGCCACCAGAGCGGCCACTTCAAGCAGCCGCCGGCGTTCCTGACGACGGTGCAGGCCGGCAACGAGCTCGCCCGCCTGCGCGACAACTCGGTGAGCGGCAACGTCATCTACTCGCAGACGATCACGGCCGACTGGCGGCTCCGGGCCAGCATCAACGTGCGCCACGAGGACGGCGGCTTCCAGGCCGCGGAGAACGACGCGGTCCTCGGCGACTTCACCATCTGGGGCGGGCGCGTGGCCGTGGAGAACGCGAACTGGTCGTTCGCGGTCGTCGCCAAGAACATCTTCGACGAGCGCTACTACACCAACCAGTCCGGGGCGTCCCTGGGCAACGGCCTGCAGGACAACTACCGCCTGAACGACCCGCGCTACATCGAGGCGTCCGTCACCTATCGCTGGTGACCTTCCCCCCAGCGTCCTGGTCCGGCCGGTGGCGGCGCCCCGGCCGGACCGCCCTTCCCGTCGGCCCGGTCTGAGGTAGCATCGCCGCATGGCCGAGCCCGCTTCCGACTACACCACCGACGTCATCTACCCGTCCGCCTTCGGCGCGTTCCAGAGCCCGGCGCATCTGCTCCAGGCCGCCTGGACCGGAGGCCGCGCCGCGCCGCGCGTCGATCGCCCCTTCACCTACGCCGACCTCGGCAGCGGCGTGGGCCTCACCCTCTGCGTGCTGGCCGACTGCTACCCCGACGCCGAGTTCCACGGCGTCGACATCAACCCCGAGCACATCCGCCGCTCCCGCGACCTCGCGGCGCGCGCGGGCCTCGCCAACGTCACCTTCCACGAGGCGAGCTTCGCCGACCTCGGCCGGCTTCCGATCCCCCGCCTCGACTTCGCCGGGCTCAGCGGCA
>NZ_JAHBYD010000062.1 GCF_019636135.1 Phenylobacterium sp.
CACCCCGCGCGGAACCCGCGGTAGGAACCGTTCATGGATCAAGGTCCCCAGAGCCGTTTCGGCCCCGACGTCCGCATCGACCCCGCCGCCTTCGTCCACCCGACGGCGCAGGTCTACGGCGACGTGGCGCTCGCCGCGCAGGCGTCGCTGTGGCCCAATGTGGTGATCCGCGCCGAGTCCCGGCCGGTGCGCATCGGCGCGCGGACCAACATCCAGGACTTCGTGATGATCCACATCGGCGGCGCGACCGGCACGATCGTGGGCGAGGACTGCTCCATCACCCACCACTGCACCCTGCACGGCTGCACGATCGGCGACCGCGTCCTGGTCGGCATCGGCTCGACCATCATGGACGGCTGCGAAGTGGGCGCGAACTCGATCATCGCCGGCCACGCCTTCCTGAGGGAAGGCACGATCGTCCCGCCCAACTCCATCGTCATGGGCGCGCCGGGCAAGGTGGTCCGCGAGCGCGACAACGCCGTCGCCAACGCGATGAACGCCTGGATGTACGCGCAGAACGCCGCCGCCTTCGCCCGCGGCGACCACCGCCTCTGGGCCAGCGCTGCGTTCGCCGAGGCGGCGAAGGCGGCCCGCGCGCGGCTCGCGGCGCTCCACGGCTAGGGTCCGTCCTCGATTCCTTCTGAGGGAATTCAATAACTTCCGCTCATCCCGGCGAATGCCGGGACCCAGATCCACGCTCGCGGAGGCTGATGGGATGACCTCGGAGCCCCCGGAACCCCTCTTCTTGCGCCATGCCATCTGGGTCCCGGCATTCGCCGGGATGAGCGGTATTGAGGAGGGACCCAGGCCCGCGCCTTCCCGCCGCGCAGGCGGCCGGCGGGCGCTATTTCGCCAGGTCCCGCAGCACCGAGTCCCAGTACGCGAGGTCGCCGTCGATGGCACTGACCGGGGCGCGCTCGTTCAGGCCGTGGCTGAACTCGTCGCTCTCCTTCATGAACAGGCCCGAGACGCCGTAGCTCGGCACGCCGGCGGCGCGGAAGTACATGCTGTCGGTCGCCCCCGACGCCTGGCTCGGCACGATGGGAAGCCCCGGGAACCGCGCATGCACCGCCTTGGTGACGGCCGCCAGGACGTCGGGCCGAAGCGGCGAGGCGGGGCTGTCGATGGAGCCGTCGTCCAGCCGGGTGACGGTCACGCTCTTGTCGCCCACGACCTGCGCCAGGGTCTCCCTCACGGCGGCCGACGACGTGCCGGGGAAGATGCGGCAGTTCACGGTGGCCTCGGCGCGCTGGGGCAGGGCGTTGGGCGCGTGGCCGCCGCTCAGCATCGTGGCCACGCAGGTGGTGTGCAGCGCCGGGCTCCAGACCGGGTCGGCGCGGATCGTGGCGATGGCGGCCTCGTCGGTCGGGTCGGCGGCGAACTTCGCCAGCGCCTGGCCGATGGCGCCCGGCGTGTTCTTCGCCGCGGCCGCCAGCGAGGCGCGGGTGATCTCGTTGCTCGCCGTCGGCCACGCGTAGGCCTCCAGCCGGTCCAGCGCCTTGGCCAGCCGGTAGATCGCGTTGGTCGGCGTGGGCCGGCTGGAGTGGCCGCCGGGATCGGTCACCGCCAGGCGGAAGTCGGCGTAGGTCTTCTCGGCGCCCTGGACGCCGAACGAGATCGGCGTGCCGTCCTCGTTCAGCCCGCCGCCGCCGCCGTCGATGTTCAGCACCATCTCGGCGCCCTTCAGCCGCTCGGCGAGGACGGCGGTGGTCTTCATCGAGGTCTCTTCGTCGCCCGACAGCGCCAGCACCACCTCGCGGCCCGGCTTCCAGCCGCTCTTGCGCAGGCTGGCGAGCGTGGCGACCATCATCGAGACGTCGAACTTGTTGTCCACCGCGCCGCGGCCGAAGACGTAGCCGTTCTCCTCGACCGGCGTGAACGGATCGCGCGCCCAGTCCTTGGGGTCGGCCTCCACCACGTCCATGTGGCCCGAGATGACCAGCGGCTTCTTCTTCGGGTCGGTCCCCGGATAGCGGGCGATCAGGAACGCCGTGTCGCCCAGCGGCTCGATGGCGATCTCGTCAGCCCTGTAGCCGCCCGCCAGCAGCTCGCCCTTGAGGTACTCGGCATAGGCGACGGTCTGGCGCCGGCCCGCCACGGTCGGGAACGCGATGCCCCGCTTCAGGATCTCCAGCGCCTTGGCGTGCAGCGCGGGATCGACCTTGGGCGCCTTGGCGGGCGGCGCGGCGAGGGCGGGGGCGGCGAGGGCGGCCGCGAACGCGGCGGTGAGGAGGAGCTTCACGCGGGAATCCGGACTGGGCCTGGGGAATCCCGCGACGCTACAGCCCCGCCGCAGCCCCG
>NZ_JAHBYD010000007.1 GCF_019636135.1 Phenylobacterium sp.
CCTGGGCGGGCGAGGCGCACGATCCCCGCCGCCGGGCCCGGGTCGCGGCGCGGCAGGCGTTCGTGTTCGCGAGCGCCGCGGCCGAGGGGCCCATCGGGCCCTGGGGCCTGGTGGCACGGGACGGCTGGGCTTGGTTCGGGGCCCGCGGTCGCCGCGACGACGGCCTCTATGCGGCGAGCCTCACGACGGCCGGCGAGGTCGCCGATCCCCAGCCCTACCTCTACGAGCACGCCTTCATTCTTCTGGCGCTGGCGGCCCTGGGCGATGCGGAAGAGGCGCGGTCGATCCTGGCCGCGCTCCAGGCGCTGAGGCATCCGGCGGGCGGGTTCCGGGAAGCGGGCGACCGGCCGTTCCAGGCCAATGCGCACATGCACCTGTTCGAGGCGGCGCTCGCCTGGGAGGCCGCCGGCGGCGGCGCGGCCTGGACGGCGTTGGCGGACGAGATCGCGGCCCTGGCGCTGGACCGGTTCATCGACCCGGCCAGCGGGGCGCTCCGGGAGTTCTTCGACGCCGGGTGGATGGCGCTCGGCGGCGACGACGCGGTGGTCGAGCCGGGGCATCAGTTCGAGTGGGCGTGGCTGCTGGAACAGTGGGGCGTGGCGCGGCGGCGGCCCGATGCGCGGGCGGCGGCGCGTCGGCTGTTCGACGTGGGGCGCGGTGCGTTCGATGCCGGGCGGGGCGTGGTCTGCAACGCACTTCGGCGCGACCTCAGCGTCCGCGACGCCGGCGCGCGGCTCTGGCCTCAGACCGAGCACCTGAAGGCGGCGCTGATCCTGGGCGAGACCGCGGCGGCGCTGGAGGCCGCCAACGGCCTCGTCGCCTACCTCGAGACGCCGCAGGCGGGCGCCTGGCGCGAGCGGATGGGAGCGGACGGGCGCTTCCTCGAGGAGCCGTCGCCGGCGACCTCGCTCTACCACCTCTACCTGGCGATCCGCGAACTGGCCCAGGTCTCCCGTTCCGACTTCGCGGGCAAACCGTGATAGAGCGCCGCCGATGGTGCTGAATCCCTTCACCGAGACGCCGGCGAAGATCGCCGTGATCGGCCTGGGCTATGTGGGCCTGCCGCTGGCCGTGGCGTTCGCGGCGGAGCACGATGTCGTGGGCTTCGACCTGTCGGCCGCGCGCGTGAGCGAGCTCGCGGCGGGTTCGGACCGCACGCTGGAAGTCGCGCCCGAGGTGCTGAAGGCGGCGAGCCGGCTGACCTTCACGGCGGATCCCGCGGGCCTCGCCGGGTGCAACGTCTTCATCGTCACCGTGCCCACGCCGATCGACGACCACAAGCGGCCCGACCTCACGGCCCTGATGGCGGCCAGCCGCACGGTCGGCGGGGCGATCGGGAAGGGCGGGGTGGTGATCTACGAGTCCACCGTCTATCCCGGCGCGACGGAGGAGGACTGCGTGCCGGTGGTGGCGCAGGTCTCGGGGCTCGCGTTCAACCGCGACTTCCACGCCGGCTACAGCCCCGAGCGGGCCAATCCGGGCGACGCCAACCACCGCCTGGCCGACATCGTGAAGGTGACGTCGGGCTCGACGCCCGAGGCGGCGGACTTCGTGGACGCGCTCTACGCTTCGGTGGTGACGGCCGGCACGCACCGCGCCAGCTCGATCAAGGTGGCCGAGGCGGCGAAGGTGATCGAGAACACCCAGCGCGACCTGAACATCGCGCTCGTCAACGAGTTCGCCCTGATCTTCCACCGGCTGGGGATCGACACCCAGGAGGTGCTGGCGGCGGCGGCCACCAAGTGGAACTTCCTGAACTTCCGGCCCGGCCTGGTCGGCGGCCACTGCATCGGGGTCGACCCCTACTACCTGACCCACAAGGCCGAGGCGCTGGGCTATCGCCCCGAGGTGATCCTGGCCGGCCGGCGCATCAACGACGGCATGGGCGGCTATGTGGCGCGCGAGCTGGTGAAGGCGATGATCCGGCGCGGCGTGCTGGTGAAGGGCGCCCGCGTGCTGGTGATGGGGCTGGCGTTCAAGGAGAACACGCCCGACCTGCGCAACACCCGCGTCATCGACATCGTGCGCGAGCTGGAAGACTACGGCGCCGCCGTCGACGTCTGGGACCCGTGGATCGCGCCCGAGGCGGCCCGCGAGGAGTACGGCCTGGAGCTCATCGCCGCGCCGGCGGCCGGGGCCTACGACGGGGTCGTGCTGGCCGTGGCGCACCGGGAGTTCGCGGCGCTCGGGCCGGACAGGATCCGCGCGCTCGGAACGTCGGGCGCGGTGATGTTCGACGTGAAGGCGCTGCTGCCGAAGACGGCCGCCGACCTGCGGCTCTAAGCCGTCACCTTCCGGAAGAGGCTGCGGAGCGCCTCGCGGTAGACCTCAAGGTAGTCGTCCACCTTCTGCATGGCGCCTTGCGCGTCGGCCGCGAGCTCGGCGCGGCGGTCGAAGGCGTCGAGGATGTAGGCGAGCGCGGCCTCGGTGGTCCGGCCCTGCACCTCGATCCGCCACGGGTAGCCGATGAGGTCGAAGAGGCCGCGGAACTTGCGGCTGTAGGCGATCGGCGCCACCGGCGTGCCGCTGGAGAGCGAGCCGATACAGGCGTGCATGCGCGCCGAGACCACGAAATCCAGGCTGGACAGGAACGACTTGGCCTCCATCGGTCCCGGGAAGTCCGGCACGCGCTCGGCCCAGGGGTGACGTTCGGCGAACTGGTCGGCGGCGCGGCCGTCGTCGTCGTCGGCCGAGAAGCCACGGGCGTGGGTGAACAGGCAGACCTGCGCGCCCTTGGCGCGGAGGCCTTCCATGACGCCGTGGCTGAGGGCGGCGTAGTCGACCTCCAGACCGAACCGATTCGTGCCGGCGGTGGCTTCATGCAGCAGCAGGCCCGAGACGTTGACCCCGACGCGAGGGGTCCGGCCGCCACGCTCGGCGCTGCGGTCCTGAAACGGCACCGCGAAGGCCACGTCGGTGGCCATGGCGCAACGCGCCCTGGGCGCCAGCTTGGCCGTGGCTTCGACCGACGGCAGGTCGCGGGTGATGACCGCCTCGGCGCGGTTCATCGCCCAGCCGGCCATCATGGACTGCGGCTGGCGGCTGAACGGCCCGATGGTCTGCGGCGAGAGCAGGAGCGGTGTCCCGCCCAGGATGGTCAGCATCTTCGTCGACCACAGGAAGGCGAAGCGTTTGGGGCCGTATATGTCGGTGAAGCTGTCGCCGCTGCCGATGTCGAGCACGCAGTCCTGCGCGTTCAGCGTGCGGAAGGCGCGGCGCGGGTCGACCACCGCGCGGGTGTCGACGACGAACTGCGGCGCTTCCTCCGCCGGCACATAGCGGTCCATGCCGTCGCGCATGCCGATGATCGTGAAACGGGGCGTCAGGCCCAGTTCGGCGCAGACGCCGCGCACGATGGCCATGTTGCCGAGGGTGAGCGCGCCGACGCCCAGGTTGCCGGCGCTGGCGGAGTGCCAGAGCAGGCCGATCTTGATATCCTTGCCCGTCATCAGCGCCTCTGCGCGCCGAGTCGAACGCCGACGCGGCTCAGCGGATATCCCGCCGCCGAGCCCCGGTAAAGCGTGGCCTCAGGCCGTGTAGCCGAGCTTGCCATGGTCGTCGCCGCTGATCCCGAAGGCGGCGCGTTCGGCGCAGAGGACCCTAGGCCGGATCGCGTCGCGCGTGTCACAGTCCATGGCGGAAGGCCGCGCCGCGCGGCCCGCCGCCTGAAGCCAGCCTGGGGGAACCGTCCATGCGTCACCTGCTCCTGTCCGCCGCCGTCCTGGCGGGCGTCGCCTTCGCGGGCGCGGCCAGCGCCGAGAACGTCCACGTCAATCCGCAGAACAGCTTCATCTCCAGCGCCGTGAAGGTCCCGGCGGGATCCGAGACGCTCTACGTCAGCGGCATCACGCCCGACGTGGTGGCGGGCGCGCCGGCCGATCGCGCGTTCGGCGACACCAAGACCCAGACGGCGAGCGTGCTCGGCAGGATCGGCGCGATCCTGCAGGGCCAGGGCTACGGCTGGGAGGACGTGGTGATGATGCGCGTGCTGCTGGTCGGCGATCCCGCCAAGGGCGGCGGCATGGACTTCGCCGGCATGATGGAGAGCTACAACGCCGTCTACGGCCCGCTGAAGAAGAAGCCGGCCCGGATCACCTCGCAGGTCGCGGGCCTGGTGCGGCCGGGCATGATGGTCGAGATCGAGGTGCAGGCGGCGAAGAAGCCCTGACTTGAGCGCGGGCCGGAGTCGCGCGAGCGTGCCGGCCATGGATCGACGCCAGTTCTTCGCCCTGGGCGCGGCGGCCGCCGCCGCGCCGGCCATCGGATGGGGCGCGGCGATCCCCGGCCTCCGGGAACTGGGGCCGGCACCGCCGCCCATCGGCCGGCCCGAGCGCGAGGCGCGGATCGCCAGGGCGCAGCGGCTGATGCGCGAGCTGGGCGTCTCGGCCCTGCTGGTCGAACCGGGCTCCAGCCTCACCTACTTCACCGGCGTGCGCTGGGGCCGCAGCGAGCGGCTCACCTGCGCGCTGATCCCGGCGGACGGCGAGGTGACGATCGTCACGCCCTTCTTCGAGGAGCCGTCGGTCCGCGAGAGCCTGGGCGTCGCCGCCAGCGTGCGCACCTGGCAGGAGCACGAGGATCCTCTGGCCCTGGTCGCCGGGTGGCTGAAGGACCGCAAGCTGGCGTCCGGCGTCGTCGGCGTCGAGGAGACCAGCCGCTACTTCATCGTCGACGGCCTGAAGCGGAACCTGCCGACGGTCCAGCTCAGGAACGGCGCGCCGGTGGTCCGCGGCTGCCGGATGATCAAGACCGCGCCCGAGATCGCGCTGATGCAGCGCGCGTCGGACATCACCATGGCGGCCTACCGCTACACGATCCCGCGCATCGGGGCCGGCATGCGGCCCTCCGACATCGGGGCGATCATGGACCGCGCCACGGCGCAGCTCGGCGGCGAGCCCGAGTTCTCGCTGATCCTGCTGGGCGAGGCCTCGGCCTATCCGCACGGGTCGGGCAAGCCCCAGGCGGTGAAGCCCGGCGAGGTGGTGCTGATGGACTGCGGCTGCGTCTTCGAGGGCTACCAGTCCGACATCTCGCGCACGCTGGTGTTCGGCGAGGCCACGGCCAGGCAACGCAAGGTGTGGAACGAGGTGAAGCGCGGGCAGGACCTCGCCTTCGCCGCGGCGAGGCTGGGCGCGACCTGCGGCAGCGTCGACGACGCGGCGCGCGGCTACTACGCCAGCCTGGGCTACGGCCCCGACTACAGGCTGCCGGGCCTGTCGCACCGCACCGGCCACGGCATCGGCATGGACGGCCACGAGCCGGTGAACCTGGTCCGCGGGGAGGCGACGACGCTGGCGCCCGGCATGTGCTTCTCGGACGAGCCCGGCCTCTACATCCCCGGCGAGTTCGGCATCCGCCTGGAGGACTGCTTCCACATGACGGAGCAGGGCCCGAAGTGGTTCTCGCAGCCCTCGAAGTCGCTGGACGAGCCGGTCTAGGTCCAGGAGAGCTGGTTCCTGGGTAGCCGGCCCGAGGGGTCGTGCGCCTGCACCCGATGCGGCAGGTCGGGTCCCCATCGCCAGAGGATCAGGTTCGTGTCGCCGGAGGCTGCGCCGTGCGCATAGCTGGGCGCCAGCATGCCCGCGGCGTTCCGGTCGAGGAGGCGCTTCACGACCTCATGCGAAGCCGGGCGCCGCCCGGCCGCGCGGTCTTCGGCCCACGCGCAGGCAAGGTCGTCGGGCTGTACCGCCTGCACCGCGCAAGCCGCCGGCGTCCGAAGGTCGACCACGTCGTCGCAGTCGATCGTGTACGCGCAGAGGAGCAGAGGTTCGAGCCGATGAAGGAAGCCGCCCGCAGCCTCCCGCACCGCCGTCATCGGTGAGAGCGAGAGGTAGAGCGCTTCGAGGCCCGGCCAGTTGAACCGGCCGCCTCGCAACGCCGCACCGCGCCCCGAGAGCGGTGTCCAGGACCAGCGGGGATCGTGGGCTCGGAACGCCTCGCCCACGAACCTCAAGCGTAGCCGCCGGTGGCGACGTGATCGAGGTAGTCACGGACGGCGGCGGCGTCGCCGGACTTCACGAGGGACTCGGCCGTCCGCTGGCCGAAGGCGGGAATGGGCTCGGCGCGGTACCAGGCCATGGCCTGGGCGGGGCCGCCGGCCCAGTCTTCGATCCGGCGCAGGATTTCCAGCATCTCGCGCAGGCGGCTCTGGGTCTTCGGCGCGTTGCGCCGTTCGACCTTCTGCAACGTCTCGCGGGCCAGACCGGCTGTATCGGCCAATTGCGCGTTGGTCATGCCGAACAGCGTGGCCGCGCCGAGCAGGTCGACGCCGCTGGGGCCGAGCACGTCGGCCGCAGAGCGAAGGGGGGGCTGGCGAAGGGCTGCGCTGCGAGCGGTCATGGCCATGCCTGTCAATCTGTCCCAGTATCAGGACATAACATAGGGCATTGGTTCCTTGAGTTCAAATTCCGCGCCGCCTCACACCCCGTAGTACTCGCGGTACCAGTCGACGAAGCGGCCGACGCCGACGTCGATGGAGGTCGAGGGGGCGTAGTCGAGGACGGCCTGGGTCTCGGCGGTGTCGGCCTCGGTGGCGGAGACGTCGCCGGGCTGCATGGGCAGGAAGTTGATCTCGGCCTTCCTGCCGAGCTTCTCCTCCAGCACCTCGATGTAGCGCATCAGCTCGACGCGGCGGCTGGCGCCGAGGTTCAGGATGCGCCAGGGCGCGGCGCTGGTGGCGGGGTCGGGCCTAGTGGCGTCCCAGGCGGGGTTCGGCGCGGGCGGGCGCTCGATGGCGGCGACCAGGCCATCCACGATGTCGTCGACGTAGGTGAAGTCGCGCTGCATCCGGCCCTCGCCGTACACGTCGATGGGCTGGCCCTTCAGGATCGCGTCGGTGAACTTGAAGAGCGCCATGTCGGGCCGGCCCCAGGGGCCGTAGACGGTGAAGAACCGGAAGCCGGTGGCGGGGATGCCGAAGAGGTGGGCGTAGGCGTGGGCCATCGCCTCGTTGGCCGCCTTGCTGGCCGAGTAGAGCGTGATCGGATGGGTGGCGGCGTCGTGGACGCTGAACGGCAGGTTCGCGTGGTTGCCGTAGATCGAGCTGGTCGAGGCGTAGACCAGGTGGCGCGGCGGGTGCGCGCGGCAACCCTCCAGGATGTTCAGGAAGCCCACGACGTTGGAGTCCACGTAGGTCTCGGGGCTCTCCAGGCTGTAGCGGACGCCGGCCTGGGCGGCGAGGTTGACCACCGCGGCGGGCTTCGTCTCGGCGAACACCTGCGGCATGCGTTCACGGTCGGCGAGATCGACGGCCGCGTGGCGGTAGCCCGCGTAGCCTTCGAGGATCGCGAGGCGGGCCGCCTTCAGCCTGGGATCGTAGTAGGCGTTGAGGATGTCGAGGCCGACCACCGCCCGGCCCGCCTCGAGCAGGCGGCGCGAGAGGTGGAAGCCGATGAAGCCGGCCGAGCCGGTGACCAGGATCGTCAAGCGAGCGCCTCAGGACACGCGCGGGATCGCGCTCCGCCTGAGGTAAAGGGCGTCGGCCGCGAAGGCTAGCGTCCGAGGCCGACCACGTTGCGCGGAGGCACGGCGCGGGTCTCCTCGGCGGCGACGGCGGCCTTGCGGGCCTCGATCACCTCGACGGCGCGCATCTGGCTGAGCACCGGGAACATCGCCGAGAGGCCGGCGACCAGGAAGCCCAGGCGGCCTTCGCGGAAGCCGCCGCGGACCACGTAGCCGGTCAGGAAGGTCGCCGCGGCCGCCAGCAGGCTGGAGGTCAGCCCCCTGGCGCGGCCGTCGTCGGCCAGATCCTCGGCGGCGAGGCCGGTCAGCCGGTTGAGGCGTTCCATCAGGCCGCCGACGTCCCGGCCCACCACGCGGCGGATCGCGCCCTTGAGCGCGCCACCGGGCGCGCCGGCGAGCACGTAGGGGGCGTTGAGGCGACGCGGCTCCCAGGCCTTCAGGCCACGCTTGAAGAGCCGGGCCCCCCGGCGGGCGCCGAGCGCGCCGGCCCAGCCGTTGCGCACGAGGGTCTCGCCCACGTAGTTGTCGATCGGCAGGTCGTACCAGTCGCCGACGGGGCGCATCTGGATGGCGGCGCGGATCTCCCAGGCGACGGCGGCGTCGACCAGCTCGTCGGGCTCGACCTCCAGGATCCACTGCGAGGAGGCGGCTTCGACGCCGGCCAGCTTGCGCTGGCTCTCCAGCGGGAAGATGCCGTCGATCACGACCGCGCCGTGCCGGCGCGCGATCTCCTGGCTGCGATCGGTGCAGCGGTCGGCGACCACCACGACCTCGTCGCAGAAGCTGAGCTTCCTCAGGCATGCGTCCAGGAGCGCCTCCTGGTTCTGCACGCAAACGATCGCCGTGAGCTTCGCCACGTTTCCCCGCTCCCGTCCCACCATGGGATTAGACGCCGCGGGCGAAGACGGCCCCCCAGCGGCCGTCCGGCTTTATGTTCAGAATGCGGCGGCGAGTCGCAGGCCGAAGGTGCGGGGGCGCTGCGGGGTAGCCTGGCGGACGGCTTCGATCACGTCGGTCGTGGTCGGATCGTCGGCGAAACTGAAGGGATTGCCGTACGAGAAGGTGTCGCCGTCGTCGTTCAGCGGATTGGTGACGAAGGCGGTCAGGCGCCAGTGGTTGCCGGACACTTCCGCGGAGAGCTCGGTGCGCAGGTATTGGTCGGTCCGGGGCGGCTGGTCGAACGAAAGTCCGGAGCGGCCCACGTAGCTGGCCTCGCCCACGAGCCTCAGGGTCAGCGCGTCGTTCAGGGGCCGCCGGTAGACCGCGAGCAGCCCCGCCGAGAGGTCGGGCACGCCGGGCAGCTTGTCGGCGATGCGTGTGGTCGGCGTGGTCGGGAAGTCGGGATTGATGTTGCGGACCTTGGAGTCCGAGACGAGGCCGTTGGCCTGCAGCGACAGGCCGAAGGGGAAGTCGTAGCTCACCTCGGCTTCGACGCCGAGGATGCGTGCATCGCCCACGTTGGCCGTGTAGGCGAGGCCTGACTGCCGGTACTGGTCCGTCTGGATGTTGGCCCAGTCGTCATAGTAGGCGGCCGTGCGGACGATGAGCCGGTTGTCGAGCCGTCGGAA
The DNA here is from genome assembly GCF_019636135.1 of Phenylobacterium sp. Classification (GTDB taxonomy): domain Bacteria; phylum Pseudomonadota; class Alphaproteobacteria; order Caulobacterales; family Caulobacteraceae; genus Phenylobacterium. Next base: position 9,030 of record NZ_JAHBYD010000007.1, read on the forward strand.
TTTCGCGCCGAGCTCGAAGTTGCGTAGCCGATCGGGGCGGAACGTCGTGCGCGCCGCGCGGATCGGCAGGAAGCCCGAGGAGTTGAAACCGCCGGGCCTGTAGCCTTCCGTGACGAGGGCGTAGACGAGGTCGCCGTTCGTGAACTCGCGCTGCAGCGAGATCTTGGGCGAGAAGCCGTCGAAGCCGCGCTTCTGATCGAAGAAGCGCGACGCGAAGGGGGCCCTGATCCGCAGGTCGGCGGTGGTGCGCACCCGGCTCTCGAACGTGCGGCCGCCCAGCGACGCGGTCCAGCCGTCGCCCAGGTCGTAGGTCGCCTCGCCATAGAGCGCGTACTCGGAGAGCCGATCCTTCCGGTTCTCCATATAGGCCGTCTGGACCACGCCGGGGGCCAGGAACGCCAGCGACGACGGCGTGCGCGCCACGGTGCGGGCGGCATAGACGCCGATCAGCCAGTCCAGCCTGCCGGAGTTCTCCGATCGGGCCACGAGATCCTGCACGAACATGTTGGAACGGGTCGTCTCGCCATAGACGCCGAGCTCCGCGAGGTCCGCCGCGAAGAGCCCGCGGGTGGCGGTCGCGTCGTACTGGCTCGAGAAGACGTGGTGGATGAAGTTCGTCGACGAGGTGACGCTGCCCCAGCCGTACTCGCCGTTCAGCGTGGCGCCGGCGGAGGAGAAGTCGTTGTTGTGCGTCTCGCGGATGCGGTTGCCGCGCCCGTCGGGCGCGCCGACGGCTCCATCGCCGGCCTCCTGCGGCATGCCGGGCATGCGGCGCGTCACCGCGGTCATCGGCGAGATGACGTACTGGGTGTCGTTCGAGCGCAGGTGCTGGGTGGCGGCGAGCGCATCCAGGCGCCAGTGGTCGTCGAACTGGACGCGCACGCTGAGGCGGCCCCCGTCGCGGCGCGTCTGATCCACATTGGTGCTGCGCAGCACGAGGTCGTCGAGGTAGCCGCCCTGGACCTCGCGATAGGCGGCGAGCCGGACCCCGATCCTGTCGTGTACGATCGGGACGCTCAGGTAGCCGTCGATGTCGTGGCTGGTTCCGCCGCCCTTGGTGGTGGCGATCGAAGCCGAGGCGCCGGCCTCCATGTGCGCGAGGTCGGGCTTGGCCGTGACGATCTTGTAGATGCCGGCGATCGAGCCCGAGCCGTAGAGCGCCCCTTGTGGCCCCCGCACCACCTCGATCCGCTCGACGTCGACCAGCCGAAGGTCGGGATCGGGGGCGTTGAAGTTGATCGGGGCGTCGTCGAGATAGGTCGAGACCGTGGTCCGCGTGCGCCCCGTGAAGGCGCCGTCCGAAAGGCCGCGGATGAGAAGCTTGTCGCGGCCGGGGCCGAGGTTGGTCGAAAGCACCCCGGCGAGCTGTCCGATGGTCTGGCCGACGTCGTTGGCGCGGGTGCTGGCGATCTGGTCGCGGGAGATGGCGCTGACGCCGGCGGGCAGGCGATTCGGCGCGGCCGGGCGTTTGGTGGCGGTGACCATCACCTCCGCCACGACGGTCTGCGTGTGCGGCGGGTCGCGGGTCGGCGGCAGCTCGATGAGCGGCGGCGCGGCCGTGATCCGTACGGTCCGCGCGTCGACGATCCGATAGCGGCAGGGCGCGCCGGCCAGGATGCGGCCGAGCGCTTCTTCCAGCGTGTAGCGGCCCGAAACCTCGACGCGGCCGCCGGAACCGCAGCTGGCGGTGCCCAGGATGGAGACGTTGGCCTGCAGGCCGAGGTCGATCAGGGCGTCGGCGTAGGTGCGCGGCGGGATCTGGACGCGCAGGCGCGATTCGGCGGCGTCGGCCGTTCGCCCCGCCGCGCAGGCGAGGGCGACACCGCCCAACAGGACACCCTGCAGAGACAGGCTCCGCCGTCGAATGGCTCCACGCGCCCCGGTTGACAGGCCCTACGCAGGATCGCGCTTGAGGACCAGACCTGGGCCGGAACGTACCGCGCTGACGGGAACGAGCAAGGCGAGGCGACGGATTACCGCATCCTGGCTGTCCAGGACGAGGACGCCGGAGATGGGCGTCGCCGCAAGAGCCGCGTCCTCGATGTGGATCTGGGTTGAAAACTGCTGGTTGAGGTCGGCGACAACCTCGCTCAGAGGCTGTCCGCGATAGACGAGACGGCCGGTGCGCCAGCCGAGCACTTCCGCGGGTTCGGCGGTGGCGACCTGGGCGGTCGGCGCGCCTTCCTGATGGTCGAGGCGCTGGCCCGGGTGCAGCCGGTAGGCCTTGCCGGCGGCCCCCGCGGCGGGCCGGACCTCCACGGCGCCGCGGGCGACCGTGACCGAGACCTTGCCGGCCAGGCGGCGGACGTCGAACTGGGTGCCGACCACGCGCACCGTGCGGTCGCCGGCGGCCACGTAGAAGGGACGGCGTGCGGCATGGGCCACGTCGAAGACGGCCTGGCCTTCGCTCAGCGTCACATAGCGCCCGTCGCGCGCCAGGGTCACCGACAGCCGCGTCCCGCCGTTGAGGTCGATGGTCGAGCCGTCGGCGAGCTCGACCGTGCGGCGCTCGCCCTTGGCGGTGGCGTAGGTCTCGGTGGCGGGGCCGGTGAGTCCCGGCGCGATCACGACCGCAAGGGCGGCCGCCGCCGCGGCGGCGCCGAAACCCACGATCGCGCGGCGGCGCAGCTCGTGCCGAAGCGGAACGGCGCGGCGCTGCGACAGCCGCCGCGCCACCGCCGGACCGGCGTCGTCGTAGGCCTGGGAGACCGAAAGCGCGGCGTCGAACGCCGAGGTGTTCTCGGGCGACGCCGAGAGCCAGGCGTCGAAGGCCACAGCCTCGGGTTCACCGAGGTCTCCGGCTTCGAGCCGGACGACCCAGGCCGCCGCGTCGTCGCGCCGGGCCTCGTCGCCGTATCGCCAACTGAGGTTCATCCGCCCTTTCCGGCCCGCCACCCGCGACGGCCCGTCGCACCCTTAGACGTCACCGACAGCCCCGACCCCCCGGTCGAAAAATGCAATTCCTGGTAGAAAATCATCGGCCCAGTCTCGCGGTCAGCGCCTTCAGTGCGGCCGAGACATGCTTTTCGACTGATTTGACCGAGATGCCCATGGCCTGGGCGGTCTCGGCATGGCTCCTTCCTTCCAGTTTGTGCATTCGGAAGGCGCGTTGCTGTTGTGGGGGCAGATCGCCGGCGGCCTCGACCAGTTGGCGCAGGCGCTGTCGCGACGCGACGGCCTCGTCGGCCGGGACGAGTTCGGCCACGTCCTCGTCGCCGACCGTGGCGTGCGCGATGCGACGCCAGGCGGCGTCGCGGGCGGTCGCTCGGGCCTCGCCGCGGGCGCGGTCCAGCATGACGTTGTTGGCGATGCGGTAGATGAGCGCCACCGGATTCTCGGCGGTCACGCCCAGGTCGCGGGTGGCGATCTTGACGTAGAGTTCCTGCGCGAGGTCCTCGGCGACGCTCGCCGAGCCGGAGCGGGCGGCGAAGTAGCGGACGAGGTTGCCCCGCCGCTCGAGGTAGATCTCGAGCAAGGGGTCGGTGGGCCGCTGGGCCCCGGTGTCCGCCAACAGGCTCATGCCGCCCCCAGCAATGCCCGAATCCATCTGCGCCGCCAACGTCGCACGCGTCACAGGAGCGGTCGGCGGTGTCGCAGGCTGGGGGGGCGGGCGCGTTCGGCGGCGTCTCAAGCTTCGACGCCTCTATGGTTCGCGGCGCCCGGATGGGCCGCCGTCCTTGGGGAATGGCGTCGTGGCGTGCGGGTCGCGGGGGAGCGGCCCGCACGTCCAGCCCCTCTGTCGACCCCGCGCAAAATGATTCGACCTTCCGTAGGGGGAGTTGCGCGAGAACGCATCCGGCGGCGCCGTCCGGCCGAACATTTCCTCGATCCGTCCACACGATAGCGCGATGTTGAGGGGGTTCGGACTGGCCCGCGGTATGCAGAGCGGCGCGGAGCCACTATGACGATTGTCCACGGTGAGACAGCGCACGGCCACGCCCGATGCGCTCAAATGGGGTTCGAGGAGTAGCTGACCTATGAGCTTTAGGACCGTGCCGGGTCTCGAACCCGCGCCGACCAGACACGCCAAGCTCGTACAGTGGGTGCGTGACATCGCCGCGATGACCGAACCGGACCGCGTGGTCTGGTGCGACGGATCGGACGAGGAGTGGGACCGCCTGACCGCCGAGCTGGTCGCCGCGGGCACGCTGAAGCCGCTGAACCCGCAGAAGCGCCCGAACTCGTTCTACGCGGCGTCGGACCCGCGGGACGTGGCGCGCGTCGAGAGCCGCACGTTCATCTGCTCGGAAAGGCCCGAGGACGCCGGCCCGACCAACAACTGGCTCGACCCCGCCGAGATGCGGTCGGACCTGAAGGACCTGTTCAAGGGCGTGATGCGCGGGCGGACCATGTATGTGGTGCCGTTCTGCATGGGCCCGCTGGGCTCGAAGATCAGCCAGCTCGGCGTCGAGATCACCGACAGCGCCTATGTGGCCGTGTCGATGCGGATCATGACCCGGATGGGCAAGGGCGCGCTGGACATGCTGGGCGACGACGGCTTCTTCGTGCCGGCCGTCCACTCGGTGGGCCTGCCGCTCGTGGACGGGGCCAAGGACGTCCCGTGGCCCTGCAACGAGATCAAGTACATCGTCCATTTCCCCGAGAGCCGGGAGATCTGGTCCTACGGCTCGGGCTACGGCGGCAACGCCCTGCTGGGCAAGAAGTGCTTCGCGCTGCGCATCGCCTCGGTCATGGCCCGCGACGAGGGCTGGTTCGCCGAGCACATGCTGATCCTGAAGCTGACGTCGCCGGAAGGGCAGGCGAAGTACGTCGCGGCCGCCTTCCCGAGCGCCTGCGGCAAGACCAACATGGCCATGCTGCAGCCGACGCTGAAGGGCTGGAAGGCCGAGACGATCGGCGACGACATCTGCTGGATGCGCTTCGGCGACGACGGCCGCCTCTATGCGATCAACCCGGAAGCGGGCTTCTTCGGCGTCGCGCCCGGCACCGGCGAGGTGACCAACAAGAACGCGATCGACTCCCTGTGGGGCAATTCGATCTTCACCAACGTGGCGCTGACCGACGACGGCGACGTCTGGTGGGAAGGCCTGACGGAAGAGGCGCCGGCGCACCTGATCGACTGGAAGGGCCGCGACTGGACGCCCGACAGCGACGAGCCGGCCGCGCACCCGAACGCGCGCTTCACCGTGCCCGCCTCGCAGTGCCCGGTGGCCGCGGCCGAGTGGGAGGACCCCGCCGGCGTGCCGATCTCGGCCATCCTGTTCGGCGGGCGCCGCGCCTCGGCGGTGCCGCTGGTGACGGAAGCCCGCGACTGGACGCACGGCGTCTTCATGGCCTCGAACGTCGCCTCGGAAGGCACCGCGGCGGCCGAGAACGCCATCGGCGAGCTGCGCCGCGACCCGTTCGCGATGCTGCCCTTCTGCGGCTACAACATGGGCGACTACTTCGGCCACTGGCTGAAGATGGGCGAGACGGCGCCGGACGCCTCGAAGCTGCCCCGCATCTTCTTCGTGAACTGGTTCCGCAAGGACGAGCGCGGGAAGTTCGTGTGGCCCGGCTACGGCGAGAACAGCCGCGTGCTGAAGTGGATCGCCGAACGCCTGGACGGCAAGGCCGACGCCGTCGACACGCCGATCGGCCGCCTGCCCACGAAGGCCAGCCTGGACACCTCGGGGCTCACGCTCACCGACGCGCAACTGGACCTGCTGCTGAGCGTCGACCCGGCGATCTGGCGCAAGGAGGCCGCCCTGATCCCGGCCTTCTACGACCGCTTCGGCGAGGCCACGCCCAAGGCCCTGTGGGGCGAGTACGAGGCCCTGGTGGCCCGTCTCGAAGCCGCGGAGACGCCCGAGCGGGTGGTCGCGGCCGAGTAGGCTTGTTAGGGGGCGCAGAGATTCCATATAGTCAGCTGACTAGATGGAGGGCCGCATGAACGCATGGAAGTTGGAGTCGGCGAAGGCGCGTCTCAGCGAAGTCGTGCGGCAGGCTAGGGACGAGGGGCCGCAAACGATCACGGTGCGTGGCCGCGAGGCTGCGGTGGTAGTGTCGACGGAAGAGTATCGGCGGCTCAAGGGCGGCGATGGCAAGCATTGGGTCGATCGTCTGAGGGCGATCGGTCCCATCGACTTCGAGTTCGAGCGCGACCCTGACACCGGCCGAGATATCGACCTTTGAGAGGGTGGTTGCTCGACACGAACGTCGTGTCCGAACCCCTACGCGCCAAGCCTGATCCCCGCGTGGTTCGCTGGCTGTACGAGCAACCCGTCGAGCGCACATTTGTGAGCGTGCTGACGCTGGCCGAAATAGACCAGGGTATCGAGCACCTGCCTCTCGCGGATCCGCGACAACGGAAATACGAGAGTTTTCGCGATAGCCTCGAGGCTGATTTCGCGGGTCGCGTCCTGCCGCTTGAGAGCGATGTCGTGCGCCTCTGGGGCACTCTGGCCGGACGCTATCAGCGGACGTTCGGCGGCCGGCCTCCCGTTGTCGATGCCCTCCTGACAGCGACCGCGCAGCATCGCCGGCTGTATGTGGCGACGCGAAACTTAAAGGATGTGCGGAACCTGGGTTGGAGCGCCTTCAATCCCTGGACGGACGATCCTGCCGACTTTCCGATCGTCGCCTGAGGGCTCAGCCGCCGGTAACGACGCGCAGGCTGGGCGGCGCGGCGGGCTTCTCGCCGCGGACCTGGGCGACCAGGTCGAAGAGGGCGCGCCGGACGGCCTCGACGTCGCCGTCGCGGGCGACCTGGGCCAGTTCCTCCAGATGGCCGGGCGTCATCCGCAGGGCCGAGTTGGTGATGACCTCCAGGACCTTGTGCGCGGCCGGCAGCGAGGTCTCGGTCTCGTCCAGCAGCGCCTCGGTCAGCTTCTCGCCCGGCCGCAGGCCGGTGATCTCGATCTCGATGTCCTTGCGCCCCGAGAGCGCGATCATCTGCTGCGCCAGCTCCAGGATCGAGACCGCGTCGCCCATCTCCAGCAGGAAGAGGCGGGAGTCGCGCCGGTCGTCCTCGTGGCAGGCGGCCGTGGCGTGCAGGACGAGCTGCGACGCCTCGGGGATGGTCATGAAGAAGCGCGTCATCTCCGGGTGCGTCACCGTCACCGGCCCGCCGCGCTCGATCTGCGACTTGAAGATCGGCACCACCGAGCCGGACGAGCCCAGGACGTTGCCGAAGCGGACGGCCGAGAAGCGCGTGACGCTGTCGTTGGTGGTCTGCTGGGCCTGGATCACCGCCTCGGCCAGGCGCTTGGTGGCGCCCATGGCGTTGGTGGGGTCGACGGCCTTGTCGGTGGAGATCAGCACCATCTGGCCGGCGCCGGCGGCCTTGGCGGCCTCGCAGACGTTCCAGGTGCCGATGACGTTGGTGAGCAGCCCCTCGGCCGGATGCCGCTCGACCATCGAGACATGCTTCAGCGCCGCGGCGTGGAAGACGAGGTCGGGGCGCTCGGCCACGAACACGCTGGCCAGCCGCCTGGCGTGGCGCACGTCGCAGAGCACGGCCTTGGTCGAGATGTGCGGGAAGGTCTCGCGCATCTCGCGCTCGATCTCGAAGAGCGCGGTCTCGGAGAAGTCGACGACGGTGAGGTGGCCGCAGCCGAAGCTGGCGACCTGGCGGCAGAGCTCCGCGCCGATGGAGCCGCCGGCGCCGGTGACCAGGATGCGGCGGCCCTGGATCAGGCGCCCGATGGCGCCGCGGTCGAGCTCGATCGGGTCGCGGGCCAGCAACTCCTCGATGTGGATGTCGCGCACCGGGACGAGCGTCAGCCCGTCGTGGTGGCTCAGCTCGACGATCGAGGGCAGGCGCAGCAGGCGGACGCCATCGGTCTTGAGGCGGCCCAGCAGGTCGGCGGTGAGGCCCTTCAGCTTGCCAGGCTCCTCCAGGAAGAGGATGGCGCGCGGATAGCGGTTCCAGCGGCGCAGGTCCGCCAGCGCCTCGTCGAGGCGGTCGATGGCGTCGAGGATGCAGACCCCGCGGACCTGGGCGCCCACGTCGCGGCGATCCGTGCCGATGATGCCGACGGGCGTATAGCTGTGGTCATGGCTGCGGGCCATGTCGCGCAGGTAGGTGTCGGCCAGCGACGGCGGGCCGATCAGCAGCAGCGACGGGGCCTGGGCCATGCGGTCGCTGATGGCCTTCAGCGGCGAGAAGGTCTCGAGGGCATGCTCGTGCAGGGCGCGGCGCAGGATGCGCACGCCCATGGCGCTGACCATCTGGAACAGCGGGGCCATCACCAGTGTCGAGCGCGGCAGGCCCTCGGCGCGGTCGAGGACGAAGCAGGCGAGCAGGAAGACCCCGACCGTCAGCAGCGCGCTGCGCGCCAGCACGAGGGCGTCGGGGATCGAGACATAGCGCCAGGGCGACATCTCGCCCCGGAAGAGGATGCTGAAGCCGCCCGCGATGGCGGCGTACAGGGCGGCGAGCTGGAAGAACGACATCGCGCCGGCCTGGCCGAAGCCGAGTTCGGGCTGGGTCGGGGTGACGAAGAAGGCGACCGCGAAGGCCAGCGCCGCGAGCAGCACGTCGAACACGACGGTCTGGGCCCGGACGGCCATCCGCTCCATGCGCCGAACTCCGCTCACGTCGTGTCGATTCCCAACCATAGGCGCGTCGAGTGGGACCGCCAGCGAAAACAGGACTTTGCGGAGGTTCTTCCGCGAAGGGGCGCGCCTGCGGAGCAGGCGGGCCGGCGAGCGCCGGGAACTTAGGTAGCGGGGCGCCGCGAGGCAACGAAAAAGCCGCCGCCCCGGGGGCGACGGCTCTCGTAGGCTTCAGCATCCCGACCTGGGGCTACCAGGCGAGCTTGATGCCCCCCACGACGCGGGCGTCGCCGTAGCCCGACGGGTCGGCCGCCTTGGAGACGTTGGTGTCCCAGTAGCGGACGTCGAAGCTGACGTGGTCGTTGAGCGCGAAGCCGACGCCGACGTTCCAGGTGGTGTAGTCGCCCGGGCCGTCCAGTTGCTGGCGCCCGATCGCGCCGCTGATCGAGAACTTGCTGTCCGGGATATCCACCGAGGCGTTCGCTTCGTAGTAGAGGGCGTCGTCGACGGCGCCGAAGAAGTTCGGCGAGTAGTAGGCGGCGACGCCGAGGGTGGCCGGGCCGGCGGGCACGGAGGCGGTCGCCTTGAACTCCCAGTAGTCGTAGTTGGACGCGCCCTTGTCGATGTAGCCGTAGTAGATCACGCCCAGGTCGAGGCTGACGGCCCCGATCGTCGGCGTCACGCCCGCGTAGATGTCGAACTCGGCGTCGGTCGAATCCAGGAAGTCGACGTTCGACACCCAGATGCCCGCGTAGCCGATGCCCACGGTGGCGTCGACGCCGCCGTACACCTGCGGATCCTTGTCGGTCTGGCTGAAGCCGCGGAACAGGTAGTCCGAGGATGCGCCGAGGTTGAAGGAGAAGGACGGACCGGAGTCGTCCTCGGCGGCGGCGGCGCCGGCGAAGCAGAGCGAGGCGGCCGCAGCCACCAGCGCGAGTTTGAGCGTTCTCATGATTATCCCCTCTCATGTGTCCACCCGGCCGTAGCCGGCGGGCGGGGCCATGGTCGTCGGCGGGGGGCTCAGATCAACGCGACGGGGCGGTGACAGCTACGCCGCGGGGCCGCTGACGCAGGAATGATCACGCGACGAAGCCGGCGCCTCGAATTTGGGCGCCGGCGATGGCCGGGGGGCGGACCGAGGGCCGTGAACGCGGCAGGGTCAGCGCGCGACGAGGGGCGCGAATCCCAGGTGCGAGCCCGCGTCCACCAACAGGGTCTCGCCGGTGACGTGTCGCGAGTGCGGCGAGGCCAGGAAGACCGCCGAGACGGCGATGTCCTCGGCGGTGGAGGCGGCCTTCAGCGGCGTGCCGGCCGCGGCGTTCTCGCGGACCCGCGCGGCGGCGGCCTCGCCCACGCCCTTGCCGAACCAGGGCGTGTCGATGAAGCCCGGGCACACCGCATTGACCCGGATCTTCGGCGCGAGCGCGCGGGCCAGCGACAGCGTCATGGTGTTCAGCGCGCCCTTCGAGGCGGCATAGGGGATCGACGAGCCGATGCCGGTGACGCCCGCGATGGAGGCGGTCATCACCACGGCGCCCGGCTGCGGCGCGGCCTCCAGCAGGGCCCGGCAGGCGCGGACCATCTGGTACGACCCGATCACGTTCACCGCGTAGAGCTTCAGGAAGTCGTCGGCCGAGACGCCGTCGAGGTTGGCGTGGGCGTTGAACGTGGTCGTGCCGGCGTTGTTGAACAGCGCGTCCACGCGGCCGTAGGGCTCGGCGGCGGCGGCGATCGCGCGGCAGTCCTCGTCCCTGGCCACGTCGCCCTGGACCAGCACGGCCTCGGCGCCGTGGGCGCGGACCTGGGCGGCGGTCTCCTCGGCGTCGTCCTTGTTGCGGGCGTAGTTGACCACGACGGCCCTGGCCCCGCGGGAGGCCACTTCGACGGCGATGGCGCGGCCGAGGCCGGTCGAAGCGCCGGTCACCACGACCACGAAGTCCTGAAAGTCGCCCTGGGCCACGGCGCGGTCCCTCCTGTTGTTGTTCGACGCCCTGCTAGCCGCTAAAGCCGCCGCATGGAAGAGACCCGTCTCACCCAGCTCGGCCGCGAGGCGAGGGGCTTCGACAGCCCGGAGGCCGCGGTGCTGGAGCGCGTGCCCAACCCGCACGCGGGCGAGGCCTACCTCGTGCGGTTCACGGCCCCGGAGTTCACCTCGCTCTGCCCGGTGACCGGCCAGCCGGATTTCGCGCACCTGGTGATCGACTATGCGCCCGGCGACTGGCTGGTGGAGTCGAAGTCGCTGAAGCTCTACCTGGCCTCGTTCCGCAACCACGGCGCATTCCACGAGGACTGCACGGTGGCGATCGGCCGGCGGCTGGCGGGCGAGCTCTCACCGCAGTGGCTCAGGATCGGCGGATACTGGTACCCCCGCGGCGGCATCCCCATCGACGTGTTCTGGCAGACCGGCCCGGCGCCGCAGGGCCTGTGGCTGCCCGACCAGGGCGTCGCGCCCTATCGCGGCCGCGGCTGAGCAACCGACGCCCGCCAGGTCCTGCGAATACTGTAGGGCTTCAAGAAACGGGTTCCCGGAACGTCTGACGCCACACGAAGCTTGGCAATAGAGGAGGGGCGTCGCGACTCTGCGACCGGGGCGCGCCACCTTTGCGGATGCCTGGGAAGGCTTCCCAAAAGCTGATCGGAGGCCTATAGGTTGCGAGCCCAACTCTCCTCGGGCGTGTCACCTCAGGCCGGGCGACGCGACGCGTCGTCCGGCCGTCGTGCGACAGGCGCCGTCGTGCGACAGGTATCGTGTCCCCCGAAACTCCCCGCCTAAAATTCCGCTCATCCCCGCGCATGCGGGGACCCAGGCTTCCTTCCTCTCCACAGCACCTCCCGCGATATGCGGCACCGGACAACGGCCGACCACCCGGCGCGCCGCAGGCGTCCTGCTTTTCGAACCACGAACCACACGGACCACACGAACGCCTACGGGATGAACTCGCCGCCGGACGCACCCCCGGCCCGTTCGTGTGGTTCGTGTGGTTCGTGGTTGAATCCGTGCGGCGCCAACGCGCCCCGGCGCGCCCGCAGGTTCGCATCGCAGCCAGCCCCGAGCTTCAGGCTCCTGGGAAGTTCAGGGGATAGGCATCGTGTCCCCGGAACTCTCCGCGGTTCATGAAGCGGGCGGACGGGCCGCCCGCGAGCCATATGCGATTGTCCTGCGGAGCCTTTTCGGTTTGTGCTCCCGGAGGGCGACCAATGTGTCGGCCGAAGTCTGGGATCGGCCATGGACGACTTGAAACGCAGCATCGAGAAGAAGAAGGCGGAGCTCGACCGGCTCCGGCCGCTGCGTCCCGACGCCCTCAAGAACCTCGTCCGCTATTACGACGTCGAGCTGACCTACACGTCGAACGCGATCGAGGGGAATACGCTGACCCATCGCGAGACGGCGGAACTCATCGAGCACGGCATTACGGTCGGCGGCAAGCCGCTGCGCGATCATCTCGAAGCCGAGGACCATTATCAGGCCGTGCTCTGGATGCGCGAGCTCGCCGGCCGCGACACGCTGCTCGGCGAGGCCGTGGTGACGGAACTGCACCGGCGCATCGTTGCGCGCAGCAAGCCGGAGATCGCCGGCGTCTACAGCGACCACCCCCGCCGGATCTCGGGCTCGCCCGTGGTGTTCCCGAACCCGCTGAAAATCCCCGAGTTGATGGGCGGGTTCGGCCGCGACCTCGAAGCCGCGCCGCTTTCCCCCGAGTCGGCGTTCGATGCGCATTTCCGGCTGACCGCCATCCATCCGTTCAGCGACGGCAACGGCCGCACGGCGCGCCTGCTCATGAACCTCATGCTTCTGCGCGGCGGCTACGCGCCCGTGGCCGTCCGGCCCGAAGACCGCTCGCGCTATCTCGACGCCCTGGAGCGGGGGTCTCTCGCCGACGACCTGATCCCGTTCCAGACCCTCATGCACGAGCGCCTGGACGCGACCCTCGCGGAGTACCTGAACGCCTTCCACGAGGCGCTGCCGAGCCCTCGCCCCGACCGGATCTAGTTTCGGGACACGACCGCAGGTCGCGTCGCAGCCAGCCCCCAAGCTTCAGGCTCCTGGGAAGTTCAGGGGAGTAGGCATCGTGTCCCCGGAACCGCCGGGCGGTGACCCGGCGCGCCCCGGGGATAGGTATCATGTGTTCGGTCAGGTCGCCTGCGCGATCCTGCGACGGCGCAGCATGGCGCCAGCGGCGCCGAAGCCGCCGATCATCAGCGCCCAGGTTGCAGGCTCCGGAACGCCCGGGCCCGGATCGACAACGGTGTTCGGCGCGTAATCGATCTGGAAGGCCCAATCGACTTGGTTGCCTGCAAAATTGAAGCTGCCCAGCGGCAGGTTCATGGGGTTCACAATACCCCCGATGCCGTCTGCATAGTTGTTGAGGCCGTCAACAACCAAGGCAACACGCGTTGAGGCGGAGAAGGCGGACAAGGTATACACGCCTGCTTCAAGATTTGTACTGAAACCCGCATACAGTAGTTCAGCCATATCCAGCGTACCGCCGCCAAGGTCTTCGCTTGGCATCATGTAGGATGTTTCAAGCAGTTCGCCGTCGACACCTGTTCCTTTATACAAGGAAAGGCCGATAGCTTCATTCGCGCTTGTCGGGTTGGCAACGAGGCCATAGAAACCGCCGCCCGTGAAGGTGGAGTCCTGATCAAGGGTGAAGGATTGCCACATGGTGAAGAAATTAAGCGTGTAACTACCATTGCCGAATGGATTCGCGATGGTGTCGGCCTGGCTGGGCGCGGCCCCAGCCATGGCGATGGCGGCCCCGATGACCAGGGCCAGGCCGGTTCTCTTGTGCATTGGATTACCCCCATTTGAACGGCATGCGGGGAGGCCGTGCCTGCCCCTGCGAAGCGAGTGCGGAAGGCCGATGCCGGATCATCCGATATCGGCTTCCCGTTGGATGTCTTCAGGCGATCGTCCGGGCTGCGTTGCGGCGTCGGCGCAGAGCAGCGCCAGCCAGACCGAAGCCGCCGATCATCAGCGCCCAGGTCGCGGGTTCGGGAACAGCGTTCCCAGTGATCCGCATGCCGATATTCATATCCGCTTGATGGAGAACAATGCCGGCAGTGTTTGCGAAAGCATAGTCAGCGAGCGGCGAGACCGCCGTATCCGGCATGCCAACAGGGAGGGAGTTTGCGCTGAACTCGACCCAATAGTTTGCACCTTTGTCGACGCTGATGCTCAAACCAAATGCCCCGGCCCATCCAGTGAACAAGCTCGCCACATCAAAGGTCGCGCTACCAAGCACATCCCCGAGATCGACTTGTCCCGCATCGTCTCCATAGACGGTCGCGGTCACCGGGCGCTGCGTGTAGTTGTTTCTGAAGAAGCCCTCGATGCTCGTGATCGTGTCCACGTTGGCGGTAAACATACCGAATAGCGATTGGCTGAACGGTCCCGGGTTTCCCACAGTATAATCGACAGTTTCCGGGGTCGGCGCGGCTGCGCCTGTATCGACTACGGTGATGGCGTGCGCCGCCGTTGCTGACAGAGTCATTGTCGATACAATCATCGCGGCAACAATGACGCCGCTCAACCGCCTTCCAAGGGCCGCCCGCCCCGTGAACTCTCTCGTCATCGTTGAACCCCCGTATGTGTTGTCAGGCAGCAGCAGGGCTACCCTCGCATTGCGCGCCGCGCTGACACGGACCGCATCGACGGCATCAAAAGCATAGATGCATACCGGAGCAACAAGATTCCCGCGCTACGGGAAGTCACTCCATGTAACAATATTGCTCATATTGTTGCATGATCCGCGTTTATCTGGAATCTGACATGATCATATGGTTAGTATTACTTAAATCATCGCCAATGAATGTCGCAAATGACTGAATTTTCTCCTCAAACGGGAGCGCAACAATATGAGCAATAACGATGCACGTGAGGGCGCGCAGCGCGCGGCGTTCTACGGTCAAGCTTGTGGCCTCTACAGCCGCGACGGGCGGCGCAAGTACCTCAATCTCGGCGAACGGCGCCGTCTGCTTGCGGCCGGCGCCGCGCACGGTCCTTCGAAGGCGCTGTTCGCCGAAACGATGGCATGGACCGGCGCCCGTGTGAGCGAGGTGCTGGCGCTCACGCCCGCAGCGTTCCAGATCGAGCAGGGCGTCGTCGCCATCGTCACCCTGAAGCGCCGCGGGTTCGTCGTGCGGGAGATCCCGTTGCCGCCCGAACTGATGCGGCGGCTCGACGCGCATTTCGGGCTCTCCATGCGCCAGCGTGACGCCGAACTCGCGACGCAGCGGCTCTGGCCCTGGCACCGCGTCACCGCCTGGCGCTTCCTCAAGACACTCGCGCAGGATGCCGCCGTCACCGGTGCCCCGGCCTGTCCGCGCGGGCTGCGCCATGGCTTCGGCGTCGGCGCCCTCCAGGCCGGCGTGCCGCTCAATCTCGTGCAGCGCTGGCTGGGCCACGCCCGCATGAGCACCACCGCCATCTATGGGGACGCCTGCGGCAGGGAGGAACGCGTCATCGCCAGCCGCTTCTGGGGAATGTGACGCTGTGGTCTCGGGGATGCGATACCTATCCCCGCCGCTTCAGGCTCCTGGGAGGCGACGGGGCAGTCCGGCATCATGTCCCCGAAGAACACCGACCGCGCGATGCGGGCCTTCGGGCGCGGCGGGGGCGCGTCGGCGCCGCATGGATTCAACCACGAACCACACGAACGACACGAACGGGCCGGGGGTGCGTCCGGCGGCGGGTTCATCCCGGAGGCGTTCGTGTTTTTCGTGTTGGTTCGTGGTTCGAAAATGAGGACGCCTGCGGCGTGCCGGGCGGTCGGCCGTCAATACCGCTCGCCCCGGAGATTCCGGGGACACGACGTGTCGCCGAAATCCCCGCGATTCACCGGAATCCCCAGATCGACACCACCACCTAGAGTTCGCCGGCGTCGACCAGTTGCTTCACCTTGGCGGCCAGGCGCGACTGCCAGCCGCGGCCGCCGGCGCGCAGGCGCTCCAGGACGGCGGTGTCCAGGCGCAGCGAGATCGCCGACTTGGGCGCCTCGCCCTCGGCCGGACGGCCGGGCTTGCGGGTCACCTTCTCCATGAAGGCGGCGCCTTTCTCGCGGGCCGGGCGGGCCTTCGCCCAGAACGCCTCGGTCAGCGGCGGGTTGTCGTCGAACCCCTCAGGCGGGGAGGGCTTCTTGGGCATGGCGGTGTCGCTCATGGGGTTCTGCCTTCCTGAGGCTGATGGCGCGGAGCCGGTGTCGGTCTCGACGTAGACCAGCACGAACAGGCGCTCCGCGATGAAGCCGATGGCGATCTCGCGGACTTCGCCGTAGTCGAAGCGCTCGTCGATCGAGAACACCGCCGTCCGGAGTCGAAGTCGGCCGCGGCGGCGAGGCCCACGCCGTGCTTGGCGATGTTGGCGTGGTCCTTGTCCGGGTCGAATTCGACGTCCACGAATTGTGTATATACAGAATGGCGCGGCCCTGCAAGCGTTTTGTATATACGAAACTTGAGCGGCGTGCAGATCGCGTGCAGGGGCGGTCCGCATGCGTCGCACGGCCGCCGCATTACCGGGAATTATGTTGGCCCGGGCCGCGGCGCGGGACAGATATCCCGCGGGACGGCCGGACCCGTGGGGAGCTGAGCGCAGACCTTGATCGCACTTGCCGCCGCCATGCAGCTCTCGATCTCGGGACTGGAGCTTCCGCGCCTGCCGCCGGTCCAGCGCGAGCCGCAGGTCACCTACCTGGACCGTTCCGGCGACGTGATCGGCGTCCGCGGCGGCCGGTACGCCCCGCCGCTCGACGTCGCCAAGCTGCCGAGGCATGTGCCGGGCGCGGTGGTGGCCATCGAGGACCGGCGCTTCTACGAACACACCGGCTTCGATCCGCGCGGGATGGCGAGCGCCGTGGTGGGCGCGCTGGACGGCGGCCGCATGCGCGGCGCCTCGACGATCACCCAGCAGACCGCGCGCCTGCTGTTCCTGAACCAGGACCGCACCATCGAGCGCAAGGCGGTCGAGATCGCCTACGCCGTGCAACTGGAGCGCACCTACACCAAGGCCCAGATCCTCGGCCTGTACATGAGCCGCGCCTACTACGGCGCCGGCGCCTACGGCTATGAGGCCGCCGCCCAGCGCTACTTCGACAAGACGGCCGCGAAGCTGTCGCTGAAGGAAGCGGCCATGCTGGCGGGCGTCCTGAAGTCGCCCACCAACTACAGCCCGATCGACCACCCGGAGGCGTGCCTGCAACGCGCCAACCTGGTGCTGGACGTCATGGTCGAGACGGGCGCGATCACGGCGGCGCAGGCCGCCAAGGCCAAGGCGCAGACGCCGAAGGTCTGGAAGACCCCGCCGGACGGCGCGTCGCAGTATTTCGTCGACTGGGTCGATGGCCAGGTCCGCCAGATGGTCCCGAAGCTGACCCGCGACCTCACCGTCGAGACCACGCTGGACCCGGCGATGGAGCGCGCCGCGGGCGATGCGGCCAAGGCGACGGTGGCGGCCCACAAGGCCCAGGCGACGGACCAGGCGGCGCTGGTCGCCATGGACGGGCAGGGGCGGGTGCGGGCCCTGGTCGGCGGGACCGACCATGCGAGCGCCCCCTACAACCGCGCCGTCAACGCGCGGCGGCAGGCCGGCTCGGCCTGGAAGCCCTTCGTCTACCTGACGGCGCTGGAGCAAGGACGCACGCCGGACACGCCGGTGGTGGACGAGCCGGTGACCATCGCCGGCTGGTCGCCCAGCAACTACGAGAGCGGGACCTTCATGGGCCCGATCACGCTGGAGGTCGCGCTCGCCAAGTCGGTGAACACGGTGGCCGCGCGGCTCGCCGACGAGGTGGGGCGGCCCGCCGTGGCGACCACCGCGCACCGCGTGGGCATCGTCTCGCAGGTGAACACCGACCCGGCCATGGCGCTCGGCACCACGCTGGTGTCGCCGCTGGAGATGACCCAGGCCTACGCGACGTTCGCGAACGGCGGCGACCGCGTGCAGGCCTACGGCATCGAGCGCATCCGCCAGGGCGGCCAGGTGATCTACCAGAAGCGGGCGGCCGCGCCGGTCCCGGCGGTGGCGAACCCGGCGCTGAGCGAGCTCAACCGGATGCTGCGGACCGTGATGACGGCGGGCACCGGCGGCCGTGCGGCCGTGCCGGGCTACGACCTCGCCGGCAAGACGGGCACGACGTCCGACTACAAGGACGCCTGGTTCTGCGGCTACACGGCCAACTTCGCGAGCTGCGCCTGGATGGGCCGCGACGACGCCAAACCCATGGCCCGCATCAGCGGCGCGACGGCGCCGTCGGAACTGTGGCGCAGCTTCATGACCGTGGCGCTGAAGCGCACGCCCAGGGCCCCGATCCCGTTCGGGCCGCCGCCGCCGCCGGCTCCTGCGCCCGAGGTGGAGGTCGCGGTTCAGGCGCCGCCCGCGCCTGTCCCCTCCGAGCCGCACCGCCTCGTTCCGGAACCGCCTACGTGAGCAGAGGCGCCGGCGCTAACGCACGACCTCGAAGTCCATCACCAGCGGCAGGTGGTCGGAGGCCACGCGGCAGGGGGGATCGAAGGGGGCGAACACGTCCTCCACCTCGATCCCGGGGCTCACGAAATGGTGGTCGATGCGCAGCACCGGCAGCGGCGAGGGGAAGGTCGACGAGGGCTGCTTGCGCCGCGCCAGGTTGCGGGCCGGGCGGAGCTGCCGGGTCAGCGTGCGGTAGACCACCGAACTCGCCGTCGCGTTGAAGTCGCCCAGCAGGATCGCCGGCCACCGGCAGTCGGGATGCTCCAGCCACGCCGGCCCCGCCAGGTGCGCCGCCTGGATCTGCTGCTCGCGCGGCACCAGGCCCAGGTGGGTGTTGATGATCTGCAGCGGCCGCCCGTCGACCTCGACCTCGATCCACAGCGCCCCGCGCGGCTCCAGGGCGCGCATGCGCTCGTAGCCCGGAAGGGTCGCCGCCTTCACCAGCCGCTCGGGCAGGCGGGTCAGGATCGCGTCGCCGTAGCGCTCCTCCTCGACCTGCATGGCGGGGTGGAAGTGGTGCGCCATGTCCAGCCGCTGCGCGATCTCGTGCGCCTGGTCGACGCCGCCCGTGCGCCGGCGGCCCACGTCCAGCTCCTGCAACGCCACGATGTCGGGGTCGAGCGACGCCAGCACGTCGGCGATGCGGCCCACGTCGAGGCGACGGTCGTTTCCGACGCAGCGGTGGACGTTGTAGGTCACGATGCGGGGCATGGAGGCGGGGGTTGTGGCGGCTCGGCGCCGCGGAGGCAAGGTTGCCAACTCCCATCCTCAGGGTTCAGTTTCCCGACCGCTGTTTTCTCACGTGGGGGAGAAAGATGAGCGCAGCCCTTCTCGCCGCCCTGTTCCTGCAAGGCGCGGCCGCGGCGGATCGCCCGGCGCCGTCCACCGCGGACCTGCCGCCCTGGAGCCGGACGCCCACCGCCGAGGACATGGCCAGGGCCTATCCGCCCGAGGCGCTGGCCGCCAACTTCGCCGGATCGGCCACCGTCGAGTGTACGGTGGGCGCCACGGGCGCGCTCGGCGACTGCGTGACGATCGGCGAGACGGCCCCGGGGTTCGGCGCGGCGGGGCTTGCGGTGGCCGACAAGTTCCAGCTCCCGCTCAGGAGCCCGTCGGGCGCCAGCACGGTGGGCCGCAACGTGCGTTTCCCCATCCGCTGGCTGAACCCGACCAGGGCCAAGCTGGAGACGGCGGTGATGTACGACGACGAAGGCCGCGTCGGGAACGTCGCCTTCAACTGCCGCGTCCGCGACGACCACGGCCTCGACAACTGCGTGGTGGTCGACGCGCGCCCCGCCGGCACGAACCTGTTCGCGGCGGCCGGCCCGGTCGCGCTCCGCGCCAAGGCCCCCGCCAACATCAAGGCCGGCACGCGCGTGCTGATGGTCGTGGAGCTGCGCGCCAACCGGTAGCGACGTTCACGCGGCGAAATGCTGCACCTGATCGCCCTGGCCGCCGCGGCCCTGGAGTTGGCGCCGCTGTTCAGGATGGCCGCGCGGGCTCCCGACGGCAGCGCCGTCGCCGGCCGATGCATCCGCACCCCGATCCTGTTCCAGCTCGTGACGAACGAGGATTGAGCCCGCGGCGCCTTCCACCCTAAGGTTCTGCTCGGGGAGGCGCGACGATGACTGTAATGATCGTGGCGGTGATGCTGCAGGCCAGTGCGCCTGCGCCGCTGCCCGCCCCGCCGGTGACCGACCCGAATTGGACTCGTAGACCCAACGGCTTGGACATGGCCAAGGCCTATCCGAGAGCGGCGATGGACGCCTTGCTGTTCGCGCGCGCCGTCCTTTATTGCCGCGTCACGGAGAAGGGGACGCTCACTGATTGCACGACCCCGGCGGAAGAGCCCGCCGGTGCCGGCGCCGCGGCGATCGAGCTCAGCCGGCTTTTCAGGATGCAGCCTCGGGCGCGGGATGGCAGTGCGGTCGCGGGCCGTTCGATCCGCATCCCCGTCCGGTTCACGCTGCCCGTCGATATGGCCGCAGCCCCGTCGACGGTCCGTAACGAGGCGTTTGTGGGTGTGACCGTCGAACTGAACTGCCGTTACCGCGACGTGCGTCTCGACGACTGCCATGACGCGCAGGCCCGGACCTACAGCGAGGCCGCGTTCCAGGCTGCCGTCGAGTTCGCGCAGGGGACCACGCTCCCGTCCACACCGCGCCCGGCCGGGCGCATCCTGCTGCCGGTCAAGTTCATCGGCGACGGACCTCCCATTGTCACCCCGACGACGGTGACGCCGCCGATGTGGCTTCGCAGGCCGACCAGCTCGGATGTCGCGCAGGTCATCCCCGAAAAGACGGCGCGTGAGGGCGTCAGCGGCGAGGCGATCATATCCTGCGTCGTCGCGAAGGACGGGCGCCTGGCCGACTGCGTCGTCGTGAGCGAGACGCCGGTCGACGCGGGCTTCGGGGCGGCGGCCCTCAAGCTGGCGGGACGCTTCCAGATGCAGCCGACGACCGCGCAGAGCCAGTCCGTCGAAGGCGGCACAGTGCGCATCCCGATCCGCTTCGTTGCGCCGAACTGAGCGCTGAACCGACGTTACGCTTACCTTGACGCAAGCGTCATCTTTTCCGTCGGCGCGTCCCCGCGTATAGGCTCGCAGCGATACGGCGTAAGCTCGCGCGCCTGGCACGGAGGACGGCCATGAACCTCGATTTCACCCCGGAGGAGAACGCCTTCCGCGAAGAGGTCCGGACCTTCATCGCGGAGAACTACCCGGCCGCGCTGCGCAAGGCGCAGGACGAGGGGCGTCCGCTGACCAAGGACGAGTACCTGATGTGGCACAAGGTGCTGGCCAGGAAGGGCTGGGTCGCGCCGGGCTGGCCGAAGGAGCTGGGCGGCACGGGCTGGACGCCCACGCAGAAGTACATCTGGTCGGAGGAGACCGCGCGCGCCGACTGCCTGCCGATCCTGCCGTTCGGCATGTCGATGCTGGCGCCGGTGGTCTACACCTTCGGCACCGACGAGCAGAAGCAGCGCTTCCTGCCGGGCATCTACAACGGCGACGTCTGGTGGTGCCAGGGCTACTCCGAGCCGGGCGCCGGGTCGGACCTGGCCAGCCTCAAGACCAAGGCCGAGCGCATCACCGGCGACGACGGCAAGGAATACTACCTCGTCAACGGCCAGAAGACGTGGACGACGCTGGGCCAGTACGCCGACTGGGGCTTCTTCCTGGTCCGCACCGACCCCGACGCCAAGCCGCAGTCGGGCATCTCGTTCCTGCTGGTCGACATGAAGACGCCCGGCATCACCGTGCGCCCGATCATCACCCTGGAGGGCGGGCACGAGGTCAACGACGTCTTCCTCGACAACGTGAAGGTGCCGGTCGAGAACCGCATCTTCCACGAGAACCAGGGGTGGACCTGCGCCAAGGCGCTGCTGGCGCACGAGCGCAGCGGGATCGCCGGCGTGGCGCGCTCCAAGCGCAACCTGGAGAAGCTGAGGACGATCGCGAACACCGAGCGCAGCGACACGGGCTCCGCCCTGCTGGCCGACGGCTTCTTCCGCCGCAAGGTGGCGGAGCTGGAGATCGACCTGACGGCGCTGGAGTTCACCGAACTGCGCACCCTGGCCGGCGAGTCGAGCGGCAAGGGCCCGGGGCCGGAAAGCTCGATCCTCAAGATCAAGGGCACCGAGATCCAGCAGCGCCTGCAGGAACTGGCCCTGGAGGCCGTGGGCCACTACGGCGCGCCGTTCCTGCGCGACCTGTCGGGCTCGAACGCCACCGTGGGCCCCGACTACGCCGACGGCCTGGCGGGCGAGATGTTCAACGGCCGCAAGACCTCGATCTACGGCGGTTCCAACGAGATCCAGCGCAACATCATCGCCAAGGCGGTGCTGGGGCTATAACTCCCTCTCCCCCTTGCGGGGAGAGGGTCGGGGAGTGGGGGTGTATACGGTGAGGTGGGATCAGCACCCCCATCCCCGGCCCCTCCCCGCAAGGGGGATGGGAGCATTGGACCGAGCGCCAGGCGCGATCTTGAAATCCGACCGCGCGGCCGGCGCCGCCCGGCGGATGCGGCGCGCGCCGACCTACGCCGAGCGCGACCTGTGGAAGGTTCTGCGCAAGACCGATCTGCACTTCCGCCGCCAAGTCCCGTTCGGCCCGTACGTGGTGGACTTCGCCTGCCATCGGCATCGGCTCGTCGTCGAGGTCGAGGGCGGCATTCACGACCTTCCATCCGTCGCCGCGCGTGACCTTGACCGTGAGGCATGGCTGACAGCCCGCGGTTACCGGGTTATGCGGTTCCGGAACAACGACCATCCCGAAGACATCGTCCGCGTCATCCTCGAGCGGGTCAGCGCGGACACCCCCACCCCCGGCCCCTCCCCGCAAGGGGGAGGGGAGCAGAAGGAGTAGACCGCCGTGGATTTCAGCTTCACCGAAGAACAGTCGATGCTGCGCGACACGGTGGCGGCGTACCTCGCCGACCACTACGATTTCGACAAGCGCCGCGCCGTGGTGACCAAGGAGCCCGGCTGGCGGCCCGAGGTGTGGAAGGCCTTCGCCGAGGAGCTGGGCATCCTGGGCGCGCCGTTCCCGGAGGAGCTGGGCGGCCTGGGCGGCGGCCCGATCGAGAACATGGTCGTGATGGAGGAGTTCGGTAAGGCGCTGGTCGTCGAGCCCTACCTCGGCACGGTGGTGATCGGCGGCGGCTTCCTGAAGCATTCGGGCCACGCCGGCGCGGCCGACCTGATCGGCGGGATCATCGAGGGCAGGAACATCTTCGCCTTCGCCTACGCCGAGCCCAAGGGCCGCTACAACCTGGCCGCCCTGGAAACGACGGCGAAGAAGGACGGCGCGGGCTGGGTCCTGAACGGTCACAAGGCCGTGGTGCTCGGCGCCCCGTTCGCGACCCACCTGATCGTGACCGCCCGCACTGCCGGCGGGCCGCGCGATGCGCAGGGGATCTCGGTGTTCATCGTCGAGAAGGGCGCGAAGGGCGTCACCACCCGCGACTACCCGACCGTCGACGGCAATCGCGCCTCGGAGGTCTACTTCGAGAACGTGAGCCTGGGCGCCGATGCGCTGATCGGCCCGGCCGACAACGGCCTGCCGCTGGTCGAGAAGGTGGTGGACGAGGCGATCGCCGCCACCTGCGCCGAGGCCTGCGGCGTGCTGCGCAAGCTGCACGAGGGCACGCTGGAGTACACCAAGCAGCGCAAGCAGTTCGGCGTGCCGATCAGCTCGTTCCAGGTGCTGCAGCACCGCATGGTCGACATGTTCATCAACGTCGAGCAGGCCGTGTCGATGACCTACATGGCCAACATCAAGGTCACCGACGACGCCGAGCGCGCGAAGGCCGTCTCGGCCGCCAAGGTGCAGATCGGCAAGGCCTGCCGCTTCGTGGGCCAGAACGCGATCCAGCTCCATGGCGGCATGGGCATGACCGACGAGATGGCCATCGGCCACTACTTCAAGCGCGCCACCATGATCGAGACGGCCTTCGGCTCCGTGGATCACCACCTGGCGCGGTACGAGTTCCTGAGCCTGGGGCAGGCGGCGTAGGCTTCCAACGCGTTGTCATCCCGGTTTTGGCGAAGCCAAAGACCGGGACCCAACCGTCCGGTGCTCTGAGCTGGCCAGCATGGCCCGACCGCTGGGGCCGCCCCTAACATCGACGCACCGGACGGTTGGGTCCCGGTCTTCGCCTGCGGCGAAACCGGGATGACAGGGGTTTGTGGACGCGGCACACCTTCGCCATGGGCAAGGACGCACAGGTCGTGGCGCGGTTCGCCGACGGGGCCGACGAGGGCCGGTTGCAGTACGAGGCTCCGAAGCTGGTGTTCCGGGGCGCGCGGCGGCGCGTCTGGGACGGCGAGGGGCTGAAGGGCGTCCGCGCGGAAGGCGGCGAACTGGTGCTGGCCGACGGCTCGCGGTTCACGCTCGGCGAGAAGCCGGCCGCGAGTTGGG
Organism: Phenylobacterium sp.; assembly: GCF_019636135.1. Lineage (GTDB taxonomy): Bacteria > Pseudomonadota > Alphaproteobacteria > Caulobacterales > Caulobacteraceae > Phenylobacterium. The sequence goes on from NZ_JAHBYD010000007.1 coordinate 32,909, forward strand.
CCGATGCGATCGCCAACCCCAAAGGCCGGCTCGACAAGATCGGCGTGAAGGCCGGCATGCGCGTCGCCGTCCTGGGCGTCGCGGACGACGCCTTCGCGGGCGAGCTGGCCGCGCGTGAGGCGCTGCTGGTCGACGATCCCAAAGGCCTCGACCTCCTGTTCTACGCCGCCGACAGCGCCGAGGAACTCGCGCGCATCGGCGGCCTCGTCCCGGCCCTGGCCGAGAAGGGCGCGCTCTGGGTCGTCTCTCGCAAGGGCAAGGCCGCCACGGTGAAGGACGTCGAGGTCATGGCCGCCGCCAGGGCCTGCGGCCTGGTCGACAACAAGGTCGTCGGGTTCTCGGACACGCTGACGGCGCTGCGCTTCACGCGCCGGCGCTGACCGTCGCGCGGGGCGGCGGCGGCCACACCGTGGTTGCCGCCCGGCGCGGCGCGCCCTAACCGGGGCGGCGATGGCCTTCCGCGACTTCGCCCTGCTCATGGCCATGTGCCTGGTCTGGGCGGTGAACAACATCGTCTCGAAGTATGTGGTGAGCACGCTCGACGTGCCGCCGCTGTTCTATGCGGCGTGCCGGTTCCTGATCGTGGCGGCCTGCCTGGTCCCGTTCCTGCGGCCGGCGCCGAAGCCCACGTGGCGGCTGATCCTCACCGCCTTCCTGATGGGCGGCGGCAACTTCGGCCTGATGTTCGTGGGCCTGAAGTATGCGACGCCGTCGGCCGCGGCCGTCGTGCTGCAGCTCGGCATGCCGATGACGCTGATCCTGTCGATGATGTTCCTGGGCGAACGCGTGCGCTGGCGCCGCGCGCTGGGGATCGCACTCACCTTCGCCGGCGTGCTGACGGTGATGTACGACCCGCACGGCCTTGCGCTCTCGACCGGGCTGATGCTGATCGCCGGCGCCACGCTGATGTCGTCGGTGGGGGTGATCCTGACGAAGCAGATGGAGGGCATGCGGCCGATCACCTTCCAGGCTTGGGTGGGGCTCGTGTCCCTCGTGCCGTTGGCGGCGCTCTCGGCGATCTTCGAGCCGGGGCAGGTGCGGATCGCGCTGGATGCGGGCTGGCCGTTCCTGGCGGCGGTGCTGTTCTCGGCCTTCATCGTCTCGGTGGGCGCCCACACGCTCTACGTGACCCTGCTGCAGAAGTACGAGGCCAACCTGATCGCGGCGCTGATCCTGGTGACCCCGCTGGAGACGATCGCGCTCGGCGTGCTGCTGCTGCACGACCCGTTCGGCCCGCGCCACATCGTCGGCAGCGCGCTGGCGCTGGCCGGCGTCTTGATCATCTCGCTCAGGGGCAGTCAGGTCATGGCCCGGCTGCTCGCGCTCAGGAACCGGAACTGATGGACGTGATCGCGGCCCCTTCGCCGAACTTCGACGCCCGCACCGCGCCGCCGTCCATTCTCGTGCTGCACTACACCGGCATGAAGTCGGGCGAAGAGGCCATCGCCCGCCTGCGCGACCCCGACGCGCGGGTCAGTGCGCACTATGTCGTCGAGGAGGATGGCCGCACCTTCAGCCTGGTGGCCGAGGAACGGCGAGCCTGGCACGCCGGCGTCTCGTTCTGGCGGGGCCGGCGCAACGTGAACGGCGACTCCATCGGCATCGAGATCGTGAATCCGGGCCACGAGTGGGGCTACCGCGCCTTTCCCGAGGCCCAGGTCGCCGCCGTGACCGAGCTGGTCGCCGACATCCGCACCCGCTGGGCCATCGAGGACCGCGACATCGTCGGCCACGCCGACGTCGCGCCCGCCCGCAAGGAGGACCCCGGCGAGCTCTTCCCGTGGAAGCGCCTCGCCGAAGCGGGCCATGGCCTCTGGGCCGAAGCGCCATCCGCCCCTGGCGCGCCGATCGGCGAGGGCGAGGCGGGCGCCGCCGTCTTCGCCCTGCAGGCCGGATTCACCCGCCTGGGCTACGACCTGCCGCCCTCGGGCGAGTTCGACGCCGACACCGCCGCGGTGGTGAGGGCGTTCCAGCGGCATTGGCGCCCGGAGCGGGTGGACGGGATGGCCGACGGCGAGACCCGCGCGCGCCTGATCGCGCTGCTGCGGCTCGCGGGGTGAAAAAGAGGGACACACACCATTTTTCGCATCCATCGCGCGCGGAAAAGCCCAGTTGTCGCCGCGAAAAATGGTGTGTGTCCCTCTTTTTCACTACATATGCCCCCGGATCAGACGGCCGGGCGGTCGCGGCGCTCTCGGGCGTCGAGGAAAGTCCGGGCTCCACGACGACATGGCGGTGGGTAACGCCCACCGGGGGTGACCCCAGGGATAGCGCCACAGAGAGCAGACCGCCTTCGCTCCGGCGAAGGGAAGGGTGAAAGGGTGGGGTAAGAGCCCACCGGGCCGCTGGTGACAGGGGCCGCATGGCAAGCCCCGCCAGGAGCAAGACCGAATAGGGATCCCGCGCCCTCCTTAGCCTCGGCGAAGGAGGGTAGGAGCGTCGCCGCTCCGAGGGGTCCGGGTAGGTCGCGAGAACCGGCCGGCAACGGCCGGTCCAGAGGAATGACCGTCACGCCCGCTCTTCGCGGAGGGGGCGGACAGAACCCGGCTTACAGGCCGTCTGATCCACGCTCCCCGACCGCACCTCCCCCGCTGCGCAGGGGAGGTAGGTTCCAAGTATGTTCTGTGGATAACCCTTGCGGATTAACCATGCGACCGTTGGACACCTCTGTTTTGGCTCAAATAGTCAGTTAGTGTCATTGAAACCCACTCAGTCCCATGTTAACCCAATTGCAATTCGTCGGTCGGAACGCGGGGTCGGGCGCGGGTTCCAGATAGCCGGGGAATGGCAGGGGGCTGGTTCAGAGAGATGTTTCTCTCGACGTTCGAGAAGCAGCTGGACGCGAAGCGGCGCATCGTCGTGCCGCAGGAGTACCGCGCCGCGCTCTCGTCGGACGGCGTCTTCGTCTTCCCGTCCATCCGTTCGGACTGCATCGAAGGCGGCGGCCAGGCCCTGTTCGACCGTTACGGCGCGGTCGCCGACGAGCTGGAGTTCGGCGACGAGCTGCGGGACTCCATCGAGCGCAACGTCTTCGGCGAGATGCAGAAGCTCTCCTTCGACACCGCCGGCCGCATCACCCTGCCCGAGGGGCTCTGCGAGCCGTACGGCATCACCGACTGGGTCGCCGTCGTCGGCCTGCGCGACCGCTTCGAGATCTGGGAGCGCGACGCCTACCGCGCCCAGCGCGCCGCCGACCGCGAGCGCGCCCGCACCGGCCTCGCCGACATGCGCGTGCGTCAGCGCGCCGCGCGGCTCGGGGGCGGCGCATGAGCGCCCCCGGCAAACCTCACATTTCCGTCCTCCTCGACGAAACCGTCGAGAACCTCGCCGCCAAGACCGGCGACGTGATCGTGGACGGCACCTTCGGCGCGGGCGGCTACGCTCGCGCGATCCTGGCGACAGGCGCGAAGGTCGTGGCCTTTGACCGCGACCCTACGGTCCGTCGCTTCGCCGCGGGATTTCCGGAAGACCGCTTCAGACTGGTGGAAGCGAGATTCTCGGAGATGGACGCGGTCCTCGGCGAGGGCCATGCCGATGGCGTGGCCCTCGACCTCGGGGTCTCTTCGATGCAGATCGACGAGGCGGCGCGCGGCTTCTCGTTCATGGCCGACGGGCCGCTCGACATGCGGATGGGCGGCGACGGCCCGACCGCGGCCGACCTCGTCAACACGGCCGAACAGGACGAACTGGCCCGCATCATCTTCGTCTACGGCGAGGAGCGGGAGAGCCGCCGCATCGCCCGCGCGATCGTGAAGCGCCGCGCCGAGCAGCCCTTCAGCCGCACGCTGGAGCTGGCCGCGTTCGTCGAGCAGGCGCTGGGCGGCCGCCGCGGCGCCAGGATCCATCCCGCCACCCGCACCTTCCAGGGCCTGCGCATCGCGGTGAACGACGAACTGGGCGAGCTGGAGGCCGGCCTTTCCGCCGCCGAACGCGTCCTGAAGGCGGGCGGGCGGCTCTGCGTCGTCACGTTCCATTCGCTCGAGGACAGAATCGTGAAGACGTTCCTGGGCGAGCGGGCGGGGCGGACGCCTTCGGGTTCGCGTCATGCGCCGCCGGCGGCGCAGGGACCCGCGCCCAGCTTCCGCCTGCTCTTCAACGGCGCCCGCGGCCCGTCCGAAGCGGAGGTGGCGGCCAACCCCCGCGCCCGCTCGGCGAAGCTGAGGGCGGCGGTGCGCACCGACGCCCCGGCCTGGACCCTGCTTCGCCAGGGCCACGCGGGGCAGGGGGCGGCGCCTGGCCTTCGTGGCTCCGGAAGGGGCGTAGGAGGATGAGCGTGTTCACGAAGAAGGTGCGGGGCTTCCGGCTGCTCGACCTGATCGGCATCGGCTTCCTGATCGCCCTGATCCTGGGCGTCTACCTGGCCAAGACCATGGCGGGCCGCGAGCGCGCCGAGATCGCCAGCGTCGAGCGCGAGATCAAGGCCGAGACGTCGCGCATCCGCCTGCTGCAGGCCGAGGTCGCCCACCTGGAGCAGCCCGGCCGCATCGAGCGGCTGGCGGTGACCTACCTGAAGATGGAGGCGGTGCCGGCCAACCGCGAGGCGAGCCCCGCCCAATTGCCGCGGATGGCCGTGGGCGGCCTGCCGCCGAAGGCGAAGGCGCCGTCGCCCGTCGCCGCACTGTTCAACGCCTCGAACCAGACGCCCGGCGTGCCGCCGCCCGGGCCGCATGAAGCCGCCCCGGTGCGCGTGGCCGAGGCCCAGCCGGCGGCGGCGCCGGCCCCGACGGGAGCGCCGCAATGAGCCTGGGCCAGCACGCCTTCGGCCGCGCCGGCCTGCCGCGCTGGCTCGCGGAGCGGATCTGGGGCCTGGAGCACGCCTTCGAACGCGCCCGCGCCTCGGGCCGCGCCGAGGACGACACCCGCCTGCGCATCTTCTTCGTGCTGGTGCTGTTCAGCCTGGGCTTCCTCGCCCTGGCCTACGGCGCCACGCGCGCCGCCCTGTTCTCGGACGCGGCGAAGGCGAGCGGCATCGTCTCGCCCCTGGGCGCCTCGCGCGCCGACCTCGTCGACCGCAACGGCCGGCTCCTGGCCCGCGACCTGACGCACTACGGCCTCTACATCGACCCGCGCGAGATCTGGGACCAGAACGAGACCCGCCGCGCCCTGCTGTCGATCCTGCCCAACCTCGAAGCCGACCGGCTGGAGCGGGCGCTGCGCGGCAAGCGGCGCATCTTCGTCCTGGGCGCGCTGACCCCCGCCGAACGCAACCGGGTGCATGAGCTGGGCCTGCCCGGCGTGACGTTCGAGCCCGAGCAGCGGCGCGTCTATCCGCTGGGGCCCAGCGCGGCGCACATCATCGGCTTCTCCGACGCCGGCGGCGAGGGCCTGTCGGGCGCGGAGGCGGCGTTCAACGACGAGATCCGCGAGGCGGCCACGGGCAGCGGCACGGTCCCGCTCTCCATCGACCTGCGCGTGCAGGGCGCGCTGGAGGACGAGCTCTGGAAGTCGGTCGCCGAGTTCCAGCCGAAGGGCGCGGTCGGGCTCGTCACCGACGTCCACACGGGCGAGATCCTGGGCCTGGCGAGCTGGCCCGTGTTCGACCCGAACAAGCCGGGCCGGGCGGGCGTCTACGCCCAGACCAACCGCGCCGCGGCGACGATCTTCGAGATGGGCTCGACCTTCAAGGCGTTCACGGTGGCGATCGGCCTGGACACCGGCGTGGCCACGCCTTCGACCCGGTTCGACGCCACCCACCCGTTCCAGATCGGCTACCGCACGATCAAGGACTACCACGCGACCCACGCCGTCCTGAACCTGGTCGAGGTGTTCCAGCACTCGTCCAACATCGGCACGGCGCGCCTGGCCATGGGCGTCGGCCCGGCGCGGATGGAGCAGTACTACAAGGCCCTCGGCCTCACGACGCCGGCGAAGGTGGAGCTGATCGAGAGCGCGCGGCCGCTGACGCCGAAGACGTGGGACCAGGACGCGATCGCCTCGACCTCGTTCGGCTTCGGCCTGAACGTGAGCCCGCTGGCCCTGGCCCGCGCCTACGAGCCGCTGCTGAACGGCGGCCGGCTGGTGCCGCTGACCATCCGCAGGCTGGAACCCGGCGCCAAGGTCGATGGTCCCCGGGTCATGTCGGAGAAGACCTCGCTCGAGATGCTGTCGATCATGCGCGCCAACGTCACGGGCGGCAGCGGCAAGTCGGCGAACATCGAAGGCCTCTACGTCGGCGGCAAGACCGGCACCGGCAACAAGTACGACCCCGCCACGCGCCGCTACAGCAACGTCAAGCAAGTCTCCTCGTTCGCCGCGGTCTTCCCGACCACGGGCGGCGTGAAGGACAAGCGCTACTTCGTGCTGATCCTGATGGACGAGCCGGGCCGCGGCCGCCTGGGCATCGACCCCACCGGCGGCATCGCCGCCGCCCCGGTCGCCGGCCGGGTGATCGAGCGCATCGCCCCGTTCCTCGGCGTGAAGCGCCAGGGTGCGAACGTTCCCCAGGCCGTCCCGGTCGAGCAACCCGTCTCCGCGGAGGCGAGCGACGGCCAATGACCCGCCTTCGCCAAGGCTTCGGAGGGCTTCGGCCCAAATCCCTCGAAGCTCCTGCAAGGAGCGAAGCCGGATGACCGCGCGGCTCTCCAAGATCGTGAAGCGCGACCTGGGCGTCGATCCGGAGATCACCGGCGTCACCGCCGACAGCCGCAAGGTCAAGCCGGGCTTCCTGTTCGCGGCCCTGCCGGGCTCGAAGGCCGACGGCGCGACCTTCGCCGCCAAGGCGGTCGAGGCGGGCGCCGCGGCGGTCATCGCCGACCAGGATCTGAACCTGTCGGTTCCCACGGTCGTGTGCCGCGACCCGCGCCGCGGCTATGCGCTGGCCGCCGCCAACTTCTGGGGCCGCCAGCCGCAGACCTGCGTCGCCGTCACCGGCACCAACGGCAAGACCTCGGTCGCCAACTTCTGCCGCCAGATCTTCGCGCGCGCCGGCCACGCCTCGGCCAGCATGGGCACGCTGGGCCTGACGGTCTCGCGGCCCGACGGGGCGGTCGAGCAACTCACCCCGCCCGGCCTCACCACGCCCGACGCCGGCGACGTGGCCGAGCTCCTGGCCCGCATCAGCCAGCTCGGCGTGACCCACTTCGCGATGGAGGCCTCGTCGCACGGCATCGACCAGCGCCGGCTGGACGGCGTGCGGCTGGACGCGGCCGGGTTCCTGAACCTGACCCAGGACCACCTCGACTACCACGTCACCATGGACGCCTACCTGAAGGCCAAGCTGCGCCTGTTCGAGCAACTGATGCCGCGGGGGGCGACCGCGGTGCTGAACGCCGACAACGAGGCCTTCCCGTTCTTCGCCGCCGCCTCGGTGGTGTCGGGCCAGCGGGTGATGAGCGTGGGCGAGACGGGCCAGGCGCTGAAGCTGCTGTCGCGTGAACTGCTGCCGGACGGCCAGCGCCTGTCGATCCGCGCCGAGGGCCGGGTGTTCGACGTGCGCCTGCCGCTGGCGGGCGACTTCCAGGCGTCGAACGCGCTGGTGGCGGCCGGCCTCTGCAAGGCGGCGGGCCTCACCTACGAGGAGGCGTTCGCGGGCCTCGAAAAGCTGACGGGCGTCGCCGGGCGGCTCCAGCGCGTCGGGGCCGGCGGCCGTGGCGGCGAGGCCTACGTCGACTACGCCCACACGCCGGACGGCCTGGAGACCGTGCTGAAGGCGCTGCGCCCGCACGTCCGCGGCAAGCTGGTGGTGGTGTTCGGCGCCGGCGGCGACCGCGACAAGGGCAAGCGCCCCCTGATGGGCCAGATCGCCGCGAAGTTCGCCGACGTCGCCATCGTCACCGACGACAATCCCCGCACTGAAGTCGCCGCCACGATCCGGGCAGAAATCCTCGCTGGGGCTAAGGGCGCCAGGGAGATCGGCGACCGCCGTGAGGCGATCCGCGCCGCCGCCGCCATGCTGCAGGACGGCGACATCCTGGTCGTGGCCGGCAAGGGCCACGAGCAGGGCCAGATCGTGGGCGACGTGGTCCACCCGTTCGACGACGTCGCCGAGACCGCCCGGGCGCTGGAGCTGGTCCATGGCTGACCCGCTCTGGACGTCGAAGGCGATAGCGGCGGCGACGGGCGGGGACGAGGCGGGCGGGTTCGCGGCCACCGGCGTCTCCATCGACACCCGCACCCTGGAGCCCGGCGACCTCTTCGTGGCCCTGGCCGGCGTGCGCGACGGCCATGAGTTCGTCGCCCAGGCGATGGCGAAGGGCGCGGCCGGCGCGCTCGTGAGCCAGGACGTCGACGCGCCCGCCGTGAAGGTCTCCGGGGACGTCCTCGCGGCGCTGGAGAAGCTGGGCGTCGCCGCGCGCGAGCGGGCCCCGCGGGCCAGGCGGGGCGCCGTCACGGGCTCGGTCGGCAAGACCTCGGTGACCCAGGCGGTGATGGCGGGCCTGAGCCTCGCCGGCCCGGCGCATTCGTCGGTGAAGAGCTACAACAACCACATCGGCGTGCCCCTGACGCTCGCCCGCATGCCGGCGGGGACCGAGCGCGCGGTCTTCGAGATCGGCATGAACCACGCGGGCGAGATCGGGCCGCTCTCGCGGTTCGTCCGCCCGCACGCCGCGCTCGTCACCACGGTCGGCCCGGTCCACACCGAGAACTTCCCCGACGGCGAGGAAGGCGTGGCCCGCGCCAAGGCCGAGATCTTCGAGGGGCTGGAGCCCGGCGGCGTGGCGGTCCTGAACGCCGACAACCGCTGGTTCGACCTGCTGGCCGACGCGGCGAAGGCGGCCGGCGCCACGATCCGCACCTTCGGGACCGGCGCGCGCTGCGACGCCCGCCTGATCGACTTCCAGGTTCCGGCGCACCACGCGGTGGTCCAGGCCCGCCTCGACGGCAAGGCCCTGGACTTCCCGATCCTGCAGACCGGCCTGCACTGGGGCCTGAACGCGATGGCCGTGCTGCTGATGCTCCAGGCCCTCGACGTCGACCTCGACAAGAGCCTGGCGGCCCTGGGCGCGTTCGAGCCGCTGGCCGGCCGGGGGGCCGAGGCGGACGTGCCCGTCGCCGGCGGCGCCTTCACCCTCATCGACGAGAGCTACAACGCCAACCCGATCTCGATGGCCTCGGCGATCGCCACCCTGGGCGCCCGCGCCGCCGCCGGCCGCCGGATCGTGGCCCTGACCGACATGCTGGAGCTGGGCCCCGGGGAACGCGCCTTCCACGCCGGCCTGGCCGAACCGCTGGCGTCTGCACGGGTCGACCTCGTCTTCTGCGCCGGTCCCCTGATGAAATCGCTCTGGGACGCCCTTCCGCCGACTCGGCGCGGCGGCTACGCCGAAACGGCGGCCGACCTTGCGCCGCGCGTCGCCGAGGCCGTGAGCGCGGGCGACGTCGTGATGGTGAAGGGGTCGAACGGGTCGAAGGCCGGGCAGGTGGCCCAGGCGCTGGCCGCGCTCGGTTCTTCCGCCGACGCCCGGTCCGGGGAGGCGCGCTGATGTTCTACTGGCTCTGGCAGACGCTCGCGGCCCACGACTACGTCCCGGTCCTGAACCTGCTGAAGTACCAGACCTTCCGCACCGTGCTGGCCATCGCGACGGCCCAACTGGTGGTGGTCGCGATGGGCTCGCGCTTCATCCGCTGGATGAAGGCCAGGCAGGGCCGCGGCCAGCCCATCCGCGCCGAGGGCATCGAGCGCCATGTGCTCGAGAAGTCCGGCACGCCCACCATGGGCGGGGTGATGATCCTGGCGGGCCTGTTCTCCGGCGTGCTGCTGTGGGGCGACCTCGCCAACGTCTACGTCTGGGCGGTGCTGCTGGTCACCGCCGGCTACGGCCTGCTGGGTTTCATGGACGACTACGCCAAGGTCACCAAGCAGACGACCGCCGGGGTCTCGGGGCGCATGCGCCTGGCGATGGAGGCCGGGATCGCCATGGCCGCGGTCGCCCTCATCATCGTCTTCGCCGCCAAGCCGCCCGAGACGCCCGAGCTGCTGACCTCGGTCGCCTTCCCGGTGTTCAAGCAGTGGCTGGTGGACCTCAGATGGTTCTACCTCGCCTTCGGCGCCTTCGTGATCGTCGGCGCCGCCAACGCCGTGAACTTCACCGACGGCCTGGACGGGCTGGCGACCGTGCCGGTGATGATCGCCTCGGCCGCCTACGGCCTGATCGCCTACCTCGTCGGCAACTACGTCTTCGCCAACTACCTGCAGCTCCACTTCGTCCCGGGCGTGGGCGAACTCGCCATCATCTGCGGGGCGCTGGTGGGCTCGGGCCTGGGCTTCCTCTGGTACAACGCCCCGCCGGCCAAGATCTTCATGGGCGACACCGGCTCGCTGGCCCTGGGCGGCACGGTCGGCGCCATCGCGGTCGCCACCCGCCACGAGATCGTGCTGGCCATCATCGGCGGCCTGTTCGTGGCCGAGCTGCTCAGCGTCGTGATCCAGGTGGCCTGGTTCAAGCGCACCGGCCGGCGCATCTTCCTGATGGCCCCGATCCACCACCACTTCGAGAAGCTGGGCTGGTCGGAATCCACCGTGGTGATCCGCTTCTGGATCGTCTCGATCATGCTGGCCCTGGTGGGCCTCGCCACCCTCAAGCTGCGGTAGGGGAGGGCCGGCGCGACGCCATGATCCCGGTCCGCGGATTCGAGGGGAAGACCGTCGCCGTGTTCGGCCTGGCCCGCACGGGCCTGGCGGCCGCGCGCGCCCTCGAAGCCGGCCACGCCAGGGTCGCGCTCTGGGACGACAACCCCAGGACCCGCGCCGCCGTCGAGACCGAAGGCTTCAGGCTCACCGACCTGACGAGCGCCGACTGGTCCGGCTTCGCCGCGCTCATGCTGTCGCCGGGCGTCCCGCTCACGCATCCGAAGCCGCACTGGACGGTGGCGAAGGCCAGGGACAGCGGCGTCGAGATCCTGGGCGACATCGAGCTCTTCGCTCGAACCGTGAACGCGGCGCCGGAACACAAGCGGCCGAAGGTCGTCGCCATCACCGGCACCAACGGCAAGTCCACGACCACGGCGCTCATCGGCCATGTCTGCGCCGAGGCCGGCCGCGACGTCCGCGTCGGCGGCAACATCGGCGCCGGCGTCCTCGGCCTGGAGGACATGCACGGCGGCGCGGTCTATGTGCTGGAGCTGTCGTCCTACCAGCTCGACCTGACGTCTTCGCTGAAGGCCGACGTCACCGTCATCCTCAACATCTCGCCCGACCACCTGGAGCGGCACGGCGACATGGAGGGCTATGTCGCGGCCAAGAAGCGGATCCTCGCCAACCAGGGCAAGGGCGACACCGCCGTCATCGGCGTGGACGACGCCTGGGGCCAGCAGATCTGCACCGAGATCACCGCCGCCAACCGCCGCACCATCGTGCCGGTCAGCGCCAGCAAGGCCATGAGCCGCGGCGTCTACGTGCTGGACGGCCTGCTCTACGACGCCTCGGGCGAGCGCACGGTGGAGGTCGCCGACCTGAAGCGGGCCCGCTCGCTGCCCGGCCGCCACAACTGGCAGAACGCCGCCGCCGCCTTCGCCGCCGCCAAGGGCCTGGGCGTGGACCCGGGCGTGGCCGCCCGCGCGCTCATGACCTTCCCGGGCCTCGCGCACCGGATGGAGACCGTGGGCGTGGTGGGCAAGGTCCGCTTCGTCAACGACAGCAAGGCCACCAACGCCGACGCCGCGCGCCAGGCGCTGTCGTCCTATCCGCAGGTCTACTGGATCGCCGGCGGCCAGCCGAAGTCGGGCGGCATCGACGACCTCGCCGACCTCTTCCCGCGGGTGATCAAGGCCTACCTGGTGGGCGAGGCCGCGCCGGCCTTCGAGCAGACGCTGAAGGGCAAGGCCGCCACCGTCCAGTGCGGCACGATCCCGGCCGCCGCCGAGGCGGCCTTCCGGGACGCCGACGCCAGCGGCAAGGACGCGATCGTCCTGCTCTCGCCGGCCTGCGCCTCGTTCGACCAGTTCGCCGACTTCGAGCAGCGGGGCGAGGCCTTCCGCGCCGCCGTCGCACGGCGCTGCCCGAGTTCAGGATCGCGCCATGACCACCACGACGCCGAACAGCCACAGCCACGCCCACGCCTTCCCGCGCTCCGACCGCTCGCCGCTGGGCGTCTGGTGGTGGACGGTCGACCGCTGGATGCTGGGGGTCGTCGCGATCCTGATCGGCGTCGGCGTGGTGATCTCGTTCGCCGCCAGCCCGGCGGCGGCCATGCGCATGAACATCGGCGACCCGTTCCACTTCGCGGTCCGCCAGTGCGTCTTCGCCGCCGGCGCCATCGCCATCCTGATCAGCGTCTCGATGCTGGACGTGAAGGGCATCCGCCGGGCCGCCTTCTTCATCTGGATCGCCGCCATCGCGGTGATGATCGCGCTGCCGTTCATTGGTCACAACGCCAAGGGCGCGACCCGCTGGATCGAGTTCGGCGGCTTCACCTTCCAGCCGTCGGAATACATGAAGCCGGCGCTGGTGATCCTGGTCGCCTGGATGTTCGCCGAGGGGCAGAAGGGGCAGGGCGTGCCCGGCGTCTCCATCGCCTTCGGCCTGTTCGCCGTCTCGGTGGGCCTCTTGCTGATCCAGCCCGACGTGGGCCAGACCGTGCTGATCACCGTGGCCTTCGGCGCGGCCTTCTGGATGGCGGGCGTGCCGATCTCCTGGGTGATGGGGCTGGGCGCCGTCGCCGTCGCGGGGCTCAGTTCCACCTACTTCCTGTTCCCCCACGTGCAGAGCCGGGTGGACCGGTTCTTCTCGCCCGAGAAGGCCGACACCCACCAGGTCGACGCCGCCGCCGTGGCCCAGGCGGCCGGGGGCCTCTTCGGCCGCGGCCCCGGCGAGGGCGTCATGAAGCGCAAGGTGCCCGACCTGCACACCGACTTCGCCTATTCGGTGGGGGCTGAGGAGTTCGGCCTGCTGTTCTCCATCGTCATCGTCTCGCTGTTCGCCTTCGTGGTGGTGCGCGGCCTCATGCGCGCCATGAAGCTGAACGATCCCTTCGAACAGGTGGCCGCCGCGGCGCTGTTCGTGCTCGTCGGCCAGCAGGCGATCATCAACCTGGCGGTGAACCTCAACATGATGCCGACCAAGGGCATGACGCTGCCCTTCATCAGCTACGGCGGCTCCTCGATGCTGGCGAGCGGCCTGACCATGGGCCTCGCCCTGGCCCTCACCCGTCGCCGGCCCGGCGCCTATGTCCCGACCGAGGGGCTGGCCAAGGCGGGGACGTTCAATTGAGGCGGGGACGCACATCCTGCTTCCCTCCCCGCAAGGGGGAGGGGCTCTGGCGGGCGATCGCCCATGCGTAGGATCGCCGTCGTCGCCGCCGGGGGCACCGGCGGGCACCTGTTCCCCGCCCAGGCGCTGGCCGAGGCCCTGATCGCGCGGGGCTGGGGCATCGTGCTGGCCTCCGACGAGCGGGTGGCGGGCCTGGCCCAGGACTTCCCGGCCGAGCGCCGCATCGGCCTCTCGGCGGCGACATTCCGGCGCGGCGACCCCATCGGCATGCTCCGCGCGGGCTTCGCCGTCTCCCGCGGCGTGCTGCAGGCGCGCGCCGTGTTCCGCGAGATCGGGCCGCAGGTGGTGGTGGGCTTCGGCGGCTATCCTTCGGCGCCGGCCCTGGTCGCTGCGATCCTCGACCGCCGCCCGACCGTGATCCACGAGCAGAACGCGGTCATGGGCCGCGCCAACCGCGTGCTGGCCCCGCACGTCCGCACCGTCGCCTGCGCCTTCCCGACGCTGAAGAAGGCCCCCGGGAAGGTGGCCGGCCGCGCCCAGGTGGTGGGCAACCCCGTGCGCCCGCCGATCCGCGCGCTCTTCGACCTGCCCTACATGCCGCCCGAGCCCAACGGCCCCGTCCGCCTGCTCGTCACCGGCGGCAGCCAGGGCGCGCGCCTGCTGTCGGAACTTGTCCCCGAGGCGATCAAGGCGCTGCCCGAAGACCTGCGCAAACGGCTGCAGATCGTCCAGCAGACCCGCGCCGAGAGCATGAACACGGCGCGGCGCGCCTACCGCGACGCCCTGGTCGACGCCGAGATCGCCCCCTTCTTCCGCGATATCGCCAGCCGCCTGCGCGACGCCCACCTGGTCATCGGCCGCTCGGGCGCCGGCACCGTCTGCGAGTTCGCCGTCGCGGGTAAGCCGGCCATCCTCGTCCCCCTCGCCATCGCGCTCGACGACGACCAGGGCCAGAACGCGAAGCTCCTCGCCGACGCCGGCGGCGCCGAGATCGCCCGCGAGGCCCAGCTCACCGTCGAGAGCCTCGCCTCGGCGCTGACGGTGCTGCTGAACAACCCCGCCCGCCTCGCCAGGATGGCCGCCGCCAGCCGCAGCGTCGCCATCCCCGACGCCGCCGAACGCCTAGCCGACGTGGTGGAGCGGACGGCGGCCGGGTAGCCGTCGCGATCAGCGCCACCTGATCCCGGCGATGGCGCAGTAGGTCAGGGACACCGGCAGAGTGAGCGCGGCGGCGAGCAGTGCGAACATCGGTCGATACATCCACTCGACGCCCATGAGCAGACCGAAGGGCGCTGCGCTCAACGCGAAGAGCAAGACGACGATGCCTGCGCGCAGAGGCGCCTTCGTCAGCAGGCGCAGCGCCGTAGCCAGCGCGCCCACGAGAGCCGAGGCCGCGTAGGCGTACAACGCCACGGTCGTAAGGAGGTCGGGGAAGTACTTTTCAAGGTGCCCGGGCGCCTGCAGATAGCCGGTGTGCCGGACCAGATCGAGCAGGACGAGCGTCGCGGGCGCCAGCAAGGCCGCCGCCAGGGTGCGGCCGGGACGTTCGCGGATCGGGCCGAGGTTGGCCGCAGGAACGCCGGCGACGAGACAGTAGGTTATCGAGACCGGCAGTGACGAGATCGCGAAGAGCAAGGCTCCGAACGATCGTTGCCCGGCGTTGCGCGCGGCGAGGATTCCCAGGGCCGCCGCGCTGAGCGCCAGGAGCAGAACGACGACTTCCGCGCGGTGCGGCGGCTTGAGCACCCGCGCCGCCGCCCAGGACAGCCCTCCGGCTGCCGCCGACCCGCCATACGCAAGCAAGACGAGTACGAACAGGCGAGGGAAAGAACCCCTCGAGATGGGCGGGGATGTCGCGATCGCGTCACCCACGGCACAGATCATGACGAGCGCGGCGGGGGCCACCAGCAGGCCGGCGACCCGACGACGAACCTGAGTGGTCTCGCTCACGTCCGTCATTCGCGCGATCCCCGACCAGCACGGAACTGCACCACGGAAGACCTGCCGGACGCAAGAACGAACCGCCAACTCATCGCCGTGCCGGTCCCATGGTCGAACGCCACACCGTCACTGGCCCTTCCGTTCCTTGAAAGCCCCAATCGTTGTGTACGACTCCGCCGTCCTGCCCACCATTTCGCGACCGGGGAGATGCCGCAGACACTGTGCCGGGACGACCATTCGGGAGTGGTGAATAGATGCCGACGTGATGACCGTTCGAGATGACATCCCCAGGCTGGGGAGGGTCGTTGACCGCCATGTAACCCGGAATCTTTGACGACGGATTTCCCCAGTCTTTCGCCACTGGAATTCCGCCTCCGGTCATTCGTCCAGCAGGGGAGCCACCTGCGCCCAGAGCGTCCCATACGAACTGATTGCACTTGAATTCGCCGATACCCCTGCCGCTTCGCGGCAACTGGTCCGTCAACCGCCCGCGGGCTTCGGGGGCGGGGTCAATCCATCCATATCCCCCTCGACCAACTCGACCTTCCGCCCATCGCGCCACCGGATTCGTCGATCTCGGCGTCTCGGGAGGTTGGCCACCGAACGCGCTGTAGTGCAGACCTTCGACGGCTCTGCCGGCGTCGGCGATCTGGCGGTCGATCTCAGATTGCACCTCCGCCTGGAGGCGGCGGACGGCTTCGCCGCCCTCCTGCATCATCCTGCGTGACGCTTCCTGAGCCGGCGTCAGCCCTCGTGTGGCCGCGGTCTCGCGATCGTTGACGGTCTGCCTCGCTTGGCGGCGGATCTCTTCAAGCTCTTCGGGCGTCATGCGCATGCGGGCGGCCCAATACGGATCGCGGTCGCGCGTCTCCTGCGGCATCTCGTTCTCCTGGAAAGGACGACCACGCGCGGGGCGCGCAGCCGTGCAATGCGGCAGAGCCGCAAAAGGATCGGGGGTTGATCAGGTGTCCTCGCGAGCGCGAGACCTTCAGCATGCAGACCATCTCACGGGCCGAGTCTGAAGTCAAGAACAAAAAGTGAACATAAACTCTGGACCGGCGCCCGGTTGATCCCTGCGCGAAGCGGGCGAGTTCCGATGCGCCTGCCTCGCGGCAAGAGGGACGATGCCAGGGACTGCGCGCGCCTGGAGCCGGCGAGCCGCCCGCCCCTCCGATCCGCGCTGGCGCCGGGCCGGTATTCCGCGAATTCCACGGTCGCTCCTTTGGAGGACGCCGCTTCGCGGCCTCCACTTCCGCTCGCCGGGGAAGCGTCCTAGGACTCCGCGGATGACGACCCGCCGCCCTGTCCCCTTCGAAATCGGTCCCGTGCATTTCATCGGCATCGGGGGCATCGGCATGAGCGGGATCGCCGAGATCATGATGCGCACCGGCTACACGGTGCAGGGCTCGGACGCGAAGGCCAGCGCCAACACCGAGCGGCTGGAGAAGCTGGGCGCGAAGATCTTCGTGGGCCACGACCCGGCGAACGTCGAAGGCGCCTACGCCGTCGTCTATTCCACCGCCGTGAAGGCCGACAATCCCGAGATGGTGGCCGCGCGCGAGAAGCGGTTGCCGCTGGTGCGCCGCGCCGAGATGCTGGCCGAGCTGATGCGGCTCCAGTTCTCGGTGGCGGTCGGCGGCACGCACGGCAAGACCACCACCACCTCGATGATCGCCTCGCTGCTGGACGCCGGCGGCCTGGACCCCACGGTGGTCAACGGCGGCATCATCAACACCTACGGCGCCAACGCCAAGGTGGGGACCGGCGACTGGATCGTGGTCGAGGCCGACGAGAGCGACGGCACGTTCCTCAAGCTGAAGTCCACTTGCGCCGTGGTCACCAACATCGATCCCGAGCACCTGGACCACTACGGCGACTTCGAAGCGGTGAAGAAGGCCTTCCGCGACTTCGTGGAGAACATCCCCTTCTACGGCTTCGCGGCGGTCTGCACCGACCACGCCGAGGTCCAGGCCATGGCCGCGCGCGTCGAGAACCGCCGCCTGGTGACCTACGGCGTGAACCCCCAGGCCGAGGTGCGCGCCGAGAACATCACCATGGGCCCCGACGGCGCTCACTACGACGTGGTGATCCGACCCCACGACGGCGAGCCGGTCAGCTTCGCCGACCTGCACCTGCCCATGCCGGGCCACCACAACGTGCTGAACTCGCTGGCGGCCGTGGCCGTGGCGCGCGAGCTGGGCCTGGACGAGGCCGCCGTCCGCAAGGGCCTGAAGGAGTTCGGCGGCGTGCGGCGGCGCTTCACCACCACCGGCGTGGCGAACGGGGTCCGCGTGGTCGACGACTACGGCCACCATCCGGTGGAGATCGCCTCGGTGCTGAAGGCCGCCCGGGCGGTGACCGAGGGCAAGGTGATCGCGGTGGTCCAGCCGCACCGCTACACCCGCCTGCGCGACCTGTTCGAGGACTTCTGCGCCTGCTTCGCCGACGCCGACACGGTGATCGTGGCCGACGTCTACCCGGCCGGCGAGGCGCCGATCGAGGGCGCCAGCAAGGACGGCCTCGTCACGGGCCTGCGCCGCTTCGGCCACCGCCGCGTCCTGCCGCTGGGCTCGCCCGCCGAGCTGGCGGGGCTGGTGCATGAGGAGGCGAAGGCAGGCGACCTCGTCGTCCTGCTCGGCGCGGGCGACATCACCGCCTGGGCCTACGCACTGCCCGGCGAGCTGGAAGCGCTGGGGGCGGCGGAATGAGAGCGGGGGCCCTGCGCTCCCCTCCCCCTTGCGGGGAGGGGCCGGGGGTGGGGGTGCGTCCCTTGCGCGCCGGCGGCGACACCCCCACCCCAACCCCTCCCCGCAAGGGGGAGGGGCTCCTATGAGCGACTGGCGCGACGATCTCCCCGCCGTGTGCGGCAAGCTGCTGAGGGACGAGCCGCTCGGGCCGTTCACATGGTTCCGCGTGGGCGGGGCGGCCGAACTGCTGTTCCTGCCCGCCGACGCCGACGACCTCGCCGCGTTCCTGAGGGGCCTGCCCGCCGAGGTTCCGGTCACCGTCCTGGGCGTCGGCTCCAACGTCATCGTCCGCGACGGCGGCGTGCCCGGCGCGGTGATCCGCCTCGCGGGCCGCGCCTTCGCCCAGGTCGCCGTCGAGGGCGACACGATCACCGCCGGCTCGGCCGCCCTCGACGCCGCGGTCGCCCGCGCCGCCGCCAAGGCCGGCCTCGCGGGGCTGGAGTTCTACGCCGGCATCCCGGGCACGATCGGCGGCGCCCTGACCATGAACGCCGGCTGCTATGGCGCCGAGACCAAGGACGTCCTCGTCTCCGCCTGGGGCTACGACCGCGCCGGACGGCGCCGCGAACTGCGGCTCGCCGACTTCGGCTACGCCTACCGCCACTCCGAGGCGCCGGCCGACATCGTCTGGGTCGAGGCCGCCTACCGCGGCCGCCCCGACGACCCCGCCGCCGTCCAGGCCCGCATCGACGAGATCACCGCGCGCCGCGAAATCACGCAGCCGATCCGCGAGAAGACCGGCGGCTCCACGTTCAAGAACCCGCCGGGCCATTCGTCCTGGAAACTTGTTGATGAGGCGGGATGGCGTGGAAAGCTGTACGGTGGCGCCATGTTCTCGCCGCTGCACGCGAACTTCATGATCAACACCGGGACGGCGACCGCCGCCGACCTGGAGGGCCTGGGCGAGGCCGTGCGGGCCGACGTGAAGGCGAAGACGGGCGTCGATCTCCACTGGGAGATCAAGCGGATCGGGAGGACCTGAGGTGGCCGGGGCGGCGCTCATCCTGGTGCGGCACGGCCGGCCGGCGATCGACCCCGCCACGCCGTCGACGACCTGGCCGCTGTGCCCCGAGGGCCGCGAAGGCTGCACGAAGCTGGCCGAGCGCGTCGCCGCCTATGCGCCCACCGCCGTCATCTCCAGCCCCGAACCCAAGGCGTTGCAGACGGCGCGGATCATCGGCGACCGCGTGGGCCTCGCGGTCGAGACCGACGCCGGTCTGCACGAGCACAAGCGCCAGCAGCTCTCGTTCGGTTCGGAACAGGCCTTCCGCGAACGCATCGCGGCGGTGTTCGACAAGCCGTCCGAGCCGGTGGGCGGCGTCGAGACCGCCCATGCCGCCGCCGAGCGCCTCGCCGCCACGCTGGCCCGCCACGAAGGCGCCCCGCTGGTCGCCGTCACCCACGGCACCATCCTCAGCGTCTACCTGGGCGAGAAGCTGAACTGCGACGCCCACGACCTCTGGCGTAGCCTCCACATGCCCGACGCCTTCGTCCTGGATGCGGATGGGCGTTTGATCGAGCGGATCAGCTAGTTCCTTCAATTTGAACGTCATCCCGCGGCTTGTCCGCGGGACCCATACGCGCCGACGGTGCAGAAGAGGCGCTGCGGCGACGCTGCTGGCCACCACGCTCTCACGTGTTCATGGGTCCCGCGGACAAGCCGCGGGATGACGCTCGGGGAGAAGGCGAAACGTTAAGCTGCCGTCCCCAGCGCCTTCTCCGTCGGCACCAGGCGCGCGCTGGCTGTGGCCCGCGCCACCACCACGCCCGACAGGTCCGTCAGCTTGCCCTCCAGGAAGGCGATGCTCTTGCCGGCGTGGATCACCTGGCCCTCGCCGTAGAGCGCGCCGGGCCGCGCAGGCGCCAGGTAGCTCACGTGCATGTCGATGGTCGGCGTGAAGACCCGGCCCTCCCCGTAGATGAACATCGCCGGGCCCATGGTGTCGTCCAGCATGGCCGCCAGGAAGCCGCCCTGGATGAACCCCGCCGGGTTGGTGAACTCGGGCCGGGCCTCGAAGCGGATGCGGATCCAGCCGTCGGTGGGCCGCGCCTCCACGATCTCCCAGCCCAGCAGCTCGGCGCAGGGCGGGCGGGGCAATCCATCGAGGGCGTGCGGGACGGGCATGGGAGCTCCATTTCGTCTCCACATCCTGCCGACATCCTGCTGACAGCATGGCGGCAGCAGCGGGGTTGACGCGACTCTCCGCCGGTGGGACCGCGGAGGCATGCGCATTCTCCCCTCGATAGCTCTCGCCGCGGCGCTGGCCGCCGCCGTTCCGGCCGCCGCCGCGCCCTCGTCGGATATGGGCGACCTCTCCGCGGGGGCCGCCGCCGTGCGCGACAAGGCGCTGACCGACTCCACCGCGTGGGACGTGACCGAGTCGCTGACCTCCGAGGTGGGCGCCCGGATGGTCGGGTCTCCGGCCATGACGCGGGCCAGGGACTGGGGCGTCGCCAAGCTGAAGGCGCTCGGCTTCGAGAACATCAGGGTCGAGCCCTTCGCCACGCCCGCCTGGTCGCGGGGGCCTGAGTCCGCCGAGGTGGTCGACCCGTGGCCGCAGAAGCTGGCGATCCTCGGCCTGGGCGGCTCGTCGCCCACGCCGGCCGGCGGCATCACCGCGCCGATCGCCGTGTTCCGCAGCTACCAGGCGATGCTGGACCAGCCGCCGGGCGCGCTCGCCGGCAAGATCGCCGTCGTCACCCAGGCCATGGGCCGCACCCAGGACGGCTCCAGCTACGGCGCCGTTGGCGTCCAGCGCCGCAGCGGCGCGGCCGAGGCGGCCCGGCGCGGCGCCATCGGCTACCTCGTCCGCTCGCTCTCCACCGACGACACCCGCCTGCCGCACACCGGCGCCGGGACGCCGGGCGGCATCCCGGCCGCGGCGCTGTCGCCGCCCGACGCCGAGTTGCTGGAGCGCCTCGCCGCCCGTGGCCAGCCGGTGACCGTGAAGCTCGACATGCAGTCGTCGGTGAACCCCGCCGCCCAGGCCTGGAACATCTCGGGCGAGATCCGCGGCGGGGAGAAGCCCGACGAGATCCTGATCGTCGGCGGCCACCTCGATAGCTGGGATCCCGGCACGGGCGCCATCGACGACGCGGCCGGCATCGCCATCGCCACAGCCTCGGCCAGGCTGGTGGCCCAGCAGGGCCGGCCGAAGCGCACCATCCGCGTCGTCATGTGGGGTTCGGAAGAGCAGGGCGGCTCGTCGGGCGCCTACCTCGCCGCCCACCGCGACGAGCTCGGCAAGATGGTCGTCGCCGGCGAGAGCGACGGCGGCGCCGGCCGCATCTGGAGCCTGAGCCTGCCGCGGATCGGGGCCGACCATCCGGCGATGACGGCGTTCAAGGCGTCCCTGCCCAGGCTGAACGTCACCGTCAGCCGCGCCGCGCCGTCCGGCGGCGGCGCGGACATCTCGGGGCTCATCGCCAACGGCGTCCCGTTCGTCGACTTCAACCAGGACATGAGCCGCTACTTCGACCTGCACCACTCGGCCGACGACACCCTCGACAAGATCGACCCGGCGGCGCTGGCCCAGAACGTGGCGGTCTGGGCGGCCTTCCTCTACACGGTCGCCAATTCCGACATCGACTTCCGGGCCAGGCCCGCGACGGAGGCCAAATGAGCCAGCCGCTTTCAGGACATCACGTCGCCTGCCTGATGGGCGGCCTCTCCTCCGAGCGTGAGGTCAGCCTCGTCTCCGGCCGCGCGTGCGCCGACGCGCTGGAGCGCCTGGGCGCCCGGGTCAGCCGCGTCGACGCCGGCCGCGACCTGGCCCAGGTGCTGGCCAAGCTCCAGCCCGACGTCTGCTTCAACGCGCTGCACGGCGCCTGGGGCGAAGACGGCTGCGTCCAGGGCGTGCTGGAGACCCTGGGCGTGCCCTACACCCACTGCGGCGTGCTGGCCTCGGCGCTGGCCATGGACAAGGCCAAGGCCAAGGCGGTGCTGGCCGCGGCCGGGGTGGAAGTGCCTGGCGGCGGGCTCTTCGATCGCCACGCGGCGGCCCGCGACCACGTCATGCCGCCGCCCTATGTGGTGAAGCCGAACGCGGAGGGCTCCTCGGTCGGCGTCTTCCTCGTCTTCGACGGCGCGAATCGCCCGCCGCAGGAGATCGTCGCCCCCGGCTGGACCTTCGGCGAGGAGGTGATGATCGAGCCCTACATCCGCGGCCTGGAGCTCGCCGTCGGCGTCATGGACGGCAAGGCCATGACCGTGACCGAAATCGTGCCGCGCACGGGCTTTTATGACTACGAGGCCAAGTACGGCGAGGGCGGCTCCGAGCACGTCGTGCCGGCGAGAATTCCGCCACACGCCATTGAGAAGGCGAAGAAACTCTCCGAGATGGCCCACGCCGCGCTGGGTTGCCGGGGCGTTACCAGGTCGGACCTTCGTTATGACGACATTAACGATGTTCTGGTCCTTCTGGAGGTCAACACCCAGCCGGGGATGACGCCCACCTCGCTCGTACCCGAGCAGGCCGCGGCGGGCGGGGTGGAGTTCGACCGGCTGGTGCTGTGGATCGTGGAGGACGCTTATGCCCGCGGCGGTGCGGGGGGGATCGCGAGTCGCGAGCCGGGGTAAGAGCCCCGCAGCTCCCGCCAAGGCCCAGGCCCGGGCAAGGGGCGGGAAGCGGGCGGAGGCCAACGGGACGGCAAGGGTTTCTCCGAAGCAGATCCTGCTCATCGCCGCCGGCGTTCTCACCGCCGCGCTGGCCGCCACCCTGGCCACCGGCGGCCGCGGCCAGATGCTGGCGAGCGCGGTCGGGATGGGCGTCGACGGCAAGTTCGGCGAGGCGGGCTTCCGCCTGAAGACGGTCCACGTCCAGGGCGCGTCTGCGCTCGCCACCGCCGACATCGTCAAGGCCGCCGCGGTCTACAGGGACCAGCCGTTGCTGGGCCTGAACCTCGACGACCTCAAGGCCCGCGTCGAGCACGTCGGCTGGGTGAAGGAGGCCCGCGTCGTACGCCTCCTGCCCGACACCCTGATGATCGCGGTCAAGGAGCGCCGCCAGCTCGCCGTCTGGCAGCACGGCGGGCGCAGCGTCGTCATCGACGAGCAGGGCGAGGTGATCCGCGAGGCCGATCCGGCGCGCTTCGCCAGCCTGCCGCTGGTGGTCGGCGCCGGCGGCGCCCGGCACGCGGGCGAGATCCTGCCCGTCATCGCCCAGCGGCCGAAGCTGATGGGCCGCCTGGAAGCCCTGGTCCGCGTCGACGACCGCCGCTGGGACCTGCGCCTCAAGGACGGCTCGCTGATCCAGCTCCCCGCCGTCGAGGAGGAGGCTGCGCTCCTCCAGCTCGAACAACTCGACCTGCGCTCGCGCATCCTCGAGCTCGGGTTCGAGCGCATCGACCTGCGCAATCCCGACATGGTGGCGGTGCGGCCTCGCGCCGTCGTCCCCGCCGCGCCCGGCGTCCCCGTCGCCGAGGGCGTGTAACGACCGTCATCCAGTAGAGCCGCCGCCCGATGTTGAAGACGATGGACCGCCCCGAAGCCAAGGCCGCCGCGAAGAAGGCGGACAAGAAGGAGACCGCCCGCAAGGACGGGCGCGACGGCCTCAAGGCCGCGCTCGCGCCGCCCAGGCTGGTCGCCGCCGTCGACCTCGGCGCCGCCAAGGTGGCCTGCTTCATCATGAAGCCCGACGGGGTGCGGCGCGGCGATCGCACGCTCACCACCTGCGGCGTCGGCTACGTCCAGTCGCGCGGCATCCGCGGCGGCGCCATCGTCAACCTCGACGAGGCGTCGGCGGCCATCGCCCAGGCGGTCGAGCGCGCCGAGAACGTGGCCGGGGTCAACGTCCAGGGGGTCACCATCGCCACCGCCGGCGGCCAGCTCACCTCCAGCCGCGTGCAGGGCCGCGTCTCCATCGGCGCGCGCCCGATCTCGGACAACGACCTCGTGCGCGCCATCCAGAATGCGCTCGCCCAGATCAAGCTGCCGGGCCGCCGCGCCATCCACATCCTGCCTATCGCCTGGGCCGTGGACGGGCAGGGCGGCGTGCGCGACCCGCGCGCCATGTTCGGCAAGTGGCTGGGCGTCGAGCTGCTGGTCGTCTCGGTGGCCGAGACGGTCTTCAACACCCTGGGCGCCTGCGTCGAGCGCGCCCACCTCCAGCTCGAGGGCGTCGTCGCCGCCCCCTTCGTCTCGGCCATGGCCGCGCTGGAGGAGGACGAGATGGACCTGGGCTCGATCTGCATCGACATGGGCGGCGGCTCCACCTCGGCCTCGGTCTTCCGCGGCGGCTCCCTGGTCCACGTCGAGACCGTGCCCGTGGGCGGCCAGCACGTGACCCAGGACATCGCCCGCGGCCTCTCCACCTCCATCGCCGGCGCCGAGCGCATCAAGACCCTGCACGGCAGCGCCATCGCCTCGGCCAACGAGGATCGTGAGATGATCGAGGCCCCGCCCCGCGGCGACGACCCCGGCGCGGGCCCGGTCGTCGCCCCGCGCAGCCTGCTGAAGGGCATCATCGCCCCGCGCGTCGAAGAGACCCTGGAACTCCTGCGCGACCGCCTGAAGGCCGCCGGCGCCCCGGTCGAGCCGGGCGCGGGCATCGTGCTGACCGGCGGCGCCAGCCAGCTCGCCGGGGTCCGCGAGGTCGCCGTCCGCGTGTTCGACCGCCCGGTCCGCCTGGGCCGCCCCCGCCGCGTCCCCCACCTCGCCGACGCCGCGTCCGGCCCTGCCTTCACCGCCTGCGCCGGCATCCTGCACCGCGCCGCCTTCGGCCCCCGCGAGGCCGTGTCGACCAAGCAGCTCTCGTCGGCCAAGCTCCAGCGCGCCCCGCTGGACCCCCGCGCCAACCCTGTCGCCAAAGCCGCCGCCTGGCTCCGCGACAACCTCTGAGCTCCTCCGACGCCGCCCATGGCCCACAGGTCTCGCGGATGTGGTAGATTATGACTATGGTTATGGTCGTAATTCGGAGGCCGCGATGACGGTATACAGCGTAGCGGACGCCAAGAGCGGCCTGCCCCGCCTGATCGACCGCGCCCTGGAAGGCGAGGAGGTGATCATCTCCCGGCACGGCAAGGCGGTGGCCGAGCTGCGGCCGCTCACGCCCGCGTCACGCAGGGCGCCGCCGGCCACCTACGCCTGGCTGAAGGCCCGCCGCCAGGGTCGCAAGGGCGTCGGCCTGAGCTCGGTGGAGCTGCTGCGCCAACTGTACGAAGACGCCGAAGCGTGACCGCCTACCTCGACGCAAGCGCCATCCTGCCGACCCTCATCGAGGAGGCCGCGAGCCCCGCCGTCGATGCGTTCATCGCCGGCGCCGACGAGCGTCTCGTGATCAGCGAGTTCGCCGCCGCGGAGGTCGCCTCGGCGCTGTCGCGCCTGGTCCGGACCGGTACCCTGGAGCGGGACGATGCGGCGGCGCGGCTCGCCGACTTCGACGCCTGGCGCGCCGCCGCCGCGGACGGCCTCGACCTGCAGGCCTCGGACGTCCGGCTCGCCAGCGTCTTCGTCCGGCGCTTCGACCTCATGCTACGCGCCCCGGACGCCCTCCACGCCGCGGCATGCCGGCGCGAAGACCTGCTGCTGGTGACGATGGACAGGCGACTGGCCAAGGCCGCCGAGGACCTGGGCGTCCGCACCCGCCTTCTGGCCGCCGACGCGGGTTAGGCGGCGACACCTCGGCGCCGGATCGCCGCGCCGGCGCCGACGAAGCCAAGCAGCATCAGCCGACGCGCGCCGATCCGCCCTTCGCGCGGTGGCGCCATCCCGGGCGGATGGGCTATCTGCGGCGCATGGATCTGCTGCACATACGCACCTCGGGCGGCGTCTTCGGCTTCGTGGGCCAGGTGCATACCGGCCGCCGCCGGCCGGCGCTGGTGGCGATCAACGGGGCCTTTCCGACCAAGGACCACCTGCACGACCTCGTCACCGAATTCCGGGGCGTCAACGTGCTCGTCGCCTATATGCCCGGGATGGGTCCGCCCTGGAGCGCGTTCACCGAATCCGACCCCGGAGGGCCGACCTTGCCGGGCATGACCCAGGGCCTGGGCGAGGCGATCCAGCGCCTGGT
Source organism: Phenylobacterium sp. (assembly GCF_019636135.1). Lineage (GTDB taxonomy): Bacteria > Pseudomonadota > Alphaproteobacteria > Caulobacterales > Caulobacteraceae > Phenylobacterium. The sequence continues at coordinate 58,756 of NZ_JAHBYD010000007.1, forward strand.
GGGCGACTGCCCGCTGGTGGTGTTCGGCTCGTCGACCGGAAACCTGCTGGCGCTCGGCCTCACGCTCCCGACGGTCACCCGCGTGATCGCCAGCGAGCCGTTCTTCCGCACCGGGCGCCTGGAACCCTTCATCGCCTTCGCCCGCCAATGCCTGGCCGAACTCCCGCCGGGCACCGGCGAGGAGGCTTTCCTCGCGACGCTGTTCGGCATCCACGCCGACGGCCGCCTGGAGGACCGGGACTACCGCCATCTCGCGGCCGGCATCGGCGTCCCCACCGACGTCGTCGTCGGAGCGCGGCTCGACGGCTGGCGCGGCGAGGGGGCGGCCTGGCCGTCGCTGACCTCGGCGGAAGACCGCGCGCTGCTGCAGGCCAACCCGAACGTGACCCTCCACGTCGTGGGCGAGCGGACGGGCCATACGGTCGCCGTCTCAGGCGCCGGGAAGGAACTGGTGCGCCAGCTCATCTACAAGGGCCTGGTCGAGGCCTCGGCGCGGTGCTGACGCCGGCGGCGCGGCGACTTCGCTATGCCGACGCCAGAGCGTCGCGCGCCGCGCTCGCGATCTCCAGCGAGCGGATGCGCCGGGCCTGGTCGAAGATCTGCGCGGTGACGATGATCTCGTCCGGGCGGTGGTCGGCCACGAACCGCGCCAGCCCGGCGCGCACGGTCTCCGGCCCGCCCACCACGGCCTTGGAGAGCGGCGAGCCGGCCGCCACCGTGGCGGCCAGACGCCCGTCCGCGTCGTCGATCGGCGGGGGCAGCGGCCCGGGCTGGCCCCGGTGCAGGTTCACGAACGCCTGCTGCAACGAGGTGAACAGGAACCGCGCCTCCGCGTCGGTCTCGCCCGCCACCAGGTTCAGCCCCAGCATCAGGTGCGGCCGCTCGCCGTAGGGCGAGGGCGCGAACTGCCGCCGGTAGATCCCGGCCGCCTCGTCCAGCATCGCCGGCGCGAAGTGCGAGGCGAAGGCGAACGGCAGGCCCAGCGCCGCGGCCAGTTGCGCGCCGTAGAGGCTCGACCCCAGGATCCACACGGGCACCTTCGAGCCGCTGCCCGGAACCGCGCGCACCGCCTGGCCGGGCTGTGGGTCGTCCAGCAACGCTATCAGCTCCAGCACGTCCTGAGGGAACTGGTCCACGCCGCCGGCCAGGTTGCGCCGCAGCGCCCGCGCCGTGATCTGGTCCGTCCCCGGCGCGCGGCCCACGCCCAGGTCCACCCGCCCGGGATACAGCGCCTCCAGCGTGCCGAACTGCTCGGCGATGATCAGCGGCGCGTGGTTGGGCAGCATCACCCCGCCCGCGCCCAGCCGGATCGTCTCGGTCCCGTCGCCCACGAAGGCCAGCGCCGTCGACGTCGCCGCGCTCGCGATCCCGGTCATGTTGTGGTGCTCGGCCAGCCAGTAGCGCCGGAAGCCCAGCCGCTCGGCCGCCCGCGCCAGCTCGCGGCTCGCGCGCAGCGACTGACCGGGGCCGCCGCCCTGCACGATGGGCGAAAGGTCGAGAACGGAAAGCGGGATCATGCGCGCCATATAGGACGCCGCCCGCGCCTCTCCCAGGCGCGATCGGGTGAGGCGGCGGGCGGACTTGACGCTCGCCACGGCGGGGCCGGGTCAGTCGGACGCGGCGTTACTGTTGATTCGCGGGACGTTCCTTGGTGGGACCCTGGAAAATCCTGTTCGGCAAAGCTCGATCGGCTTCCGACTCAATGTATGCGGTTAACACTCGATTAAGGGTGTCGGCGCGTACTTAACGCATCGTTACCTCCGGGTGCGCCGGGCGAGGGGTGTCAGGCGCGCTAGACCGCAAAAATTGGGGAAGGACGAAGCGTCCCATGACCATCTCTCTGTCCGCGCCGAAGGCCACCGAGCTGAAGCCCCGGATCGTCGTGTTCGGTATCGGCGGCGCCGGTGGCAACGCGGTCAACAACATGATCGAGGCGGGCCTCGAGGGCGTCGAGTTCGTGGTCGGCAACACCGACGCCCAGCAGCTCCAGTTCGCCAAGACCGAGCGGCGCATCCAGCTCGGCGTGCAGGTGACGCAGGGGCTGGGCGCCGGCGCGCACCCGGAAGTCGGCATGAGCGCGGCCGAGGAGAGCATTCCGGAGATCGGCGAGCACCTGGACGGCGCGCACATGGTGTTCATCACCGCCGGCATGGGCGGCGGCACCGGCACCGGCGCGGCCCCGATCATCGCCAAGTGCGCCCGCGAGCGCGGCATCCTGACCGTGGGCGTGGTCACCAAGCCCTTCCACTTCGAAGGCCGCCACCGCATGCGCCTGGCCGACGCCGGCATCAGCGAGCTGCAGCGCTACGTCGACACCCTGATCGTCATCCCGAACCAGAATCTGTTCCGCGTGGCCAACGAGCGGACGACCTTCGCCGAGGCCTTCGGCATGGCCGACCAGGTCCTGCATTCGGGCGTGCGCTCGATCACCGACCTGATGGTGCTGCCGGGCCTGATCAACCTCGACTTCGCCGACGTCCGCACGGTGATGACCGAGATGGGCAAGGCGATGATGGGCACGGGCGAGGCCACGGGCGAGGACCGCGCCCTGATGGCCGCCCAGAACGCCATCCAGAACCCGCTGCTGGACGAGGTTTCGCTGAAGGGCGCCAAGGCCGTGCTGGTGAACGTCACCGGCGGCCTCGACATGACCCTGCTGGAGGTCGACGAGGCGGCCAACGCCATCTCGGAGCAGGTCGACCCGGAGGCCAACATCATCTTCGGCGCCGCGTTCGACCCGACGCTCGAAGGCAAGGTCCGGGTCTCGGTGGTGGCCACCGGCATGGACGGCGCCTCCATCGCCGCCATCGAACCCAAGATCGAACGCCGCTCGCTGCAGGTCGAGCCCCTGCGCGCATCGGTGACGCCGAAGGCTGAACCGGCCCTCGAAGACGCCCCCGCTCTGGAGCCGGCCGCCGCGGTGGCCGCCTTCGAGGCCGAGCTGACCCGCGAGGAAGAGCAGCCCGACATCTTCGCAGCGCCCGTGGCTGCGGAGGTGTCGCCCGCCGCCGCGCCTGTGACCCGGATCGTCGATCCGGCCGCGGCGGAGGAGGGTGACGACGCGCCGCTGTTCGCCGAGCCGGTCTTCGAAGCCCGCAAGCCTCGCGGCGGGTTCCTGTCGATCTTCGGCGGCCGGCCGCGCTACGACGCCCCGACCCCGGCGCCGCTGGCCCGTGACGCGGCCCCGCCCGCGCCGCGTCCGGTCGCCACGCCGGCGCCGGTCCGCGGCGGCGCCCAGCCGCTGGAGGCCCAGGCGCCCGAGGATGTCGCGGACCAGAACGAGGATCTGGAGATTCCGTCCTTCCTGCGGCGGCTGGCCAACTAGCGCCGTTATCGGGGTCGGAAAAACTCCACGAAATCGTCACCCCGCGGCGTGACCCGGACTGCTAGAACCTCCCGGAGCCCACCTCCGGGAGGTTTCCATATGAACGCCAGCCGCATCATCTGGGTCGCGCCGCTCGCCGACGGCTGGGCGGTGCTGGCCGCGGGCATCGAGCCCCTCGTCTTCCGCTCCGGCGCCCGCGCCGAGGCCCAGGCCAAGCGCCTGGCCGCCGTGCTTGCGCAACTCGGCCGCGGGGTGCAGGTCCGCGTCCTCGACCGCGCCCGGAATCTGGTCGGGACCCAGCTCTACCCGGCGGTGTGAGGCGTTCGCCACACCTGTCGCGAACCTGCGGATCCGGGCTCCGGCCCACGGGCGACGCGATGACGCGAAAGCTGCGTGGAATCAGTCGGTTGTCGCCCGCTCTTGTTCAGGTTCCGTGAGCCGAAACACTGTGAAACACGAAGTGCTTTGCTGCGGTGCATCAAGCGGCTTAGCTGCGCGTTGGGGGCAAGGTGCGGTCGTGCGCCGCAGCATTGCAGGAAGGTCCGCCTTGGCCGCGTTCCAACACACCGTCAGGTCGCCGGCGCTGTTCGCCGGGATCGGCGTCCATACCGGGGAATACACCCGCGTCTCCGTGCGCCCGGCCGCCGCCAACAGCGGCGTCGTCTTCGTGCGCACCGACGTCAAGGATCGCGACAACGTCGTCCCGGTGTCGGGCGAGGCGGTCTGCAAGACCCAGCTCGGCACGGTGATCGCCAACGATGCCGGCGTGACGGTCTCCACCATCGAGCACCTGATGGCGGCCCTGGTCATGCTGGGCGTCGACAACGCCGTGGTCGAGGTCGACGGGCCCGAGATGCCGATCATGGACGGCTCGTCGCTGCCGTTCGTGCGCGTGCTGGACCGCGCCGGCCTGCGCCCCCAGGAGGCGCCGCGCGCCTTCATCGAGATCCTCGACACGATCGAGGCGGTCGAGGGCGACAAGCGTGCGACGCTGACGCCCGCCGACGGCTTCGAGATGGCCTTCACCATCGAATTCCCCACCGCCGCAATCGGCCGCCAGACGGTGGACCTGGCGATGGACGAGGCCGCCTTCCGCACGGAACTGGCCGACTGCCGCACCTTCGGCTTCCTGCACGAGGTGGAGGCCTTGCGCGCCATGGGCCTGGCCCGTGGCGGCACGATGGAGAACTGCGTCGTCATCGACGGCGACGTGATCCTGAACCCCGAGGGCCTGCGCCGCCCGGACGAGTTCGTGCGGCACAAGGCGCTGGACGCCATCGGCGACCTCTACGTCCTGGGCGCGCCCATCCTGGGCCGCTTCGAGGGCGTCTGCGCGGGCCACGGCCTGAACAACGCCCTCGTCCGCGCGCTGCTGGCGCGCCCCGAGGCGTGGCGCATGACCACGCTGGTCGAGGACCTGCGCGAAGCCGTCTGACCTCCCCTGCGCAGCGGGGGAGGGGGACCGTTCGCCGAGCGTCGCGAAGAGCGAATGGTGGAGGGGGCGGAAGCCGCCTCCGGGTCCAGCCGCGCCCCTTCCACCATCGGCTCTTCGGCCGATGGTCCCCCTTCCCCGTGAACGGGGAAGGTAGAAGTTGCGAACCGTTCGCAATCGTCGTCTAATCCCGGCAGGGAGGACGCTTCCATGCCTGACGACGCCTCGGCGCGGACCGCCACCGAGCAACTCGATGCGCTGTACCTGAAGCCGCACAAGTTCACGGTCGCCAAGGACATCGGCTGGGTCGACCCGCACGGTCGCCGCTTCATCGGGCTCTCGCCCTTCGTGGCGCTGGCCACCGTCGGCGCGAACGGCGGCCTCGACGTCTCGCCGCGGGGCGGCGGCGCCGGGTTCGTGCGCGTGGCGGAAGATGGCAGGAGCCTGCTGCTTCCGGACCGGCCCGGAAACAACCGGCTGGATTCGCTGCGCAATATCGCGGAGGGCTCGGGCGAGGTCGGGCTCATGTTCATGATCCCGGGCGTCGACGACATCTATCGCGTGAACGGCTCGGCCCGGCTCGTGGTCGACGACGAGCTCGCCAGGACGTTCGAGGAGTTCGGCAAGGTCCCCAAGAGCCTCATCCGCGTCGAGGTCCGCGAGGCCTATCTCCACTGTCCGCGCGCCCTGATGCGCTCCGACCTCTGGGGCGACAGCCACCGCGTGGACCGCTCGATCCTGCCGTCGCTCTCGGAGATGGTCTCGGACCAGCTCAGCCTGCCCAAGCCCGAGGCGACCCACGAGCAGCAGGTCGAGAGCCTCCGGCAGGGCCTCTGACGCCCGGAGCCTGCGACCCCGCCGCCGTTTGCGCGCCACAGTCGGTAGTGTAGATACCGACTCTCTCGCGTGGGGGCCCGCGCCGGACTTGAGGTGAAGGTGTACTTGGTTCGCAAATCCAGCCGGGTTGTTCTCGTGGCCGCGGCTTGCGCCCTGGCCCTGTCCGCCTGCGCCAACAACAAGAAGAACAAGCCGCGGCTGGCCTACGAAGAGCGCCCCGTCGAGCTGCTCTACGCCACCGGCGCCAACCGGCTGGATCGCCGCCAGTGGGCCCAGGCGGTCGCCTACTTCCAGGAAGTGGAGCGCCAGCATCCGTATTCGGAATGGTCGCGCCGCTCGATCCTGATGCAGGCCTACGCCCACTACGAGTCGAACGACTACGCCGAGGCGATCGGCGACGCCGACCGCTTCATCCAGCTCTATCCGGGCAACCCGACCGCGGCCTATGCGCACTACATCAAGGCCATCTGCTACTTCGAGCAGATCGTCGACGTGAACCGCGACCAGGCGGCGACCGGCCAGGCGCTCGAAAGCCTCCGCGACGTGGTCCAGCGCTATCCGCGCACCGAGTACGCCTCGGACGCGCGCCTGAAGATCGACATGGTCAACGACCAGTTGGCCGGCAAGGACATGACCATCGGCCGCTGGTACCTGCGCAACGGCGATACGCTGGCGGCGGTGAACCGCTTCAAGACCGTGGTCGACCGCTACCAGACCACCACCCACACGCCCGAGGCGCTCTACCGCCTGGTCGAGAGCTACCTCACCCTGGGCCTCCTGGAGGAAGCCAAGCGGAACGGCGCGGTGCTCGGCTTCAACTACCCGGGCGACCCCTGGTACAACGACGCCTACAAGCTGCTGACGTCCAAGGGCCTCAGGCCCGCGATCGAGCCCAAGGCGGGCGGGCGCGGGTTCATGCGGCTGCCCTTCACCAAGGACAAGCAGCAGACGGTGAAACCCCCGACGGCGGCCGCCGCGCCCGAGGCGACCACCGAGGCCACGGCGACGGAAGCTGCACCGGCGCCGGCCCGGACCGCGTCGGCCGAGGCGCCCAGGAAGAAGAAGGGGTTCCGGCTCCCCTTCACGAAGAAGGACTAGCGAGCCCTTCAACCGGCCGCGATTCCCGGCGACAGTCCTCCCGATGCTGATCGGTCTGCAGATCCGCGACGTGGTGCTGATCGAGGCCCTGGACCTGTCCATCGGGCCGGGCCTGACGGCGCTCACCGGCGAGACCGGCGCGGGCAAGTCGATCATCCTGGATGCGCTGGGCCTGGCGACGGGCGCGCGCGGCGATGCGGGCCTCGTGCGGCGCGGCGCGGCCCAGGCGGTGGCGACCGCGGCCTTCGCCCCCACGCCGGACCACCACGTCTGGGACATCCTGGAGGAGAAGGGGCTGGCCTACGCCCGCGACGAGGACCTGGTCCTGCGCCGCACGCTGAGCGCGGACGGCCGCAGCCGCGCCTTCGTCAATGACCAGGCCACCGGCGTCGGCGTGCTGAAGGAACTGGGCGAGGCGCTGCTGGAGGTGCATGGCCAGCATGAGACCGTGGGCCTGCTCGACGCGCGCACGCACCGGCCGCTGCTGGACGGCTATGGCGAGCTCCGCGTCCCGCTGGGCGAGGCGGCGGTGGCCTGGAGCGCCTGGCGCGAGGCCCGCGGGCGGGTCGAGGCGCTGAGGGCCGACGTGGCCCGATCGGCCGCCGAGATCGAGGAGTTGACCTTCCGCCTCTCGGAACTCGACCGCCTGGATCCCCGCGAGGGCGAGGAGACCGAACTCGCGGAGCAGCGGGCGATCCTGGGCGCGGCCGAAAAGGCGCTGGCCGATATCGGCGCCGCGCGCGACACCTTCGACGGGCTGGGCGCCAAGGTGGCCTCGGCCATCCGCGCCCTGGAGCGCGCCCGCGACCGGGCGGTGACGGCGGGCGCCGCCGCGGACGGTCCGGCCGTCAGCCGCCTCGCCGCCGCCGCCGAGGCGCTGGACCGGGTGCTGGTCGAGGCGGGCGAGGCCGAAGCCGCGATCGACAGCGCCGCCCAGGCGTTCGACTTCGAGCCCGACCGCCTGGAGAAGGCCGAGGAGCGGCTGTTCGACCTGCGCGGCCTGGCGCGGAAGCTGAGCGTCGCGGTCGAGGCCCTGCCGGCGTTGCGCGTGCAGTTCGCCGAACGCTTGCGGGCGGTGGAGTCCGCCGAGGGCGCGCTCAAGCGGGCCGAAGCGGAGGCCGCGGCCGCGCGGGCGGCCTACCTCGCCGCCGCGGATGCGCTGAGCCGCGTCCGGCGGGCGGCCGGCGCGCGGCTGGCCGAGGCCGTGATGGCGGAACTCGCGCCGCTGAAGCTGGACAAGGCGCGCTTCCGGGTCGCCGTCGAGCCGCTGGGCGAGGACCGCGCCGGGCCGGCCGGCCTCGACCGCGTCGCCTTCGAGATCTCCACCAACCCCGGCGCGCCGTTCGGCGACCTGGGCGCGATCGCGTCGGGGGGCGAGCTGGCGCGTTTCGCCCTCGCGCTCAAGGCCGCCCTGGCCGGGCGTGGGACGGGGCCGCAGCCCCTGATGATCTTCGACGAGGTGGACCAGGGCGTCGGCGGGGCCGTCGCCGACGCGGTGGGCCTGCGCCTCAAGCGCCTCGCCTCGGCCGCCCAGGTGCTGGTCGTCACCCACAGCCCGCAGGTCGCCGCCCGCGCCGAGGCCCACTGGCGCATCGCCAAGGCCGGTGACGCCGAACGCGTCCGCACCGTCGTGGAGATCCTCTCGCCCGCCGACCGCGAGGAGGAGATCGCCCGCATGCTCGCGGGCGCCCAGATCACGGACGCCGCCCGGGCCGCGGCCCGGGCGCTGATGGACGCCTAGGCCGCGACGGGCCGGCGACGGCGCAGCGCGCCGCCCGCCAGGCCGAAGCCGCCGATCATGAGCGCCCAGGTCGCCGGCTCGGGCGCCGCCGCGCCGTTGGCGATGTTCCGGCTCAGGAAGCCCTGGCCCACCGACTGCTGGGTGCCGGCGAAGAAGGTGTTCGCCTCGTCGTACTGCACCGAGAAGGTGTGGCTGGCGTCGATGAAGCCGCCGCGGTTCGAAATGGCCTGCATGCCGATGACGATGGCGAAGGTGTCGCCCGGGTTCAGGCGGATCGCGTTGCCGTCGCAGCCCTGCGACAGGCCGAGCGACTGGTTGTACTCGCCGGCGCCGACGCCGCCGCTGAAGAAGCTGGTGACGCCCAGGACGCCCGAGCCGCCGCAGCTCGGGAAGCCGAAGGTGCTGCTGATGATGTCGATGGCGTCGGAGGTCGGCGGGAATTCGTCGGTCACCGCCTTCACGGTCACCAGCGCCAGCGAGACGTTCAGGATGCCGTCGCCGGCGAATTCGTTGGCCGGGAACGGCCCGTCGATGTCGCCCGAGGTCAGGAAGTGCAGCGCGCCCTGGATGGCGAAATCGATCGCGACGTCGCCCGTGTAGGTGAAGCTCCGGAACGCGACGGCCGAAGAGCCGGTCCGGGTCTCGGCGCCGGACTGCGAGCTCAGCTTCATCGTGGGCAGGTAGTCAGAGCCGAACGCCAGGGACGCCGAGGTGCTGGCGCCTTCCAGCAGGGTCGAGCTGGCGGAGAAGGTGGAACCGTAGCCGCCGTAGAACTGGCTCGCCTGAAGCCGGTCGCCGGTGAAGCTGCCGGCGCCGTTCTCATCGACGACGATACAACTGCCCGAGCCGGCCGGGCAGCCGCGGTTGGTGAAGATCGCCGCGGAGCCCGAGACATCGGCCGCCAGGGCCGGCGCCGCCACAAGCCCCGCCGCCAGGGCGATGGCCGCAGCCGTCAGCTCGAGCGGACGAGCCGCTCCGTTCGAACGCTTCATGATAGTCCACCCTCGCGCCGCATCCCACACAGCGCCCGGGCAAAAATCACGACCGATGTTCTTTTGACAATACGGCTCCCGTTTGAAGCGCATCGTGCAACTGAAGATCGAGTGGCCCGACCGGAAACCCATCCGGGCGGATGAGCCGGGTTCGCGCGGCGGTCCGGACGGCGCCCGCACGATGCGTCACGGGCACTTCCGCAAGGGGCGAGGGGCGGGCTACAGCTTCCCCGCCATGGCTCCCGCACCCATCTCCGTCGACGCCCTCACCGAACCGCAGGCGCTCGCGGAGCTGACGGCGCTCGCGGACGAACTGGCGCGGCACGACATCGCCTACCATCAGAACGACGACCCCACGATCTCGGACGCCGACTACGACGCGCTGAAGCGCCGGAACGCCGAGATCGAGGCCCGCTTCCCGCACCTGGTGCGCGAGAACTCGCCGTCGCTGAAGGTAGGCGCGGCGCGGTCGGAGAAGTTCAGGGCGATCGAGCACGGGGTCCCGATGCTCAGCCTCGACAACGCGTTCTCGAACGAGGACGCGGTGGAGTTCGACGCGCGCATCCGCCGCTTCCTGCGCCTGCCTCCGGACGAGACGGTGGGCTATACGGCCGAGCCCAAGATCGACGGCCTGTCGTGCTCGATCCGCTACGAGAAGGGCGAGCTGGTGCGCGCGGCGACCCGTGGCGACGGCCGGGTCGGCGAGGACGTCACCGCCAACGTCCGCACCATCGGTGAGATCCCGCACAGGCTCGCGGGCGAGGGCTGGCCCGACGAGATCGAGATCCGGGGCGAGATCTATCTCGGCCACGAGGAGTTCGCCGCCCTGAACGCGGCCGCCGCTGAGGCCGGCCAGAAGACCTACGCCAATCCCCGCAACGCCGCGGCCGGCTCGCTGCGCCAGATCGACCCCACGATCACGGCCGCCCGGCCCCTGCGCTTCTTCGCCTACGCCTGGGGCTATCACTCCCAGCCGTTCGCTCAGACGCAGTGGGAGGCGCTGCGGAAGCTGAAGGGCTGGGGCTTCCGGACCACGCCCGAGAGCCGCCGGGTCGAGAACGCCGCCGGCCTGCTCGAAGCCTACGACGAGATGGAGAAGGTGCGCCCGCACCTCGGCTACGACATCGACGGCGTCGTCTACAAGGTCGACCGCCTCGACTGGCAGCAGCGCCTGGGCTTCGTGAGTCGCGCGCCGCGCTGGGGCGTCGCGCGCAAGTTCCCGGCGCAGCAGGCGCGCACGGTGCTGGAGGCCATCGACATCCAGGTGGGCCGAACCGGCGCGATCACCCCGGTGGCGCGGCTGCATCCCGTGACGGTCGGCGGCGTCGTCGTCGTCAACGCCACCCTGCACAACGCCGACGAGATCGCGCGCAAGGACATCCGCGTGGGCGACACGGTCATCCTGCAGCGCGCCGGCGACGTGATCCCGCAGATCGTGCAGGTGGTGCTGGAGGAGCGCCCGAAGGACGCCGCGCCCTTCGCCTTCCCGACCCACTGCCCGTGCCCGCTGCATACCGAACTCGTGCGCGAGACCACGGCGTCCGGGGCCGAGACGGTGGTGCGCCGCTGCGCGGGCGAGTTCGCCTGCCCGTTCCAGAAGCTCGCCCACCTGCGCCACTTCGTGAGCCGCCGCGCCTTCGACATCGAGGGCCTGGGCGAGAAGCAACTCACCCTCTTCGCCGAGAAGGGCTGGCTGAACTCGCCGGCCGACATCTTCCGGCTGAAGGCGCGGCGCGAGGAGATCCTGGCGCAGGACCGGTTCGGCGAGACCAGCGTGACGAACCTGCTGGCCAGCATCGAGGACCGCCGCAACATCGACCTCGACCGCTTCATCTACGGCCTGGGCATCCGCCACATCGGCGAGACCACCTCGACGGCGCTGTCGCGGCACTTCGAGACCGCGGAGCGGTTCGTCGAGACCTCCAGGCTGGCGGCCGGGCAGACGGCGGGGCCGATGTTTGCCGAACTGTCCGACCTCGACGGGCTCGGTCCCACGGCCGTGTCGGCGGTGCTGGAGTTCGCCCGGGGCGGGCCGGGGCTGCTGGTCCCGCCGGACCTCTCGCTCGACAGCCGCCTCAAGCTCGCGATCCCGAAGCTGAACTCCAAGGCCCGCGCGGCGCTGGAGGCGCGGTTCGGCGACTGGGCGTCGCTCGAGGCGGCGGCCCGCCAGGCCGCGGCCGAGACCCCCGGCGCCGCCTTCCTGGAGGTGGCCTCGGTGGACGCCGTCGGCGTCGTGGCGGCCCGGATGATCGCGGAGTTCTTCGGCGAGGACCACAACCGCGCGCTGGTCGACGACCTGCTGGGAGAACTGACCGTCATCGCCGCCGAGAAGCCGAAGACCGACACCGCCGTGGCCGGCAAGACGGTGGTCTTCACCGGCAGCCTGGAGCGGATGACCCGCGACGAGGCCAAGGCGCAGGCCGAGCGGCTGGGCGCCAAGGTCTCGGGCTCGGTCTCGAAGAAGACCGACCTCGTCGTCGCCGGGCCCGGCGCGGGCTCGAAGCTGAAGGAGGCCGAGAAGCACGGCGTGAAGGTGCTGACCGAAGACGAGTGGCTCGCGCTGGTGGGCGGCTGAGGTGGCAGACGTCACCAACGAACAGCGCCTGCTGATCGGCTACGACCGGCTGCGCAGCCATCTGCTGAACCTGGCCGAGCTGATCTTCCTGAGCGTGCTGGAGACCGAGCCGCAGAACGCCACGGCGCTGCGCCTGCTGGGCGTCGCCCGCTGCAAGCTGGGGCGGACGGGCGAGGGCGTCGCCCACCTGCGCGCCGCCGCCGAGCGCGCGCCCGGCGTCGAAGTGATCTGGAGCGATCTGGCCGCGGCGCTCCGCGACAACGGCGAGGCGGCCGCTGCCGCCGAGGCCTATGGCCGCGCGGTCGCCCTGCGCGACCCGGCCGCCCCGCCGCTGTCGCCGCTCGACGGCCTCAGCTTCGCCCACGAACGGGCCAGCCACGTCTTCGAGGCGTTCGACTATCCCTACGCCGCCGCCATCCGCTATGGGGCGGGCCGGCCGTCGCACCCCGGCCTGGCCGGCCTCATCGGCGCCGGCCGCGAGCGCTATGCCGCCCTGCTGCGCGACATGGGCGGGATCCAGGCCGACCTGGCGGCCATTCCCCTGGGCGCCCCCGATCATGCGCTGACGCCGGCCTGGCTGAACGCCTGGTACGCCACCCTGGACGGCATGGCGCTGGTGGCGATGCTGCGCCGGCACGACCCGCCGCGCATGGTCGAGATCGGCTCGGGGATGTCGACGAAGTTCGCGCGCCACGCCATCGGTGCCTATGGCCTTCGCACCCGCATCACCTCCATCGACCCGCAGCCGCGCGCCGAGATCGACGCCATCTGCGACCGCGTGATCCGCAAGCCGCTGGAGGCCTGCGCGCCCGAGATATTCGACGCGTTGCAGCCCGGCGACGTCTTCTTCCTCGACAGCTCGCACCGCGCCTTCCAGAACTCGGACGTCACCGTCTTCTTCCTGGAGATCCTGCCGCGGCTGAAGCCCGGCGTGATCGTGCATGTCCACGACATCTACCTGCCCGACGACTACATCGCCGGCCACGTGCCGCGGATGTGGAACGAGCAGTACCTGCTGGCCACCGCGCTGCTGTTCGGCGGCGAGCGCTTCGAGATCCTGTTCCCGTGCTGGTTCGTGGGCCAGGACCCGGAGCTGCGCGCCCTGGGCCGGTCGCTGGTCTGCAAAGGCCCGCTCGAAGGCCTCGACCTCTATGGCGCGGGATTCTGGCTGACGAAGACGGCCTAGCGGCGCGTCTTCAGTTCGTCGCAGGCGGCGGGTTCCTGGGTCCTGGCGAAATCCTCGACGGTGAGGCGGCCGGTCGACGTCCCGCCCTCGGCCTTGGCTCGGACGGCCGTGAAGACGGAACCCGGCAGCACGACCTCGGCGATCGCGGCCCGGTCCTCCTTCGCCATGGCGTCGAAGAAGCGCTGCACCGTCCGGGTGACCTCCGCGTCGCGCGGGTCGGGCGCGGGCGCGGCGGCCATGGCGAACGCCGCCATCAGGCCTGCAATCATCACGTCCCCCTCAGCCCGGCGCGCGGGCGGTGACGATCCAGGTGGCGGAGTCGAGCTTGAGGCCGTCGGGCCCGACATGCCGGGCGAGCGCCTCGCGGACCGAGCCGATGACGGCGTCGGCCTTGTCCGGATGCTGCCGCAGCAGGGCGCCGAGCGGGCCGACCTTCAGCGAAAGTTCCAGGCTGGCGTCGAGGTCGCCGCCGCCGATCTTCTCGGCGTGCGGGGCGATGGCGATGTCCGTGAAGCCGGCCGCCTCCAGGATGCCGCGCAGCCGCCCCGCGTCGGCGAAGGCGAACGGGCCGGGCGCGGTCGGATCGGCCGGGGCCTCCGGCGGCGGCAGGTGCGCCAGCGCCGCCTGCATCGGCAGCGTCATGATCGGGTTCTCGGCCGGCGTGCGCCAGCAGACGAAGGCGAGCCGGCCGCCCGCCTTCAGCGCCCGGCGCAGGTTGGTGAAGGCGGCCACCGGATCGGCGAAGAACATCACGCCGAAGCGCGAGAAGACCCCGTCGAACCTGCCGGGCGGAAAGCCGTAGGTCTGGGCGTCGGCCTCGATGAAGTGGACGCCGGGCGCGCCCTCGCGGCGGCGGCGCGCCGCCTCCAGCAAGGTGGCCGAGATGTCGACGCCGGTGACCTCGCCGCCGGGCGTGACTTTCCGCGCCAGTTCGAACACGGTCTCGCCGGCGCCGCAGCCGACGTCGAGGATGTCCTCGCCGGGCTGCGGGGCCAGCGCCGCCATGGCCGCGCGGCCCAGCGGGGCGAGCTGGCGGTCCAGCGGGCGTTGCATCGCCGCCCAGGTCGGGCCGGCGCCGGTGTTCCAATACTCGGCCTGCGACGCGTTCGGGGCTGTGTTCGGCTCGCTCATCAGAGGGGCTCCGTGACGTCGGCGAGCCAGGCGCGCACCTGCGGCTCCAGCAGCGGCCCGACCGTCTCGCGGACCTGGGCATGGTAGGCGTCGAGCCGGGCGCGCTCGTCGGCGCTCAGCATGTCCGCCACGATCAGGCGGCGGTCGATGGGGGCCAGCGTCAGGGTCTCGAACCCGTGCATGGGCCGCTCGCCGCCGGGGATCGGCGCGGCCTCGGTGACGAATTGCAGGTTCTCGATGCGGATGCCGTAGCCGCCTTCCTTGTAGTAGCCGGGCTCGTTCGAGAGGATCATGCCGGGCCGCAGCGCCACGGTGTTCGGCGCCTTGGCGATGCGCTGCGGCCCCTCGTGGACGCCCAGGTAGCTGCCGACGCCGTGGCCGGTGCCGTGGTCGTAGTCGAGGCCGTGCATCCAGAGCGCCTGGCGGGCCAGCACGTCGAGCGCCGAGCCGGTCGTGCCCGGCGGGAAGCGGATCGCCGCCAGCGCCAGGTGGCCCTTCAGCACCAGGGTGAAGCGCTCGCGCATCTCGTCCGAGGGCTCGCCGATGGCGATCGTGCGGGTCACGTCGGTGGTGCCGTCGAGGTACTGCGCGCCCGAGTCGACCAGCAGCAGCGAGCCCGGCTCGGTCCGCTTGTTGAGCCGCTGGGTCGGGCGGTAGTGGACGATGGCGCCGTTCGAGGCGGCGCCGGCGATGGTGTCGAACGACAGGTCCTTCAGCGCGCCGGTGGCCTCGCGGAAGGCCTCCAGCTTGCTGACCGCCTCGATCTCGTCGGGAGGATTGATCTGCCCCTCGGTGGCGACCCAGTGCAGGAACCGCGTCAGCGCCGCGCCGTCGCGGATGTGGGCCTGGCGCGAACCCTCGATCTCGACCGCGTTCTTGCAGGCGCGGGGGAGCGCGCAGGGGTCGTCTGCGCGGATCACGCTCGCGCCGACCTCGCTCAGGGTGTCGAAGTACCAGGCCGACGACTGGGCCGGGTCGATCAAGACGCTCTTGCCCTTGAGCTCGGCCAGCGCCGCCGGCAGCTCGGCCGGCGTCTCCAGCCGCACCTGGTTGCCCAGCCACGCCGGCAGCTCGGGCGTCACCTTGGCGGGGTCGAGGAAGAGCCGCGCGGCCCCGTCCTTCGCCAGGATCGCCTGGCCGATCGGCAGGGGCGAGCGGATGACGTCGCCGCCGCGCACGTTGAACAGCCAGGCGATGGAGGCGGGCGCCGTCAGCACCGCCGCGTCGCCGCCCCTGGCCGCCACGATCTGGCCGACGCGGGCGCGCTTGGCGCTGGAGTCCTCGCCCGAGAACTCGGCCTTGTGCGGCACGACCGGCGCCTGCGGCTGCGCCGGGCGGGCCCGGCCCCAGGCGGCGTCCAGCGGGTTGTCGTTCACGGCCACCAGTTCCGCGCCGGCCTTGGCGGCCGCGTCCTTCAGGCGGGCGAGCGCGTCGGGGCTGTGCAGGCGCGGGTCGTAGCCGATCCTCTGTCCGCGGCCGGTCGCGCTCTCGAGGTAGGCGGGCACGCCGCCCTCCACGAGGTCGCGGATCTCGAACACGCCGGCGTCGACCTGGTCGCGGACCTGCAGGGTGTAGCGGCCGTCCACGAAGACGGCGGCCTTGTCCTTCAGGATCACCGCCGCGCCGGCCGAGCCGGTGAAGCCGGTGGCCCAGGCCAGGCGGTCGTTGGCGGCGGGCAGGTACTCGTTCTGGTGCTCGTCCTCATGCGGCACGAGGAAGCCGTCGAGGCCCTGCTGCGCCATCGCCTGGCGGATCAGCGGCACATGGCGCGGCCCGAACGAGGGATCGGTGCTTTCGTCGAAGGTCTGGCGCATGCCAGCGATGTAAGCCGTCCCGCGCGCGAGGGCAAAGGGCGCTGTGGGCTTATTTAATCCGGGTAAAATTGACAACGCCCGAGGCTGCGCGTAGAGGCCGCGCCATGGACAAGCAATCCCGCCGCGAACTGCTGCGCGGCTTCAAGGAGAAGAAGACCGCCGCCGGCGTCTATGCGGTGCGCTGTGCTGCGTCGGGCGAGGTGTGGGTCGGCGGCTCGCGCAACATCGACCCGCAGCGGAACTCGATCTGGTTCTCGCTGAAGCAGGGCGCGCACATGAACCGCGCCATGCAGGCGGCCTGGAAGGCGCACGGCGAGGGCGCCTTCACCTACGAGGTGCTGGAGCGCCTCGAAGCCGAGGACATGACGCCGCTCGGCCTCGCCGACCTCACCAAGGCCCGCGAACGCCACTGGATCGAGGCGCTCGCGGCGAAGAAGGCCGTCGGCTGAGGATGCCGCGGGCTCAGGCGCGCCGCAGAACCAGCGTGGCCCAGGCGTCGCGGTGCAGGCGGCGCACGAGCCGGAATCCCTTCGACGCGTAGGCGGCCAGCACGCGGCGCTCCTGGGTGCGCAGCAGGCCCGAGAGGATCGCGATCCCGCCCGGCTTCAGCGCCAGCCGGATGTCTTGCGACAGCGCCACCAGCGGCGGCGCCAGGATGTTGGCGAAGGCGAGGTCGTAGGGGCCGTCGTCGCGGACCAGGCTGTGGTTCAGCCCGGAGGCGTGGACGAAGCGGGCGTCCGACCGGTTCAGCGCCGCGTTCTCGTTGGCGATGCGGACGCTGGGCGCGTCGATGTCGGTGCCGACGGCGATCCGCGCGCCGGTGCGGGCCGCCGCGATGGCCAGCACGCCGGTGCCGCAGCCCACGTCCAGAACCCGCTCGAACCGCTGGGCCTTCAGGAGGTCGTGGAAGGCCTGCAGGCAGCCGACCGTCGTGCCGTGGTGCCCGGTGCCGAACGCCGCGCCCGCCTCGATGCGCAGGTTCACGGTGCTGGCGGGCGCGAGGCCCTTGTCGTGCGCGCCGTAGACGAAGAAGCGGCCCGCGCGCACCGGCGGCAGGCCCGAGAGCGCCATGGCCAGCCAGTCGGCGTCGGCCAGCGTCTCGGTGACGACGCGCAAGGCCGGCCAGCCCTTCAGCACCGCGGCGATGGCGGCCTGCTCGGCGGGCTCGGTCGGGAAGGCGTCGATGCGCCAGACGTCGTGGTCCTCGTCCTCCTCCAGGATGGAGAAGGTCAGGGCCTCGGTGGCCGGGTCGGCTTCGAGCGCCGCCGCGGCGGCTTCGGCGTCGGCGCGAGGGCCGCGGGCGATGATCTGGACGGCCTCTTCGCTCATGGGCGCGAGGCTCTAGCCGCTGGGGCGGCGAAAGGCGAGGGGGATCGGCCGGCGTGTCAGAGCCACTTGGCGCGCTTGAAGGTGAAGAACAGGACCAGGCAGGTCACCGCGACGAAGCCCAATACGTAGTAGTAGCCGTACTTCCAGTGCAGTTCGGGCAGGTTCTCGAAGTTCATGCCGTAGATGCCCGCCACGGCGGTGGGCACCGCCAGGATCCCCGCCCAGGCGGCGAGCTGGCGGGTGATCACCCCCTGCCGCTGGCTCTCGAACAGGTTGGCCACCTCGAACACCGACGAGAGCACGTCGCGAAGCTGTTCGATCGCGCTGGAGACGCGGCGCACATGGTCGCCCACGTCGCGGAAGTAGGGCCGCACCATCGGGTCCATGAACGGCAGGTGCAGATGCTCCAGCCGCGCGCACACCTCCTCCATCGGGCCCAGCACCCGGCGGAACCGCACCAGCGACTGGCGCAGGTTGAAGATGTGGGTGACGTCCTCGCGGCTGAGGAAGGCGTCCAGCGCGCGGCCCTCCATCTCCAGCACGTCCTCCTCGATCGCCTCGACGATCGGCTGGTAGCTGTCGACGATGAAGTCGAGCACCGAATAGAGGACGTAGGCGATGCCGTGGTTGAGCAGGGCCGGCGCGCCCTCGAGATGGCGCCGCACCTCCGTGTAGGCCCGCTCGGACCCCTTGCGGATGGTGATCACGGTGTTGCGGCAGAGGAAGATGCAGGTCTCGCCGTAGACGATCTCCTCGCCGTCGAGGCGGGCGGTGCGGGCGGCGACGAACACCTGGTCGCCGTAGACGCTGACCTTCGGCAGCGGGTGCTCGCAGAGCACGTCCTCGACGATCAGCGGGTGCAGGTTGAACCGCTCCTGCAGGATGCCGAGCTCGTCCGCCGTCGGATCGACCAGCCCGATCCAGGCGAACTGGTTCGCCTGCACCACCCGGTCCTCCGGCTCGTGCAGCCGCAGGTGCCGGAGCCGGTGCCCCTCCGCATAGACCCTGGCCGCCGCGATCGGCATCCGCCCGCACGCTCCCCTCAACTCGCGGCGATGAGACGCCAAGCGGCGAGGATGCGCAACAACCCTCCTCTCCCCCCGCGAAGCGGAGAGGGAGAGGGCAGGGAGAGGGCGGCTGAGTGACGTCAGCGGCGCCCCGGGGGACCTCCGCGGATGCGGCATCGCCGGCGCCTCCCTCTCCCTGCCCTCTCCCTCTCCGTTCGCTGCGCTCCCGGGGGGAGAGGAGGGTTCACTGCTTCTCGACGAAGCTGTCGATGACCTTCTTCTCGCCGGCCTTGTCGAAGTCGACGGTGAGCTTGTTGCCTTCGACGCCGCGGACGTTGCCGTAGCCGAACTTCATGTGGAAGACGCGGTCGCCGCGCTTGAAGTCGCTGCCGGCCGAGGAGTCCGAGGTGGCGACGAGGCGGCCGTCGCCTTCGATCACGGCCTGCCGGCCCGGGTGGCTGCCGCGGTACTGGTTGGCCTGGGCGCGCCGCCAGCCGGGAGACTCGTAGCCGCCGCCGAAGTTGGGGTCGGCGTCCCAGCGGCTGCCGTGCTGCTGCATGCCCGGCCCGCCGCCGTAGTAGCCGGTCTCGGACGACGCCTCGACGTTGGCGTTCGGCAGCTCGTCCACGAAGCGGCTGGGCAACTGGCTCGTCCAGCGCCCGTAGACCTGGCGGTTGGCGGCGAAGCTGATCCGCGCCTCCTCGCGGGCGCGGGTGATGCCGACGTAGGCGAGGCGCCGCTCCTCCTCCAGCCCTTTCTCGCCCTTCTCGTCCATCGAGCGCTGCGAGGGGAAGACGCCTTCCTCCCAGCCGGGCAGGAAAACCAGCGGCCACTCCAGCCCCTTGGCCTGGTGCAGGGTCATGATCTGCACGCTGTCGGCGGTCGGCCCGCGCTCCAGCTCCATCACCAGCGAGACGTGCTCCAGGTAGGCCTCGAGCGTTTCGTAGCCGCCCATCGACTGGACCAGCTCCTTGAGGTTCTCCAGCCGGCCCTGCGCCTGGGGCGACTTGTCCAGCTTGAGCATGTCGGTGTAGCCGCTCTCCTCCAGCACCGCCTCCATGACGCGGGCGTGGTGGATGTGCCCGGCCTGGCCGCGCCAGCGGTCGAGGTCGCGCAGGAAGTTCGACAGCGCCGTGCGGGTGCGCGCCGGCAGTTCGTCGGTCAGCACGAGCTGGCGCGCTGCCACGACGCCGGTGACGCCGTTCAGGCGGGCCACCTGCAGCAGCTTCTGGACGGTGGTGTCGCCGATGCCGCGCTTCGGCTGGTTCACGATCCGCTCGAAGGCGAGGTCGTCGTCCGGCGACTGGATCAGGCGCAGGTAGGCGATGGCGTCGCGGATCTCGGCGCGCTCGAAGAACCGCGGGCCGCCGATCACCACATAGGGGATCTGCAGCATCACGAACCGCTCTTCGAAGGCCCGCATCTGGTGGGCGGCGCGGACCAGGATGGCGATGTCGGAATAGCGGCGCGGATCGCCTTTGGACGTGCCGCGCCGGGCCCGCTCGATCTCGTCGGCGATCAGCCGGCTCTCGCCTTCGCCGTCCCAGACGCCGCGCACCACCACCTTCTCGCCGCCCTCGGCCTCGGTCCACAGCGTCTTGCCCAGGCGCGACTTGTTGGCGGCGATCAGGCCGCTTGCCGCCGCCAGGATGTGGCTGGTCGAGCGGTAGTTGCGCTCCAGCCGCACCACCTTGGCGCCCGGGAAGTCGCGCTCGAAGCGCAGGATGTTGTCCACCTCGGCCCCGCGCCAGCCGTAGATCGACTGGTCGTCGTCGCCCACGCAGCACAGGTTCTGGCTCTTCTGAGCGAGGAGTCGCAGCCACAGGTACTGGGCGACGTTGGTGTCCTGGTACTCGTCCACCAGCAGGTAGCGGAAGCGGTCGTGGTACTCGGCCAGAACGTCGGGCTGGCTGACAAAGATCGTCAGGTTGTGCAGCAGCAGGTCGCCGAAGTCGCAGGCGTTCAGGATTCGCAGCCGCTCCTGGTAGAGCCGGTAGAGCGCCTGGCCACGGCCGTTGGCGAACTGCTGTGACTCCGCCGGCGGAAGTTGGTCGGGCCGCCAGCCGCGGTTCTTCCAGTGGTCGATCAGGCCCGCCAGCATCTTCGCCGGCCACCGCTTCGAATCGACGTTCTCGGCCTCCAGCACCTGCTTGAGCAGCCGTTCCTGGTCGTCGGTGTCGAGGATGGTGTAGTTCGATTTCAACCCCACCAGCTCGGCGTGGCGGCGCAGGATCTGGGCCGCCACCGAGTGGAAGGTGCCCAGCCACCGCAGGCCCTCGGCCGACGGGCCGATGATGGCGGTGATCCGCTCGCGCATCTCGCGCGCGGCCTTGTTGGTGAAGGTGACGACCAGCAGCTCCCACGGCCGCGCTCGCCCGGTGGTCAGGATGTGCGCCAGCCGCGTGGTCAGCACCTTGGTCTTGCCGGTGCCCGCGCCCGCCAGCACCAGCACCGGCCCCTCGACCGCCTCCACCGCCGCCCGCTGCTCGGGATTCAGGCCCTCCAGGTAGT
The DNA here is from genome assembly GCF_019636135.1 of Phenylobacterium sp. Lineage (GTDB taxonomy): Bacteria > Pseudomonadota > Alphaproteobacteria > Caulobacterales > Caulobacteraceae > Phenylobacterium. Next base: position 79,734 of record NZ_JAHBYD010000007.1, read on the forward strand.
TCAACGGCCGCGCGTCGGCGCGGGCCATGTCGCTGATGCGCGGGGCAGGGAGGTCGGACTCATAGGACATCGGAACATATGTAGCACGAAGGGCGCGCGGCTTAAGGCCGGAACGCCCTTCCTTTCCCGCGAGCGGGCGGTGGAGAGGGAAAGCCTCAAGCTCGGCGCTCGGATCAGCCCGATAGAACCGCCCTGCCGGCCGTTTTCCCTTCCCACCCCTCGCTCTTCAGCCGGCTTGCGCCGGCTTCGGCGAGCGGTCCCCCCTTCCCGCGAGCGGGAAGGGAAGTCAGCCCTGCGCGTGTTTCAGCGCCGCCACGCGGCAGGCCGAGGCCAGCGGCCGCTCGCCGCGGCTGCGGTCGATCGAGACGATGAGGGCGGCGAGGCTGGAGCCGCGCGCGGCCGCCATGCCGTCGAGCACGGCCCAGAACTCGGGCTCCAGCGCGATCGAGGTCGCGTGGCCCGAGAGCAGGACGGAGCGTTTCTTCAGGCCGGCCATGAGCCGTCCGTTTACGCATTGCCGCTAGACGAAAATAGCCCCTTGCAAAAAGATGACGGGGGCGTCATTTTATCCAAACAGTGTTCACATCAGCCAGAGAGCATCCTCCCCGATGACCCTCGTCGCCGACGCTCCGCAAGCCTTCGAAGACGCCCCGCGCTGGGACTCCACCAGGATGCAGTGGGGCCACGCCTGGCGCTCGCTGCAGAAGCTGCTCGCCGACAAGGAGGACACCCGCCAGGTGTTCGAGATCATGCGGGCGCTGAACGGCCAGTCGACCGCGAAGGGCTACCACAAGCTGCTGGAGACCCCGGAAGGCGGGCGCATCGCCTACCGCCGCGAGGAGTTCGCCGCCCGGCTGATGGACGACGCCTGGCTCGACAGCCTGCCCGAAGGCAGCGTCGGCGCCGCCTACCGCGAGTTCATCCGCTCGGAAGAGCTGTCGGCCGAGGGCCTCGCCGAGGTCTCCCGCGAGGGCGGGGAGGGGATCGACGAGCAGCATCCCTACGCCTGGTTCGGCCGCCGCACCCGCGACGTCCACGACATCTGGCACATCCTGTCGGGCTATCACCGGGACGCGCTGGGCGAAGCCTGCCTCGTGGCCTTCTCCTACGCCCAGACCAAGGGCCTGGGCTGGGCGCTGATCGCGTTCGGCGCGGCCTCGCGCTCGCGCGGCACGGGCTATCCGGCGATCAAGGCGATCTGGCAGGGGTACAAGCGGGGCAAGGCCGCCAGGTGGCTGCTAGGCCAGGACTACGAGCGCCTGATGGCCGAGCCGCTGGAGACCGCCAGGCTGCGCCTCGGCATCACGCCCGCCACCATCTACGACTCCATCCCGCCCGGCGTCCGCAACGGCGTGGTCCCGCAGGCGGCCTAGGGTCCGGACTCGATTCCCTCTGAGGGAATTCAATATTTCCGCTCATCCCGGCGACTGCCGGGACCCAGATCCACGCTCGCGGAGGCTGATGGGAGGACCTCGGAGCCCCCGGAACCCTCCTCTTGCGCCATTCCATCTGGGTCCCGGCGTTCGCCGGGATGAGCGGTATCGGGGGCGGACCCTAGGCCAGTCCGCGTTCAGTCCTGGGGCCTGCCCCGAACCTGATTGGGCTGGGCCTGCGAGCTTCCTGCGCGCCGCAGGCGCCCTTGAGCTGGACCACAGAAAACACGGAAGGACACGGAAGGGGCTCCTGCGTGTCCGCCGCCTTCCGTGTTTTCTGTGTTTTCCGTGGTTGAATCAAAACGGCGCTGGCGCGCCCTCGAAGCTGAAAGGCTCGCGCCACCTCTCATCCGGCACGCTGCGCACGCCGGCCCGGATCAGGCCTCGCACGGGGAGATGGGTCCTCGCCCGGGCCGCCGATGTCAGTGGGTCCTGAGCGTCGCCCTCCCGCGACAACCACATCGTGAAGCCCGCCGCCACGGCCTCGTCGAACGTCGTGGCGTCCGGGGGTGGGCTCACGGCTGCTCCGTGGCCTCGGTGAGGCCGTTGGCGCGCAGCAGGGCGACCTCGGCGTCGGCCTTGATCCGGTCGCGGATCGGCGCGACCTCGCGCTGGAAGCGCTTCACGCGGCTCCCGTTGATCAGGCGGCGGGCGACGAGGCCCGCCACCAGCACGATGAACGCCAGCAGGAAGTCGCGAGGGCCGAAAAGGTGCTGCGTGACGATGTCCCAGCCGATCGCCAGGATCAGCGTGCTGAGGGCGGCGAACACGACGGTCTTGGCCGTGACGCCGACGATGCGGCCGATCAGGTGCGTGTCGGTCTGCACGCGGTCGATCGAGAAGTTCCAGACCATCAGGTAGGAGCCGTATTCCTTGCCCTTGGCGATGGCCCAGAGCGCCCCCAGCATGTGGCCGCCGCGGGCGGTGACGTCCCAGTTCTCCAGCTTCATGGCGTGCTCGGCGCCATCCTTGTCGAGCAGGAACACCGTGTCCTTGGTCGTGGTGTAGCTGTAGCCGGACGTGGAGCTGACGTAGCGGCCCTGGCCGTCGTAGGTGGTCGAGCCCGGCACGTGGTGCGTCCGGTGCTGCTTGTCGAGCTGGGCGATCACGCCGCCGCGCGTGTGCAGCGTGTAGGTGCGGCCGCGCGCCTTGAGGACCGGGGGCGTGCTCTCCGCATCGATCCTGAACCCGGGCAGGTTGCGCGACAGGAGCCAGGCGGTGAGCGCCAGCGTTCCGATCACGGCGGCGCCCAGGGCGGCGAGGGTCGCCTGCGACTTCTGGCGGCGCGCTTGCAGGAACGCGTTCTGCTGTGCGGTGTCCGCGCGCGCCCGCGCCGTGGCGGCCGCGTCTCGCGACTCGGCCTGCGCGCTCAGCCGGCGGTAGGTCTGCAGGTCGCCGGGGGCCAGGTAGCGGCTGGTGACCTCGGCCACGAACTGCGGGTTGCGCCGCAGGTCCCCTTCGCCGCTGGTGATCTTGCGCCGCATGGCGCGCGTGTCGCCCGTCCGCGTGCCGACGCGGTTCCCGACGCACGAGGCGTAGGCGTCGCGCCGGGCCTTCTCCTCCCCGCGGAACTCGCCGCGGAAATAGCGGGCGCCCATGAAGAGCTCCACCGCATCGCTCATCACGTGGCAGGCGGCGGCTTCGCGTATGCGCGCGTCGGTGGGGTCGGGGGCGGTGTAGTCGGCGACGACGCGCTGCACGTCCGGCATGCGCGCGGCGTAGCTCGCGTTCTGTGCGGAGGCGGGACCCGGCATCAACAGGAGACCCAGGAGTCCGAGCAAAACCCAACGCGCACGAACGCCACCACGCATGACACGGACCCCCGGAACTGAAGGCCCAGCTTAGGCGCCGGTCCGCCGACGTCCAGTCCATAGCCGCGTCAGTCTTCGCGCTTCTTCCCGTCGAGCTCGCGACGGGCGCGCTCCGAGGCCAGCTTCGAGCTTGTCTTCTCGGCCTTGGTTCGCCCGAATGCGACGCGGTTCTCCGCGGCCTGCGCCTTGCCCGCCGCCTTCTGCTTCGCCTTGCGCGCCCGGTTGAGATTGATCAGCTCGGCCATGGAAACCTTCGCCCGCGCCCTTCGTTACCTCGCCCCAACCCTATGACGAGGAGATGAGCATGATCCAGGCTTCGGAAATCCGTGAGCACATGGAAGTCGTCGGGTCCGACGGCGGGCACGTCGGCAAGGTCGACCACGTCCGCGGGGCGGACATCGAGCTCGCGAAGTTCGACATGGGCTCGGGATTCAAGCACCACATGATCCCGATCACCTGGGTCGACCACGTCGAGGACGACAAGGTGTGCCTGAACCTGACCAGGGACGCGGCCAAGGCCGGCTGGCGCGAGAAGCACTAGCCGAACGGGGCGCGGGTCTGCCAAGAGGGCCTGACCCGCGCGCCGGAGCCCCCGGCCGTCAGAGCTGGGGGTGTTCCGGTTTGAAGGTTCTGGTTTCGATGGCGGCGGCGCTTTCGATCGCCGCGACGCCCGCGGTCTCCGCGCCGGCCCATGCAAGCAAGGTCGGGGCCGGCAAGGTCTGCGCCGACTGCGTGAAGGCCACCATGCAGCGGCTGGTCGCCCCCGACATGAAGGGCCGCGCCTGCGGGACCGCCGAGGAGAACGCCGCCGCCCGCTGGCTGGCGGACCGGCTCAAGGCCTACCACGCCAAGGGCGCCGCGCCCGGCGGCGGCTACCTCCAGGCCGTCCGGTTCCGCACGCCCACCTACGCCGCGCCGCCCAGCCTCACCGTCGGCGGGGTCACCCTGACCCAGGGCCGCGAGATCGTGGCGCTGGAGCCGGGCGAGGCGGCCGGCGGGCCGCTTGCGCTGGTGGGCCTCGCCGCGCCCGAGGCGGCCGCGGGCAAGGTCGCCGTCTACGACGCCCCCTACGATCCCAAGGCGGTGGCCGCCTTCGTCCGCGCGGGCGCCGCCGCGGTGGTCGTCCTGGCGCCCGAGCGCATGCTGCGCGCCTGGGACCAGCTCGCGGCGCGCGCGCCCGGCGGCGTCGAGATCCTCGGCGCCGAGGCCGGCCCGGCGCCGGCGGCCCCGACGCAGGTCGTCGTCTTCGCGCGGCCCGAGGCCATCGCCCGGCTCAAGGCCCTGGAAGGGCAGGCCGCCCGCTTCGCCGCGCCCCGCGGCCAGCCGACGGTCGGGACCACCTACAACGTCCTGGGCGTGATCCCCGGCGCGGCGCCCGACGCCGACCGCCAGGCCGTGCTGCTGAGCGCCCACTACGACCACGTCGGCGTGAAGAACGGCGTCGTCTACCCGGGCGCCAACGACGACGCCTCGGGCACGGCGGCGGTGCTGGAGTTCGCCCGGCTGCTGGGGTCGGGCAAGGCGCCCAGGCGCACCGTCCACTTCGCCCTCTTCGGCTGCGAGGAGGCGGGCGGCCACGGCGCGAAGTACTTCCTGGCCCACCCGTCGGCGCCGCTCGCCGACCTGGTCGCGAACCTGGAGTTCGAGATGATCGGCGTGCCCGATCCGGCCGACCGCACCCGCCTGATGCTGACCGGCTGGGAGCGCACCGACCTCGGCCCGGCGCTGAAGGACCACGGCGCCTCGATCGGCCCCGACCGCTATCCGGAGGAGAACTTCTTCCAGCGCTCCGACAACTACCAACTCGCCAGGAAGGGCGTCGTCGCCCAGACCATCAGCGCCTGGCCGATCCCGCCCACCTACCATCAGCCCACCGACGACCTCGACCACGTCGACCTGCCCTTCATGGCCGAGGTGATCCAGTCGCTCGCCGAGCCCATCCGCTGGCTCCTGAACAGCGACTTCCGCCCCGAATGGACCGAGGGGATGAGGCCCTGACCATCCCTCCCCTTCAGGGGAGGGACAGGACGCGTGAGCGGCCAGGGTGGGGAAACACGGCGCGAGAACTCTGCGGTCGGGGATATCCAAGCCTTCCCCACCCTGCTCGCCTTTGGCGAGCTTTCCCTCCCCTGAAGGGGAGGGATGGTGTCATTTCACGTTCGCGCAGAAGCGCTGGATGCGCTGGCAGGCGTCTTCCAGCACGCTGTTGGCCGTCGCGTAGCTGATGCGGAAGTGCGGCGAGAGGCCGAACGCCGCGCCATGCACCACGGCCACGCCCTCGGTCTCCAGCAGCTCGACCGCGAAGTCGGCGTCCGACGCGATCACCTTGCCGCTGGGCGCCGTCTTGCCGATCAGTTCCTGGCACGACGGATAGACGTAGAACGCCCCCTCCGGCGTCGGGCAATGGATGCCGCGGGCCTGGTTCAGCATCGAGACCACCAGGTCGCGCCGCTGTTCGAACAGCTTCGCGTTCGGCTTGATGAAGGCCTGCGTGCCGTTCAGCGCCTCCACCGCCGCCCACTGCGAGATGGACGCCGGGTTCGAGGTGGTCTGGCTCATCACCTTGCGCATGGCGTTGATCAGCGGCTCGGGGCCGGCCGCATAGCCGATCCGCCAGCCGGTCATGGCGTAGGCCTTCGAGACGCCGTTCATGGTCAGCGTCCGGTCGTAGAGGCCCGGCTCCACCTGGGCGATGGTGGTGAACTCGAAGTCGCCGAACACCAGGTGCTCGTACATGTCGTCGGTGAGGATCCACACCTGCGGGTGCTTCAGCAGCACGTCGGCCAGCGCCTTCAGCTCGGCGCGCGTGTAGGCCGCGCCCGACGGGTTCGACGGCGAGTTCAGGATGATCCACCTGGTCTTCGGCGTGATCGCGCGCTCCAGGTCGGCGGGCTGGACCTTGAAGTTCGTCTCGGCGCTGGTCGCCAGGGCCACGGGCTCGCCGCCGGCCAGCAGCACGATGTCCCAGTAGCTCACCCAGTAGGGCGTGGGCACGATCACCTCGTCGCCCGGGTTCAGCGTGGCCAGCAGCGCGTTCCAGATCACCGGCTTGCCGCCCGGCGACACGTTCACCTGGGCGGGCTTGTAGGAAAGGCCGTTCTCGCGGGCGAACTTGGCGCAGATGGCCTCCTTCAGCTCCGGGATGCCGTCGACGTTGGTGTACTTGGTCTTGCCGTCGCGGATCGCCTTGATGGCGGCGTCCTTGATGTTGTCGGGCGTGTCGAAGTCGGGTTCACCGGCGGCCAGGCCGATGACGTCCTTGCCCTGGGCTTTCAGCTCGCGGGCCTTCGCGTCGGCCGCGAGGGTCGCGGACGGCTTCACGCGGGCAAGCGCGGCGGATTCCAGGGACATGGCGTGGGGACTCCCGACTGAGATTGGACGGGCGCGGACATACCCTTTTGCGGCGCCGCATTCAAACCGCCGGTTCGGAGAAGGTGGCCTGGGTCTCGCGGATCGCCGTCGGGCGCGCCTCGCGCTTGACCGCCGGGGCTGAACACGCGACCCCTCGCGCCATCGATGCGCCGGCTCCTCGCCTTCCTTTCGAACATGGACGCCCAGGCGTGGCGGACGCTGGCGGTCTCGTTCGTGCTGTTCGGCGGCGTGGGCGTGGTGTTCGTGTTCGGCGCCCAGGCGCTGGGGATCGACTCCGAGCGCACGCTGGAGGGTTGGCTGACCGCGGCGCGGGGGCCCTGGTCGCTGCCGGTGGCGATGGCGGCGTTCGCGGCGCTGGCCTTCATCGGGACGCCGCAGATCGTGCTGATCGCCGCGGCGGTGGTGGCGTTCGGCCCATGGGCGGGCGCGGCCTATAGCTGGGTCGGCACGATGGTCTCCGCCCTGGTCGGCTTCTGGCTGGGCCGGGCCGCCGGCGCGCGGGTGCTGGAGCGGTTCCAGGGCGAGGGCGTGCGGCGCTTCATGACGCTGGTCGGCCAGAACGGCTTCCTGGCCAGCCTGGTCGTGCGGCTGGTGCCCTCGGCGCCCTTCATCGTGGTCAACATGGCGGCGGGGGTGACGCCGATGCGGGCGCGGGACTTCGTGGCCGGCACCGGGATCGGCATCGTGCCCAAGATCGCGCTCACCGCCTTCGCCGGCGCCTCGATCGTGCAGCTCATGCGCGGCGAGATCGGGCGGCACTGGGTGGAACTCGCCGCCGTCGCGGCTCTATGGCTGGCGCTGGGCTGGTTCGCGAGGCGGTGGCTGGCGCGGCGGGCTGACAGGGGTGGCGGCGAGGCGTAGGCTGGGGACATGACGAAACCCGTAACCTTCGAACTCAGCGAGGAACATGCGGCGTTCCTGGCGGCCGAAGCCGACCATCTGGAAGTAACCGTCGACAAAGTCGTTGGTCTGCTCGTCCAGCAGCGGCTGGAGTACGACACTTGGTTTAGGCGCAAAGTTGAGGCTGCGATCGAAAGCTCCGATCGGGAGAAGTCGATCCCGCACGACGAAATCGTGGCCTGGATCAACGAGCTGAAATCAGGACTGCCCGCTCACAAGGCGGCGGAGTGAAGGTCCGATGGCACCCGGATGCGAAAGCCGACCTTAGCGACATCATCAGCTACATCGGTGGAGACAACTTAACCGCCGCCTTCAAACAGGCGGACCGAATCCAGGCCGCCGCCGCCAGCCTGGCGCGCTTCCCGCGAATGGGCCGTGAGGGACGTAAGCCGGGGACACGGGAGCTCACGGTGCCGCAGACACCGTATCTGATCGTCTACCATGTCCTGGACGACCACCTGGAAGTGCTGATGGTCGTACATGGCGCAAGAGCTTGGCCGCCCCATCGGCTGTCGTAGCCCATGAAGAAGTGCGCAAGGTTCTTGCCCGACTCGCGGCCCGGCGCCGCGCCCGGCGCAACAAGCTTGCGGCGAAGCGCCCGTTTCGGTAGAGACGACGCCATGCGCACGCGGCTCGACAGCCTGCTTCTTCTCTCGCTGGGGCTTAGCCGCCCCTGGGCGCCTCTCTAGGCACGCGCTTCCTCGCGGCCGGGCGACCAGGGGTCATTCCGCACCTTCGCCCAGCTTGAGACACACCGCGAGACCGACATGACCGACCCCGTATCCCAGACCGCCGCTCCGTCGGAGCGCGCCAATCCCGACCGCGACAAGGTCATCATCTTCGACACCACCATGCGCGACGGCGAGCAGTCGCCCGGCGCCTCGATGAGCCACGACGAGAAGCTCGAACTGGCCAAGATCCTGGAGGACATGCGCGTCGACGTGATCGAGGCCGGCTTCCCGATCGCCTCCAACGGCGACTTCGAGGCCGTGCGCGCGATCTCCGAGATCGTCAGCGAGAGCGTCGTCTGCGGCCTGGCCCGCGCCGGCGTGGCCGACATCGAACGCTGCGCCGAGGCCATCAAGCCGGCGAAGCGCGGCCGCATCCACACCTTCCTGTCCACCAGCCCCGTCCACATGAAGTGGAAGCTGCAGATGGAGCCCGAGCAGGTGCTGGAGATGGTGACCAAGTCGGTCACCCTGGCCCGCAACCTCTGCGGCGACGTGGAGTGGTCGGCCGAGGACGCCACCCGCACCGAGCGCGACTTCCTGCTGCGCTGCGTCGAGGCCGCCATCCGGGCCGGCGCGGGCACGATCAACCTGCCCGACACGGTGGGCTACACCTATCCCAGCGAGTACGCCGACCTCTTCCGCGACGTGATCGAGAACGTGCCGGGGGCCGACAGGGTGATCTTCTCCACCCACTGCCACAACGACCTGGGGCTGGCGGTCGCGAACTCCATCGCCGGCGTCCAGGGCGGCGCGCGCCAGATCGAGTGCGCGGTCAACGGCATCGGCGAGCGGGCCGGCAACGCGGCGCTGGAGGAGATCGTCATGGCGCTGAAGGTCCGCGGCGACCGTTTGCCCTTCGACACGGGCGTCGAGACCCAGCACATCACCCGCGCCAGCCGCTACGTCTCGGCCATCACCGGCTTCCCGGTGCAGTTCAACAAGGCGATCGTCGGCAAGAACGCCTTCGCCCACGAGAGCGGCATCCACCAGGACGGGATGCTGAAGAACGCCGAGACCTACGAGATCATGAAGCCCGAGGACGTGGGCCAGATCGAATCCAACCTGGTCATGGGCAAGCACTCCGGCCGCCACGCCTTCCGCGAGAAGCTGAAGGACCTGGGCTACGACCTGGGCCAGAACGCGCTCAACGAGGCGTTCCAGCGCTTCAAGGACCTGGCCGACAAGAAGAAGCACGTCTTCGACGACGACATCGTCGCCCTGGTCGACGACGCCCTGGCCAGCAGCGCCGACAAGGTGCAGGTCAAGCACCTGCGCGTGATCGCCGGCACCGAGGGGCCGCAGGAGGCCTTCCTGACGGTGACCATCGAGGGCGAGGAGAAGAGCGCCAACGCGCAAGGGGACGGCCCGGTGGACGCGGTGTTCAACGCCATCCACGCGGTGGTGCCGCACGACGCCGTCCTGCGCCTGTTCCAGGTCCACGCTGTGACGGAGGGCACGGACGCCCAGGCCCAGGTCTCGGTGCGCCTCGAAGAGGACGGCCGGATCGCCACCGGCTCGGCGGCCGACACCGACACCCTGACCGCCTCGGCCAAGGCCTACGTCAACGCGCTCAACAACCTCTTCGCCCGCAAGGAGAAGAGCGCGCCCGGCAAGGTCGCCAGCGGGTTCTGAGGCCCTCATCCCTCCCCTTCAGGGGAGGGACAGACCGCGCAGCGGTCAGGGTGGGGAAACCTCGATCCTCACCCAACGCCGCGTTCTGACCCACTTTCCCCACCCTGGCGGCTTTCGCCGCCGGTCCCTCCCCTGAAGGGGAGGGATGTTGGAGCGTTGAATGCTCTGGATCCTCCTCACCGCCGCCGCGGCCCCGCTGCAGGTGACGCGCAATGCGTTGCAGCGCGGGCTGGTGGGCGACGCCGGGCCGTGGGGCGCGACGCTGGTGCGCTTCCTGTTCGGCCTGCCGTTCTCCATCGCCATGTTCGCGGTCGTGGCGACGCTCACGCCGGATGCGCACCCCGACCCCTCGCTGCGGTTCTGGATCGGCGTCTGCGCCGGCGCCGCCGCGCAGATCGCGGCGACCGGCGCGCTCCTGCTCGCCATGCATCGTTCGGGCTTCGCGGTGGCGACCGTGATGCAGCAGTCGTCGCTGCCGCTGGGCGCGCTGCTGGGCTGGGTGGCGCTGGGCGACCGGCTGCATCCCGCGGCCTGGGGCGGCGTCGCCGTCGCGACCGCCGGCCTCGTCATCCTGTCGTGGCCGAAGCGCGCGGACCTGCGCGGCAGCCTGGCCGGCGCGAGCCTGGGCCTGGCCTCGGGCGCGGCGTTCGCCGTGGCGCTGAACGGCTACCGGCAGGCGGCCCTCGCGCTGGAGCCGGCGCACCCGATCTATGCGGCGCTCGCCGGCCTGGTGGTCGCCCAGACGCTCCAGTCGGTCGGCCTGGGCGGCGCCCTGGCGCTCCTGCGGCCGCAGAGCTGGAAGGCGGTCGGCGCGTCGTGGAAGGCCTCGCTGGGCGCCGGTTTCTTCGGTTCGGCCGGTTCGGCGTGCTGGTTCGGCGCCCTGGCGCTCGCGCCCGCCGGACCGGTCCGGGCGGTGGGCGTGCTGGAGACGGTGATCGCCGCCGCCGTGGGCCGCCGCGTCTTCCGCGAGCGCCTGAGCGCCCGGCAACTGGTGGGCGGCGTGCTCACCAGCGTCGGCGTGGTCTTGACCGCGCTGGCCTGACACGGCTGCCATGGCGGCCATGATCGACCGCCGAACCCTCCTCGCCGCCGGCCTCGCGTCGGCCTGCGCGCCCGCCGCCGCCGCCGCCGGACGCTGGACCGCCTGCGCGCCCATCCCCTGGCCGGTGCAGGAGGTCTACGGGACCGCATGGCGCGGGCAGGCGGTGATCGCGGGCGGCATGGCGCCGGGCGTCCCCGGCTCGCGCGGCATCAACCCGCAGGACCGCGTGGGCCTCTACGATCCGGCCAGGGACGCCTGGCGCGAGGGCCCGAAGCTGCCGTTCGCGCGGCACCATCCGGTGCTGGCCACGGCCCGCGACCGCGTCCATCTGTTCGGCGGATACAAGGTCGCAGAGGGCGGCTGGATGGCGATCCCCGACGCCCTCGTGCTGGACGGCGAGGCCTGGACGCCCCTGCCGCCGATGCCGAAGCTCCAGTGCGAGACCGTGGCCGTCACCCTGGGCGACCGCATCCACATCGCGAGCGGCCGGGCGCCGAAGGGCGCGCGCAACCTCGAATGGCCCGACCAGGGCGACATCGACCTGCACCAGGTGTTCGACGCGCGCGCCGGCAAGTGGGAGACGGCCCGGCCGTGCCCGCTGGCCCGCAACAGCGCCGCCGGCGCGGGCCTGGGCGGCCGCTTCTACCTGGTCGGCGGGCGGCAGGTCGGCGGCGACAACTCGGACCGGCTGGACGTCTACGACCCCAGGGCCGACCGCTGGACGACGCTGCGCCCCATGCCGCGCCCCGCGGGCGGCCTCGCGGCCGCGGCGGCCGGTGGGAAGCTCTACGCCTTCGGCGGCGAGGGCGGGCCGGGCGTGATCCCGAACGCCTGGTCCTACGACCCGAAGACCGACCGCTGGACCGCCGAGCCCGACATGGCCACCCCGCGCCACGGCCTGGCGGGCGTCGCGGCGGGCGGCCGCGTCCTGGCCCTGGGCGGCGGCGTCAAGGAGAGCGGCGGCCAGGTGAGCGCCGTCGCCGAGGCCTTCACGCCCTGCCCCGCTCATCCCCGCGCATGCGGGGACCCAGACTTTCCTCTTTGAGCCGAGCTGGAGCCCAACGCAGCAGCCGAAGAAGCGAAGTCTGGGTCCCCGCATGCGCGGGGATGAGCGGAGTAGTCAGAGCGGTTCCCCGCAGGCGGTCTGGGGGAGGGCGAAGCGCGGGTCCTTGAGGAACCCCGCGTCTGTGAGGCTGCGCAGGAAGGCGCTCAGGTCGGTGATCTCGGCGGCGGTCGGCGCGTTCGGATCGGTCGCCGCGAAGTGGCGGCGGATCGCGGCGGCCAGGGTGTCGGCCGCGCCGTCGTGCAGGTAGGGGCCGCTGACCGCCACGTTGCGCAGGCCCGGCGTGCGGAAGCGGGCGAGATCGCCGGCCCGGCCGCTGATCTCCGCGAGGCCTGTGTCATCTGCCGCCGCCTGGCCCGCCAGCGCATGATAGGCGCTGTCGCTGAACGCCGGCCCGCTGTGGCAGGTCGCGCACTTCAGGCGTTCGCTGTTGAACAGCGCCCAGCCGTACTGGGCGGCGGCGTCCATGCCGCTCCAGTCGCCCGCCCGGCTGCGGTCATAGGGCGTGTCGAAGGCCAGCATCGTGCGCTGGAAGGCCGCCAGCGCCTTGGCGACGGTGGCCATCCCGATCTCCCCGCGGTCGTCGGGAAACGCCTCGGCGAACATGCGGCGATAGCAGGCGTCCTTGGCGAGGCGGCGGGCCAGCTCGGCCTCCTGGCCCTTCATGCCCATCTCGACCGGGCTCTCGCCCAGCACCGGGATCAGCATCTGCTGTTCCAGGGTCGCCGCGCGCGGGTCGGCCCAGGTGAGCGGGCTCAGGTAGCCGACGCCGGCCAGGCTCATGATGTTGCGGCGGCCCGGCGTGCCGTGGACACCGGGCCGCGTCCGGTTGCTGTCGGTGAAGCCGTGGTGCTGCTCGTGGCAGGTGGCGCACGAGATGGCGCCGTCGATGGAGAGGTCGGCGTCGTAGAACAGCCGGCGGCCGAGCTCGACCTTGGCCGCGCTCATCGGGTTGTCGGCCGGGACCGGCGGCGGGGCCACGCCCGGCGGCAGGCGCCAGTCGAACGGCTCGGGCGCGGCGGCCAGGCCGCCCAGCACCACCCCGGCCGCGACCGCGCAGGCGGCGGCGAGGATGCGAAGTCCGCCCCGGATCTTCGCTTGGGGGATCATCGGCTCAGGGGTTGGCGGCGACCATGATCCCGATCCGGGGCTCGGCGTTGGCCGAGATCTGGATCAGGTACCGGCCGGGCTGCATCTGGAACTGGACCATCTTGCGCAGGCTCGTGCAGGCGGGGCCGCGGCCGTGGGCGCTCGACTCCAGGGCCTTGCCGTCGCGCACCACGTCGATCCAGGCGCCCGTCGAGAGCGCCACCGTGTAGGCGCCGGGCTTGTCGATATCGACGCTGAAGACGCCGCCGTGGCTGACGCTGCCGCCGGGCTTCTCGGGGCGCAGGGCGAACTTCACGTCGCCCGTGGAGGGCAGGGCGGCGTCGGCGGCCTGGCCCACCATCAGCGCCGCCTTGCCGGCGTCGGCGGCGCTGGCCGCGGCGGCGAGCGGCGCCGGATGCGTCCAGCCCGCGAGGTGGCCCGGGATCGGCTTGGCGTCGGCCGGGCAGACGGGCGCGGCCTCCTGCGCGGCGGCCGGCGCGGCCAGGGCGAGCGCGGCGAGGACGAAGATCAGGCGCATGACGGCTCCCAGAAACGATCGGCAGTCACGATACATAACGAGCGCGCTACTCCACCGCCAGGATCACATGCGGGGCCTTCACCAGCGCGGTCACCTTGTCGCCGACGGCCAGCTCCAGGGCGTTCGCGCTGTCGAGGGTGACGGTGGCGACCAGCGTCTTGCCGCCGCCGATGTCGAGGCTGATCTCGCTGTTCACCGCGCCGTCCTCGCGGGACGCGACCACGCCCGGGATGTGGTTGCGGGCCGAGGTGCGCAGGTTCTCACCCTTGGCCAGGATCACGAAGCTGGCCTTGATCAGCGCGATGGCGGGCCGGCCGACCGCCAGCTCCAGGTCCTCGATGCTGCGGCGGGTGAGGATCGCGGTGATGGAGACTCCGGTGGCGAGGCCCAGCGTCACCTCGCCGTTCACCGCGCCGGGCGTGATGTCGCTGATCGTCCCGCGAAGGGCGTTGCGCGCACTGGTCCGCATGCCGAGGCTCCAGAACAGGTCCGCCGCGGGTTCGCCGCTGAAGCTGGCGTCCAGCTTGGCGAGCGCCGCGTCCAGCTCCTCCTGCACCCGCCGGAACGCGGTGACAACCGCCCGGCCGCGCGCGGTCACCTGCGCCGCGCCGCCGGTCTTGCCGCCGGGCGCCGCCTCGATGATCGGGGTGTCGAACAGGTTGTTGAGCGCCTGCACGACGTCCCAGGCGCCCTTGTAGGAGAGGCCCAGCTTCCGGGCGGCGGCGCTGATCGAGCCCAGCTCGGCCACCGCCTCGACCAGCGCCACCCGCTCCAGGCCGACGCGGGCCAGCGCGCCTCTCCGCAGGACCAGGGAGGCGCTCAGGTCGTCGGCCATGGTGGGATCCTCCGCGGTCAGTACCTCGCGCGCAGGCTCAGATAGAACGAGCGGCCGGCTTCGGGGAAGCCGTCGGTGAGCTGGTAGTCCTGGTCGCCCAGGTTCTGCACCGCAGCGGTCACCGTGAAGTTGTCGCTCAGGGCATAGTCCGCCGAGAGGTTCACCAGCAGGTACGAGCCGGTCTTGTAGTAGGCCAGCGGCGTCGTGGTGGTCACCGTCCAGCGCTGGTCGGCGTACTCGACGTTGGGCCGGATGGTCAGCTTCTCGACGGGCCGCCAGTTGGCGTAGGCGAACAGCTTCCAGTCCGGCACGCCCTGCGGCCGGAACGCCGCGTTGGTCGGGTCGGTCAGCTTGCGGTGCATGTAGGTGAGGTTGCCGCCCACGTCGAAGGCGTCGTCGACCGCCACCGCCGCGCTGGCTTCGAAGCCGTAGTATTCGCCATCGGCCGCGTTCTTGGTCTGGTTGACGTTGCCGAAGCCTGGCACCGCGACGGGGATCTGGATCAGGGCGTTCTTCAGGTCGGAGTAGAAGATGGCCCCGGTCAGCTTCATGCCTTCCACCGGTTGCGCATCGAGCCCGACTTCGAAGTTGGTCGCCCGCTCCTCCTTCACGTCCGGGTTCGGGATCGCCGTGCCCATCCGTGAGCTGAACCGCTCGAACACGGTCGGGAAGCGCGCCCGGCTGGAGACGCTGGCGTGCAGCCTGGTGGTGTCGTCCAGCCGGTAGAGAACCGCCGCCTGGGCGTTGAAGGCCTGGTTGTCCTTCAGCGGGTAGTTCACAGGCAGGAAGCTGATGACCGAGTTGGCGATGGTCGTGCCGGTGACCAGCACGTTGACGTCGTTGGCGGTCTTGAGGTCGGTCCAGTCGTACGAGGCGCCGACCACCACCTCGAGGGCGTCGGACAGGCTGGTCGAATACTCGCCGGCTGCCGAGTAGGTGTACTCGTTGTTGGTCTGCCGCGGCTCGGAGTAGGGCGCGTTGACGAACGGGTTGCCCGTCGCCGGCGTCCGCGTGAAGCCGTCCTGCCGCTCGTGGTGTACGTCCTGGCGTGCGTAGAACACGCCCTTCAGCCGCGACGTCTCGCTGATCGACCAGTCCAGCTCGACGTTCCCGCCCGTCGCGTGGTCGTTGTAGTAGCTGTTGAAGGCCCGCGGCAGGGTCTGGGTGCTCTGGTTGCTGGTGTCGAACGCCGAGAGCAGGTTGTCGAAGGTGTTGCGGTAGAGCCGCGTCTTCAGGGTGAGCCCGTCGGTGAGCTGGGTTCGGCTCAGGAACGCCAGGCTGCCGATGTCCCAGTAGGGCCAGCTCCAGAAGCGGGTGTTGGCGGTGTCACGCACGCTGTAGGGCGCGTTCTTCTCCCCTTCGCTCCGGGTGTAGTTGATCGAGTATTCGTCGGTGTCGTTGGGTTGCCAGCCGGCCTTCAGGTTGATGCGCCAGTCCTCGGACTGCGAATTGCCCCGCGTCCCGCCGTCCTCCAGCGCCGTCGGGTCGTATTTCTTCGACAGCGTGAAGTGGTCGCGGTCGTTGTAGGCGCCCGACGCCTGCCAGTAGACGCCGTTCTCGAACTTGCCGCCCAGGCGGCCCGAGACGAGGAACGCCTCATGGGCCACGCGGCGGTTGAAGAAGGATGCGATCTGCGCGTCGGCCTCGATCGGCCGGCTCGGCTTCACCGTGACCAGGTTGATCGCGCCGCCCAGGCCGCCGGGGCCGTCCAGCACCGAGACATAGCCCTTCGAGACCTGCACCTCGGCGAGGTCGGCGGTCAGGAAGCGGGCGAAGTCGATGCGGTTGTCGGCCGGGAGGAAGACGCGCACGCCGTCGATCGACAGGGTCGTCTGGAAGCGGTCGAAGCCGCGCACGTAGACCAGCCGCTCGTTGCGCGAACCACCGGTGTTCGACGCGTTGGTCCCGGGCACGAGCGCCAGCGCCTGGTCGACCGTCTGCTTGTTGTAGGTCCTGAGCGTCTCGCCGGTGACCACCGAGCCGCCGATGGTCTCCCCGGCCGCCGTCTT
The DNA here is from genome assembly GCF_019636135.1 of Phenylobacterium sp. Lineage (GTDB taxonomy): Bacteria > Pseudomonadota > Alphaproteobacteria > Caulobacterales > Caulobacteraceae > Phenylobacterium. The sequence goes on from NZ_JAHBYD010000007.1 coordinate 96,189, forward strand.
GGCCGTCACGACCAGTTCGCCCAGGGTGTAGACGTCGCTGTCGGCGGCCTGTGCGCCCGAGGCGAGCGCCGCTATGCTGGACGCCAGAAGAATTGTCCTGAGGTTCATTCCCATCCCCGTTATGTACATTGCCTACATAACGATGCTGGAGTGAGTTCGCTGTGGCGCGAAAGCCACAAGGAGTGCCGAAGGTGCTGCGACGCCGTCTTGTCCTTGCTGCGATCGTCGCGGGCTTCGGCCTCATGGCCGCGGGCCAGGCCCTCGCCGCGGAGGTGAAGGTCGCCGTGGCCGCCAACTTCACCGAGCCGGCCAAGGAGATCGCCGCGCGGTTCAAGGCGCGCACCGGCCATGACGCGACGCTGAGCTTCGGCTCGTCGGGCCAGTTCTTCGCCCAGATCGCCAACGGCGCGCCCTACGAGGTGTTCCTGTCGGCCGACGCCGAGCGGCCGCGGAAGGCCGAGGCCGAGGGCCTGGGCGTCGCCGGCAGCCGCTTCACCTACGCCACCGGACGGCTGGTCCTCTACTCGAAGACGCCGGGCCTCGTGGACGCCAGGGGCGCGGTGCTGAAGAGCGGCCGGTTCCGGAAGATCGCCATCGCCGACCCCAGGACCGCGCCCTACGGCGAGGCCGCCGTCGAGACGATGCGGAAGCTGGGCGTCGAGGCGCAGTTGAGGCCGAAGCTCGTGCAGGGCGCGTCGATCACCCAGGCCTATCAGTTCGTCGACACCGGCGCGGCCGAGGTGGGCTTCGTGGCCCTCTCGCAGCTCGCCGGCGCGACCGGCGGCTCGCGCTGGGTCGTGCCGGCCGCCCTGCACACGCCCATAGACCAGCAGGCGGTGCTCCTGAAGACCGGCGCGGGCAACGCCGCCGCCACGTCCTTCATGGCGTTCCTCAAGGGCGCGGAGGCCAAGGCCATCATCCGGCGCTACGGCTACGAGGTCCCCCGGCGTCCGTGACCGACCTCGTTCCCGTCATCTGGCTCACGCTCAAGCTGGCGGGCGTGACCACCGCGATCCTGCTGGTGATCGCGACGCCGCTCGCCTGGTGGCTGGCGCGGACGCAAGGGATCGCCGGCCAGGTCGTCGGCGCCCTGGTCGCGCTCCCCATCGTGCTGCCGCCGACGGTGCTGGGCTTCTACCTGCTGATCGCGCTGGGCCCGGCGAGCCCGCTGATGGCGCCGCTGCAGGCGCTGGGCGTGCGCACGCTGGCCTTCACCTTCACCGGCCTCGTCATCGGCTCGCTGATCTATTCGCTGCCGTTCGCCGTGCAGCCGCTCCGCAACGCCTTCGTGGCCGTGGGCGACGACAACCTCGACGCGGCCGCCACCCTGGGCGCCACCGGCCGGCAGACCTTCCTGCGCGTGGCGTTTCCGCTGGCGGCTCCCGGCTACGTGGTCGCCGCGATCCTGACCTTCGCCCACACCATCGGCGAGTTCGGCGTGGTCCTGATGATCGGCGGCGCGATCCCGGGGGTCACCAACGTGCTCTCCATCGAGATCTTCAAGTCGGTCGAGGCGCTCGAATGGGGCCGCGCCCACATGCTCGCGGCGCTGCTCACGGCGTTCGGCTTCGCGGTGGTCCTGAGCCTGCTGCGGCTCGAGCGGCGGTTCCTCGTGGCGCCACTCAACGAACGGTAGGCGGGAGCGTCGCCGCGCTGCGATGAAATTCGGGCGATTCCGCGGCGGTGCGCTGCAACACATTTCGCGCGCGACGCGAACGCACACACCGCTCTTTAAGCCTTGAAATGCCAGTTTCGTCAGGGCAGAGGGACATCAAAGCCCGCCAGACAAAGCGTAGCGACTCGACGCATTCTATCGCGTCAGGTCGGTCCGGCTTTGGGACCCACTGTCGGACGCGTCTTCAGCCCCTATCCCTCAGGGCCTTGCATGATCTCCTCGCTCTTCGGCGCCATCTCGAACGATATCGCCATCGACCTCGGCACCGCGAACACGCTGATCTACATGAAGGGCAAGGGCATCGTGCTCAACGAGCCCTCGGTCGTGGCGCTCCGCAACGTCGGCGGCCGCAAGGTGGTCCACGCCGTGGGCATCGAGGCCAAGCAGATGCTGGGCCGCACGCCGGGCCACATGGAAGCCATCCGCCCGATGCGCGACGGGGTCATCGCCGACTTCGAAGTCGCCGAGGAGATGATCAAGTACTTCATCCGCAAGGTCCACAACCGCAAGGGCTTCGTGAACCCCAAGGTGATCGTGTGCGTGCCCTCGGGCGCCACCGCCGTGGAGCGCCGCGCCATCAACGACTCGTGCCTGAACGCCGGCGGCCGCCGCGTGGGCCTGATCGACGAGCCGATGGCCGCCGCCATAGGGGCGGGCCTGCCGATCCACGAGCCCACCGGCTCGATGGTGGTCGACATCGGCGGCGGCACCACCGAGGTGGCCGTCCTTTCGCTCTCCGGCATCGTCTATTCGCGCAGCGTCCGCGTCGGCGGCGACAAGATGGACGAGGCGATCATCAGCTACATGCGCCGCAACCATAACCTGCTGATCGGCGAGACCACGGCCGAGCGGATCAAGAAGGAGATCGGCACCGCCCGCGCCCCGGCCGACGGCGAGGGCCTGTCCATCGAGGTGAAGGGCCGCGACCTGATGCAGGGCGTGCCGCGCGAGGTGCGGATCAGCGAGAAGCAGGCGTCCGACGCCCTCTCCGAGCCGGTCGGCCAGATCGTCGACGCGGTGAAGATGGCGCTGGAGGCCACGCCCCCGGAACTCGCCTCCGACATCGCCGACAAGGGCATCATGCTGACGGGCGGCGGCGCGCTGCTGCGCGGCCTCGACGCCGAGATCCGCGACCACACCGGCCTGCCGGTCACCGTGGCCGACGACCCGCTGTCGTGCGTGGCGCTCGGCTGCGGCAAGGTGCTCGAGCATCCCAAGTGGATGAAGGGCGTCCTGGAAAGCACGCTGGCGTAGGATCACGGCGAAAACCAATGTTCCGCTCATCCCGGCGAAGGCCGGGACCCAGATCCAAGAACTGGGCGGCTGATCGGACAGGCTCCGCGGCTTTGGAACACACTTCGGCGCTCGCCATCTGGGTCCCGGCCTTCGCCGGGATGAGCGGAGTTTGAGATGTCCTTGAGGGACAACCCGCTCGGCGAACTGAGGGTCCCGCTCACCTGGACCGCGGGGATCGTGTTCGTGGTCGTGCTGATCGCGTCCGTCGCGATCCTGCTCTCCGACCGGCGCGAGGCGTTCGACACCGACGAGTACGGCAACCCGCGCACCATGACCGACAAGGTCCTGGCGCCGGTGGGCGATGCGCTGTCCACGCCGGGTCGCCTGACGGGGCAGGGCGTCGAGGGCATCCGCGGCTACTTCTTCGCCGTCTCCGAGAACCGCCGCCTGAAGGCCGAGCTCGACAACGCGCGGCAATGGCGCGACGTGGCCATCGCGCTGCGCGACACCAACGAGCGCTACCGCCAGATTCTGGGCCTGAAGACCGACCCGCCGATCCCGATGGCGACGGCGCGCATCGTCACCGACTCCAGAGGCCCCTTCGCCAACTCGCGCCTGGCCAACGTCGGCCGCGAAGCGGGCGTGCGTCCCGGCAACCCGGTGATGAGCGAGAACGGCCTGGTCGGCCGCGTGGTCGGCGTGACCGACGGCGCCAGCCGTGTCCTGATGCTGACCGACGTGGCCTCGCGCACGCCGGTGATGATCGACCGCACCAATGCGCGGGCCATCCTGACCGGCGACGGCGGCCCGAACCCCAAGCTCGACTACCTGCGCGGCGTGAACGCCGTGAAGAGCGGCGACCGCGTGCTGACGTCCGGCGACGGCGGCGTCTTCCCGCGAGGCCTTCCGGTGGGCGTGGCGGTGAAGGGCCTCGACGGCCGCTGGCGCGTGGTGCTGGCCTCGGACAAGGCCCCGGTGGACTACGTCCGTATCCTGCTGTTCGAGGACTTCACCCAGATCGTGAACCGCGCCGCCCTCGACAAGGCGCAGGTCCCGCCGCCGACCCCGGGCGCCTCGACGCTTCCGCCGCCGGCCCCGCCCGCGCCGAAGGCCGCCGCCGCGCCCCCTGCGCCGAAGACCGCGACTCCGCCAGCCGGGTCGGCCGGCGCCCCGCCGGCGACGGCCGCGGCCACGCCCGCCCCGAAGGCTCCGGCCACGAAGGCGCCGGCGCCCAGACCCGGGGCGGAGCCGGAATGAGCGGCGGCGGCGCCCGGCCGCTCGCGCCCTGGCGCTGGCTGGGGCTGCCGATGCTGGCGGTGATGGCCGCCACGATCCTGTTCGCCCTGCCGATGCGCTTCAACGGCTACGGTCTGCCCGAGCCGATCTTCGCCCTGCCGGTGGCCTTCGCCTGGGCGGTGATCCGGCCCTCGATGCTGGGGCCCGTGTGCGTGATGCTGCTGGGCCTGTTCCTCGACATGCTCTGGGGCGCGCCCACCGGCTTCTGGGCCGTGTGCCTGCTGCTGCCGTACGGCATCGTGCTGGGGGGCCGCACGATGCTGCAGGGCCAGAGCCAGCTCATGATGATCATCTGGTACGTCGGCGCCACGATGCTGACGATCGGCGCCGGCTACCTGCTCACGATGCTCGACACCCGCAACGCGCCCGACCCGCTGACGGTGTTGTGGCAATTCCTCGCCACGATCGTGCTGTATCCTTTCGCCAACCAGCTCATCGAGCGCTTCGAAGACGCCGACGTGAGGTTCCGTTGACGCAGCCGGCCATCTTCTTCGAGGAAGTGAACGAGCGTCAGGGCGTGTTCCACCGCCGCGCGATCCTGCTGGGAGCCTTCGCGGGCCTGGGCATCGCGGGCATGGGCTCGCGGCTCGCCTATCTCCAGCTCCTGGAGGCCCAGCGCTACGAGAAGCTGGCGACCTCGAACCAGTTCAACTTCAAGCTCATGCCGGCGCCGCGCGGGCTGATCGTCGACCGCAACGGGGCGATCCTGGCCGCCAACCGCCCGAACTTCCGGCTCCTGGTCCACCGCGACAAGGACCTCGACACCGAGGCGACGCTGAAGCACCTGGCCGACTACGTGCCCCTGGACGAGGCCCGCCAGCGCCGCCTGCTGAAGGACATCAACGCCGCCCCGAAGCGCGCGCCGGTCCAGGTTATCGAGGACATGAGCTGGGAGCAGTTCAGCGCGATCAAGCTGCGCGGCCCTGAGCTGCCGGGCGTCACCGCCGACATGGGCGAGGTGCGGGTCTATCCCCACGGCGGCGCCTTCGCCCACGTGATCGGCTACGTGGCCAAGGTGAACAAGGAAGACGTCGCGGAAGCGGGGCCCAACCGCGACCCGATCATGCTCCATCCCAGCTTCCGGGTCGGCAAGCAGGGCGTCGAGAAGGCCCTCGACGTCGATCTGCGCGGCAAGCCCGGCGCCAAGAAGGTCGAGGTGGACGCCAACGGCCGCGAGGTCCGCGAAGACCCCGAGGGCGACATCCCCGCCACGCCCGGCGCGGAGGTGCAGCTCACCCTCGACGTCGACGTCCAGAACCGCGCGCTCGACGTGTTCGGGGAGGAGAGCGGCGGCGCGGTGATGATGGACTGCCGCACCGGCGACATCCTCTGCATGGCCTCGGCGCCGTCGTTCGACGCCAACCGCTTCGTGCGCGGCATGACCGGGGCCGAGTACCGGGCGCTGACCGGCTACGAGAGGAAGCCGCTGCTCGACAAGTGCCTGTCCGGCCTCTACCCGCCCGGCTCCACCTTCAAGACCATGACGGCGCTGGCCATCCTGACCGCCGGCGTCAGCCCGGAGGAGCGGGTGAGCTGCGGCGGCGGCATGCACTTCGGCGGCCGCTTCTTCCATTGCCACAAGCGCGGCGGGCACGGGTCGCAGAACCTGAACGACGCGATCAAGAACTCCTGCGACACCTACTTCTACGCCATGTCGCTGCGCGTCGGCCCCGATCGCATCGCCGAGGCGGCGCGCGCCTTCGGCCTGGGCCAGACCTTCGACATCGGCATCCCGGGCCAGAAGAAGGGCATCGTCCCCGACCGCGAGTGGAAGAAGAGGTATTTCAAGAAGAACAAGGAGATGCAGCCCTGGTGGCCGGGCGAGAACCTCTCGTACGCCATCGGCCAGGGCTATCTGCAGGTGAACGCGCTGCAGCTCGCGGTGATGACCGCGCGGCTCGCCAACGGGCAGAAGGCGCTGAACCCGCGGCTGATCCGCTCGGTCGGCGGCAAGGAGCTGCCGCGTGGCTCCGACGTGGCGGACCTGCCGTTCCCGCGCGAGCACATCGATCGCGTCCGCGCCGGCATGGCGGCGGTGACGGAGGTGGGCGGCACCGCCTGGCGCGCCAGCCAGCTCGGTCTCGGCGACATCACCATGGCCGGCAAGACCGGCACGGCCCAGGTGCGCAACTACGACAGCGGCGGTTCGCGCGGGAAGGGCGGGGCCTGGCATCTGCGCGACCACGGCCTCTTTGTCGCATACGCCCCGATCGTCGAGCCGCGGTATGCCCTGGCCGTGATCGTGCAGCACGGCATGGGCGGATCGACGGCCGCGGCCCCGCGGGCGCGCGAGATCATGCGCACGGCCCTGCTCAAGGACCCCGAGATCGTGGCGCGCGTGCTGAAGCCGATGCCGATGCCCGAACTGACGCCGGACCGTGAGCTGGACATCGTCCCCGAGGTCTCCAACGTCGAGCGGCCGGCGTGACCCGATGACCCAGCCCGCCATCTTCTTCGAGGAGGTCAACGAGCGGCAGGGCGCCTTCCACCGCCGGTCGATCCTCATGGGCGCGTTCGCGGGCGTGGGGATGGCGGCGCTGGGCGCGCGGCTGGCCTACCTGCAGCTCTTCGAGACCCAGCGCTACGAGAAGCTGGCGACCTCGAACCAGTTCAACTTCAAGCTCATGCCGGCGCCGCGGGGCATCATCGTCGACCGCAACGGCGCGATCCTGGCCGCCAACCGCCCGAACTTCCGGCTGATGGTGGCCCGCGACAAGGGCATGGACCCCGAGGCCACGCTGCACACCCTGGCCGAGTACGTGCCGCTGGACGAGACGCGCCAGCGCCGCCTGCTGAAGGACATCAATTCCGCGCCCAAGCGGGCGCCCGTCCAGGTCATGGAAGACATGAGCTGGGAGCAGTTCAGCGCGATCAACGTCCGCGCGCCCGAACTGCCCGGCGTCACCGCCGACATGGGCGAGGTGCGCGTCTATCCCCACGGCGGCGCCTTCGCCCACGTGATCGGCTACGTCGCCAAGGTGAACAAGGAGGATGTCGAGAAGGCCGGGCCCCATCCCGACCCGATCATGCTCCACCCCAGCTTCCGGATCGGCAAGCAGGGGGTCGAGAAGGCCTTCGACATGGACCTGCGGGGCAAGGCCGGGGCCAAGAAGGTCGAGGTCGACGCCAACGGGCGCGAGGTCCGCGAGGACGCCCAGGGCGACATCCCGGCGACCCCCGGCAAGGTCATCGAGCTCACCCTTGACGCCGACGTGCAGCTTCGGGCCGAGGAGGTGTTCGGCGAGGAGAGCGGCGCGGCCGTCGTCATGGACGTGCGTAACGGTGACCTGCTCTGCCTGTTCTCGGGTCCCAGCTTCGACGCCAACCGGTTCGTCCGCGGCCTCACCGGCGCGGAATACCGGGGGCTCGCGCAGTACGACCACAAGCCGCTGTTCAACAAGGCGCTGACGGCGACCTATCCGCCGGGCTCCACCTTCAAGACCATGGTGGCCCTGGCCGCGCTCGAGAACGGCTACGACCCCAAGACCGTCCACGTCTGTAGCGGCCACTGGTACTTCGGCCGGATGTGGAAGTGCGATGCGGTGCATGGCGCGCAGGACCTGCACCACGCCGTCGCCACCTCCTGCGACATCTACTTCTACCAGACCGCGCTCTGGCTCGGCCCCGACCGGATCGCCGAGACGGCGCGCAAGTTCGGCCTGGGCGAGATCTTCGACATCGGCATCCCGGGCCAGAAGAAGGGCCTGGTCCCCGACACCGCCTACAAGAAGCGCCGCTTCCCGAAGGACCCCAAGTGGCACCCCGGCGAGACGCCCAGCATGGGCATCGGCCAGGGCTACACCAACCTGAACCCCTTGCAGCTCTGCGTGATGACCGCGCGCATCGCCAATGGCGAGAAGTCGCTGCACCCGCGCCTGGTCCGCGCCATCGGCGGGGTCGAGCAGAAGTCGGGCGCGGCCTGGGGCGACCTGCCGGTGAACAAGGACAACCTCCACTTCGTGCGCGAGGCGATGGCCGCCGTCACCACCATCGGCACCGCCGCCCGCGTGGCCGACCTGGGGCTGGGGAACGTGAAGATGGCCGGCAAGACCGGCACCGCCCAGGCCTATTCCTACGGCGCCGGCCGCGGCGTGCATGGCACCGCCGGGGCCTGGAAGCTGCGCGACCACGCCTGGTTCGTGGCCTTCGCGCCCTATGACGACCCGCGCTACGCCATCAGCGTCCTGGTCGAGCACGGCGGCTTCGGCGCGGCCGCCGCGGCGCCGCGGGCGCGGGAGATCATGCGCACGGTGCTGCTGAAGGATCCAGACGTCATGAAGCGTGTCGTCCGCCCCGCGCCGATGCCCGACCTGCCGCCCGAGATGCAGAACCAGCCCGACGCCGCCGACGGCGTCGTCACCGCCCAGGCTCCGACAGGAAAGCCCGCATGACCGTCTCGGCCCTCACGCGCCCCGGCGAACGCGACCGCCTGATCGTCAAGCTCAGCGAGATCGACTGGGTCTTCGTGCTGGTGCTCAGCCTGATCGCCGGCGCCGGCGCCCTGATGCTGTTCTCCATGGCGGGGTCGTCGTGGATGCCCTGGGCGGCGGCGCACCTGGGCCGCTTCGCGCTGCTGCTGCTGGTGATGATCGTGCTGGCGGTGGTCGACCTGCGGGTCTGGTTCGCCATCGCCTATCCGCTCTACGGGTTCGGGCTCCTGCTGCTGGTCGCGGTGGAGGCGGTGGGCGACGTGCGCCTGGGCGCGCAGCGCTGGCTCTCCATCGGGCCGTTCAGCTTCCAGCCGTCCGAGGTGATGAAGCTGGGCATCGTGCTGGCGCTCGCGCGCCTCTACCACGGCGTCCCGGCCCAACGGGCGCGGCTGTCCTGGTGGCTCTTCGTGCCCGCGACGATGATCGCGCTCCCCGTCCTGCTGGTCGCCCACCAGCCCGACCTCGGCACCGCCATGCTGATCGCGCTCACCGGCGCCGCGATCGTCGTCCTGGCCGGCCTCTCCTGGCGTCTGATCGCGATCTTCTCCGTGACGGCCATCGCCGCGGTGGTGCCGATGATCACCTTCGTGCTGCACGACTACCAGCGCGAGCGGATCTTCACCTTCCTGAACCCCGAGAGCGACCCGTCGGGCTCGGGCTACCACATCCTGCAGTCGATGATCGCCCTGGGCTCGGGCGGCCTGCTGGGCAAGGGCTACGGCCTGGGCTCGCAGAGCCAGCTCAATTTCCTGCCCGAGAAGCAGACCGACTTCGCCTTCGCCGCGCTCGCCGAGGAGTTCGGCTTCCTGGGCTGCATCTCGATCCTGGCGCTCTACGCCGCGGTGATCTTCATGGCGCTGCGCACCGCCTACCTCAGCCACAGCCATTTCGGGCGCCTGGCCGCCTCAGGCGCGACCGCCACCTTCACGCTCTACGTCCTGATCAACGGCGCGATGGTGATGGGCCTGGCGCCGGTCGTGGGGGTCCCGATGCCGCTGCTCAGCTATGGCGGCACCGTCATGGTGACGGTGATGGCCGGCTTCGGCCTCGTCCAGTCGGTGCGCGTCCACCGCTACGCGGAAGTCACCAGCGGCAAGGGCAGCTTCGTCTAGAGCGGGGTGCGTGATTCGGGAATCACGCACCGGGCTCTAAATTTTTGATTTCGCATCGTTTTCGCCGAAAACCGGCCGCCACTTTTCGGCACGATGCTCTAGAGTGCGCTCCAGCTACAGCACGTAGCGTGCGCGCCAGTGCGCCGCCACGAAGGCGCGGAGGTCGCGGTAGGCGACGACTTCCATGTCGCGCAGGGCCTCGATCTTCTCGGGCAGGCCGCCGGCGTCGAAGCGGGCGCGGGCCTGCAGCACGGCGGCCGAGTACCAGGCGTAGCGGCCGGCGTCGTCGGTCAGCAGCAGGCTGTCGTTGATGAGCCGCAGCCCCAGGGCGACCGCGGCGCCGCTGGTCGCCAGGCCCAGCAGGATCCTGGTCGTCGGATCGGTCGCCGGCACGCCCCAGGCCATGAGCCCGCCCGCGAAGGCTGCGCTCACCACCGAGACCACCGGCAGGATGTCGCTGCCCACGCGGATCGCCTCGGAGCGGCGGCGCGGCGCCCGCAGGGAGTCGCCCAGCTTCCCCTCGGTGTAGGCGAGCTGGATGCCGAACCGGTTGCGCCGCAGCAGGTCGAGCAGCAGGGCGAGTTCGTCGGACGCCGGGGGCGGAGCCGGCGAGGCCGTCCATTCCCGCACGACCCAGGCCTCGGCGTCGGCGGGCTCGCCCGCCAGGCGGCCCAGTTGCGCCGGCATCACCTCGGGCGCCGGCAGCGCCGCGAGCGCGCGGCCGCGCACCACCTTCCATTCGGCCAGCGCCTGGTCGTCGGTCATGGCGCGGGCGACCAGGTCGAGGTTGTTGATCAGGGTCTGGAAGTAGAGGCCGCGCGCCTGCTCGGTCCAGTAGCGGTGGCCGAGCCAGCGGGCCCGCGAGTTCGCTCCCAGCCAGTGGAACAGCGCCAGCCCCGCGCCGCCGAGGCAGAGCGCCAGCGCCAGGCCGCCCATCGCCTGCTGCGCCGTCCCCGCCGCCAGGGGCGCGAACCCCGCCAGGATCAGGCCGCCGACCGCGGCCGCCACCGAGACCATGCCGAACCGGCGGTCGGCGCGTCCGTGCCGGTTGGCGGGCGCCTCGTGCTTGCCGAAGAGGGCCCGCAGTTCGGGCCAGTCCAGCACGCGCAGGGCCGTCGGATGGCGGGCGCGCAGGGCGTCGCGCGCGGGCTTGGTGAAGAGGATGTCGTCGTTCGCCCAGCCGGCCTGCGGGTCCTCGAGCCCATCATGCGGGTTCGGCTCGACGTCGGCTGGCGTGGGCGTGTTCATGCGCGGCTCCGCAGCCTCCGGTCAGGCCGCTTCGCCGCAAGTATAGACACAACCGCGCGTGGCGGTGCGACGTTCGTCAGCGCCCCTGGAACACGGCCGCGCGCCGCTCCACGAACGAGCGGATTCCCTCGGCGGCGTCGGCCGTCTGCATCACCCGCGCCCGGATCGCGGGGACGGCGGCGATCGCGGCCTGCTCGCCGGCCTCGGTGTAGAGCTTGCCGGCCTCCTTGGTCACCTGAACGCCCAGCGGCGCGTTCGCGGCGATGAGGCGCGCGACCTCCATGGCGCGCTCGCCCTGCCGCCCGACCGGGACCACCTCCTGCACGAGGCCGACCCGGTACGCCTCGGCGGCGCCGAATTCGTCGCACAGCATCAGGTGGTACATCGCGTTCCCCCACCCGGCGCGGCTTATGTAGCGGAAGTGCGCGCCGCCCAGGGGTGCGATGCCGCGCTTGGCCTCCATCTGGCAGAAACGGCTGTCCTCGGCGGCGATCACGATATCGCCCGCCAAGGCCATCTCGATGCCCACCGTGAAGCAGATGCCCTGCACGGCGGTCACGATGGGCTTGCGGCAGGCCCGGTCCATGCCAAACGGATCGACCGAGCCCTCGGGCCTCGGCACGGGCTTCGCGCCCGGCCCGAAGAACTTCGGCATGTCGAGGCCGGCCGTGAAGTGGGCGCCTGCGGCAGTCAGCACGCCCACCCGGAGGTCGTCGTCCTCGTCCAGCAGGGTCAGCGCCGCCGAGAGCTGCGCCATCATCTCCGGGTCGAAGGCGTTCCGCTTGGCCGGGTTGTCGATGACGACCTTCAGGATGTGGCCGTGCCGTTCGCGGCGGACCTGTCCCGCCGTTTTCTCAATCCCGCTCATGCGCCCACCGCCTCTTCCACCTGGCCCAGCCGGTCCTTGCCGAAGAACATCTCGTCGCCGACGAAGAAGGTCGGGATTCCGAACACGCCGCGCGCCACCGCCGCCTCCGTATTGGCGACCAGCTCGCCCTTCACCTCGGGGTCCTGCGTGGCCGCGAGGATCGCCGCGCCGTCCAGGCCGGCCTCGTCCAGCGTCGCCTGCACCACCCCGGGATCGTCCATCTTCAAGCCGCGCTCCCACATGGCCGCCAGCACCGTCTCCAGGTAGCGGTCGCCCACGCCCATCCGCCGGGCCGCGATCAGGCCGCGCATGATCACGAGCGTGTTGATCGGGAAATGGGGGTTCATCCGGAAGTCGGTCAGCCCGTGCTTCTTCACGTACCGCTGCGTCTCCAGGTTCTCGTAGGCCAGCTTGCCCTTCACCTCGCCGAACGCCTCCATGGGCGAGCGGTTGTTCGCAGCCTTGAAGATGCCGCCCAGCAGGCAGGGGATCAGGTTCACCGTCGCGCCGTGCTTCGCCGCGATCCCCGGCAGGACCTTCCACGAGAGGTAGCCGTTGGGGCTCCCGAAATCGAAGATGAAGTCGATCGTCGAAGCCATCACCAGCTCTCCTTCCAGGGGCGGACGTCCAGTTCGTGGGTCCAGGCCGAGCGGCCCTGCTTGTGCAGGGCGACATAGGTCTGCGCGATCTCCTCGGGCCGCAGGATCGCGCCCTCGGCCAGCAGGTCCTCCGCGTTCGGCCGCATCCCGCGGATGAAGACGCCGTCGATGCCGCCGTCGACCACGATGTGGCCGACGTGGATGCCCTCGGGCCCCAGCTCGCGCGCCATGCTCTGGGCCACGGCCCGCAGGCCGTGCTTGGCCGCCGCGAAGGCCGAGAAGCCGTCGCGCCCGCGCACGCTGGCCGTGGCCCCGGTGAACAGGATGGTGCCCCGGCCGCGCGGGACCATGTGCCTGGCCGCCTCGCGCCCGGCCAGGAAGCCCGCGAAGCAGGCCATCTCCCAGACCTTGGTGAAGACCCGCGCCGTCGTCTCGCGGATGCCGAAGCGCACGTTCGCCCCGATGTTGAAGACCACCACTTCCAGCGGCCCCACCTCGCGCTCGATCCTGTCGAAGAGGGCGACCATCTCGTCCTCCTCGCGGGCGTCGACGCCATAGGCGTGAGCTGTGCCGCCCGCATCCCGGATGCCGTTCGCGATCCGCTCCAGTTCGTCGAGGTTGCGCGGCCGGCGCGTCATGCAGACCGCCAGGCCCTCGGCCGCGAACGCCTTGGCGATCGCCGCCCCCAGGCCGTCGCCGACCCCCACCACGAGACACGCGCCCGCCGCCATGTCGCCACTCCGTTCGGATTTCGAACGAACATCGTCTTGAATTCGAACCCAGTCAATGGGAGAATCCGGCCATGCGCTGGACCGACCTCGCCGAGCAGGACTGCTCCGTCGCCCGCACCGTGGCGGTGATCGGCGACCGCTGGACGCTGATGATCCTGCGCGACCTGTTCCTGGGCGTGCGCCGCTTCGAGGATTTCGAGCGCCGCCTCGGCATCTCGCGCAGCATCATCGCCGAGCGGCTGAAGACGCTCGTGGACGAGGGAGTCCTGCGCCGCGAGGCCTACCAGGACCGCCCGGTCCGCCACGAATACCGCCTGACGGAGAAGGGCCTCGCCCTGCACCCGGTGATCATGGCCATCGTCCGCTGGGGCGACGTCCACTATGCGGGCGAGGCTGGCCCGCCGCTGATCCACCGCCACAAGGCCTGCGGCTGCGATTTCCACCCCGTCCAGACCTGCTCGGAATGCGGCGAAGCCGTGGGCGTCCGCGACGTCGAAGTCCGCCCGGCGCGCTGACGTTCCCCCACACATGTCATCCCGGTTTTGGCGAAGCCAAAGACCGGACCCAACCCACCGGTGCTCTGAGTATCGGCGTGGCCCCGATCGACAGGGCCGCCCTCCCAAGCGTCAGATCACCTGACGGTTGGGTCCCGGTCTTCGCCTGCGGCGAAACCGGGATGACAACGCGAGAAGGGGATGAGGGCGCGTCGGCTGTTACCTGCGATCAAGCGGTTGAGTCGCCGCGTCATGGCTCCGTGAGGCCGGCCGCCGGACAACGCCGGCATGCGCAGGTTCACGCTCCTCTTCTTCGCCCTCGCCCTGGCCGCCGGCGCCGGAAGCGCGGCCCGGGCGGCCGACGCCTACAAGGCCCCGCGCACGCCGTTCGGCCAGCCCGACTTCCAGGGCGTGTGGACCAACACCTCGCTGACCTGGCTGGTCAGGCCGCCGATCTTCAAGGGCCTCGTCGCCACGCCGCAGGAAGAGGCGATGATGCTGGGCGGCTTCAAGCAGATGGCCGGCGATCTCCTGGCCGAGCACGTCGACCCCGACCTGCCGGCGCCGCCGGAGGTGAAGTCCGCGCCCCAGGCCGACCTCCTGGAGATGGACCTGAAGCTCGCCCGCATCGACGGCCAGCCGCGCTCGTCCTGGATCGTCGAGCCCGCCGACGGCCAGCCGCCGCTGACCGAGGCCGGCAAGGCGGCCACCGCGGCCTTCGAGAAGTCCAAGGGCTACGCCGATCCGGAAGCCCGCCCCAACGAGGAGCGCTGCCTCACCTCCATTGGCCTGATCGAGGGCCCGCCGATGATGAACGGCGGCTTCAACGGCCACTACCAGATCGTCCAGACCAGGGACCACGTGGCGATCCACGTCGAGATGAACCACGACGTGCGCATCATCCGTCTCACCGACCACAGGCGGCCGTCGCCGGCGATCACGCCGTGGATGGGCGACTCCATCGGCTGGTGGGAGGGCGACACCCTGGTGGTCGAGACCACCAACCTGAACCCGAAGGGCGCCTACGTCGGCGGCCTGACCGGCGGCTTCGCCTATTCGCCGAACGCCAAGGTGATCGAGCGCTTCACCCGCAAGTCCAGGGACATGTTCCTCTACGAGTTCACCGTCGAAGACCCCGTGACGTTCTCGAAGCCCTGGCGCGGCGAGATGCCGTTCCGCCCCGCCTCAGGCCCCATCTACGAGTACGCCTGCCACGAGGGGAACTACTCGCTCCCCAACATCCTCCGCGGCGCCCGCGTCCAGGACGCCGAGGCCGCCAGGGCCGCCGCGAAGCCCTGATCCCCCGAACCCAAGCCAACTCCGAGCCTCCGCGCGAGCGGAGGCTCCTTTTTTCGAACCACAGAAGACACAGAAAACACGGAAGTCGGCCGCAGCCTTTTCTGTGTCCTTCTGTGTTTTCTGTGGTTTCTAGCCGCTTCGCGGCGTCAGGGACGCCAGCCCAGCGGCCGTGGTCCCAGGCGGCCGGGTTGGGTGACGATGCGCCAGGCGTTTTCGGCCCATTCGCAGATCCACCGGCGGGTGTCGCGCGGGTCGATCATCTCCTCCATCTGGAAGCGGTTCAGCGGCCCCACCGGCCCGCGCACGCTCTCGATCCGCGCCTCGATCTCGGCCCTGAGCGCCGCCGGGTCCTCGGCCTCGGCGAGCTGGCGCTTGTAGGCCGCCTCGATGCCGCCCTCCGGCGGGATGCCGCCCACGTCGGCCGCCGGCCACACCACCCGCGCGCTCGCCGCCGCCTTGGGGGTCGCGTAGTTGTTGCCCGCCACGCCGAAGCTGCGCCGCAGGATCACGGTGAAGATCGGCACGCTCACCTGGCTGAACGCGATCATCCACTCGCCGCCCTTGCGGATCGTGGCCGCCACCTCGTGCTCCACGCCCACCGCGAAGCCCGGGTTGTCGACGAGGTTCACGATCGGCAGGTGGAACAGGTCGCAGAGGTCCGAGAGCCTCTTCAGCTTGTCGCAGCCGTCGGCGGTCAGCGCCCCGCCGTTCTCGTGGCGGCTGTCCGAGGCCATGATCCCCACCGGGATGCCGCCAAACCGCGCCAGCCCCGTGATCTGGTCCGAGCCCCAGAGCGCGCCCATCTCGAAGAAGCTGCCCTTGTCGGCCATCAGCCGGATGGCGCGGCGCATGTCGAAGGTCGTCGTCCGCTTGCGCGGCACGATCGTGAACAGCTCCTCCTCGCGCCGGTCGACGGGATCGTCGCAGTCGGTCCGCGGCGGCGCGTCCCAGACGCTGGGCGGCAGGTAGGAGAGGAACCGTTTGGTCTGCTCGACCGCCTCGGCCTCGGTCCCGGCCAGGTTGTCGACCGCACCGTTGCGGCAATGGATGCGCCAGTCGCCCAGCTCCTCCTTGGTGATGTCGTAGCCCATGGCGTGCGCCACCACGGGCGGCCCGGCCACGAAGAGCTGGGCGATATCGCGCACCATCACCGAGAAGTGGCCCAGCACGGCCTTCGCCGCCCCGATGCCCACCACGGACCCCAGCAGCACGTTCACGACAGGCACGCAGCTAAGCTGCGTGGCGTACATCTCCGAGCCCAGGTGCCCCGGCAGGAACGAGCCGCCGCCGCCCGAGACCCGCGGCCGGCCGGCCTTGATCGCGCCCGTGCTCTCCTTGGCCGCGCCCTCGCCGGCCTCCTGCTTCGGCACCATCGAGGCCACGCTGCCGCCGCCCGACGAGCCGTCCAGCAGCCGCACCGAGGGGCAGCGGAACTCCAGGCTGAGCTCGTCGAGATAGCGGCTCTTCTGCCCGATCGCCCCGTCCGAGTGGCCGCCGCGCGAGGTGAAGTCGTCGGCGCAGACGATGGTGCGCCGCCCGTCCACGGCGCCCCAGCCGCCCACGTGGTTGGCCGGCGTGAAGTCGGCGATCCCGCCGTCGGCGTCGTAGCTCGCGAAGCCTGCCAGGCTGCCCACCTCGCGGAAGCTGCCGCCGTCCAGCAGCAGGTCGATGCGTTCGCGGCACGTCAGCTTCTGGCGGTTGCGCTGTCGGATCACGCCGGGGTCGCGGGTCTCCGGGCCGAAGCGGTCGTGGGCGATCTGCTGCAGCGCCGCCACCTGGCCCATCACAGGCGCCCAGCTATCCTCGCCGTAGGTCCGCGGCGTCGCGCCGCCGCCCGCGTCCGCGCTGGGCCGGATCGCCGCCAGCACCTGGCCCGCGGCCACGGCCGATCCGGCCTCCACCGCCGCCATCCGCGCCACCACGCCCGTGCAGGGCGCGGTGACGGTGGTCTCCATCTTCATGGCGCTGATGACCAGCAGCGGATCGCCCGCCGACACCGCCGCGTCGGGCGCGATCATCACGGCCACCACCGATCCGCCCATCGGCGCCTCGACCGCCTCCTCGCCTTCGCCCACGGGCAGGGCAGGGGACGCGGCTGCCGGTTCGGCGCGCCGCGTTCCGGCGCCGGCCGGCCTGGCCATCAGGCCCGCGGCGTTCGACGCCTTCAGCATCGTGTTCGGTGACGCCAGCGCCGGCTTTTCGCTGAGCAGCGTCGTGCGCGCATCGCCCGCCGCGACCGACGGCTCGGCCAGGATCGCCTGAAGTTGCCCCAGGTTGGTCGGCAGCCCCGCGATGTGGAACTCGGCCAGCGCGCGGCCGCACCGCTGCACCGCCGAGGCCAGGGTGCCGGCCGAGCTCGACCGCGCGATCACCTTGGCGAACATCGGGTCGAACTGCGGCGGCGGCGTCAGGCCCGGATAGCCGCAACTGTCCACTCGCACGCCCGGCCCCGCCGGCTCCTTGTAGCCGTCCAGCGCCCCGGTCCCGACGGCGGTCACCCGCGCCTGCACCGCATAGCCCCGCGCCGGCGGCGTCTCGGCCAGGCCCAGGTCGCCCAGCGTCGCCCCCGCCGCGATCCGGAACTGCGTTTCCACCAGGTCGACGCCGGTCACCTCCTCGGTGACGGTGTGCTCCACCTGGATGCGCGGGTTGCATTCGATGAAGAAGTGCGCGCCGCTCTCCGGCTCCACCAGGAACTCCACCGTGCCGGCGTTCACATAGCCGCCCGCCTTCGCCAGCTTCAGCGCGTCGTCCAGGATGCGCTGGCGCAGGCCCGGCTCCAGGCCCGCCGCCGGCGCGATCTCCACCACCTTCTGGTTCCGGAGCTGCACCGAGCAGTCGCGTTCCCACAGGTGGATCATCCCGCCCCGCGCGTCGGCCAGCACCTGCACCTCGATGTGCCGCGGCCGCACGACCAGCTTCTCGAGGAACACCGAGCCGTCGCCGAACGCGGCGGCCGCCTCGCTCCGGCAGCGCGCGAAGGCCTCGGCCAGTTCGCCCGGCCCGGCCACGCGGCGCATCCCGCGCCCGCCGCCGCCGGCCGCGGCCTTCAGCATCACCGGATAGCCGATGGCGCCCGCCGCCGCCTCGGCCTCGGCCGGCGAGGCCAGCGCGCCCGCGCTTCCCGCCACCGTCGGCACGCCCAGCGACGCGGCCAGCCCCCGCGCCTTCACCTTGTCGCCGAACAGCTCCAGCGCCTCGGGCGGCGGCCCCACGAACGTCAGCCCTTCGGCCAGGCACCGCCGCGCGAACGCCGCGTTCTCCGACAGGAAGCCATAGCCGGGATGGACGCTGTCGCACCCGGACGCCGTCGCCGCTGCGATCAGCGCCTCGATGTCGAGGTAGGGCGCCACCGCATCGCCGCCCGGCCCGCCGATGGCCCGCGTCTCGGTCGTGACCTTGGCGTGCAGCCCCCGCGCGTCGGCCGCCGAATGCACCGAGACCGTCTCGATCCCCAGCGCCTGCGCCGCCCGCGCGATCCGGACTGCGATCTCGCCCCGGTTGGCGATCAACACCCGCTTCACCACTGACCGTCTCCTCGCGCCCGCTCTGCCGGCGGCCTCCGGGCCACTTTCGAACAGTTGTTGGAGGGCGCCAACCTTCCTCTCCCGCTCGCGGGAGAGGGGGACCGCTCGCCGAGCGCAGCGGAGAGCGAGTGGTGGAGAGGGAAAGCCTCAAGCTCGGCGCTCAACCCAGGCTGAAGGAACCGCTCTGCCGGCCGCTTTCCCTTTCCACCATCCGCTCTTCCCCCGGCCTTCGCCGGGGTCGGCGGACGGTCCCCCTTTCCCGCAAAGCGGGAAAGGAAGCGCGGCTCCGCTTGCGCGAACAAATAGAGAACAATATCCTGCCGCCCATGACCGCCCTGACCCTCAAGCGCAAGCTCGCGATCCTGTCCGATGCGGCGAAGTACGACGCCTCCTGCGCCTCGTCCGGCACGAAGACGCGCGACTCGATGGGCGGGAAGGGCGTGGGGTCCACGGACGGGGGCATGGGCATCTGCCACGCCTACGCGCCGGACGGGCGCTGCATCAGCCTGCTCAAGATCCTGCTGACCAACTTCTGCGTCTACGACTGCCTCTACTGCGTGAACCGGGTCAGCTCGAACACGCCGCGCGCGCGGTTCTCGGTGGACGAGGTGATCGACCTCACGCTCGGCTTCTACAGGCGCAACTACATCGAGGGCCTGTTCCTCTCGTCGGGCATCATCCGGAGCGCCGACTACACGATGGAGGAGATCGTCCGGGTCGCGCGCACCCTGCGCGAGGTCCACGACTTCCGCGGCTACATCCACCTGAAGGTGATCCCCGAGGCGTCGCCCAGGCTGGTGGAGGCGGCGGGCCTCTACGCCGACCGCCTGTCGATCAACATCGAGCTGCCGAAGGACGAGAGCCTGGCCGCGCTGGCGCCCGAGAAGGACGCGGCCGGGATCAGGAAGGCGATGGGTGCGGTGCGGCTCTCGGAAGCCGCCTCGAAGGAGAAGGGCCGCAAGGCGCGGCCGCCGAAGTTCGCGCCGGCCGGGCAGTCCACCCAGATGATCGTGGGCGCCGACGCCGCGGCCGACGGGGCGATCCTGAAACGGGCCGAGGGGCTCTACGGCGCCTATGGCCTGCGCCGCGTCTACTATTCGGGCTTCTCGCCGATCCCCGACGCCGCTTCGCGCCTGCCTGTCCGCCGCCCGCCGCTGATCCGCGAGCACCGGCTCTACCAGGCCGACTGGCTGATGCGCTTCTATGGCTTCGCGCGCGCCGAGATCGCCGGCGAGGACGAGGACCTCGACCTCGCCATCGACCCCAAGCTGGCCTGGGCCTTGCGGAACCGCGGCGACTTCCCGGTCGACGTGAACACCGCCGAGCGCGAACGGTTGCTGCGCGTGCCGGGCCTGGGCGTGAAGGCGGTCGGGCGCATCCTCGAGGTGCGGCGCTTCAAGCGGCTGGAGATGGCCGACATCGGCCGCCTCTCGCGCAACGTCGGCAAGCTGAAGCCCTTCCTCGTCGCGGCCGACTGGTCGCCCGGCAGGCTCACCGACCAGGCCGACCTCCGCGCGAAGGTCGAACCGCAGCAACTGGACCTCTTCTGATGCCCGTGGTCCGCCTCGCCCACGAGACCGACTTCGACGGCTGGCGCGCCGCCGCCCGCTCGCTGCGCCAGGCCGGCGTCGCGCCCCATCACGTCGTCTGGACGGTGGATGGAAGCGCCGACCTGTTCAGCCCCCCTCCCCCTTGCGGGGAGGGGTCGGGGGTGGGGGTGACCGTGGGTTGCGCCGAGGCGACACCCCTACGCCCAACCCTCTCCCGGCAAGGGGGAGAGGGCTTTCGCGTCCCCAGGCCCTTCGTCGACCTCGCGGGCCAGGCGATCCTGCACCGCTCGGACGAGCGGTTCGACCTGCTCTACCGCCTGCTGTGGCGGCTGCAGGACAAGCCCGAGCTGATGCACATCCTGTCGGACGCCGACGTCGCCCGCGCCCACGGCTTCGCCCGCGACGTCCATCGCGCCGCCCACAAGATGAAGGCCTTCGTCCGCTTCCGTCTGGCGAAGGACGACGAGGGCGAGGTCTACGTCGCCTGGTTCGAGCCGGCGCACCGGGTGACCGAGGCCACCGCGCCCTTCTTCGTGAAGCGCTTCGCCAACATGCGCTTCTCGATCCTGACGCCCGACGTCTGCGTCCACTGGGACCTGAAGGCCCTGGCCGCCACGCCCGGCGCCGACCCCGCCGACGCGCCCCGCGAGGATGCCCTCGAGGACTACTGGAAGACCTACTACGCCTCGATCTTCAACCCGGCCCGCCTGAAGGTCGCCGCCATGCGGAAGGAGATGCCCAAGCGCTACTGGCGGAACCTCCCCGAGGCGGCCCTCATTCCCGAACTCATCGCCCAGGCCGAGGCCCGAACGAGCGACATGGTCCGCGCCGCCCCCACCGAACCCGGCCGCCGCGTCGTCAGGGCCGCCGTCCGCAACAGCCGCGACGCCCCCTGGGAGGGCCAGGCGCCGACCTCGCTGGAGGAGATCGCCGCCGGCGTCGACCATTGCCGCCGCTGCGACCTCTGGCGGGACGCGACCCAGGGCGTGCCGGGCGAGGGGCCGCCGCGCGCCAGGCTGCTGTTCGTGGGCGAGCAGCCGGGCGACCAGGAGGACCTGGCGGGCCGGCCGTTCGTCGGCCCCGCCGGGCAGGTGTTCGACAGGGCCCTGGCCGCCGCCGGCGTCCCGCGCGCCGAGACCTGGGTCACCAACGCCGTGAAGCACTTCAAGCACGAGCTCACCGGCAAGCGGCGCATCCACAGGACGCCGAACGCGGGCGAGGTCGCCGCCTGCCGCTGGTGGCTCGACGCCGAGCGACGGATCATCCGCCCGCGCGTGATCGTGGCGCTGGGCGCCACCGCCGGCCTCGCCGTCTTCGGCAAGGCGACATCCATCAAGGACAACCGCGGCCGCGCGCTGCAGCTTCCCGACCAGGCCCAGGCCGTCGTCACCTACCACCCTTCGTTCCTGCTCCGCCTGCCCGACGAGAAGGCCAAGGCCGAGGCCTATGAGGCGTTCGTGGAGGACCTGAAGCTGGCGTGGACGCTGGCGGCGTAGCGCACATTCTCCCTCCACTTCCCTCGTCATCCCCCGGCTTGTCCGGGGGACCCATTGGGCTGTGAGGTGACGGGCGAGCTGCAGATGCACAGCCCAGTGGGTGGCCCGGACAAGCCGGGCCATGACGTTCAGCAGGGGCGGGACGTCGGTGAAGCGGGCGGCGTCGGTCACGATCTTCGGGCTGCCGCAGGGCTAGGAGACCGCTCGAGGCCGCGCCAGCAGCCAGGCCGCATATCCCGCGCCCAGCACGGTCAGCGCCACGCCATGCACGAAGAAGGCGGTGCGGTATTCGCTGGCCTGCGCCATCAGGCCGAAGTTGAGGATCAGCAGGGTGATCGCGGCCTGGCTCGTGAAGCCTTTCACCGAGGCCACGGTCGCCCGCGCCTCGCCCGACAGCGCGTGCTGGAACCGCGCATCGGCGTTCACGTCGGCCACCCGGCAGAGCCCGGTGAAGGCCACCGCCAGCACCACCGAGGCCAGCGGATGGAAGACGGCCGCCGCCGCGGTCAGCAGCAGTCCGCCTGCGGCCACCAGGCCCGGCAGCGAAGCCGGCTTGCCGAGCGGCGCACGATGGGCCAGCGCGGCGGCGGCGGCCTGGCTCCCGCCCAGCGCCGCGACGAACAGCGCGATGGCCGGCCGGTCCAGCCCCATGTCGCGCGCGAAAATCTGCCAGTAGTCCTCGCACGCCGCGAGCAGCGACTGCATCAGGGCGATGAACAGCAGGATCGGGAGCACGCCCGGCCGCCGCACCGCCTCGCCGATCCCGCGCCGGATCACGCCCAGGTAGTCCGCCCGCCCGGCCTGCGCCGCCCTGGGCGCCCGCGGCAGCAGGAGCGCCGAGGCCGCGCCCAGCAGGCTCGACGCCGAGCTGATCAGGGTCAGCGCGTCGTTGCCGATCCCCGCGATCGCCGCCGCGATCAGCGCCGCCGACATGAAGCCCGCGAACCGCCCCGTCTGCGCACGGCCGATGGCGCGGGCATAGTCCTGCGGCCGGCCCTCGGCCTTCAGCTCGTCGAAGATCAGCGCCTCGAAGGTCCCCGAAACCAGTGCGCTCTTCACGCCCCAGAGCACGAAGCCGATCAGGTAGCCCCAGAAGCCGGGGAACAGCGCCCACACCAGGAAGCCGGCGCCGCGGAACACCTGGGCGATCGCCAGCAGCCAGCGGCGCGAGAACCGGTCGGCCAGCGCGCCCGTCGGGATCTCCAGCGTCACCCCCGTCAGCGACCACGCCGCGAGCGCCAGGCCGATCTGGGCCGGGCTCATCCCATGCTCGGTGAACATCACCGTGTAGAACGGGAAGATCAGGACGAAGGTGTCGAGGAAGCGGTAGGCGGCGGCCCGGCCGACGAGGCCCACCATCACCTCTCCCCCGAGCGCCGCAGGCGCGAAGCGAGGGAGAGGGCAGGGAGTGGGCGGCTCGGCGCCAGGGACAGGCAGGGCTTGAGCCCGATGTGCGACCGGGTTCCGCCGAAGCGGCGACTCGACGTCTTGCGCCGCCCTCTCCTCAATCCTCTCCCTCTCCGTTCGCTCCGCTCACGGGGGGAGAGGAGGCTGCTAAGCCAGGAAGCCGGCTTCGGCGAAGTCCAGCATTCGCTTCAGGAGGCCCTCGACGTCGCCCTCGCGGGTGATCCCGCCCGACAGGTGGTGCAGCCGGTCGAACTCGGCGAAGCGGTTGTTGTGGACCATGCCCAGCACGAAGTGCAGCCGCCAGTAGACGTCCTCCTTCGGCAGCTCGGGCCGCGCCGCCATCAGGGCCGTGGCGAACCGCTCCAGGTGGGAGACGTCGGTCTTCAGCACCTCGCGCATCTCGGCCGTGCCTTCGGACCGGGCGCGGATGATGAACTGCATCGAGATGCGGCGGTCGTTGTCGGGTGAGGCCCAGCGCATCGGCGGGGCCAGGTAGCACTCCAGGATGTCGCGCACCCGGGGCTTGCCGCCCTGCCGCGCCGTCGCCTCGTGCAGCATCCGCGCGCGCTCGCGGTTCAGCTCGCTGGTCCGCCGCCGGAAGATCTCGAACAGCAGGGCGTCCTTGGAGCCGAAGTGGTAGTTCACGCTGGCCAGGTTGACGCCCGCCTCGGCGGTGATGTCGCGCACCGACACGTTCTGGAAGCCGTGCAGCGCGAACAGCCGCTCGGCCGCGTTGAACACCGCGGCCTTGGTGGCGGCCTGGGCCTCTTCGGTCTCGGGCGGATCCTGGATGAGGGGATCGGTCATGCGAATCCCTTAGGCGTCACCGCACGCTACGCTCAACATGACCGTTGCGCGACAGGCGAACTCGCTCAGCGCGAAAGCTCCTTCATCGCCTTCTCCAGCCCGTCGATGGTCAGCGGGAACATCCGCTCGCCCACGAGTTGCTTCATCAGGCCGATCGAGGGCGTGTAGTCCCAGTGGCGCTCGGCCGTCGGGTTCAGCCACACGACCGAGTCGAAGATCTGGCCGACGCGGTCCATCCAGATCGCGCCCGCCTCCTCGTTCCAGTGCTCCACCGAGCCGCCCGGATAGGTGATCTCGTAGGGGCTCATGGTGGCGTCGCCCACGAAGATGACCTTGTAGTCGTGGGGGAACTTGTGGAGGATGTCGTAGGTGTTGAGCTTCTCGGCGTGACGGCGCCGGTTGTCCTTCCACACGCTCTCGTAGAGGCAGTTGTGGAAGTAGTAGAACTCCATGTTCTTGAACTCGGACCGCGCCGCGCTGAACAGCTCCTCGCAGATCTTGATGTGGCTATCCATCGACCCGCCGATGTCGAGGAACAGCAGCACGCTGATCTTGTTGCGCCGCTCGGGGCGCATGTTGATGTCGAGGTAGCCCTTCTCGGCCGTGCCCTTGATGGTCTTGTCCATGTCCAGCTCCTCGACGGAGCCGTCCCGGACCCATTTGCGCAGCCGGCGCAGGGCGACCTTGATGTTGCGGGTGCCCAGCTCGACCTGGTCGTCGAGGTTCTTGTACTCGCGCTTGTCCCAGACCTTGATGGCGCGGCCGTGCCGGCCCTTCTCCTGGCCGACGCGGATGCCTTCGGGGTGATAGCCGTTGGCGCCGAAGGGGTTCGAGCCGTCGGGGCGGCCGCCCCGCTGGCCGTTCTCGCCGTCCTTGCCCTCGGCGCCTTCCTTCGCCCGCTTGGCCAGCTCCTCCATCAGCTTGTCGAAGCCGCCCATGGCCTCGATCATCGCCTTCTCCTCGTCGGTGAGGAACTTGTCGGCGAGCTTCTTCAGCCACTCGGCGGGGATGTCGATGGCCTCGCCGTCGATCTTCTCCAGCCCCTGGAACACGTGGCCGAAGACCTTGTCGAACTTGTCGAGGTTCTTCTCGTCCTTCACCAGGGCCGAGCGCGACAGGTAGTAGAAATCGTCGACCGTGCGGTCGATGACCTGCTTGTCCATCGCCTCCATGAGGACGAGGTATTCCTTGAGCGTCACCGGCACCTTGGCTTCGCGGAGCTCGGTGAAGAAGCGCATGAACATCGGGGGCGGCCCCTTGGCGTCGAACGATCGTTTGAACGCGGAGGATGCGGTTTCGGGTTCGCGATGTCCAGTGCGCCCGGGGCGCCTCTCCGCGCGCCGCGGGGCGCCATCGTTCAGAACCACCAGGGCCACCAAGCCCACCAAGGTCGACGCAGGTCCCTTTGTGGCCTTGGTGGGCTTGGTGTCGAACAGGCGGCGCTGACGCGCCCGCCACGCCGGAAGGGCGCGCGCGGCGCCTCGTCCGGTTGCCTGTCTATCCCCGCTCGCTGTCGAGCATGGCCATCTGCATGGCGGGGTAGCGGTCGCCCGCCGCGGAGCCCTTGGGCGCCGCCGCTTCGATCGCCGCCAGTTGGGCCGGCGTCGGCCTGGCCTCGATGCCGCCCAGCGCCTCGGCCAGCCGGTCGCGCCGCCGCGCGCCGACCAGGGGGACGATGTCGTCGCCCTGCGCCGCCATCCAGGCGATCGCCGCCTGCGCCGGCGTCAGGCCCGCCGCTGCGGCCGCCGCCCGCAGCGCCTCGACCAGCGCCAGGTTCCTCTGCAGGTTCTCGCCCTGGAAGCGCGGGCTGTGGCCGCGGAAGTCGCCGGCTGCGTCCAGCTTCGGCGGCGCCCCGCCGATCAGCCCGCGCGACAGCACGCCGTACGCGGTGATCCCGATGCCCAGCTCGCGCGTGGTCTGCAGGACGCCGTCCTCGATGCCGCGCGACAGCAGGCTGTACTCGATCTGCAGGTCGGCGATGGGGTGGACGGCCGCGGCGCGCCGGATCGTCTCCGAGCCCACTTCCGACAGGCCGATGTGGCGCACCCAGCCGGCCTTGATGCAGTCGGCGATGGCGCCCACCGTGTCCTCGATCGGGACCGTGTGGTCGAGCCGCGCGGGCCGGTAGACGTCGATGTGGTCCACGCCCAGCCGCTGCAGGGTGTAGGCCAGCGCCGTCTTCACCGCCGCCGGCCGTCCGTCGAAGCCCAGGAACGAACGGTCGGGCGCGCGCTGGGCGCCGAACTTCACGGAGAGCACCAGCTTGTCGCGCGGGAGCGTCTTCAGCGCCTCGCCGATCAGCATCTCGTTGTGGCCCATGCCGTAGAAGTCGCCGGTGTCGATCAGGGTGATCCCGGCGTCGACGGCCGCGGCGATGGTCGCCAGGCTCTCGGCCCGGTCGGCCTCGCCGTAGAAGTCGCTCATGCCCATGGCGCCCAGGCCGATGGCGGACACTTCGGGGCCGGTCTTTCCAAGTCTGCGCGTCTGCATCTTCGCCTCCGTTCG
This sequence comes from Phenylobacterium sp., assembly GCF_019636135.1. Lineage (GTDB taxonomy): Bacteria > Pseudomonadota > Alphaproteobacteria > Caulobacterales > Caulobacteraceae > Phenylobacterium. The sequence goes on from NZ_JAHBYD010000007.1 coordinate 122,469, forward strand.
AATTCGATGGCGCTGAGATAGCGCTGGCCGGTCGTCCGGATAATCGGCATTGTCCCGCACGGACTGTGCGGGAAACAGAACAATGGAACGCCTGGACCTCGCCGCCCTGGACAGCTTCGCGGCCGTGGCCCGGCATCGCAACTTCCGCCGCGCCGCCGTCGAGCGCGGCGTCTCGGCCTCGACGCTGAGCCAGGCGGTCCGCGGCCTGGAAACGCGCATGGGCGTGCGCCTGCTCCACCGCACCACCCGCTCCGTGGCGCCGACCGAGGCCGGCGCGGCCCTGCTCGCGCGGCTCGGCCCGGCGCTCATCGAGATCGGCGAGGCGATGAGCGAGGCGCGGTCGGCCCAGGCCGAGCCGTCGGGCGCCCTGCGCATCAATGCGCCCGAGCCTGCGGTCGAGCTGGTGCTGGCGCCCATGGCGACCGGCTTCCTCCGCGCCCATCCGGCCGTCCGCCTGGAGATCGTGAGCGAGACCGGCCTCATCGACATCGTGGCCGAGGGCTACGACGCCGGCGTCCGCTGGGGCGAGAGCCTCGCGCAGGACATGGTGGCCGTCTCCCTGGGCCCGCCGCAACGCTATGTGGTCGCCGCCGCGCCCGAGCTCCTCGCCCGCGTGGGCGCGCCGCAGCATCCGCGCGACCTCCTGGAGCGCCCCTGCCTGCGCAACCGCTTCCCGAGCGGCGCGATGCCGTCGTGGGAGCTGGAGAAGGCCGGCGAGGCGGTCCGTGTCTCGCCGGGCGGCCCGCTCGTGGCCAACAGCCCCACCACGCTGGTGCGCGCGGCGCTGGACGGCCTGGGTTTCATCTCGCTCTTCGACGGCTATCTCGCGCCGCACCTGGAAAGCGGGCGCCTGGTCGAGGTGCTGGCCGACTGGTCCGAGCCTTTCCCGGGGCCGTTCCTCTACTACCCCAGCCGCCGCACGCTGCCGTCGCCGCTGCGGGCCTTCGTCGACTTCGTGCAGGCCGGGCGGCGGCGCTAGGGTCCGGACTCGATAGAGTTAGCCCAAAATATAGTGTCATCCCGGCCGGAGGGCCGTATTCGGCCCGTAGAGCCGGGACCCAGGGGGTTCAAGCTCTGAGTCTGGCGCCCCTGGGTCCCGGCTCTCCGCTGCGCTGCGGCCGGGATGACGATCTATATCATTGAATTTATGTTGCTTTATAGAACCTGTCATTGAGTGCGGACCCTACGCGCCGGCCGCTTCCGCCTCCACCGCCTTCAGCTTGCGCCACACGGTCATGCGCGAGACGCCGAGGCGGCGCGCGATCTCGACGGGGCCGACGCCCGCGCGTTGCAGGGCGTGGATCTCGTTCACCGCGGCGGTGGGACGGCGGCGGCGGCTGGCGGCGGCGGGCTCCAGCTCGGCCACGGCCTCCAGCGCCGCGCGGAGCGCACGGCCGGGCAGGCCCTGGCTGGTCAGGTCGGGCTGCAGCACGACGAGGGCGGCCCCGCGCGCCTCCAGCCGGTCCAGCGCCTCCAGCACGCCGCGGCCGCTGGCCGCCAGCCGCTCCAGGCGGCTCACCACGAGCTGGTCGCCGGGGCCGATGAAACCGAGGATGGACGACAGCGTCTGGCCCTCGGCGCCGGGCTCCTCGGCGCGGACCACCTGGCAGCCGGCGGCCTTGAGCACGGCCGTGTCCTCATGCGCGGTCATGTCCCGCAGCCGAACGTAGCCGATCCTCAGCATCCCCACCGCCGATTTCGAAACCCACACGCCGAATACCGGCCAAGGTCCCAAACGGCGGCGGCCTCGCCAAGACGGCAGTAGGTTAAATCGAAGCAATGAAAGACGCGATCCGCCGCGAATTGGGGCGGTATTGTGTCGAGAACTGGCGAACTGTGACCGTCTACCGGGTAAAATTCTCCGCAGGCTTCTTGAGGATGAATTCGCGGTCTGTCGTCCTGCCGACCTTGAAGCCGTATTCGCCCGCCTTCGCGAAACCGTTTCGTTCGTAGAATCTCTGGGCGCCGAAGTTCTCGCTCCAGACGCCGATCCAGACGTTGCGCGGCCCGTCCTTCTGCAGCCAGTCCATGACCTCGCCGAAGAGCCGCCCGCCCAGGCCTGCGCCCTGCGCCGCCTTGGTGAAATAGATGCGCTTCAGCTCGCCGCAGGCCGGGGTGACGTCCTCGTGCGGCAGGCTGCAAGGCCCGGCGAGCGCATAGCCGATGGCGTGGCCGTCCGCGTCCTCGACCAGCCAGTGGGCCTTGGCGGGATCGGCGAGGTCGGCGCGGGTGCGCTCCAGGCCGTAGGCTTCGGCCAGGAAGTCCGCGAGGTCCTGCGGGTCGTACAGGTGGGCGAAGGTGTCGCTGAAGGTGCGGGCGCCCAGCCCGGCCAGGCGTTCGGCGTCGGCCGGCCCGGCGCGGCGGATGACGGGCCCCGCGACGCCCTCGCGTGTGTTCGGGGAAGTTGCGTTAGGATGCGGCATGGCTGTTGCGCTCTACACCCATCACGACATGTTCGACCACCGTCCCGGAGACCGTCATCCCGAGCGGCCCGAGCGGCTGAGGTCGGTGATCGACGCCCTGGACGACGCTGCGCTGGACCTGGCCCCCAACGACGCGCCCATCGTGGACGAGGCCGACCTCCTGCGGGTGCATGACAAGGCCTACGTCGACGAGATCGCGCGCCTGGCCCCCGCCAGCGGCCGCGCGGTGCTGGACCCCGACACCAGCATGTCGGCCGGCAGCCTTACCGCCGCGCGCCGGGCCGCCGGCGCGGTCGTCCAGGCGGTGCGCGACGTGGCCGCGGGCAAGGCGAACCGCGCCTTCTGCGCCGTGCGCCCGCCGGGCCACCACGCCGAACCCGGCCTGCCGATGGGCTTCTGCATCTTCTCGAACGTGGCGGTGGCGGCCCACGCCGCCCGGGCGGCGGGGTTCGCCAGGGTCGCGGTGGTCGACTTCGACGTCCACCACGGCAACGGCACCCAGGCGGCCCTCGGCGGCCGGCCCGGCCTGTTCTTCGCCTCGATCCAGGCATGGCCGATGTGGCCGGGCACCGGCCACCCGGACGACGCCGCGCCGGACAACATCGTCAACACGGTCTCGCCCGAAGGCGCGCCAGCCGCGGTCTGGCGCAAGGCCTTCGAGGCCCTGATGGGCAAGGTCGACGCCTTCGCGCCCGACCTGATCCTCGTCTCGGCCGGCTTCGACGCCCACGCCCGCGATCCGGTGTCGGGCGGCAGCCAGAGCCTGGAGGAGGCCGACTTCGCCTGGGCCACCCGCGCGATCGCCGACGTGGCCGACCGGCATGCCAGGGGGCGGGTTGTCTCCTCCCTCGAGGGCGGCTACGACCTCCAGGCTCTGGGCCGTTCTGCGCTCGCGCACGTCAGGGCCCTGGGCGAAGGGTAGGGGCGCTCGGCCGTGCAAATTCCGGATCGATGGCCAGCGCCTTGACCACCGAAATCAAAGCCACGCCGCTGAAGCACGGCGCCATCGTGCTGGTGCGCCACGGCGAGCCGAACGTCTCGCGCAAGGTGATGCTGTCGGCCGCCGAGTACCGGGCGTTCTGGGCGAACTACGAACTGCTGGGCCTGTTGCCGGGGCAGACGCCGCCGCAACAGCTCATGGCCTTCGTCGCCGAGTGCGGCACGCTGGTGTCGTCCACCCGGCTGCGCGCGATCGAGAGCGCCCAGGCGCTGGCGGGCGAGCGCGCGTTCGACCGCCACGAGATGCTGATCGAGGCGCCGTTGCCGCCGCCGCGCCTGCCGGCGTGGCTCAAGCTGTCGCCGCGCATCTGGGGCTTCCTCGCGCGGTTCTGGTGGTGGTTCTTCAACCACCACGAAGGCCAGGAGCGCCGCAGCGAGGCCGAGGCCCGCGCCGACCGGGCCGCCGCGATGCTGGTCGGCTTCGCGGCCGGCGGCGAGACCGTGGTGGTCCTGGCCCACGGCTTCTTCAACCACCTGATCGGCCGCTCGCTGAAGAAGCAGGGCTGGCGGCTCGCCGAGAGCGAGGGCTACAAATACTGGTCCATGCGCCGCTTCGAGCGGGGGTGATCTCGCGCCCGGATTCCCTGCATGGGCGCAGCATGATATCCAACGCCATGATGCGACGTGACGAGGCGATCAGGCGTTTGAAACGCGGTCGGCGCCGACTGGCGGACCTCGGCGTAGGGCGGCTGTTCCTCTATGGATCGGTGGCGCGCGACCAGGCGGCAGCGGGGAGCGATGTCGACCTCCTGGTCGATCCCGCCGACCCGGCATTCAGCATCTTTACCCTGGCGCGGGTTCAGCAGACGTGCGCCGACCTCCTCGGCGCTCCGGCTGACGTCCACGACTACGACGGCTACGTCCGGCTGGCCGAGTTCAACCGCCGCGTCACGCCAGACCTGATCCGTGTCTTCTGAAGGCCGAGGCGGCCGGGCGGCGACGACCCGAGGCGCGCTCGAGGCGGCGCTTCGGGCCGGACGGCGCGCCCTGCAACTGGTCGCGGCAGATGGCATGGACAGCTACCTTGTGAACGAGGAGCGACAATTGGCCGTCGAGCGGCTGCTTCTGCGATTTGGCGAGGCGCTCAAGGCCGTGCCTGAAGACGTGTTGAACGCCGTCGATCCTGCGCAGGATTGGATCGGTCCGAGACGGTTCCGAGACCTCGCCGCCCATTGGTACACAGAAGGGCTCGATCATCGGCTCATATGGCGGGCGCTCCGGAATGAGCTTCCGCAGGCGACGAACGCGATCGAACGTTTCCTGCAGGCGGACGAGCCGTCGGACTGATCGGCGGGGACTCGCTTCCCGGCGCCGGCGCGCCTAAAGAAGCCTCCATGTCCGAGCCCGCCGACATCGCCGCCATGAGCTTCGAGACCGCGCTCTCCGAACTGGAGCAGATCGTGGGCCGGCTGGAGTCCGGGCAGGCGCCGCTGGAGGATTCCATCCGGCTCTACGAGCGCGGCGCGGCCCTGAAGGCGCACTGCGAGAAGAAGCTCAAGGAAGCCAGCCTGCGGGTCGAGAAGATCGTGGTCGGCGCGGGTGGCGCACCCAGCGCAGAGCCCGCCGAGTTCGGCTGATGGACCTCGCCCGGCGCGTGGCCGAGGCCGCGGACCTCGTCACCGTGGCGCTGGACGAACTGCTCCCGCGCGCCGACGGGCCGGAAGGCCGCTTGACCGAGGCGATGCGCTACGCGGCGCTCAGCGAGGGCAAGCGCCTGCGCACCTTCTTCGCCCTCGAGACCGGCCGCATGTTCGACCTCGACGAGCGCGCGGTCCTGCGCGCCGCCTGCGCGCTGGAGTGCATCCACGCCTACAGCCTCGTCCACGACGACCTGCCCTGCATGGACGACGACGACCTGCGCCGCGGCCGGCCCACGGTCCACAAGGCCTACGACGAGATGACCGCCGTCCTCGCCGGCGACGCCCTGCAGACGGTGGCCTTCGAGATCCTGGCGCACCCGGACACGCACCCGGACGGCGCCGTGCGCGCCGAGCTGGTGGCCAGGCTGGCCGCCGCCTCGGGCGCGCGCGGCATGGTCGGCGGCCAGATGATCGACATGCTGGGCGTGCGCGACGACCTGGGCGGGGTGGCGCGCATGCAGCGGCTCAAGACCGGCGCCCTGATCGCCTGCGCCTTCGAGCTGCCGCTGGTGCTGGCGCACGCGCAGGACGGCGAGCGCCATGCGCTGATGGCCTTCGCCCACGACGTGGGGCTGGCCTACCAGATCGTCGACGACCTGCTGGACGCCGAGGGCACGGAAGACTCGATGGGCAAGGCGGTCGGCAAGGACGCCTCGAAGGGCAAGGCCAACTTCGTCACCCTGCTGGGCGTCGCCGCCGCGCGCGAGCGGCTGGGCCTGCTGAAAACCCAGACCAAATCCCATCTGGATCCGTTCGGCCCGCGGGCCGATTTCCTGCGGGCGAGCGTCGATTTCGTGCTAGAGCGCCGCCAGTAGTCGAGAATTCCATGCCGCCCGTCACGCCCCTGCTCGATACGGTCTCCAGCCCGGCCGACACCCGCGATTTCACGATCCCGCAACTGCGCCAGCTCGCCGACGAGCTGCGCGCCGAGACGATCGACGCCGTCTCGCAGACCGGCGGGCACCTGGGCGCCGGCCTGGGCGTGGTCGAGCTCACCGTGGCGCTGCACCATGTCTACGAGACGCCCGCCGACATCCTGATCTGGGACGTCGGCCACCAGGCCTATCCGCACAAGATCCTCACCGGCCGGCGCGACCGCATCCGCACGCTGCGCCAGGGCGGCGGCCTCTCGGGCTTCACCAAGCGCAGCGAGAGCGAATACGACCCCTTCGGCGCGGCCCACGCGGCCACCTCGATCTCGGCGGCGCTGGGCTTCGCCGCCGCCCGCGACGCCAAGGGCCAGGACAACAAGGTGGTCGCCGTCATCGGCGACGGCTCGATGAGCGCCGGCATGGCCTACGAGGCCATGAACAACGCCTGCGAGACGACCAGGCAGCTCACCGTCATCCTGAACGACAACGACATGTCGATCGCCCCGCCGGTGGGCGGGATGAGCGGCTACTTCGCCCGGCTCGTCTCGGGCGGCGGCTACCAGTCGATCCGCAACCTCGGCAAGACCGTCTCCAAGGTGTTCCCGCGCCCGATGCGCGAGGCGGCCCGCAAGGCCGAGGAGTACGCCCGCGGCATGGTCACCGGCGGCACCTTCTTCGAGGAGCTGGGCTTCTACTACGTCGGCCCCATCGACGGTCACGACATGGACGCCCTGGTCCACGTGCTGCAGAACGCCCGCAGGATCGACGACAAGCCGGTGCTGGTCCACGTGGTCACCCACAAGGGCAAGGGCTATGCGCCGGCCGAGAACGCCGCCGACAAGTACCACGGCGTGGTCAAGTTCGACGTGGTCACCGGCCAGCAGGCCAAGGGCCAGGCCGGCGCGCCGCAGTACACCAGGGTCTTCGCCCAGGAACTGATCAAGCACGCCGAGATCGACCCCAAGATCGTGGCGATCACCGCGGCCATGCCGTCCGGCACCGGCCTGGACCTGTTCGGCCAGGCGTTCCCGGACCGCACCTTCGACGTGGGCATCGCCGAGCAGCACGCGGTGACCTTCGCCGCCGGCCTCGCCGCCGACGGCATGAAGCCGTTCTGCGCGATCTATTCGACCTTCCTCCAGCGCGGCTACGACCAGGTCGTCCACGACGTGGCGATCCAGGGCCTGCCGGTCCGCTTCGCCATCGACCGCGCGGGGCTGGTCGGCGCCGACGGGGCGACGCACGCGGGCTCGTTCGACGTCGGCTACCTGGGCCAGCTTCCGGGCATGGTGGTCATGGCGCCGTCCGACGAGGCCGAGCTGGCCCACGCCATCGCCACCGCCGTGGCCATCGACGACCGCCCCTCGGCCTTCCGCTATCCGCGCGGCGAGGGCGTCGGCGTGCAGATCCCCGACCTCGCGGCCCCGCTGGAGATCGGCAGGGGCCGCATCGTGCGCGAGGGGACCGCCGTCGCCATCCTCTCGTTCGGCACGCGCCTCGCCGAAAGCCTGAAGGCCGCCGACCTGCTGGCCGCCCGCGGCCTCTCGGCCACCGTCGCCGACGCCCGCTTCGCCAAGCCGCTCGACCTCGACCTGCTGCTGCGGCTGGCCCGCGAGCACGAGGCGCTGGTCACGGTGGAGGAGGGCGCGGTCGGCGGCTTCGGCGCCTTCGTCCTGCATGCCCTGGCCGAGCACGGCGCCCTCGACCGCGGCCTCAAGGTCCGCACGCTCACCCTGCCCGACCTCTTCCAGGACCACGACAAGCCCGACGCCATGTACGCCCAGGCCGGCCTCGACGCCGACGGCATCGCCCGCGGCGCGATGGCCGCCCTCGGCGTCGACAACGCCAGCGCGGCGGGCCGGCGGGCCTGACGCCCGTAACACCCCCTGTTGTCATCCCGGTTTCGCCGTAGGCGAAGACCGGGGCCCAACGGGCCACGAGGCGTCGATCTGTCGAAAGATCGCGCGGCGTCGATGTCACGCCTCGCTACGCAGCGTCGATGCACGGCCCTCGGTTGGGTCCCGGTCCCCCGCCTTCGCGAGGGCAGGCTTGGGCTACGCCCAAACCGGGATGACAGCCGGGGGTGAGGAGGCGAAGGGCCGCGTTCCACCCATCTCAGACATTCCGCGCCCCGCCCCCGATCAGGCGTCCACGACGCTCACGCCCAGCCGACTGGCTTCCCGCCCCATCGTCCCGTCGAACGTGGCCAGCGTCGCGCCCAGGCGTCGGGCCAGCACGATGTGCAGGGCGTCGGCCGCCCTCAGGGCATGCTCCAGCCCGCGGATGATCTGCTGCGCCAGCAATATGTCGGACGACTCGACGTGGGCGTCTTCGCAATCGGCGCGGCGCCAGTCGTCGAACCGCACGAATGCGGCGGACGCCTCGGCCGTGCTGAGCCGGCCCGTTCGATGCACGATCGCCAGGGCGGACGAGAACTCCACCGAGGCCAGGTCGCTGACGATCCATAATCCGCCACCGGCGATGAGACGGCGGGCTCGCGGGGTGTGCGCGTCCTCGACGAAGAGCGAGACGGCGACGCTCGTGTCGAGATAGACGCTCAATATCCTTCGTCGCGCATCTGGCGAACGAGCGTGGCCGAGTCAGCCGCGCCGGGCGCCAGCTTGATGCGGACGGAGTCGAGCCAGGCCAGGGTCTCCGCGGGAGTCCGCCGCGGCGGCCTCTGTGCAGCCTGGACCGGCTTGATCTCCACGACGGGCGAGCCGTGACGCGTGATCACCACCTCCTCACCCTTCCGGGCGCGGGCGATGAGTTCGGAAAGGTTGTTCTTGGCCTCGACGACGCTGTAGCGGCTCATGGGCGAAATATAGCTATTCTCTGGCCAGATTGTCCACGCGCGCCAGGCGAGACGGCCCCTAAGGCGCCTTCTCGATGCGAACACGGGCGTCGCCGCTGCTGAGGGTGGCGCTGGTCCCTTCGAACACGACGTCGAGATCCGACGAGGGCGCGTAGAATCGGTCGCGTCCGTTCAGGACCAGCGATATGGCCGGACCGCCCGCGACCTGCGCCGTCATCCGTCCGAAGGGCGGCGCCGCCCTGATCGTGATCTCGCGCCCGTCGGGCATCCGGTACGTCCCCTCGTAGCGGGACCGTATGTCGGGCGGGAGCGGCCATTGCGGGGTCGTGCGCGACCAGACGCTCGGCAGCACGAACGGGAAGCCGTCGAGCACCATTCGGGGATAGTATGAGCTGTGGTTCTCGCCAGGGTAGACTTGGGTCTTCAGCGTCACGCCGGGACGCTTGAGCGCGGCGGACATGGCCTGGAAGCCCGGCTGCATGCCCGTGCCGTTCACCCCGTCGTCGAACTCCGCCACCGCGAGGTAGACCCGCTGGCCGCTTGCGCGCCCGGCGGCGGCGGCGACGCGCTGGACGACGCCGGGCTCGGCCCACACCGGCACGCTGGCCATGATGTAGCCGGCGAAGGCGTCGGGCTGCCGGGCGAAGATGTTGGCGGCGAAGAGCGCGCCCAGCGAGTGGCCCAGCAGGACCGCCCGCCGCGGGTCGGTCGCGTACCGCGCCTCGATGAAGGGCCGTAGATCCTCAAGCAGGAACGCCTCGAACGCCGCGCCGCCGCCGCCCATCTCCGGTAGGCTTCCGTCCTGCGGCCGCCAGCGGGCGTGCGCCAGGTCGTCCAGGCGATGGTTCGCCTCGTTCGGCGCGTCGTCCACGCTGATCACGAGCGCGGCCGACATCAGCCACGCATTGCTCAGGTACTGACCCTGGGGGCCAGCGATGCCGTTGCCGCCATCCAGGGCGTAGATCGCCGGCAGCTTCTGCCCGGGCAGGAAGACGGTCGCGGCCGGCTGACTGACGATGACGCGGAAGTCGCGTCCGATGCGCTCGGAATGAACGATGAAGCGCGTCACGCCGTATTGCGGCGGTGTGGACTCGGAGACCACCTTCAGCGCCTCCGCTCGGGCCTGCCCGACGGCGAATATCGCCAGGAAGAAGAGAAGTATCGCGCCCCGGCCCATGCCTGTTCCCCGCGAGTGTTGGCCACTGCTGGCTTGCCCTCGTGACGAATTTGCGGCGCGACGGCCCGTCAGGCCGGGGAGCGCCAGGCCCGCGCTTCAGGGCGTCGGAGGATTCCGGTGGACCCGTGACCTCTCCGCGTGTCTCCGCGGTTCATGAAGCGAGCGGCCGAGCCGTCCACAAGTCACATGCGATCGCCCTGCGTAGCGCGGCGGCTGGACCTCAGAACGGGCTGAAGCGCTCGATCAGGCTCTGGCCGGCCGGGGTCTTCTGCATGCGGCTGATGTCGCCGCGGCCGCCGTAGCTGATGCGGGCCTCGGCGATCTGGGTGTGGCGCACGGTGTTGGCCGAGGAGATGTCCTCGGGCCGCACGATGCCGGCCACGGTCAACTGGCGCAGGTCGGTGTTGGTGCGCACCTCCTGGGTGCCCTGGATCACCAGGTTGCCGTTCGGCAGCACGGCGGTGACCACCGCGGCGATGGTCAGGCTGATCTTCTCCGAGCGGTTCACCGCGCCCTGGCCGGCGTTGGAGCTGGTCGAGTTGGTCTCGATGGCGTTGGCGGGGTCGTAGCCGCCCGGCAGGATCTTCCCGAGGGTCGACTCCAGGCCCAGCAGGTGCGGCACGCCCGCCTTCGTGCCCGAGGTCCGCGACGACGAGGTGGCGTTGGTGGTCTTGGCGCTGTCGTCGATGTCGATGTTGACGGTCAGGATGTCGCCCGGTCGGCTGGCGCGCTGGTCGTTGAAGAAGGCGCGCGCGCCGGTGCGCCACAGCGAGTTGGCGCTGGCCGGCTGCGGCGCGGGCAGGCGGGCCGAGGCCACCGGCTGGCTGATCGGGACGAGGGCGGCGGGGTAGCCCACCGGCGCCAGATCGGGGCCCATCGCGGCCTCCTTGATCGTCGAACAGGCGGCGAGCGGGGCGAGGGCGGCGACGAGGGCCAGGGTGCGCAGGCGCATGGCGTGATCCTTCAGCGTGCGGCGTAACGGGAGGAGCGGACGAGCTTCAGCTCCTCCGCCTGGGGTCCGACCGCGGCCTGGCCGGGTCCGGTGACCACGGCGGCGACGGTCTTCTTCGACGTGACGTTCTGCACGTTGATGGTCTCGCCCACTGCGCCGCCGCCGAGGGCCTTGGCCTGCAGGGAGAGCGAGACGCCTTCGTTCTCGTAGGAGAGGGTTACGATCTCGTTGGCCTTCACCACCTGCGGCGCCGAGACGTCGCGCGCGGCGACCGCGGAACCGGCGCGCAGCGGGCGCCTGGCGGCCAGGCCGATGACGGCGTCGGCGTCGGAGGGCGCGTCGGCGGGCGCCGCGGCCATCTTCGCCCACACGAGGTCCTGCGGCTGCACGATCTCGCCGGCCATGATGGAGCGGGCCCAGGTCAGCGCCTCGACGTTGCCGCGCGCGGCGACCGCGCCGCCGGCCGCCGGCGCCGTGGCCGCGCCGGTCACGACGATCTGCCGCAGGCCCTCGGCGTTGGCCCAGTCGAGCCCGGCGCGGGCGGCGGCCAGCCGCACGGCGGCCGCATTCAGCATCACCGAGGCGCCGGAGCGCGTGGCGACGGGCGTGCGCCCCGCGGCGCCGGCGCCGTCGAAGATGTCGCCCAGGGTCACCACGCCGTCGGTGTCGACGGTCGCGGCCTTCAGCGTGACGGGCACGCCGGCGAGGGCAGGGCCGGCGATGAGCAGGGCGACGGCGGCGAACGCGAGCGCTTTCATGGGCTTAAGCCTTCACCTGGTTGGCGGTGGCCAGCATGTTGTCGGCGGTGGAGATCACCTTGGAGTTCATCTCGTAGGCGCGCTGCGCCACGATCAGGGCGGTGATCTCGGCCACGGCGTCGACGTTGGAGGCTTCGGTATAGCCCTGGACCAGGACGCCGATGCCGGTGGAGCCCGCTGTGCCGGAGGTCGGCGCGCCCGACGCCGCCGTCTCCTGGTAGAGGTTGTCGCCCAGCGCCTTCAGGCCGCCGTCGTTCACGAAGGTGGCCAGTTCCAGGATGCCGACCACCGAGGGGTTGGTCTGGCCGGCCTGCTGCACCTGCACCTGGCCCGTCTTGGAGATCGTCACCGAGACCGCGTCGCCCGGGATCGAGATGGCCGGCTGGATCTGGTAGCCGTCCTGGGTGACGAGCTGGCCCTGGTCGTTGACCGAGAAGTTGCCGGCCCGCGTGTAGGCGGTCTCGCCCGACGGCATCAGCACCTGGAAGAAGCCGCGGCCATCGATGGCCAGGTCGTAGGGATTGTCGGTGCGGGTCAGCGAGCCCTGCGTCTCGACGCGGTAGACGGCGCCGGCCTTCACGCCTGCGCCCACCTGCACGCCCGTCGGCACGATGGTGCCCTGGTCGGACGACTGCGTGCCGGCCGCCTCGTAGGTCTGGTAGAGCAGGTCCTGGAACTCGGCGCGCTGCCGCTTGAACGCGACGGTGTTCATGTTGGCGATGTTGTTCGAGATGACCTCGACGTTCATCTGCTGGGCGGCCATGCCCGTGGCGGCGGTGCGGAGCGCTTGCATCGGCTTTCAGTCCCTTAGTTGGCGCGCCCGAGGCGGTCGACGGCGCGGCGTGAGAGGTCCGCGGCGCTGTCGATCATCTTGGCGGTGGTCTCGTAGGCCCGGCTCACCTCGACCATGCGGGTGATCTCCAGGACGGATTTGACGTTCGACCCTTCGAGGTGGCCCTGGCGCAGCTTGGCCGCGTCGGCGGCCGGCTCGGGCTGGAGGTTCGATCCGTTGCGGAAGAGGTTGTCGCCGGCCTTCTCGAGCACGGCGGCGTTGGCGAACCTGAACATGCCGACCTTGCCGACACGCTCCGTGCCCTGGCTCATCGAGCCGTCGCCGCCGATGGCCACGCCGCCCTTCTCGGCGTCGATCGTGATCTCGCCGCCGCTCTCGTCGAGCACCGGATAGCCCGCCTGGCTGACGAGGCGGCCGGCGGAGTCGACGGTGAAGCGGCCGTCGCGGGTGAAGCGCGGGCCGTCCGGGGTCTGCAACTGGAAGAAGCCCTGGCCCTGGATGGCCATGTCGAACTCGCCGTCGGTCCTGCTGAGCGCGCCCTGGCCGAAGTCGCGGGCCACGCCGTCGGGGGCCACGAACTTCACCGGGCGCGGACCGCCCATCGTCATGGCCGGCGCGCCGGGCGCCGTCTTCTGCATCATGGACTCCACCTTGAAGCCCGTGGTGTCCACGTTGGCGATGTTGTTCGCGATGATGTCCATCTCCTTGCGCAGGACCATCTGGCGCGAGAGACCGACGTAGAGGGCGTTGTCCATCGAGTTTGCGGACCCAGGTGAGTGCGACGTTTCGGCCCTCAGGGTCTGCAAGCTTCGGGCCAACTTGAAACCCGAATGAAATCAACGAACAAGAAAGTTAACGCGCGCCCGGCGGCGGAATCTGCCGGGCAGGAATCGCGTCCGTTAAGAGGTGTTAAAAACTGCTTCTTAACCAAACGCGCCCATTGGTGATCCCGCATACGACGGGGGCGCGACGCGTGGCCAAGAAGGAAAAGAAGCCCAAGGAGGCCGAGGGCGAGGCGCCCGCGGCCGCCGAAGGCGCCGAGGGAGAGGCCCCGGCCAAGAAGAAGCTCCCGCTCAAGATGATCATCATCGCGGGCGCCGCGGCCCTGGTCGTCCTGGGCGGCGGCGGCACGGCCGCCTTCATCTTCCTCAAGCCCAAGCCGGATGCGGCCGCCCAGGCCGGCGAGCACGGCAAGGAGAAGAAGAAGGACAAGAAGAAAGAGGAGAAGAAGGAAGGCAAGGACGGCGAGAAGGGCGCGGCGGTGGTCCGCGAAGGCCCTGACGGCGTCGTCTTCTACACCATGCCCGACGTGGTGGTGAACATGCAGACCGCCGACGGCAAGCCCACCTTCCTGAAGCTGAAGCTCACCCTGGAGCTGCCCGACGAAGGCGCGGTCGACGAGCTCGACCCGAACATGCCGAGGCTCCAGGACATGTTCCAGACCTTCCTGCGCGAACTTCGCCCCGAGGACCTGTCCGGCTCGCAAGGCAGCTACCAGCTCCGCATGGAGATCCTGCGCCGGGTGAACCTGGTGATCTCGCCCTCCAAGGCCAACGCCGTCCTCATCGAGGAGATGCTGATCAACTAGCGCCGCCGCGCGAGTTGCGTCCGAAACCCCATGGCCGACGAAACCGAAGACCAGACCCCGGAGACCGAAGCCCCCGCCGAAGGCGGCGGCGAGACCGACTGGGCCGCCGCGGCCGCAGCGGAAGCGAACTCGTCCGAGCGGATCCTGAACCAGGACGAGATCGACAGCCTGCTGGGCTTCGACCTCTCCGAGGACGAGATCGCCGAGCGCACCGGCATCCGCGCGATCATCAACTCGGCGCTGGTCAGCTACGAACGCCTGCCGATGCTGGAGATCGTCTTCGACCGCCTCGTGCGGTTGATGACCACCAGCCTGCGGAACTTCACCTCCGACAACGTCGAGGTCAGCCTCGACAACATCTCTTCGATCCGCTTCGGCGACTACCTGAACTCGATCCCGCTGCCGGCGATCCTGTCGGTGTTCCGCGCCGAGGAGCTGAACAACTACGGCCTGCTGACGGTCGACTCGAACCTGATCTATTCGATCGTGGACGTCCTGCTGGGCGGGCGCCGCGGCACCGCGGCGATGCGTATCGAGGGCCGCCCCTACACGACGATCGAACGCGTGCTGGTCCAGCGGATGGTCGAGGTGGTGCTGGCCGACGCCAAGGAGGCGTTCGAGCCGCTGACGCCCGTCCATTTCACCCTGGACCGCCTGGAGACCAACCCGCGCTTCGCCGCCATCGCGCGGCCGGCCAACGCCGCCATCCTGGTGAAGCTGCGCATCGACATGGAAGACCGCGGCGGGCGCATCGAGCTCCTGCTGCCCTACGCCACGCTCGAGCCCATCCGGAAGATGCTGCTGCAGCAGTTCATGGGCGAGAAGTTCGGCCGCGACAACATCTGGGAAAGCCACCTCGCCACCGAGCTCTGGACCACCCAGACCGAAGTCCGCGCCGTGCTCGACGAGCAGCAGATCAGCCTGAAGAGGGTGCTGGAGCTCAAGGTCGGCGACACGCTGATGCTGAACGCCACGCCCGAGAGCCTGATCGAGCTGCGCGCCGGCGCCATCCCGCTCACCCGCGGCCGCATGGGCCGCCGCAACGCCCACATCGCCGTGCGCGTGGAAGCCCCGCTTTCGCCCGCCGCCAAGCAAGCTGTCTCGAGGGGCTCATGATACTGCTTCGCCAAGGCTTCGCAGCATTCAACCGATCCTTCGTAGCTCCCAAAGGAGCGAAGTAGGATGAGTCTGATCGCCATCGGCATGAACGTGCTGCTCGCGGGCCTGCTGGTCGCCGCGATGGTCGTGGGCCTGCGCCTCAACAGGCGCCTCAAGGCGCTGAAGGACAGCCACGAAGGCTTCGAGGCCGCGGTGCGCGATCTGAACCTCGCCGCCGTCCGCGCCGAACAGGGCCTGGCCGACCTGCGCGCCGCCACCGACGAAGCCGTCGACATGCTGTCGGACCGCATCGAGAAGGGGCGGGCGCTGGCCGCGAAACTGGAGAAGCTGGTCTCCGCCGCGCCCGAACTGCCCCGCGCCGCCGCGGCGCTGGCGGACCGCGCGCCGCGCGCCATGCCGCCGGTCACCCCGCCGGCCCGCCCGACGTCCACCGAGGATCGCCTCCAGTCGCTGCTCTCCATGGCCCGCCAGCGCCTCGCCGCGCAGGACGCCGGCGAAGCCGCGACGGCGCCGGTCGCGCGGCCCGAGCCGCTGGTCGGCCGCGCGCCCCTGCCGGGCCGCCGCGTGCCGCCCAGCGTCGACGATGACCTGTTCGAGGATGCGCCGCTCACCCTCGACCGCCTTGCCGGAGCCCGCCGTTGAAGTCCGTCCCGCGCATCCTGCCCCTCGTGGGCGTCGCCATCGGCGGCGTCCTGGCCGTGAACGCCGTCTCGGGCGCGCGCGACCTGCCGGGCCTCATCTCGGGCGCCCAGGCTTTCGCCGAGGAAGTGACCCGGCCCGAAAAGGGCGCGAAGGCCGAGAAGAAGGGCGAGAAGGCCGAAGCCGGCAAGGACGGCGCCGCCGCCGCGCCGTCGGCCACCGATCCCGCCGTCGCGCTCCCGGCCGCTTCGATCGCGCCCAAGGCCGTCTGCGCGCCCACCGCCGCCGAACTCGCCAAGCAGGCGGGCCTGAGCCCCGCCGAGCTTCAGGTGCTGCAGAGCCTGGGCGCACGCCGCGGCCAGCTCGACGCGCGCGAGAACGACCTCAACACCCAGCTCGCGCTGATGGCCGCCGCCGAGGCCAAGCTGGACGCCAAGATCAAGGCCCTGAACGGCCTGAAGGCCGAGGTGGACGGCCTGCTCAACCAGTCCAACACCAAGGAAGCCGCCGAGATCGACCGCCTGGTGAAGGTGTTCGAGGGCATGAAGGCCAAGGACGCCGCCCCGCGCCTCGCCGCGCTGGACGAGAACGTCCGCATCCCGATCGCCGCCAAGATGAAGGAGCGCGCGCTCTCGGCCATCGTGGCCGCGATGCCGGCCGCCGAGGCGAAGAAGCTGACCGAGGCGCTCGCCCGCCGCTACTCCGACGCCCAGGCCGCCGCGGCCAGGGCGACCGCCGTCGCCGCCCAGGCCGACGCCAGGCAGGCGGCCGCCAAGTCCAGCGTCGATCCGACCGCGCCGGAGGCCGCGCCGAAGAAGCAGGCGGCCGCGAAGAAGCCCGCGCCGCGCAAGAAGGCTCCGGCCACGCAGCAGGCCGCGGCCAAGCCGGCGCCGGCCGCCGCCGCGCCCGCGACCCCCGCCGCGCCGCAGCCCTACCAGGCGCCGTCCGCCGCCCCGCCGGCGGCCAAGGCCGGATAGCGCATGAGCCTGAGGAAGGCCCTCCGTTCCGGGGTGGCTGCGGCCTGCATCGCCAGCGTCGCCGCCCCCGCCGGGATCGCCGCCCCCGCGGCCAAGGCCGCTGCCCCCTCTTCTCCGGAAAAAGGGCGCAGCGGCCCGGTCGTTCGCGTGGCGACGACGGAGACCTTCTCGCGCATCGAGATCGCGGGGCGCGTCGCGACCCGGCGCGACGGCCGGAACCTGGTCCTGACCCTGGCCGGCAACCCCGATGTCGCCCGCCTGCTGACCTCGCCGCCGAAATGGATCAAGCAGGCGACGCGCAAGCGCACCGGCTCGGGCATCGAGCTCACGATCACCCTGGCCGACGACGCCGACCTCAAGGTCGGCCAGGCCGACGGCGCGACCTACATCAACGTCTTCGAGAAGCCCGAGCCGACGCCGGAGCAGAAGGCGGCCGCCCAGGCCGCCGAACCCGTCGCCGTCGCCGAGGCCGAGCCGCCGCGGCCGAACCCGCTGCCCGCCGGCGGCGTGGTCAGGATGGACGCCAAGGTCGGGGACGGGCAGACGACGCTCAGCTTCACCTGGGCCAATCCGGCCGGCGCCGCCGTCTTCCGCCGCGGCGACGCGATCTGGGTGGTGTTCGACGCTCCGGCGAAGCTGGACGTGTCGACCGCGCCGAAGGGCGTGCGCCCCCTGCGCGGCGTCGAGGCCTTCCGCGGCGCCGACTACGCCGCCATCCGCATCGACGCCGAAACGGACGCCCCGGTCTTCGTGGGCTCGCAGGGCAATACCTGGACGATCTCGCTCGGTCCCGGACCGCAGGCCCAGCCCGCGATCGTGCGCATCAGCCGCGACGCGGCCGGCGGCCCCGCGACGCTGAAGGCCCCGGTGGCCGGCGCCACGCGCGTCGTCAACCTGCCCGACCCGGTGGTCGGCGACACGCTGAAGGTCGTCACCGCGCTCGGCCCCGCCAAGGGCGTCCCGACCCGCCGCGACTTCGTCGACGCCGCGCTGCTGCCCTCCATCCAGGGCCTCGCCATCGAGCCGCTGGTCGACGACCTGGCCGTGGCGCGCGACGGCGAGATCGTGCGGATCAGCCGCGCCGAGGGCATGACGCTGTCGCCCGCCTGGGCCACGCGCGACAAGGAAGACGCCCAACTCGGCGCGCCGCAGCCGGCGATCATGCCCGCGCTGGTCAATGCCGAGTGGGCCAGGACGGGCGAGGGCGGCTTCATGCGCCGCTACGACGCCCTGTTCTCGGCGGCGGCGGCCGAGAGCGCCAACAAGGATCGCCAGGCTCCGGTCGGCGCGCGCATGGCGCTGGCCCGCTTCCTGGTGGGCTCGGACCTCAGCTACGAGGCCATCGGCGTGCTGAACGCCCTGGCCCGCGAGCATCCCGAGATGCTCGACGATCCGGAGTTCCGGGGCCTGCGCGGCGTCGCGCGCGCCATCGCGCGCCGCTATGCCGAGGCCGACAACGACTTCTCCGCGCCGGCCCTCGCCGACGACCCGTCGAGCCAGCTCTGGCGCGCCTACGTCAACACCCAGATGGCCCACTACGCCGAGGCGCGCGGCTTCTTCGGCAAGGGCGTCGAGGCCTATGGGCTGTTCTCGCCGGTCTGGAAGGCGCGCTTCGCCCGCGCCGACGCCCAGGCCGCGCTCGCCCAGGGCGACCTGGTGGGGGCGGATGCCCGCGTGCGCATGGCCCTGGAGGAGAAGGTCCCCTCCGAGGAAGCGCTGCGGACGCGCCTCGTCCAGGCCCGCGTGATCGAGCTCCAGGGCAATCAGGCCCGCGCGCTGAAGGTCTACGCGGCGATCGCCACCGCCCCGATCGACTCCATCTCGGCGCCGGCCCAGCTCCGCGCCACCCAGATCCGCCTCACGCTCGGCCAGATCACCCCGACCCAGGCCGCCAACGTGTTCGACGGCCTGCGCTACCGCTGGCGCGGCGACGGCACGGAGCTCGAGACCATCCGCGCGCTGGGCCAGCTCTACCTGGCGCAGGGCCGCTACCGCGAGGCGCTGGAGGCGTTGCGGTCCGCCGGCGTGCGCCTGCCCGACCTGCCCGAGGCGCTGCAGCTCTCGGCCGACCTCAACACCGCCTTCCGCGGCCTCTTCCTCGACGGTCTCGCCGACGGCCTGGAGCCGACCCAGGCGCTGGCGCTCTTCTTCGACTTCAAGGAACTGGCCCCGCTGGGCGCCGACGGCGACCTGATGGTGCGCAAGATCGTGCGCCGCCTCGTGGACGTCGACCTGCTGCCGCAGGCCGCCGACCTCCTGAAGTACCAGGCCGAGAACCGCCTCGACGGCGTGCCGAAGGCCCAGGTCTCCACCGACCTCGCCGTGATCTACCTGATGGACCGCAAGCCCGAGGCGGCGCTGGAGGCGATCAACGCCTCGCGGACCACGGTGCTGCCGACCGCGCTCAACGCCGAGCGCCGGCTGATCGAGGCGCGGGCCTGGACCGCGCTCGGCCGCTACGACAACGCGCTCGAGATCATCGAGGCCGACAGGAGCCGCGACGGGAACGACCTGCGCGCCGAGATCACCTGGAAGCAGAAGAACTGGGCCGTGGCCGCCCCGCTGTTCGAGAAGGGCCTCGGCGACCGCTGGAAGACCGCCACGCCGCTGAGCGCCGACGAAGAGGGCCGCCTGCTGCGCGCCGGCGTCGCCTATTCGCTGGCCGGCGACGAGGGCTCGCTCGCCCGCCTGCAGGCCCGCTACCAGGGCTTCTACGAGAAGGCCAACAACCCCGAGGCGCTGAAGATCGCGCTGTCGGGCGTGCCCACCGGCCGCCTCTCGGTCGCCGACTTCGGCCGCGTCAGCGCCGACAACGAGGCCTTCGCCGGCTGGGTCGACAAGATGAAGGGCCGCTTCAAGACCCGCCCCGCCCCCGTCGGCGCCGCCAAGCCCCCGCCGGTCGCCCCGGCCAAGCAGGCCGAGGCCGCCCCGACCAAGCCCGACGCCAAGGGGTAGGTGGCGGATTATCCGGATTTCAAGTATCCTGGGGATAATCCGGAGGATGACATGATCAGGGTTGCCGCCGCCGAGTTCCAGAAGAACATCGGCCGCTATCAGGACATGGCGCTGACGCAGCCTGTGACCGTCACGCGCAACGGCCGCGACCGCACGGTCATCATCTCGGCCGAGGAATACAGCAGGCTGAAACGGCGTGATCGGGAAGTGCTCGGGCTGGAGGACTTCACCCAGGAGGATCTCGAACTCATCCTCGCCGCAGAGCCTCCACCGGAGGCCGCCCAGTACGATCACGAGGTCGAATAGGGGGTGAGCTTTCCCGAACCCGTTCCGGGGTTGGTGATCCGATATGCCTTTCTCTGGCGAGACGCCGCGTTGCGCGGAGAGGAAGAGGGGCGCAAGGATCGACCTTGCGCCATCGTGGTGACGTCCTTCACCGCTGCCGGCGAACGCGTGGTTGTCGCGCTGCCCATCACACATTCTCCTCCATTGCGGGCCGACCTTGCCGTCGAGATTCCGATGGAGACGAAGGTGCGTCTCGGGTTGGATGTCGAGCGCTCGTGGATTGTTGTGACCGACGCGAACCGGTTCGTCTGGCCGGGACCCGACCTACGGCCTCGCGTGCCGGGCGCGCCCGAGACCGTGGCCTACGGCATCCTTCCGCGAGCGCTGTTCCGAGAGTTGCGCGACAAGCTCGCACACGCCATCGCGGGCGCGCACGTCCGCATTGTGCGGCGGACCGATTAGGTCTGCCTCTACCCTCCGCCCGCGCCGCGCTGGAAGCTCTCCACCAGGCTGCCGCAGACGAGGCGCCAGCCGTCGACGAGGACGAAGAAGATCAGCTTGAAGGGCAGGCTGACCACCACGGGCGGGAGCATCATCATGCCCATGCTCATCAGCACGCTCGCCACGACCAGATCGATCACCAGGAAGGGCACGAACAGCAGGAAGCCGATCTCGAAGGCGCGCTTCAGCTCGCTGATCATGAAGGCGGGCGTCACGACCCGGAGCGGGATGTCCTGGACGGTGGCGGGCCGCTGGATCTTCGACAGCCGCACGAACAGCGACAGGTCCTCGCGGTCCACCTGGCTGAGCATGAACTGCTTCACCGGCCCGCCCGCGGCGTCGAAGGCGGCGGGCAGTTCCATCTGCTGGTCCAGCAGGGGCTTCACGCCCTCGTTGTACGACCGCTCGAAGGTCGGCCCCATGACGATGGCCGTCAGGAACAGCGCCAGCGAGATCAGCACGGCGTTGGGCGGGCTCTGCTGCAGGCCGAGCGCCGTGCGCAGCAGCGACAGCACCACGATGATCCGCACGAAGCTCGTGGTCATGATCACGATGGAGGGGGCCAGCGACAGGACCGTCAGCAGGCCCACGAGCTGCACCACGCGCTCGGTCAGGCCGGCGCCGGTGCCCAGGTTCACGTTCAGCGTCTGGGCCATCGCGGCCACCGGCACGACCATCACCGCGAAGGTGGCGAGCACCGAGATCAGCGCCGCGCGGCGCCAGTCGCTGGCGGGCAGGCTCCTGATGGCGCGGAGGAATTCCATCGCTACCTGCCCTTCGGCAGGTCGGCGACGATGCGGCCTTCGCCCAGCAGCACCAGCCGTTCCTGGCCGTCGCAGTCGAGGATGACCACGCGCCGCGTCGGGTCCAGCACCAGGGTCTCGACGATCTTCAGCCGCCGGTCCTTCTTCGGCCCCTGCAGCCGGGCGATCGCGTCGGGGCCGTACTTGCGCAGGGCGACCGTCGCCAGGCCGATCAGGCCCAGCGTCAGGGCCAGGGCGAACACGGCGCGGATGAAGTTCGGCAAATCCATGGGCGGCGCTTCTGCGGTGACAGGGGCGCAGTTCGCCGTTGAGTCTCTTAAATGCGGATTAACCCTGTTTCTTCAGGATCGGGCCGCATGAACCTGGCCGACATTCCGCTCTTTTCGATGCTTCGGGGCCGGCTGGGCTATCTCAGCGAGCGGCAGAAGGTCATCGCCCAGAACGTCGCCAACGCCGACACCGCCCGCTACACGCCCGAGGACCTGAAGCCCTTCAGTTTCGACGCCAAGGTGGCGATGGCGCGGCAGGGGCAGGCGGGCGCCGGCCCCGGCGGCGTTCCGATGATGGCGACCACCCAGGCCGGCCACATGTCGCCGAAGAACGAGCGCCGCGGCCTGGGCGCCGCCTACAAGAGCGTCAAGACGCCCGACTCCGAGACCACGCTCAACGGCAACTCCGTCGTGCTGGAGGAGGAGATGATCAAGATGGGCGACGCGCGCATGCAGTACGACGCCGCGATCAGCTTCTACCAGAAGTCGATGAACCTCCTGCGCATGGCGGCCAAGCCGCCCGGCCGCGCCTAGGGGACCGCTGAATGCCCGAAATCAAGCCCGCCTCCGGCGTCGCCCAGGCCATCGCCGCCTCCGCGCTTCGCGCCCAGCAGGGGCGCATGCGGATCATCGCCGAGAACCTCGCCAACGCCGACTCCACGTCGAAGACCGCGGGCGGCGATCCCTATCGCCGGCAGGAGCCGATCTTCGAGCCGACCAAGGTGGCGGGCGCCAAGGGCGTGCGGATGAGCAAGGTCGCGCCCGACCGGAGCGACTTCCGCCAGGAATACGACCCGGGCCACCCGTCCGCCGACGCCAGGGGCTATGTGAAGCTGCCCAATGTGAACAGCATGGTCGAGGCGCTCGACATGCGCGAGGCGCAGCGGGCCTACGAGGCCAACCTGAACGTCATCGAGACCAGCCGGCAGATGGATCTGCGCACGCTGGACCTCCTGAAGAAGTAGGGGACTAGGCCATGATGACCCCTCTCGCCGCGGCCAAGGCCTATGCGGCCGCCCAGAAGAGCATGGGCGTGGGCGACGGGCTGGGGGCCGGCGCCTCGCTGGGTTCGGCGACGCCGATGCAGGGCGGCTTCGGCGACATGGTGAAGTCGGCCATCACCGACGCCATGACCGCCTCGAAGACCGCGGAAAGGCAGATGGCCAACCAGGTCGCCGGCAAGACCGAACTGATCGACGTGGTCACCGCCATCTCGGCGGCCGAGTCCAGCCTGGAGACGGTCATGGCCGTCCGCGACCAGGTGATCTCGGCCTACCAGGAAATCATGCGGATGCCGATCTGATCCCTCCCCTTCAGGGGAGGGATGGTCACCTGATCTCCGCGCAGGCCACGCGCGGGCCCGCGCCGCCGATGGGCTGGGCCATGTGGTCGTCGGGGTTGGCGTGGATCACCACGGCCGAGCCGTCCGCGTCCTTCAGCTTCTCCAGCGTCACCAGCGTGGTGAACACCTCCGTGGCCGCCGCGCCGTCCGCGCCGGCGTGGATGTTCGGCAGGTCGCCCAGGTCGTTGGCCGCAGGGTTCAGCAGGCCGTGGACCGCCGTCTCCGGCCCGTGGACGTGCGCGCCGGCCGAGGTGAAGTCCGACTTCGAGCAGTCGGCCTTCTCGTGGAAGTGCAGGCCGTGCCAGCCGGCCGACAGCCCCTTGGCCTCGACCTTCATCAGCACGCCATTCGGCGCCGCGGTCAGCAGCACCGCGCCCACGGTCTGGCCCTGGCTGTTCTTCAGCTCGGCGGTGGCGCTCGCGGGCGCCTGGGCGGACGCGGAGGTGGCGAGGAGGGCGGTGGCGGCGAGGACGACGGGCAGGCGCATTCGGGGGACTCCTGATGACTGACGGCGAACACTAGACCCGTCGGACGGGCCAACCCAAGCCGTGGTAGGTCTGTTCCATGGACGAATCCGCGATCCGGCTTTCCGGCGTCAGCCGCCGCTACGGCGGCGTGGCCGCCCTGGACGGCGTCGACCTCGACGTCGCGGCCGGCGCCTTCGTGGCGCTGGTGGGCGGGTCTGGCTCGGGCAAGACCACGCTGCTGAAGACCGTCAACGGGTTGATCCGCCCCGACGGCGGCCAGGTCCGCGTGTTCGGCGAGGACGTGGCGGCGGCGGCCCCGCACGAACTGCGCCGCCGCATCGGCTACGTGTTCCAGGAGGTCGGCCTCTTCCCGCACCTCACCGTCGCCGAGAACATCGCGATCACGCCGAAGCTGCTGGGCTGGGACGACGCGCGCCGGGCCGCCCGCGTCGCCGCGTTGCTGGAGCTGGTGGCGCTTCCGCCCGGCGTCGCCCAGCGCGCGCCCTCGGCGCTCTCCGGCGGCCAGCGCCAGCGTGTCGGCGTCGCCCGCGCGCTTGCCGCCGAGCCGCGGCTGATGCTGATGGACGAGCCCTTCGGCGCCCTCGACCCCGTCACCCGCGACGCCCTCGGCGCCGACTACCGCGCCCTGCACGAGCGCCTGGGCCTGACGACCCTGATGGTCACCCACGACATGGCCGAGGCCGTGCTGCTGGCCGACCGCGTGGTGGTGCTGAAGGCCGGCCGCATCCTGGCCGACGGCGCGCCCGCCGACCTGCTGGCGCAGGCGACCGACCCTGACGTCCGCGCCCTCCTGGAGGCGCCCAGGCGCCAGGCCGAGCGCCTGCGCGAGAGGCTGGGCGCATGAGCCCGAAGCTCGCCGCCGCCTTCGCGCTGCTGCCGGACTACCTGGCCTGGCACGTGCTGCTGTCGGTCAGCGCCCTGGGGCTAGGCCTGCTGATCAGCCTGCCGCTGGCGGTCGCCGCCGCGCGCAGCCCGCGCCTGCGCTGGCCGGTCCTGGCGCTGGCCAGCCTGATCCAGACGATCCCCAGCCTGGCGCTGCTGGCGCTGTTCTACCCCGTGCTGCTGGCGCTCTCGGCCCTGGCCGTCGCGGCGACCGGCCACGGCTTTTCGGCGCTGGGCTTCCTGCCGTCGCTGCTGGCGCTGACGCTCTATTCGATCCTGCCGATCCTGCGGAACGCCGTGGTCGGCATCACCGGCGTCGACCCCGCCATCCGCGAGGCCGCCGACGGGGTCGGCATGACGCCGCGCCAGAAGCTGATGCAGGTCGAGCTGCCGCTGGCCGCGCCCGCCATCATGGCCGGCATCCGCACCGCCGCCGTCTGGACCATCGGCGCCGCCACGCTCGCCACGCCCGTCGGCCAGACCAGCCTCGGCAACTACATCTTCGCCGGGCTCCAGACCGAGAACTGGGTCTCGGTGCTCTTCGGCTGCGCCGCCGCCGCCGCGCTGGCCATGATCGCCGACCAGCTCATCGGCCTGGTCGAAGCCGGCGCACGCCTGCGCCGCCGCGGCTTCGTCATCGCCGGGCTCGCGGGCCTGCTGCTCGGGACCGTGGCCGCCGTCAGCCCGCTGGTCAGCTTCGGCAGGCCCGCCGCCTATATCGTCGGCGCCAAGAACTTCTCCGAACAGTACATCCTGGCCGAGCTGATGGCCTCGCACCTGGAGCACGCGGGCGCCACGGTGACCCGCAAGGAGGACCTGGGCTCCGCCATCGCCTACCGCGCGCTGGCCGCCGGCGAGATCGACGCCTACGTCGACTACTCGGGCACCCTCTGGACCGCCGTGCTCGGCCGCACCGACAACCCCGGCCGCCAGGCCGTGCTCACCCAGCTCACCGCCGAACTGAAGCGGCGTGACGGCGTCGTCGTCCTGGGTTCGCTCGGCTTCGAGAACGCCTACGCCTTCGCCATGCGGGCCGACCGCGCCCGGGCCCTGGGCGTCGCCTCGCTGGACGACCTCGCCCGCAAGGCCCCGCAGCTCACGCTCGGCACGGACATCGAGTTCCTCTCGCGGCCGGAATGGAAGGCCGTGGAGAGCGCCTACGGCCTGAAATTCAAGGCGAGCCGCTCGTTCCAGCCCACGTTCATGTACCGCGCGCTCGGCTCCGGCGACGCCGACGTGATCAGCGCCTTCTCGTCCGACGGCCGCATCGCCGCCGACAGGCTGGTGGTGCTCGCCGACCCCCGCGCCGCCATCCCGCCCTACGACGCGGTGATCCTGGTCTCGCCGAAGCGCGCCGACGACCGCCGCCTGATCGAGGCGCTGCGGCCCCTGGTCGGGTCCATCTCCGTCGAGGCCATGCGGGCGGCCAACTACAGCGTCGACCGCGACGCCGCCAAGGCCACGCCTGCCCAAGCCGCGCGCACCCTCGAACGTCCCTGAGGCTGAGGGCCGCGACAAACACGCCTCGCAGGCGAAGCGAGTTGCGGAACCGTCATGTGGAGGCGTTAAGCTGGCGGTAAGCATGCAATTCCGGGCGGGGCCCGGCTGTGGGGATGTCGATGAGGTTCAAGCTTCTGGCCGCGGGCGCGGTTCTGGCCGCCGCGACGTTCGGCGCGACGCAGGCTTCTGCGGTGGTGATCTCGAACGGCGGCTACAGCGTCGGCATCGGCGTCAACGGCGAGCTCTATGACGCCGGCGCCGACATCGGCTTCCTGCGCGACGGCTACGATCCGATCTCGCCCGGCACGCCGCGCGATTCCTGGGGCCTGAACGGCGCCTACGCGGACTCGCAGTTCTACGGCAGCAACGGCATCATCTCGACCGACATCGTGGCCAACGGCGACACCGCCACGGCCACCACCCTGACCACCGACGGCTTCCAGGTGGTGCAGACCTACAGCTTCCTGAACAACATCCTGAAGATCGACACCACCGTCACCAACCTGACCGGCGACGTGCTCACGGGCGTCTTCCAGCGCAACGTCGACTGGGACATGCCGGAAGGCGCCGAGAACATCTTCGGCCCGTTCGGCGCGCGCAACGGCGTGCTCGACTCCAGCTACTACGGCTTCGACAACCCCGACGCCTCGGCGGCCTACGACTTCAGTTGCAAGCGCGGTTGCGACGAGGTCGGCGACCTGGGCGCCGGCATCAAGATCAGCCTGGGCTCGATCGGCGCGGGCAAGAGCCGCAGCTTCGCCTACTACTACGGCCTGAACCTGCCGGGCGGCGGGGCGGGCGACCTGATCTCCGAGGCGCAGGGCGCGGGCGCCCAATACCTGATCGCCGCCTCCGGCGACGGCTCGTCCAGCCACCATGCGGTGATCGGCGTCTCGGGCGCGGTCCCCGAGCCGGCCGGCTGGGCCATGATGATCCTGGGCTTCTTCGGCCTGGGCTTCACCTTCCGCCGCGACCGCAAGCCCGCCCGCGCCTGAACCGCCAAGCGCAAGGAGAGAGCGCAGAGGCGCCCTGCGGCGCGACCTTTCTGCGTCCTCCGCGAAGACCTCTGCGATCTCTGCGGTCAAGAACGGCGCTGACGCGCCATCGAAGCTGACAAGCCCGCACCATCCCCCATCATGTGGATGGTCCTAGTCGGCATGGACCTCGGTGGGGTCGCGCGGCGCCGGCGCGACGGGGCGTAGGATGAACACCAGGGGGATGAGGATGCACGTGCTCAGCGCCATCCAACTGAAGATGTTCGAATAGCCCAGCATCGAGGCCTGCCGCGTCACCTCGCCGTTCAGGATGGTCAGGCCGCTCAGCGTATCGAGGTCCATAAGCCGGGGCAGGATGCCGTGCAGCAGCGGGCTCGACGGGTCCATGCGTCCCGCCAGGCTCGAATGCGCGGCCGCGGCGTCGCGGATCACCATCGCCTGCACCAGCGAGATGCCGACGCTGGACCCCAGGCTCCGGGCCATGGTGGCGACGATGGTGCCTTCCACCCGGTGGACCGGATTCAGCGTGGCGTAGGCGAGCGTGCTGAGGGGCGAGAACAGGAGGCCCGTACCGAAGCCCTGCACGAAGCCGCTGACCACGATCGGCATGGCGGTCATGGCCAGGTTGAACTGCCCCATCATCCAGAGCGCCCAGATGTTGAGGATGAGGCCGATGCCGAGCGACGTCCGCGCCCCGATCCGCAGCATCAGCCACGGCACCATCAGGAAGGCGATCAGCGAGCCGACGCCGCGGCTCACGCTGGCCTCGCCGCTCTGCATGGCCGAATAGCCCATCAGGTTCTGCATGAACGACGGCAGGAGCGCCGACGTCGAGAACAGCAGCACGCCCACGAAGAAGCTGAAGATGGTGGTGCCGATGAAGTTGCGGTCCTTGGCCAGGTCGCGGTGGAAGAACGGGTGCAGCGCCGTCGCCGTCTGGACGACGAATACCCAGAGCCCGGCCGCGCTGACGGCGGCGTAGAACCAGATCTCCTTGGCCTCGAGCCAGTCCTTCTGCGGCCCGCGGTCCAGCGCCATCTGCAGGCCGACGATGAAGGCGATGAGGCCGCCGAAGCCGATGAAGTCGAACGGTCGCTCTCGTCCGCCCCGGTCGCGGGCCATGAAGTTCTGGCAGCCGAGCCAGGCCAGGATGCCGATCGGAAGGTTGATGAAGAAGACCCAGCGCCAGTCCAGGTTCTCGGTGATCCAGCCGCCCAGGGTGGGTCCCGCGATGGGGCCCAGGATCACCGCGGCGCTCCAGATGCTCATCACGCGCGGGATCATGGCCATCGGAAAGATGTCCAGCATCACCGACTGCGAAAGCGGCATCAGCCCGGCGCCGGCCAGCCCCTGCAGCATGCGGAAGGCCACCATCTCCTCCACGCTCTGCGCCATGCCGCAGAGCATCGAGGCCACCGTGAAGCCGGTGATCGAGTAGACCAGCATGGTCTTGCGCCCGATCTTCTGCGCCAGCCAGCCGGCCAGCGGCGTCGCCACCGCCGTCGCCAGGATGTAGGACGTCAGCACCCAGGTGATCTGGTCCTGCGAGGCCGACAGGCTGCCCTGCATATGCGGCAGCGCCACGTTGGCGATCGTGGAATCCAGGGTGTTCATCAGCGTCGCCAGCATCAGCGCGCCGGTGATCGGGATCCGGTTCCTAACGTCCTGGGCTGAGGCCATCGCCGCCTCCGGCCGATTGCGCCCCGCGCCAGTCGGCGCCGGCGGCGGCGTAGAGCGTGACGATGTCCGACAGCCGCCGGGCGCGGGCCTCGGCGAGGCTGCGCAGGTCGCGGTCGAGCTGCCGCCGCGACTGGATCACCTCGGCGGCCGTCCGCGCGCCGAGGCGGGCGGCGGCCAGGGTGTCGTCGGCGAGTTGCTGGCTGTGGCCGACCGCGCGCGTCAGCGAGGCGATCTCCTCCTCGTCGGTCCTCAGCGCCGCCATGGCGTCGGAGACCTCCTTGAACGCCTTCAGCACCGTGCGGCGATAGCGGGCCTGCGAGACGCGCGCCTGCGCCTCGGCCGCCCGCGTGCGGGCCTTGCGCGCGCCGCCGTCGAACAGCGGCGCCGTCAGCCCGCTGGCCAGGGTGTAGCCGGTCGAGCTGGTCGAGAACACGTCGTCCGGCGTCAGGCCCGACAGGCTCCCGTTCGCCGACAGCCGGATGGCGGGATACTGGTCGGCAGTCCGTACGCCGATGGCCGCCGTGGCCGCGTGCAGGTCGGCCTCCGCCGCCAGGATGTCCGGCCTGCGCCGCACCAGTTCGGACGGCAGGCTCACCGGGATCTGGGCCGGCACGGTCATCTGCGCCAGCTCGAACTCCGGCGGCGCCCAGTCGGCCGGCGACCTGCCGACCAGCAGCGCCATCTGCCGGCGCGCGGTGTCGTACTGGCGCCGCAGCGGCGGGATCACCGCCTCGTCCTCGGCCAGTTGCGCCTCGATCCCGGTCAGGGTCGTGCGCGGGATGCCGCCGATGCCGAGCGCCTTCCGGGCGAGTCCCAGAAGGGTGCGGTCGTCCTCGACGATCGCCTCCATGGCCTTGATCTCGTCGCGCAGGCCCGCGATCCGCATCGCCTGGAGCGCCACGCTGGCCGACAGGGTCAGGTAGGCGGCGTCCGCCTGCCGCGCCGCCTGCTCGACCCGCGCGCCGGTTTCCTCCCCGCGCCGCCGCTCGCCGCCGAACAGGTCGAGGTCGTAGGTCACCCGCGCGCCCAGCGAGAACAGGTTGAACGTCCGCGTGCCGAAGCTGCTGAACGGCGAGTTGGTGCTGCCGCTCTTGATGCCGAAGGACTTGGAGTTGAACTTCTGCCGCGCGGCGTTGCCCGTGCCCTCGACCTGCAGCCCGCGGTCGCCCTCGGCCTCGCGCGCCTCGGCCTGATAGCGCTCCAGCGTCGCCTGCGCCTCGGCCACGTCCGGGCTCTCGGCCAGGGCCAGCCGCACCGTCCGGTCCAGCGCGTCGGACCGGAACGCCTGCCACCACGGACCCGCGGTCCGCGCCTCGGGCGACAGTTGCACGATGGCCGCCTTCGCCTCTCCGGGCGGCGTGTAGCCGGCCGCGCCCGCCGGTGCGTCCGGGCGCTTGAAATCCGGGCCGACCGTCGTGCAGGCGCCGAGCAGCAGCACGGCGGCGGCCAGCAGCCAGGGAAGGCGAGGGGAACCGGTCACGGCGCCTGGCGCTGTCCGCCGCGCAGGTCGACCTTCACCGTCGCCGAGAGGCCGGCGCGTGCGGCGCGGTCCGGCGGCGGCCTGTCGAACTCGATCCGCACCGGCAGGCGCTGGGTGACCTTCACCCAGTTGCCGGTGGCGTTCTGGGCGGGCAGGGCCGAGAAGGCCGAGCCGGTGCCGGGCGGGAAGCTCGCCACGTGGCCTTTCAGCGTGCCGCCCGGATAGGCGTCGATGTCGATCTCGACCGGCTGGCCCACGTGCATGTGGCCGATCTGGTTCTCCTTGAAGTTGGCCTCGACCCAGGCCTGGCCCGACAGCAGCCAGAACGCGGTCTGCGAGGCGTTGAGGTAGGCGCCCACGGGCAACTGGTCGACCCGGGCCACCACGCCGTCGGCGGGCGCGATCACCGTGGCGTAGCCCGCGTTGAGCTGCGCGCGCTCCACTTGCGCCCGGGCCTGCATCACGCCCGGCGCCCGGTCGCCGATGTCGGGGTCGCCGCCCAGGGCCGCCAGCGCCTGCGCCGCCTGCCGCTGGGCGACCGCGAGCTGGTCGCGCGCCTGGTTGGCGGCGTGCGCCGCCTGGTCCACCGCCTGGCCCGAGACCGCGCCCGCGGCGTTCAGTTGCCGCTGCCGCGAGAGCTCGCGCTCGGCGAACCGCAGGTTCTCGCGGGCGGCCGCGATGTTGGCGGTCTCCCGATCGTAGGCCGCGCGGGCCTGGCCGACCGCCAGTTGCGCGCCCGAGAGCTGCGCCTGCGCCAGGTCGAGGCTGGCCTTCAGGTCGCGCTGGTCCAGCTTGAACAGGACCTGCCCGCGCTTCACGGGCTGGTTCTCCTTCACGTAGATCTCGACGACGCGGCCCGAGATCGACGGGGCGACCGGCGTCTTGGCGATCTGCACATAGGCGTCGTCGGTGGTCTCGGAGCGGCCGCTCGTCAGCAGGAAATACGCTAGCGCCGCCACGACCACGATCGGGCCGGCGACCATCAGAATCCAACGCCTGCGCAAGCCGCCCGGCCGCCGCCCGCCGGCGTCAGGCGCCGTCGCCTCCTGGTTGTCCGTCACGCCTTCGCCATCCCCCTGCGACGTATCCGGCCCGGCGCGGGCGTCGTCCGCCGGCCGGGCCGTCCGTCGCATTCACAGACTCTGTTACTCGAACTAGACGACTGCGCCCAGGGCCGCCAGCGCTCGTTCCTTTACCGCCTTGTAGTCTACCTTGCCGTTGGGGGCCCGCCCGATGGAATCGACCACCACCAGCTCCCGCGGCGCCTTGTAGCCCGCGAGCTGAGAATGCACATGCGACGAAAGCTCGGCCAGGGTCGGTTGGGCGCCGGCCTCGGGCTCCACGACCGCGCAGATCCGTTCGCCGAAGCGCGGATCGGGCACGCCCACCACCACGGCGTCGCGCACCGTGGCGTGCCGCTTCAGCGCCTCCTCGACCTCCTCGGGGAAGACCTTCTCGCCGCCGGTGTTGATGCAGACCGAGCCGCGGCCCAGCAGCTTCAGCGTCCCGTCGGTGTTCACCTCGGCCCAGTCGCCGGGCACGCTCCAGCGCTGCCCCTCGATGACCTTGAAGGTCGCGTCCGACTTGGCCTTGTCCTTGTAGTAGCCCAGGGGCAGGAAGCCGCTCACGGCCACCAGTCCACGCTCGCCCGAACCCGGCTCGATGCGCCGCCCATCCTCGGTGAAGACGGCGGTGTTCGGCCCCAGCATGAAGGCCGCCGTCTGCGCCTCCGCGCCCGCCGCCGAGGCCGAGGCGCCCAGGCCCACCGCCTCGGACGAGCCGAAGCTGTCGGCGATCATCGCCTGCGGGATGTGGCCCAGCAGCCCCTTCTTGTTCTCGTAGCTCCACATCGAGCCCGACGAGCTCATCGAGCGGACCGAGCTCAGGTCCCACTTGCCCGGATTGGCGTCCAGCGCCTCCAGCATCGGCGTCGAGAAGGCCAGGCCCACGATGACGATGTTGCTGATCTTCAGCCGCTCGACCTCGTTCCAGAGCTCGATCGCGCTGAACTTGCGCGAGGGCAGCACGCAGACCGTGCCGCCGCCGTTGAACGCGATGAAGGCCGAGAACTGCCCGGTGCCGTGCATCAGCGGCGCGCACGTCATCATGGTGGCCTTCAGGTGCTCGGGCCCCCTGATGCGCTCGACCAGCTCCCCGATCGAGGTCGCCGGCGGGACGCCCAGCGCCGCATTGCCGCCCGCGCCCAGAACCTGGAACAGGTCGTCCTGGCGCCACATCACGCCCTTGGGCATGCCGGTGGTGCCCCCGGTGTAGAGCAGCAGCAGGTCGTCGCCCGAGCGGCCCCAGGGCGCCTTCACCGGACGCTCGGCCGGGACCTTCGCGACGATGGCGTCATAGTCGTCGGCCCAGGCCGGCGCGGGATGCCCCGGCTCGGCTACCGCCACCCAGGCCCTCACCTTCGGCAACTGCGGCCGGATCTTCTCCAGGAGCTCGGTGAACCCGGCATGGAACACGACGGCTTCCGCGTCGGCGTTGTCGAACAGGTAGCGCACCTCCTCCGGCCCGTAGCGGTAGTTGGTGTTCACCGGCGCGAACCCGGCCTTGAAGGCGGCGAAGTAGGCCTCGAGGTACTCCGGCCCGTTGTAGAGATAGCCCGCCACCTTGCCCTGGCGGCTCATCCCCTTGGCGATGAAGTGCGCGGCCAGCGCGTCCGAGCGGGCGTCGAACTCGGCCCAGGTGATGACGCGATCGGCCTGGATCAACGCCGGCTGGTCGGGCTGCGACCTCGCGATGGCTTCCCACACATCCGCAATGGTCCATCCCATGACGCGTACGCCTCCCGACAAGCTTCTTGTTCGTTGGAAGCAAGTTGGCCGCCTGCCGTCGCGTTATGTCAAACGGCCATCCGCGCCCTGGGGCCGGCTCGTCGTTCCGGCTCTAGTTCGAGAAGGCGTCCGGGTAGGCGACGGTCATGGGCGAGTCGAACGCGCCCTTCTCGAGGGCGATGGCCATGAAGGCGGGGTTGCCGCTGTAGGGGCTGCGGATGCTGGCCGCGGTCTCGGCCGCGAAGCCGAACTTCGGGTAGTAGTCGGGATGACCCAGCACGATCACGCCGTGGGCGCCGAACTCGCGGGCGTGGTCCAGGGCCTTCTCGACCAGCGCCTTGCCGACGCCGGTCCGCTGGAGGCCCGGCCGCACCGCCAGCGGGGCCAGGGCGGCGAACAGCTCGGCGCGGTCGGCATAGAGGCGGGAGAAGAGGATGTGGCCGGCGACCGCGTCCCCGTCGACGGACACCAGTTCGAACAGGACGTCGCCGCCCTCGCGCAGGCGTTCGACCAGGCGCGCCTCGTCGGGCTGGCCGAAGGCGGCCTCGACCACCTCGGCGATGGCGGCGTGGTCGGCGGCGCGGGCGAAGCGGATCATCCGGCGAAGCTAGCGCCGGGCTCGATCCCTGTCGTGCCCGAAGGCGATCTTCTCACCAGGCCCCGATCTTCTGCGCCTCGTGGTGGCTGATCGGATGGCGGGCCTTCTTGTGATCCTCCTCGGCCAGGAAGCGGACGGCCTCCAGCGCGGCCATGCAGCCCATGCCGGCGGCGGTCACGGCCTGGCGGTAGAGGTCGTCGGTGACGTCGCCGGCGGCGTAGACGCCCTCGACGGCGGTCGAGGCCGTGCCGGGCTTCACCTTCAGATAGCCCGAGGCGTCCATCTCCAACTGGCCCTTGAAGAGCTCGGAGGAGGGCGCATGGCCGATGGCGATGAAGACGCCGTCGGCGGCGACCGTCTGGGTCGCGCCCGTCTTGACGTTCTTGAGCCGCGCGCCGGTGACGCCGAGCGGATCGGTGTCGCCCAGCACCTCGTCGACGACGCTGTCCCAGATCACCTCGATCTTGGGGTGGTTGAAGAGGCGCTCCTGCAGGATCTTCTCGGCCCGGAACTCGTTCTTGCGGTGTACGACGGTGACCTTGGCGGCGAAGTTGGTGAGGAAGAGGGCCTCTTCCACGGCCGTGTTGCCGCCGCCGACCACGATCACGTTCTTGCCGCGATAGAAGAAGCCGTCGCAGGTGGCGCAGGCCGAGACGCCGAAGCCCTGGAACCTGCTCTCGGTCGGGAGGCCCAGCCACTTCGCCTGCGCGCCGGTGGCGATGATCAGGGTCTCGGCGAGCCAGACCTGGCCGCTGTCGGTCTCGAGGCGGAACGGGCGCTGGGAGAGGTCGGCCCTCGTCACGATGTCGGTGACGATCTCGGCGCCCACGTGCCTGGCCTGGGCCTCCATCTGCTCCATCAGCCAGGGCCCCTGGATCACGTCGGCGAAGCCCGGATAGTTCTCGACGTCGGTGGTGATGGTGAGCTGGCCGCCGGGCTGGATGCCCTGGATCAGCACGGGCTTCAGAAGCGCGCGGGCGGCGTAGACGGCGGCGGTATAGCCGGCGGGGCCGGAGCCGACGATGAGGCAACGGACGGAGCGGGTCTCGGACATGGCCCCTATGTAGGCGAGATTCCGGACGGGAGCGACCTGTCGCCGTCATGCCTCGACGGCCGGGGTGCGACGGAACGCGGAAACGAAGACGCCCCGGCGGTGAAGCCGGGGCGTTTCCGTCTGGCCGAGCCGCGGTGGGATCAGCGGAAGCGGTACTGCACCTCGAGGCTGTAGGTCCGGGGCAGGATGTAGGAGACCGTCTCGTTGACGCGGTTGAACAGCGGGTGGTTCACGTTGTTGCCCACCGCGTTGTTGCTGATCCGGCCGGCGCTGACGCCGGCCGAGCCACGCTGGTCGAAGACGTTCTTGATCGAGCCGATGACCGTGAAGCGGTCGTCCTTGTCGTTGTACAGCATCCGGAAGTCGGTGGTGCCGTACGACTTGGCGCGGTTCGCGTAGGTGTTGAACACCGAGTAGTAGGTCGCCGCGCGCCACACGTAGGTCCCCGAGGCCGACAGGCGGCCGGAGGCGAGATCCCAGGTGTAGTTGGCGTTGACCGTGAACCGGTGCGGCGTCGAGGACGGCAGCTTGGCGCCGCTGATGTCCTGGTTGACGTTGACGAGCAGCGAGCAGGCTGCCGCGCCCGTGCCGGTCGGCGAGCGGCCGGGAATGCAGGCGTTGGCGGCCTGGGCCGAGGCCGGAGCGACCTTGGCGCCCGGCAGCAGGGCCAGCGGATCGTCCGGGTCGGGCGTGAACACGCCCTCTTTGATCCTGGCGTTCAGGTAGGAGTAGTTCGCCAGGATCTGCAGGCCGTCGATCGGCTGCCAGATCGTCTCGATCTCCAGGCCGTAGTTCTCGGCCTTGGGCACGTTGACGAAGCGGGTCTGGTTTGCGCCCACCGTCTCGTTGAAGAACGACAGCGGGATCTGGATGTCCTGGTAGTCGTAGTAGAAGGCCGAGACGTTGGTCTGCAGGCGCCCGCCGAACGTCTTCTTCAGGCCCAGCTCGTAGGCGTCGATGATCTCCTTCTCGGTGGTGACGAAGGTCTGGAGCGTCGTCGTTCCCGAATCGAAGCCGCCGGCCTTGTAGCCGCGCGAGTACTTTCCGTAGAGCAGGGTGTCCGGATCCGGCTTCCAGTCCACGCCGAAGGTGCCGGTCATCGCGCTCCAGTCGTAGTTCAGGAGGCGGTGGCGCAGGCCGGTCGTCGGGTCGGTGTAGATGCCGCCGACGCCGCCCACGACGGCCTTGTCGGTGACCTGCACGCCGTTGACGGTGGAGAAGCCCGGCGCAGCGACGTCGGTGACGTCGACGGGGGCGATCAGCAGGCGGCTGATCGGGCAGACGGCCGACTGGTAGAGGCAGAAGAGCCGCGCGCCTTCGAACGAGGTCTTCTCGTCCTTGGTGTAGCGCAGGCCGCCCGTGACCTTGAACTGGTCGTTGATCTGCCAGTCGACCTGGCCGAATGCGGCGTAGGACTCGTTCTTGTTCTCCGACTCGCCCACCGCATAGCGGCGCAGCGGGTTCGGAGCGGCCGCCGTGCCGGTCTGGGTGACCGGCCGTTCGAAGCGCGCATCATCGGGGAAGCGGGCGTCGGACAGGCGGTAGTTGGAGCCTTCGCGATACTGGTAGACCCCTAGCAGCCACTGGACGGGGCCATCGGTGGTCGAGGCGATGTTCAGCTCGTTGGAGAACCACCAGACCTCTTCCTGGTACTGGTTATGCTGCCGCGGGAAGTAGATGAGGTTCTGCGCCGGGCGCGGGACGGCGCCGGCGGGCACCGCCGGCAGCGGCAGCAGGAACGGCGCCTGGCGCGACGTTCCGTCCAGGTCGGTCTGCAGGCGATAGTCGTAGTAGGTCTGGCCCGTGATGTACTTCACGTCGAACGTGTCGGCGTGGAAGGTCACGTTGAGGGTCGTCGTGTGGCTCTCGAGGTTGATGTAGTTGCCGTCGTCGGTGTCGAAGCAGAACTGGCAGGTGTTGCCCGGCAGCGCATTCGACGCCTGGCCGAAGCGCGCCGCGTTCGGGGTCAGCGGGGCCTGCAACGGCACGTCGGTGACGCCGAAGCCGTAGGTGGCGGTGGTGCGGCCGCCGGGGCCGCGGCCCAGGGTGTGCCATTCGGTCGTGGAATGCTTCAGCCACCACTCGAGCTTGCCGTCGCCGAAGTTGCCGTCGAGCTGGAACTCGCCCGTCCAGACGGTGCCGCGGTTGCCCTCGTCCTCGCCGTTCGGGTTGAGGTTCTTGAAGACCCCCTTGCCGATGTTGCCCCACGACGCCGCGAGGCGGCCGCGGACGTTGCCGAACAGCGGGCCCGAGACGGCGGCTTCGAGCGCCTTGGAATCATAGTTGCCGTAGAGACCGCGCGCCTCGGCGTAGAAGTCGTCGGTCGGCCGCTTGGAGACGATGTTCAGCGCGCCGCCGATGGCGTTCTTGCCGTAGAGCGTGCCCTGCGGGCCGCGCAGGACCTCGGTGCGCTCCAGGAACAGGGTGGACTGCGCGAACGCCGTCACCGACGAGGTGTAGAAGCCGTCGTTGTACATGGCCACGCCGCCCTCGACGGAGCGGTTGTTCGAGAAGCGGCCGATGCCGCGCAGCGAGGCGCGGTCGTTGTTGGTGGAGTACGCCAGACCGGGCGTGAAGTTGGTGAGGTCCTGCACCGAGTTGATGCCGACCATTTCGCGCCGTTCGTCCGTGAACGCCGACACGGCCACAGGCACGTCCTGCAGCGATTGCTCCCGCTTTTCGGCGGTGACCACCAGCTCTTCGATCTCGTTGGCGCCGGATTGCGCGAAGGCCGCCGTGGCCGACATCGCGGTCGCTGTCGCGGCAAACGCGCACGACAATAGGATACTCTTTCGAGACAGCATGTTTCCCCCAAGCCCGGTTTTGACAGCGCCTTTTGTGGCGCTTGGATTCGAATGTCCGGCATGGCGGACGTGGCGTCAATGAGCCCGGCGTACGTCAGTTACGAATTGTTGCCGGGTGGTGATCTGAATACACGGTCTGCTCAACGCCGCGAGAAGGGCCGCGCCCGCGACGAGCGGAAGGACTAGGCGCCGCCCGCCCGTTCGGGCCAGTCTGGCCTGAACGGGGAGGCCCATGGCGAGCTACCGCACGCGGCTGGAGCGCGACCTCGACGGCTGGATCGGGCAGGGCCTGGTCCCGGCCGAGAACCGCGCCGCGATCCTTGAGCAGGTGGGCGAGGCCCGGCGGCTGGATGCGGCCACCGCGCTGGGCATCGTCGGGGGCGTGCTGGCGGGTGTGGCGGTCATCGCGCTGGTGGCGGCCAACTGGTCGGACATCCCGCGCATCGCCCGCTTCGCCACGATCCTGGCGGCGTTCCTGGGCGTGGCGGGCGGCGGCGCCTGGGCGAGCGCGCGCGGGCGGCCCATCGTGAGCCAGGTGTGCCTCGTGGTGGCGGCGCTGGTGTTCGCCGCGGCGATCGGCCTGACGGGCCAGATCTTCGACATCGCGGGCGACCCGCAGGCCGCGCTGCGCGGCGCAGGGCTGGCGGCGGCGCTGCTGGCGGTGGCCGGCGGCTCGCCGTGGGCGGCGGCGCTGGCGCTGGTGTTCGTGGGGCTGGGCGAGACGGCGGGCTTTCGCCTGTTCGACGGCGGCGGGCCGCCGTGGCCCTGGTGGATGACCCTGAGCGCGGCCGCCGGCGCGGCGCTGGCCCTGCGCTGGCGCTCCCAGCCGCTGGCGCATGCGGCGGGGGTGGCGACGAGCGTCGCGGTCGTCGAACTGTTCATCCGCATCGTGGCGACGTTCGAGAAGGGCCTTGGGCCGATGCTGGCCGTGGCGGTCGCCGCCGTCGGGCTGACGGCCGGCGGGCGCTGGGCGCGCGAGCGGTTCGCCCCGGCCGCGGGCGCGCTCTACGGGTGGTGGGCGTGGGCGGCGCTGGGCAGCGTCGGCGCGGCGGTGAGCGAGCTCAGCAGGATGAGCGGCCTCGCGCCGGGGATGCAGGGCGTGCCGACCAGCATGGCGATGCTGGCGGTCTCGGGGGCCGTGGTGGCGCTGGGGCGCGTCGACCGGCACGGCGGCGTGACCGCGGTGGGCGTGCTGGGCCTGCTGGGCTCGGGCGCGTCGCTGCTGATGAGCCTGGGCGTCGGGCTGATGACCTCGGCGGCGGTGTTCGCGGGGGCCGCGCTGCTGGCGCTGGCGGGGGCGCTGGCGCTGCGCGGAAGGACGCGGGCGTGAAGGTCGCGGCGCCTCCCGTGCGGATCCTGGCGGCGGCCGGCGTGCTGGCGCTGCTGCTGGTGGGCGTTGTCGTGCGCGAGAACATGGCGCGCGACCGGGGCCAGGAGGTGCGGCTGGCGCTGGCGGGCTACGATCCGCGCAGCCTGCTCCAGGGGCACTATGTGCAGTTCCGGCTGCAGGAGACCCTCTCCGGCAGGGCGTGCCCGCCCGGCGTGCAGGAGGGCTACCGCCGGGGCAGGCCGGTCTGGATCGCGTTGCGGCGCGAGGGCGAGCACCATCGGACGGCCGGCGCGGGGCCGACGCGCGCGGTGGCGG
>NZ_JAHBYD010000008.1 GCF_019636135.1 Phenylobacterium sp.
CGCCGCGTCGGCCGCCTGGGCCGAGGCGTCCTCGTGTTTCTGGGTGCAGGCGCCGAGCGCCAGGGCCGTCACGCCGGCGGCGATGAGAAGGGGGGTGCGCATGTCTGGGTGTCTCCCGCTGGTCGACCCGTCCGGACACGCGCATGGCGTCGCCCCCGGGCCTGCCCCTCACAACTCCGTGACCCCGAGGCTGTTCCGCGGGCGTGGGATTTCTCTGTGGACCCTTGTCCTTCAGCAGGCCACGCCGCTGCAGGTGGGCGGCGCCTTGCCGCCGTTGCGCGACATCGCCTCCTGGTCGCGGATGCGCCGCGCCTCCCACTCCTCCGGCGTCGCGCAGATCTTCTTCTTGAAGTGCGATCCGAGCTGAGCCTCGGTCACGCACACCTTCTCCGGCTTCGGCCTGGCGGCCTTCTCGGCGGCCGGGGCCGGGGCCGGGGCGGCCGCGGCCGCCTGCGCCCCCTCGCTCGCCGCCGGCTGCGCCTGCGCCATCAACGCGCCCGCCAGCGCCAACGCCGTCAACCCCATCGCCCGATCCTCCCACACGTCTTGCGGCAGCCTAACCCGCGCCAAACCGCCTCGCCAACGGCGCGGCGCCGTGGGATCAAGTCCGTCCAGACCATGGAGAGGAAGGCCGCCCCACATGTCCGACGCCGTCGCGCCCACCCTGCTGACCAGCCTGGGCCAGGTCCGCGTCGTCTCCAACGAAGGCGGCCGCGCGGTCATCGAGTACGAGTGCGGCCCGCACATGTGCCACTCGGGCGGCGTGGCCCAGGGCGGTTTCGTCTGCGGCTGGATCGACTCGGCGATGGCGCACGCCTCCATCGGCCTCCTGCCCGACATGTCGCCCATGTCGCTGGAGCTGAAGGTCAGCTACTTCGCCCCCGCCCGTCCGGGCCGCGTCGTCGCCGAGGGCTGGATCGAGCGCCGCGGCCGCGCCACCTGCTTCGCCGAAGGCCGCCTCCTCGACCCCGCCGGGAACGTCCTGGCCAAGGCCAGCTCCACCATCCGCCTCATCCCCCGCGACACCGTCGAAGCCCAGGCCCGCCGCGCCCTCGGCGGCAAGTAAACGCCTCTCCCCCTAAACGCCTCTCCCCCCGTGGAGCGAAGCGAACGGAGAGGGAGAGGGCAGGGAGAGGGCGGCGCCGACCGTGACCCTCCCCGGAAGGTCCGGCAAGGGCCCGCTTCCCTCCCTTGATGGGCAGGACGATCGCATTGGATGCGGGCGGCCGAAAGGCCGTCGGTCAAACCGCGGAGATCGCGGAGATACGCAGAGGAGTCCGGTGGACCCGCGGCCTCTCTGCGTATCTCTGCGATCTCTGCGGTTCATGAATCGGGCGGACGAGCCGCCCACAAACCATATGCGATCGCCCTCCCTTGATGGGGAGGGACGGACCGCGAAGCGGTCAGGGTGAGGAAGTCCCGTCCGGAGCGCCGAGTCCAGGGGTGACCTGCGCCTCCGGCTCCTCCCCCGGCGGAAACAGCTCCCGCAGCGCCGCCCGCCCGTCCTCGCCCACCACCTTCTCGAACCGCCGCACCCGGAACACGGTCTCCCGCGGCGCCGCCGCCGCTTCCGCCGCGACGCTCTCGTGCGCCACCGCCTTGAACCGCCCGAACCGCGTGGGGTCGAAGCACTCCACCATCCAGCGCATGTGCAGCAGCTTCACATGCGTCGCGAAGGCGTCCGACGGCGTCACCGCCTGCGCCACCTCCCAACTGTCCTCGCACAGCCGCTCGGCCACCATCGCGCGCGCCTCGCGCAGCGCCGCGGCGAACTGCGGCCGCTCGCGCCGCCACTTCCCGACCAGCGCCTCCGACGGCATGTCCGGGTCGGCGCAGATGTCGCGCATCCGCTCGCCTGCGGCCAGGCGCATGCAGACCTCGCGCGCCGTCCACTCGCACCACTTCGGCGGATGCCCGCCGCGCATGTGCCACCCCGCCGCGCGCCGCGCCCGCTCCACCGACGCGGCGAACTTCGGCAGCGCCTTTCGCCAGGCCTTCACGGTCGTCCGGTGCGGCATGTCCGGATCCGCACAGATGCCCCGCAGCGTCTCCCCGGCCTCCAGCCGCGTGCAGATCCGCCGCGCCACCACCGCCGAGAACCGCACGGCAGGCCGCCGCCCGCCCAACCGCCGCACCAGCCCCTTCTGCGCCGGCCGCTCATCGACCACGCACACGATCTCGCCCCCACCATCCATGAGGCCGCCTCCTTCAGATTGTCGGAATGAAAAGGGTCGAGGGGCGCCTCAAGCGCACCACTCAACCTTGACCGAAACCTACCAAATTCGAGTCCGGATGTCAAGAACAAAAGAAGAACATTCCCTCCCTTAATGGGGAGGGACAGGCGCCGCAGGCGCCAGGGTGGGGCAGCCCGACCCGGAACGCCGAGCCTAAAGGTTAGCCAACCCCCACCCGTCTGCACTCCACCTCATACCGCCCCACCCTGGCCGCTCCCGCGGCCTGTCCCTCCCCATTAAGGGAGGGAACGCGCCTCACCTCCCCCGTCGCGGCAGCGACGGCGGGAGGGGGACCGTCCGCCGAGCCCGGCGCCGCCGGGCGTAGAGCGGATGGTGGAGGGGGCGAGCCCCACCCGCGGCGCCTGCCACAGCGGACCCACCCGCCGAGCCTGAACCTCGCCCCCTCCACCCCTCGCTCTCCGCTGCGCTCGGCGAGCGGTTCCCCCTCCCGCCGCTTCGCGGGGGAGGTGAGCGCGCGGTAAGAAAGGCGAGTACGGCGACCCCCACCCCGGAACGTCATCCCCCGGCTTGTCCGGGGGACCCATTGGGCTGTGATCCTTGGAGCGCGCACACCGCGGGCCACCGGCGCCTCACAGCCCAATGGATGGCCCGGACAGGCCGGGCCATGACGTTCATAGGGGAAGAGGGACGAGCAGGGGCGCAAGCCCAGCACCCCACGGGTGCTGACTGCCCTTAAATCCATGGTTGCCTACGAGCCTGGGGGCTGCGCCGTGTCAAGGACCGCGCCGCGGCGGGCCCTGCGGGCCCGTCCTTGAGGTGAGGCGCGGTCGCGCGCCAGCGCGGGCGCCAGTGGACTGATCGCAGCAACGAACGCCCGGAGCGCAAGCGAAGGGCCGAGGCCGAAGGCGGCTCAGCCCCAGGCAAACTCCGTCCATGGATTGAAGGCCAAGAGCGGTGCCGATTGCACTGCGCACCGCGCACCATCTATGCGCGATTTCCATGAGGGGTCATTCCAGCGCTAACCTCTACGCGAGAAGCGATTCGGGGGTGGGCGTCTCGTGAACCTTGAGAAGCCAGGCGACCTTACGCTTGATGCAGGCGAACTAATCGCTGGCGATGTCCTCAAGTCGATCAGGAAGCTGCCGGACGAGCACTTTCAGCTCGTCGTCTCCTCGCCTCCCTACAATATTGGAAAGTCGTATGAGCGCGACCGTCAGACGCTGAAGGAATACGCTGCGTGGCAACGCAAGGTTTGTCGTGAAGTTGCGCGAGTACTCAAGCCGGGGGGTAGCGTTTGTTGGCAAGTTGGAAGTCACGTGCGGGATGGCGTGGTGTTTCCGCTTGATTTCATGTTTTACGACCTATTCTCTAAGCTTGGGCTCAAACTTCGAAACAGAATCGTATGGAGGTTCAATTTCGGCCTGCACGCAGATCGCCGCTTCTCGGGGCGGTATGAGACCGTCTTGTGGTTCTCCAAGGGGGATGACTACAAATTCAATCTCGATCCGGTGAGGGTGCCGCAACTCTATCCTGGGAAGCGTCATGCGGCGAGTAAGCCCGGTAAGGGCGGGCTTCCCAGTGGCAATCCGCTAGGGAAAAATCCGGCGGACTATTGGGAGTTCTCCGCCGAGCGTGATTTCCGAGAGAATCCTGTTTGGGACTTCCCGAACGTGAAGGCGAAGCACCCAGAGCGGACCGAGCATCCGTGCCAGTTTCCAATCGAATTGGTCGAGCGCTGTGTGCTGGCGCTGACTGATCCTGGGGATCGGGTTCTCGATCCCTTCGTCGGTACTGGCGCCTCGGTGATCGCCGCGATCAAGCATGCGCGACAAGGAACCGGGATTGATCGGGACGCGCGCTTCCTGGAGATCGCGCAAGCGCGGCTCGCGCAACTCAACGC
This sequence comes from Phenylobacterium sp., assembly GCF_019636135.1. Classification (GTDB taxonomy): domain Bacteria; phylum Pseudomonadota; class Alphaproteobacteria; order Caulobacterales; family Caulobacteraceae; genus Phenylobacterium. The sequence continues at coordinate 4,096 of NZ_JAHBYD010000008.1, forward strand.
TGGAACCTTGCCAATGAGAGAGTTGGGCAAGCCGGTGAAGCGACCGGACACATCGACCAAGGTCGCTCAAGTTCCAGAGGAGTGGTTGGCGACGCGATAAGTCGTCGAGCTATTCGGGGGACGGTGGTGCCTGGAGCAAAGAAGAAATCGAAGAAGAAGCCTAAGTTGTCAGCGGCTGAGCTGGCGCAGAGGAGGCTTCAACGCTCGCATCGGCGCCTGATACGGAGCGCTTTCACCGCTGGAGGCTTCAAGCGCGTCGCCGAGCTTGCCGACAAGCAGTTCACCTTCCAAGGGTCGAAATGCGATTTCGACGATGTGTTCATATTTGAGAATGTTGTCGTCCTCGCGGAATACACAGTTCACAAGGAAAGCGAGATCTCTTCTCACCTAAAGAAGAAGAAGGTTATCTTTGATAAGATATTGAATTCACGTGAGGAATTCGTCGAATTTCTCTCTTCATCGTACTCGCCATTCCATTTGGCGACAAACAAAATATTTGAATGGTCTCACTACAGGGTCGTTGTAGTTTACTGTTCATACAACGCTCTGAAGCAAGAGACAAAGGACGAAGTTCCCGGCATTGTCTATATGGACTACAACGTCGTGAGATACTTGGAGCGGGTATCTCAGACGATCAAGCGGTCTGCTCGGTGCGAAATCCTAGAATTTCTCGGGCTACCCTATGCCGAGGTGGGCATGGCGCTCGTTCAGCCGCAATCCGGGTCCACCAACACCTACGAAGGTTCGGTGCTCCCTGACGAGCACTCAAATTTTGGCAAAGGTTTCAAGGTCGTCTCATTCTATGCCGACCCCGAAGCGCTGCTTCAGCGTGCTTACGTACTAAGACGAGATGGATGGAGGGGAGGAACGAATTTATATCAACGCATGATCTCGCCCGGCAAGATTGAGAGCATCAGATCTTATCTTGTTGAGAAGGGTCGTGTTTTTATAAACAACCTAATCGTCACTCTGCCTCCAGAGACAAAATTGCTCGATGAAAGCGGGCATACTAAAGACGTATCATCAATAACAAAAACATCCCCTGCGAGAGTGCAGTTGCCTAACGAATATAATTCGATCGGAATAGTTGATGGTCAGCACCGGTTATTCGCCTATCACGAAGGAGGTGCAAAAGACGAGGCGATCGAAAAGCTCCGCAAACGGCAGAACCTGCTGATCACTGGAATTGTCTTCCCGCCTGGCATGTCTGATCCAGAGAAGGCGCGCTTCCAAGCGACGCTCTTCCTTGAGGTCAATTCGACGCAGACAAACGCAAAGACCGATCTCAAACAAGAGATTGGCGTAATGCTGAGGCCTTTTGATTCGGACTCGATAGCGCGACGTGTACTCAATCACTTGAATGATGACCCAGGCCCCTTGTCTGGCCACTTCGAAAAATACTTCTTCGACAAGGACAAAATAAAGACCACGACCATCGTCCGATTTGCTTTACGATATCTTGTTCGCTTAGGGGGTCAAGACTCGCTTTATGCGGTGTGGGACAGGGACGACAAAGAAGAGTTGCTCAAAGGTAAGAATGACGCACTACTGGCGGAGTACATAGAATTCTGCAAAGCCGAGGTGAACCAATTCATGTCGGCCGTACTTCATCATGTCGGCAAGGAACGGTGGACCGCTAGCAGGAAGGTCCCCAACAGGCTGTTGACGACCACAATTCTGAATGGCCTGATTGCCTGTATGCGTCGCTTGGCAAAGGCCGATCTGATCGCAGGCTACGCGTCATACGACAAGGCGCTGAAGGGCTTGGATCAGTTCTCCTTCACTCCCTTCAAGTCGTCGCAGTACAACAGTCTCGGTGACGCACTCTTCGAGTCCTTCTTCGAGGCGAGCTAGTTCCCCTTCCGTTCACCGCCCCGCTAACCTACCCTCCGCTGCGTGACTCTCGCCGCAGATTCCCTGCAACTCGCCCCCGCCCTCGTGGTCCTGCCCGGACCCCGCTGCGCCGTGGCCGATCCCGGCGCGCGCCCCGACGCCAGCTTCGCTGACGCCGCCGGCCACCCCGGCCTTGGCGCACCCCCAACCGCCCGCGCCATCCGCCCCCCCGACGCCCGCGACCTGTTCCAATCCGCCCCCGTCCTCGTCGCCCACGCCGCGATGACCGCGCGCCGCCTCGGCCTCACCCCCCCGCCGCGCACGCCCCGCATCTTCGACGTCCTAGAACTCCTCGCCTTCGCGCGGCCCGCCCAGTTCGCCGCCCCCAGCGCCGCGGGCCTCGCCCAGGCGCTCGACCTGCCCGACCCCAAGACGCCCGAACAACAGGCGCAAACGCTCCAAACAGCCGCCCGCACCCTCCTCGCCGGCCTCGCCGCCGCGCCCACCCCCACCCGCGAGGAAGCCCTCGCCCTCGCCGAGACCCTCGCCCGCGCCGGCTGGCCCTGGGGCGCCGCCGTCATCGGCGCGCTGCGCAGCCAGCTCCCCGGCAACACCTTCCGCACCTCGGGCCTCGACGTCTGGGCGCGCATCCCCGAGTGGGAGGCCGAGGCGCCGCCCGGTGAGCCGGGCTCCAAGCCCGTCACCGCCGACGACGCCACCCACCGCTTGGCCTCGCTGCTGGAGACCGCCGGGCTCGACGAGGTGCGCGCCGCCCAGCGCGAATACGCCGCCGAGACCGCCCACGTCTTCCAGCCGCGCAGCCGCGAGGGCGAGCCCAACATGATGCTGGCCGAGGCCGGCACCGGCGTCGGCAAGACCCTGGGCTACCTCGCGCCCGCCTCGCTCTGGGCCGAGGCCAACGGCCCCGCCGTCTGGGTCTCCACCTACACGCGCGCGCTCCAGCGCCAGATCGAGCGCGAGAGCCGCGCGATCTACCCCGACCCCAAGGTGCGCGCGAAGAAGGCGGTCGTGCGCAAGGGGCGCGAGAACTACCTCTGCCTGCTGAACTTCCAGGAGCAGGCCAACGCCGCCCAGCTCGGGGGGACCGACCTGGTGGGCCACGCGCTCACCGCGCGGTGGGCCCGGGCGACGCGCGACGGCGACATGACCGGCGGCGACTTCCCCGCCTGGCTGCCGACCCTCTTCGCGGTCTCGCCGCTGCAGCAGGCCAGCCCCGCCAACCTGGTCGACCGGCGCGGCGAGTGCGTCCACGCCGGCTGCCAGCACTACCGGACCTGCTTCGTGGAGAAGGCGATCCGCGGCAGCCGACGGGCCGACCTCGTCATCGCCAACCACGCCCTGGTGCTGACCCAGGCGGCGTTCGACGGCGCCCGGGCGGCGCGCGGGTCCAAGGGCGATGCGGAGACCACCCACCTCAAGCGCATCGTCTTCGACGAGGGCCACCACCTGTTCGACGCCGCCGACAGCGCGTTCTCGGCCGCGCTCTCGGGGCAGGAGGCCGCGGAGCTCCGCCGCTGGATCCGCGGGCCGGAGGGGCGCGGCCGCCGGGGCCGGGGCCTGGAAGCGCGCCTCCTCGACATGCTGGGCGACCGCGACGACGCGCGCGACGCCCTCGAACAGGCGCTGCGCGCGGCCCAGGCCCTGCCCGGCGAGGGCTGGAGCGGCCGCATCGCCCCGCCCAACGGCGAGGTGAACCCGACCGGCGAGATCGAGGCCTTCCTGGTCGCCGTGCTCGAACAGCTCCGCGCCCGCGCCGCGCCTTCGGAGGTCGGCATGGAGTGCGCCGCGCGCCCGGCCCTCGACCTCGTCCGCGACACCGCCCGCGCCGCCGCCGCCGCGCTCGCCCGCATCGAGGCGCCCCTGCTGGCCCTGGCGCGGGCCCTGGAAGACGTCATGGACGCCGAGGCCGAGACCCTCTCCGGCTCGGAACGCGCCCGCATCGAAGGGGCGCTGCGCGGCCTCGACCGCCGCTGCCGCATGCAGCTCCCCGCCTGGCGCGCCATGCTCCAGGCCATCGACGAGAACGCTGACGACGACCCCGACTTCGTCGACTGGTTCGACGCCCACATGATGTTCGGCAGAACCGTGGACGCGGCCGCCCGCCGCCACTGGATCGACCCGACCGAGCCGCTGACCAACGCCGTCATCGTCCCGGCCCACGGCGTGCTGGTCACGTCTGCGACCCTGGCCGACCCCACGCTGGACGACCCGTTCGCGCTCGCCGAGATGCGCACCGGCGCAGCGCGCCTGCCCGAGCGGCCGAAGACGCTGAAGCTCGCCTCGCCCTTCGACTATGCCGCCAATGCCCGCGCCCTCGTCGTCACCGACGTCAGCAAGGACGACGTGCGCCAGGTGGCCGCCGCCATGCGCGAGCTGTTCCTGGCGGCCGGCGGCGGGGGCCTCGGCCTCTTCACCGCCATCCGCCGCCTGCGCGCCGTCCACGAGAAGATCGCGGCGCCGCTCGCCGACAGGGGTCTCGCCCTCTACGCCCAGCACGCCGACCCGCTGGAGGTGGGCGCGCTCGTCGACATCTTCCGCGCCGAGGAGGACGCCTGCCTGCTCGGCACCGACGCGGTGAGGGACGGCGTCGACGTGCCGGGCCGGTCGCTGCGCCTCCTCGTCTTCGACCGCATCCCCTGGCCGCGCCCGGACATCCTGCACAAGGCGAGACGCGCCCGCTTCGGGAACAAGACCTACGACGACGCCATCGCCCGCGCGAGGATCGCCCAGGCCTTCGGCCGCCTCATCCGCCGCGCCGACGACAGGGGCGTCTTCGTCATGCTCGACGCCTCCTCGCCAACCCGCCTCTTCAGCGGTCTCCCGGACGGCGTCGAGCTGAAGCGCGTCACCCTCGTCGAGGCCATCGAAGAGGTCGCGGCGTTCCTGCCGGCGCCAGCGCCCTGACGCCTGTCATCCCGGTTTCGCCGCAGGCGAAGACCGGGATGACAATCGGGGGAGGGCGATGAATGCTCAAAGTTCACCTATTGTTCTTGCGCCGGGGGCCGTGCTAAGGCTGAGCTTCATGCTTTGGGGGATACGCATGCGCCTGATCCACACGCTCGCCGCGATCGCCGTGGCGCTCGCACCGCTGCCGGCCCTGGCCGACGCCAGGGATGCGGTGATGAACAAGGAGGGCTACTGGGGCATCGACGTCGACAGCGGCTCGTGCGCGGCCAGCATGACGCTCCAGGGCGGTGCGATCTTCCTGCTGCGCGGCACGGACGGCCAGGTCACGTTCGGGCTGTTCTCGACCAAGGGCGCCATCCGGAAGGGCAAGACGGGCCGCATCCAGACCGAGGCCTACGGCTTCGACTTCAAGCCCAGCTACGGCGAGAATAACGAGACGCTCTACTACGACGGGGACTTCGACGCCCGCGCCCTGGCGGCGTTGCGCCTGGCGCGGCAGGCCCAGGTCCTGATCGACGGCCAGCCCGTCGCCGCGATGACCCTGGAGGGCACCGGCTTCGAAGGCGCGCTCGACGGCGTGGTGGCCTGCTCGAAGGGCGAGAGCGGCTGGTGGGGCAAGGGCGTCGGCGCGACCAGCGCCGAGGCCGATCCGCCGCTGAACAAGGAAGGCGTCTGGGCCCTGGAGGCCAGCAAGGAGGGACCCTACTGCATCGGCCACGCGCTGGTCGGCGAGGACCGGCAGCTCCAGCTTCTCGCCGCCGGCGGGCAGGTCGGCATGGCCGTCGGCGCCGTGAAGGGCAAGCTGCCGCGCGGCCGGCGCGGCAAGTTCGAAACCGACGCCTACTCGTTCGCCTTCAAACCCAAGTACGATGGCGACCGCTACATGGCGTCCGACGAGCCGTTCGACAGCCAGGCGCTCTTCACCCTGCGCCGCGCCAAGTGGGTCCGCATCAGCGTGGACGGCCGGATGCTGGTCGACGCCGAAGTCGCCGACACCGGCTTCCCCCAACTGATCGACGACGCCCTGGCCTGCGCCGCCGGCCGCGAGGGCTGGTGGGGCGCGGGCGCCAGGCAGCCTAGCTGAGCGACGCCTCCAGGGCCTCCAGGATCATCGTCCAGCCCTTGGTCGACGGCTCGACCCATTCGTCGGGCGTGTCGCGCTGCGTCAGCCGGACGTCGCAGCCGTCGCCGGCCGGGGTGATCTCCACCTCGACGGTGGTGTAGCCCGGATCGAACGGCGGCACGGCGAAGGTGAAGACCAGCCGCCGCGGCCGGTCGATCGTGAGGTACGCCCCGGTGTGCAGAACGTCGCCCATGTCGGGACGGCGGTCCACGAAGGTGAAGGTCCCGCCGACGCGCGGGTCGGTCTCGGCGCGGATCATCTCCCCGGTCGGCGTCGCGAACAGGAACCTGGCCGCCACCTCCGGGTCCAGCCAGGCGTCGAACACCCGCTCGGCCGGATGGCGCAGGCGCCTGGTCACCGTGAACTCACCCATGGTCCAGCGCCTTCTCCAGCTCACCGAGCCGCCAGGTCCAGAGCCGGCGCTGCTCGTCGATCCACCTGGCCGCCGCGTCGAGCGGGGCCGGGTTCAGGGTGAGGTAGTGCGTGCGGCCCTCGACCCGCCGGCGCACCAGGTCGGCCCGCTCCAGCATCCGGATGTGCTTCGAGACCGAGTTCAGCGAGATCGGGAACGGCCGCGCGACGTCGGTCACCCGAGCCTCGCCCCCGGCCGCCAGCCGCGCCAGGATCGCCCGCCGCGTCGGGTCGGCGAGGGCCACGAGCGTCTCATCCATAATATTCATCCATAGGGGTGAATATTGGCGCCGAAAAAGAGGCCGGTCAAGCCGGCCTCCGATCCTGACGGGATCAGCCGCCCTGGCGCTGCCGCATGGCGGCCATCGCCTTCTCCAATTCCTCGGCGGTGATCTTGCCGTCCTTGTTGGCGTCGATCAGGTCGAACCGCTCGGCCTGCCGGCCGGCGGCGGTCCACTCGGCCTTGCTGACCGCGCCGTCGCCGTCCTTGTCCCACTGCTTGATGAGGTCGGCCGGGGCCGGCATCTGGGCGAAGGCGGCGCCGGCGGAGGCGAGGGTGGCCACGGCCGCGGCCGCGAAGACGATGGTGCGCATTGGGAACTCCCCGTGTTGTGTCGCGCCGGCAGAGGGCGCGCGGTCCGTTGCGCCCGTATTTCCGGATTGTGGCGAGATCAGTGCTTGCCGCGGTCGCGGCCGAAATTCGGCTCGGCGCTTTCCTGGCCCATGGCCACGATGCCGCGCCGGATCTCCCGCGTCTTCGAGAAGAGGTCGAACAGCTTGTCGCCCTCGCCCCAGCGGATCGCCCGGCTCAGCGCCTGCAGGTCCTCGGTGAACCGGCCCAGCACCTCCAGCACCGCCTCCCTGTTGGTCAGGAACACGTCGCGCCACATCGTGGGATCGGAGGCCGCGATGCGGGTGAAGTCGCGGAAGCCGCCGGCGGAATATTTCATCACCTCGGCCTCGGCGACGCCCTCCAGGTCGTGCGCGGTGCCCACGATGTTGTAGGCGATCAGGTGCGGCAGGTGGCTGGTGATCGCCAGCACCAGGTCGTGGTGCCGGGCGTCCATCTCCTCGACCCGCGCGCCGATCGCGGTCCAGAAGGCCGCCAGCCGGTCGACGGCCTCGCGGTAGGGCGCGTCGGTCCGCTCGGCCGGGGTCAGGATCGTCCAGCGGTTCTGGAACAGCTCCGCGAAGCCCGCGTCCGGGCCCGACCGCTCGGTGCCGGCGATCGGGTGCCCGGGGATCACGAACACGCCCTCGGGGCAGTTCGCCGCCAGCGCCTCGGCCACGTGGCCCTTCACGGAGCCCACGTCCGTCACGGTCGCGCCGGCCTTCAGGCCCGGCGCCGCCGCTTTCGCCGCCGCTTCCATCGACATCACCGGCACGGCGAACACCACCAGGTCCGCGTCCCGCGCCGCCTCGGCCGCGTCGCCGGTGACGACGTCGGCCAGGCCCAGCTCGACGATCCGCGCCCGCGCCGCCTCCGACGCCTCGGCGATCGCGATCCCGCCCACGGCCCCGGCCTCGCGCGCCGCGCGGACGACCGACGAGCCGATCAGGCCGCAGCCGATCACCGCCATCTTCGCGTAGACCGGCGCGACCATCCTCAGCCCTTCATGAAGTCGGCGAGCGCCTCGACCACGGCGCGGTTGTGCGCTTCCAGGCCGATGGTCAGGCGCAGGTGGTCGGGCATGCCGTAGTTCAGCAGGCGGCGCGTGAGCAGGCCGCGCGCGCTCAGGAACTCGTCCGCGGCGGCGGCCGTCTTGCCGGCCTTCGGGAAGCCGATCAGCACGAAGTTGGTGGCCGACGGCCCCACGACCTCCAGCCCCAGCCCGCCGATCTGCTGCGTCAGCCACGGCCGCCACTGCTCGACGTGGGCGATGGAGTGCTCCTGGAACCCGGTGTCCTCGATCGCCGCCACGGCCGCGAGCTGCGCCGGGATCGAGATGTTGAACGGCAGGCGGATGCGGTCCACCGCCGCGGCGATGGCGGCCGGCGCATAGCCCCAGCCCACGCGCAGGGCGGCCAGGCCGTGCAGCTTCGAGAAGGTGTGCGTCACCACCACGTTCTCGCTGGAGCGGGCGAAGTCGAGCCCATCCTGGAACGCCGGGTCGGTCGCGAACTCGGAGTAGGCCCCGTCCAGCACCAGCACGACGCTGGGCGGCAGGCCCGCGTGCAGCCGCTCGACCTCGGAGAACGGGATCCAGGTGCCGGTCGGGTTGCCGGGGTTGGCGAGGAACACCAGCCGCGTGCGGTCGTCGACGCACTTCAGGAGTTCGTCCACGTCGATGCGGTAGTTCGGCTCGCGGGCGCTGCGGATCTCGGCCTGGCAGGCGCGCGCGCCGATGGCGAAGGCGGCGAAGGCGTATTCGCCCTGCACCATGTTGTCGCCCGGCTCCAGGAACGTCTGGTTCAGGAGCTGGAACACCTCGTCCGAACCGCAGCCGAAGATCAGCCGCTCCGGCTCCAGCCGGTAGCGCCCGGCGATGGCGTCGCGCACGATCGAGACGCGGCTGTCGGGATAGACGTGCAGTTGCCGCGCGGCGTCGGCGTAGGCCTCGCGGGCCTTCTCGCTGGAGCCCAGGATGTTCTCGTTGGCCGAGAGCTTGACCGGCTCGGCGATGCCCTCGGCCTGCGCCTTGCCGGGCACATAGGCGTGGATGTCCATGATCCCGGGCTTCGGGACGGGGCGGCGCGCGCGGCTGCGGTCGGGAAGGTCGCTGGTGTCGGGCATGGGGGATCGTTTCAATTGAAACCGGTTGGCCTTCTACACGTCCAGGAGGCCGGGGGCAGCCCCGATCACGCCCGACAGGCGCCCCGGCGCGCGGGCCAGCCGCGCGTCGTCGGCCTGGTAGAAGCCGGCCAGCCCGAACAGCTTCAGGCCGCCCGCCTCCACCAGCAGCTCGGCGGCGACGCCGTCCTTCGAGAGCGCCTCCTCGACGGCCGCCGCCGGCCCGGCCGCGTCGGTCACCCAGAGCGTGATGTCGTCGCCGGTCGGCTCCACGTCCACCGCCGCAACCGCCAGCGCCGAGACCGGGCCCCAGGCGGCCAGGCACGGCAGGGTCGCGAACACCTTCAGCTTCGGCTCGGCCAGCAACCGCCCCCACCAGGCGCTGTCGTTCGCGAGCGCACAGACCGCGACGCCGCCCAGCGTCCTGGCGGCGGCCACCGCGTCCTCGGGCCTGGCCACCTGCGCCAGCGGCGGCGCCGCGCCGAACCGGCTCCGCGCCAGCTCGACCGTGCGGCCGGGGTCCTTGCCGCCCCAGACGCTGATGTGGAACGGCCCCTGGCCGGCCAGGCTGTCGCCGATCAGCTCGCGCCAGATGCGCACTATCAGCGACGGGCTCGCCGCCTGCCGGTCCGACCGGATCAGCCGGCGCAGGATCGCCGCCTCGCGCGCGGGGCGCAGGCCGAACTTGTCGCCGTCGCCCGCGGCGCGCTTGGCGTCGGCCACCACGCGCGCCAGCGAGGCGCGCTCGTCGACGAGGCGCAGGAGCTCGGTGTCCAGCGCATCGATGCGCTGGCGCACGGCCTCCAGGGAGGGCGGCTGGGCCGCCGTCTTCGCCTCGGACATGAAACTCCTCCGAAACAGGAGCCCGCGACCTAGGTCATTGCGAACACCCGCGCAATAGGACCGCGCGACGCAAGAAAGTTGCAACTGAAACGGCCTGCTGACCCAAGCGCGGGGTCCGTGAGGCCTACGCCTTCGCCGAGATCGCGCTCAGCTCCTCCAGGTCGAGGTCGCGCTCCAGTTCCCGCAGGGTCTCGTCGTCGATCTCGCCGGCGCGGTGCAGCCGGATCAGTTCGCTGCGGCCGGTGGCGACCGCCGCCAGCACCACGTCGAAATGCGCGTGGAGCGCGGGCTGGTAGTGCTCGGCGCGCTCCGCATAGTTGACGATCGAGGTGGCGCGGCGCTCGTAGCGTTCCAGCAGCATTGGGTGGATCAGTTGGCCGTCGCCGTCGTAGGCGATGCGGCGGATCGTCACCAGTTGCGCCTGGGCCATGGCGGCCTCGGCCTGGCTCATGGTCAGGCGCGGCCGCTCGGCGTCGCTCTCGCTGAGCCTGGCCCAGCGGATCACGCGGCTGAGCGTCGTGCCCTGGCCCAGCACGGTGCCGACGATGACGGCGAACGAGGCGACCAGGATGATGTCGCGGCCGGGAAAGGCCTCCGGCACGCTCAGCGCCAGGGCCAGGGTGACCACCCCGCGCACGCCGACCCAACTGAGCACCGTCGCGCCGCCGGCCCCCAGGGGCGTGGCGCGCGCCAGGCCCGCGGCGCGGGCGAGCCGCGTCGCCGCCTCGGAGCCGAACACCCAGGCGAACCGCGCGAGGATCAGCGCCGCCAGGATCGCGAGCATCGGCCCGCCCAGCGTCTCGATCACCACGACGAAGCCGCCGCCGCGGTCGACGACGTCGCGCAGCGAGAGCCCGATCAGCACGAAGACCGCCGCTTCCATGAGGAAGATCAGCACGGTCCAGAACGACGTGCCGCGCATGCGCATGGAGGCCGAGAGCACCGTGTGCTGGTGCCAACTGGCGATCAGGCCGGTGGTGACGGTGGCGATCACGCCCGAGACGTGGAGGAATTCGCCCAGCAGGTACGAGGTCCAGCACAAGAGGACGGTGGCCGCGATGATCAGGTACTCGTCGCCCAGCCTGCGCACGAGCTTGACCCAGGCGTAGCCCACGACCGCGCCCACCGCCGCCCCGCCCAGCGCCAGGACGAAGAAGCTGCCGACCGCGCCCGCGAGGCTGAAGGCGCCGGTCAGGCCGGCGGCGATGGCGAAGCGGAACAGGACCAGGCCGCTCGCGTCGTTCAGCAGGCTCTCGCCCTCGAGCAGGATCTGCAGGCGCCGCGGCAGGGTCACATGCTCCAGCACGGCCCGCGCCGCGACCGCATCCGGCGGGGCCACGATGGCGCCGAGCGCCGCGCACGCCGCCCACGGCAGCGTCGGGAACAGCATGTGCGCCACCACCGCCACGACCGCGGCGCTGAAGACCACGGCGCCCACGGCCAGGGCGGCGATGCCGCTCACGTGCCGCCGCAACCGGCCGACCGGGATCGACCAGGCGCCGTCCATCAGCAGCGGCGGCAGGAAGATGACCAGCACCAGCTCGGGATCGACAGAGATCGCCGGCAGGCCGGGCACGAAGGCCAGCGACGCCCCGCCCACCAGCAGCGCCACCGTGGGCGGCAGCTTCAGCGCGTGGGCGACATAGTGCAGCGCGATGATCGCCACGACCATCGCGATCGCCAGCTCGAACAGATGCGTCGGATCCATGCGTGCAGACGAGCACGCCACGGCCCTTCCGCCAACGGCTTGCGTTGCACGGCCCCGCGCGTCAGGCCGCCGCGGCCTCGTCGGGCGGGGACAGCGCGTTCTGGAGCGCCTGGAGCAGGTGCTCGGGCTTCATGGGCTTCTCGACCACGCCGTTCATGCCGGCGGCGAGGTAGCCCTCGGCGTCCTCGGGGTCGGCGTTGGCGGTGAGCGCGATGATCGGGGTGCGGGCGATCGGGCCGCCCAGGGCGCGGATGGCCCGGGTGGCGGCGACGCCGTCCATGCGCGGCATCTTGATGTCCATGAGGATCAGGTCGAAGCGGCCCGAACGGGCGGCCTCGACGGCTTCCTCGCCATCCTCGGCGGCCTCGCTGGTGCAGTCGAACATCTCGACCAGCGACTGGGCGACCATGCGGTTGGTGGCGTTGTCGTCGACCACCAGGATGTGCGCGGCGCGGCCGGCGTCCTCCGTCGGGGTCTCGTCCACGGTCTCGGCGACCGGCGCCAGGCGGATCTCGAAGGCGACGGTGTCGGAGGCGCCGGCGTTGTGCTCCTTGCGGAGCTCCCCTTGCATGCCGTCCAGGATGCTGCGGGCGAGCATCGCGCCCAGCGCCACCTCCAGCCCGAGGCGCGCCTCGATGCTCATGATGCGCGCGTCGAGGTCCATGCCGTCCCAGGCGGTGTCGCGCGGGCCGCGCACGCGGCCTTCGAGCCGGATGCCGCCGTTGTCGTCGGCGTGGGCGCGCAGGGTGGCTTCCACCGCGCCGCGGGCCTGGGCCGCGACCGCCTCGCCGATGAAGCCGTCGAACACCTGCAGCAGGCGTTTGCGGTCGGCCATCGCCGCCGCGTCCGGATCGCCGTCGTAGGCCACCAGCAGGGTCACGCCGCCCGCCGCCGCGCGCGGCTGCCAGCGGTCCTGCAGCTCGTCCATCACCTCGCGCAGGCGCACCGGCTCGAGCTCCAGGGTGACGCCGCGGCTATGCACGCTCTTGAGGTCGAGGCCCGCGCCCATGACGCGGAGCACGGTCTCGGCGGCTTCGGCCACGCTCGCCACGCACGCTTCGCCGTCGGGCGTCAGGCGCTGGCGCGCGAGCTGCCCGGTGAGCGCCATCACGCCTTCCATCTGCTGACGGATCTCGGCCGTGACGCGGTCGGAGAAGAACTCGGGGAGGGACATGAACCGCCGGTACGAAGGAACTCTGGATACCCATTTTGGGCCTTACGGCTTGCGTAGAGGTTAAATCCAGGGCGCGGAATGAAGATTCGCATTGGAAGGCGGCGGGCGCCCGGCATGGCGGCCGGACAAGGAAAAGGCGGCGGACCTTTCGATCCGCCGCCGGATGGAGTCGGCGCTCTGGCGAGGCGCCTCAGAAGCGGTATTGCAGCTCCACGCCGTAGGTCCGCGGCTGGATCAGGCCGCGGGTGATGGCGGTGCGCGTCTGGACGATCGACGTCGTGCCCGGGTTCGGGCTGTCGAAGATCGCCGTCGGCGTCGTCGAGCCGTTGGAGGTGAAGCCCTTCTGGTCGAAGGCGTTCTTCACCGACGCGATGATCGTGAAGCGGTCCTGGCCGTCGACCCACAGCGCGCGGAAGTCGGTGGTGTCGTAGGCCTTCACCTTGTTCGCCGCGCTCTTGAACGGCTGGTAGTAGGTCTCGTCGGTCCAGGTGTAGGTGGCCGACAGGATCAGCGAGCCGGGGTCGAAGTCGAAGGTGTAGTTGGCGTTGCCCGCGAACTTGTTCTTCGGCGACTGGTAGATCCGCGAACCCTTCAGCGTCTGGAACACCAGTTGGGTGCCGTTGGACAGCACCGAGCCGCCCGACGGCGTCGCGTTCGGGTCGAGCGCGCCCGGGTCCGCCGGGTCGTAGAAGCAGCAGCCCTTGGTGATCTCGGTGTGCAGGTAGCCGTAGCTGGCCGACAGGTCGAGGTTGCGGACCGGCCGCCAGATCGCCTCCAGCTCCAGGCCGTAGGCTTCGGCGTCGACGTTGACGAAGTTGTTGGCCGCCGCCGTGCCGGCCGCGTTGAGCTGCGACAGGTTGAGCTGCAGGTCCTTGTAATCGTTGTAGAACGCCGCGGCGTTGATCTGCAGCCGGCGGGCGATGGTCTTCTTCAGGCCCACCTCGAAGGCGTCGACCTGTTCCTGCTTCGCCTCGGGCTGCACCGACAGCGTACCCAGCAGGAAGCCGCCCGACTTGTAGCCGCGGCTGTACTTCGCATAGGCCAGGGTGTCCGCGTCCGGGGTCCAGTCGAGGTTCAGCACGCCGGTGACGGCGTCCCAGCTATTCTTGAGCGAGCGGAAGTTCTGCACGCCCGGCGTCGTCGGGTCGACGTCGGTGGAGACGTCGAAGGCCGCGGCGCCCGCGGCGATCGCCGGCGACAGGATGATCAGGCGCTGGAACTCGGTCCCGTCCTTCTTGTCCTTGGTGTAGCGCAGGCCCGCGGTGACCGCGAACTGGTCGTTGAACTCATAGGTGGCCTGGCCGAACACGGCGTAGGCCTTGGAGTTCAGCGTCGCCTGGGTGTCGGCGAAGTTGCGCAGTGGGTTCGGGTCGGCCAGGGCGCCGGTCAGCGTCAGCGGGGTCGCGAGCTGGACCTGGTTCGGCGCGGCGAGCTGGATGCGCTGACGGTACTCCTCCTCGTACTGGTAGAGGCCGAGGATCCAGCGCAGCGGCCCGTCGCCGTTCGAGGTCAGGTTGATCTCGTTCGAGTAGTAGCGCTTGTGCTCGTTGAAGTCGGTGGTGAGCTGCGGGAAGTAGGGGACCGCCATGCCGGGGATGGTGATCGAACCCGAGCGGCTCGTGCCGTCGTAGTCGCCGCCGGTCTGGTAGTTGTACTGCTGGAAGCCGCCGATGTACTTCAGCTCGGCGAAGCCCAGGTCGTAGCTGACCGTCGTCGTCAGCAGGTGGTTGCCGCGGAGCTGGCCGTACCCGTCCGTATCGGTGTTCATCACGTAGGGGTCGGTCACGCCCGGGTTGGCGGTGGCGTAGCCGAACTGCGGGTTGGGCACGAGCGAGCCGATCAGGCCGAACGAACGGGTCGTGTCGTAGGGCGTGACCAGGTTGTTCAGGCGGTCGCCGACGCCCAGGGTGTCGTCCCAGCTCGAGCGGTTGTAGCGCACGAAGATCGAGAGCTTCTCGGTGGGCTCGGCCTCGACCTGGAACTCGAAGTAGGTGCGCTTGATCGTGGCGGCGTCGTTCCCCGTGCCGATGTTCTTGATGAAGCCGTCGCGCTGGTGGTCCTGGCTGCCGCCGACCTTGAAGCGCAGGTTGTCGGCCACGGGCAGCGACACCACCGCCTCGACGCGGGTGCGGTCGTAGTTGCCGTAGCTGGCGCGGATCTCGCCGCCGAACTCCTTCGAGGGGCGCTTGGAGATCTGGTTGATCGCGCCGCCGATGGCGTTGCGGCCGTAGAGCGTGCCCTGCGGGCCGCGCAGGATCTCGGTGCGCTCGATGAACAGCGGCGTCTTGAACAGCTCCGAGGACGAGGCCGAGTAGAAGCCGTCCGAGTAGGACGCCACGCCCGGGTCGTTGCCGATGTAGAAGGTGTTGCGCCCGGCGCCGCGCAGGCTGACGCGGTCGGTGCCGGAATAGTTCATGCCCGGCGTGAAGTTCACGAAGTCCTGGATGCCCACGATGCCGACGGTGTCGCGGCGCTCGGACGTGAAGGCCGAGACGGCCACCGGCACGTCCTGCAGCGACTGCTCGCGCTTTTCGGCGGTGACCACCAGCTCTTCCAGCATGGCGCCTTCGCCGGCGGCCTGGGCCAGGGCGGGCTGGGCGATCGCCGAGAGGGCGAAGATCGAGGCGCCGGCGGCCAGGAGCCGCCGCGCGGGTGCGGTTTTGCGAGACATGAAGATCCTCCCAAGGCGCGCGCGGGGGGAGCCGCGGGCCCTGTTGTTGGCGAATTGTCGGAACGGGCGCGGGGAGGCGCACCGGGGCGCGGACCCTCATCGCCCCGCCGTCGGGAGGTCAACTGAAGCCTGATAACTTACGGCGTTTGGGCGAGGCTTTTCCGCGACTGTGGCGAAAAGACCGCATTTTCGAATACGGCGCGCAGGAATGAACGTGGTTCACCGATCCCTTGGCACACAAGGGTTCGCCGAACCCTGGAATGCAACCCGCACCATACCGGTTCATGAAACAACGGTTCTTCCCGGACGCGGAGACCGGGCGACGGGCCGCTCGGCCGGCGCGGATCCGGGGCGGCGTCATGTCGACGCCGGGCCAGGCTGCGCCAGGGATTGCCGGATCCCTGTGGCGCCCGCGACGACGAAGTCGCCTTGGCGTCGCTTCCCACGTCGGGGCGAAAGCGCCATATGGGCGCCGATGACCGATGGCGCTCTCGTGCTCTTTTCCGGCGGCCAGGATTCCACGGCGTGCCTCGCCTGGGCCCTGTCGCGGCATGAACGCGTCGAAACGCTCGGCTTCGACTACGGCCAGCGCCATGCCGTCGAGCTGGAGGCGCGCCGGCGCGTGCGCGAGCGGCTCGTGCGCGAATTCCCGCAATGGGCGGCCCGCCTCGGCGAGGACCACACGCTGGACATCCGCAGCTTCGGCGCGATCGGCGAGACGGCCATGACCTCGGAGCGGGCGATCGAGATCACCGGGAAGGGCCTGCCGTCGACCTATGTGCCCGGCCGCAACCTCGTCTTCCTGACCTATGCCGCCGCCTTCGCCGACCGCCGCCGCCTGAAGGTGCTGGTGGGCGGCATGTGCGAGACCGACTTCTCCGGCTACCCCGACTGCCGCCGCGCCACCCTCGACGCCATGGAGCAGGCGCTGAACCTGGGCATGGCGCAGGACTTCCGCATCGACACCCCGCTGATGCACCTGACCAAGGCGGAGACCTGGGCGCTGGCCAAGCAGCTCGGCGGCGAGCCGCTGGTGGCGATCACCGTCGAGGAGAGCCACACCTGCTACCTCGGCGAGCGCGGGACCCTGCATCCCTGGGGCCACGGCTGCGGGACCTGCCCGGCCTGCGAGCTGCGCCGCAAGGGCTATGACACCTGGGTCGAGGCCGGGCGGCCAGCCCTATGAGCTACGCCGTCAAGGAGATCTTCCTGACCCTCCAGGGCGAGGGCGGGCAGGCGGGCCGGCCGGCCGTCTTCTGCCGCTTCGCCGGCTGCAACCTCTGGAGCGGGCTGGAGCGCGACCGGGCGAAGGCCGTCTGCACCTTCTGCGACACCGACTTCGTGGGCCTGGACGGCCCGGGCGGCGGCCGCTTCGCCGATGCGGACGCCCTGGCCGCGGCGGTCGAGGCCGCCTGGACCGGCGGTCCCGGCGACCGCCTCGCCGTGCTCACCGGCGGCGAGCCGCTGCTGCAGGTGGACGACGTCCTGATCACCGCGCTGCACGCGCGCGGCTTCTCGATCGCGCTGGAGACCAACGGCACGCTCCCCGCGCCGGACGGCGTCGACTGGGTCTGCGTCAGCCCCAAGGCCGACGCGCCCGTGGTCCAGACCCGCGGCCACGAGCTCAAGCTGGTCTTCCCGCAGGAGAAGGCCCGGCCCGAGCGCTTCGAGCACCTCGATTTCGAGCGATTCCTGCTGCAGCCGATGGACGGGCCGGACCGCGAGGCCAATACGCGCGCGGCCATCGCCTATTGCCTTGAGCACCCCCGCTGGCGTTTAAGCGTCCAGACCCACAAATACCTCGGCATCGCCTGAGCTGCTTCCGCTTCAGGCCGCCCCACGTTTTGCGATGACCCAACCGACTTTCGAGATCACCAAGGCCGCGACCTTCGACGCGGCGCACTACTTCGCCGAGGGGCCCCAGCACCGGCCCTATTCGAACCTGCACGGCCATTCGTTCCGCGTGGAGGCCACCGTCCGCGGCCAGGCGCGGGAGCCGGTGGGCTGGGTCGCCGACCTCGCCGACCTGGAGTCCGCGCTGAAGGGCGTGGCGGCCGAGCTCGACCACGGCCTGCTCAACGAGAAGCCCGGCCTGGAGCGGCCGACGCTGGAGCACATCTGCCTCTATTTCGCCGGGCGCCTGACGCCGCAGTTCCCGGGCCTGTCGCGGGTGGTCGTCTCGCGCCCCACCATCGGCGAGAGCTGCGCGCTCAATCTGTGAGCACCGAGTCCCACCCCCAACGAACGTCATGGCCGGGCCTGTCCCGGCCATCCAGAGACACAGGTCGTAGAGATTGGGGTGCAGCCGCGCCGCCGCGAGTCTCCGGCCGTCGGCGCTTCTGGATGGCCGGGACAGGCCCGGCCATGACGTTCATGAGAGAGGCGGCGTGAGCCGAGGGCCGCCGGAACCCTAGCCGAACTTCTGCTGGGCCGGATCGGTCGCGCGGCGGCGCTTGCCCACATAGCCCGGATCGTTGCGCCGGCGCCGGTCGGGGCCGAAGTAGTCCTCGGTGCGCACGAAGGTGCGTGGATGCTCCACCGCCTGGTGGATGCGCTCGATCACGCCGCGCGCGGTCAGGGGCTTGGCCAGGAACTCGCTGACGCCGGCGTCGCGCGCCTCGCTCACGCGGGCGAAGGTCGAGTGGCCCGTGATCATGATCACCGGGCAGAGTTGGTTCGGGCTGTCGGGCGAGTTGCGCAGCAGCCGCACGAAGTCGATCCCGTCCAGCGGCTGCATGGACAGGTCGGTCATGACGATGTCGATGGCGTTGTCCCGCATCGCCTGCAGGCCCTCGGCGCCGTCGTTGGCCTCGAAGATGTGGATCACCCCGATCGCGCGCAGGATCTCGGCCAGCAGCACGCGCATGTAGTGGTTGTCGTCCACCAGCAGGATCCGGAGGAGTTCGTAACGCACACGGCTCCCCTGAGGATACTGGAACTTCGAAAACGGCGCTCAGTGAACGAAGACAGTGGATAAGGCGCGCCGAGCGAACCCGTCAATGGAATGGCGTGGTTATCCGAACAGATTTCCGGTGCTGGTTCAGCAGCTTGCCCGGTTGGGTAGTCCGGAGTGCGGAATTCAACCGCGCGGCGGCGCGAACGCTGCGCGTCCAAGTTGAGCCCGGTGCCGCAGGAATGCGTCCGCAAGTACGCACGCCGTCATGGCCTCGACGACCGGCACGGCGCGGATGCCGACGCAGGGGTCGTGGCGACCCTTCGTCCGAAGCTCGATCTCCTCGCCGGCCTCGTCGATGCTGCGGCGCGGGCTGAGGATGGACGATGTCGGCTTGAAGGCCACGCGCGCGGTCACGGGCTGTCCGGTCGAGATGCCGCCCAGCACGCCGCCGGCCTGGTTGGACAGGAACAGCGGCCCGTCGTTGCCCATCCGCATCTCGTCGGCGTTCTCCTCGCCCGAGAGCGCGGCGGCGGCGAAGCCCGCGCCGATCTCGACGCCCTTGGCCGCGTTGATCGACATCAGCGCCGCCGCCAGCTCGGCGTCCAGCTTGGCGTAGAGCGGCGCGCCCCAGCCGGCCGGCACGCCCGTCGCCTCGACGGCCACGACGGCGCCGGTGGACGAGCCCGCCTTGCGCACCTTCTCCAGGTGCTCGGTCCAGACGGGCACGATCCCGGGGTCGGGCGCCCAGAATTCGTTGTCTCCGGTGACGCCGAAGTCGATCCGCGCCGGGTCCACCGCGTGCGGCCCGATCTGCACGACCGCGCCGCGGATCGTGACGCCCTCCAGGATCTTCCGCGCCACCGCGCCCGCCGCGACCCGCGCCGCCGTCTCCCGCGCCGACTGCCGCCCGCCGCCGCGATAGTCGCGCACGCCGTACTTGGCGAAGTAGGCGTAGTCGGCGTGGCCCGGCCGGAAGGCGCTCGCGATCTCGGAGTAGTCGCGGCTGCGCTGGTCGACGTTCTCGATCATCATCGAGATCGGCGTGCCGGTGGTGACCTGGCCGTCCGTCCGCTCGTCGCCGAACACGCCCGACAGGATGCGCACGGCGTCCGGCTCCTGGCGCTGGGTCACGAACTTGCCCTGGCCCGGGCGGCGGCGGTCCAGCCACGGCTGGATGTCGGCTTCGGTGAGCTGGACGCCCGGCGGGCAGCCGTCGACCACGCAGCCCAGCGCCGGCCCGTGGCTCTCGCCCCAGGTGGTCACGCGGAAGAGGTGGCCGAAGGTGTTGTGGCTCATGGCGCAGGCTTGATAGCCGACCCGCCCGCGCGGGCCAAAGGCTCAGATGCGCAGATCGAGGAAGCCGCCCGTCGCCCTGATCTCGGCGCGGGCCTGGTTGCCGGCCGCCAGGTCGCGGCGGGCGCCTTCGAAGTTGGCCGAGGCTTCCGCGCGGATGCGGTCCTGCGATCCCATGCGGAACAGCGCGAGCTGGTCCAGTCCGCGCTCCGCCATCACCTGTTCGGCCGTCTGCCGGCGGGCGACGTCGGCGTTCGAGGTCGGCGTCACCGGCTTCACCGCGGTGACGGGCAGGGCCAGCTCCGTGGGCGTGCGAACGGCCGGCGTCAGCGCATAGGCCGCGGTGCGGGGCGTTGCGCCGATATGGGACAGGCCAAGGCTCATCACGCGAACCCGCGCAACAGCCGGGCCAGAGGCTGACTACACCTCCCCCACTGCGGTAGCAGTGGCGGGAAAGGGACCGCTCGCCGAGGCCGCAGGCCGTAGAGCGAGTGGTGGAGGGGGCGAGCCTCAGGCTCGGTGGACCGATTGGCGGAAGGGACCTCTGCGAATGCAGCTCGCCCCCTCCACCCTCCGCTCTTCGCTGCGCTCGGCGGACGGTCCCCTTCCCGCCGTCGCTGCCGCGACGGGGGAGGTGAGGCGCGGCCTACGCCGGCTGCTTCTGCGCCGGCGTGTTGCCGGGCAGGGGGCCGCGGTTCAGGTCGAAGAACTTGGGCGCCATCTTCGGCACGGCCTCGTCCAGGATCGACTGCACCGTCCAGCCCTCGCCCTCGGGCTTGGTCACCGTCTCGACCGGCCGCGGCTGGCTGTAGAGGATGATGTTCTCGCCCGACGAGCCGAAGATCTGGCCGCTCACGTGGGCGGCGGCCGGCGCCACCATGGCCACCGAGAAGCGGGCCGGCTGGTCGGCGCGGATCTTCTCGGCCATCACCGCGCGGCGGGCCGCGGCGGCTTCGTCCTTGATCGGCACCGACTGGGTCATGCGGGTCCAGGCGACGGGCGCCAGGCAGTTGGAGCGCACGTTGTTGCGGGCGCCTTCCATGGCGATGATCCGCGAGAGGCCCGCGATGCCCATCTTGGCCGCGCCGTAGTTGGCCTGGCCGATGTTGCCGAACAGGCCCGACGTCGACGTGAAGAACATGTAGGCGCCGTCCTGCTGCTCGCGGAACAGCTCGATGGTGGCGCGCGCCACGTTGAAGCTGCCGCGCATGTGGACGTTGATGACGGCGTCCCACTCGGCCTCGGACATCTTGTGGAACATCACGTCGCGCAGGATGCCGGCCGGATTGATCACCGCGTGCAGGCCGCCGAATTCCTTCTTGGCCAGTTCGACCATGCCGTAGACGGCGTCGAGGTCGGTGACGCTGTCGGAGTTGGAGACGGCCTTGCCGCCGGCGGCGCGGATCTCGGCGGCGACCGCCTCGGCCGGGCCCGCGGAGCCTTCGTCCTCGCCCTTCAGGCCGCCGCCCAGGTCGTTGACCACCACCATGGCGCCTTCCTGCGCCGCGATCAGGGCGCAGTCGCGCCCGATGCCGTTGCCGCCGCCCGTGACCAGCACCACGCGTCCGTCCAATGCGCCCATGACCGAAATCCTCCGAAATGAATGGAAGACCTCTATTCGAGGCGGTCGGCCCGGCGCAAGTCGGGGAAGAGCTTGGCCCAGAGCCCGGTGACGATCACCGCGCCGACGCCCCCGAAGATCGCCGCGCCGATGGGTCCCAGCAGGCGCGCCACGACGCCGCTCTCGAACTCACCGAGCTCGTTGGAGGCCCCCACGAACACCGACGAGACCGAGGCGACGCGGCCGCGCATGTGGTCCGGGGTGACGAGCTGCACCAGGGTCTGGCGGACGAACACCGACAGCATGTCCGCCGCCCCCAGGATCGCCAGCGCGAAGACCGACACCCACACGGACCTGGAGAGCCCGAACACGATCGTGGCGACGCCGAAGGCGGCCACGGCCCAGAACATGATCGGTCCCGCGTGGCGCCGGATCGGGTTTGCGGCGAGCCATAGCGCCACCACCGTCGCGCCGACCGCCGGCGCCGAGCGCAGCAGACCGAAGCCCTCGGGCCCGACGTGCAGGACGTCGCGCGCGAACACCGGCAGCAGCGCCGTGGCGCCGCCCAGCAACACCGCGAAGAGGTCGAGCGAGATCGCGCCGAACACGATCTTCTGGCGCCAGACGTAGGCCAGCCCTTCCTTGACGAGCTGCCAGCGCGACCCGGGCGTCACCTCGGGCCTGGTGTTGCCGCGGATCGAGAACACCAGGATGGCGGCGAGACCATAGAGGGCGAAGGTCGTGAAGTAGGCCGTCTCGGCCGAGTGGGCGACCAGCAGGCCCGCCGCAGCCGGCCCGGCGATCGAGGCGGACTGCCAGGCCAGCGAGTTCCACGCGATCGCGCGCGGGAGCAGCTTGCGCGGCACCAGCATCGGGCCGAGCGCGGTGTTGGCCGGCGCGAAGAAGGCGCGGCTGGCGCCGAACACCGTCGCGATCGCCAGCAGCAGCGCCGGCGTCGCCATGTGGTTCACCGTGGCCAGCGCGAGCGCCAGCACGCTGACGATCTCGCCGCTCAGGCAGAGCAGCAGCACCTTCCTGCGGTCGTAGCGGTCCGCCGCCTCGCCGGCGGGCAGCGTCAGCAGGAACACCGGGATGAAGGCCGCCAGCCCGATCATGCCGACCAGGAAGGCGCTCTCCTCGACCGACCGGGTCTGGCGGGCGAGCGCGTACATCTGCCAGCCCATCGCCACGCTCTGGATCTGGCTGGCGAAGCTGCCGGTCCAGCGCGTGCCCCAGAAAAAGAGGTAGTCGCGCTCCTTCAGGAGCGCTCGGGCGGACGGGACGATGTCGTCGTCGGAAGGCGCGGAGGTCTCGGGCATCGGGCGCGGCGACCCTGCCTTGCGCCGCCCTTCGTCGCAATCCCGTTGACGCACGCGGCCGCTCGCCCTATCTGCGCCGTCCTTGTCCACGGCCCGGAGGGCCCTGCAGATGCGACGACGTCCGCTGGCCTGACACGCCACCCGATCCCGCCCGGCGGAAGCCCCGCCGCGACGTCGTCCTCCGCATCCGAGACAAGCCATGTCCTCCGAGCCCATCTCTCCCGGCTCCGGCCGGCCCGCGCCGGCGCTCACCTTCGCCAGCGAGACCCCCGCCCATGCCGCCGGGATCGAGGCGCTGCTGGACCGCGCCTTCGGCCCGGGCCGCTTCGCCAAGTCGTCCGAGCGGGTCCGCGAGTTCGCCGACTTCGCGCCCGAGATGTCGTTCTGCGCGCTCGAGAACGGCCGCGTGATCGGCACGGTGCGCATGTGGCGCGCCGCCGTGGGCGACCAGCCGGTGGCCTTCTTCGGCCCCATCGCCGTGGAGGAGGGCGACCGTCGCCACGGCCTGGGCATGGCGCTCGTCGAGCGCGCCTGCGCCGCCGCCGAGGCCGCGGGCGAGGCCGCCGTCGTCCTGGTCGGCGACGTCCCCTACTTCGGCCGCGCCGGCTTCGCGGTGGCGCCGGACGTGGTGATGCCGGGCCCGGTCGACCCCGGCCGCGTCCTCTCGCTCAGCTTCGCCGACGTCGAACTCAGGGGCGCAGTCTGTCCGCGAGCTTGAGGCGACTCCTTCCGGCGCCTACCTTCGCCGGGTGACCATCGCCGGACCCTCCGATCTCGAAGGCCTCGCCCGGGCGGCCCAGGACGCCGGGAAGGCGCAGGCGCCGGGGCGCGGCCTGCCGCCCGTGCATCTCTGGAATCCCGCCCACTCAGGCGAGATCGACATCGTCATCAGGACCGACGGCCGCTGGGTCCACGAGGGCGCGGTGATCTCCCGCGAGGCGCTGGTGCGGCTCTTCTCGACGGTCCTGCGCAAGGACCCCGACGGCTTCCATCTGGTGACGCCGGTCGAGAAGCTGCGGATCACCGTCGAGGACGCCCCGTTCGTGGCGGTCCGGGTCGATCGTGAAGGCGAGACGGGGGGCGAGACGCTGACGTTCCTCACCAACGTCGGCGACGCGGTCGTGGCCGGCCCCGACCACGCCATCCGCGTCGAGACCGCGGAGGATGGCGAACCGCGGCCCTACCTGCACGTCCGCCGCGGCCTGGAGGCCCTGATCGCCCGGCCGGTCTTCTACGAACTGGTCGAAATGGCCGAGGCGCGCGACACGCCGGACGGCCGCAGGCTGGGCGTCGGCTCGGGCGGCGCCTGGTTCGCACTGGGGCCGGCATGAACGCCCGCGCCCCGGTCCAGGAACTGGCCGACTGGATCGCCGGGCATCTCGACCCGCTGTACGACGAGGTCGTCCCCGGCGGCCCGCGGCGCTCGGACTTCGACCTCGCGCCCGGCGGCTGGTCCGACATGGGGACCGAGGACCTGAAGCCCGCCGCCGTCCTGATCGGCCTGGTCCAGCGCGAGGCCGGCGTGAACGTGCTCCTCACCCGCCGCGCCGACACGCTGCGCCGCCATACCGGGCAGGTCGCCCTGCCCGGCGGCCGGCGCGACCCCGGCGAGACCGCGCTCCAGACGGCGCTGCGCGAGGCGCATGAGGAGGTGGGCCTGGAGCCGCGGTTCGTGGCGCCCATCGGCCTGTCGACGCCCTACCAGACGGGCACCGGCTACCTGGTCACCCCGGTGGTGGGCCTGGTCCGGCCCGGCTTCACGCTCACCGCCAACCCCGCCGAGGTGGCCCACATCTTCGAGACCCCCTTCGCCTACCTCATGGACATGGCCAACTACGAGCAGCACGAGCGCGAACTGCCCACCGGCGAGAAGCGCCGCTTCTATGCGACCACCCACGAGGAGCAGTACATCTGGGGCGCCACCGCCGGCATCCTGCGCGCTCTCTACGAACGCCTGTACGGCGCGGCCCTGGCCTAGTAGGCGGGAAGCCATATGACCGACAGCCTCGGCCAACGCCCCTGGATGACCGCGCCGGCCACGGCGGCGGTGTTCGACGCCCTGGAGGCCGAAGGCGGCCCCGACTGCGCCCGCTTCGTCGGCGGCTGCGTGCGCAACGCCCTGGTCGGCCGCGCGATCGACGACATCGACATCGCCACCACGCTCCGCCCCGAGCGCGTCGCCGCGGCGCTGAAGGTCGCGCACATCCGCGCCGTCCCCACCGGCATCGAGCACGGGACGATCACGGCGGTGAACCGGAAGCTGCCGCACGAGATCACCACGCTGCGCCGCGACGTCTCCACCGACGGCCGCCGCGCGACGGTGGCCTTCACCGACGACTGGGCGGAAGACGCCCAGCGCCGGGACTTCACGCTGAACTCGCTCTACGCCCGGCGCGACGGGAGCATCTTCGACCCCACCGGCCAAGGCGTGGCCGACGCGCGCGCCGGGCGCATCGTCTTCGTGGGCGACCCCGAGCAGCGGCTGACCGAGGACCACCTCAGGAACCTCCGCTTCTTCCGCTTCCACGCCTGGTTCGGGAAGGGCGCGCCCGACGCCGCGGCGCTGGCCGCCTGCGCCCGGCTGAAGGATCAGGTCGACCACCTGGCCGCAGAGCGCATCTCCAAGGAACTGCTGAAGCTGCTGGCCGCCGACGACCCGCGCGACGCCGTGCGCCTGATGGCCGGGGCGGGCGTGCTGGAGGTGATCCTGAAGGCGCCGGCCAACCTCGCCCGCTTCGACGGCCTGGTGGGCGTCGAGACCGACCAGCTCTTCGACTGCGACCCTGTGCTGCGCCTCGCCGCCCTGCTGCCCGACGACCAGGTCGCCGCGGGCCGGTTCGCGGGCCGCGTGCGCCTGTCCAACGACGACCGCGACCGCATCCTGGCCGCGCTTTCGCCGACGCCCGCGCTCAAGAGCTGGATGAGCCCGCGGGAGATCCGCCGCGCCGTCTACGCCTCGGGCCTGGAGGCTGTGCGCGACCGCGCCAAGCTGGCCTGGGCCGCCGCGCCCGGCACGGCCGCGACCATGCAGTGGCGCGGCCTGATCGCGCTCGCCGAAAGCTGGAGCCCCCCCGCCTTCCCGATCACGGGCGCCGAGGTGATGAACGCCGGCGTGCCCAAGGGCCCGCTCGTCGGCCGCGTGCTGAAGGAGGTCGAGGACTGGTGGATCGACCACGACTTCATCGACGACAAGTTCTCCGCCATCGAGAAGCTCAAGGCCGTGGCCCAGGGGATGGCCTACTGACCTCACTTCAAGCTCGTCATCCCCCGGCTTGTCCGGGGCAATCGCATATGGCTTGTGGGCGGCTTGTCCGCCCGATTCATGAACCGCAGAGATCGCGGAGATACGCAGAGAGGGTCGTGGATCCACGGGAATCCTCCGCGTATCTCCGCGATCTCTGCGGTTTGACTGACGGCCTTTCGGCCGCCCGCATCCATATGCGATTGCCCTGCCGGCTTGTCCGGGGGACCACATTGGGCTGTGGGGTCTTGTGAGGGGCGCGGCCGTGGGTCATCTCGGACTCACAGCCCAGTGGGTGGCCCGGACAAGCCGGGCCATGACGTTCAGGTTAGGCGCATGAAGATCGGCATCCTCAAGACCGGCCGTCCGCCCAGGCCGACGATCGCGCGGTTCGGGACCTACCCCGACATGTTCATGAACCTGCTCGGCCCCGACGCCTACGACTGGGTGACCTATGCCGCCGACGAGGGCGAGTATCCGGCCGCGCCCGAGGCCTGCGACGCCTACATCGTCACCGGCTCGGCGGCCGGGGTCTACGACGACGACCCCTGGATCGGCCAGCTCATGGACTTCCTGCGCGCCGCCAAGGGGCGGGCCAAGCTGGTCGGCGTCTGCTTCGGTCATCAGGCCATGGCGCAGGCCTTCGGCGGCGAGGTGGTCAAGTCGCCAAAGGGCTGGGGCATCGGCGAGCACGCCTACGACGTCGTCTCCAACGAGCCCTGGATGGACGGCGCCCCCGCCATCCGCCTGCCGGCCTCGCACCAGGACCAGGTGGTCGCCGCCCCGCCGGGCGCCGAGGTCGTCGCACGGAGCGCCTTCACCCCCTTCGCCGGCCTGGCCTGGCGCGACCAGCCCGCCATCTCGATCCAGCCGCACCCGGAGTTCGACCCGGCCTACGCCGCCGCCCTCATCGAGGCGCGCCGCGGCAAGGTCTACCCCGACGCCCAGGCCGACGCCGCCCTCGCCAGCTTCGGCCGCCTCGACGACCGCGCCCGCGTCGGCGGCTGGATCGGCGCCTTCCTGCGCGGCTAATAGGGGTTGCGGATCTCGACCCCGGCGATCGTGGCGCCGTGCTGCAGGTCCTCGGTGTAGAGCACGTCGCACCCGGCCTGTTCGGCGGCGGCGATGATGGTGGCGTCGTAGATGTTCAACAGGTGACGTCGCGCGATCACGGTTGCGCGCATCTGCGTTTCCAAGGTCATGGCCTCGACGTGAAATCGGGCCGCGAAATTTTTCAGTATCGGCTCAAGCTCGTCCCAGGACAGGGAGAGCTTACCGCGGGCGACGCTGACGAACTCATTCAGCACCTGGACGCTGATCACGCCCCCCGCAGCCAAAACATCGATAGACCGAGTTGCTTTCTGCCGATCGCTGTCTGTCACATAGAGTAGAATGTTCGTGTCGAAGAACGCCCTACTCATATCCCGGACGGACCGCCTCGCTGCGCTTGAACTTGAACCCTGCGGGCAGTCGTCCTTCAAACTTTCCGCGCAGCATTTCAAGCCACTCGCGGGTGGTCAGAGCCTTTGACGCCTCCATCCACCCCTCAGTCGTCATTTCAAACTCGAGTTCGTCGCCTTCAGAAAGGCCGAGAGCCTCCACCATCTCCTTGGGGAGGCGGACGGCCAGGCTGTTGCCCCACTTCGCGACCTTCATGGCGACCTCATGATAAACATTGGGGCCATGTATATCATGGCGAGCGCTCAGGCCCCAAACACCATCCAGCACACGGTCTTCGGCGGGATGTCGTCCAGCCGGCGCCAGCCGTACCGTTCGTAGAACCGCTGCGCCCGCACGTTCGGGGGCTGGCAGCCCAGGTGGGCGCGGCCGCCGATGGCCTCCAGCCAGGTGTCCATCAAGCGTCTGCCGACGCCTGCGCCCTGCAGGCGCGGCAGGAGGTCGATGTGCAGGTGGGCGGGAGCCAGATCGACCACGGCCTGCGGGTTCGTCGGCGGGTGGTGGATGTAGTAGGCGTCCCACTGCTCGCGGGTGCGCCCGCGCAGCGGTACATCGGCGGTGTCGGCATAGCGTCCGCGCAGGCGCGGCCACCACTCGGCCTCCAGCCGCGCCTCGAAGGCCCGCGTGTCGGCCGTGCCCAGGATGTAGCCGGCGACGCCCTCGTCGTCCTCGGCCACGAAGGCGTGCTGCGGTTCCAGCAGGGCGTAGGGCGCGGCGAAGATCTCGCCGATGATCCGGTGGTCCTCGTAGAGGTGCGTGCCATCGGCCCCGTTGTCGCCGGTCTTCAGGCAGATGTCGTAGAGCGCCGGCAGGTCGCCCGGCCGGTAGGGGCGCACCTCGACCATCAGGCCGCCCGCATCAGGTCGCGCAGCGGCGCGAAGCTGATCAGCCGCGCGCCGGCCGCCTCGATCGTCTCGCGATAGCCCGGCGACAGCATCTCGGCGTAGTCGCCCACGCGGATGTCGGGCTCCTTCAGGTCGTAGCCGCGCAGCTCCGGCCCGTCCTCCACCGGATGGAAGAACACCTCGGTCACGCCGGGCTTCAGCCGCGCCATCCGCTCGGCGAAGGCGCCGCGCGGCTGCGCCCAGATGTCGATGGTCCGGTCGGGGTGGACGATGCCCGCGTCGCTCGCCGGCTGGCGCGCCGCGAACCCGAACCGCGCCTCGACCCGCGTCCCGAACATGCGCACCGGCAGCCGGTATTCCGCCGCCAGCTCCAGGAAGATCGCCGAGTAGCGCGGGTCGAGCTGCATCGTCCCCATGTGCGCGTCGAGGTGGGTGACGTCGACGCCCCAGGCGTAGGCCTGCTCGATCTGCGCCCGGCCCTCGGCGCGGACGTCGGCGAGGTCGGCCCGGTCCCAGACCGCCTGGATCGTCGCCGGCATGTAGCCGGTCTCGTCGTGCAGCGAGGCCGCGCCCGTCAGCGACCGCCAGCGGTAGGCCGGATACTCGCAGGTCAGCGTCAGGTGGACGCCGATCCCCCCGCCCTTCGCCCGCGCCGCGCCG
Source organism: Phenylobacterium sp. (assembly GCF_019636135.1). Taxonomy (GTDB): domain Bacteria; phylum Pseudomonadota; class Alphaproteobacteria; order Caulobacterales; family Caulobacteraceae; genus Phenylobacterium. Next base: position 32,791 of record NZ_JAHBYD010000008.1, read on the forward strand.
TCCAGCGCCCAGGGGCAGGGGACCATCAGGGTGGCGCTGGTGGCCAGGCCGCGGTCCACCACGTCGGCGATCGCCCGGTTGGCCGAGGCGGAGCTGCCCAGGTCGTCGCAGTTGACGATCAGCAGCTTGTCGTCGGGCCCGTGGCCCAGCCGTTCGGCCAGTGTCGTCATCCGCCCCCTCAGGTCCAGGCCGCCAGCGGCGGCATCGAGCTCAGGATCGTCTCGATGTTCCCGCCGGCCTTCAGCCCGAACATGGTGCCCCGGTCGTACAGCAGGTTGAACTCCACGTAGCGCCCGCGCCGCACCAGTTGCTGCTGGCGGTCGGCCTCGCTCCAGGGCTCCGCCATGCGATGGCGCACGATCTTCGGATAGACGTCCAGGAACGCCTCGCCCACGGCGCGGGTGAAGGCGAAGTCCTTCTCGAAGTCGCCCGTGTTGTGCCGGTCGTAGAAGATGCCGCCGACGCCCCGCGTCTCGCCGCGGTGCGGCAGGTAGAAGTACTCGTCGCACCAGGCCTTGTACTTGCCGTGCCAGTCGGGATCGAAGGGGTCGCAGGCGCCCTGCATCGCCGCGTGGAACAGCTTCGCGTCGTCGGCGTCCTGGCTGCGCTGCTCGTCCACCATGGGCGTCAGGTCGGCGCCGCCGCCGAACCAGCTCTCGGCGGTCGAGAGGAAGCGGGTGTTCATATGCACCGTCGGCGCCCGCGGACTGCGCGGATGCACGATCAGGCTGATCGAGGCCGAGACGTAGCTCGGGTCCTTGTCCGCGCCCGGCATGGTCGCGGCCATCTCGGGCGAGAAGCGCGCCAGCGCCGCCGAGGTGTGGACGCCCGCCTTCTCGAACAGCCGGCCCTTCAGGAACCCGCCGGTCCCGCCGCCGACGCCGGTCTCGCGCGTCCACGGCCGCATCTCGAAACGGCCGGGCTCGCCGGGGAACAGGTCGGCCGGCGCCTCGTCCTCCAGCCGCTCCAGCTCGGCGCAGATGCGGGTCTGCAGCGCCTCGAACCAGGCCTTGGTCCGGTCGCGGCGCTCGAGGATCTCGGGGGGCAGGGTGGTGGGGGTCATGGCGCCTGTTCTGCGGCGGTGGCGGCGGGAAAGGCCTTGATCTGCCTCAAGCCTTCGCCCAGCGCCAGCGTCGCGGCCGTCACCACGTTCAGCGAACGTGCGCCGGGAGCCAGCGGGATCACCACGCGCGCGTCGGCCGCGGCGTGGACCTCGTCCGGAACGCCCGCGCTCTCGCGCCCGAACAGCAGGATGTCGGAGGGCCGGAACGTGAAGTCGTGGAAGGGCTCCGCCGCCCGGGTCGTGAACAGCACGAGGCGGCCCGCGCCGGCGGATTCCGCCCGGAAATCCGTCCATCCGGCGTGCCGCCGGACGGCGGCGATGGCGGCGTAGTCCATCGCCGCGCGCCGGACCGCCGCGTCGCTCAGGGGGAAGCCGCACGGCTCGATCACGTCCAGCGCGACGCCCATACAGGCGGCCAGGCGGATGGCCGCGCCCAGGTTTTGCGGAATGTCCGGTTGAAAAAGGGCCAAACGCATTCTAAGGCCTCTCGCCATCGGGTGTGGCCGGGGCGACGGGGCACGAATCACGGGGGCGCGGCCGGAGGGTTCGCATCGTCTCCTGTGTAGCGTGCCCAGCCCCCGACCGTCCTGAGAAACGGCCCGCTTCCGCTCGCGCGGAGGCGATGGCCGCAATGAGCTTTCGGGCCTCATGGGCAAACCGCCCGGCGGGCCCCTTTCGAAGGGTAGCTTCAAGGTGGCCGACACCGTCGTGGGCGCAAATCCCGACCCGCACGCCGATCCAAGCCGGCGCGACTTCATCCACATCGCCGCCGCCGCGGGCGCCGCCGGCGCCGTCGTGGGCATCGCCTGGCCGCTGATCGACCAGATGAACCCGGCGGGCGACACGCTGGCGCTGGCCTCCATCGAGTTCGACCTCTCCAAGGTCGTCGAGGGCCAGCAGGTCGTGATCAAGTGGCGCGGCAAGCCGCTGTTCGTGCGCAACCGCACGCCCGCCGAGATCCAGAAGGCGGTCGCCACCCCGATGTCCGAGCTGCGCGACCCGCAGACCGACGAGGCGCGGCACAAGCCGGGCAAGCCCGAGTGGCTGGTCCTGATCGGCACCTGCACGCACCTGGGCTGCGTGCCCACGTTCGGCGGCGGCGACTACGGCGGCTGGTTCTGCCCCTGCCATGGGTCGCACTACGACACCTCCGGCCGCATCCGTAAGGGTCCGGCGCCCAAGAACCTGGCCGTGCCGGACTGGGATTTCCTCTCCGACACCAAGATCAAGGTGGGCTGAACCGATGAGCGGACCTTCCACCTACGAGCCGAAGACCGGCATCGAGCGCTGGCTCGATACGCGCCTGCCGATCGTGCGCTTCATGTACGACACCGCGCTCGACTTCCCGACCCCGAAGAACCTGAACTACTGGTGGACCTTCGGCGGCATCCTGGCGCTGATGCTCGGCATCCAGATCGCCACCGGCATCGTGCTCGCGATGCACTACGTGCCGCACGTGGACTACGCGTTCGCCTCGGTCGAACGCATCATGCGCGACGTCAACTACGGTTGGCTGATCCGCTACATGCACGCCAACGGCGCCTCGATGTTCTTCCTGGCGGTCTACCTCCACATGATCCGCAACCTCTACTACGGCTCCTACAAGGCGCCGCGCGAGGTGCTCTGGATCCTGGGCTGCCTGATCTACCTCGCCATGATGGCCACGGGCTTCATCGGCTACGTGCTGCCCTGGGGCCAGATGAGCTTCCACGGCGCCGTGGTGATCACCAACCTGTTCGGCGCGCTGCCGATCATCGGCCCGCCGATCACCACCTGGCTGTGGGGCGGCTTCGCGGTCGACAACGCCACGCTGAACCGCTTCTTCTCGCTGCACTACCTGCTGCCCTTCGTGATCGCGGGCCTCGTGATCCTGCACATCTGGGCGCTGCACGTGCCGGGCAACAACAACCCGACCGGCGTGAACGTGAAGTCCAAGGCCGACACCGTTCCCTTCCACCCGTACTACACGGTGAAGGACGGGTTCGCGATCGCGGTGTTCCTGCTGCTGTTCGGCGCCTTCGTGTTCTACAACCCGAACGTCCTGGGCCACGCCGACAACTACATCCCGGCCAACCCGCTGGTGACCCCGGCGCACATCGTGCCCGAATGGTACTTCCTGCCGTTCTACGCGATCCTGCGGGCGGTTCCGGACAAGCTGGGCGGCGTGCTGCTGATGTTCGGCGCCATCGCGACCCTGTTCGTGCTGCCCTGGCTCGACACGTCGAAGGTGCGCTCCATGCGCTACCGCCCGACCGCGAAGTGGTACTTCTGGATCTTCATCGCGGCGGCGCTGGTGCTGGGCTACTGCGGCGGCCAGCTTCCGGACAACCCGATCATCGGCGCGCCGTCGGGCCTCATGCTGTTCGACGCCGACATCAACTCGATGGTCTGGCTGAGCCGCGTGGCGACGCTCTACTTCTTCGCCTACTTCTGGATCATCCTCCCGGTCCTCGGCCTGACGGAAACCCCGCTGCCGGTGCCGGAGGGGATTTCCGAACCTGTCCTGTCGCATCCCGCCACGACGCCCTCGGGCGCTGCGGCGTCGCCTGAAAAGAGGGGCTGAGCCTCATGCTGCGCAAAGCTATCGCGCTCGCGGTCCTGGGGCTCGCTCTCGTCGCCGGTCCGGCGGCGGCCAACACCGAGGGCTATGAGCTGCGCCACCCGAAGTGGACCTTCACCGGCCCCTTCGGGAAGTTCGACGCCGCCCAGCTCCAGCGGGGCTACAAGGTCTACCGGGAGGTCTGCGCGGCCTGCCACGCCATGGACCTGATGTACTTCCGCAACCTCGGGCAGGCCTCCGGGCCGTTCTACGACGCCGAGTACAAGAACCCGAACGACAACCCCTATGTGAAGTCGCTGGCCAAGGACATGCAGGTCCCGGACATCGACTCCGAGACGGGCGACGTCATCCAGCGCCCGGCCACGCCGGCCGACCGGTTCCCGAAGCCGTTCCCGAACGAGGCCGCCGCGCGCGCCTCGAACGGCGGCGCGGCCCCGCCGGACCTCTCGGTCATCGCCAAGGCGCGCGAGGGCGGCCCGGACTACATCTACTCGATCCTGACCGGCTATCTCGCGCCGCCCGCCGGCCTGCAGATGACGGCCACCCAGCACTACAACGCCTACATGGCCGGCGACCTCGCCCCCTACTGGAAGGGCCAGGGCCACGCGCCGAAGGGCGGCTTCATCGCCATGCCGCCGCCGCTGGCGCCCGACAAGGTCACCTTCGACGACGGCACGAAGTCGACCATCGAGCAGCAGGCCGAGGACGTCACCGCCTTCCTCGCCTGGGCCGCCGAGCCCAAGCAGACCGAGCGCAAGCAGTTCGGCCTGGGCGCGATGATCTACCTGCTGATCTTCACGGTGATCCTGTACTTCAGCTACCGCCGCGTCTGGCGCAACGTCGCCCACTAGGGCCGCCGCCGACGCCGGAACATGGAAGGCCCCGGAGCGATCCGGGGCCTTTTTGTTTGCGCCTCACCCAACAGGAACGTCATCCCCCGGCTCGTCCGGGGGACCCATTGGGCTGCGAGTGGCCTGCTGGAGCGCGGGCGATGAAGCTGCTGTTCCCACCAGCCTCACAGCCCAGTGGGTGGCCCGGACAAGCCGGGCCATGACGTACGGGTGGGGCGGGCGCTATCTGGCGGCCGCCACGACCAGCTTCCCGGCCGGGAAGTCGAAGCGCAGGCGGAAGTGGGCCAGCACCTGGCCGCCCAGGGCGCCTGCGACCCCGCCGTCCGGCTTCATCAGCCCCGCCGCCACGTCCACGCCCACCGATCCGCCGAAGCGCACCGCGGGCAGGCGCGCCAGCCACACGCCGTCCGGATAGAGCTCGGCCGGCTTCGCGGCCCCCGGGACCCCGGCGACGTCGTCCGCCAGCCGCATCGGCGCGTTCATCCCCGTGGCGATCACGAAGCGGCCCACGACCTCGTGCGCGCCGTCCGTCACCGACGCCTCGGCCGTCGGCCGCCCGGCGTCCCAGCCCAGCGCCAGCGTCCGGCCCCGGAACGTCGGCGCCCGGCCCCGCGCCGACAGCCGCACACGGCAGGGCGCGTAGCTGACGTCGACCACATGGCCCTTCAGCACGTCGGCCCCGATCACGCCCGAAACCGGCGTCGGCAGGTTCCAGGTGCGGATGTCCAGCGGCGCGATCCCGAGCGGCCGGGCCGCCAGCCGCACGCCCGCCACCTGCACCTCGCCCGTCGCGGCGGCGCCTTCGAACCCCGCCGCCTGCGCCTGCGTCTCGTCCAGGGTGGTGAGCGGCGCGCCCGTGTCGACGATGTAGTCCCCGGCGATCCCGGCCACGACCGCCGGCGCGGTGATCACGCCCGCCTCGTAGCGGCACGCGACCTCGCCCGCCGCGGCCGGCCCGGCCACCGCGATCCATCCGACGCCGAAGAGACTCAACCGGCCCACCGGGCTCACCATAGCGCGAGACGCGATCGTTTCCGCCTTATCCCCGCCGCGCGAGGCCCTACATTCAGGCGCATGGCCCACACCCCCGCCTGGCGGAACTTCAAGCGCACCGAGGACCTCACCGTCGCCACGGCGGCGCTGATCTATGCCGGGGCGGTGGCGCACGCCTTCAACCGCCTGCCGGGCGGGACGGAGCTGATCGCCCAGCGCACGCTGCTCTGGCCGGGCGTCTTCCTCAGCCTGTCGCTCAGCCTGCCGCTGGTGCTGGGGGTCATCCGCCGCCCGCTGACCCGCTACGTCTGGATGAGCTTCCAGGCGGGCTTCGGGCAGAACGTGCGCTCGATCCTCTCCGGCGTGGTCCTGCTGACCGCCGCGGCGGTCTTCATGTACTGGCAGATCTCGAACGCGGCGAACGGCGGCCGCTATCCGGCCGGCGTCTTCTCCGGCTACGCCGCCGGCATCGGCATCCTGGCCGCCCAGGCGCTCCTGGTGCGCGTCTTGGAACGCCACCCCGAGGTGAGGAAGCAGATCGAGGAATGACATCCCTCCCCATCAAGGCAGGGCGATCGCATATGGATTCGGGCGGCCGAAAGGCCGTCGGTCAAACCGCAGAGATCGCGGAGATACGCAGAGGATTCCGGTGGACCCGCGGCCTCTCTGCGAATCTCCGCGATCTCTGCGGTTCATGAATCGGGCGGACGAGCCGCCCACAAACCATATGCGATGGCCCTCCCCATCAAGGTAGGGATGGTCACACCTCGCCGCGCCCGCCGCCGCTCCGCGCGAAGAGTTGCAGCGTCCGCAGGCGCGCCAGCCGCGCCGAGTCCGCGTGGAAGCCGTTGGGCGCGACGAACGCGTGGCCCGCCTCGTAGACATGGACCGGCAGGTCGGGGTGCGCCGCGCGGATGGCCTCGACGTCGGCCGGCGGGATCAGCGGGTCGGCCTTGCCCAGGTGCAGGACGGTCGGGACCTTCGGCTCGTCGTCCAGGAAGGTCGCGATCTGGCCGCCGTAGAAGGCCGCCACGGCCGCCAGGCCCGTGCAGCGCGACGCCGCCAGCCAGGCCACGTTGCCGCCGAAGCAGAAGCCCATGGCGAACACCGGCGGCGCCAGCGCGTCGATCGCCCCCTGCACGGCGTCCAGCACGCCCGCGCCCCAACCGGCGGCCTCGGCCAGGCCGTTCTGGCGGGCCTGCAGCGCCGGGTCGGTGTCGCGCTCGGCGAAGCCGCGTTGCGTGCGGTCGAACAGGCTGGGGACCAGCACCTCGTAGCCGATCTCGGCGAATTCGTCGGCGAGGCCGCGCAGGTGCGGGGTCACGCCCCAGATCGCGTGGCAGATGACGAGCCCGCCGCGGCGCGCCTCGACGGGCGCCGCACGCCAGGCGTCGAAGCGGAAGCCGTCGCGGGGGCTCGCGACCTGGACGGTCTCGCCCAAGCGCCTAGGCCCCGGACCTAAGCATTGTCGAACAGCTCGAGGGTGCGGTGGCGCGCCAGGTCGGCGGCCTCGGCGTTGTAGCGCTCGGGGCTCTGGTTGTTGAACCCGTGCCCGGCGCCCTCGTAGATGTGGACTGCGACGTCCGGGTGGTGCTCGGCCACCGCGGCGGCCACCTCGTCGGCCGGGATGCCGGCGTCGGTGCGGCCCAGGTGGACGATGGTCGGACAGCCCAGGGGCGCCGCCGCGTTCGCCTGCACCATCGAGCCGTAGTAGCTGGACGCCGCCGCGATCCCGTCCACCCGCGAGGCCGCCAGCCAGGTCAGCGAGCCGCCGTAGCAGTAGCCCACCACACAGACCTTGCCGCCGTGCTTGGCCAGGAAATCGCGGCAGGCGGCGATGTCGCCCAGCGCCTGCTCCAGCGGCGTGGCCCGCGCCTTCTCGATCCCCGCCTTGATGCCGGCGTCGTCGTGCTCGGCGTGGAAGTCGCGCTGGAGGCGGTCGAACATCGCCGGTGCGATCGCCTCATAGCCCATCTTCGCCCAGCGCTCGACGTCGGCGCGCACGTGCCGGTCGATGCCGAAGATCTCCTGGATCACGATCACCCCGCCCTTGCGCGGCGTGAACGCGGGCTCGTGGTAGGCGCTGAACGCGAAGCCGTCGGCGCCCTTCAGCGTGATTGTTTCGGCCATGGCGGTCTCCTCGCGGTCCCGGATGTCGGGATAGATCAGTCGGCGAGGCCGACCGCGAACGCAAGCGCGGCGTTGAGGCGTCGGACGTCATCCGCGGCGAGCAGGCCGATCACGCTTCCTACGCGGTCCCGGCGCACCGTGGTCGGTTTGTCGGCCATGACCTGCGAGCGCACCCGCAACCCGTTCCCTGGCGTCGCCTCGACAGTGACGCGAAAGGCCGGCGCGTCGTTCAGCACCGAAGTGAAAGGACAGATGATCACTGAGGCATGGCCCTCAGGCAGGGCGTCGGTCTGCACGACCACCGCCGGCCGGGGCTTTCCATAGTCGCCGGCGGCCGCGACCGTGACCACGTCGCCGCGGCGCACGCGCTATCGCCCGTCGGCCGTGTCGAACTCCGAGACCGACTCGATCCAGTCCAGAGTCTCCGCTTCGTGTGCAGGATCGAGGCGGGCCGACTGAGCTGCGATCTCGGCGCGCACCCCTGCGGATCGGGCGTCGCGGACGGTCAGGCGGATCTCGCGCACACCCCTTTCGCGGCGCCGTTCGCGCATGGTCCGCATCCGTTCCGCCGGGGCCGCCATCAATCCTCCATGGTCAGGCAGAACTGTAACGCGTTACGCGCTGGCGTGCAACGAGTCAGACGTTGAAGCGGAAGTTCATCACGTCGCCGTCCTGGACGACGTACTCCTTGCCTTCCTGGCGGAACTTCCCGGCCTCGCGCGCGCCCGCCTCGCCCTTCAGGCTCACATAGTCCTCGTAGGCGATGGTCTCGGCGCGGATGAAGCCCTTCTCGAAGTCGGTGTGGATCACGCCGGCGGCCTGCGGGGCGGTGTCGCCCTTGTGGATCGTCCAGGCGCGCGCCTCCTTCGGACCCACCGTGAAGTAGGTCTGCAAGCCCAGCAGGTGGTAGGCCTCGCGGATCAGCTTGTTCAGGCCGGGCTCGGTGAGGCCCAGGGTCTCCAGGAACTCGGCGCGCTCGTCCGGGTCGAGCAGGGCGATCTCGCTCTCGATCTGGGCCGAGATCACCACGTGGTCGGCGCCGTCGCGCCGGGCCCGCTCGGCCACGGCGTTCGACAGGTCGTTGCCGGTGGCGGCCGACGCCTCGTCCACGTTGGAGACGTAGAGCGCGGGCTTCGACGTCAGCAGTTGCAGCATGCGCCACGCCTTGTCGTCCTCGGCGGCGACCTCGGCCTTGCGGGCCGGGCGGCCGGCGTTCAGCTCCGTCAGCGCCACTTGCACCAGGCGCAGCGTCTGGGCGCTTTCCTTGTCGCCGGCCTTGGCGCGCTTCTCGAGATTGACGACCCGCTTCTCCAGGCTCTCCAGGTCGGCCAGCATCAGCTCGGTCTCGATGGTGTCCAGGTCGGCCAGCGGATCGACCTTGCCTTCGACGTGGGTGATGTCGTCGTCGATGAAGCAGCGGGCGACGAAGGCCACGGCGTCGCAGTCGCGGATGTTGGCCAGGAACTGGTTGCCCAGGCCCTCGCCCTTGGACGCGCCGCGCACCAGGCCCGCGATGTCGACGAAGTTCATCCGCGCCGGGATGATCTCCTTCGACGGGATGATGGCGGCCAGCCTGTCCAGCCGCGGCTCGGGCACGGCCACGTCGCCGGTGTTGGGCTCGATGGTGCAGAACGGATAGTTCGCCGCCTGCGCCGAGGCGGTCTGGGTGAGCGCGTTGAACAGCGTCGACTTGCCCACGTTCGGCAGGCCGACGATGGCGACTTTCAGGGCCATGGGTAGGTGCGGTTCCTTCTGAGAGGCGCCGCGCTTAGCACAAGGCCGACGCCGCTCCTATCGCTTCTCACCTCCCCCAGCGAAGCTGGCGGGAGGGGGACCGCCCGCCGCAGAGCGGGTGGTGGAGGGGGCAAGCCTCACGCGCGGCCCTCCGGCTTCGATCAGTTCGGCGGCCCGGGCCAGGATCCCGTCCACGACGGTGGCTGCGTCGCGATAGACCTCACCCGCCCAGACCCGCATGACGAGGACGCCTTGATCGTGCAGCCATCGGTCTCGCGCGTAGTCCTTCCATTGAGCCTCTTCGCTCCAATGCGTCGAACCGTCGACCTCGATAGCCAGCCCCGCCTGCGGGCAATAGAAGTCGAGGATCACCGAGCCGATCGGATGCTGGCGCCGGAAGCTCGGTCGGTCGTTGTTCCGTCCGCGCAGCCGGCTCCAGAGAATGACCTCGGGCGCCGACACCTGCTTCCGTAGCGTGCGCGCCCGGTTGGTGATCCGTGTGCTGTGTCGCATGTCGCGCCGGCCGCTCGCCCCCCTCCACCCCCCGCTCTCCGGCCGGCATGCGCCGGCCTCGGCGGGCGGTCCCCCTCCCGCCAGCTTCGCTGGGGAGATTGAGAACAAAAGATGAACTGAAAGCTGGCGTCAACCGGCTCTTGCCTTCCGCGCGGGTGAACGTTGCATGCTCTCCTTCCAACCGGAGGAACCCACATGTTCTCGCACATCATGGTCGGCACGAGCGATTTGCAGCGCGCCAAGAAGTTCTACGATCCGCTCATGGCCACCCTGGGCGCCGGCCCCTCGATGGTGGACGGCCACCGCATGTTCTACATGCACAACGGCGGCGTCTTCGCGGTGTCCGAGCCCATCAACGGCGAGCCCTGCACCCACGCCAACGGCGGCACGATCGGCTTCGCCTGTTCGTCGCCCGACCAGGCCAAGGCCTGGCACGACGCCGGCGTCGCCAACGGCGGCACGACCTGCGAGGAGCCCCCGGGCGTGCGCGAGGGCGGCATGGGCAAGATGTACCTCGCCTACCTGCGCGATCCCGACGGCAACAAGCTCTGCGCCCTGCACCGCATGTGACCTTCCGCTCGCTGGAGAGCGAGTGGTGGAAAGGGCAGGTGGCCGGCGCGGGCGCTCAGCCGTCCCGCGCCGCCAGCTCGCGCCAGTGGTGGGCCTCCTTGCGGAACGGCCCGCGCAGCTTCGTCATCCGCCGGTCGATGTCGGCGACGATCTCCTGCGCCTCGGCGCGGCGGCCGTGGCGGCGCAGGAAGGCCGCGAGTCGCGCCATGCCCTCGAAGCCCGGCACGCGTTCGGCGGCGTCGCGCAGGAAGGTCTCGGCCTCGGCCGCGCGGCCCACTGCGTCATAGGCGCGGCCGAAGGCCAGGGTGGCGGCCGGCGTGTGGCCCTCGGGCTCGGCGGTCAGCCGCTCCAGGGTCGCCACCGCCTCGTCGCCGCGGCCGAGCTCCAGCAGCGCGTTCGCGCGGCCCAGCAACAGCGCCGGGTCGTCGGCGTGGATGCCGTGGGCCGCCTCGGCATAGAGCCGCTCGGCCTCGTCGAACCGCCCCAGCGCCGCGGCGGCGTGCGCCAGGCGCGACTGGTTGCGGACCGTGGGCGTCTCCTCGACCGCCTGCCGGGCCTCGCGGTATTCGCGCCCGGGGTCCAGCGCCTCGCGCGCCGCCGCGCCCAGCCGCTGGGCGCCCGCGCCGCGCAGTTGCTCCGGCAGCAGGATCGCCACCACGTAGACCAGGGCCCCGATCGGCTGGAACACCAGGATGATCCAGAGCCAGAACATCTCGCGCCCGGTCCGCACCGCGTGGACGCAGAGGCCGATGCAGGCCAGCAGCCACAGGCCCACCATCCACAGCGGGAAGATCGACAGCAGCGACCCCATCAGTCCTCGTCCCGGCGCTTGCGCGGGTCCATCTTCTCCGCCGGCGCCAGCCGCATGACCTCGGCCTGGTACTTCTCGTCCTCGCCCGCGGCCAGCAGGGGGGCTGCGTCGGCGCACGCCTGCAACAGGGGCTCGACCCACTTCAGGTCCGCCTTGTGGAAGTCGGAGAGCACGTGGCCATGCACCAGGGCCTTGTCGCCCGGGTGGCCGGTGCCCAGCCGCGCGCGGCGGAAATGCGGGCCGACCTGGCTCACGATCGAGCGCACGCCGTTGTTGCCCGCCGCGCCGCCCCCCGCCTTCATCCGGAAGCGCCCGGGCGCCAGGTCGATCTCGTCGTAGAACACGATCAGGTCCAGGGCCGGGTCCAGCTTGAAGAACTTCAGCGCCTCGCCCACCGAGCGGCCGCTTTCGTTGTACCAGGTCTGCGGCTTGATCAGCAGCGTGCGGACCGCGCCCGCCGGCGTGTCGATCGCGCCCTCCATCACCTGGGCCTGGAAACGCGAACGCGCCGCGGAGAAGCCCCAGCGGCGCGCGATCTCGTCCACGGCCATGAAGCCGATGTTGTGGCGGTTCTTCGCGTAGGTCGGTCCCGGATTGCCGAGCCCGGCGATGAGCAGCATGAGCCCCTTCTCCTCACCCGATCATCCCGGCGAACGCCGGGACCCGGATCCCATGACGCGTGAGGCCACGGGATCGGCGCTGAGCTCTTGGAACCCGCTTCAGGACGCTTCCATCTGGGTCCCGGCGTTCGCCGGGATGATCGGAAGCGTTACGCCTCGCCTTCGCCCTCGGCCGCTTCGGCGGTCTCTTCCTCGAGGCCGGTCTTCGGCGCGCTGACCGAGGCCACGACCAGGTCGCCGTCGATGGCGGCTTCCACCTTCGCGGGCAGCTTCAGGTCGGAGACGCGCACGCTGTCGCCGATCTCCAGGCCGGTCAGGTCGACGACGATCTCCTCGGGGATCGAGTCGGCGTGGCACGAGACGGTCACCGCGTGCAGGGTCACGCCCAGCGTGCCGCCGCGCTTCAGGCCCGGCGAGGCGTCTTCGTTCGTGAAGTGGACGGTCACGTCGATCTTGATCTGCTGGTGCTCGTCGACCCGGTACAGGTCGAAGTGCCACGGCTCGTCGGTCACCGGGTGCATGTCGATCGCCTTGGCGATGACCGGCTGGGTCTCCTGGCCGTACTTCAGGGTCACCAGGTGGCCCAGCAGCTTGCCGGTGTAGAGCGCCTTGCGGAACTCGTTGGACTTCACGGCGATGGCCACCGGATCCTTGGCGCCGCCGTACAGCACGCCGGGCACCATGCCCGAGCGGCGGGTCGCACGCGCGCCGCCGGTCCCGGTCTGCTCGCGCACTTCAACGTTCAAAACGATCTCGGCCATGGCCTTGCCTTCAAAACGAAACCGCCGCGCGACTCGCGCGCGGCGACGGGTTCACACCCTCACGGGTCGAAATGGGTGCGCGTAGATACACAAAAGGTCCCGGCCGCGCAACGCCTTGGGTCGCGGAATTCGATAAGGCGGTCGCGGCGCGGCGGCGCCCGATTCAAACCGCGGAGATCGCGGAGATGCGCAGAGACGCGCCGACGGCTCCGAGCCCTCCGCGTATCTCCGCGATCTCTGCGGTTATTCCGACCGCGTCGCGGCGCCTCAGCTCTTCTTCTTCTTCTTCGCCGGGGCGGGCTTCTTGGCCGGGGTGTAGCTCTTGGTCGCCGAGGCGGCGGTGGGGACGAACCTGGCCTCGTAGGGCTCGGGCAGGCCCGCCGCGCGGATCATGCAGCGGCCGGTGTCCATCATGGCGTGCTGGCCCAGGCAGAAGACGTCCTCGTAGTTGGGCCGCGCCACCGCCAGGCACTGGTAGAGCATCAGCTTCGACATGTTCATGCACTGGCCGGTGTTCGGTTCGGCCACGAGGCCCATGACCTGCTCGAGGTTGGCGTCGCCCGCCTCGCCGAGCACGGCGAGCGCGGCCACGGCCAGGCCGCGGATCACGGTCGGGGTGTAGGGCGGGGCGGCCGCCGTCGCCGTGACGCCCAGGACGGACGCGCCGGTCGAGGCCTGCTGCAACCGCGCGGTCTGCTCGACGTCGCCGCGCATCGCCGACGAACCCGCGCTCTTGGCGTTGGCCAGCCGCGCGTCGCGGGCGGGGACATCCCCCTTCGACCAGGGCTGCTTCTGGATGTCGTAGGCCGACTGCTTGACCGCCTTGCCGCCCTCGTAGAGCCGCTGCGCCTCGCCGCCCAGGGCCGCGATGACCAGCCCCGCGGCGCTGGCGGAGCCCTGGATGCCGACCGCATAGGCCGGGTCCTTCAGGATCTCGTAGGCGATCTGGCGCCGCTGGGTGGCGTCCCTGGCGTAGACCCGCACGCCGTCGACGAACGCCTTGTCCTGCAGCGCGACGACGGCGGCGTAGGCGATCGCGCCCTTCGCGAGCTGGCCCGGCTCGTAGGCCACGCCGGTCGAGAGCGAGCGCTGCACGCTGTCGGCGTCCGAGAACGTCGGCGCGATGGCCGTCGTGCGCTCGACGTAGCTCTTGTAGGCGCTGGCCATCTCCACCAGCCGCGGCGAGAGCGACACCGTGGGCGCGGCCGGCGGGGGCGGGGCGATCTTCGGCGGCGGGGCGTCGGCGCAACTGGCCAGCGCCGCGGCGGCGAGGACGGCCGGAACGGCGGACCGGAACGTGAAGCGAAGCGGCATCAGGCGACCTTCCCCCTCTTGCGAGCGGTGATTCTCAAACATTCGCCCCCGAAGCAGCCCTGGCTTACCCGCCGTTCGCCGGTTCGGGCAAGCATGAGTGAGGGCCGCCGCTCAGTCGAACAGCTTCGACACGCTCTCCTCGTTGGCGATGCGGCGGATCGCCTCGCCGATCAGGCTGGCGCAGCTCACGTAGCGGATCTTGCTCTTCTCGCCGATGTGCTCGGGCGGGGCGATGCTGTCGGTCATCACCAGCTCCTTCAGCACCGAGGCCTCCACCCGCTCGACGGCGCCGCCCGACATCACGCCGTGGCTGACGTAGGCCGAGACCTCGGCCGCGCCGCCGTCCACCAGCGCCTGGGCGGCGTTGCAGAGCGTGCCGCCGCCGTCGATCATGTCGTCGAAGAGGATGCAGCGGCGGCCGCCGACGTCGCCGATGATGTTGGCCACCTCGCTCTTGCCGGGGCCGCTGCGGCGCTTGTCCACGATGGCCAGGTCGGCGTTCAGGCGGCTCGCCACCGCCAGCGCCCGGACCACGCCGCCGACGTCGGGCGAGACGATCAGGATGTCCTTCGGCTTCTCGTAGTTCTCCTTGATGTCGGCCGCGAGCAGCGGCGCCGACAGCAGGTTGTCGGTGGGGATGTCGAAGAACCCCTGGATCTGGCCCGAGTGCAGGTCCATCGTCAGCACCCGGTCGGCGCCTGCGCGGGTGATCAGGTTGGCGACCAGCTTGGCCGAGATCGGCGTGCGGCCGCCGGTCTTCCGGTCCTGGCGGGCATAGCCGAAGTAGGGCGTCACCGCCGTGATCCGCCGCGCCGACGCCCGCTTCAGCGCGTCGATGCAGACCAGGAGCTCCATCAGGTGGTCGTTGGCCGGATAGCTGGTCGACTGCAGGATGAAGACGTCCTCGCCGCGGACGTTCTCGTCGATGGTGACCCAGACCTCGTTGTCGGCGAACCGTTTCACCTGCGCCCGGCACAGGGGCACGTCGAGGTGCGATGCGACCGCCTGGGCCAGCGTACGATTCGAGTTGCCGGCGAGCAGCTTCATCGGACCCCCAGGGCTTGAATGCGCGGGCTTGTAGCAGGGGCTTAGCGTGAGTCCATCCCTTCGCACGCCCTTCCCCCCGGGAAGTCGCGCCGGCCCGATCACGGGGGCTCTATTGGCCATGCCTTCCGCGAGCGGCTAAGCGGAAGGCCGACGCCACACTTCGACGCCTGACCCCGGAGCCGCATGCCCCATCATACCCCGCTGATCGCCACCATCGTCGCCGGCCTCACCATCGCCTTCGGGCTGGGGGCGCTCGCCCACCGGTTCCGCGTCTCGCCCCTCGTCGGCTACCTCGCCGCGGGCGTTCTCGTGGGACCGTTCACCCCCGGCTACGTGGCCGACCAGCATCTGGCCCAGGAGCTCGCCGAGATCGGCGTCATCCTGCTGATGTTCGGCGTGGGGCTGCATTTCTCGCTGAAGGACCTGCTGTCGGTCCGCAGGATCGCGATCCCCGGCGCCATCGGGCAGATGGCGGTGGCCACCGCGCTCGGCATGGGGCTGGCCCACGCCCTGGGCTGGACGCCGATGGCGGGCCTCGTCTTCGGCCTCGCGCTCTCGGTGGCCTCCACCGTCGTGCTGCTCCGGGCGTTGCAGGAGCGCCGGATCGTCCAGACCGAGCGGGGCCGCATCGCCGTCGGCTGGCTGATCGTCGAGGACCTGGCGATGGTGCTGGCCCTGGTGCTGATCCCGGCGCTGGCCGGGGCGCTCACCGCGTCCAGCGCCTCGACCGACGTCGTCAGCGGCTGGATCGTCCCGCTCGCGACCACCATCGGCAAGGTCATCGCCTTCGTGGCCTTCATGCTGATCGTGGGCCGCCGGATCATCCCGTGGGTGCTGCACTGGACGGCCCACACCGGCTCGCGGGAGCTGTTCCGGCTCGCGGTGTTCGCCATCGCGCTGGGCGTCGCCTTCGGCGCGGCGCTGCTCTTCGACGTCTCGTTCGCCCTGGGCGCCTTCTTCGCCGGGATGATCCTGGCGGAGTCCGAGCTCAGCCAGCGCGCGGCCGAGGAGACGCTGCCGCTCCGCGACGCCTTCGCGGTGCTGTTCTTCGTCTCGGTCGGCATGCTCTTCAATCCGAACGTCCTGGTCGACCAGCCCTGGGCGCTCGCGGCCACCGTCGCGATCATCGTGATCGGCAAGTCGCTGGCGGCCTGGCTCATCGTGCGGGCCTTCCGGCACGACAACACCACGGCGCTGACCATCGCCGCCTCGCTGGCCCAGATCGGCGAGTTCTCCTTCATCCTGGCGACGCTCGGCTTCGAGCTGAAGCTGCTGCCGGAAGCGGGCCGCGACCTGATCCTGGGCGGCGCGATCGTCTCGATCCTGCTGAACCCCCTCATCTTCGCCGCCGTCCTGCGCACGCGGCCCAAGGCGAAGCCGGTCGCCGAGGTCCAGACGCCCGCGCCGGCCAACGACCCGCTGCCGACCGCGCTCACCGAGCATGTGGTGGTGGTCGGCTTCGGCCGGGTGGGCGCCGCGGTGGCCGAGGGCCTGGAGACGGCCGGCCGACCCTTCCTGGTGGTCGAGGTCGACGAGAAGGCGGGCAAGCGCGCCCGCGACGCCGGCTTCGAGGTCATCGACGGCAACGCCGCCGATCCGCGCGTCCTGGCCATCGCCGGCGTCGGCGTCGCGCACCGGCTGATCTGCACCGCCCCCGACGGCTTCGAGGCCGGCGGCGTCACCGAGGAGGCGCGGCGGGTCAACCCCAAGCTGGAGATCATCGCCCGCGCCCACTCCGACGCCGAGGTCGACCACCTCCTGAAGCACGGCTGCGACAAGCCGATCTCCGGCGAGCGAGAGCTGGCCGCCGCCATGCTGGCCCACCTCCAGCCGCTGGCCGAGCCGCCGCCGCCGCTGGCGGTCGCCGCGCCCGCGCCGACGCCGCAGGTGCTGCTGAACGACGCCGAGTGGGCGCTGCTCTCCGTCGCCCGCCTCGACGGCCTCGCGGCGGGCGAGGCCGTGCCGCGCGACCAGCTCTTCGAAGGCGCCCGGCGCATCGGCGACTTCGACGCCGAGCAACTGACGAACGCCGTCGCCGGCCTCGCCGCCAAGGACCTCCTGGCCAGCCTCGACGGCGAACGCGTCGCCCTCACCCCCGCCGGCGCCCGCCAGTCCGCCCACGCGCCAGTGTACTGACGGCCGGCACGGGCGCGCCGCAACCAAGCAGGGGCGCCGAGGAACTCCAACGAAAGCCCTCCTCCTCGATGGAGGAGGGTTGGGTGGTGGTGTGGCTACGGCGTCACGGCAGACGGCGCCTGTGGCGTCGACGCCTCTCGCGCCCGGCCGGGAAGGTCCTGCGCACACCACCATCCCCGGCCCTTCCTCCTTCGAGGAGGAAGGGAGACCCGTTTTCACCCTATCTGTCGGGCAGGCATCGCAACTCTGCTCAGGTCAGCACGATCGCCGAGAGCAGGCGGCCGTAGTCCGGTTCGCCCTGCTTGAAGGCGCGGCGGTTCGAGAAGAACAGGCCGGGCTCGGCGCAGGTGTCGCGGCCGATCCATTCACAGCGCGCCACCCCGGCCTCGCGCAGCCGCATCAGCACGAAGGCCGGCAGGTCGAACTGCCGCTTGTCGGGCGCGGCCCCCGCCGAGAAGAACCGCTCGTAGCGCCGATCGACCTGGGTGAAGCGGGCCACGTACTCCAGCCCCACCTCATAGCTGGCCGGCCCGATGCACGGCCCGACCGCCGCGACGATCCGGTCGATGCCGGCGCCCAGGCCCGCCATCCGCGACAGCGCCGCCTCGGCGACGCCGCTCAGCGCGCCCTGCCAGCCCGCGTGGACGGCGGCCACCACGCGCGCCTCCGGGTCGGCCAGCAGGATCGGCGCACAGTCCGCCGCCAGCGCGCCGCATACGACGCCGGTCGTCGCGGTGACCACCGCATCGGCCTGCGGCGGCCCGGCCGGCCAGGGTCCGTCGGCCACCACCGCGGTCGCCGAATGCACCTGGTAGGCGGTCACCAGCGGCCCGCCCATGTGCGCCGCCGCCCGCGCCCGGTTCTCCGTCACCGCGGCCGGATCGTCCCTGGACCCCGCGCCCACGTTCAGCGACGCATGGATCCCCTCCGACACGCCCCCCTGCCGCGTGAAGAACCCATGCCGGATCCCCGGCAGGTCCAGCAGCGGCGAGGTCAGGACGGGCAACGCGCTCATGGCCCCTCAGATCGCTCCGTTCTGAAGATACGTCATCCCCCGGCTTGTCCGCAGGGCAATCGCATATGGATGCGGGGTGGCCGAAAGGCCGTCGGTCGAACCGCAGAGATCGCGGAGATACGCGGAGGATTCCCGTGGATCCGCGAGCTTCTCTGCGCATCTCCGCGATCTCTGCGGTTCATGAATCGGGCGGACGAGCCGCCCACAAGCCATATGCGATCGCCCCCGGCTTGTCCGGGGGACCCATTGGGCTGTGAATCCCGCCAAGGATTCGCGGCGCCGTCCCAGCACAACCCCGGGCTCACAGCCCAATGGGTGGCCCGGACACGCCGGGCCATGACGATCAGGCGATGTCCTCGAACGCCGGCGGGACCCAGTCCGGCGAATGCAGGCAGCAGACCTTGAAGAGGTCGCCCATCTGGTCGCCGCCGACCAGCCGGTGCAGTTGCCGCCCGATCGCCGGCGCCTTGTCGGGCCGCGCCCGCACCAGCGCCTCGGCCCGCTCGCCGACGCCCATGCGCGCCAGGAACGCGGCCTGGGTCAGCAGCGCCGCCGCCGCGCCCTCGCGCCCGGCCGCCGCCATCACCGCCGGGAAGTCGGCCCAGACCGTGAGGTCCGCCTCGCCGGGGCAGTCCAGCGGATCGACCTTCGCGTGCCGCTGGAGCGCCTGCAGCGTGTCGCCGAACCCCGGTTCGTCGCGGCCGTAGTCGATCAGCAGCGCCGCCCCGCCGTCCCGCGCCAGCCGCGCGCCCAGCGCCGCGCCCAGCGCCGCCTGCGGCCCGGACACCTCCGCCACCGCGCCCTCGCGCGCGTCGGGCAGCGGTTCGCCCGTCGGCACGCGGCCGAACGCCAGGGCGCCCGCGCCGTCCAGGCCCACCACCTGCTCGGCCCAGCCCACGGCCGTCCTCACGAACTGGCGCGCGGGCAGGCAGTCCAGGAGCTCGTTGGCCACCGCCAGCGTCGGCTCGCCGCCGGGCACCTCGTCGAGGCTCGCCGCCCAGCGCACCCGCCCGCCCAGCTTCTCCGCCTGCCGCGCCCTGAGCGGCCCCGACGTCTCCACCAGCCAGACGTCCGCCGCCTCGAGGAAGCCGGGCAGGGCGCGCCCCGCCCGCAGCAGGTCGTCCATCAGCGTGCCGTCGCCCGGCCCCATCTCCACCAGGGTGAGCCGCCCGGGCTCGCCCATCAGCGTCCAGGCCGAGGCGGCCCAGACGCCGATCAGCTCGCCGAACATCTGGCTGACCAGCGGCGCCGTCAGGAAGTCGCCGGCCTCGCCCAGCGCCGGGCGCGTGGCGTAATAGCCGTACTGCGGGTCGTGCAGGCAGGCGGCCATGTACTGGGCGACCGTCAGCGGCCCGGTCTGGGCGATCTGCGCCGCGAGCTTGTCCCTCAGGCTCAAGGGGCTTGCGCCGCCGTCGCCTCTGGCGTCGCCTCGCGCATGCCGCGCCAGATCAGCCAGGCGCCGGCCAGCACCATCGGGATCGACAGGATCATCCCCATGGTCAGGCCGAGCGGGAAGTCCGGCATGCCCGCATCGGGTTCGCGCACCGTCTCGATGGCGATCCGGAAGAGGCCGTAGAACATCACGAACATGCCGGCGACCACGCCGCGCCGGTTCCCCAGCTTCGCCACGTGCGTCGCCCAGCGCAGGATCAGGAACAGGACCAGCCCCTCGAACAGCGCCTCGTAGAGCTGGCTGGGATGGCGGGGCGCGTCGCCCGCCGGGCAGTAGCCGAAGGTCTTGGTGATCTGCTCGTTGCAGAACCGGATGGCCCAGGGCAGGCCGGCGGGCGCCTCGCGGCCCCAGAGCTCGCCGTTGATGAAGTTGGCGCAGCGGCCGAGGAAGTGGCCGATCGGATAGGCCGGGACCACCACGTCGGCGATCCTGAGCAGGTCCAGCCTGTTGCGCCAGGCGAACAGCACCAGGGCCGTCGCCACGCCGATCGCCCCGCCGTGGAAGCTCATCCCGCCTTCCCAGACCCGGAAGATGCCGATCGGGTCGGTCCAGATCATCGACGGCGTGTAGAACAGCACGTGCCCGATCCGCCCGCCGCCGATCACGCCGATGGCGATCCAGAGGATCAGGTCGTCCATCTGGTCGGGGGTCATGGGCGGGGGCCGCTGTATCCAGAGGCGCTCGTTCTTCAGGAGGCCCACGGCGTAGCGCCAGCCCAGCAGGATGCCGGCCACATAGGCGAGCGCGTACCAGCGGATGGCGAAGGGCCCGAGGTGGACGAGGACCGGGTCTATGTTCGGGAACGGCACGGCTTGTCCTGCTGCGGCGTTAGGTGTCTGTGGGTCTAGCGGAGAAGGCCTTCGCTTTCATCCCCGAAGGCCCATATAGAAGCCTGAGGGACCTGACCGACCGGGTCCGAAAGAGACGAATGCAGACTCAAAACCCGATCCTCGACGAGATCGCCAAGCTCAGCACCGCCGCCATGGGCCTGGCCCAGGCCGCCGGCGACGAAGCCAAGGCCGCCTTCCGCAGCCAGGCCGACCGCCTCGCCGCCGCCATGGACCTCGTGCGCCGCGAGGATTTCGATGCGCTGAAGGCGGAGATCGCCACGCTGCGCGCCGAGATCGAGGCGCTGAAGGCCGCGAAGCCGGCAAGGGCGAGCGGAAAAGCAGCGAAGCCGTCGTGAAGACGTCGCACGGCGCGCGAAAGGCGCTCGCGTATCGCAAGAACCCGCTGACACCTGAATCCCGAAACGGTCTACGTTGGTTGCTGCGGACGATTCGGGGGCGGCGTTCCGTTCCCCGCCCGTGTCGAAAGGGGTCTTGATGGACACCTCCCAGACCGACGACAGCGTCGTCCTGACGAACGACCCGCTCGACGTCGTCGAGCACGTCCTGACAGCCGAGAACCTGCCCTTCGACCGCACCGAGGACGGCGACCTCGCCTTCACCCTGGCCGGCGACTGGAAGGACTACGAGCTGTGGTTCGCCTGGCGGCCCGAGGGCGACACGCTGCAACTGTGCCTGTCGATGGACCTCTCGGTCCCGAAGGCCCAGCGCCAGACGGCCCAGGAACTGATCGCCACCATCAACCCGCGCGTCTGGCTCGGCCACTTCGAGCTGTGGGACGAGGGCGAGATCATCTTCCGGCACGGCATGGCGCTGATGACCGGCGAACAGCCCAGCCTCGCCCAGGCCGCGGCGATGATCGACGTGGCCGTGGAAGCCGCCGACCGCTTCTTCCCGGCCTTCGACTTCCTCCTCCGCGGCGCCAAGACCCCCCAGGAAGCCATCGCCGCCTGCATGTTCGAAACCGTCGGCGAGGCCTAGGCAGTCGCCCTAACCCCGCCGTTGTCATCCCGGTTTTCGCGAAGCGAAAGACCGGGACCCAACCGTCGGGTGTGTCGATGGTGGGAGGCGGCCCGGGCGGTTAGGGCCATGCTGGCCAGCTCAGAGCACCGGAAGGTTGGGTCCCGGTCTTCGCCTGCGGCGAAACCGGGATGACAACGGTAGGGTGAGGGTTTAGAACAATACGAGAACTTCTCGCGGGCCGCCGATGCAGGACAACACCTACTGGGTCTACATCCTCGCCAGCGACAAACTCGGCACGCTCTACGTCGGCGTCACGAATTCGCTCGAACGCCGCATCGCGGAGCACAGGTCCAAGGAGGCGCCGGGCTTCACGAAGACCTATGCTGTCGACCGCCTCGTCTTCTTCCGCGGCTTCGGTGACGTCGCCGAAGCCATCCACTTCGAGAAGCAGCTCAAGCGCTGGCGCCGCGACTGGAAGATCCGCCTCATCGAGACCGAAAACCCGCACTGGGCCGACCTCTACCTCGACATGATGGCGCTCCCGCCGCTCCACCCCGACCTCGCCGCCGCCGGCGTCACCCGCTAAACTCCTCCTTGTCATCCCGGTTTTCGCGAAGCGAAAGACCGGGACCCAACCGTCGGGTGCTCTGAGCTAACCGGCATGGCCCCGACCGCCCGGGCCGCCCCCAACCATCGACGCACCCGACGGTTGGGTCCCGGTCTTCGCCTGCGGCGAAACCGGGATGACAATTTTTTGTGGGCGATGCGGCACGTTCGACAAGTTTGGCCCTGCGCCGACCTCGTGTTCCCCCAAAAGAACGTCATGGCCCGGCTTGTCCGGGCCACCCATTGGGCTGTGACTCACCGATGATCCGCAGCGTCGCCGCCGCGATCCTCACGTTCGGCTCACAGCCCAGTGGGTCCCCCGGACAAGCCGGGGGATGACGATCAAAGAGAGAGCGGGCGTGCGTGCTCGACAAGTTTGGCCCTGCGCCGACCTCGTGTTCTATTTCTGTTCCAATGTCCGCCTTCGACCTCACCGACGCCGACGCGCAAGGGCTCGACGCCCTCGCGGCTTCGCAGTTGCGCCTCGCGCTGAGGTTCGCCGAGCGCGCCGAGGCCGCCGAGGACGATGACGCGGCCTGCAGGCTCGCCCGCACCTCCGAGCGCGCCGCCCGCAGCTATCGCCAGATCCTGCTGGTCAAGTCGAAGCTGAAGCGCGAGCGCGACGCCGCCTTGCGCGACGAAGCCGCCGCGCCCCCCGCGCCCCCCGGCCCGCAGGAACAGCAGCGCATCGACCAGCGCCGGCGCGACGTCTACGAGCGGGTCGAGCGCATCGCCTGCGAGACCCTCGACGACGAGGAGGACATCGCCTTCGGCCTCGACATGGCCTGGGCCGAGCTGGAGGACATGGCGCAGGCGCCCGGCTTCGCCGACGGCGACATCGCCGAACAGGTCGAGCGCGTCCTCGCCGCGGCGGGCTTCGAGCCCGAACCCGACGCCGACCCCGCGCCCGAAGCGCCCGTCCCGGCCTCGGAGCCCGCCGACTCGTCCTGACCGCCTACTCCACCCCAAGCACCTTCTTCAGGAATACCACCTCGGTCGCCCGCACGGCCTCCTGGTTGGCCTTCTTGTAGATGCCGTGGCCCTCGTCCTTCGCCAGCACGTACCAGACCTCCGTCCCCTGGGACCGGAGCTGCTTCACCATCTGCTCCGATTCCGTGCGCGGCACGCGCGGGTCGTTGGCGCCCTGGAAGACCATCATCGGCTTCTTCATCCGGTCGGCCATCCTGATCGGCGCGATCTGCTCGAACACCGCCCGCATCCCGGGGACCCGCTCGTCGCCGTACTCGGCCCGGCGCTGGTCGCGGCGGTAGCCCTCGGTGTTCGCCAGGAACGTGATCCAGTTGGAGATGCCGTAGAGGTCGATCGTGCCGGCGATGCGGTCGTTGTAGTGGCCGGCCACGGCCAGCACCATGTAGCCGCCGTAGGACTGGCCGACGATGGCCACCCGCGCCGGGTCGAGGTCCGGCTGTTTCGCGATCCAGTCGAAGAGCGCGCCGATGTCCTTCACCGAGTCCTCGCGCTTCTCGGCGTTGTCGAGGCTCACGTACGTCTTGCCGTAGCCGGTGGAGCCGCGGACGTTCGGGATGATCACGGCGGCGCCCAGTTCGTTCACCCACGACTGGCGGCGCGGGTTGAAGCTGGGCTGCTCCTGGCTCTCGGGGCCGCCGTGGATCTGGATGACCACCGGCAGCTTGCCGCCCTTCGCGGCCTTGGGCCTGTAGATGAAGGCCGGGATCTGCCTGCCGTCGAAGGTGGGGTAGCGGAACAGCGTCGGCTCCGACAGCTTCGCCGGGTCCAGGCCCGCCATCTCGCTCTGCGTCCACCGCGTCAGCGCGCCGCTCTTCAGGTCGTAGCTCCAGGCGTCGCCGGCCCCCGTCGAGGTCGAGAGCGACAGTCCGAGCTTCGTCCCGTCGGGCGAGAACTTCGCGCCCGTCAGCACGCCCATCGGCAGCTTCGGCCCGGGCAGGATGCGCCCGCTCGCCACGTCGCGCAGCACGATCTTGGAGTAGCCTTCCTCGTTGACGAGCTGCGCCAGCGTCTTGCCGTCCGGCGAAAGGTCGAAGCCTTCCGAGCCCCAGGCCGCGCCGGGCTCCAGGTCGCGCACCGCGCCCGACTTCAGGTCGATCACCACCGGCCGCGCCATCTCGGCCCCGTCGTCCGACAGGGTCAGCACGCCCGTCCCGCCGTTCACGAAGGCGCCGCCGAGGTAGCCCACCTTGCGGTCGGTCGGCCCGATCGGCGCCAGCGTCCCGCTCGCCGCGTCCAGGGTGAAGAGCTCGACCCAGGTCGCCGAGTTGTCGCGCGCGACCAGCAGGGTCCTGCCGTCGCCCGAGATGTCCAGCACGCCCATCGAGCCCGTGCCGTCCAGCACCTTCTTCCGGCCCGCCGGATCGGCGGGATCGGCCAGCATGATGTCGTAGTTGGGATCGCCGGGCGTCACCTGCGTCCAGGCCACCAGCTTGCCGTCCTTCGAGAACCTGAAGCCCTGGTTGCGGGTGCCGGGCGCGGTGAGCTGGACCTGCGACTTGCCGACCACGTCGCGCAGGTAGGCCTGGTAGTACTCGGCCCCGCCCGTATCGAGCGGGTAGAGGAAGGCCGCCTTGCCCGGCTGCGCCGTCGCGTAGCCGATCGGCTCGCTGAAGAAGGTGAGCTGGGTGCGCGCCCCCATCGGGCGCGCCACGCGGTGGATCTGGGCGGTGTCGCCGAACCGCGTGGCGATCAGCATCGAGCCGTCCGGCAGCCAGTCCTCGAACACCGCCGAGCGGGCGTTGTAGTAGGGGTTGATGCGGGCCTGCAGGTCCTTGGGCGTGGCGGGCGCGCCGTCGTAGACGATGTTCCCCACCTCGCGGACCTGGGCAAACGCCGCCCCGCCCAGCGCCAGCGCCGCCGCGCCGCCGATCAGAAGTCCACGCAACATCGGTCCGTCCCTGCGCCTGTCCCCGGAAAGCAAGCGCGGCCTTACCTCCACGTCAACCGGAACCGGCGGAGCGCCGTTCGGGGTTTTGCCGCGCGGGCCGGTCCGCTAAGGCTGCGGCCATGATCACGCCGATCCTGATGCTGGGGGCCGGGCGCATGGGCGGCGCCATGGTCGAGGGCTGGCTGGCGGCGGACGCCTTCGCCGCGTCGGACCTCATCATCCGCGACCCGCACCCCGGCCCGTCGGCGCTGGCCGCTGCGGCGGCCGGCGCGATCCTCAATCCGCCGGACGCGGACCTCGCCCGCGCCCGCACCGTCGTGCTGGCCGTGAAGCCCCAGCTCTGGCGCGAGGCCGCCGCCGAGACCGCCGCCTGGCTGGCCTCGGGCGCGGTGATCGTCTCGATCGCGGCGGGCGTGACGTCGCGCGACATCGCCAAGGCCTTCGGCGGCCGCTGCGTGGCCCGGGTGATGCCCACCACCGCCGCGGCCATCGGGCAGGGGACCGCCAGCCTCTACGCCGACGACCCGGCGGCCCTGGCCCGCGCCCACGCCCTCTTCGAGCCGCTGGGCGCGGTGGTCGACCTGAACGACGAGGGCCTGATGCACGCCGCGACCGCCGTCTCGGGCTCGGCGCCGGCCTACCTCTACGCCTTCATCGAGGCCCTGGAGGCGGCGGGCGCCTCGGCGGGGCTGTCGCAGAAGGAGGCCCGGCGCCTCGCGCGCTCGACGCTCACGGGCGCCGCGGCGCTCCTGGCCAGGAACGGCGGCGAGCCCGCGGAACTCCGCCGCCAGGTCACCTCGCCCGGCGGCACCACGGAGGCCGCGCTGAACGTCCTGCTGGGCGACACCGGCCTGCCGCCCCTGCTGCGCGAGGCGGTGGCCGCCGCCGTCCGCCGCTCGAAGGAACTGGGCGGTTAGGAATCGGTTCGCCCGGCCAGGGCTGAACCAGCGGCGCAGGCCTCAGCCCGGCAGCCGCACCACGGCGCGCAGGCCGCCCAGCGGCGAGCGGTCCAGCGTGATGTCGCCGCCATGGCCGCGGGCCACGTCGCGGGCGATGGCCAGGCCCAGGCCCACGCCCTTGGTGTTCTGGTTGCGGCTCTCGTCCAGCCGGGCGAAGGCCTTGAAGGCCTCCTCGTGCCGCTCGGCCGGGATGCCCGGCCCGTCGTCGTCGACGGTGATCTCGACGGTGTCGCCGGTCACGCGCCGCGCCGACACCTCGACCCGCTCGCCGTGCGCGGCGGCGTTCAGCACGAGGTTGGCCAGCGCCCGCTTCAGCGCGTTGGGCCGCGCGGTGGCCTCGAGGTCCGGGTCGGCCCGCACCGTCACCTGCGCCCCCAGCGCCCGGGCGCCTTCGCTCACGGCCTCGATCAGCGGCCGCAGGCGCAGCGTCTCGGCCGCCTCGCCGCCCTCGCCGCGGGCGAAGGCGAGGTACTCGTCGACCATGTGCTCCATCTCGGCCAGGTCGCGCTTCATCTCGGCCGTGCGCTTGTTGGGCTCGGCCAGCGCCAGCGCCAGCTTCAGCCGGGTCAGCGGCGTGCGCAGGTCGTGGCTCACCGAGGCGAGGAGGGCGGTGCGCTGCTCGATGTGGCGCTGGATGCGGCCGCGCATGTCGAGGAAGGCGTGGGCGGCGGCCCGCACCTCCTTGGCGCCGTGCGGCTTGAAGGCGGGCGCGTCCTGGCCTCGCCCGAACGCCTCGGCGGCGTTGGCCAGCCGCTCGATGGCGCGCACCTGGTTGCGGATGAAGAGGAGCGCGATGGCGGTCAGCAGCACCGTCGCCACGGTCATCCAGAGGACGAAGATGTGCCCCTGGGTGGCGAAGGCCCGCTCGCGCGGCGCCAGCACCCGCATCACCCCGCCCTGCACGCCCACGCGGATGTCGACGTAGGCCGGGTAGCGGGTGGTGTCGAACCAGAAGGGCGCGTCCAGCCGCTCCGACAGCGCCCGGTCCAGCGACCGGTCGATCGGCGCGAAGAAGGCCTCCAGCAGCACTGGCGGATCGCGCCGCTTGAGCGGCAGCTTGCGGCCCGGCTGCAGGGCGATGGAGAGGCCCATGGAGTCCTCCGCCCGCTGCGAGAGCCTGGCGAAGCTCTCCGGGCTCGGGTCGTCCTTGTAGGTCTCGACGGCCCAGGCGATGTCGCCGGCCAGGCCCTCGGAGAGCCGCGCCGTCACCGTCTGCCAGTGGGCGTCGAAGAACACGTAGGTGACGGCGATCTGCATCAGCGCCACCGGCAGCACGATGATCAGCAGCGACCGCGCGAACAGCGTCGCCGGCAGCCGCCGCTTCAGCCAGCGCACCAACACCTTGCCCGAGGACGGCAGCTTCACCATCAGTCCGGGACCAGGCGGTAGCCGACGCCGCGCACGGTCTGCAGGTAGCGCGGGGTCTTGGGGTCGTCCTCGATCTTGCGCCGCAGCCGCGTCACCTGCACGTCGACGGCGCGGCCCGACGGGTCGACCGAGCCGCGGGCCAGCTCCAGCCGGTCGACCGCCTCGTGCGGCGTCCGCGCGAGCTGGCGCAGCAGCGCGACCTCGGCCTCGGTGAGGCGCACCGGCTCGCCGGCGTTGGTGAGCTCGCCGCGGTCGGCGTCGAAGGCGCAGCGGCCCAGCGAGAGCGACCCGCCCGCGGCCTGCGGCCGCGCGTCTGCGGCGCGGCGCAGGATCGCCTCGATGCGGAGCAGCAGCTCCTCGGGCTCGAACGGCTTGCCGAGATAGTCGTCGGCGCCCAGCTTCAGGCCCTCGATCCGGTCGGCGGACTCGGTCTTGGCGGTCAGCATCAGGACGGGCGTGCGGCCGGACACGCCGCGCTGCTCGCGCAGCCACCTCGTCAGCGAGAAGCCGTCCTCGCCCGGCATCATCACGTCGAACACCGCCAGGTCGAAGTCGAGCGTGGAGAGCAGCCGCCGGGCCGGCGCGCCCCCCGCCGCGGCGGTCACGCGGAAGCCGGCGCGCGTCAGGTACTCCTTCAGGAGGTCGCGGATGCGGTCGTCGTCGTCGACCACCAGGAGGTGCCGGTTGCGCGGCGGCGCGTCCGAGAAGCTCATGGGCGTCCTCCGCCGGGCATGGGACGCCGCGTCCGTCCCCCGGCCATCGCCGCCAGTATGGCGCGCGCGCCGGCCACGCCGTCCAGCCCGCCCGTGCGATAGGCGCGCGACAGCACGTTGCGCAGGCGCTCCCCGATCGCGGCCTCGAACGCGGCGCCCCGCTCGGTCAGGGCGGCCGTGCGGCGGCGGCCGTCGAGGTCCCCGGCCTGCTTCTCGACCAGGCCCTTGCCCTCGAGGTCGACCAGGATGCGGCTCGTGGCCTGCTTGGACAGGCTGGTGAGGTGCGCTAGCTCCTGCACGCCGATGCCCGGCCGCCGGCGCAGCAGGAAGGTCGCGCGCCAGTGCGAGCGGCCGAGGCCCAGGCCTTCCGCCTCCAGCCCCTGGTCGACCGCCGCCCATAGCGAGGCCTCGGCCAGCAGCATCAATTCGATCCCGGCGTCGAGCTCGTCCTCGTGCAGGATCAGGCGGGGATCGGCGGGGCCACTCATGCCCGGGTGGCCCTTGTCGGGGTCAATTCGTTTGACGTGGCCGCGAACGGCGGGTTCAAGGGACCCCTGCGAAAGGAGGTACTCCGCAAATGTCTCTCGTTCCCTTTGACGACCGCGACGGATGGATCTGGCTGGACGGCCGGTTCGTGCCCTGGCGCGAGGCGAAGGTGCACGTACTCACCCACGGCCTGCACTATGCGTCGGCCGTGTTCGAAGGTGAGCGGATGTACGGCGGAGAGATCTTCGAGCTGACGGCGCATACCGAGCGTCTGTTCAAGTCCGCGGAGATCCTGGACTTCGAAATCCCGTTCACGGTGGCCGAGATCGACCAGGCCTGCAAGGACGTCTGCGCCAGGAACGGCCTGACCGACGCCTACATCCGCCCCATCGCCTGGCGCGGCTCGGAGATGATCGGGGTCTCGGCCCAGAACACCAGGATCCACGTGGCGGTCGCCTGCTGGGAGTGGCCCTCGTACTTCTCGCCCGAGGAGAAGGCCAGGGGCATCCGCCTCACCTGGGCGAAGTACAAGCGCCCGAGCCCCGAGACCGAGCCGGTCCATGCCAAGGCCACCGGCCTCTACATGATCTGCACGATCTCGAAGCATGCGGCCGAGAAGGAAGGCTACACCGACGCGATGATGCTCGACTACCGGGGCTACATCGCCGAGAGCACCGGCTCGAACGTGTTCTTCATCAAGGACGGCGTGATCCACACGCCCACGCCCGACTGCTTCCTGAACGGCATCACCCGCCAGACGGTGATCCGGATCGCGAAGAGGAAGGGGTTCGAGGTGATCGAGCGCCACATCAAGCCCGAGGAGCTCTCGACCTTCTCGGAGTGCTTCGTGGTGGGCTCGGCGGCCGAGGTCACGCCCGTGGCCGAGATCGGCGAGTACACGTTCCGGCCGGGCAACATCTCGCTCAGCCTGATGGACGACTACGCCCGGCTGGTGCGGCGGGAGCTGGTGGAGGCCTGACGCGAACCTCAGCCGAAGCCGCTGCGCAGGTCTGACAGCGTGGCCATGAGGTTCAGCGGAGATAGCGGCGACGGTTCGAGCCCCATCGCCCGATAGAAGGCGACGACCTCTTCCGACTCCGCGTGAGCGACGAGGCCTCGGATTCCGATCAACTCGGAAGCCTGAAGCACCCGCCGAACCGCGTCGGTGAAAAGGTCGTTGCCCAGCCCCTTCCGCTGATGGTCGCGGCTGATCGCGAGGCGGCCCAATAGAACTACGGGGACGGGTTCGGGCATGTTGCGACGGAAGCGACCCGGCGCGGCGCCTATGGCGACGGCTCCGGACGCCAGGGCATAGTATCCGAGCACCTCGGCGCCGTCGGCCAGGATGTAGGTTCGCGACGCGCCCGCGACCTGGTTCGACCGAGCCCGCCGGATGAGCCATTGATCGAGCGACGCCACCCCGCAGTTGAAGCGCGACAGGTCATGATGCTCGCCCAACGACTCGGGCGACCGGACCGCCACGCTATTCCCAGGCCGGCTTCTTGCTCAGAGATTTCCGCAGCCGCGCGTTCGGGTTCGGTGGCTCGTCCAGGCGCTTGAGGAAGGCGTCGTAGGCTTCCCGGCTCACCATGATGAAAGGCTGGTCCCGCAGCGCCTCCTCCGCCGCGCGCCGGGCCGCGTCGAGGACGAAATCCGTGCGGCTTCTTCCCTGGAGCTCGGCGGCGCGGTCGATGATGTCGCGCACCTCCGGCTTGATCCGCAGGTTCAGGGTTTCGCGTTTCGGCTGGGCGCTCATGCCGAAAGGCTACCACGCCGTAATGACACTGTCATTACGGCGTGGCGGGGTTCTAGGCCAGCAGCGCGTACGGGCGCGGGTGGGGTTCGCCGCGGCTCAGGTACACGAGGCCCACGATGCAGCGGACGCCGAACCAGACCATCGGCACGGCGCAGATCAGGCCCGCGACGCCCCAGAAGGCGAAGCCGATGCCGATGATCGTCAGCGGCAGGCCGACGAGCCAGAACACGCCGGCCACGACGGCGGCGGCCACCGCCAGGAGCAGGAAGCCCCAGAAGGTGCGGATCAGGTAGGTGTAGTGGGTGCGCATGTCGGGGCCCGCCGTCCCCTGCTGCGCGTGGGCGATGACGGCGCCGATGAGTGCGGTGAGGCCGCCCGTGGCGAAGCCCAGCAGGTAGAGCGCGTAGCACACCGCCGGCATCGTCTTGTCTTCGGTGCGATAAAGGTCGGTCATCGTAGGTTCTTTGGTCCTCCACGCCCGGAAATCGGGCTCCCGCACAAAGAAATGGCCCCACCGCTCCGCGGGCGGAAGATGTAACTCCGTTACAAATTGGACACCCGGCCTCAGGCGCGGGCGAGCACGATCTCCACGCCGGCGCCCACCGCGTGCGGCGCGAGCGCCAGGGGCTTCTCGATGCGGACGCGGGCGCGGGTGACGCGGGCGTCCTGGAGGCAGGCTTCGGCCAGCCGGTGGGCGAAGGTCTCGACGAGGTCGATGTGGCCGCCGCCGGCGAGATCCTGCGCGGCCTGCAGGATGGTCTCGTAGTTGACGGTCTCGGCCAGGCGGTCCGAGGCGTTGGTGGGCACGTCGAGTTCGACGTCGACGATCAGCGGCTGCACGCGGCCGATCTCGTGGCGATAGACGCCGATCTGGGCCTGCACCTTGAGGCCGGTCACGAACACCTTGCTGGCGGTCAGATCTCCCGGGGCCTGGCTCATGAGAGGTGCTGGCCCGAGTCGACGGCGATCATCTGGCCGGTCACCGCGTGGGCGTCGATCAGGTAGCGCAGGGCCGCCGCCATCTGCTCGGGCGACGAGGGCCGCCGCATCAGGGTGCTCGCGACCTCCGCGTCGAACGCCGCCTGGTCCTGATGGATCGAGGGCAGGGTGGGGCCGGGCCCGATGCCGTTCACGCGGATGCGCGGCGCCAGCGCCTGGGCCAGCATCCTCGTCGCGTCCCACAGCGCGGCCTTGGACAGGGTGTAGGAGAAGAAATGGGCGCCGGGCCGCAGGACCCGCTGGTCCAGCACGTTGACGATCAGGCCTTCGCGGTCGGCGGGCAGGCGCCGCGCGAACACCTGGGCGAGCACCAAGGGCGCACGCAGGTTGGTCTCCATGTGGAGGTCCCACGAGGCGCGGTTCATGTCGGCGAAGGCGTCCTCCTCGAAGACGGAGGCGCAGTTGATCAGGAGCGTGACGGGGCCGAGCTCGCCCTCGGCCTCGCCGACCAGGGCGACGGTCTCGCTTTCCTTGCGCAGGTCGCAGGTGACGATGCGCGCCTTGCGGCCCCGGGCGCGGACCTCTCCGGCGGCGGCTTCCGCATCGTCGTCGACGGCGCGGGCGTGCAGGGCGACGTCATAGCCGGCCTCGGCGGCCGTCGCCGCCAGCACGCGGCCGATCCGCCGCGCGCCGCCCGTCACCAGTGCTGCGCCGCGGCCGGCCACGGGATATCCCGCCTCAGTCGAGGCGGCCGAACTCGAAGAAGTTCAGCGCCGCCATGACGGCGAGGAACGCGAGGATCATGTAGATGCCGCTCATGGGGCCTCCGGGAATTGCCGATCCGGGCTTTAGCGACCGCCGCCCGGCGTCGCAAGGCTTCGGTCAAAACGCGCAACTTCGTCGCCTGACGCCAAGGCAGGGGCTTCCCACCTTAACGCCGATCACTAAAATGAGCGTTTGACGGGTGGGGCGTGCGCGCGCCTCGATCCCCAACGACAAGATTGAACGACAAAGACGGAGGACGTCATGCGCGAGTACCTCAAGTTCTACATCGACGGGAAGTGGGTGGACCCGGTCGGCGGCCTCAAGACGCTCGACGTCGAGAACCCCGCCACCGAACAGGTCGCCGGCAAGATCGCCATGGGCTCGGCCGCGGACGTGGACGCGGCCTGCAAGGCGGCCCGCAAGGCGTTCGACAGTTGGAGCCAGACCAGCCGCGAAGAGCGCCTGGAGGTCCTGGGCCGCATCCTGGCCGAATACCAGAAGCGCTTCGGCGACCTCGCGACCGCGGTGACCGAGGAGATGGGCGCCCCGGCGTCGCTCGCCCAGCGCGCGCAGGTTCCGATCGGCATGGCGCACCTGGCCACCACCACCGAGGTCCTCAAGAACTTCAAGTTCGAGGAAGACCGCGGCCCGACGATGATCGTCAAGGAGCCGATCGGCGTCTGCGGCTTCATCACCCCCTGGAACTGGCCGCTGAACCAGATCGTCTGCAAGGTGGCCCCGGCCATCGCGACGGGCTGCACCATGGTGCTGAAGCCGTCGGAAGTGGCGCCCTTCAGCGGGCACATCTTCGCCGAGATCATGCATGCGGCGGGCGTGCCGGCCGGCGTGTTCAACCTGGTCCACGGCGACGGCCCGACGGTGGGCGCGGCGATCTCCAGCCACCCGGACGTCGACATGGTGTCGTTCACCGGCTCGACCCGCGCCGGCATCGAAGTGGCCAAGGCGGCCGCCGCCACCGTCAAGCGCGTGGCCCAGGAGTTGGGCGGCAAGAGCCCGAACATCGTGCTGGACGACGGCGCGTTCGCGAAGGGCGTCGGCCGTGGCGTGGCCACCATGATGACCAACTCGGGCCAGTCCTGTAACGCGCCGACCCGCATGCTCGTCCCCTCCAAGCGGATGGACGAGGCGATCGCGGTGGCGCGGGAAACCGCCGCCGGCGTCACCGTCGGCGACCCGAACGGCAACAGCCAGCTCGGCCCCGTGGTCTCCAAGGTCCAGTTCGACAAGATCCAGAAGCTGATCCAGGCCGGCATCGACGAGGGCGCCACCCTCGTGATCGGCGGCACGGGCCGGCCCGAAGGCCTCGACAAGGGCTACTACGTGAAGCCGACCGTCTTCGCGAACGTGACCAACGACATGACCATCGCCAAGGAGGAGATCTTCGGCCCGGTGATCTCGATCCTCGGCTACGAGACGGTCGAGCAGGCGATCGACATCGGCAACGACACCGAGTACGGCCTGGCCGCCTACGTGCAGGCGGAAGACCTGGAGAAGGCCCGCAAGGTCGCCGCCAAGCTTCGCGCCGGCCAGGTGTCGATCAACGGCGGCGGCGGCGACATGATGGCCCCGTTCGGCGGTTACAAGATGAGCGGCAACGGGCGCGAGTGGGGCGACTACGCCTTCCACGAGTTCCTCGAGACCAAGGCCATGCTCGGCTACGCGCCGAAGCCGGCGGCGGAATAAGGCCTCCGAATCAGCGTGATGCGAAGGGCCGCCCTCGGGTGGCCCTTTTGCTTGACCGGACAGTCGCCCCGCCTTCCACTGCGGCTGCGGCGGAGCTTGCCGCCGCGAGCGGTGCAGCCGTTGTGACCGGACGGAAGGGCAACGACGTTCTGGATACCGTGTCTCCGCCCTCCAGCGTCTTCACGGCGATCCGCCACGCGCCGATCGGCATCGCCCTCTTCGACCGCGGCATGCGCTACCTGGCCGCGTCCGGGCGGTTCCTGACCGACCAGGGCCTGCCGGCCGACACGCCCCTGGTCGGGCGGCTGCACTACGACGTCTTCCCCGCGGTGCCGCAGCGCTGGCGCGACCTTCACGCCCAGGTGCTGAAGGACGGCAAGGAGCGCAACCACCCCGCCGATCCGTTCCCGCAGCCCGACGGCTCGATCATGTGGGTCCGCTGGTCGCTGGCGCCCTGGCGCAGCGACGCCGGCGAGATCGGGGGCCTCGTGCTCTACACCGAAGTGGTGACCGAGGAGGTCGAGGCGCGGATGAGCCTGGAGGCCGCCGAGGCCCGCTACCGCGCGATCTTCGACCAGGTGGCGGTGGGCGCCGCGCGCGTCTCGCCCGACGGCCGGTTCCTGGAGGTCAACGACCGCTTCTGCGAGATCTGCGGATACACCCGCGCCGAGATCACGCAGCTCACCTTCCACCAGATCACGCACCCGGACGACCTCGACACCGACGTCGCCCAGGCCGAGGCGCTGCTGGACGGCCGCATCACCACCTATTCGCTGGAGAAGCGCTACCTCAGGAAGGGCGGCGGGGTGGTCTGGATCGGGCTGACGGTGTCGCTGGTGCGCACGCCGACGGGCGAACCGGACTACTTCGTCTCGATCATCGAGGACATCTCGGCGCGCAAGCAGGCCGAGCGCGAGCAGCAGCGCTACCAGGGCCAGCTCCGCCTGCTGATCAACGAGCTGAACCACCGGGTGAAGAACACGCTGGCCACCGTCCAGTCGATGGCGTCCCAGACCCTGCGCCACGAGCCCGACCCGGAGCGGGCCTACGGCAAGTTCGAGGCGCGCCTCCTGGGCCTCTCCGAGGTGCATGAGCTGCTGACCCGCGAGAGGTGGCACGGCGCGGCGCTGAAGGGCGTCGCAGAGCGGGCGCTGCGGC
This sequence comes from Phenylobacterium sp., assembly GCF_019636135.1. Lineage (GTDB taxonomy): Bacteria > Pseudomonadota > Alphaproteobacteria > Caulobacterales > Caulobacteraceae > Phenylobacterium. Next base: position 67,505 of record NZ_JAHBYD010000008.1, read on the forward strand.
CCTTCGTGCCGGTCGCGTCGGTCCAGGTGCGGGTCGAGGGGCCCGAGGTGTGGCTGCAACCCGCGGCGGCGCTGACCATGGCGCTGGTCCTGCACGAACTCGCCACCAACGCGGTGAAGTACGGCGCGCTGTCGGTCGAACGCGGCCGGATCGACGTCACCTGGGCCTTCGACGCGGCCAGCCGCGAGCTCTCGCTGACGTGGGCGGAGTCGCAGGGGCCGCCGGTTTCGCCGCCCACGCGCCGGGGCTTCGGCTCGCGCCTCATCGAGCGCGGCCTGCGCAGCGAGCTGCGGGGCTCGGCGACCATGCGCTACGAAACGTCGGGCTTCAGTTGCCTCCTGAAGGCGCGCCTGCCGCCGGCCGAGAACGCGCCGACCCTCTTCGACATCTAGACCATTCGGCTTCCCGGCCTCGGACCAACCCAAGCGCCGAATGGTCTAGCCTGCGCCCTCGGCGGCCCGCCGTGCGGCGCCGATCCGCAGCACGATCGCGCCCAGGAGCACAGACGCCAGGGAGCCCACGATCACCCCCGCCCGCACCTGGGTCTGGTGGGCGGCGTCGGCGTCGGGGAAGGCCAGGGCGCCGATGAACAGGCTCATCGTGAAGCCGACGCCGCAGAGGGCCGAGACGCCGTAGAGCTCCAGCCATTTCGCGCCCGTGGGCCGGCGCGCCCATTTCAGCCCGATGGCCAGCGCCGCGGCGCCGAAGACGCCGATCTGCTTGCCGAAGAAGAGGCCGGCCGCCACGCCCAGGCTGACCGGCCCCAGCGCCTTGCCGGTCTCGGCGCCCAGCGTGAAGCCCGCTGCGGTGAAGGCGAACAGCGGCAGGATCAGGAAGGCGACGTAGGGGTGCAGCGCCTCCATGGTCTCGGCCAGCACGCCCTGGCCGCCGGGCCGCTTCGGCTCCAGCGGGAAGCAGAAGGCCGCGGCGATGCCCGCCAGCGAGGTGTTCACGCCCGATTCCAGCGTGAAGCCCCAGAGCAGCAGGCCGCCCGCCGCCCAGAAGGCGTAGGGCGCGGCGCGCCAGCGGCCCATGGCGGCCAGCACCGCGGTCGTCACCGCCGCGCCCGCCAGCATCGGGAACCTGAGCTCCGTCGTGTAGAGCGCGGCGATCAGCACCACGGCGACGAGGTCGTCGGCGATGGCCAGGGTCAGCAGGAACACCCGCAGCGTCGGCGGCAGCTTCGGCCCCGCCACGGCGAGCGCCGCCAGCGCAAAGGCGATGTCGGTGGCGGTCGGCACCGGCCAGCCTTCCATGCGCCCGCCGCCGATCCCGTTGATCGCCAGGTAGATCAGGGCCGGCGCGATCACGCCCCCGGCGGCCGCCAGGATCGGCAGCGCGAGGCGCCGGGGGTTCGAGAGTTCGCCCCGCAGGATCTCGTGCTTGATCTCCAGCCCCACGACGAAGAAGAAGATCGGCATCAGCGCCGTCTTCACCCAGCCGGAGAGGCTCATCTCCTGGAAGAACGGCCCGACCTGCACCGGAACCGCCGTGTGCGTCAGCGCGTCGTAGACCCCGGCCCACGGCGAATTGGCCCAGAGGATCGCGGCGAAGGCCGAGGCGGCCAGCAGCAGGCCGGAGCCGGTCTCCGTCTTCAGGAACTCGAGGGTCGACCGGGACGACATCGCCCTTGCCTAGCAACCGCTCCGGCGCCGCTCTAGCGAAATCGGCCGGCGGCTCTAAGGTGCCCGCAAAGACCGGATGTTCGAGGAAACGCCATGAGACTGACCCAGCCGCGGATCGCCCCGCTCGCCGACGGCGAGATGACCCCGGACCAGGAGGAGGCGCTGAAGCCGGTCCGCAACGGGACGATGGGCGTGCTCAACATCTTCCGCACCCTGGCGCGCGCGCCCAAGGCGCTGAGCCGGTTCAACGACTGGGGCGGTTATGTGCTGTCGCGGCGCAACGACCTGCCGGCGCGCGAGCGCGAGATCGTGATCCTGCGCATCGGCTACCTCTGCAAGAGCGGCTACGAATTCACCCAGCACAGCCGCATCGGCCTGCAGAGCGGCCTGACCGAGGCCGAGATCGAGGCCATCAAGCGCGGCGCCGGCGCCGGCTGGAAGCCGGCCGACGCGGTGCTGATCAAGGCGTCGGACGAACTCCACCACGACCACTTCGTCACGGATGCGACATGGGCCGAGCTCAGGAAGCACTACACGGAGAAGCAGTGCATGGATCTGGTGTTCACCGTGGGCCAGTACACCCAGGTCTCGATGATCCTGAACACCTTCGGCGTGCAGCTCGACGAGGGCCAGACGCTCGATCCCGAGCTGAAGGGCTACTGACATGGCGCGCCGCCTCGAGGGCAAGGTCGCGGTGGTGGTCGGCGCCGGCCAGACTCCGGGCGAGACGGTCGGCAACGGCCGCGCCATGGCGCTGCTGTTCGCCCGGGAAGGCGCGAGCGTGCTCTGCGTCGACCGCGTCGCCGACCGCGCCGAGGAGACCGCCGCCATGGTGGTCGAAGAGGGCGGCGCGGCCCACGCCATCGGCGCCGACATCGCCAAGGCCGCCGATTGCGCCCGCGTGGTCGACGAGGCCAAGGCGCGGTTCGGGCGGCTGGACGTGCTGATCAACAACGTCGGCATCGGCGGCGGCGACGGCCCCGCCCACCGGCTGGAGGAGGCGGCCTTCGACCGCATCCTCGCGGTCAACCTCAAGGGCATGTGGCTGACCATCAAGGCGGCGCTGCCGGTGATGCGCGAGCAGGGCGGGGGCTCGATCGTCAACATCTCGTCGCTGGCGGCACGGGCGGGGGGCATCCAGCTCGCCTACGAGGTCTCCAAGGCCGGCGTGAACCGCCTGACCACCAGCGTGGCGCAGTCCAACGCCCGCTACGGCGTGCGCTGCAACGCCATCATGATGGGCTACATGGACACGCCCATGGCGGTCTCGGGCATCGCCAGCGCCAGCGGCCGCTCCACCGCCGAGGTCCGGGCCGAGCGCGACGCCCGCGTGCCGCTCGGCGGCAAGATGGGCACCGGCTGGGACACCGCCTATGCCGCCCTCTTCCTCGCCTCCGACGAGGCCAGCTTCATCTCCGGCGCGATCCTGCCCGTCGACGGCGCCATGGGCGTGCGCATCGGGTAACCCCCACCGATTGTCATCCCGGTTTTGGCGCAGCCAAAGACCGGGACCCAACCGTCCGGTGCTCTGAGATCGTGATCTGGCCCCGACCGTCAGGGCCGCCCGCCAACCATCGATACGCCCGACGGTTGGGTCCCGGTCTTCGCTTCGCGAAACCGGGATGACAGCGGGGGCGAAACCGGGATGACAGGCGTTGGGAGGAACGGCCTTCCGTTTCTCCGCGTTCTCGGCGCCTGGGGGACGCGAGGAGAGAGCCGCGCCATGAATGGGATCATCTACCTGGTCGGCCTGGTGGTCGTCGTGCTGGCCGTCCTGGGCTTCCTGGGCATCCGCTAGCTGTTGCGGCCGTCGCCGCCGCACGGCTAGGTGCGCGGCATGCCGCCGTCCGCCGCTTATCGACCCGACCCGCAGTTCCCCGCCCTCGGGTCCGAGTTCTGCGATCCGGTGCGGGCGGCCGATTTCCCCGAGACCATCCTGCGCTTCCGCAACGACCGCGCGGCGGCGACCGTGGGCCTGGACGGCCTGACCGATGCGGAATGGATCGCCCACTTCGGCCGCTTCCGGCCGCTCCCGGGCAACATCGACCCGCCGGTGGCCCAGCGCTATCACGGCCACCAGTTCCGCACCTACAACCCCGACCTCGGCGACGGGCGCGGCTTCCTGTTCGCCCAGTTGCGCGAGGCCGGAAGCGGCCGGCTGCTCGATCTCGGCACGAAGGGCTCGGGCCAGACGCCGTGGTCGCGCGGCGGCGACGGGCGGCTCACGCTGAAGGGCGGCGTGCGCGAGGTGCTGGCGACGGCCATGTTGGAGGCGCTGGGCGTGCCGACCTCGCGGTCGTTCTCCCTGATCGAGACCGGGGAGGCGCTGGTGCGCGGCGACGAGCCCAGCCCGACGCGCTCGGCGGTGCTGGTCCGGCTCAGCCACAGCCACGTCCGCTTCGGCAGCTTCCAGCGCCACGCCTTCTTCGAGGCGAAGGACCGGGTCGCCGCCCTCGTCGACCACGTGACCCGACTCTACTATCCGGACCTTGAGGGTCAGAACGACCGGCCGGCGGCGCTGCTGGCTGCGGTGGTCGGCAAGGCGGCGCGGCTCACGGCCCGCTGGATGAGCGCCGGCTTCGTCCACGGCGTGCTCAACACCGACAACATGAACATCACGGGCGAGAGCTTCGACTACGGGCCCTACCGGTTCCTCCCGTACTCGGACCCGAACTTCGTCGCCGCCTACTTCGACTCGGCCGGGCTCTACAGCTTCGGCCGCCAGCCCGAGGCGGTGTTCTGGAACCTGCAGCAGCTCGCCGGCTGCCTCAGCCTCGTCACCGGCAGCGATCCCCTGGTCGACGCGCTCAACGGCTTCGGCCCCGCCTACCGCGCCGAGCTGATGGCCGCGATGCTGGTCCGCCTCGGCGTGCGGCCGAAGAGCGCCGAGGAGGACGCGGAGCTCGTCCAGGCGAGCTTCCAGGGCATGGCCGAGGGCGGCGAGCGGCTGCGCTGGGAGCCGTTCTTCTTCGACTGGTTCTGCGGTTCGGCCGACCGCGCGATGGCCGGCCCCCGCGCCGACCTTTACGCCGAGGACGCCTTCGCCGGGTTCCGCGAGCGCCTCGCGGCCTATGCGCCCGAGCGGCCCGAACGCCTGGCCCACGCCTACTTCGCCCAGGCCGAACCCGAAGAACTGCTCTACGACCAGATCGAGGCGCTCTGGGCCTTCATCGCCGAAGCCGACGACTGGACCGCCTTCCACGAGAAGCTCGCCCGCATCGAGACCGCGCGTATCGCCTATTCCCTCTGATCGTCATGGCCCGGCTTGTCCGGGCCACCCATTGAGCTGTGAGTTGGGCAGAGCTTTGCTGCTGCGATAGTCCGGAATCTCACAGCCCAATGGGTCCCCCGGACAAGCCGGCGGATGACGTGTGTCAGCGCTTCCTAGACGCCCACTGCGCGAGCACGATGCCACCCAGCGTGATCGCGGCGCCCAGGCCCTGGAGCGGGCCGATGGCCTCGGCGAACAGGATCCAGCCCAGGATGGCGGCGACCACCGGCTGGATCAGCACCACGACCGAGGCGGTCGAGGTCGGCAGCCGGCCCATGGCCCAGGCGATCGAGCCCTGGCCGGTCACGTGCATCAGGCCCAGGCCCACGCAGGCGCCCCAGCCGATCAGGTCGGCCGGCAGGATCGGCTCGCGCAGCACGAGCGCGGTCAGGAACAGCAGCGGGGCGCCGACGACGCCGACCCACAGCATCAGCTTGCTCGCGCCCTCGGTCCTGCGGCCCTCGGCCATGGCCAGGAAGTAGAGCGCATACCAGAAGGCCGTGATCAGCGAGAGCAGGTCGCCCAGCGGCTGGTTCACGAGCGCCCCGCCGCCCTTCTCGATGGCCATCAGCCACGCCCCGCCGACGGCGGCCAGCACGGCGGCCAGGAACAGCATGCGCGGGCGCTGCTTCAGGAAGATCCACGCGAAGGCGGTGACGACGACGGGCGTCAGGTTCGACAGCACCGTGGCGTTGGTCACCGAGGTGTAGCGGATGCCGTAGTGCCAGAAGGCGAGGTCGAGGAAGAAGAACAGGCCAGCCAGCAGCGCCATCCTCGGCGGCGGCCCGAGCCCGCCCGTGGACCGGAGCGTCATCAGCGCCAGCAGCGGCATGGCGAAGGCCAGCCGCCAGAACCCCGCCGCCGAGGGGCCGACGTGCGACAGCCGCACCAGGATCGCCGAGAGCCCGATGACGCACGCGCCCATGACCAGCACGGCCACGGCCTGCCAGCGCTCGTGGGTCGTCAGCTCCGGGGCGGCGGCCTCAGCCAAAGCCCAGCTCCTTGCGAAGGTCGGCCGGCGTCATACCCTGTTCGCGCAGCGACCGCAGCGTCTCGGCCCTGTCGCGCTTGGCCAAGCGCCGGCCGTCCGGCCCGACGAGCAGGCCATGGTGGCGGTAGGCGGGCGTCGGCAGGCCCAGCAGCGCCTGCAGCAGCCGCTGCACGTGCGTCGCCTCGAACAGGTCGCGGCCGCGGATGACGTGGGTGATCCCCTGCAAGGCGTCGTCCACGGTGACGGCCAGGTGGTAGGCCACGCCCACGTCCTTGCGCGCCAGCACCACGTCGCCGCCGAGCTCGGGCCGCGCCGGAATCCGGCCTTCGTCCTCCTCCAGGAAATCGAGGCCGGCGAACCCGCCCAGCTTGCGTTCGGCCGCGTCCAGGGACAGCCGCCAGGCGAAGGCCTCGCCGGCCGCCAGGCGCCGCGCCTCCTCGTCCGGTGGGAGCGGGCCGCTGCGGAACACCTCCATCGGCCCGTGCGGCGCCGACGCCATCGCCTCGGCGACCTCCCTGCGGGTCCGGAAGCAGCGGTAGAGCAGGCCGTCGGCCTCCAGCCGGCCCAGCGCGGCCAGGTAGTCGTCCGCGTGCTCGGACTGCCGCCGCACCGGCGTCTCCCAGTCGAGGCCCAGCCACGCCAGGTCCTCGCAGATCGCGGCCTCGAACGCGGGCCGGCAGCGGGTGGCGTCGATGTCCTCGATGCGCAGCACGAAGCGGCCGTCGGCCGCGCGCGCGGCCGTAAACGCCGTCAGCGCCGAGACGGCGTGGCCCTTGTGCAGGTATCCGGTGGGCGAGGGCGCGAAGCGGGTGGCGAACACCCGCCTGGGCTTATCAGTCGTGGGCGTGGGTGGGGAACAGGCCCATGTGCCTGAAGACGGCGTCCAGGAACGGACGCTCGCCGCCCAGCTCGGCCTTCAGGTGGTCGAACTGCTTGAAGCCGGCCATCTCGGCCAGGCCGTGCGCGCCGCACCAGGCGGCCACGGTGGCCAGCTCCAGGTGGGTCTCGGCGCGGGGGTCGGCGCCCTGCTCGATCATGGTGTCGCGCACCAGGCAGTAGGCGTTGCCGTTCTCGGGATTGGCGTCCTCCACGTCCATCGGCAGCGCTTCCTTGTCGCGGGCGGCGTCGTACATGACGCGGTAGAGCGCGGGGTTGTCGCGGGCGAAGCAGACGTAGGCGATGCCGATGGAGGTGAGCTGCTCGCGGCCTTCGACGCCGGCCTTGGCGTCGGTCATGGCCATCTGGAGCATCTCCCAGCCCTCGTGGGCCACGGCGTCGAGCAGTTCGGCCTTGTCCTTGAAGTGGTGGTAGGGCGCCGCCGGGCTGACCCCGGCCTCGCGCGCCACGGCGCGGAGCGACAGCGCGCTCGGGCCTTCGGCCTCGAGGAGCCTGCGGGCCGCGTCCACCAGGGCGCGCCTCAGATCGCCATGATGGTAGGGGCGCGGTTCGATGGTTTTGGCTTCGCTCATGACATTACCATAATTTCACATCTGAGCGCTGTACAGATGCCATTGACGGTCAAGGTCCACATACCCATCTAAGCGCTGTTCAAATAAGAAACGGCCCCACTCCCCTGGGGTTCAAACTGAAAGGTGTGTGTCATGTCTCTCGCAAACTTCGAACGGCTCTTCGACCGTCTGGCGCCCTCGTTCCTGCTGTTCCTCGGCCTCGTCGCGGCCGTGGCCACCGCGGGGCTCGGCGCCTAAGGGACTCCCCTCCCGAAAGGTCGACGACGACAGGAGGGGCCCCGACGAGGGCCCCTTTTTCGTGCCGCCCTCCTTCTCGAAAGCCGGATGGCGCGGATCGGGGGCATAGCCGGCACATGTGCGGTTCTGCATAGCCGTCCGGCAAAATCGCTGATCTATGCAGTGTTCAGATAGTGCTATCCCTTGCGCGTCCAAGAGGACGCCCCCGCTCCCCCGGGGGCCCAGAAACGAAACAAACTCAAGGTGTGTGTCATGTCTCTCGCGAAGTTCGACCGGTTCGTTCCGACCTTCCTGCTCTTCCTCGGCTTCGTGGCCGCAGGGGGCACGGTCGGCCTGGGCATCTGAGCCCTCCCCATCCCGGCGGAAACCGAGGAGGGGCCCTTCGGGGCCCCTTTTCGTTTTGATCCTCCCTCTCCGAGGCTGGGCCATCGCATATGGATTCGGGCGGCCGGAAGGCCGTCATTCGAACCGCAGAGATACGCAGAGGATTCCGGTGGATCCGCGACTTCTCTGCGTATCTCCGCGATCTCTGCGGTTCATGAGTCGGGCGGACGAGCCGCCCACTCACCGACGTCGTTGAGCTCCCCCGGCAGGGGATCGCCAGCATTACAAAAATGTATATCGGAAAGGCATAATCAATCATCTAGACATCGTTCAGATATCTGCTATCTGAACGCCGTCCAGATGGACGGGGCCCGGATCGGCCGGGCCCATGGAGAGAAAGGAAAAGTACGATGTCGCATCTCATGAACCGGATGCTCGACATGGTCGTGACCTACGCGGTGCTGGGCCTGACCCTGACCGTGGCGGGCGCCACCGTCGTTCTCGGCGCCTGACACGTGCGCCGCGCATAGAGCCTCGCCCATCCCTCGCGATCGGGCGAGGCCATCCGCAAGTCCTGTCAAACCCGACCCAGGCCCCCGTCGTCGTAGAGTTGTCTCCGAATCGGGCCTATAGATTCCTCAGTCACGTCGATTTCCGTCACTGGGGTGCTGTCTTCAGTTCAACGTCGATCGCCATAGTCGCCATCAGGCGTTCCCGGAGGCCCTGCCATGCAGGTGCTTAAGGCTCCGCCCTCCGGATGGCCCTGCCTCGTGCTCAACGCGGATTTCCGGCCGCTGTCGTATTATCCGCTGTCGCTGTGGCCGTGGCAGGAGGTGATCAAGGCCGTCTTCCTCGACCGCGTCGACGTCGTCTCCACCTACGACCAGGAAGTCCACTCGCCGTCGTTCGCGATGAAGCTGCCCAGCGTGGTGTCGCTGAAGAGCTACGTCGCCCAAGACCGGCCGCCGGCCTTCACGCGCTTCAACCTCTTCCTGCGCGACAGCTTCACCTGCCAGTACTGCCACACGGGCGACGACCTGACGTTCGACCACGTGATCCCCCGCTCGCGCGGCGGGCGTACGACCTGGGAGAACATCGTCACCGCCTGCGCGCGCTGCAATCTGGCGAAGGGCGGCCGCACGCCGCACGAGGCCCACATGCACCCGCGGCTGAAGCCGCGGCGGCCCAGCGCCTTCGAGCTGCAGGAGCGGGGGCGGAAATTCCCGCCGCACCACCTGCACGAAAGCTGGCTCGACTACCTCTATTGGGACATCGAGCTGGAGGCGTAAGGTCGCGGCCATGCGCCTGATCGACGAGGCCGAGGTCCGCGCCCGGCTCACCTACGACGTTGCGATCCCGATCGTCCGCAGGGCGATGATCGCGTTCTCCGCCGGCGAGACGCGGCAGTTGCTGCGCTCGATCATCCCGCTGGCCGAGGGGCGGCTGTTCGGGATCATGCCGGGCGCCCTGGGCGAGCGCGCGGTGTTCGGCGCCAAGCTGATCAGCGTCTATCCCGACAACTTCGCCAGGGGCCGGCCGTCGCACCAGGGCGTGGTGGCGCTGTTCGACTACGAGAGCGGCGCGCCGGTGTGCGTGGCGCATGCAGGCGCGATCACCGCGATCCGGACCGCGGCGGCCAGCGCCGTGGCGACCGACGCCCTGGCCCGGCCCGACGCCGCGCGCCTGGCGCTGCTGGGCTACGGCGAACAGGCGGAGACGCACGTCCGCGCGATCTCCCGGGTACGGAAGCTGTCGGCGATCACCGTCTGGGGCCGCTCGGCCGAGGGCGCCGCGAAGTTCGCCGCCCACATCGGGCCCGAGGCCGGCGTCCCCGTGACGGTCGCGGAGACGGCGCAGGCCGCCGTGACGGAGGCCGACATCGTCTGCACGCTGACGCCGTCGCGCGAGCCGATCCTGGAGGGCGCCTGGATCCGGCCGGGGACGCACGTGAACCTGGTGGGCGCGGGCGTGGCGAGCCAGCTCGAGGCCGACGCGATCCTGGTGGCCAAGTCCCGCTTCATCGCCGACAGCCGCGAGGGCGTGCTGGCCCAGGGCGGCGAGTTCCTGCGCGCCAAGGCCGCCGGGATCGTCGGCGACGACCATGTCGTGGGCGAGATCGGGCAGGTGCTGGCGGGAACGCTGCCGGGCCGCCAGAGCGCCGGGCAGGTGACGGTCTACAAGTCCCTGGGCCACGTCGTGCAGGACCTGGCCGCCGCCGAGGCCCTGTTCGCCGCCGGCTAACACCGCTCATCCCCGCGCATGCGGGGACCCAGACTTTCCTGTCCTCAAGTGAAAGAGAGCATGGCAGGCGACGCGAAGCCCTGAAGGAAGCCTGGGTCCCCGCATGCGCGGGGATGAGCGAAGTGGGGGAGACCTCACGCGTCCACGACCGCCGCCACCGCCTGTTCCACCACGCGCTGCGCCGCCTCGGGGCTGAGCTGCTGCTCGCGGCGCAGGCGCGCCCAGGCCTCGAAGCTCATCAGGAGGTCCAGCGCCTCGACCTTGGCGGGCGCGGCGGCGATGTCCTTCGGCAGCACGTGCGCCAGGCCCTCGCGAAGCTGCACGACCAGGCGCGCATAGTCCGAGCCCAGGAACTTCGAGCGGTGCCTGAAGGCGTCGGCGGCCCGGCGGAACGGGGCGATCTTCTCGAACACCTGCGCCCGGCGCGCGATCAGCTCCGCCAGCCGCCCGCGCCAGTCGTTCGCCTGCATCGGCGGGTCCAGGATCAGCCGCACCTCGGCCTCCATCACCCGCGCCATCTCGCGGTAGAGGCTGTCCATGTCCTGGAAGTGCCGGAAGACGGTGCGCAGGCCGACGTCGGCCAGGGCCGCCACCTGCTCGGCGCTGGGCGCGACCTCGCCGCCCTGCACGATCTGCATCATGGCGGCCACGATGCGCGCGCGGTTGTCCTGGCCGCGGCGGCGGCGCCCGTCGAGGGGCGCGGCGTCGGCGAGGGCAGGGGCGCGAGTCATCCCGGCCATCTCGCCCGCGCCCGCGGGCGGTGTCGAGCCTTGACGCTGCGATATAGTGGCACGCATTATGTCACTATATTGTTCCGGGAGGGATCGGGCATGCAGGTATTGCGGACGCCGGACGCGCGGTTCGACGGCCTGGTCGACTGGCCGTACGCCCCGCGCTACGCGCAGGTGACCGACGCCGACGGCACGACGCTGCGCCTGCACTACGTCGACGAGGGGCCGCGCGACGGGGCCGTGGTGCTGCTGATGCATGGCGAGCCGTCCTGGGCCTACCTCTACCGCCACATCATCAAGGGGCTGGCGGCGCGCGGCCATCGGGTGGTCGCGCCCGACCTGATCGGCTTCGGCCGCTCGGACAAGCCGGCGAAGCGGACCGACTACACCTACGCGCGCCACGTCGACTGGATGAGCCAGTGGCTGACCAGCCTCGACCTCACGGACGTGACGCTCTTCTGCCAGGACTGGGGCGGGCTGATCGGCCTGCGGCTGGTGGCGGCCTATCCGGAGCGGTTCGCGGGCGTCGTGGTCGGCAACACCGGCCTGCCCACCGGCGCGGGCATGACCGACGGCTTCAAGGCGTGGCTCGCGCTCAGCCAGAACGTCCCGCAGATGCCGATCGGCGCCCTGCTCAACAGCGCCTCCGGGCGCGAGCTGTCGCCCCAGGAGATCGCCGCCTACGACGCGCCCTATCCCGACGAGAGCTACAAGGAGGGCGCACGGCAGTTCCCGACGCTCGTGCCGGTGACGCCGGAACACGATCAGGTCGCGGAGAACAAGGCCGCCTGGGCGGTGCTGGAGCGCTTCGACAAGCCGCTGATCACCGCCTTCAGCGACGGCGATCCGATCACCCAGGGCGGCGAGGCGCCGTTCCAGGCGCGCGTGCCGGGCGCCAGGGGCCAGCCGCACGTGACGCTGAAGGGGGGCCACTTCCTGCAGGAGGTGAGCCACGCCGAGATCGTGGACATCATCGACGGCATGATCCGCCGTCGGGGCTGAGGGGGAAAGAACGGATGAAGGTCGTCAACGAGGTCATGCCCACGCCGCAGCGGGCGATGGAGTTCTTCAGCGGGGAGGAGGACGGGCCGTTCGTGATGGTCAACCTGCTGAAGTTCAAGGCGAAGGCGGAATACGCCGACGGCTCGGACTCGCACCTGACCGGCGCCGAGGCCTATGCGCGCTACGCCGAGGTGGTCCGAACGCTGGTCGAGGGCAGGGGCGGGCGCATCCGCTACAACGGCGTCGTCACCGGCCTCCTGCTGGGCGAGGTGGAGGAACTGTGGGACGCGGTCGGCCTGGCCGAATACCCGTCGTACGCCGCGTTCCGCGAGATGGCCTCGTCGCCGGCGATGCATGAGATCGAGCACCACCGCAAGGCGGGCCTGGCGGGCCAGCTCAACATCCGCACCAAGCCGGGCGCGGCGTTCCTCTAGCCAGGCAGGGTCGCCAGGGAATTACGACGGAAGCGGCCGCGAAAGCCCTCCTCCTCGATGGAGGAGGGCAATCGCATATGGCTTGTGGGCGGCTTGTCCGCCCGATTTATGAACCGCAGAGATCGCGGAGATGCGCAGAGAAGCTCGCGGATCCACGGGAATCCTCTGCGTATCTCCGCGATCTCTGCGGTTTGACTGACGGCCTTTCGGCCGCCCCGCATCCATATGCGATTGCCCTGCTCGACGGAGGAGGGTTGGGTGGTGGTGTGGCTACGGCGTGCGGCAGACGGCGCTTCTGGCGTCGACGCCTCTCGCGCCCGGCCGGTAAGGCCCTGCGCACACCACCATCCCCGGCCCTTCCTCCATCGAGGAGGAAGGGAGACCTGTCGGCTAGGCGTCCTTGCGGGGGCGGAGCGACAGGATCAGGAACACCAGCGCGAGCGCGGTCGTCACCGGGCTCGCGTAGTGCTGCGGCGGGTGGTGGCCGCTGGGGTCGGGCGTCAGCACCCAGGCGTGCAGGCTCATCAGCCCGCGCTCGACGATCACCAGCGCCAGGAACAGCGGCGTCAGCGTGCGATAGCGCAGGACCACGGCCAGCATGCCCAGGCCGAGCGCGAGCTGCGTCGCGCCCTCCCAGCGGAACGTCCCGACGATCAGGTCGCGCTTGTCGCCCATGTCGAGCCTGGCGATCCCGCTCGCGCCGCCGTCGGGCGCGAAGCTGTGGATCAGCGCCGGGCCGATGGTCAGGAGCGTGAGCAGGCCCAGGAACCAGACCGCGACGCGGGCGCCGCGGTAGGCGTCGTTCGTGGAGGGCGGCAGGAATCCGGTCAGTTGTCCCACAGGATGTACTCCTCGCCCTTCTTCTGCGGCACGCCGCTGGGATGGTCGATGAAGATCGGGCCCTGCAACAGCGACGGCCACATCGGCTTCACGTTCTCGTTCGCGTCCTGCGCCTTCAGGAGCGCCAGCATGGCTTGGGTGCGCGCGGGCTCGGCCTTGGAGAGTTCGACACGCTCGGTCGGGTCGGCGGCGAGGTTGTAGAGCCAGACCTTCTTCTGCGCCTCGCTGGACTGGAGCTTCCAGTCGCCGTCGAGTACCACCTTGTACTGCCCCGAGCGCCAGAACAGCGTCTGGTGCGGCCGTCCCTGCGCCTTGCCCTGGACGAAGGGCAGGAGGTCGACGCCGTCGATCTTGCGGTCTGTGGGGGTGGCGGCCTTCGCCGCGGCCGCCGCGGTGGCGAAGATATCCACGTGGCCGACGGGGTAGGCATAGCGCGTGCCCGGCTGGATCGCGCCCGGCCAGCGCATGAAGAACGGCGCGTGGATGCCGCCCTCGAAGAAGGTCGACTTCCAGCCGCGGTAGGGCTTGTTGACGTCGGGCAGGCCGATGTAGCCGGCGCCGCCGTTGTCGCTGGTGAAGATCACCAGGGTGTTCCCGTCGAGGCCCTCGTCCTTCAGCGCCTTCAGGATCTTGCCGACGTTGGCGTCCAGGTTGCGCGCCATGGCGCCGTAGACGCGCAGGCGGTGGTCCTTGATCCCCGGCAGGGCGTCGTAGTCCTCCTTCTTGGCCTGTAGCGGCGTGTGGATCGCGTTGGGCGCGAAGTAGATGAAGAAGGGGCGGTTGCGGTTGGCGTGGATCGCCTTCACCGCCTCGTCGGCCAGGTAGTCGGTCATGTAGCCGCGCGGCGCGAACATCGGCGAGCCGTTGTACTGCACCTGATAGGGCAGGTTGGACCAGAGGAACCGGTCGATCGGGTCCCACGGCTGCTTGGCGTTGACGACGCCCTTGTCCTTCTCGGGCAGGTACATCGAGGCGCCCGAGATGAAGCCCAGGCTCTCGTCGAAGCCCTGCTGCTCGGGCCGCGAGCCGGCCTTACCGCCCAGGTGCCACTTGCCGAAATGCAGCGTGTGGTAGCCGCGCGTCTTCAGCACCTCGGCGATGGTGATCTCGCTGCCCGGCACGCTCAGCACGTTCACGGCGCCCGACGTGGCGGCGGTCGAGCCCGGCGGCATGTCGGCGAGGCGGTCCTTGAAGAACTTCGGCTTCACGATCGCGCCGGGCTCGGCCTCGGTGCCGACCATGCGTTCGAAGGCGACGGGCGCCGGGGTGAACTCGAAGCCGAAGCGGGTGGGGTAGCGCCCGGTCATGATCGCCGCGCGCGAGGGGGCGCAGGTGGCGTTGCCGGCATAGCCGTTGGCGAACGAAACGCCCTGATGGCCGATGGAGTCGATGTTGGGCGTGGGCGCGGCGCCGTTGGCGACGCCGCCGCCGTTGAAGGTGATGTCGTTGTAGCCGAGGTCGTCGGCCAGGATGAACACCACGTTGGGCGGGCGGTCGCCCGCGGCCGGCGTCGGCGGCCCCTCGGCCCAGACCACCGGCCGGTTCGGCTCCACGTGCGGCAGCCGCGACTTGGCGATCATCGACAGCACGGTCGCGCGGTTCATCCAGGCCACGCCCAGCGCGACCAGCAGGACCGCCAGAACGACCCCCAGAATCCGCCACAGCTTCATGGCCGGCCTCCCCACATCCTGTTGGGGGGAATTCTAGATAGTGGCACTCGAAGTGTCGATAGTTCGGGCGCCCACTCTGAGGCGTCGCGCGCGTTCAGGCGACTGGGAGCGTCACCCTCGCCTTGAGGCCCTTCGGCTGGGCGATCAGTTCCACGTCGCCGCCGTGCGCCCGGGCCGTGGAGCGCGCGATCGGCAGGCCCAGGCCGATGCCGCCGGAATCGAGGTTGCGCGAGGCGTCGGCGCGGAAGAAGGGCTGGAAGGCGCGCTCCAGGTCCTCGGGCGCCAGGCCGGGCCCCTCGTCGATGACCTCGACCACGGCCTGGTCGTCCTCGCGGCGGACGCGAATGCGGGCCTGGCCCGCGTGCTTCAGGGCGTTGTCGACCAGGTTCACGAACAGGCGCTGGAGCGCCACCGCGTCGCCCTCCACCTGCACGGGGCCGGACTCCAGCAGCTCCACGTCGCCGCCCACCAGCGCGGCGTCGTCCACCACGCACTCCACCAGCGACAGCAGGTCCAGCTTCTCGCGGCGGCGCGGCGTGGACTCGTCGCGGATGAAGGCCAGCACGCCCGCGATCATCTGCTCCATCTGCACCACGTCGGCGAGCACGGTGTCCTTCAGGCCGCCCTCGGCGCCTTCCATCTTGAAGCGGATGCGCGCCAGCGGCGTGCGCAGGTCGTGGCTGATCGCGCCGACCATGGCCGTGCGGTCGTCGATGTAGCGTCGCAGGCGCGCCTGCATGTCGTTGAAGGCGTCGGCCGCCGCGCCGATCTCGGCCGGTCCGGTCAGCGCCGCCGGCGCGGCGTGCGGATCGCGGCCCAGGCGCTCGGCGGCTTCGGAGAAGCGCTTCAGCGGCGCGGTGATGCGGCGGGCGAAGAGGAAGGCGGCGGGCGCCACGACGCCGAAGGCGGCCAGCACGAACAGCGCCATCCGCCGCTGCCAGTCGGTGGGAAACGGCTCGGGGCTGGGCCTGACGATCGTCCACTGGCCGTCGGGCCGGCGAATCGCCGCCTGGAAGTCGCCGATCACCGGCGCCTCGCGCATGAGCAGATAGCGCAGGCCGGGCGGCGGGCGGCCTTCGATCCGGTGATCGAAGCGATCGGGCGTCGGCGCGCCGGCGCCTTCCGGCCCGCCGGGCGGCGGGGGTTCGTGGCGGCCGCCGCCGCCGCCGCCGCCGCGGCGGCGGTGCTCGATGACGAGCCGGGCGCTGACGTCCTCGCGCAGGAAGCGGTCCAGGGCGCTCGGGCGGCGCTGGACGATCCGCACCTCCTCGCGCGGCCGGGCGGTCGCTGCGGCCAGGGCCTCGACCGGCGGCGGCCGGCCGCCGCGCGGGCCTTCGGCGAAGGCCTTCGGCAGGGTCGCCGAAACGGTGCGCACCATCGGCCGCCCATCGCGCGCGGTGAGCGCGCCGCCGCTGAGGGCGGTGGCGATCTCGGCCACGCGGTAGATCGGCGGCCGCGGCGGCGGGAACAGGCCCACGATGGCGAACAGCACGAGGTGCATGGCCAGCAGGCACGCCAGCACCAGGAGGATCAACTGCACCCCGATGCTGGCGCGGGGCAGCGCCCGCAGCTTCATGGCCGCGTGACGGGCACGTCGAACATGTAGCCCGCGCCACGCACCGTCTTGATGATCTCGCCGTCGGAGCAGGCGTGCAGCTTGCGGCGCAGGCGGCTGATCTGCACGTCGACGGCGCGGTCGAACACGTCGGCGTCCTGCCCGCGGGCGATGTCGAGGAGCTGGTCGCGCGACAGGATCCGCTGCGGGTGGTCGAGGAAGGCCGACAGCAGCGAGAATTCGCCGGAGGTCAGCAGGATCGTGGCGCCGCTCGGCGCGCGGAGCTGGCGGCGCAGCGCATCCACCACGAAGCCCTGGAACTGATAGCTGCGGCCCTTCTTGGGCGCGCCGCCGCGGACCTCCTCCAGCCGGCGGAACACCGCGCGCACGCGGGCCAGCAGCTCGCGCGGGCTGCACGGCTTGGCGAGATAGTCGTCGGCGCCGAGCTCGAGCCCCAGCACGCGGTCGATCTCCTCGCCCATGGCGCTGACCATGATGATCGCCGGCCCGCCCTCGGCCGACAGGCGCCGGCAGATGGAGAGGCCGTCCTCGCCGGGCAGCATCAGGTCCAGCACCACCAGGTCGATCGGCGAGGCCGAGAGGACGGCGTCCATCTGCTTGGCGTCGGCCGCGGCGTGGACGTTGAAGCCATGTTCGGCGAGGTAGCCCGTCACCTGCTCGCGCAACTGCGTGTCGTCCTCGACCACCAGGATGTGGCGCGCCGGCAGGACGGAGGGCAGGGGGGCGGTCATGTCGGGTCCTCTCGCCGCGGACTGTGGCGCCGTCATCGCGACTTCGCCACAATCCGGAACGGCGACCGATCGGCGCGCGGATCAGTCATCCTTCGGTCCGCCGGGCCCGCCGCGCACCTCGCGTCGGATCTCGATGCGGCGGTCGCCGCCGGGGCCGCCGTGCAGCATCATCATGCCGGGACCGCCGCGGCCCATGCCCGGACCGCCGTGGCCGCGCGGGCCCTGCAGCCGCTGCAGCGCGTCGAACACCTTCTGCTGGTCGGGCGAGAGCGCGGCGTAGAACCTGGTCAGCGCCTCGCGGCGCCTGGCGCCGGCGGCGCGCATGGCGTCCTCCCGCCTGGCCATCTCGTCCAGGCGCTGGGGCGTGGTCAGCGTCTTCGGGCCATCCTTCGGGTCGGGCAGCTTCATCTGGATCTTCTGCGGCTCGTGGCTCGCCATGAAGGCGGCCAGGGCGGCCTCCTGGTCGGGACGCAGGCGGAGCACCGTCTTCAGGTCCTCCATGTGCTGCTTCTTCATGGCCTCGACGTGGGCCTTCATCTCCTCGGGCGGCGGGCCGCCGCGGCGGATCACGCGGACGTCGCCGGGCGGGGGCGCGGGCTGGGCGGCCGCGACGGTCGCGCAGGCGAGGGCGGCGGGGGCGATGAGAAGCATCAGTCGGCGGCGCATCGGGGGGTTCACTCCTTTTCCCTGACGTGGCCGACTTTCGCACGGCCGTCCTGCCCGGTGATGGCGCCGACGCGCACGGATTTGAAATGTTCGCGCAAAGGTTCGCGGGCCGCCGCAATCCCGGCGGATTTGACACCGTCCGGTTACGGTGGCGCCCTACCAACGCCGCACCGGCTTCCTACATGAGGAGTGTCGACGGACCCCGGCCCTCCCTCCCCCCACAGGCCGGACGCCCCTCGACCCCGGTAACGCCTCACTCTCCCCCAGCAGGCGTTCGGAAACGCGGCTCCCCCGAGACCCCCAAAGCGGGGGAGCCGCAATTCCCCGAATTCCCCCGAAATTCCCCGAATTCCCCCGACAGGCGCCGCGCTGGCGCCGATCCTGCTCCGGGCCGGGCGATCCCGCCTGGAGGAGGCCGTCCGTGTCCCGTTTTCATGCAGCCCTGAAGGCGTTCGCGCCCGCAGCCGTGCTCGCCGGCTGCCTGATGGCCGCCGCGCCGGCGGACGCCACCCAATACTTCCTGGCGTCCAACACCATGGACACGTCGCGCACGGCCCACATCTACGGGCCGAACGGGTTCGACGAGTACACCTACCTCGCGCCGATCAGGTTCACGGCCTACGAGGGCGCGAGCGCGGTCGGCGAGTCGTTCAACTTCCTCGGCTTCTGCGTGGACATCTTCCACAACATCGGCCTGGGCGCGCTGAACCTCGCCTATGACGACGACTACGACCTGACGACGGACTCCAGGTACACGACGAACACGCCGTTCTCCGGGGGCACGACGCTGACCGGCGGCCAGCGCGTGCAGGTCGCCCGCCTCGTGAACTACGGGACGCTGCTCTACGACAACGCGCCGAACACCGCCGAGACGCGCGACCGGCTGGCGGCGCTGCAAGGCGCCATCTGGCAGGTGATCAACCCCGGCTATTCGGTGGTGAGCAGCTCGGCGTCGGTGAACAACTACATCGCCACCTACTCGGGCGCGAACTACCTGACGGCGCTGACCGGCTACGGGTCGGTCGGCGGCAGCATCAACTTCATCACCGAGACCGGCAAGTACGGCATCGCCAGCGCCCACCAGAGCTTCGCCTTCCAGGCCGTGCCCGAGCCCGCGACCTGGGCGCTGATGATCGGCGGCTTCGGCGCCATGGGCGCGGTGCTGCGCCGCTCGCGCCGGCTCGCCCTGGCCCCCGCCGCCTAGAGCGGTTCCCGCTTTTCGGAACGCGCTCTAGCGGAACACGTGGATGCCGCCGGCGCCGTTGCCGGGCGCTTCGGCGAGTCCGCGGATCTCGAGCTGCGCCTGCCGCGCGCCGCACACGCAGCGCAGGCGGTGCTCCAGGTCGCGCACGAGTTGGCGGCTGAGGCCCTGGGCGATCCAGGGCCGCGGATCGACCACCGCCTCGCGGCCGCAGCCGCAGCGCGCCCAGAGACTGGACCTGGCGGCCGTCGCCCAGCCGAGGCGCGCCTCCCCGAAACTCCATTCGCGCGCGAGATTCCTGCTGCCGTCCGCCATGGTTCGACTCCCTTGACTCGAACAAAAGCAGAACTCCCGCCCGTTGGCGACTCCGCTCCGGCTGTTTTCTGGCTCGATTCTCAACTTGGCGTGGATCGGGCGCGGCAAGCGCCTGTGGGGGAATCGCCGAAGCTCAGAGCTTCTCGCTGATCCTGATCGCCGCGCGGCAGCCCGCGCCGATGACGGCCGAGAGCAGGCCGTAGCCGGGGGCCTCGCGGGCGCCCGCCTCGACGGCGTGGTCGCGGTGGGCCAGTTCGTCGTCGCGGAACCTGGTGAGCTCGGCGGCGAGGCCGGGGTCGCGCTCGGCCAGCTCGGCGATCTGGTCGGCGTAGTGGCCCTCGATCACCGTCTCGACGGCCTCGGTGCAGGCGTGGGCGGCCTTCTCGCCCAGCAGCGCCGTGCCGGCGCCCAGCGCGAAGCCGGCGATCCGCCAGAGCGGCGTCAGCGCCGTCGGGCGCACCCGGCGCTCGGTCAGCAGCTTGTCGAAGCGGGCGAGGTGCTCGGCCTCCTGCGCCTCCATCTCGGCGAAGTGGCCGGCGAGCGCCTGCTGGCCGCGGGCGCGTTCGAGCACGGCGCGCTGGCCGCGGTAGATCTGCACGGCGGCGAGCTCGCCGGCGTGGTCGACCCGCAGGATCTCGGCGAGGCGGGCGCGGCTGGCGCCACGGCCGGGGCGCGGCGGGACGGGCTTGCTGCTCATCGCTTGGCCTGCTCGCGCAGGGCGGCCAGGGCCGAGAGCCCGGCCAGGCCCAGGGAGATCACCGCGTTCCAGCCCGCCATGGAGAGGCCGGCGAACACCCAGGCGGCCTCGTCGCAGGCCGGCGGCCGGACCTTCGCGCCGTTCAGGAAGGCGGCCATGTCGGCGGCGCTGACGCCGGTGGCGCCGGTCGCCGCACAGCCCTGCGGCCCCGGCCAGAACTTCCACTCCGCGCCCGCGTGGTAGACGGCGACGCCGCAGCCCGCCAGGAACGCGAGCGCCAGCACCCAGCAGGTGAGCGCCCGCCAGCGCGGCCCGCCCGGCATGCGGATCAGCACCATGAAGGCGGCCGCAAGCCCCAGGATCGTCCAGTAGACCTCGCGCTGGCGCAGGCACAGCGTGCAGGGTGCCAGGCCGCCGAAGGTCTCGAAGGCGTGGGCGATGGCCAGCATCGCCGCGGCGGCGACCAGCGCGCAGAGCCGCCAGCGGTCGAGGAAGGGACGAAGCGCGTTCATCGGCGCGCCGTTATGGACCGGAAAGCGAGGCTATAAAAAGACTTTGATGGCGAGGATGCCGCCGACGATCAGGGCCAGCAGCAGGACCGAGTAGAGGTTCAGGCGCTTCTCGAACTCGTGGAGCATGGCCGGGCCGAAGTACTTCAGGATCGCCGCGACGGCGAAGAAGCGGATCCCGCGCGTGATCACCGACAGCACGACGAACAGCGCCAGGTTGAAGTGGGCGAAGCCGGCGGTGATCGTCACCAGCTTGTAGGGGATGGGCGTCGCGCCCTTGATGAGGATGACCCAGCCGCCCCACTGGTCGAACCAGCGCTGGAACTCGGCCTTGCCCTCGGGGTGGCCGAAGACGTTCAGGATGAACTGGCCCACCGGCTCCAGGAAGATGCCGATCGCATAGCCGAGGAGGCCGCCCAGCACGGACGCGGCGGTGCAGATGCCGGCGTAGAAGAACGCCTTGTCGCGGTTGGCCAGCACCATGGGCGCCAGCATCACGTCGGGCGGGATCGGGAAGAACGAGCTCTCGGCGAAGGAGACGGCGGCCAGCGAGGCCGGGGCGTGCCGCGAGCGGGCCAGGCCCATCACCCACTCGTACAACTTGCGGAACATGCGTCATCCAGCCGGAGATTCGGGCGCCCTGCCTAGCAGCGGCCGGCCCGGCTGTCGCGCGACCCTTCTTCCGCACGGACGTCACCGTCGCAGCGCTATCGGAAACTGGTTTCATATGATACCATTTCGCGCTTCCGAGGGAGACCGCCATGAACGACGTGAAGAGCCCCGCCCCGTCCGCCGACAGCGCCGGCCGCGACCTGTTCGACAATCCGCTGGGCACCGACGGCTTCGAGTTCGTGGAGTTCACCTCGCCCGAGCCCGAGCGGCTGAAGGACCTGTTCGAGAAGATGGGCTTCACGGCGGTGGCGCGTCACCGCTCGAAGAACGTGCTGCGCTTCCGCCAGGGCGACATCAACTTCATCCTCAACATGGAGCCGGCCGGCCAGGCCGCCGACTTCCGCGCAGCCCACGGCCCGTCGGCCAACGCCATGGCCTTCCGCGTCCGCGACGCCGCCAGGGCCTTCGAGCTGGCCGTCGCGCGCGGCGCGAAGCCGGTCGTGGGCCCGGTCGGGGCGATGGAACTGAACATCCCGGCGATCGAGGGGATCGGCGGCTCGAACCTCTATCTCGTCGACCGCTACGGCGCGCAGGAGATCTACGACGTCGACTTCGTCCCGATCCCGGGCGCGGACGAGATGGTCGGGAAGAACGCGCGCGGCCTGACCTACCTCGACCACCTGACGCACAACGTCCACCGCGGCAACATGGCCACCTGGGCCGAGTTCTACGAGAGGATCTTCAACTTCCGGGAGATCCGGTACTTCGACATCGAGGGCAAGCAGACGGCGCTCGTCTCGAAGGCCATGACCAGCCCGGACGGCAAGATCCGCATCCCGCTGAACGAGAGCCAGGACGAGCACTCGCAGATCGAGGAATTCCTCAAGGACTACAAGGGCGAGGGCATCCAGCACATCGCGCTCGGCACGAACGACATCTACGAGTCCGTCGAGACGATGCGCGACCGCGGCGTGGTCTTCCAGGACACCATCGACACCTATTTCGACGGCATCGACGCGCGCCTGCCGGGCCACGGCGAGAACGTGAACCGCCTGCGCGCCGACCGCATCCTGATCGACGGCGCGCCCAGCGAGGGCCAGGGCCTGCTGCTGCAGATCTTCACCGAGAACATGATCGGCCCGATCTTCTTCGAGCTGATCCAGCGCAAGGGCAACGAGGGCTTCGGCGAGGGCAACTTCAAGGCCCTGTTCGAGTCGATCGAGCTGGACCAGATCCGCCGCGGCGTGCTGCCCGCGAAGGGCTGACGCGATGGGCGAGCCAGTTCCTCTTCCTCGGGGGAGGTGTCGGCCCAGCCGACGGGCCTGGAGCTTCAACACCGAGGGCACGCGCCGCGCCCGGATCGCCGACGGCGAACCGCCCGCGGTCGGCCCCTGCAAGGACGAGGCCTGAGATGGCGAAGGGTGACTGGATCCCGGTGCGGGGCGCGCAGGGCATGCATTCGCGGCAGGCCCACGCCGACATGCCCGAAGGCACGTACGAGCGCGAGATGTCGAAGGAGGGGTTCTTCGGCCCCGCCGCCTTCCTCTACCACCCGCGCCCGCCGACCGGCTGGACCAGCTTCGAGGGCCCGCTGCGCCCGCGCGCCTTCGACCTCGCCCGGCTGAACGCGGCCGAGCCGTCGCCGTGGGCGGCGGGCGTCGTGTTGCAGAACGCCGCCATCGAGGTGCGCTTCTGGAAGCTGGCCCACGCCATGCCCGCCCTGGCGCGCAACGCCGATGGCGACCAACTGCTGTTCGTCCACCAGGGGACCGGCGACCTCTTCACCGACTTCGGCCGCATCGCCTATGCGGCGGGCGACTACCTCTACCTGCCGCGGGGCACGATGTGGCGGCTCGCGCCCACTGAGCCCACCGCGATCCTGATGATCCAGGCCACCAACACCCACTACAAGCTGCCCGACCGCGGCCTGATGGGGCCGCACGCGCTGTTCGACCCGGCGATGCTGGACACGCCGGCGATGGACGAGGCCTTCCGCGCGCACCAGGCCGAGCCCGGCGAGGTGCGGGTCGAGGTGAAGAAGCGAGGGCAGGTCTCGACGGTGACCTATCCCTACAACCCGCTGGACGCCGTCGGCTGGCACGGCGAGCTCGCGCCGGTGCGGCTCAACGTGAAGGACATCCGCCCGGTGGTGAGCCACCGCTACCACCTGCCGCCCAGCGTGCATTCGACCTTCGTCAGCGACCGCTTCGTCGTCTGCACCTTCGCGCCCAGGCCCTTCGAGACCGATCCGGGCGCGCTGAAGATCCCGTTCTTCCACAACAACGACGACTACGACGAGGTGCTGTTCTACCACGCCGGCGACTTCTTCAGCCGCGACCACATCGAGGCCGGCATGATGACCTTCCATCCCTCGGGCTTCACCCACGGGCCGCACCCGAAGGCGCTGAAGAACATGCTGACCCAGCCCAAGCCCGCCACCGACGAGTACGCGGTGATGATCGACACCCGCGACCCGCTGGACGTGGGTGACGCGGCCGCCTCTGTCGAGAACCCCGCCTACGTCGACAGCTGGAAGGGCTCGTGAGCCTGGACGAAGACCTGGCGGCCGCGGCCGAGGACGAACTGGACCGGGCGCTCACCCTGGGCTGGCCGGCGCTGGCCAAGGTCACGCCCTGGGGCGACACTTTCGACGGGTTCACGCCGGATGGACGCGATGTCTGTTTCGAACGCGCCTACATGTGGGAAGGTGAGCCCGGCGGCGACATCCGCGTCGAGATCATGGTCTACGAATCGAAGGCCTATGAAGCCGGCGTGAAGCGCGTGCGAACGATAACAAGGGACGGGAACGAAGGATGAAGCTGGCGTCGCTCAAAGGGGGCCGCGACGGCCGCCTCGTGGTCGTGTCGAACGACCTCGCCTGGTACTCGCCGGCGGACCGGATCGCGCTCACCCTGCAGGCGGCGCTGGACGACTGGGCGCGCTGCGAGCCGGAGCTGCGGGGCCTGGCCGAGAGCCTGGAGCACGACTCGGTGCCCAAGGCCCGGTTCCGCGAGCACGAGGCGATGAGCCCGCTGCCGCGCGCCTACCAGTGGGCCGACGGCTCGGCCTACGTGAACCACGTGGCCCTGGTGCGGCAGGCCCGCGCGGCCGACATGCCCGAGAGCTTCTGGAACGACCCCCTGATGTACCAGGGCGGCTCGGACGGGTTCCTCGGCCCGCGCGATCCCATCCCGCTCGCCGACGAGGCCTGGGGCTGCGACATGGAGGGCGAGATCGCGGTGGTGACCGGTGACGTGCCGCTGGGCGCGAGCCGCGAGGCGGCGCTGGCGGCCATCCGGCTGGTGATGCTGTGCAACGACGTCTCCCTGCGCAACCTGATCCCGGGCGAACTGGCCAAGAGCTTCGGCTTCTTCCAGTCCAAGCCCGCCTCGGCCTTTTCGCCGGTGGCGGTGACGCCCGATGCGCTCCCGAACTTCAAGGACGGCAAGCTGCACGGGAAGCTGGAGGTCGAGCTCAACGGCAAGCCGCTGGGCGAGGCCGACGCCGGCGTCGACATGACCTTCGACTTCGGGACCCTGATCGCCCACGCCGCCAAGACCCGCGCACTCGGCGCCGGCACGATCGTCGGCTCGGGCACGGTCTCCAACCGCGACGCCGACGGCGGCCCCGGCAAGCCCATCGACCAGGGCGGGGTCGGCTACTCATGCCTCGCCGAGGTCCGGACGGTCGAGACCATCCTCGGCGGCAAGCCGGTGACGCCGTTCATGAAGGCGGGCGACGTGGTGCGCATCCAGATGGTCGATGCGAAACGCCACTCGATCTTCGGCGCCATCGAGCAGGAAGTGGCCGGGCCGTGACCCTTCTTCGCCAAGGCTCCGAAGGGCGAACCCTGCGAAGCCCGGAGGGCGAAGGCGGGCTGAAGCTCGACAGCTACCTGCCGTATCGCCTGTCGGTGGCGTCGAACGCGGTGTCGGGGCTGATCGCGCGGGCCTACGAGGACCGCTTCGGCCTGACGGTGCCGCAGTGGCGGCTGATCTGCGTGCTGGCGGAGGGCGGCGGGCTGACCCAGGTGCAGATCGTCGCGCGCACGGTGATGGACAAGGTGACGGTGAGCCGCGCCGCCCAGGGGCTGGCGAAGCGCCGCCTCATCGGGCGTTCGGAGAACACCGCCGACGGCCGCAGCCACGTCCTGGCGCTGACCGGCGAGGGCCGGAGCCTGCACGCCGAGATCGCGCCTTTAGCCCTGGCCTATGAAGCGGCCCTCATCGCCGGCCTCGCGCCGGGGGAGGTGGCGCTGCTGAAGCGCCTGCTCGGCCGGCTGCAATCGGCCGCCGGCCAGTTGGCGGGCGACGGCGCGCCGCCGCAGATTTCGGGCTAGACCATTCGGCGCTCAGGTCGGTCCGAGGCCGGGAAACCGAATGGTCTAATCCTGAGCGAAGGTCTTGAGCCTTCGACGGTTCAAGCGAACCGCCGATTGCTCCAGGGCGGCACGATTTCAAGCATCGAACGATGCTCCAATGCATGCTATCGTCAAGGCATGCGAACCACTCTTGCGATAGACGAGGATCTGCTGGCGCGGGCTCAGGCCTATACGGGCGTGCGTGAGAAGTCGGCGCTGATTCGGGAAGCGCTGAAGGCGCTGATCGAGCGTGAGAGCGCGCGTCGCCTGGCGAGGCTTGGCGGCAGCGAGCCTGACCTTGAACTCGCGCCGCGCCGCCGGTCGGCGTGACCCTGGTCGACACCTCGATCTGGGTCGAACACCTCAAGGTCGGCAGCGTCGAGCTTGCACGCCTCCTGGACGAGGGTCGGGTGCTTGGCCATCCGTTCGTGATCGGCGAACTGGCGCTGGGTGGTTTGCGCGGCCGCGACCGCGTGCTCAGGTCGATGACCGAGTTGCCTCAGGCCGTCGTGGCCACGCACGACGAGGTCATGTCGATGATCGACAGGCGCCGCCTGTGGGGGCGTGGCGTCGGCTTCGTCGACGCACATCTCCTCGCGGCCGCCGCGCTCAGCGGCGCGGAGCTCTGGACGCAGGATCGCGGCTTGGCGGCCTTGGCGGGCGACCTGGGTCTCGGGCGGGCCTGAGGCTCTACGCCGCGAGCGCTTCGAGGGTCCGGACGCCCCACCGGTGCGAGCCTTCGCCGAACGGGAGGTGGAAGCCGTAGGCGGCGCGCTTGCGCTCGTCCTTCCACGTCTCCTCGAAGGAGAAGATCACCTGCAGTTGCAGGTCCTCGGGGATCTGACGGACGTCGTGGCCGAGGTTCCGGGCCACTTGCTCGATGACTATCGTCCGGTGCGCTTCGCCGCCGAGCGATAGAAGGGCCTCACGGACGCGCCGGCACAGGGTTTGTTTGACCTTGATGGTCTTCTTGGCCGGGGCGGCGTCCAGGGCGGTTTCCTGCTGGTTCTGCATGGCAGGAGACAGCTTTCACGCCACTGATTTACGGCCCCGTTAAAGCGCACGGAAAAAGAGAGGTTAACGCAACTGGCGGTGGAAGGCCTCAGCCGGCCCCCAGCGCCACCGCCGCGTGGTAGACCGCGAACGAGGCCAGGTAGGCGAGGGTGACCATGTAGCCGAACATCACGGCGGTCCAACCCCAGGAGTTGGTCTCGCGCTTCACGACGCCCAGGGTGGCCACGCACTGCGGCGCGAAGATGTACCAGGCCAGGAACGAGAGGCCCGTCGCCAGCGACCAGCTATGCGCCAGCGTCACGCCCAGCGCCGTGGCGTTCGCCTCGGCGTCGCCCACGGCGTAGACGGTGCCCAGCGCCGCCACCGCCACCTCGCGCGCCGCGAAGCCGGGGATCAGGGCGACCACCATCTGCCAGTTGAAGCCGATGGGGGCGAACAGCGGCTGGATCGCGTGGCCGATCATGCCGGCGAAGCTGTAGTCGATGGCCGGGCCCGTGGCGCCGGCCGGCGCCGACGGGAAGGTCGACAGCACCCAGACCAGCACCATGAGCGGCAAGATGATCCGGCCCGCGCGGCTCAGGAAGATCTGGGCGCGCTGCAGGACGTTTCGCGCCACGCTCTCGGCCGACGGCAGCTTGTAGGTCGGCAGCTCCATCAGGAACGGCTCGACCGCGCCGCGCCAGAACACCTTGCGGATCACGAACGAGACGACGAGCGCGCTCACGACCCCGGACGCGAACAGGCCAAACATCACCAGGCCCTGGAGGTTGAAGCCGGGGCCGACGGTCCTGTCCGGAATGAAGGCGCCGATGATCAGGGTGTAGACCGGAATCCGCGCCGAACAGGTCATCAGCGGCGCCACCAGGATGGTCGTCATCCGGTCGCGCTTCTGGTCGATCACCCGCGCCGACATGATCCCCGGGATCGCGCAGGCGAAGGACGAGAACAGCGGGATGAAGGCCCGGCCGTGCAGCCCGGTCACGCCCATGATGCGGTCCATCAGGAACGCGGCGCGGGCCATGTAGCCGAAATCCTCGAGCAGGATGATGAAGAAGAACAGCACCAGGATCTGCGGCAGGAAGACGAGCACCGAGCCCACGCCCGCGAACAGGCCGTCGACCACCAGGCTGCGCAGCAGGTCGCCGGGGATCAGCCGGCCCACCTCGGCGCCCAGCCAGGCGACGCCCGCCTCGATGGCGTCGGCCGGCGGGCCGGCCCAACTGAACACCGCCTGGAAGACCAGGAACATCACGGCGCCCAGGATCAGGAGGCCGGCGAGGGGATGCAGCAGCACCGCGTCGACCTTCGCGGTGAAGGTGTCGGGCCGCTCGGGCGGGCGGACGTAGGCCTTCAGGATCCGCTGCGCCTCGCGGTGCGCGCCCCGGATCTCGGCGGCGGACGGCTCGTGCCAGGTGTTGTCGGTCGAGAGCGCGCCGGAGGCCACGAGTTCGTCGACCTTGGCGGTCAACTCCTCGATCCCGCGCTTGCGGGTGGCCACGGTCGTGACGATCGGGCAGCCCAGTTCCTGCTGCAGGCCCTCGAGGTCGATCCGCAGGCCCTGGCGCTGGGCGATGTCGTACATGTTGAGCGCCAGGACCATCGGCCGCCCGACCGCCTTCAGCTCCAGGATCAGCCGCAGCACGAGGCGCAGGTTCGTGGCGTCGGCCACCGCCACCACCACGTCGGGCTCCTCCTCGCCGGCCAGCCGGCCCAGCACGGCGTCGCGGGTGACGGCCTCGTCGGGGCTGCGCGCGCGCAGCGAATAGGTGCCCGGCAGGTCCAGCACCGACAGCGTCCGGCCGGCGGCGGTGGTGACCGTGCCTTCCTTCCGCTCGACCGTGACGCCGGCGTAGTTGGCCACCTTCTGGCGGCTGCCGGTCAGGGCGTTGAAGAGGGCGGTCTTGCCGGTGTTGGGGTTGCCGACCAGCGCCACGCGCGCCGGGCGGATGACGGCGTCGCTCATCGTGCGGCCGTGTCCAGGCGCACCCACACGTCCTCGGCGTCACGGCGCCGCAGCGCGATGCGCATGTCGTCCAGCCGCACGGCGATGGGATCCTTCCAGATCGCGCCCTCGTGCAGCAGCTCGAACCGCGCGCCCTCCACGAAGCCGAACTCCAGCAGCCGCCGCTCCAGCTCGTGGACATCGACCCCGTGCTCGCGGGCATGGTCGGCGCGGACTTCCACGATCACGCCGCGGTCGCCGGGCCTCGCCACGGACAGCCGGGTGCTGCCCGCCAGGGCCTCGTCGGCTTGCGCCCGCGCTTCGGCGGCCAGGTCGTGCATGCGAAAAGAGTCCCGGCGCTCGCGAAGGTTTGCGAACGATTATCAACTAAGGCCGGGGCCGCCCCGGCGCAAGGCTCGCGTTGCCCAGGTCCGACCGTTCGGAACCTGAGACCCTGCTGATCGGGGGAATGCGCGACCGGCGCCCGCAGCGGCGTTCGGGACGTGGATCTCCTGACCTGACTCCGAGCTTGCCCAGCGCGAGCGATCGACTAAGACGACCTCGTCGGCCCCTTTGGCGGAATTGGTAGACGCAGAGCACTCAAAATGCTCCGCCCAAAAGGCGTCCCGGTTCGAGCCCGGGAGGGGGCACCACATCGGACGTCGACCGGGCGCACGGCGCACCCGTCGGCGGAACGCCATAGACCCTCGGCCCGGCCGCCCGCGCCACCTGCATCCTCGCCGGGCGCGGCGGGTCAGGTGGCTTCGTAGAGGGTGACCACGCAGGCGCCGCCGAGGCCGAGGTTGTGCTGCAGGGCCAGCTTCGCCGCCTCGACCTGCCGCGCACCGGCGCGGCCGCGGAGCTGCTGGACCAGCTCGAAGCACTGCGCGAGGCCGGTGGCGCCGAGGGGGTGGCCCTTGGCCAGCAGGCCGCCGGACGGGTTCACCACGTGGCGGCCCCCATAGCTGTTGTCGCCATCCTCGACCATCCGCTCCGCGCCGCCGGCCGCGGCCAGGCCCAGGCCCTCGTAGCTGAGGATCTCGTTGGCCGTGAAGCAGTCGTGCAGCTCCACCACGCGCACGTCGCCGGGCGCGACGCCCGAGGCTTCGTAGACGGCCTCCGCCGCGCGGCGGGTCAGCCCCACGCCGACGGCGGCGGTCATGTCGCCGGCGAAGCTGTCGGCCCGGTCGGTGGTCATGGCCTGAGCCCGGATGCGCACCGCGCCGGAAAGGCCGCGTCGCCGCGCGAAGGCCTCGGAGACCACGACCGCCGCCGCGGCGCCACAGGTGGGCGGGCAACACTGCAGGCGCGTGAGCAGGGGCGCGAACATCATCGGGCTCGCCAGCACGGCCTCGACGCTGAGGGGGTCGCGGAAGACGGCGTTGGGGTTGTTCGCGGCGTGGGTCCGGGCCTTCACGGCCACCTTGGCGAAGGTCTCGGCCCTGGCGCCATAGGTTTCGGCGTAGTCGCGCGCCGCCCCGCCGAAGAGCCGCAGGGCGATGGGCGCGTCGCTGGCGCCATGGCGGCGGTCCGCCACCTCGAGGAACGGGTCCAGCGGGCTCGGCCGGTCGCCGAACGCCTCGGCGATGGCCCCGGCCGGCATCTGCTCGAAGCCCAGCGCCAGGACGCAGTCCGCGGCCCCGCCCGCCACCGCCTGGCGGGCCAGGAAGAGGGCGGTGGAGCCGGTGGAGCAGTTGTTGTTGACGTTGATCACCGGCACGCCGGTCAGGCCCACCTCGTAGGCGGCGCGCTGCCCGCTGGTGGAGTCGCCGTAGACGTAGCCGGCGTAGACCTGCTGGATGTCGGCGTAGGCGATGTCGGCGTCGGCCAGGGCCTGGCGGGCGGGCTCGGCGGCCATCTCCGTGTAGGGCGCCGCGCGCCTGGGCGTGGCGAACGGGGTCATGCCGACCCCGGCGACGAGGGCGTGGTCGACGGCCATCAGGCAGGGACCCGGTGGAACCAGGGCTGGGCGCGTTCGAGCTGGCCGGCCAGGCGGAAGAGGGTCGCCTCCCCGCCGCCGCGGGCCGCGAACTGCACGCCGACCGGCAGGCCGTCGTCGGTCCAGGCCAGGGGCACGCTCATCGCCGGCTGGCCGCCGACGTTGAACGGCTGGGTGTTGGGGATGAACGAGTAGAGCCGCTCGGCGTAGTCGGAGAGGTCGGCGGCGTTCATGTCGATGCTGCCCTTGGGGACCGGCGGCTTGGCGTTGGTCGCCAGGAGCAGGACGTCGTAGCGCTCGAAGAAGGCGGCGAGCTGGCGGCTGAGCGCATGCAGGTGCTGGATCGCCTGGGCGACCTGGACCCCGCTGAACGCCAGGCCGTTCTGGTAGATCAGCCAGGTGAGGGTCTCGACCTCTTCCGGCCGGATCGGCGCGCCGCGCCGGGCCGCTTCGTTCTCCAGGTTGGCGGCGGTGGCGGCCGAGACCGCGGTGTTGCCGTGCAGCGCCATCTGCTGGAAGTCGACGTCGGGCGTGGCCTCCTCCACGTGGTGGCCGAGGGCGGCGCAGAGCGTCGCGGCGTCGCGCACGGCCTTCACGTTCTCGGGCATCAGCTCGCCCCAGGCCAGGGCGGCGGTGGTGAAGCCGATCCGCAGCCTGCCGGGGTCGCGGCCGACCTCGGCGAGGAAGGGCGTCTGCGGCGGGTCCAGCCAGTAGGGGTCGCCGGGTTGCGGCTGGCAGGCGATGTCCAGCAGGACCGCGCTGTCGCGCACCGAGCGGGTGAGGGCGTGCTGGACGGACAGGCCGCCCCAGCCTTCTCCGGCGGGCGCCAGCGAGACGCGGCCGCGCGAAGGCTTCAGGCCGAACAGGCCGCAGCAGGAGGCGGGGGTGCGGATCGAGCCTCCCCCGTCGCTGCCGTGGGCCGCCGGCACGATGCCGGACGCGACCGCCGCCGCCGCCCCGCCGGACGAGCCGCCCGGGGTGTGGCCGTGGTTCCAGGGGTTCAGGGTCGGGCCGTAGGACACCGGCTCGGTCACCGTGGCGATGCCGAACTCCGGGGTGTTGGTCTTGCCGAACAGCACGAGCCCGGCCCGGCGGTAGGCGGCGACGATGGCGCTGTCGGCGGCGGCGGGGGCCGCGTGCTTGAACAGCCGTGCGCCCGCGCCCGTCGTGACGCCCTTCATGTGGACCGAGATGTCCTTGATCGGATAGGGCACGCCCCTCAGCGGCCCCTCCGGAAGGCCTGCGGCGATGGCGGCGCGGGCTTCCTCGTCCAGGTCGACGATCACCGCGTTCAGCGTCGGATTGACCTCGGCCATCCGCGCCTGGGCCGCGTCCAGCAGCTCCCCGGGGGTCACCTCCCTGCGGGCCACCAGTTCGGCCAGGCCCACGGCGTCATGACGGCGATAGTCTTCGAAATTCACGGCGACTCCGGGGTTGGGGCGGGCTTGGCGGCCAGGGATGCGGCGGACGGCTCGATGCGCCACGCGCCGGGCGAGAGGCGGGCGGCGCGCGCGTCCAGCCGGCGGCGGATGATGCCGTGGCGGCGCGCGTCGATCGGGAAGGTCATGAACATCACCGCGCCGGCGAGCATGAACGGCAGCGGGCCCAGGCAGTAGACGTACTTCAGCGCCCGCAGCGCCTCGGCGTCGTTGCCGCCCTTGGCCGAGAAGCCGAGGCTTTCGAGCAGCGGCAGGGTGACGCCGATGGCGACGGCGGGCGAGATCTGCTGGAAGAAGGCCCAGACGCCGAAGAACAGGCCGCCGCGCGCCTCGCCGGTCTTCAGGGCGTCGTAGTCGATGATGTCGCCCATGATGCCGAGCGGCAGGGTCAGGAAGGCGGCGCTGGTCAGGCCGCACAGCGACATCAGCCCCACGAACAGCCAGCCGTCGCCGGCCTGCATCTGCATGGCGACGACGCCGCTCAGCGACATGGCGATGAACAGCGAGATCCCCGCCGCGCGATGCTTGCCGATCCGCCTGGCGATCCGCACCCAGAGCGGCACGCCCACGAGCACGGATCCGAACGAGGCCAGCAGCACGGGCCCGATCACCTCGGGCTGCTTCAGGTAGTGGGAGATGAAGAAGACCAGGGTGGCGTTGGCGATGCTCGCGCCGATGTTCAGGACCACGTAGGCGACGCAGAGGAGGCGGAACGGCTTGTTGCGGAAAAGCGTGCTCAGGGTCTTCGCCCAGGGGGAGGGCGCGTGCGGCGCGGCCGGCGGCTCGGGGATGAAGCGCAGCGCCGCCCAGACCGTGAGCGGAGTCATCGCGATCACGATCCAGCCCATCACCGACATGGTGAAGCGATCGACGGCATGGCCGTACAGGCCGGTGACGGCGGGCACGGCCGACGCGATCACGATCCCGAGGACGTTCGCCGCCTCGCGGAATCCCGCGATCTTCGAGCGGCCGTGATAGCTCTCAACCACCTCCGCGCCCCAGGCCGAGAAGGCCAGCCCCAGCATCGACGCGCCCAGGTAGATCACGCTGGTGGCCACCAGGAGATGGACGCCGGTGGCGTTGAGCGGCGGCATGAAGACCATCCAGGCGCCCAGCATCACGATGGGCGTGGCCGCCACCATCCAGGGCTTGCGCCGGCCCCAGCGGGACCGGGTCATGTCGGACAGCCGCCCGAGGCCGGGGTCGATGCCCATGTCGAACAGGCGGGAGACCAGCAGGAAGCCGCCCACCGCCGACAGGCTGACGCCGAGTTCCTGGGCGTAGAAGGCCGGAAGCAGCGCCGTCAGCGGGACGAACAGGAACGCCATGGGAATGGCGGGGAGGGCATAGATCGCCATCCGCCAGGCGGCCATCTCGCGCCCCGGCCCCGGCCCCGGCCCTGGACCTGCGGGCCTACGCGCCATTGAAGGACGGCCGGCGGCGCTCGTGGAAGGCGCGCACGCCCTCCAGGCCGTCCTCGGTGCCGAAGGAGCGCACGATGCTGGCCGCCTCCGACGCCAGGTGGTCGGAATAGTCGGCCTGCGGCGCGTCGCGCAGGAGCCGCCGCGCGGTGGCGTAGGCGGTGGTGGGGCCGGCCGCCAGTTCCACCGCGAGCGCCCGCGCGCGGCTGGCGACGGCGTCGTCGGGCGTGACCTCGGTGACCATCCCGAGGTTCAGCGCCTCGGCGGCCGAGAGGGTCCGGTTGAGCAGGGTGAGCTCGACCGCGCGCCGCAGGCCCACCAGTCGCGGCAGCAGCCAGCTCGTGCCGCCGTCGGGGGTGAGCCCGGAACGGGTGTAGGCCATCACGAAACGTGCGCCCTCGCCGGCCACCACGAGGTCGGCGATCAGCGCCAGGCCCAGGCCGGCGCCGGCCGCCGCGCCATGCACCGCCGAGATCACCGGCGCGTGGAACGTGCAGATCCGTTCGAGCGCGGCGTGGAGGTCCTGGATCAGGCCGCCCACATAGTGCGCGGCGCCGCGGTCCTGCCGGGCGAAGCTCGCCAGGTCGCCGCCGGCGCAGAACATCTTCCCGGCGCCCTCGATCACCAGGGCCCGGACCGAACGGTCGCCGTGCAGCCCCTCCATCGCCGCCAGCAGGGCGGCGGCCAGGGCGGCGTCGATGGAGTTGCCCGCGTCGGGCCGGTTCAGGGTGACGACGGCCACGGCGCCCTCGCGCCGGACGAGCACCGGTGGGGCCCCGCCCGCGCCGGCCAGGGGATCGCGCGCTTGGCTCATAGGGACCTGCCGATGATCTCTTTCATGATTTCGTTGGAGCCCCCGTAGATCCGGGAGATCCGGCTATCGAGCCAAAGCCGCGAGATCTCGTACTCGAGCATGTAGCCGTAGCCGCCGTGCAGTTGCAGGCAGGCGTCGACGATCCTGTTCTGCTGCTCGGTGGTCCGCAGCTTCAGCATGGCCGCCTCCTCGGCGGTCAGCCGGCCGGCCATGAACTTCATGAGGCAGCGCTCCAGGAACACCCGGCAGACCATGGCCTCGGTCTGGCACTCGGCCAGGCGGAAGCGGCTGTTCTGGAAGTCGATCACCCGCTGGCCGAACGCCTTGCGCTCGGCGGTGTA
Organism: Phenylobacterium sp.; assembly: GCF_019636135.1. Lineage (GTDB taxonomy): Bacteria > Pseudomonadota > Alphaproteobacteria > Caulobacterales > Caulobacteraceae > Phenylobacterium. The sequence continues at coordinate 101,917 of NZ_JAHBYD010000008.1, forward strand.
GGCGATGGTGCGGGCGAGCGCGGTCTCTATGGTGGCCACCGCGCCCACCGCGGTCATCAGCCGCTCCTCGACCAGGCGGGCCATGAGCTGCGCGAAGCCACGGCCCTCCACGCCGCCGAGAAGGGCCGAGGCGGGCACGCGGGCCTCGTCGAAGAACAGCTCCGTCGTATCGGCCGACCATTGGCCGAGCTTTTCCAGCGGCTCGCCATGCGCGAAGCCCGCGAGGCCGGCGGTCTCCACCAGGAACAGGCTGATGCCGCCCTCGGTCTGGGCGGCCAGCACGATCAGGTCGGCGCAGGCGCCGTTGGAGATGAAGGTCTTGTGTCCGGTGACGACATACTCGTCGCCGTCCCGGCGCGCCCGCGTGGTCATGCCGCGCAGGTCGCTGCCGCCGCCGGGCTCGGTCATGGCGATGGCGCCGATCCATTCGCCCGCGGCCATCCGGGGCAGGACGCGGGCCTTCTGCGCCGCGTCGCCGTAGAGTTCGACATAGGGCGCGACCACGTCGTTGTGCAGCGACATCATCGGCCCGACGACGCCGGCGCGGACCTGCTCCTCCATCAGCGCCACCGAGAACAGGATGTCGGCGCCCTGGCCGCCGTAGGCCTCGGGCTGGCGGAAGCACAGCAGGCCCAGTTCGCCGGCGCGGCGCCAGGCGCTGCGCGGCGCCATGCCCGCCTCTTCCCAGGCTTCCCGGTTGGGGACGCACTCGGCCTGCAGGAACCGCCGCGCCATGTCGCGGAACATCTCGTGCTCCGGCTGGAACGGCAGGATGGTGACGGGCGCGCGATCGCCCGGAGCGGAGGGGGGCGCGGTCACAGCGAGCGTCCGATCAGGTCTTTCATGATCTCGTTCGTGCCGCCGGCGATCCGGCCGAGGCGCGCATCCGCCCAGCGCCGGGCGATCGGGTATTCCTTCATGTAGCCGTAGCCGCCGAAGATCTGCAGGCAGTCGTCCAGCACCTCGCAGGCCTTCTCGGTGGTCCACCACTTGGCCATGGCCCCGTCGCGGGCGTCGAAGCGGCCCTCGATGAAGAGGTCGATGCAGCGCTCCAGATAGGCGCGCCCGAGGGTCGCGGTCGTCCGGCATTCCGCCAGCTTGAAGCGGGCGTCCTGATGGTCGATCAGCCGCTGGCCGAAGACCTTGCGCGTCTTGGCGTACGCCACCGCCTCGTCGACGCCGCACTCCATCTGGGCGACCGCCGACATGGCCATGATCAGCCGCTCTTCCGGCAGCCGCTGCATGAGCTGGTAGAAGCCGCGGCCCTCCTCGCCGCCCAGCAGGTTGGCCACGGGCACGCGGACGTTGTCGAAGAACAGCTCGGACGTGTCCTGCGCCTTGCAGCCGACCTTCTTCAGGTTGCGCCCCAGCGTGAAGCCCTCGGCGTCCGCGGTCTCCAGGATCAGGAGGCTGACGCCGCGCGATCCGGCGTCGGGATCCGTCTTGGCGGCCACCACGATCAGGTCGGCCACCTGCGCGTTCGAGATGAAGGTCTTCTGGCCGCTCAGCAGGTAGTGGTCGCCGTCGCGCACGGCGCGGGTGCGGATGGCCTGCAGGTCGCTGCCGGCGCCGGGCTCGGTCATGGCGATGGCCGAGACGAGCTCGCCGGTCGCCATCCGCGACAGGTAGCGCGCCTTCTGGTCGTCGGTGCCGTAGAGCTCGATGTAGGGGACGATGATGTCGGAGTGCAGGTAGAAGGCGAGTTCGCTGAACCCGGCCCGCGTCTGCTCCTCGATGATCACCAGGCCATGGTAGGCGTCGCCGCCGCCGCCGCCCCATTCGGCGCCCAGCTTGGGGCACAACAGGCCCAGTTCCCCGGCCCTGGTCCAGACGTCGCGCGGGACCTTGCAGTCCTTCTGCCACGCCTCGCGATGCGGGACGCACTCGCGCGTCACGAACCGGCGCACGCCCTCGCGGAAGATCTCGTGTTCGGGGGTGTAGTGGGGTGACTCGATCATACGCTGCTCCGGAGGCGGCGGGCCCGCGCGGGACGCGGACCCGTTCCGCGCCGATCAGAACCTCGCCCGGGCCTCGAGACCATAGGTCCGCCCGACGTTGACCCCGCGCGCGGTGACGGTGATCACCTTGGTTCCGCCGCCCAGGATGAGTTCGTCCGTCAGGTTCTTGCCCCACAGATAGAGGCCCCAGCGGTCGGTCTGCACGCCCACGCGGGCGTTCAACTGGGTGTTCACCCGCTGGCGCAGATCCCGCGAGTTGGCCGTGTCGGTGTAGATGTAGTCCATGTGGATCAGCTCGCCGCGGACGACGCCCGACAGCTTGTCGGTCAGGGGCCGTTCGTACTGGGCCGCGAGCGTGCCGGTCAGCCGCGGCGCGCCGGTCAGGCGATTGCCGTCGAAGTCGATCCCCAGGCCGCCGGCGTTCTTGAAGCTCGTGTACTTGGCGTCGAGCACGCCGACCGAGCCGGTGATCTCCAGCCCGGCGAGCGGCAGGGCCGCGAACTCCACCTCGGCGCCCTTCACCCGGGCCTCGCCGGCGTTGGAGATCAGGAACGAGATCCCCGTGTTCACCCGCTCCTGCTTGTTGCTGTAGTCCAGGTAGAAGACGGCGGTGTTGACGCTGAGGCGGCCGTCCAGCCATCGGCCCTTGAGGCCGGCCTCGTAGTTGTTGACGTACTCGGGCGCGAAGTCGAACGAGGCCGGCGGCGTGTTCGGCGGCGGCGAGATCACGTCGGCCTGGAAGCCGCCGGCCTTGTAGCCGCGGCTGTACTTCACATAGCCCACCTGGTTCGGGGTGAACTTGTAGGAGAGGCTCAGGTCTCCGGTCCAGACGCCCTCGGACAGGTCGTCGGTGCGGGGCGGGACCGGCAGGGCGAAGGCGTAGATGAGGCCGTTGGTCACCCGCGGGTGGACCTGGGCGTAGAAGAGGTTCTTCTTCTCGTGGGTGTAGCGCAGGCCGCCCTGCAGCCGCAGCGAGTCGCTGAGGTCGTAGGTGATCGAGCCGAACGCGGCGTAGCTCTTCTCGTTGATGACCGCCGCCTGCAGGGCGGTTTCCCGGAAGTTGGCAGGCAGCGGCGGCAGGCCGAACAGCGGCGAGGGGAACTGCGATCCGAGCTGGATATTGTAGAGGCTGTTGACCTTCTCCTGGTAGAAGTAGGCCCCGGCGATCCAGGAGAACGGACCCGGCGCGGTCGAGGTCAGGCGCACCTCCTGGCTGGAGATCACCCCGTCCTCGGCGCGCCCCACGCTGAACTCGTCCAGCCGCAGGCCGTCGGAATCGTCCTGGAACGAGGACGTGTATTTGCGATAGGCGGCGATCGCCGTCAGGCGCGCGAAGGGCAGCTCGTAGTCGGCCCGCGCCGCGCCGCCCCACACCTTGCGCTCGCCGGCGATCGGGGCGTCCAGGTCGACCTTGCGCTTCTTCGGATCGGGCTGCGGCTGGGCGTTGAACGGCGGGAACGGCAGCGGCACGTAGCTCACCGTCTGCAGGGCCTCGGAGCCCTCCTGCTGGTAGTAGTCGGCGCTGAAGTCGAGGGTCAGGCCGTCCACGGGCGTGACGATCACCCGGGCGCGGCCGCCATAGCCGTCGTAGCTGTTGATGTCCTTGCCGGTGAAGCGGTTCTCGATATAGCCGTCGCGGCTCTTGTGCAGGCCGGAGACCAGGGCCGTCACCTTGCCCGGCACGATCGGGCCCGAAACGGTGAGCGTCTCCTGGTTGAAGTCGAGGTTGCCGTAGAGCACGGCGGCCTCGCCCTTGAACTCGTCGGTGGGCTTCTGGGTGATCACGTTGATCGTCCCGCCGATGGTGTTCTTGCCGTAGAGGGTGCCCTGCGGCCCGCGCAGCACCTCCACGCGGGCGACCCCGTCGAAGGGCACGTTGAACGCCCGGTCGCGCCCCTGGAACACCTCGTCCACGTAGACGCCCACCGCGGGTGCGAAGCCGGGCGAGCCGCCGCTCTGCGAGGACACGCCGCGGATGGTGAAGTTGGGGAACAGCGAGCTTCCCGTGGCGAGCACGTTGGGCAGCCGGGCGCCCAGGTCGCTCAGCGTCACCAGGGTCTGGTTCTGCAACTGCTGCTGGGAGACCGAGGAGATGGCGATCGGCACGTCGATGATGCGCTCCTCGCGCTTCTGGGCGGTGACCACCACGTCCTCGACGGTGGTCGACTCGGCGCTCCCGCCGGCCTGTGCGACGGCGGCGGCCGGCGCGGCCCCGACGGCGACGGCGACGATGGTCGAGGCCAGCAATCCCTGACGGACGCTCGCGGTGGCGGCTTGGATCGACATCATGGTTCCCCTTCGGATGGCGCCCCTGTCCGCGTGCCTTGCGCATCGTCGGACTTCGCGCCACGCCCTATGGGACACGCGGGCCGGCCGGACCCGCCAATCGCCGGCCACATGGCGGGTCGGGCCGGGGCCGGTGTCTCCAGGGGGAAGGCCTTGGAGGCTGCGGGAGGACGAGCATGGAGATCGGCGACTGGCGGGCGACCGCGGAGCTGGGCGAGGTCTACCGCGCGGCGCGCGAGCTGGGCCTGGAGACCAACATCGCCGAACTGGAGGCCTTCGGCTTCACCATCGTGGAGCCCGAGAAGGCCGCGCCGGCCGGCTTCACCGACCGCATGCTGGAGGCCGTCCTGGCCCTCGAGGCGCGCGAGGCGCCCGAGGTCGTCGACATGATGAACCGGCCGCAGGCCGAGCGGCCCGTGTACGGGCGCAGCCTGTTCCGCCTGCCGGCCAAGGACGCGGTGTTCGCCGAAGCCTGCATCAGCCCGGTGGCGCTGACGCTGGCCAAGTACATGACCGGCGCCTCGAACCACATCTACAACTCCGCCGCGCTGCTCAAGCGTGGCCGGGCCGGCGTCACCCGCATGCACTGCGACTCGGTCGGCTTCCCGCCGCCGCTCCCGCCCTACGGCGCGACCTGCAATGCGAGCTGGATCCTCACCGACTACACGCGCGAGACCGGCACCTTCTTCCTGGTGCCGGGCAGCCACCGCTACTGCCGCCAACCCGGGCCGATGGACCTGCCCGAGGTCATGGGCGGGCCGAACGACGACGAGATCGGCATCCCGCTGGTCGCCAGGCCGGGTTCGCTGTTCGTCTTCAGCGGCAACCTCTGGCACGGCACCTACCCCAAGGAGGACGAGGCCCTGCGGGTGCATTGCGCCATCATGTACGCGCGCAACTACGTCTTCCCGGGCGAGAGCTTCGCCGACATCCCCGACGCCTGGGTCGAGCAGCATGGTCCGGAGTTCGCCCGCCTGGTCGGCCGCAACGCCTGGCAGGGCTACGGCGACGAAGGCCCCAACGTCATGAACCTCGCCAAGGTCCAGCGCGCCACCGTGACGCCGTCGGCCTGATCAGCCGGCCTTCACGGGCGCGCGGAAGGGCTCCTCGCCCTCGGCGTAGCTGTTCTTCACGCTGCCGTGGATGCCGCTGGGGTCGACGGGCAGGCCGTAGACCTCCATGCAGTGGCTGTGCTGCAACTGGTGCAGGGCGAACGCGGTCTGCATCGCCGAATGCCGGCCCTGGGCGTCCTGGGCGGAGTTCACCGCCAGCTTCGCCATGCGGGTCGCGAAGGTCGGCTGGCGGGCGATCTTGCGGGCCAGTTCCAGCGCCGCCTCGGGCAGCTCGGCGCGCGGGACCACCTTGTTGACCATCCCGAGCTGGCGGGCCTCCTCGGCGCCGATCGGCTCGCCGGTCAGCAGCATCTCCTTGGCCTTGCGCGGGTTCATCTCCCAGGGGTGGGCGAACCACTCGACCCCGGCGATGCCCATGGCCACGGTCACCTCGACGAACTGGGCGTCGTCGCTGGCCACGATCAGGTCGCACGGCCAGCAGAGCAGGAGCCCGCCCGAGACGCACTTGCCCTGCACCGCGGCGATGGTGACCTTCGGGATGTTGCGCCAGCGCTCGGAGAGGCCGGTGTACAGCTCCTCCTCGCGCGACATGCGCCCTTCGGCGCCCGGACGCCGGTGCTGCTGGTAGGGCGTGACCGGCGTGTACTGGTCCTGGTGGTCGTGGTGGTCCGTCTCGCGGATGTCGTGGCCCGACGAGAAGTGCTTGCCGTTGGCGGCCAGGATGATCACCCGCACGTCGTCCTCGCGCGCGGCGCGGTCGAAGCAGGCGTTCAGTTCGTAGAGGAACTGGGTGTCCTGGGCGTTGGCGGCCTCGGGGCGGTTCATGACGATGCGCGCGATGCCGGGCTCGGGCTTCTCGTAGATCATGAAGTCGGTCATGGGGGGCCTCCGCGGGCTGCGGTTCGTCAGGCGGTGATGTCGGCGAGGTCGTTGTGGATGGCGTAGAGCTCGGGCGGCGCCTTGCTGCCGTCCCCGGTGCGCTTGATCTTGCCGCTCTCCAGGCCGCCCTGCATCTGCCTCTGGTATTCCTCCTGCGTGTCCGGGCCCAGCTTCATCCGCGCGAAGGGCAGGATGAAGTCGTAGTCGGTGACCGTCTTCATATCCACTGCGTCGCTCTCGCCGTAGGCGAAGTCGAAGCGGCCGGGGGTGATGCGGCAGTGCCAGGCGATGACGCCGCTGCCGTCCCTGTCCAGGTGCCTGGGCACGCCCGTGAACACCTCGCAGACGCTGAAGTCGAAGCCGGGCGGCGCCGTCTGGGCGTAGGCTTCGAACTTGGCGCGCAGCGCCGCGAACCACTCGGGGCCGGCGAATTCGACTTTGCTCATGGACCTCAACCGTATTGCGACTGGTAGGCGGCGCGGACGAGCGCCATGTTCTCGAGCTTCGGGCCTTCGGCGTGGTAGCCCTGCCAGGCGTTCTTCCCGACGAGCCGCGCGAGCTCCGGCCCGTAGGGCGCGATGACCTCGTCGGCGATGTCGGCGTAGTTCTCGGCCGGGTTCACGTAGTTGCGGCAGAAGGCGATGGCCACGTGGGCCCGCACCTCCTCGGTGACCTTCGGATAGGTGCAGTGCCAGGTGTTGCCGGTGAAGACGGCCAGCGAGCCGGGCCTGGCGTTCACCGGCGTCACCATGGCGTCGTCCATGGCCCCGCCGATGAACTTCGGCTGCTCCATCTCGGTGGGGTGGCGGCAGTAGCGGTGGCTGCCGGGCACCATGCCGAGCGTCCCGGTCTCGGCCGCGTAGTCGGTGAGGATCCAGCTCACGTTGCAGACGCTGCCGTAGTGCGGCAGCGGCGTGGGCACGCCGACCGAGTCGCAGTGCATCGGCGTCGAGCGCGCCGTGCCCTCCTTGACGAAGGCCACCAGCCCCGAAAGCCGATAGCTCATGCCCATCAGGTAGCTGGCCATGGTCCGCACCGCGGGGTTCATCACGCCCTCGATGAACACCGGATCGCGCTCCATCAGGTGGAAGAGCTGGCGGCCGAAGGCGGGCTTCTCGGCGTCGGCGTGCTTGTTGAGCTCGACGGCCTGGTCGTCCTCCTGCCGGGCGGCCTCCATCAGCTTCTCGAGCATGCGCCCGGCGAAGCCGGGGGACGCGCCGGTCTTCTCGGGCTCGATCACCGTGAAGCCGAAGGTCTCCAGCTCGGCGATGTTGGCCTCGAGGCCCAGTTCGCGGGCTTTCCGGTAGGTCCCGGCCATGCCGGCCATCGACTTCCAGTCCAGGATTTCCATCGCAGCTCACCTCCCGCGGGACGCGCCGTCCGGGCGCCTCCGGTTCATAAGGACACCGCCCGCGGCCAGACCCGCCAGCGGCGAAGGTCAGTCTCCGGCCAGCGGCCGGAACACCCGTGTCAGGACCCGCGACTGGAAACGCCAGCCCTCCGGGGTCCTGCGGAACACGTCGGCATACTCGCCCACCGTGGCGGGCAGGGCCACCGGCCGCACGCCGTTCGCGTCGGGCGCGGCGGCGCTGTTGTAGACGGTGAGGTAGCAGGAGCCGGTCGCCGTCCCCGCGTCGACCACGTCCACCACCGGATTGGTCATCACGTGGCGCATGGTGACGCCCTGGTCGGCCAGCGCCTGCATCGAAGCGCGGATGGCGGCGTGGCCCACGAAGGCCGGCGCCTCGGGCACCGCCACCGAGCCGTCGGCCGCGAACAGCCGGGTGAACGCCTCCACCTCGCCGCGGTCGGCGTGGACGGCGTACAGCATCTGTAGCTTCTGGCAGGCCTGTTCGATCAGCAGGGTCTCGAGCTCGGTCACGGCTCAGTTCACCCGCCGGTCGTGGCCCGACCAGTAGGGCTCCCGCAGGTCGCGCTTCAACACCTTGCCCGAGGCGTTGCGGGGCAGGGCGTCCACGAAGTCCACGGTCTTGGGGACCTTGTAGCCGGCGATCCGCGCACGGGCCCAGGCGATGATGTCCTCGGCGTCGGCCGGCTGGCCCGCCCGGATCGCCACCACCGCCTTCACCGCCTCGCCCCACTTGGGATCGGGCACGCCGATCACCGCCACCTCCGCCACCGCCGGGTGGCCGTAGATCGCGTTCTCGACCTCGGCCGGATAGACGTTCTCGCCCCCCGACACGATCATGTCCTTCACCCGGTCGCGGATGAAGAGATAGCCGTCCTCGTCCAGGTAGCCGGCGTCGCCGCTGCGCACCCAGCCGTCGGCGCGGACGACCCGGGCGGTCTCCTCGTCCTGCTTCCAGTAGCCCCGCATGGTAGTGGGCGCGCGGATGCAGATCTCGCCCACCTCGCCCGTGGGCCGCTCGTCGTCGCCCTCGGGATCGAGGATGCGGATCTCGGCGCCCGGGATCGTCTTGCCGGCGGAGCGCATGCGCGGATTGCCGGCCACGTGATCGGCCGCGGGCAGGTAGGTCACCGCGCCGCAGGTCTCGGTCATGCCGTAGAGCTGGATGAAGCCGCAGCCGAAGGCGTCGACCGCCTTCTGCAGCAGGTCCAGCGGGATCGGCGAGGCCCCGTAGAGGAAGTCGGTCATCGAAGCGAAGTCGCTGCGGCTGACGCCCGGGAACTCCAGCATCATCTGGATGGTGGTGGGAACCAGCACGGTCTTGGAGACGCGGAAGTCGCGGATGGCGCCGATCACCGCGGCGTTCTCGAACTCGCGCAGGACCACCGTGAAGGCGCCGGCGTAGACGCCCACCACGCCCCAGCCCGTGCCGCTGATGTGGAACACCGGCATGGCCACCAGGCTCACGTCCTCGGACGTCCACTGGTTCCATGTGAGGTCCGCCCCGAAGGCCCCGGGGTTGGCGTGTGCGTAGGCGTTGAAGGCGAAGAACGCCTCGTGGCTGAGCTGCACGCCCTTCGGCCGGCCCGTGGTGCCGCTGGTGTAGAGCTGCACCGCCACGTCGGACGGGGCGACCTTCACGGACTGGTCCTCGACGCTCTGCAGGTCCCGCCAGCCCTCGTAGCTCTCGCGGCCGGGGAGTCCGCCCTCCATCGCGATCACCTTGCGCAACGTGGGGGCCTCGGCGGCCACGCGCTCGGCCAGGCCCGCGCAGTGACCGTCGACGAACAGCATCTCGGCCTCGGCGTCGCGGGTGATGTAGATCACCTCGGGCTCGGCCAGCCGCCAGTTCACCGGGGTCAGCACGGCGCCGATCCGGGCCGCGCCGAACAGCAGCTCGAAATAGGCGGTCGAGTTCTTGCCGAGGTAGGCGATCCGCGAGCCGTGGCGCACGCCCCCGGCCAGCAGGCCGTTGGCGACCTGCGCCGTGCGCCGGTCGAACTGGGCGTAGGTGATGGCCTCGCCTTCGAAGAGGAAGGCCGGCGCCTGGCCCCGCGTCCGGCCGTGGAACCGGGGGGCGTCGCCCAGGGTGCGGATCTCGGGGAAATAGGCGATCGGCGGCGGCATCGGCGGCGCCTCCAGGGTCTGCGGCATCGAGGTGTCTCCCTGAGGCCGGGTTGCGGGGTGAGCGACCGTCACGCCGCCACGGCGTCCGGCGTGAACGATGCACGGCCGCCGCCGCTCGACCAGCCCGCGAGCGCCTCGGCGCAGACGCGCTTGCCGCGCACCAGGTGCTTTTCCAGCGTGCTCACCGAGATCCCGAGGCTGTCGGACATCTGCTTGTAGGACAGCTCCTGGACGGTCCGGAGCTCGATCACCTGGCGGCAGCGCGGCGGCAGGCTGGCGAGCGCCCGGACGTAGGCCGTCTCCTGCTCGCGGGCGATGATCGCCTCCTCGGCCGTCGGCGTGGGCGATTCCGGCTGCGCCTCGTCGAGAATGGGCGCGGCGCGGTCGATGACGCCGTTGCGCCGGCTGCGCAGCCGGTTCAGCGCCAGGCGATAGCTGGTCTTGAACAGGACCGCGCGCGGATGGGCGTAGTCGTCCAGGCTGCCCTGCCGGTGCAGTCGCAGGAAGGCCTCCTGGGCCACGTCCTCGGCGTCGGCCTCCGCCTTCAGGATTCTGGTCAGATAGATCCGCAGGTTCGTGAATTCGGATCGGTAGAGGTCGGCCAGGACCCGCGATGCGGAGGACCGGCGCGACGAATCCGAAATCCCGGCGCCCTGGCCGAACCCGCTCTCGTCCACCCCGTCCACGAGCCCCTCCCTGTCCCATGCCGAGTCGGATTCGACTCGTGGGTCGAACAGCCAACTCACGGGTAGGCATGTCATCCCTCTAGTCGAACCGCTGTCAACGGGTATTATCGCTGCGGGGCGCCAGTTGCGTCGGCTCGGGGTGTTGGAATGGCGAAGGCGAAGCCGAAGCGGCCGTGGGGTGAAGCCATCCAGGATCGCGGCGAGCAATTCGAGATGAAGCGTCAGGTGGTGTTGCGCACCGCCGCGCGGATCTACACCGAGCGCGGCTTTCACGAGACGACGCTGGCGGACATCGCCGACGAGCTGAACATCTCCAAGCCGACGCTCTATTACTACTTCAAGAGCAAGGACGAGATCCTGTTCGAGTGCCATCGGATCGGCATCGAGGCGATCACCGACGGCGAGACGCCGATGCCGCCGCCCGGTCAAGGCACCGCCCGCGAACGCCTGCACGAGTTCCTGCGCCGCTACGTGCGCATGGTCGTCGACGACTTCGGCACCTGCCTGGTGATGACCGGCACCAACGCCCTGGAGCCGGAGAATCGCGCCGAGGTGGTCGGCGGCCGGCGGCAGATCGACGGCATGCTGCGCGCGATCCTGGACGAGGGCGGCCTCGACGGCAGCCTGGTCTGCCCCGACCCCAAGGTCACCGCGATGTTCATCTTCGGCGCGATGAACTGGATCCCGCACTGGTATCATCGCGACGGCCCGATCACGGTCGAGGAGCTGACCGACCGGCTGGCCGCCTTCGTCGACCAGGCCCTGCCGCCGGGGCCCGCTGCAGGCGCGTGACGACGGCGGCCGCGCGCCACGAACGTCCGCGCCGCGCCGTGCGGAACGCACGTCCCGATTGAGGAAATCGCTCTGCGCCGTGTCTATCAAGACGGCCCCGGGGTTGCTCGGTCCCGCCGCGAAGGCGGCGGTGGCGCCCGCTTGCGCTTATACGAGATTTGTGATCACAAGAAACGAAGAAGTTTGAAGGCCAGGTGATGTTCGAAGGCGGCGGCGTGTTGGAACGCGTAGATGCCCAGGTTCCGGAGACCGAGGTCGAACGCCGCGCCGAGCGCACGTTCGGCGTCCGTGGCCGCGCCGAGCGGCTGACCGGCGAGCGCGACCAGAACTTCCGCCTGCAGGCCGAGGGCGGCGAGGCCTACATCCTCAAGATCAGCAACTCGGCCGAGGACGCGCCCGTCACCGACCTGCAGACGCGGGCCCTGCTGCACATGGCCGCCGCCGACCCGGGCCTGCCGGCGCCCAAGGTGCAGCCGGCGCTGGACGGCGCGCCCCAGGCGCGCTGGACCCTGCCGCAGGGCGAGACCTGCGTCGTGCGGCTGTTCACCTTCCTCGAAGGCATGCCGCTGTACCGGGCCGAGGCCACGCCGGCGCTGCTCTGCGCGGTGGGCGAGGCGCTGGCCCGCGTCGATCTGGCCCTGGCCGACTTCCGCCATCCCGCCGACGGCCACGACCTGCTCTGGGACCTGCAGCACGCCGTGCGCCTGCGCGAGCTGGCCGGGGCCATCGACGACGCCGACGTCCGCGGCTTGGCCGAGGCGGGGCTGGCGCTCTTCGCCGAGGCGGCCGCGCCGAAGCTGCCGGCCCTGCGCGCCCAGCTCATCCACAACGACCTCAATCCGCACAACGTGCTGGTGGCGGCCGACGGCGCGCCCGTGGTGACCGGCATCCTCGACCTCGGCGACGCCGTGCGCGCGCCCCTCGTCAACGACGTGGCGGTGGCCGCCGCCTACCACGTCGGCGACGGCGCCGACCCGCTGGGCGGCGTCGCAGCCCTGCTCCGCGGCTTTCATCGCGCCTGCCCGCTGCAGGACGCCGAGCTCGACGTGCTGGTCCCGCTGATCGTCGGGCGCATGGCCATGACCGCCGCCATCACCTCATGGCGCGCCAGGAGCCACGCCGGCAATCGCGACTACATCTTCCGCAATCTCCCGGCCTCGGTGACCGGCCTGCGCCAGCTCCTGGGCCTCGGCCCGGACGCGGCCGCCGGGCGGCTGCGCGCCGCGCTGGAGGGCTGACCCATGACCATGATCAACGCCTACGACGGGGCGGCAGCCGGCCTCTCGGCGGAGGACCGGGCGCTGTTGGCGCGCCGCGAGCGCGTGCTGGGGCCGGCCTACCGGCTCTTCTACGAGACGCCCCTGCACGTGGTGCGCGGCGAGGGCGTATGGCTCTACGACAAGGCCGGCCGCCGCTACCTCGACGCCTACAACAACGTGGCTTCGGTCGGCCATTCGCGGCCCGAGGTGGTGGAGGCGATCGCGGCGCAGGCGGCGGTGCTCAACACCCACACCCGCTACCTGCACGAAGGCGTGGTGGCCTACGCCGAGGCGCTGCTCGCGACCTTCCCGGCCGAGCTGGCGAACCTGATGCTGACGTGTACGGGGAGCGAGGCCAACGACCTGGCGCTCCGCATCGCGCGCACGGTCACCGGCGGCCGGGGGCTGATCGTCACCGAGCTGGCCTACCACGGCGTCACCGCCGCCATCGCCGGCGCCTCGCCCTCGCTCGGGCCCGGCAATCCGCTCGGACCCGACGTGTGGACCGTCCCCGCGCCGGTCAGTCCCGCCACCGGCGCCGACGTGGGCCGCCAGTTCGCCGACGGGGTCTCGCGCGCGCTCGGGGACATGCGGGCCAAGGGCGTGCGCCCCGCGGCCCTGCTGGTCGACACCATCTTCTCCAGCGACGGCGTGTTCGCCGATCCGCCGGGATTCCTCACCGAAGCCGCCGGGCGGATCCGCGCCGCGGGCGGCCTGTTCATCGCCGACGAGGTGCAGGCCGGCTTCGGCCGCGTCGGGCCGCAGATGTGGGGCTTCGCGCGCCACGGCCTGGTCCCGGACATCGTCACCATGGGCAAGCCCATGGGCAACGGCCATCCCGTCGCCGGTCTGGTCGTCCGCCACGAGCACGCGGCGGCCTTCGGGGCCGCCGTGCGCTATTTCAACACCTTCGGCGGCAACCCCGTGTCGTGCGCCGCGGCCATGGCGGTGCTGAAGGTGATCCAGGGCGAGCGGCTGGCCGAGAACAGCGGCGTCGTCGGCGACCGGCTCCGCGCCGGCCTCGACGCCCTCCGACAGCGCCACTCGCGGGTGGGCGAGGTGCGCGGCGCCGGCCTCTTCATCGGCGTCGATCTCGAGCGGCCGTCGGGCGAGCCCGCGCCCGAGGCCGCGACCGCCGTGGTCAACCACATGCGCGACGCGGGCGTGCTGATCAGCGCCACCGGCCCCGGCGGCAACATCCTGAAGATTCGACCGCCGCTGGTGTTCAAACCCGAACACGCCGATATCCTGCTGGGCGCCTTGAGCGAGGCGTTGGATGCGATCTGATCGGGTGACGGCATGCCGCTGAGACGGACATCCCTCGAGACCACGACGGCGTCGGGGTTGCCCGAGTTCGGCCGCCTGGACCGCGCGACCCTGCAGACCCAGGCCTACCAGCAGCTTCGCAAGGCGGTGATGGGCGGGGTGTTCCGGCCGGGCACGGTGATCACCATCCGGGCCGCGGCGGACGCGCTGGGCACCAGCCCCATGCCGGTGCGCGCCGCCCTGCAGCGGCTGGAGGCCGAGGGCGCCCTGGTCGCCCGGGGCAGCAAGCGCACGCTGGAGATCCCCAATCTCAGCATCGAGGAGTACCATGAGCTCCGCGACATCCGGATCGTGCTCGAGGGCCTGGCCGCCGAGCGCGCCGTGGCCAACATCGAGGCCGCCGAGTTGCAGGAGGTCGAGCGCAACTGCCGGGCCATGCAGGAGGCCGCCGACGCCGGCGACCGCGAAGGCTACGTCCGCGCCAACTGGACCTTCCACCTGTCGATCTACCGGGCCAGCCACATGGAGAGCCTGGTGGCCATGATCGAGGGGCTCTGGCTGCGGGTCGGCCCCTACGTGCAGCTCATGATGCCCGACCGGAAGAGCATGGTCGCCTCCATGCCCGACCATTGGCACATGGTCGAGGCGCTGAAGCAGCGCGACGGCCGCGCCGCCAGCCAGGCGATCGCCGACGACATCAGCCACTCCGCGGTGAACCTGATGAAAGTCCTCAAGCACCGTTGAGGCGGGCGCCCCTGGGGCGCCTTCACATCCCGACCTGAAGAGATCCACCGATGTCCGAGGCGACGGCGCCGGAGCGCGCCCGCATGGCCCTGACGCGTCCCGACCTGATCCGCGAAGCCTGTTTCATCGGCGGCGCCTGGACGGGCGCGCCCGCGCTGGCGGTGACCAACCCCGCCACGGGCGGCCTGATCGGACGGGTCCCCGACCTGGGCGGCGCCGAGGCGCAGGCTGCGGTGGCCGCGGCCGAGGCGGCCCTGCCGGCCTGGCGTTCGGCCACGGCCCGGACGCGGGCCGAGGCGCTGCGGCGCTGGTTCGACCTGATCGTCGCCAACGCCGAGGACCTGGCGCGGCTCCTCACCGCCGAGCAGGGCAAGCCCCTGGCCGAGGCCCGTGGCGAGATCGCCTACGCGGCCAGCTTCGTCGAATGGTTCGCCGAGGAGGCCAAGCGGGCCTACGGCGAGGTCACCCCCGCCGCCGCCGACCGCCGCATCGTGACGCTGAAGCAGCCGGTGGGCGTCGCCGCCGCCGTCACGCCCTGGAACTTCCCCGCCGCGATGGTGACGCGCAAGGCCGCCCCGGCGCTGGCCGCCGGCTGCACGATGGTGGTCAAGCCGTCGGAACTCACGCCGTTCTCGGCCCTGGCCCTGGCGGTGCTGGCCGAAGAGGCCGGCGTCCCGGCGGGCGTGCTCAACGTGGTCACGGGCGACGCGGCGGCGATCGGCGCGGTGCTCACCGGCGACCCGCGGGTGCGCAAGTTCAGCTTCACCGGCTCCACCCGCGTGGGCAAGCTGCTGGCCGCGCAGTGCGCCGGCACCGTGAAGCGGGTGTCGCTGGAGCTGGGCGGCAATGCGCCGTTCCTGGTGTTCGACGACGCCGACCTGGACGCCGCGGTGGAGGGGGCCGTCGCGTCGAAGTTCCGCAACACCGGCCAGACCTGCGTGTGCGCCAACCGGTTCCTCGTCCAGGCCGGGATCTACGACGCCTTCGCCACGGCGCTGGCGGCGCGGGTCGAGCGCCTCGTGGTGGGCGACGGCCTAGCCGGGCCCAGCGACCAGGGGCCGCTGATCAACCTGGCGGGCCGCGAGAAGGTCGCGGCGCATGTCGCCGACGCCCTGGCGCAGGGCGCGGCCCTGGCGACGGGCGGCGCGCCGCTGGCGGGCGAGGGCGCCTTCTACCGCCCCACCGTCCTGCGCGAGGTGCCGGCGACGGCGCTGCTCTGCCGCGAGGAGACCTTCGGGCCGGTGGCGGGGCTGGTGCGGTTCTCCACGGAGGCCGAGGCCGTGGCGCTGGCCAACGACACGCCGGCGGGCCTGGCGGCCTATGTCTTCACCCGCGACGTCGGCCGCGCCTGGCGGGTGGGGGAGGCGCTGGAGTACGGCATGGTCGGCGTGAACACCGGCTCGATCTCCACCGAGGTCGCGCCGTTCGGCGGGATCAAGGAATCCGGCGTCGGCCGCGAGGGCTCGCGCCATGGGCTGGACGAGTATCTCGAACTGAAGACCCTCACCCTGGCGATGTGATCACGGATCGCAAGGGGCCGAGACTGCCCCGGCGCCGGCATTCCCTTGCCCACGAAGCGGGCAGCGCCGCCTGTGGCCGGCCCTGTTGCCGCGCTCCGTTGACATCTGTTATCCCACATGTCGATATCTGTGATCACAAAACCTATGAAGCCGACGGGCTTCGCGGCACAGCAGGCGCAGCCGTCCGGCTGCGGGGGAAAGGGTTAGCCATGCGCACTCATTGGATCTCCGCGTCGGCGCTGACGCTCGGCGCGCTCATCGCCACCGCCGCCCAGGCCCAGGCCAGGGCCGACGCCGCCCCGGGCGAGGTGGACGAGGTGGTGGTCACCGGCTCCCGCCTGTCGCAGACGGCGATCACCTCGCCGACGCCCGTGCTCGCGGTGACCAGCGAGGCGCTGAAGCAGGCCGGCACCGAGAACGTCGCCGACGTGCTGACCGAACTGGGCTCGATCGGCGTGGGCCGCACCGACACCAACAGCCAGAACAACTACGCTCTGGCCGCCATGAACCTGGTGGACCTGCGCAAGCTGGGCTTCAACCGCACGCTGACCCTCGTCAACGGCCGCCGGCAGGTGGCGGGCGACATCTTCAGCAACGCCGTCGACCTCAACTCCATTCCCGCCACGCTGGTCGAGCGGGTCGAGGTGGTGACGGGCGGGACCTCGGCCATCTACGGCGCAGACGCCGTCTCGGGCGTCATCAACGTCATCCTCAAGAAGGACTTCGACGGCTTCGAGGCCCGCGTGCGCGGCGGCGTCGCCTCACGCGGCGACGCCGAGAGCTTCGGCGTCTCGCTGACCGGCGGCCAGAACTTCGCGGACAGGCGCGGCAACATCACCGCGACCCTGGTCTACGACACCCAGGAAGGCGTGAAGGCGACCGCCCGCAGCTACGCGGTCAACGGCCTCAACTGGATCGTCAATCCGGCCAACCGCGCCTCCAACGACGGCGTGCCGAACCAGATCCTGCGGGAGCGGATCCGCTTCCTGGGCCCGCCCACCCAGTCGGGCTTCATCGATTTCGGCGGCGGCGCCTTCTACACCGTCAACCCCGACGGCCAGAGCGTGCGGCCCTTCGACTTCGGCGAGATCGGCAACCAGTCGGGCCGCAGCATCGGCGGCGACAACGGCTTCTTCGAGAAATACGACAACCTGGCCCAGCCCTACGAGCGCATGGGCCTCAGCGCGAACCTGTCCTTCGAGGCGGCCGAGAACGTCCGCTTCTTCGCCGAGGGCCGCTACATCACCACGCACGTGGAGACCCGCTGGCAGCCGACGGCCGACTTCGAGTACGGCCCGCCCATCATCCTGGCCAGCAACCCCTATGTGCCGGCCAACCTGCAGGCCATCCTGACCGCGGCCAACGCGCCCGCCTTCGCCTTCTACCGGGTCTATGAGGACTTCGGCCGCCGCGGCTCGGACAGCGACCGCAGCACGCTGCAGTTCACCGCCGGCTTCGACGGCAAGGTGCTCGACCGCTTCAAGTACGAGGTGTTCGCGGGCTACGGGCGGACCAAGCTCGAGACCCTCCTGGTCGACGGCCGCGACCAGGACCGCTTCCTGGAGTCGGTGAACGTGGCGCTGGTGAACGGCGCCCCCGCCTGCGCCGACGCCGCGGCCCGCGCCCGCGGTTGCATGCCGCTCAACGTGTTCAATCCCGCCGCGACGCCCCTCGGCATCGCCTACAGCCGGGTCAGCGACGTCTACAACGCCAGGAACACCCTGAAGATGGCCGGCGCCAACGTGACCGGCGACCTCTTCACCCTGCCGGCCGGGCCGGTGGCCGTGGCGCTCGGCGTCGAGGCCCGCCAGACCATCGCCGAGACCATGCCCTCGCTCGCCGTCCAGCGCGGCCGCATCCAGATGCTGTTCGAAGGCCCGATCTACGGGAAGATCAACGTCAAGGAGGCCTTCGGCGAGGTGCGGGTCCCGCTGCTGAAGGACCTGCCGCTGGTCCACGAGCTGACCCTGCAGGCCGCCGGCCGGGTGTCGGACTACAACACCAGCGGCACGACCGAGACCTGGAACGTGGGCGGCGTCTACAGCCCCGTCGAGTCGGTGCGCGTCCGGGTGATGCGCTCGAAGTCGGTGCGCGCGCCGAACGTGACCGAGTTGTTCGCCCCGCAGATCCAGGGCTTCCAGAACGTCACCGATCCCTGCAACGCGCCCACCATCAACGACAACGCCAACCGCCTGGCCAACTGCCGCGCCCTGGGGGTCCCGGCAGGCTTCGTGGCGACCACCGGCTCCAAGGCCGTGTTCGGCGGCGGCAACGGCGCGCTCACGCCCGAGACCGCCGACACCTGGACGGTGGGCGTGACCTTCGCCCCGGCCTTCCTCCCCGGCTTCAGCGCGACGGTCGACTGGTTCGACATCGACATCAGCGACGCGATCGGGGCGATCCCGGCGCAGACGGTGCTGAACAACTGCGTCGACCTGGCCGTGGCGCCCGCCGCTAATCCGCTGTGCGGCGCCATCGTCCGCGACGCTGCGACCCGCCAGATCGTCAGCGTGTCGGGCAAGGCGCTGAACATCGGGGCGCTGAAGACCCGCGGCGTCGATTTCGCGCTCAACTACGGTTTCGCGCTCGAGACGTACGTGAGCCTGCCGGGCCGCGCCTACGTCAGCGTGAGCGGCACCTGGCTCGACAAGCTGCGCTCGCTCACCGACGCCAACAACCCGGCCTCGGAGAACCAGCTCGAGGACATGCTGGGCGTGCCGGAATGGGAGGTCTCGGGCTCGGCCACCTACCAGCTCGACAGGCTGGCCGTGACCTGGCGCACGCACTACCTCGCCAGCACCTTCGTCTATCCGTCGATCCTGCTGTCGGCGCCGCCGGTGTCGGACAACCTGGAGAAGCCGCGCACGGGCGCGGAGATCTATCACGACCTGTCGGTGAGCTACGACCTGACCGCGGGCACCAACGTGCGGTTCAACGTGAACAACATCTTCGACAACAAGCCGCCGAAGCGTGGGAACAATATCCACCAGGGGCTGAACAACGCCTCGATCTATCCGAACCTGGGGACCATGTTCTCGGCCGCCGTCACGCACCGGTTCTAGCCGTTTCCTGGCCTGCCCCCCGGCCTTGTGGTTCTGTTGCGTGAGTAGGGAGACGCTGATGCCTGGCTTCGATCGTGGCCGACGCGGGGCGGCCGCGTGATCGTCGACGTCACCCCCATCGGCGGGAGCGCCTATGAGCGCGGCCGGGCGCACGGCCGGGCCTTCCGGCCGCTGATCGAAAGCCATCTGTCGGCCTGGCTGGCCAGCCTGGAGCGCGCGGGGATGGGCGACCCGCGGGCCTATGTCGCCGACATGCTGCGCGACACCGACTTCCTCACGGCGCTGCGGCGGCACACGCCGGACCTGCTGGAGGAGGCGCACGGCGTCGCGGACGGCTCGGGCGCGCCGCGCGACATGCTGTTCGCGCTGCAGCTCTTGGACGAGGAGTGGGCCTATCGGGCGCGGCGCAAGGCCGACGCCGGCAAGCTGCAGAAGTGCTCCAGCATCGCCGTCGTCTCGCCGGGCGGGCCTACCTGGATCGGCCAGAACATGGACCTGGGGGCCTATACCGACGGCCACCAGGTGCTGCTCCGGATCGCCGCGGCCGAGGGGCGGCCGGGGGCGCTGGTGTTCTCCATCGCCGGGATGATCGGGCTCCTGGGCGTGAATGCGGCCGGGGTGGGCGTCTGCGTCAATTCCATCCCGCAGGTGCCTTCCGCGCCCGAGGGCGTGCCGGTGGCCTTCATGATCCGTCGCCTGCTGCAGGCCACGAGTCTGGCCGAGGCGTCGGTGCTGGTGCAGACGCTGCCGCACGCCACCAACCAGCACTATGTGATCGCCGAGCCGGGCGCCCTACGCTCGTTCGAGGCCTCGTCCGACGGGGTGACCGAGTTCCATCCGCCGCGGAAGGACCGGGTGCTGCACACCAATCATCCGCTGAGCGCGGCGCAGGGCGCGCCGGAGAGCGAAGCCGCGCGCGCCAACACCGTGGCCCGGCTGGAATCGCTGACGTCCCGCCTGGCGGACGGCGCGCCGGGGCTGGGCGAGATCCAGGGCGCGCTGACGGCCTTCGACGATCCGCGCCATCCGGTCTGCCGGCTGCGGGGCGAAGAGGGGATCATCAACTTCACGACCGGCTCGATGATCTCGGCGCTGCGGCCGGCGCCCGCAGACATCGAGGCCTGGGTCAGCGCCGGCCCGCCCAGCCTGGGCGGCTACGGCCACGCCGTCCTGCCGAGCGAAACCTAGGGCGGCCGGATGGCGGGGTTCCTCCTCAGGCGGCTGGGCGTGGCGATCCCGACGCTCCTGGCGGTGATCACCCTGAGCTTCTTCATGATGCACGCCGCGCCGGGCTCCCCGTTCGCCAGCGCCCGCAAGCTGCCGCCCGAGGTGGAGCGCAACATGCGCGCCCGCTACGGCCTGGACCTGCCCGTCGGCGAGCAATACCTGCGCTACCTCGGCGGGGCGGTGCGCGGCGACCTGGGGCCGTCGCTGAAATATCCCGGCAAGTCGGTGTCGAAGATCATCGGCCAGGGCCTGCCCACCAGCCTGAAGCTGGGCGTCGCGGCCCTGGTCTGCGGGACCGTCCTGGGCGTGGCGCTGGGCGTGGCCGCCGCCCTGCGCCGCCGGCGCGAGGCCGATCACCTCGCCACCGTCGCGGTGCTGGCCGGGTTGGGCCTGCCCAGCTTCGTGACCGCCCCGCTGCTGGTGCTGGTGTTCGCCGCCTGGCTGGGCTGGCTGCCCACGGCCGGCCTGGCCGGACCCGAGAGCCTGATCCTGCCCGTCGCGGTCCTGACCCTGCCGCTGCTCGCCTCGGTGTCGCGATTGACCCGGGCGGGGATGGCCGAGGCGCTGCGCTCCAACGCCGTCCGCACCGCGCGCGCCCAGGGCCTGTCGCGGACGACCGTGGTGCTGCGCTACGCCCTGCCGCAGGCGACCCTGCCGCTGGTCAGCATCCTCGGGCCGGCCGCGGCGGGCCTCCTGACCGGCTCGCTCGTCGTGGAGCAGCTCTTCGGGCTGCCGGGCGTCGGCAAGGCCTTCGTGCTGAGCGCGCTCCAGCGGGACTACACCGTCGTCCTGGGCGTCGTGATCCTCTACGCGGCCCTGATCCTCGTGCTCAACCTGCTCGCCGACCTGCTGTACGCGGCGCTCGATCCGCGGGTGAAGCTCGCATGAGCGACGCCGCCGCCGCCGCGCCGCCGGGCGCCGAGGCCTGGCGCCGCTTCCGCGCCGACCGGCCCGCCTTCGTGGCGCTCGTCTATGTGCTGGTCCTGGCCGCCGCCGCGCTGATCGGGCCGCTGATCGCCCCGTTCAGCTACGACGAGGTCATCAAGTCCGACATCTGGCGTTCGCCGCTGCAGGGGGGCCACCTGCTGGGCGCCGACTCCCTGGGCCGCGATCTCCTGGCCCGCACGCTCGTGGGGCTCCGGGTCTCCCTGGCCGTGGGGGTGGTGGCCACCGCCGTCGCGCTGGCGATCGGCGTGACCTACGGCGCCGTCGCCGGCCTGCTCGGCGGGGCCGTGGACGAGCTGATGATGCGGGTGGTCGACCTGCTCTATGCGCTGCCCTTCATCTTCTTCGTGATCCTGCTGACCGTGGCCCTGGGCAAGAGCCTGGCGCTGATCTTCCTCGCCATCGGGGCGGTGGAGTGGCTGACCATGGCGCGCATCGTGCGCGGCCAGACGCTGTCGCTGAAGGCCCGCGAGTTCGTCGAGGCCGCCCGCGCGGTGGGCGTCCCGGGCGGGATGATCGTGGTGCGCCACATCGCCCCCAACCTGCTGGGGCCGGTCCTGGCCTACATCACGCTGACCATCCCCAGCGTGATGCTGGCCGAGAGTTTCCTGAGCTTCCTGGGCCTGGGCGTGCAGGAGCCGCTGACCTCGCTCGGCACCCTGGTGGCCGAAGGCGCGCAGCAGATGGAGGTCGCGCCCTGGCTGCTGATCTTCCCGGCCCTGGTGATGTCGTCGCTGCTGCTGGCGCTGAACCTCGTGGGCGAGGGCCTGCGCGAGGCCCTGGACGTGACGGAGCCCGGGCGGTGAGGGCGGTCCTGGCCGTGCTGGCGGCGGCGGCGATCACGCTCGCCGGCTGCGGGGGCAAGCCCGCCGACGGCTGCCCGCCGGGCCAGCGCTGCCTGCGCGCCGGCAACGTCTCGGACCCCGGCTCGCTCGACCCGGCGCACTCGTTCGTCAAGCAGGACCAGACGGTCCTGAACGACCTGATCGTCGGCCTCACCACCTTCGACGCCCGGGCCGAACCCATCCCCGGCATGGCGGAGTCCTGGACGGTCAGTCCCGACGGCCTGTTCTGGCGCTTCAGGCTACGGCAGGCGGTGTGGTCGGACGGCCATCCCGTCACCGCCGAGGACTTCCTGTTCTCGCTGCGCCGCCTGGTCGATCCGGCGACCGGGGCGGGCTATGCGGTGCTGGCCTATCCGATCGTCAACGCCGAGGCGGTGAACCAGGGCAAGCTGCCGCCGACGGCCCTGGGGGTCGGCGCGCCCGACCCGATGACCGTCGAGATCCGGCTGAGGCACCCGGCGCCCTACCTGCCGGCCGTGCTGGCGCACTATGGCGTCGTGCCCGTGCCCGCCCATGTGGTCCGCAAGTGGGGCGACGCCTGGACCGAGCCGCAGCACTACGTCTCGAACGGCCCGTTCCGGCTGGTGAGCTGGCGCCTGGGCGACCGCATCGTGCTGGAGAAGAACCCGCGCTTCTACGACGCCGCCAACGTCTGCCTCGATCGCATCGAATATTTCCCCACCACCGACAGCATCTCGGCCGAGCGGCGGGTGAAGCGCGGCGAGCTCGACCTGAACTCCGCCTTCGCTTCGAACCGTATCCGCTACCTGACCGGCCGCGGCCGCATGGGCGACTACATCCGCATGCATCCGTGGACCGACATCCACTACCTGGTGTTCAAGATGTCGGACCCGGCCTTCGCGGACGTCCGCGTGCGGCAGGCGCTCTCCATGTCCATCGACCGCGCCTTCATCGCGCGCAAGCTGCTCGGCGCCGACCAGGAGCCGGCCGACGCCTTCGTGCCCCCGGGCCTGGGCGCGCCGCCGGCCGCGCCGGACTGGGCGGGCCTGCCTCTGGCCGAGCGCCAGGCGCGGGCGCGCGAGCTGCTGGCGGCGGCGGGCTACGGCCCCGGCCGGCCCCTGCGCTTCGAGCTGAAGCATCCGATCATCGCCGCCCCGGTCCCCACCGCGATCCAGGCCGACTGGCGGGCCATCGGGGTGCAGGTGACCCTGACGCGGGTCGACACCGCCGTCTTCTTCAGCGACCTGCAGCTCGGCGACTTCCAGGTGGGCATCACCGACTGGATCGCCGACTACCGCGACCCCACCAACTTCCTGAACCTGATGCGCAGCGACCAGGCCGCGTCGAACTACTCCGGCTATGCCGATCCCGGGTACGACCGCATGCTGGGCGAGGCCGAGGCGTCGGCCGATCCCGCCCGCCGCGCGGCGATCCTGCAGGCGGCCGAGCGGCGGTTGCTGCAGGCCGCGCCCATTGCGCCGGTGTTCATGAACCCCAGCCACAATCTCGTCAGCCCGCGGGTCACCGGCTGGGTCGACAACCTGGACGACGTGCATCCCAAGCGCTGGGTCTGCGTGGAGCCTCAGACCGCGGCGCGGTGACCGGGCCCCACCTCGACC
Organism: Phenylobacterium sp.; assembly: GCF_019636135.1. Classification (GTDB taxonomy): domain Bacteria; phylum Pseudomonadota; class Alphaproteobacteria; order Caulobacterales; family Caulobacteraceae; genus Phenylobacterium. The sequence continues at coordinate 125,535 of NZ_JAHBYD010000008.1, forward strand.
AGCGGGGCGCGCCCGCCGTCCGGCGGCGGGGGCAGCCTGCGCGCGGGCGCCGGGGCCCGCATGCGCACCTCGGGCGGCAGCACCGCCGACAGGAGGGCCTGGGTGTAGGGATGGCGTGCGTCCGCCAGGACGGCGTCGGCCGGGCCTTCCTCCACGATCCGCCCCCCGTAGAGCACCATCACCCTGTGGCTCACCTCGCGCACCACCGCCAGGTCGTGGCTGATGAAGACCAGCGCCGTCCCCAGCCGGGCCTGCAGGGTGACCAGGAGGTCGATGACCTGGGCCCGCACAGAGACGTCCAGCGCCGTGACCGCCTCGTCGCAGATCACCACCCTGGGCTCCAGGATCATGGCGCGCGCGATTCCGGCGCGCTGGGCCTGGCCGCCGGAGAGCTGGTGCGGGTGGCGCGCGGCCATCGCGGGCGAGAGCCCGACGTCGCCGAGCCAGCGGGCCACCAGGGCGTCGCGCTCGGCGCGGCCCAGGTCCGGCCGATGGACCTGCAGGGGCTCGGCCACCGATTGGCCGACGGTGCGGCGCGGGTCGAGGCTGCCCAGCGGGTCCTGGAACACGATCTGCAGGTCGCTGCGCGCGCGGCGCAGCGCCGCCTTGTCGGCCGTGGACAGACTCTCGCCCATCAGGGTGACCGCGCCGGCCGAAGGCAGCAGCCGCAGCGCGGCGCGGGCCAGGGTGGACTTGCCCGAGCCGCTCTCGCCGACCACGCCGAGGGTTTCGCCGCGCCGCAGGGTGAAGCTGACCCCGTCCACGGCGCGCAGCCGCCGCGCCGGCGCGAACAGGCCCTGACGGAGCCGGAAGTCCACCGTCAGGTCGCGCGCCTCCAGCACCGGCGCCGCATCGGCCGCCACGGGCGACGGCCGCGCCCGGCCCGGGCGTCCCTGGCCGTCCAGGCGCGGCGTCGCGGCCAGCAGGGCCTTGGCGTAGTCCGAGCGCGGCGCGGCCAGCACCTGGGCCGCCTCGCCCTCTTCGACATAGGCTCCGGCCCGCATCACGCAGATCCGGTCGGCCATGCGCGCCATCACGCCCATGTCGTGGCTGATGAGGACGATCGCCGCGCCGGTCTCGGCGCGCAGGTCCTGCAGCAGGTCGAGGATCCCGGCCTGCACCGTCACGTCCAGCGCGGTGGTGGGCTCGTCGGCCAGCAGCAGCTTCGGGCCGGCCGCCAGGGCCGCGGCGATCATCACCCGCTGCCGCATGCCGCCGCTGAGCTCGTGCGGGAACTGCCGCAGGCGCGCATCGGGGTCGGGAATGCGCACGCGGTCCAGCCACCGCCGCGCCTCGCGCCAGGCGTCCCCGCGGGAGAGCCCGCCATGGGCCAGCAGGGGCGCCGCGATCTGTTCGCCCACCCGCAGGTGCGGCGCGAGCGAGGTCAGCGGGTCCTGGAAGATCATGCCCATGCGCGCGCCGCGCAGCCGGTTCAGGTCGGGGTCGGAGAGGCCCAGCAACTCCTGGCCGTCGAGCCGGATCGAGCCCGAGACCACGGCGCCGGCCGGCGACAGCCCCATCGCCGCGAGGGCCGTCAGGCTCTTGCCCGAGCCGCTCTCGCCCACGATGCCCAGGCATTCGCCGGGGTTCACGTCCAGCGAGACGCCGCGCACGGCCTCGATCGCCCCGCCCTGGAAGGCGATGCTCAGGTCCCGGACGGCGAGCAGCGGCGTCATGCGGCGCTATCGCCCGCCCTGCACGGCCGCCGCCCGCACGGCGCGGTGGAACGCGCTCTGGGCGTCGAACAGCGACTTCTCGTCGGGCTTCGGCCACTGGGAGTTGATCACGATCACCAGGCGGTCCTTCGGATAGACCAGTATCGACTGGCCGAAGATGCCCGACGCCTCGTAGGCCTCCGGGCCGATCCACCAGAAATAGCCGTAGCCGGCCGGCGCCGGGCGGCCGTTCGGGATCTGCGCCCGGGTCGACTCCGCGATCCAGTCCGGCGGCACGATCCGCTTGCCGCCGGCCACGCCGCCGTCCAGGGCGAACTGTCCGATCCGGGCGAAGTCGGCCAGCGTCGCCAGGAGGCAGCAGCCGGCGAACTCGCGGCCCTGGCGGTCGACGTTCCAGGCGGCGTCGCGCTCCATGCCATAGGGCTTCCAGATCTTCTCCGAGAGGTATTCCGCAAGCGGCATCCCGACCGCGCGCGACACCAGCATGCCGGCCAGGTGGGTTTCGCCGGTGTTGTAGTGGAAGGTCGAGCCGGGCGCGTTGGCCCGGGGCAGGGTCTTCATGAAGTCGGCGATCGGATCCTTCCCCGCCATGACCGCGCGATAGTAGCCGGCGAGGTCCGACGTGGCGCCGCCGTCATAGGCCTCGTTCCACTTCACGCCCGAGCTCATGGTCAGGATCTGGCGGACGGTGACGCCTTCGTAGGCCGAGCCCTTCAATTCGGGCAGGAAACGCTCCACCGGGTCGGTGAGCTTCATCTTGCCGTCCTGGATGGCCGCGCCGGCCAGCAGCGAGGTCACCGACTTGGCCACCGATTGCGACGCCCAGCGGTCGGTGGGGTTGCGGCCCTGGGCGTAGCGCTCCAGCACCACCTGGCCGTCCTTCAGCACCAGGACGCCCGAAACATTGTAGGCCTTCATGTAGTCGTCGACGGTCCAGGTCCTGCCCTGCCACTCGTACCTGGGCGCGATCTGCCGGGCGGCCATCGGCAGGCCCCGGACCTTGTCGCCCCGCGGGACGACGCGCACGGGGAAGGGCATGCCCATGCTGTTGCCGCCGTCCATCGGCCCGTCCGGCGTCCAGGGCGTCGGCTCGGCCGCGCCGGCGCCGGCCGCGCCGACCAGGAGCGCCGCCGCGACGGCCGCCCCGATACCCAAAGTCCGCATCCCGCGCCCGCCTGCCTGACCGATTGATGTCTTTTGTGATCACAAATCATGGATTCGCGCGGGTCAACAGAAACTTCGCGGGCAAGCGGAACGAGGGCGAGACCGCTGTGCCCTAACCCCTCAGGATGCGCGCCTGGCTCTCCTGCAGCCGGGCGTCCAGCGCGCCGCGCCAGTCGGTCGAGGCCGCGCCCCTCAGGACCAGGGCGTAGGCGTGGCGGATGGTGGGGGCCAGCAGGTCGGGCGACAGCTCGCCCACCACCCACTCCAGCATCGCCGCGCCGAAGCCGCGGTCCAGCACCTTGAACAACAGCTCGACGTCCACGTCCTCGGCGATCACGCCGGCCTCGACGGTCGCCTCGACGAGATGACGCCAGAACGCGTTGCGGGCCTGGTTGTAGATCTCGCTGCGCACGTCGTCCGAGGCGTCGAACACCGCGGCCCACAGGGTCTTGTAGAACTGCGGGTCGTCCACATAGAACTCGATCGCCATGTCGACGGCCGCGAACAGCCGCTCCAGCGGGTCGGTCGAGGTCAGGTGCGCGAAGCGGTCCTGGTAGACCCGCACGTCGTCCAGCACGGCGAGCACGATGGCGCGCTTGGAGCCGAAGAGGTTGTAGGGCGTGGCCAGGCTGACGCCGGCCCTGGCCGCCAGCGCCCGCATCGAGAGCCCCGCGTTGCCGGTCTCGCGGATCAGGTCGCGGGCGGCGTGGATGATGCGGCGGCGGCGTTCGGCCTTGCCGGCCTCGCGGCGGCCCAGCGGCGCGTCGCCCGTCGCCTCGTCGGCGCTCAGCCCGGACCGTCCACTCAAGACACCGCTCCCCCAGGAGCGACCGCTATAGACCCCGCCGCCCGACGGGCATAGCCGCGCCGTCGCCGCGGTGCGGGGGCGCCCGTTGCGCCGGCGTCCGACGCGGCCGCGCTCGCGCACTCACACCCCCAATCAGGGTATGCGCGGACAGGCGCTCGCAGGCGATCTCACCGCCCACGTCGTGTGAAGGATGGAGTGCGGTGATGCGGGGTTTCGGAGTTCTGCTGGGCGGTTTGGCCGGCGCGCTTACGTTGAGTGTCGTCAGCGCCGCGAACGCCGGCGTCCTCGTCGCGTCGGGCGATGAATGGACATTGAGCGACTACGCCTACGGCGCACCGTACCAGGCGGGGACACAGGCGTTCGTGCAGGATCTGGCCAGCACGTTCGGCGGATCGAACTATCTGCTGCTCACGGGCAACAGCAACGTGCCTGTCGCCCAGCTCTCCTCTCTGACCGACCAACTCACCGCGCTGGGCAAGACCGTTCAGACGTCGGCGACCTTCGACCTGGCCATCGCGAGCGGCTACGATGCGGTGTTTCACTTCGGTCAGGCCTTCACCGGCGCACAGCTCGCCGATCTGAGCGCCTATCTCTCGGGTGGCGGCGACGCTTACGTGTCCCTCGGCTCGGGATGGTATGGCGACGCCGCGAGCGAAGCCGCGACCTGGAACCCCCTGCTGGCCGACTACGGGCTGGTGGCCGGCTCCACCTGGTTCTCGGCGCCCGACTTCGTCAACGTCACGGTGACGCAAGGCCCGTCCGGGGCGACCAACCTGATCTGGGGCTATGGCCAGTCCATCGACCGGCTGCCGGTCGGCGACGGCGTGTCCTACGTCCGGGGCAGCTTCGTCGGCGGCCCGCAGGACATCGGCCTCGTCGGTTCCAGCCGGCCTCTCGGCGTCGCCCTCGTTCCGGAGCCCGGGACCTGGGGTCTGATGATCCTCGGCTTCGCGGGCATGGGCCTGGCGCTGCGCCGGCGCCGCGGGACCATGGCGGGATACAGCGTGAAGGCAACATAGATTCAATGGCCTAAGTCGTCGCCCGGGCCGCGTCAGACCAGGTCGCCCACTGATTGGCGGTAGAGGTCCACGGCGCTGGTCGACGGCGCCGCGTTCAGGATCGGCGCATAGGCCAGTTGCGCCCGCAGCTCGCTCATCGAATAGCCGAACGTCCGCCGGAAGAGCCGCGCCAGGTGCGGCGGGTCCGGAAAGCCGTGGTCCGCGCCGAGCTCGGTCAGCGAGCGCCGGTCCAGCGGGTCGGCCACGGCGCGGTGGAGCCGCCGCAGGCGCCGCAGCCGGTCGTAGGCCGCGACCCCGCCGTCATCCTTGAACACGCGGTAGAGGCTGGAGCGCGTGGTGCCCAGCGACCGCACCATCCTGGCCATGTCGAGTTCGCCCGGCGGCTGTTCGTCGATGTAGGCGCGGGCGCGGGCCGACAGGCTGGGCGTACGGCCCTGCGGCGCCGGCTCCTCGGGCGCCGCGCTCAGCACGGCGTTGGCCAGCAGGTCGCGCAGGATCCGCGAGAGCGAGGCCACCGCCGTCGTCGGCGTGAACGGAAGCTGCTGCACCAGCGAGGCCATGAAGGCCGCGAAGAGCCGCGTCTCGGCCGAGCGCCGCAGCCGCCCGTGCGCCTCGATCCGGCCGGTCGCCTCCTCCAGGAACGATGTGGCGATCTGCACGGCGATCGTCTGCTGGCGGGTGCGGTTGTCGCAGCGGCCCAGCTTGCGCAGGTTCGCCAGGATCACGTCGCCCCTCAGGCACTCCTGGTCGATGCCCGGGCCCGTGAAATGGCTGATCCCGTCGCGGGGCGTCACCACCATGAAGTGGCTGGCCGCCGTCGTGGCCAGGTGGTTCGCCGTGCGGTTCATCACGAACGGGTCGACCGTCTGGGCCGAGACCACCATGCCGTCCAGGCGCCAGAAGCGGGCGCTGGCGTGGAAGGGGCCCGCGCCGGCCCGGCTTACCTCCGAGTGCGCCGTGAACCGCGCCCAGGCCGGGAACTGCTCGTCCAGGGGCAGGGCGTCGGTCTCGAACGCATGGGTTTCGATGACTTGCGAGCGGTCCATCGGCTTCGGATCAAGGCGCGGCGTGCGGGCGCGCGCAAGCGGGTGGGACGATCCGACAAGCGATTGGCGCCCGGCGACAGGCGCGCGGCCGTCCCGGGACGATAACGCTGGGGGCTCGTTTACGGTGATTTCAGGCCCTCGCCGCATGATGGGGGCTTCAGCCGGGAGTGCAGGGGTGAGCGGGGCCGAGGGCGTTCTGATCGTCAACATCTGCGTGGGCGCGCTGTTCGCGGCGGGCTATGCGACGCTGGCGTTCGCCAATCCCTCGCAGCGTCCCGCCCTCGGGTTCGCCGGCAACTACGTCCTGGGCCTGCTGGCGCCGATCGCCGACCTGATGACGCCGCGCCTGGGCGCGCCGGTGCTCACCGAGTGGGTCGGCTACCTCGCCTTCCTGGTCGGGACGGCCAGCATCTCGATCACCTATCCGATGTTCCACGGAAAGCCCGGGCCGTGGCGCGCGGTGACGGCCGTCATCGGCTTCGGCGTGGGGGCGCATGCGGTGATCGGCTCGCAGCCGCAGGACACCCTGGTCTACGGACTGGCCTACCAACTGCCGTTCGCGCTCGCCGCGATCCTGGCGGCGCGCACGGTGCTGTCGCTGCACGTCGCCGGCCGGCCGCTCGCGGTGGCCCTGGGCGTCGTCTTCTCGCTGATCGCCCTCCTGCACCTCACCAAGCCCTTCATGGCGCTCGCCATGGGTCCCGGCACCCTGGAGAACTATGCGCAGACCGCCTACGCGCTCGTCTCGCAGGTCAGCTCCGGCATCCTGCTGCTGGCGGCCGGCATGCTGCTGCTGCTGATCGTGGCGCAGAAGGCGATCACCGAGTCCCAGGTGGCCTCCGAGACCGACCCGCTCTCGGGTCTCCTGAACCGCCGCGGCTTCGACCGGCGCGCGCGCCCGCTGGTGGCGGCGGCGGAAGCGTCGGGCCGCCCGCTGGCCGCCGCCGTCTTCGACCTCGACCACTTCAAGCACGTCAACGACCGCTTCGGGCACGACACCGGCGACGCCGTGATCGCCGCCGCCGCCGAGGTGCTGGGCCTGGGCGCGCCGCAGGACGCCCTGGCCTGCCGCATGGGCGGCGAGGAGTTCGCCCTGCTCCTGCCCGGCCTCGCCCCCTTCGACGCCCGCCGCCGGATGGAGCAGCTCCGCACGCGCCTCGCCGAGCGCAGCGACGACCTGCCGCCCGTCACCGCGAGCTGCGGCCTCGCCCATCGCCAGCCCGGCGAGACCCTGGCCGACCTGATGCGCCGCGTCGACCTGGCCGCCTACGACGCCAAGCGCGCCGGCCGCGACCGGCTGCGGGTGTGGGAGGAGCGGGAGGGGGGCGATGCGGCTGTGGTCGGGTGGGTCCGCATCGCCCGCTGACGGCCCTCGCTGGGGGTAGGCCGTCATCCCGCCCCGTCAGGCCGGCGCTCGTGCGAGACGCCTGCGCCGGACGGTCGCCCCGAGAAGGCCGAAGCCCGTGATCATCAGCGCCCAGGCCCGGGGTTCCGGCACGCCGGCGGCCTGCCGCGTCGCCGTGCCGCTCAGCATGCGGGCGCCCGAGCCGGGCCACGGCTGGCTCTCGAACCCGGTGAAGGCATAGCCGCCGCCGCCTCCGGCCCCGAGCAGGATCGGCGTGAAGAGGAGCTGGAGCTGCTGGGTCGCGCCCTCCACCAGCACGGTGAGGCGGAAGTACTGGGGCATCCGGTCGGCGTCGATGAAGCCGACGCTGCCGTAGGTCGAGCTGCGGAACGCGCCGGCGGCGGAGGTGACGAGGTTCACCGCGATCACCTCGGTCACGTCGTCGTCCGTCGTGAACGTGCCGCTGATCGTGCCGGCGGCCGTGCTCCACGCCGCGGCCGCTGCGATGCCGAACGGCGCCAGCGACGGCGGCGGCCTGTCGATCGTGAAGGCGCCCTCCACGGTCCAGACGATCGCCGCCGCCGCCGGCGTCGCCCCCATCGCGGCCGTTGCGACGACCAGCCCTGCCAGCACCCCACGCATGAACTCGACCTCCCAAGCGCCCCGCGACGGGGACGATCGAGAGGTAGGCCGCTGCGCCGCGGCGCGCTTGAACGCGGGCGCCAATCGCTTGGCCGCAGGGCTCAAAGGCAGACGGCGCGCCCGCTCGCCGGCTAGCTGTCCAGGATCGCCACGGCGCGGATCCAGCCGGCCGAGGCGCCGGCGATCTTCACCGGGAAGCAGGAGAGGGTGAAGCCGTCGGCGGGCAGGGCCTCCAGGTTCGTCAGCTTCTCGATCTGGTAGTACTCGCGGAAGCGGCCCGCCTTGTGGCCCTCCCAGATCAGTTTCGGGTCGCGGGTCTCGGCCCACTTCCTGGCCGTATGGCTGAAGGGCGCGTCCCACGACCAGGCGTCGGTGCCCACCACCTTCACGCCGCGCTCGGTGAGGTAGAGCGTCGCCTCTTCGCCCATGCCGCAGCCCTTGTGGATGAAGCCCGGGTCGCCGTAGGCGGCGCCGGCGGCGGTGTTCACCAGCACGATGTCCAGCGGCTTCAGCGCATGGCCGATCCGGTCCAGTTCGGCCTCCACGTCGGCGGCGGTGGCGACATAGCCGTCGGGGAAGCGGCGGAAATCGAGCTTCACGCCCGGTTGCAGGAAATACTCCAGCGGCCCCTCGTCGATGGTCGGCGCCGGCCGGGTCGTCCCGGCCTGGTCGGTGGTCGAGTGGAAGTGCCACGGCGCGTCCATGTGGGTGCCGTTGTGGGTGGAGAGCGTGATCTGTTCGACGGCCCAGCCTTCGCCCTCGGGCAGATGCTCGGCGGTCAGGCCGGGGAACGACGCCGCCATCTGCGGCACCGTCTCGCGGTGCCTGAAGTAGGTCACCTTCGGCCGCATCGTGTCGGGATCCGAGATGATGTCGTTGGTGATCGGGATCGACAGATCCACCAGCCGCCGGGCCATCGCGTCGCGTCCTCGCCAAACTTTCGCCCGAGCTTAGGCGCCCGTTTCCCGGGCGGCGACAGAATTTCTCCGCGAATGCGCGCCTGGGCCGGAACCATCCGGCGAGGGCGTGGTTGGTCGAATGTCGGGTGGAGCACAGAGGGCTGGGCCGGGAATGCCGATCACCGCGCATGTCGCGCCGCCGCCGGTGTCGTTGATCGTGGCGACGCCCGCCGCGCCGGCCCGCGCCGCCACGAGCCGGCGCAAGCGCGCCTTCGACATCGCCGTCGCGGCGCTGGCCCTGTTCGCCTTCCTGCCGCTGCTGGTCCTGATCGGCGCCGCGGTCTGGATGGAGAGCGACGGCCCCATCCTGTTCCGCCAGCAGCGCACCGGCCTGAACGGCAAGCCGTTCCGCATCTACAAGTTCCGCACCATGACCGTGATGGAGGACGGCGACGGCGTGCGCCAGGCCGTCCGCGGCGACGCGCGCGTGACGCCCCTGGGCGGCCTGCTCCGCAAGCTCAGCCTCGACGAACTGCCGCAGCTCCTGAACGTGCTGAAGGGCGAGATGTCGATCGTGGGCCCCAGGCCGCACGCGCTCAGCCACGACGTCACCTGGTCGCGCCGCGTGCCGGGCTACGCCGATCGCTTCCGGGTTCGGCCCGGCCTGACCGGGCAGGCGCAGGTGATGGGCTACCGCGGCGAGGTGGCCAACGACGAAGGCCTGATCCAGCGCATCGGCGCCGACAACGCCTACATCGACGGCTGGAGCTTCACCCGCGACCTGGCGCTGGTGGCCCGCACCGTGCCCCTGCTGTTCGGCGACGCCCAGGCCTTCTAGGGGCCGCCTCCGCGCCCCCCCGGCCACGGGCGCCACGCACGGGGGCCACGCACGGGGGCCACGCACGGGGGACTGGCGCTTGACGGGCGCCCGCCCGGCTGGCGCGATGCGGGCGGGAGGCGTGACGCCCTGGATCTCGTCGTATTCTCAGCCGTGCTGGCCGCGGCGCTGATGCACGCAGGCTGGAACGCGGTGGTCCGCGTGGGCGGCGACCGGTTCTCGTCGATCCTGCTGCTGTCGATGACCCAGAGCGGGCTGGCGCTGATCCTGCTGCCGTTCGCGGCGCAGCCGCTGCCGGCGGCCTGGCCGTGGATCGCCGGCGCCGGCCTGCTGCACACGGGCTACAAGCTGTTCCTGATCCGCGCCTACCAGCACGGCGACCTCAGCCAGATCTACCCCCTGGCCCGCGGGGCGGCGCCGCCGATGGTGGCCCTGGGCGGGATCGCCCTCTTCCACGAACACCTGCCGCCCGCCGGCTGGGCGGCCGTGGCGCTGATCGCGCTGGGCGTGGGGCTGATGGCGTTCCGCGGCGGCGCAGGCGTCTCGCGCCTCCCCGTCAAGGCGCTGGCCTATGCGCTGGGCACGGCGGTGTTCGTGGCGTCGTACACCCTGGCCGACGGGCAGGGCGCGCGGATCGCGCAGACCGCGACCGGCTTCGCCATGTGGATGTTCGTGGGCGACGGGCTCTGCATGCTGGCCTATGCGGTCGCCACCCGTGGCCCGCGCGCCCCGGTCGCGGTGGTCTCCGAGTGGCGCACCGGCCTGCCGGCGGGGATGCTGTCGCTGGGCTCGTACTGGATCGCGCTGTGGGCTTTCACCCGCGCGCCGGTCGCGCTCGTCGCGGCGCTGCGCGAGACCAGCGTCCTCTTCGCCCTGCTGATCGGCGTCTTCCTGCTGAAGGAGGAGGCGGGCCGCTGGCGCGTGGCCGCGGGCGTCGCCATCGCGGCGGGCGTCGTCGCCATGCGGCTCTAGGTTGACCGCGCGCCCGCGGCCCCCCTTAAGAACGCCCGTGACCGCCGAGACCCACCCGCCGCGCGTCCTGCTCGGCATCGCCTACCGCGTCGCGGCGATGGCCTGCATGGCGTGCCTGTCGGCGATCGTGAAGTGGACCGGCTCGCGCGGCGTGCCGGTGTTCGAGATCATCCTCTTCCGCAACCTCTTCGCCTTCGCCCCGCTGGCGCTCTACATCGCGCATACGACCGGGTTCGGCGTCCTGAGGACCGACCGCCTCGGCGGCCACGCCCTGCGCTCGGTGGTGGGCCTGACCGGCATGGTCTGCGGCTTCTCGGCGGTGCAGCACCTGCCGCTCACGGAGGCCACCGCGCTCCAGTTCACCTCGCCGCTCTTCATGACGGCGCTGTCGGCGATGCTGCTGTCCGAGAAGGTGGGCCGCCACCGCTGGGCCGCCGTGCTGGCGGGCTTCGTCGGCGTCCTGATCATGGCCCGTCCCGTCCCGGGCGCGTTCAGCGCGGTCGGCGTGTCGCTGGGCATCCTGAGCGCCCTGGGCGCCGCCGGGGCCATGGTCGCCATCCGCCAGATCGCCGACACCGAGCGCGGCGCCACCATCGTCTTCTACTTCACCCTCGGCGGGGTGCTGATGGGCGCCGTGGGCTCGATCTTCCACTGGGTGACGCCGGATCCGCTCACCCTGGGCGCGCTGGTCCTGGGCGGCCTCGTCGGCGGCGTGGGCCAGCTCTTCCTCACCGAGGCGTTGCGCCAGGCGCCCATCGGCGTGATCGCGCCCTTCGACTACACCCAGCTCGTCTGGGCCAGCTTCATCGGCCTCTTCGTCTGGGGCGAGCTGCCCAGCCTCTTCACCCTGGCCGGGGCGGCGATCGTGGCGGCCAGCGGGGCCTACATCCTGCACCGCGAGCTGCGGCGCTTCCGGCGCGCCCCATGATCGCGCCCCGTGACGCTGTCCGATTGATTTGACACGGCCGCGTCGCAGGCGGACGCTTCCGGCCGCGTCAGGCTCCGGAGGCCGTCCCATGCGCACATCCGTCTTCGCCATCGCCTTCATCGCCGCCGCCGCGTTCGCGGGCGCGGCCTCGGCGGGCGCCGTCACCGTGATCGGCGGCGGCATGGCCAGGGAATGCTCCCAGGCCGCGCTCGGCGGCGAGTCCGAGCCCCGGTTCGAGGCGATCTGCACCCAGGCGCTGGACACCGAGATGCTCAGCCTGCGCGACCGGGCCGGCACCTATGTGAACCGCGGCATCCTGAAGCTGCGGCGCAAGGAGTTCGCCTCGGCCCAGTTCGACTTCAACCGCGCGATCGCCACCCAGCCGGCGCTGGGCGAGGCCTATGTGAACCGCGGCGCCGCCTCGGTGGGCGCGCGGCGCTTCTCCGAGGGCCTGGCCGACCTCAACAGGGCGCTCGAGCTCGGCGTGGATGAGCCCGAGAAGGCCTACTACAACCGCGCGCTCGCCTACGAAGGCCTCGACGACATGAAGGCCGCCTACTTCGACTACCAGAAGGCGGTCGAGCTGAAGCCCGAATGGGACATGCCGAAGAAGGAACTCGCCCGCTTCACCGTGGAACGGCGCTGACCGCTGGCCGTTCGGCGCATATGCAGGGCCATCGCACACGGACTGTGGGCGGCTTGTCCGCCCGGGTCATGAACCGCGGAGATCGCGGAGATGCGCAGAGCGCTCGCGGATCCACCGGGCTCCTCCGCGTATCTCCGCGATCTCCGCGGTTTGACCGAGGGCCTTTGGGCCTCCCGCATCCATATGCGATGGCCCTGGGGGCATATGGGAGCCTCATCGTCCTCGGCCTCCTCGCGGCGGCCGCGCCCGCGTCGGCGCAGGCGCTCGATCCGCTGAGCCAGGTCGCCCTGCAGGACCTGCGCATGCAGGCCGAGGCCGCCCAGCGCCGCGCCATCGACCAGGCCAACCAGCTCGAGGCCGCCTCGGCGCGGCAGCGGGCCGAACAGGCGAGCCTCGACCTCCAGCTCCAGCGCGGCGACGTCGGCCCGCGGCAGGCCCCGGCGCTCCGCGACGAGCCCGCGGCCACGCCGGCGCCGACGTCGCTCGGCCAGTATCCGTCGACGCCCGACGCGGCGCTTGCCGACTCCGACAAGAAGGTTCAGGACGCGGCCCGGAACCGGCGCTAGAGCGCGTTCCGAAAAGTGGGAACCGGTTTTCGGAATAAACGCGCGACAAGATAAAACTTGGAGCGGCGATCTGATTCCATCAGATCGCAACCCGCTCTAGGAATGGTTTCCTGGCTGCGCCACGGCGCGCGAAGCGGAGAGACAGACCCATGCGCTGGGGCGGCGACGGCGGCGGCAATATCGAGGACCGGCGGGGCATGGGCTCGGTCGGCGTGGGCGGCCTGGGCGCCGGCGGCGTGATCCTGGCCCTGGTCGGCTACTTCTTCTTCGGCATCGACCCCTCCACGACCACCGGCATGCTCCAGGGCGCGGCCCCGTCTCAGCAGCAGCAGCAGGACGGCGTGCGCGGCGCGCCGGGCGACGAGGCCGGCCGCTTCGTCGACGTGGTCTCGGGCAACATCGACGCCGTCTGGACCGCCCTGTTCCGCCAGCAGGGCGAGCGCTACGAGCGGCCCGCCGCCATCGTGCTCTACGACCGGGCCACCGGCACCGGCTGCGGCATGGGCCAGTCGGCGATGGGGCCGTTCTATTGCCCCGCCGACCGCAAGGTCTACCTCGACCTCTCGTTCTGGCAGGAGCTGGAGCAGAAGTTCGGCGCCGGCGGCGAGGCGGCCCGCGCCTACGTCATCGCCCACGAGGTCGGCCACCACGTCCAGACCCTGACCGGCGCCTCGGCCAAGGCGCGGCGGCTGGGCGCGAAGGGCGCCGAGAGCGGCTCGGTCCGGCTGGAGCTCCAGGCCGACTGCTACGCCGGCGTCTGGGTGGCGCACGCCGCCCAGGTCTCGAACGGCCGGGTGGCGCTGGACCCCAGGGACATCGAGGACGGCCTGCGCGCCGCCGCCGCCGTCGGCGACGACACCCTCCAGCGCAAGGCCCAGGGCCAGGTGATGCCCGACGCCTTCACCCATGGCAGCTCGGAGCAGCGCATGCGCTGGTTCCGCAAGGGCGCCGACAGCGGCGACCCCAACGCCTGCGACACCTTCGGAACGAACCGGCTCTGACCTCCCTCCCTTAATGGGGAGGGACAGGCCGCGAAGCGGCCAGGGTGGGGCAGTGTGGATCATCCCCGCCGTCAGAGTTCTCGCACCACACCGCCCCACCCTGGCGCCTGCGGCGCCTGTCCCTCCCCATTAAGGGAGGGAAGGCCGCATCGCGGGAATCCGCTCGCCTCGCAGGCGAGCTGCATTGCGCCTCTCATAGCTTGACCGTAGTATAGTTTACAGCCCGCGGCGCCTTTTACAGCCCGCGGCGCCTTTTACAGCCCGCGGCGCCTTGGGGGGACGTGGGCGGATGAAAATCGGACATTGGATCGGCGGCGCCGCGGCGTCGGCTCTGTTGGTCGCCGCGCCGGCCACGGCGACGGCCGCGGTTCAGTACATCCTCACCGACCTCGGCGACCTGCCGGGCGGAGGCGACGACAGCGAGGCCACCGGGATCAACAATGCCGGCCAAGTGGTGGGCTACAGCAGTATCGCCACGGGCGCCCACGCTTTCCTGTGGTCCGGGGGCGTGATGACCGATCTTGGCGACCTTCTGGACGGGCGCTACGCCAGCTACGCTTTCGGGATCAACAACGCCGGCCAGGTGGTGGGCGTCAGCGACGCCGCCACGGGCACGCGCGCCTTCCTGTGGTCCGATGGCGTGATGACGGATCTCGGCGACCTGCCGGGCGGGGTCGACTTCAGCGCCGCCAACGGGATCAACGACGCCGGCCAGGTGGTGGGCATCAGCGCCACCGCCACGGGCCAGCCCGCCTTCCTGTGGTCCGGAGGCGTGATGACTGATCTCGGCCTCCTGCCGGGCGAGGTCGACTTCAGCGAGGCCTACGGGATCAACGAGGCCGGCCAGGTGGTGGGCTTGAGCGGGACCGTCACGACGGGCTACCACGCCTTCCTGTGGTCCGAGGGCACGATGACCGATCTCGGCGACCTGCCGGGCGGGACCGACTCCAGCTGGGCTTTCGGGATCAACAACGCCGGCCAAGTAGTGGGCTTCGGCAGCGCCGCCACGGGTAGCCGCGCCTTCCTGTGGACGGCGGATGGCGGGATGCAGGACCTCGGCGACCTGCCGGGCGGGAGCGACTACAGCTATGCCTACGGGATCAACGACGCCGGGCAGGTGGTGGGCAGCAGCGGCGCCGCCACGGGCGTCCACGCCTTCTTGTGGACGGCGGACGGCGGCATGCAGGACCTGAACGACCTCATCGACCCGCTCGCCGGCTGGGTCCTCTATGAGGCGCGCGCCATCAACGCCTCGGGCCAGATTGTGGGCTACGGCCACAACGCCGCCGGCTTCGCGCACGCCTTCCTGCTGACGCCGCTCACCAACAGCGCCACCGTCCCCGAACCCGCCACATGGGCCATGCTGATCGCGGGCTTCGGCGCCGTGGGGACGGCCCTGCGCCGCCGCCGACGCGCGCCCGCCGCCGCCTGAGGCCCCCCTCCCGCTCATCCCCGCGCATGCGGGACCCAGGCTTGCTTGAGGACCCGGGCGGCCGCTCCGAAGGATAGTCTGGGTCCCCGCGTGCGCGGGGATGAGCGGAGGGGGTTCGTGACTCGGGCGGCCGAAAGGCCGTCAGTCAAACCGCAGAGATCGCGGAGATACGCAGAGGCTTTCCCCGTTTGTCATCCCGGTTTGGGCGTAGCCCAAGACCGGGACCCAACCCTCCGGTGCGTCGATGGTTGGGGGCCGGCCCCCGGCGAGCGGGGCCAAATAACAACCTCAGAGCACCGGACGGTTGGGTCCCGGTCTTCGCCTGCGGCGAAACCGGGATGACAATCGTGGGAGAGCTTCTCTGCGCATCTCCGCGATCTCTGCGGTTCATGAATCGGGCGGACACGCCGCCCACAAGCCATATGCGATTGCCCTGCCGCGCACGCGGGGATGAGCGGAGGGGGGCGACCCGCTAGGCCGGCGCGTGCGGCAGGGGCTCCCAGCCGAGGCAGACGCCGACGCAGCGGCGGGCCAGCAGGTCGCCGGGGTCGATCAGCTCCAGCTTCACGTCGCGGTCGTCGAGCACCAGCGGGACCTCGGTGCAGCCGGCGATCAGCACCTCGGCGCCGGCCGCCCTCAGCGTCTCGGCGTGGACCTGCATCTCGCGCTTCACGTCGTGGCCCAGGTCGCCCGACTTGATGCGATAGAGCGTCACCATGAACTGCTCCTGCGCCTCGGGCGGCAGCGCCACGAGGCCCATGGCGCGGGCGGCCAGGTACTCGCGGTAGAGCTTCAGCGCGCCCTTGGCGCCCAGCACGCCGGCGCGCGCCGCGCCCGTGCGGGCGGCCGCCTCGGCCGCCAGGCCGATCATGTCCACCAGCGGCAGGCCGGACGCCCGCTGGATCAGGTCGGCGTGGGCGTGGGCGGTGTTGCACGGCATGGCCAGCACCTGTGCGCCCGCGCCCTGCAGCGCGCCCGCCATCTCGGCCAGCACGCCGCCGGCCTGGCTTCCCGGCGCGTTGTGGTCGGGCGCCCTCGGATTGATGTCGGCGATGACCCGGATGTGGTCCTGGTCCTTCTCGGCGGGCGTGTAGGCCTGGAGCCTGGCCAGGAACTCGACCGTCGCGGCGGGGCCCATGCCCCCCAGGACGCCGAGGGTCAGCGAGGTGTCGTTGCTCATGCGGGGACTCCGCGCCCGGCGGGGTTTCCCCCCAGGCTCCGGCGGGTGCGGCAGGGGGGCGAGGCGGACAGGCGGGCGGGGCGCATGGCCCCACCCGCTAAACCGTGCGGATTACGGCCGCAACCGCCTGGGCACGGCCGCGGCCTCTTCCGGGGTCAGCTTCACGATGGAGGCGATGTCGCAGAGCCCGCCGCGGGCGACGATCCGCACGTCCCTCGGCGCGCAGATCCGGCCGCCGCCCACCTGGCGCACCTCGATCGGGTCGGACGAGACGGCGCTGCGCAGGCAGCCGTTGCGCATGGTCACGCGGTACGTGCCGCCGCTGCGGCCCACCGCGTTCCACAGCAGGGTGTTCTGGTCGACCACCGCGTGGTTTCCCAGGTCGCGGTCGACGATGCACCGGTCCCTGGCCAGGCCCGTGCCGGCGGGCGGCGGCGGGCCCAGCGGCGAGGCGGGGCCGGCCACGGCCAGCGTCCCGATCGCGGCGAGGCCCAGCGGGAGGGCGAAGGCGATGCGCGTCATCGCCGGTCCCTACGGCTTCAGCTTCTTCGGCAATGCGGCGACCTCCGCGGCGCTCAGCTTCACGATCGATTCCACGATGCACGGGCTCGGGAAGCCGGCCCTGGAGACGGCGACGTCCATGTCGATCGGCTTGCAGATCAGCGTCGAGCCCGGCGGGCTGCGCGTGACGATCGGGTCGGAACTCATCGCGCCGGCCAGGCACGAACCGCTCATGGTCACGCGATAGGTGTCGCGGCCGCGCACGTCGATCAGCATCGTCCGGTCGTCGGCGAAGGTGTGGTTGCGGATCTCGTTGCTGCGGATGCACTGGCCGCTGGGCAGGCCGGTCCCGGCGGCGGGCGCCGGCCCGAGCCCGGTGGCCTCCGTCCTGGCGGCGAGCGCGGCGGTGGCGAGGGCGCCCGTCGTCGCGACGGCGGCCAGGGTGATGATGACGGGTCTCATCGGCAGGTTTCTCCTTCGACACCCCCCAAGCGAAGGATACGCTCCCTGCGCGCCGCCGTCTCCGGCTTTGAACGGGAGACGCGCGGAAACCGCTTTCGCCCGCGTCCGGCCGGGCGTAGCCTCCGGCCATCCTCGGGGGGCCGCGCGCAAGCGGCTGAGAGGTGGGTGAGCCCACGACCCGTCGAACCTGATCCGGGTCATGCCGGCGAAGGGAAGGGCCTCAAGCGACCCCAACCGACGCCCGTGATCCGTCCGTTTTGAGGACGCGCACGATGAACAAGCCCATCGCCGGCAAGCTGGAAGCCGCCGCCATCCCGACCGGGGAGCGCCCCGGATCGAAGAAGGTCCACCAGCCCGGCTCGCTGTGGCCCGACATCCGCGTGCCGTTCCGCGAGGTGGCCGTCCACGAGAGCGCCGGGGAGCCGGCGCTGACGCTCTACGACCCGTCCGGCCCCTACACCGACCCGACCGTCGCCATCGACATCGAGAAGGGCCTCGCGAAGACCCGCGAGCCCTGGGTCGTTTCCCGCGGCGACGTCGAGATCGTGGAGCACCCCCGCGCCGTGAAGCCGGAGGACAACGGCTTCGCCAAGGGCCAGCACCTGGCGCCCGAGTTCACCGCGCCCCGCCGCGTCTACCGCGCCAGGGCCGGCGCCAACGTCACCCAGCTCGAGTACGCCCGTCGGGGGCTGATCACCCCCGAGATGGAATACGTCTCGATCCGCGAGAACCAGCGCCGCGAGGCGGGCGGCAAGTTCATCCGCGACGGCGAGGATTTCGGCGCCTCGATCCCCGACATCTGCACGCCCGAGTTCGTGCGCGACGAGATCGCCCGCGGCCGCGCGATCATCCCGGCCAACATCAACCACACCGAGCTCGAGCCGATGATCATCGGCCGCAACTTCCTGGTGAAGATCAACGCCAACATCGGCAATTCGGCCGTCCTCAGCCACGTCTCCGACGAGGTGGACAAGATGGTCTGGTCGATCCGCTGCGGCGCCGACACGGTCATGGACCTCTCCACCGGCCGCAACATCCACAACATCCGCGACTGGATCGTGCGCAACAGCCCGGTCCCCATCGGCACCGTGCCGATCTACCAGGCGCTGGAGAAGGTGAACGGCGTCGCCGAGGACCTGACCTGGGAGGTGTTCCGCGACACCCTGGTCGAACAGGCCGAACAGGGGGTGGACTATTTCACCATCCACGCCGGCGTGCGCCTGGCCTATGTGCCGCTGACCGCCGGCCGGGTGACCGGCATCGTCAGCCGCGGCGGCTCGATCATGGCCAAGTGGTGCCTGGCGCACCACAAGGAGAACTTCCTCTACGAGCACTTCGAGGACATCTGCGAGATCATGAAGGCGTACGACGTCTCGTTCAGCCTGGGCGACGGCCTGCGCCCCGGCTCGATCGCCGACGCCAACGACGCGGCCCAGTTCGGCGAGCTGGAGACCCTGGGCGAGCTCACCCAGGTCGCGTGGAAGCACAACGTCCAGGTGATGATCGAAGGCCCCGGCCACGTGCCGATGCACAAGATCAAGGCCAACATGGACAAGCAGCTCAAGACTTGCGGCGAGGCGCCGTTCTACACGCTCGGCCCGCTCACCACCGACGTCGCGCCCGGCTACGACCACATCACCAGCGCCATCGGCGCGGCGATGATCGGCTGGTTCGGCACGGCGATGCTCTGCTACGTCACGCCCAAGGAACACCTGGGCCTGCCGAACCGCGACGACGTGAAGGTGGGCGTGATGACCTACAAGCTCGCCGCCCACGCCGCCGACCTCGCCAAGGGCCACCCCGGCGCGCGCATGTGGGACGACGCCATCAGCCGCGCCCGCTTCGAGTTCCGCTGGGAGGACCAGTTCAACCTGGGGATCGATCCCGAGACGGCGCGCGAGTACCACGACGAGAGCCTGCCGAAGGAGGCGTTCAAGACCGCCCACTTCTGCTCCATGTGCGGCCCGAAGTTCTGCTCCATGAAGATCAGCCAGGACATCCGCGACGCCGCCCGCCAGCAGAACGAGGTCGCCACCGGCCTCGCCGACATGGCCCAGAAGTTCCGCGACGGCGGCGGCGAGATCCTGATCCCCGTCGCGCCGGCGGAGTAGTTTCAGGAACCACCAGGAGCACCAAGGACACCAAGAGGAAGCCTTCCTCTCTCTGAGGAAGAGCAGCTCTCACTCCCCCTGGAACGTCATCCCGCGGCTTGTCCGCGGGACCCAGGAACGCGGGAGAGCGTGGCGGCCCGCAGCGTCGCGGCCTGCGTCCTGTCCGGCGCCGGGGAGTCCATGGGTCCCGCGGACAAGCCGCGGGATGACGAAGCGGAACTTGCGGTGACAGCGCACCTAATTCGGCCGTCAGCCCCCGCAGGCCTTCAGCCCTTCCGCCACGCTCTTCAGGTTGTTCTCGCGGTCGTAGTCGGAGAGGTCGTTGCGGGCGGCGTAGCCGCTGAGGATCGCGTGCGACTCCCGCAGGGCGCCGCAGGCCTGGGCCGTGCGCCCGGCGTGGCGGTAGACCGGGGCGGCGTCCTTCAGGCCCACGGCCAGGTGCAGGCGCGAACCCTTGTTGCCGCCGCTGCGCTGGGCCAACTGGCGGCGGATGGCCACCACCTCGTCCGCCGCTGCGACCGCCTGGGCGTGCGCGCCGCGGGCGCTCTGGACCTGGGCCAGCACGATCCCGGTCAAGGCTATGGATTCCGCCGCCCCCGCGTCGGTGGGACTGCGCGCCGCCATCGCGCGGGCGATGTCCTGTCCGTCCTTCAGGGTCGCCAGCGCCGCGTCCAGCCGCCCGGCCTCGCGCTGGATGTCGCCCAGCGACCACAGCGAGGCGACGAGCCGCCGGGTCCAGGTCGGGTCGCCCTCGGTCGCGGCCAGCCGCGCGCGGTTCAGCGCGACCCCTTCCTGCATGCGGGCCACGGCGTCGTCGATGCGGCCGGCGTACAGATAGACGTTGCCGCTCTGCCGCAGCAGGCCGCTCAGCGACACGGCGACCGGATCGCTTTCGCGCAGGGCCGGCGGCAGAGCGGCCACGATCTTCAGTCCCTGCTCGTACACGCGCCCCGCGCCGGGGATGTCGTTGTCCCAGCCGTAGCTGTCGCCTTCGTAGAGGTAGGCGGCCGCCAGGGCGCCGGCGCTGCGGTCCGAGGGTTCCGGCAGCGCTGTCAGCAGGGTTCGGGCCCGCGTGGCGCGGGCGCGCGCGGCCTTGCTGTCGCCGTCGGCGTACAGGCTCTCGCCCGCCAGGAACGACAGCAGGTGGCCCAGGGCCAGGCTGACGTCCGCCCGCGCCGGCCGTTCGGCGTGGAGCCGTTCCAGGATCGCCTCGGCGCGGCCGTACAGCGCCTTGCCTTCCTCCCGCCGGCCCAGCGAGCCGCCGCCGGTGGACCCCATCACCCTGCCGAGGCGGAAATAGCCTTCGCCCGCCTCCAGCCGCACGTCGAACGGCGCATGCGGGTCGGCGGCCAGCCGGTCCAGATAGGTCTGGGCGGTCTGGGCCAGCTTCAGCCGCGCGTCGACCGAACCCTGGACCTTGGCCACCTCGTCGTAGACGTCGAACATCATCGACTTGGCCAGGGTGCGCACGTCCTCGAACCGCGTCTCGGCCTCGGCGCGGGCCGCCTCGGCGCGGGCGTTGGCCGCCAGCGTCAGGCCGAAGGCGGCGATGAGGAGGATCGCCGCCGCCGCCGCCCCGCCGACCGCCAGGCGATGGCGCCGCACGAACTTGCCGAAGACGTAGCCGCGGCCGCCGCCGACCGCCGCCACCGGGAAGCCGCCCCGCCAGGCCGTCACGTCGTCGCGCAGCGCCTCGACGGTGGGGTAGCGCTCGGCCGGGTCGTCCGCGGTGGCCCGCGCGACGATGGCCCGGAGCTCGGCGTCCGGCGCATCGCCCTCGGTCAGCCAGGCCAGCACCCGGCCCAGCGAATAGATGTCGCTGAGCGTCGTGGACGGCGCGCCGGCGATCCGCTCGGGCGCGGCGAAGCCCGGCGTGTGGATCCCCGCCTTGCCGTCGGGCGCCAGGGCCGCCGGCGCCTCGGTCGAGGCCGGCGAGGAGATGCCGAAGTCGATCAGCTTCGGCTGGCCGGCCTGGTCCACCAGGATGTTGGCCAGCGTCACGTCGCCGTGGACGATCAGGTTCTGGTGCGCGAACGCCACCGCCGAGGCCGCCGCCAGGAACAGGTCCAGCCGCTGGGCCTGCGACGGGTTCGTCGCCGCGCGCCATTCCGACAGCGGCCGGCCGTCCACCAGCTCCATGACGATGTAGGGCTCGCGCGCCTCGGTCTCGCCGCCGTCGAACAGCCGCGCGATGTTGGGGTGCGAGAGCCGCGCCAGGGTCTGCCGCTCGCGCCGGAACCGCTCGATCAGGCTGCCCGACAGCGCGCCGGGCCGGATCACCTTGATCGCCGTCGTGTGCTCGAAGTCGCCGGCCGCGCGCTCGCCGCGGTAGACCGCGCCCATGCCGCCCTGGCCGATCAGGCCGGTGATCCGGTAGGCGCCGATCCGCTCGGGCGCCGGGCCGCCGTCGGCCTTGCGCGGCCCGCCGCCGGTGGCCAGCGCCATCGCCGCGTCCCGGCCCACGCCCAGCAGTTGCAGCGCCCGCGCCCGCGCCGCCTCGGGCGCATCCTGTTCCGCGATCCAGCGGCCGCGCGCATCCGACGCCTGGTCCATCGCCTGTTCCAGGAGGTCGAGCGCGCGGGCCTCGATCGCCCTGGCGGAGAGGGGCCGGCTAGCCATGCTGCGGCGCGAGCGCCTCGTAGAGCCACAGGCGCGCCGCCTGCCAGCGCCGCTTCACCGTCGACTCGGAGAGGTTGAGGACGACCGCGATGTCGGCGATCTCCATGCCGCCGAAATAGCGCATCTCGACGATCTCGGCCCGCTCGCGGTCGATCTTGGCCAGGGCGTCCAGGGCGTCGTTGATCTCCTCGAGGTCCGCGTTCACCGCGTCCGGGATGTTGGTGATCAGCTCCACCTTCTGGTGGTCGCGCTTGTTGCGCCGCTTGGCGCGCACGTGCTCGACCAGGGAGCGGCGCATCATCACCGAGGTCAGGGCCATGAAGTGGGCGCGGTCCTGCCAGTCGATCCGCTCCAGCGAGATCAGCTTCAGGATCGTCTCGTGCACCAGGTCGCCCACCGAGAGCGACACATGCCGTTCGCCGCGCAGCATCCCGGCGGCGGCCTGCCTCAGCTCGGCGTAGAGCAGCTCGAAGAGGCGGTCACGCGCCGCGCGGTCCCCGCTGCGCCAGGCGGCGAGCAGCCCGCGCACATCGTGTCCCCCCGTACGCTCCCACATGCGCGCGATAGTGCGAACCCCACGCGCGGCTGGCAAGTCGGCGCACCTCTCGCGGGAAAACGGCGGCGCGGGCGAAAAAATGCGTAGGGCGTGACCCGTGGCGACCGGAACCGGCGCCTGACTCCGAGGAGCGGAGACTCGAGGCGGGCCGCTCAACCCTGGAAAGCCGGGGCCGGCGGCAAACCGTGTCAAGCCGTGGCCACGAGCGATCCGGGTCCTCGCCTCGAACCCTGGGGTGTAACAAGGGGACTTTCGTGATGCGTACTTTCCTGGTCGCCGCCGCCGCGGCGCTCTCGCTGGCGCCGGCTGCGGCCCACGCCGACTACTTCGTCACCGCCGTGGCCAATCTCGGCTCGGCCAGCGACGGCGGCTACTCGCCGAACGGCCCGACCAGCAAGTCGGCCAGCGTCGCCGGCGGCGACGCCCAGGCCCAGGTCGATCTCTCGACCGGCCAGGCCAAGACCTATCTCAGCTTCTACGGCCCCGACGTGGCGGGGCCCGACTTCGGCTCGACCGGGGCGGTGTTCGGCGACACCGTGACCTTCTCCGGCGCGACCAACGCCGGGTTCAAGTTCGACTTCGACGGCTCGATCTATTCCGATCCGATCGAGGAGGGGAACCTCAGCAACTACCAGATCCTGCTGGTCGCCAACCTGCGGGTGTTCCAGGCGGGCTCGGGCGCGACGGCGAGCAACTTCGCGAGCTACGGCGGCGCGCTGGTCTCCGACAGCTTCGTGCTGGAGATCCGCAACCCGACCGAGATCGTCGACCTGTTCCTGGACGAGTCGCTGTTCGGGAACACCGCGGTCACCTCGGGCGGCAGCTACGACATCTTCGCCAGCTTCTCGACCGCCATCGCCATGAACGGCCATCCGGTCTTCGCCACGCTGGACTTCCTCAACACCGCCACCTTCGGCATCCAGCTCGACGATCCGGGCGTCACCTACAGCTCGCGGTCGGGCGTCCTCGTCGGCAGCACGCCGAGCGCCGCGGTTCCCGAACCGTCCACCTGGGCGTTCATGATCCTGGGCTTCGGCGGCGCGGGCGCGCTGTTGCGCCGCCGGGCGCGCCCGGCGGTCTCGATCTGAGCAAAGTCGCGATGCCCGCCCCTCCCTTCCTCCTCGATGGAGGAAGGGCCGGGGATGGTGGTGTGCGCAGGACCTTACCGGCCGGGCGCGGGAGGCGCCGTCTGCCGTAACGCCGGAGTCCCAACCACCCAACCCTACCTCCATCGAGGAGGGGGCCATCGCATATGGTTTGTGGGCGGCTTGTCCGCCCGAGTCATGAACCGCAGAGATCGCGGAGATACGCAGAGATGTCGCGGATCCACAGGAATCCTCTGCGTGTCTCCGCGATCTCTGCGGTTTGACCGACGGCCTTTCGGCCACACGCATCCATATGCGACGGCCCTCCATCGAGGAGGAGGGCTTTCGATCGGGCAGCCGCCTCCATCGGAGTTCCCCGGGCGACTCTGCCTGGAGTCCGCACTTCGCCATGGATGTGTGAAAGTAACATAAATTCAATAATATAGACCGTCGTCCCGGCCGCAGCGCAGCGGAGAGCCGGGACCCAGGAACACCAGCTTCGGAGCTTGAACCCCCTGGGTCCCGGCTCTACGGGCCTACGGCCCTCCGGCCGGGATGACCCGGTGTTTCGGGCCAGCTCTATTGAGTCCGGACCCTGACCCCGTAAGGGGCCGTTCGCTCAGTCGGCCTTCTGCCCGGCCTCGGCCGCCGGCGGCCACACGCGCACCGCGACGGCGACGGCTACCGAGCCCAGCACCGCCGTGACCGCGCCCATCCACTGGACGGCGTTCATGCCCATCGCCGCATGATGGCCGGTCATCGCGCCCGAAAGGAACACGAGGCAGGCCGTCGCCCAGTCGATCAGGTCCTTCCTGGTGATGTCGAACGGCATGGGCGGCTCCGCGGGTCTGGCGATACGAGGCCGCCGAACGTGATCCCCGCTGGATGCCAAAAGCTTACCGATCGGGCGATGCGACACTGTTGCGCACCGCCTACTCGCTCCTGAGCGCCGGCGCCGGCCGCTTCGACAGCGCCTGGAACGACGCCAGCAGGCCGCCCGCCGCCGCCAGCGCCGAAGCGCCGGCCAGCAGGGCCGCGACGCCCGCCCAGTCGATGCTCCAGGTGGCCTCGAACACCTTCACCACGACCGGCCATGCCGCCGCGTAGCCGAGCCCCACGCCCGCCGCGCCGGCGATGACGCCCACCAGGCCGTACTCGATCACGTAGGCGCTCAGCACCTGCAGCCGGCTCGCGCCCAGCACCTTGAGCGTCGCGGCCTCGCGCGTCCGCTCCTGCGCGCGCGCCGCGATCGCGCCGGCCAGCACCAGCAGCGCCGCCATCAGCGCCACCGCCGCCGCGCCCCGGATCGCCAGCGCCACGCGGTCGAAGAGCTCGGTCGCCGCCTCCAGTTGCTCGCGCACCGAGATCACGTTCACCTCCGGGAACGCCTGGCCCAGCGCCCGCGTGATCCGCGCCTCCTCCGCGCGGCTGGCCTTGGCGATGGCGACGTGCCGCGGCGTCGCGCCCTCCAGCGCCGAGGGCGTCAGCACGATCGGGAAGCTCGCGCCGAAGCTCCCGACGTCCACGCGCCGGATGACCGCCACCGTCGCCTCGATCTCGGCGCCCAGCACCGACAGCGTGATCTCGTCGCCGGTCTTGATGTTGGCCGCGGCCGCCACGCCCTGCGCCATCGCCACCTGCGGCGGCCCCGCGTAGCCCGCCTTCCACCAGCGCCCTTTCAGCGTGCCGGGGTTGGGCGGCTCGGCGGGCAGGGCGGAGATGGTGATGTCCTGGTCGTAGGCCCAGCGCTCGCCGCGGGGGATCTTCTCGCGATCGACCGGCTCGCCGCGCACGGCGACGATCCGGCCCGAGAGCATCGGCGCGCGCAGGTACTCGTCGCGGCCGGGCGTGCGGCCCAGCGCGCGGGCGACGTCGGCGTCGAACTCCGCGACCCGGTCGCCCGGGATCTCGGTGAACACCATGGCCGGCGCGGTCTGCGGCGCGAC
This sequence comes from Phenylobacterium sp., assembly GCF_019636135.1. GTDB lineage: Bacteria > Pseudomonadota > Alphaproteobacteria > Caulobacterales > Caulobacteraceae > Phenylobacterium. The sequence continues at coordinate 150,977 of NZ_JAHBYD010000008.1, forward strand.
GATGGCGATCTGGCGCAGCAGGCTGGACTGGATCAGCACCACGGCCGCCAGCAGGCCCACGCCGAGCCCGATGGCCGGCGCGGCCGTCCGCGCCGCC
>NZ_JAHBYD010000009.1 GCF_019636135.1 Phenylobacterium sp.
CCTGTAATCCATCGACTCTTCCCCGGTCGCACGTTCTCGAGAGCGCGCTGTCCCGGCCCCTTTTATCTGCCTGCGTTTTGGCGCCGTGATTTCACCTTGTCCACAAATACGGATGTCGCAGGTCGGCCAACTTTCGTGAACGGATAGGCACAATTCGTGAGTGGCGCACGGTTGAACTTACCACTGTTCACATATGTAGATGCCGCTCAGGGCGCTTTTCCCCGCAGCAGTTCGAGAATCGCCGAGAAGTCGCGGCCGCCGCCGCCCAGGCGGTCGTAGAGCGCATAGAGCCCTTCCGCCGTCGCGCCGAGCGGCGTGGACGCGCCGGCCTTGGCCGCGGCTTCCTGCGCCAGCTTGAGGTCCTTCAGCATCATGGCGGTGGCAAAGCCGCCCTCGTAGTTGCGGTTGGAGGGCGCCGTCGGCACCGGGCCGGGCCACGGGCAATAGCTGGTCAGGCTCCAGCACTGGCCCGACGACTGCGACGAGATCTCGTGGAACTTCACCGGGTCCAGGCCCAGCTTCTCGGCGAGCGCCAGCGCCTCGCAGACCCCGATCATCGAGATGCCGAGGACCATGTTGTTGCAGATCTTGGCCGCCTGCCCCGCCCCGTGGTCGCCCGCGCGCAGCGTGACCCGCGACATCGGCCCGATGATGTCCTCGACGGCCGCGAAGTCCGCCTCGTCGCAGCCGACCATGAACGCCAGCGCGCCCGCATCGGCCGCCGCCGTGCCGCCCGAGACCGGCGCATCGGCGAATCGGAAGCCCGCGGCCTTGGCCTGGGCGGCCACGGCGCGCGCGCTCTCCACGTCGATGGTGGAGCAGTCGATCAGCAGCGCCGACTTCGGCGCGTTCGGCAGGATCTGCTCGGCGTAGACGCTGCGGACGTGCGGCCCGGCCGGCAGCATGGTGACGATGGCGTCGGCGCCCGTCACCGCCTCGGCGACCGAGGCCGTCTTCGCGCAGCCGGCGGCTGCGGCCTTGTCGAGGGCCGCGGCCGAGAGGTCGAAGGCCCTGACCTCGCGCCCCGCCTTCGCCTGGTTGGCGGCCATCCCGCCGCCCATGTTGCCCAGGCCGATGAACGCAACGCGGGTCATGGGTGTCTCATCCTCATCTGGGCTTCTGGAACTTGTAGATGAACTGGTCGGTGTGGCCGCGGATCGAGGGGTCGAACACCGCCTTGGTGTGGTCGTCGTCCGGGTTCGCCAGCACCTTGCTCTCGCCCACGAACCTGAAGCCCACGGCCTCGACTTCCTTCTTCACCAGCGCCGGGTCGATCCGGTGCAGGCGATCCTGCGGGTCGGGCGCCGTGCCGGCAGCCGCGGCATGGTCCAGCACCACGAAGACGCCGCCGGGCTTCAGGGCGTCGTAGATGGCCTTCGTCGCCTTGCGCCCGTTCTCGGGGTTGCGGACGTAGACGTCGTGGTAGTTCTGCGAGGTCCAGAGCAGGTCGACCTGCGCCGGCAGCTTCATCTCGGTGAGCGGAACCTGCACCACCTCGATGTTGCCGTAGGCGGGGTCGGCCGCCACCGCGAGGATCGGCGGCGGGCTGGCCGGCGGCGCCGCGCCCGCCGGCGGGGCGTTGATCACCGCATAGACCTTGCCCTTCGGTCCCACGGCCTTGGCGAAGATGCGGGTGAAGTAGCCGCCGCCCGGGATGAAGTCGGCGACCGCCTGGCCGGGCTTCACGCCGGCGAACTCCAGCATCTCGGCCGGCTTGCGGGCGGCGTCGCGCTGGACGTCGGCCTCGGGCCGGGCCTTGTCGGCGACGGCGGCGAGTTGCGCGGGCGTCGGCTTGGCGGCCGCGACGCCCGAGACCGCGAGCGCGGCCACGGCGCTGACGGCCAGGAACAGCTTCGTCTTCATCGGAAATCCTCCCGCCAGCCGTTCTTGGCCGGCTTTCCCGTCAAGGTAGAGGCGACCACGCCTGATCGGAAGGGAGCGGGGCGAAAATGGCGTCGAGCGTGGCGTCGGAGACGTCGTGCGGCCGGGCCTCGCTCCACCTGGGGGCGTTGTCCTTCTCGACGATCACGGCGCGGACGCCCTCGATGAAGTCGTGCCGCTGCACCACGCGCGCGCCGATCCGGTACTCCATGGCCATGTTCTCGGCGAAGTCCCTGGCCTTGCCGCCGAGTTGGAGCTGGCGGAAGGCGACCTTCATCGTCTGCGGCGACTTGGTGGCCAGCAGCTTCAGTTGCTCGTTCGCCCAGTCCGTGCCGGCCGCCTCCAGGTTGGCGTAGATCGCCTCGACGCTGTCGCCGGCGAACAGCCGCGCGATCTCGTCCTGATGCTGGGCCAGCGCGGGACGTCCGGCGTCGCCCTCGAACTCCGTGAGGATCGCCTCGACCCGGTGCGGCTCGGCCAGGATCGCGGCCTTCAGGTTCGGGATCTTCGCGCTCTCGACGAAGTCGGTGGCGATTTGCAGCAGCTCGCAGTCCGCCGCCTTGATCCGCGCGCCGGTCAGCGCCAGCCACAGCCCGATGTGGTCGGGCATGCGGGAAAGATACCAGCCGCCGCCGACGTCCGGGAACAGGCCGATCCCGGTCTCGGGCATGGCGAAGGTGGTCCGCTCGGTGGCGACCCGGAACCGGCACGGCCGCGACAGGCCGACGCCGCCGCCCATGGTGATGCCGTCCATGATCGCGACGCGCGGCTTGGGATAGTGGAACAGCAGGTGGTTCAGCCGGTACTCGGTGAAGAAGAACTCCCGCGCCAGCCGCCCGTCGCCGGCCCCGCTCTCGGCCAGCATCCGGATGTCGCCGCCGGCGCAGAATCCGCGCTCGCCCGAGTGGTCCAGCAGCACCAGCTCGACGTTCGGATCGTTGCGCCACGCGAGCAGCGCCTCGGTCATCAACCGGCACATGTTGGTCGTCAGCGCATGGATCGCCTGGGGCCGGTTCAGCGTGATCCGCCCCACGCGGCCTTCGACGCGGCAGAGGACTTCGGGTTCGGCGGTCAATTGAGGCGGTCTCCCCGCAGGTCGATGCAGCGGATGCCGGCCGAAGCGCCGGCCGCGAGCAAGCGGTCGTCCCGGGACGCCAGGGGGAACTCACGCTCCAGCGCGAGGGCGACATACGCCGTATCGAACAAGGTCAGTCTCCATGCGAGGGCCAACGGCCCGAGCAAGCGAATATGGTCCGGCGTCAATGGCTCTTCGAACTCGAACCGTAGGGCGTCCAGGTCAAGCATCGCCTGCTCATGCGCTCCGTCCGACAGCACGCCCCGTCGCCGCAGGCCTGTCAGCACATTGCCGACTTCCCAATGGAATATGTACGGCGCAACGAATCGGCGCTCCCCACGGCCCGCGACGAAGGCGGCCGAGGCCGGTGTCGATTGCGATCGAAGAATCCAGGCCAGGGCCGCCGAGGCGTCCACGACGACCCCGGTCAATCGTAGCCGCCTTCCTTCAGCCGCCGCAGGTCTTCCCAGGTGAGATTGTCGGACTCGGGATTCTCGCGCGCGATGCGTTCCCTGAGGAGCCTGAACCGCTCGGCGAGTTCCTCGCCGGAAAGCTTTCGGGGGCGCGTCGTGTCCGCGACGAGCCGCGCGACCCGCTTGCCGTGCCGGGTGATCACGATCTCCTCGCCGCCGCGTTCGACGGCGTCGATCAGGGCCGACAGGTTGGTCTTGGCTTCGAGGACGCCGACTTCGCGCATGGCCCGCTCCAATTCTGACCAGTGTGGTCAGACTAACACCCCGGTCATGACTTCAACAACTCCCGCGCGGTGATCACGCGCATGATCTCGTTCGTGCCTTCGAGGATCTGGTGGACGCGCAGGTCGCGGACGATGCGCTCCAGCGGGAAGTCGCGCAGGTAGCCGTAGCCGCCATGCAGTTGCAGCGCCTGGTTGGCGACCTCGAAGCCCGCGTCGGTGGCGAACCGCTTGGCCATGGCGCAGTATCGGGTGGCGGCGGGGTCCTTGTTGTCGAGGGCGTGCGCCGCGCGGCGGACCATCAGGCGGGCCGCGTCGAGGTCGGTCGCCATGTCGGCGAGGCGCCATTGCAGGCCCTGGAAGTCCTTCAGCGGCTGCCCGAACTGCTTGCGCTGTTCGAGGTAGGCCTTGGCGGTGTCGAGCGCGAGGCCCGCGCCGCCCAGCGAGCAGGAGGCGATGTTGATCCGCCCGCCGTCGAGGCCGGCCATGGCGATGCGGAAGCCCTCGCCCTCGGCGCCCACGCGGTTGGCCACGGGGACGCGGCAGTCGTCGAAGTTCACCTGCGCCGTGGGCTGGGCGTTCCAGCCCATCTTCCTCTCCTGGGCCCCGAACGACAGCCCCGGCGTCCCGTTCTCCACGACCAGCGTCGAGACGCCCTTCGCGCCCTCCCCGCCGGTGCGGACCATGACGACGTAGACGTCCGAGACCCCGGCGCCCGAGATGAAGGCCTTGGAGCCGTTCAGGACGTAGTGATCGCCGTCGAGCGCGGCCGTGGTCTTCAGCGCCGCCGCGTCCGAGCCCGAGCCCGGCTCGGTCAGGCAGTAGGAAGCGATGGCCTCCATTGTGGTCAGCTTGGGCAGGAACCGGTGGCGCAGCTCGTCAGAGCCGAACCGGTCGATCATCCACGAGGCCATGTTGTGGATCGAGATGAAGGCCGCGGTCGCCACGTCGCCGTAGCTGAGCTGCTCGAACACGATCGAGGCGTCGAGGCGCGACAGGGCTGAGCCGCCCACATCCTCGCGGACGTAGAGGCCGGCGAAACCCAGCTCGGCCGCCTTCCGCAGCACATCGACTGGGAAGACCTTCTCCTCATCCCACTTGGCCGAATGCGGCGCGAGCTCGGCGGCGGCGAAGGCGCGGGCGGCGTCCTCGATCGCGCGCTGGTCCTCGGTCAGGGCGAAATCCATGCGCTGGGGTTGAACGCCCGACGCAGGGAGAGTCAACGGGCGCGTATCAGCCCCGCTTCGCGAGACCCTGCTGCTTCAAGCGGAAGACGAGCTGGTCGAAGCGGTCCTGGCCGAAGAAGGCTTCGTTGTTGAAGACCGTCATCGGCACGCCCCAGTGGCCGGCCGCGCGCTGGTCGACCTGGTTCTGCTCGACCACGGCGACATAGGCCGCGCCGTCGGCGGCGACGGCGGCGTCCAGTTCGGCCAGGTCGAGGCCCGCGCGCTCCGCCGCCTTCGCGAGGTGATCGCCCTCGTTCCAGCCCTGCACCTCGCCGCTCCAGATGATGTGGCTGACCTCGCGGAGGAAGGGCAACCCCTTGCCCCGCTCAGCCGCCGCCACGCCCAGGTGGGTCAGGCGATGGATGTAGGGCTGCTCCATCCGATAGCCCCTGTCGGCGCTCTGCTGCACGGGGTCCGGGCGCGGCCAGCGGAACGGCAGGCCCAGGAACGCGGCCTCGCGGAACACGTCGGTCATGAAGTAGCGGACCCAGAGCGGATCCTGCTGCTCGAAGAACTCCGGCGTGCGCACCGCCAGCGGATAGACCGGCCGCACATTGCACCGCACGTCGTACCCGGCCTCGAGCTCGAGGAGCCGCGGCGTGATCATGTACGAATAGGGCGAGCGGAAGGACCAGTAGAGATCGTAGCTGAGCGTCATCCCGTTTCCCCTGTCTGTACGGCTTGCCGGAGCTGTAGCATGAAAGCGGAAGAATGGTTCCGCTTTTTCGCGCCGGACATGAGCCGCGCTCCGCGTCGTCGCCAGCAGCGTCTGCTCATCGGGCTTGCCTCGGAGGCTCGGTCAGGGTCAAACGCCGCCCCATGACCAAGGCCCCGCTCGCGCCCTACCCCGCCCTCCGCATGCGCCGCCTGCGCCAGGCCGACTGGATCCGCCGGCTGGTGCGCGAGAGCGTGCTGACGCCGTCCGACCTGATCTGGTCGATGGTGGTGCATGAGGGCGAAGGTCTCGTCCCCGTGGGCTCCATGCCCGGGATCGACCGACTGTCGGTGCAGGACGCGGCCAAGGCCGCCAAGGAGGCCAAGGCCCTGGGCATCCCGGCCATCGCCGTCTTCCCGCACATCGACGGCGCCAAGAAGGACGCCGCGGGCAAGCTGGCCGCCGATCCGGACGGCGTCGTCTGCCGGGCGGTCAAGGCGATGAAGGACGCCGCGCCCGAGGTCGGGATCATGTGCGACGTGGCGCTCGACCCCTTCACCGACCACGGCCACGACGGGCTCCTGGAGAACGGGCGCATCGTCAACGACGCCACCATCGAGGCGCTGGTGCGGCAGGCGCTGGTCCAGGCCCGCGCCGGCTGCGACATCCTCGCGCCCAGCGACATGATGGACGGTCGCGTCGGGGCGATCCGCGCGGCGCTGGAGGCCGAGGGCCTGCAGGACGTGATGATCATGTCCTACGCGGCGAAGTACGCCTCGGCCTTCTACGGCCCCTACCGCGAGGCCATCGGCTCGGGGAAGCTCGGGACCGGCTCGGTCGACAACCCCGGCGACAAGAAGACCTACCAGATGGACTCGGCCAACCACGCCGAGGCCCTGCGCGAGGTGGCCCTCGACATCGCCGAGGGCGCCGACATGGTGATGGTGAAGCCGGGGATGCCCTACCTCGACATCGTCCGCCAGGTGGTCGACGCCTTCGCCCTGCCCACCTACGCGTTCCAGGTCTCGGGCGAGTACGCGATGATCATGGCCGCCGCCCGGAACGGCTGGCTGGACGAGGAGCGCTCGATCCTGGAGAGCCTGGGCGCCTTCAAGCGCGCCGGCGCCGCCGGGATCATCACCTACTTCGCGCCCCGCGCCGCGCGGATGCTGGGCGCCTAGGGTCGCCCGGCCCGCGGGCTGTCGACCTGCGCCACCACGATCTTCCCGGTCGTCGCCGCGGCCGCCGCATCGTGGTCGGAACTCGACGCCGTCAGCATGAAGAGCAGCTTCCCGTCGTCGCCGCCCAGCATGCAGGCATAGCAGGGCTGGCCGGTGTCGATCACCTCCAGGATCTCGCCGCCCTCGCCCACCCGCACGCACTCCGGCGCGACCGGGTTGGCGACCCAGATCGCGCCGTCCGCGTCGAGGCAGATGCCGTCCGGCACGCGCGGCCCGATGTCGGCCCACACCCGGCGGTTGGAGAGCACGCCGTCCGCGCCGATGTCGAAGGCGGTGAGGCAGGCCGCCAGCGTCTCGCCCAGGATCAGCGTCTTGCCGTCGGGGGTGATGACCGGGCCGTTCGGGAAGCTCAGGCCCTCGGCCGCGACGCGCGCCTGCCCGTCGGGCGTCACATAGGCCAGCTTCGCCTTGGTGTGGTCGGCCAGCACGCCCTCGACGCCGCGCGCGTGGATCGCCTCGTCGAGGTTGAAGCCGAAGTTGCCGACATAGGCGCCGCCGGCCGCGTCCACGACCATGTCGTTGCAGTGGAAGGTCGCGATGTGGCCCAGGTCGGCGTGGACGCCGATCCTGCCGTCCGGCGTGCGGCGCAGGAGCTGGCGTTTGGTCATCGAGACGATCAGCATCGAGCCGTCGGGTTGCAAGCCGAGGCCGGAGGGCTGGTCGTCGATCTCGAATTCGGTGCGCAGGTCGCCCGCCGGCGACACGGACTTCACCGCATGGGCGTAGAAGTCGCTGAACCAGAGCCGGCCGTCGCGCCAGCGTGGACCCTCACCGAAGTAGATGCCGCCCGCCAGTTCGCGCGTCGCCCGTCCCATGTGGTCCTCCCGCTTTCTCGTTGCTGCCGACCGTAGGGGCTCAGGCGCCGGGAAGCCACTCGCGCAGGATCGCGTTGACCTTCTCCGGCGCCTCCTGCTGCACCCAGTGCGACACGCCCGGCAGCCGGCGGATCGTCAGGTCGCGCACATACGCCTCGGTCCCGTCCAGCAGCTCGACGCCGAGGGCGGCGTCCTCCTCGCCCCAGACGATCAGCGTCGGCGGCTCGATGACCGGCCAGGGTCCGCGCATCTTGCCGCCCAACTGGAAGGCCGCGCGGTACCAGTTGATCATGCCGGTCATCGCGCCCGGCCGCTGCGCGTCGGCGGCGTAGCGGTCCAGCACGTCGTCGCTGAAGTTGGTCTTGTCGACGGCCATGCCGTGGAAGGCGTTGCGGATCGCCCGCGCGCCGCGGGCGGTCATCATCGCCTCGGGCAGGCCCGGGATCTGGAAGAAGAACATGTACCAGGAGCGGCGAAGCTGGCGCAGGTTGCCCTTGGCGAGGTGCGCGCTCATCACCGCCGGGTGCGGCACGTTCATGATCACCAGCCGCTCCAGCGGCCGCACCGCATTGGCCGCGAACGCCCAGGCGAGCCCCGCGCCCCAGTCGTGGCCGATCAGGGTGACCCTCTTCGCGCCGCTGGCGTCGATGATCGCGCCCACGTCCTCCATCAGCCGGTCGATGAGGTAGGCCTTCACCGCCTTGGGCTTGGGCTCGGTCTCGCCGTAGCCGCGCAGGTCCGGCGCCCAGGCGCGGTAGCCCATGGCGGCCAGCAGCGGCAGTTGGAAGCGCCACGAGAACCGGCTCTCCGGAAACCCGTGCAGGCAGAGCGCCAGGTGATCGCCCCCGCCCGCCTCGTCCACGGCGAAGCGGAAGCCGTTGGCCTCGACGGTGCGGGTGGTGATGGTCATCTGCTGTAGCCCTCAGCCCTCGTCGCCCACCGTGAAGTGGGTGCTCTCCCGGTCGACGCCGGGTAGCTGGATGACGCCGCGGTAGGTGAAGCCGATCTTCCGCAGCACCGCCATGGAGGCGAAGTTCTCCAGCGTCGTGACCGCCGCGAGCTCCGGGATGCCGAGCGGCCCCCGGGCGTGCGCCAGGACCGCCGCGGCGGCCTCCTGGGCGTAGCCCTGGCCCCAGGCGCGCTGGACGAAGGCGTAGCCCAGGTCGGGGACGTCGAGCCCGTCGCGCTTCACCAGGCCCGCCATGCCGACCGGGGTCATGTCGCGCTTCTGGACCGCGATCCACATGCCGAAGCCGTGCTCGCGGTAGCTCTTGCGCACGCGCTCCTCGACATAGTCCCGCGCGCCCTCGACGTCGCGCACGCCGCGGTCGCCGATGTTCTCCAGGAAGCCGGGCGAGTTCAGAAGTTCGACCAGGAACGGCGCATCGCCGTCCTCGACCTCGCGCAGGACCAGCCGCTCGGTCTCCAGCACCACGCCCACGACGCCCTCCCGATTGCGCGCAACGCCATCTTAACGGGCGGCTGCGCAACTTGCCCCGAATTCAGGGTGAATCCGGGTGTAACCATGGCCGTCGGTGGCGACCAGCCGATCCTTATCAAGAAGATCAAGAAGGGCGGCGGCGGCGGCCACCACGGCGGGGCGTGGAAGGTGGCCTACGCCGACTTCGTGACCGCCATGATGGCCTTCTTCCTGCTCATGTGGCTGATCAACACCACGTCGCCCGAGCAGAAGCGCGGCATCGCCGACTACTTCGCCCCGGCCAGCGTCTCGGAGACGACGTCGGGCGCCGGCGGCATCCTCGGCGGCTCTGCGCTGGGCAGCGACGGCTCCAAGAGCGCCGGCGCGTCGGACGTGATCGAGGAACTCGCGCCCTCGTCGCGCAACCCCAACGACGGCGACGCCAAGGACGGCGCCAAGCCCATGACCGCCGAAGAGGCGGCTGCCGCCCAGGCCCAGGCCGCCGCGGCCAAGCAGGAGGAGGCCGCCTTCGCCTCGGCCGCCCAGTCGCTGCGCCAGGCCATGCAGTCGATGCCGGAACTGGCCGAGCTCTCGAAGAACATCATCATCGACGAGACGCCCGAGGGCCTGCGCATCCAGTTGGTCGACCAGGAAGGCCGCTCGATGTTCAACCAGGGCGCCGCGGCGCCCAACGATCGCGCCAAGCTCCTGCTCCGCGCCGTGTCGAAGGTGATCAACCAGCTCCCGAACCGGATCTCGATCTACGGCCACACCTCGGCCAGCTCGAACGGCGCCAGGCCCGACACGGACTGGTCGCTCTCGCAGGCCCGCGCCGACGCCTCGCGCAAGGTCCTGCAGGGATCGGGCGTCGACGCCGACCGCGTCTACCAGGTCTCGGGCAAGGCGGGCTCCGAGCCGCTCTATCCCGACGACCCGACCCTTCCGGGCAACCGCCGCATCGCGATCGTACTGTTGCGCGAGGCGCCCGTCCTGCCTCCGTCGCCGGGACTCTAGCGTAGTCCTTGCGCGGAGGCGCGGCATGACGCCTAATCGGCGCCAGCCGCTCCAGACGAAGGCGACCCAAGGTCCGTGACGCAGCACTTCCCGACCCGACAGCTCCGGTTCTTCCTGACCGCGCCGTCGCCGTGTCCGTACCTGCCCGAGCGGTTCGAGCGGAAGGTCTTCGCCCACCTGCCCCTGTCGGACGGGGCGCAGGTCAACGACAGCCTGACCCAGGTGGGCTTCCGCCGCTCGCAGAACATCGCCTACCGCCCGGCCTGCGAAGCCTGCTCGGCCTGCGTCTCGGCGCGGATCCCGGCGGCCGACTACGTCTTCTCCCGCTCCGAGCGGAAGCTGCTGGCCCGCAACGAGGACGTCGAGCGCCACCTGGTCGAGGCCGAAGCCACGATGGAGCAGTTCGACCTGCTCCGCCGCTACCTCCTGGCCCGCCACGCCGACGGCGGCATGGCCGAGATGACCTGGCCCGACTACGTCGCCATGGTCGAGGATACGGCCGTCCGCACCCACATCATCGAGTACCGGGTGAAATCGAAGGAAGGCGGCCCCGGCGACCTGATCGCCTGCGCCCTCGTCGACCTGATGGGCGACGGCCTGAGCCTCGTCTACAGCTTCTACGACCCGACGCTGGCGCGGCGCAGCCTGGGCTCGTTCGTGATCCTCGACCACGTGATCCAGGCCTGCCTGACCACCCTGCCCTACGTGTACCTCGGCTACTGGGTCCGCGGTTCGGAGAAGATGGACTACAAGGTCCGCTTCTCGCCCATAGAGCTCTTGAAGCCCGACGGCTGGACGCTGGCCGCGTCGCGCGACCTGAAGACGCCGGCCGGGGACTGAGCCGCCGGCGCCGTGGACAAGCCGTCGGCTTCGCTGGCGCCGCGCCGCGACGCACCCTAGATTCAACGGCGTGAACGCAACACCTCGACCAGACGCATGGCGCGGCAGCTTCGGCTGAACCTGGACCGCGACGGGCCACCGTCGTTCGACGTGTTCGTGCGCGGGCCGTCCAACGCCTCGGCCGTCGCCGCGCTGGAGGCGTGGCCGGCGTGGCGGGGCGGCTGCCTGGCCATCCTGGGGCCGAAGGGCGTGGGCAAGTCGCACCTCGCCCGGGCCTGGGCCGACGCCGTCCAGGCCGTGATCGTCGACCGCGAGACCCCCGACCTCGACGCCGCCGCCGGACGCCCGGTGCTGCTGGAGAACGCCGACCGCGGGGTCTCGACCGAAGGGCTGTTCCACCTGATCAACCTGGCGGCCCGCGAGGGCGGCGGCCTGCTGCTCACGGCCCGCACGCGCCCCTCGACCTGGCCGACGGCCCTGCCCGACCTGCGTTCGCGCCTCAACGCCTTCCCGGTCGCCGAAATCGACCCGCCCGACGACGTGGTGCTGGAGGGGGTGCTCCGGCGCTTCTTCCGCGACCGCAACATCCGGCCGCCGGAGGAGGTCTATCCTTACCTGCTGGCCCGCATGCGCCGCTCGATCCCCGACGCGGAGGCGATCGTGCGCAAGCTGGACGAGGCGGGCGACGAGGGCTTCCGGCCGGTGACCCGCGTCCTGGCGCGCCAGATCCTGGAATCGCGCCAGGGGCCCGATTCCGAGGCCGCGCTTCGGCCACGGAAATAAATCTGCGCCCGCGATAGACAAATTGATTCGTTTTCGTCCACTGGTTGCCCCGGCGTGGCGGAGCGGCCGCGCGCAGCGGGAAACCTGGATGCTCGCCCCTGGTCCAGCGACGGCGAAGCCGGAACTGGAGCTCAAGTTTCAGCTTGGAAGCGACGCTCTGGAGGCGTTGCAGGCGGAGCTGTTCCCTCTCGACAAGGCCCAGGTCGCGCAGATGCATGCGACCTATTTCGACACCGCCGGCCACGTGCTGCGCGACGGCGGCTTCAGCCTGCGCGTGCGGACGAAGGGCGGCGACGCCATCCAGACCCTGAAGCATCGCAACGGCGGGGGCCTTTTCGAGCGCGACGAGTGGGAAACCCCAGTCGCCGGACCGGACCTGGACCTTGCCGCGCTCGCGGGCACGCCCGCCGAGGCCGCGATCGGCGACGCCCGCCTCGCGCCGGTGTTCACCGTCGAGGTCGAACGGCGCGTTCACGTCCACGCGCAAGGAGCCGCGCGGATCGAGGTCAGCTTCGACACCGGCCTCATCACCGCGGGCGACCGCAGCGAGCCGGTGACCGAGATGGAGCTGGAGCTCCTGTCCGGCCCGCCCGAGGCGCTGTTCGACCTGGCCCGCGAGCTGCTCGCCAAGGCCGACCTCACCCTGTCGTTCGAGAGCAAGGCCGAGCGCGGCTATCGCCTGGTCGGCCACGACGGCGTCGCGGCCCTGAAGGCGCAGAACACGGCCGTGGGACCGGAGACGTCCGGTGCGGAGGCCTTCCAGCTCATCGCCCGCGACGCGCTGGTGCAGATCGCGGGCAACGCGCGGCTGCTGCGGCGGGCACACAACCCGGACGTCCTGCACCAGCTCCGCGTCGGCCTGCGCCGTTTCCGCGCCGCGCTGTCGGTCTTCAAGGACATGCTCGACGCCGACGGCCTGAACACCGCCCGCGCCGAGACCCGGTGGCTCGCGGGCGAGCTTTCCGAAGCGCGCGACATCGACGTCTTCCTGCAGAATGCCTCGGTTGAGGACGAGATCGAGGAGAACGCCGGCCGCGCCGCCTTCTTCCGGGCGCTGCGCCACGCCCAGGCCGAGGCCTACGAGAGGGCCCTGTCGGCGGTGCGCTCGCCGCGCTTCCGCACCCTCCTCCTGTCGCTCGGCGAGTGGCTGGAGGTGGGCGACTGGCTGCGGCTCGCCGGCGATCGGCGACAGGCGCTGCGCGAAGGCCCCGTGACCGCGCTGGCCGCGCCGGTGATGGACAGGCTGGACCGTCGCCTGCGCCGGCGCTCGCGGAAGTTCATGAAGCTCGACGCCGGCGCGCGGCACGACCTGCGCAAGCAGGCCAAGAAGCTGCGCTACGCCGCGGCCTTCTTCGGCGACGCCTTCCCGAAGCATCCCAGGCGCCGCGCGGGCTTCATCGCCGCCCTGAAAGCGCTGCAGGACCGCCTGGGCGAGCTGAACGACATGGCCGTCGCCCGCGCGGTGGCCGCGCGCGCCGTCGGCCGGCGGTCCGGCGAGCTGGCGTTCGCGGCCGGCCTGGAGGTGGGCCGGCTCACGAAGGGCGAGGACTCGCTGCTGGATGCGGCGAATGACACATTCAAGGCGTATCGGAAGGTGAAGCCCTTCTGGTCGGCTCCGGAAGGGGACGACCTTAACCTTTTGCGCCCACGCTTACGCAGCGTCTGACGCCGCCCCGAGACGAGAGATGCCCAACGACGTCGCCCCCATCAGCGCTTCCACGCCGACCGCCGCCGACTGCGCGGACGTCGAGGACCTCGCGTCGAGCCCGGGCCGGTTCTTCAACCGCGAGATCTCGTGGCTGGCCTTCAATCGCCGTGTGCTGGCCGAGAGCATGAACCCGCGCCACCCGCTGCTGGAGCGGCTGCGGTTCCTGGCCATCAGCGCGAACAACCTGGACGAATTCTACATGGTCCGGGTCGCCGGCCTGAAGGCGCAGGTGCGCGAAGGGGTGCGCGCGGTCTCGCAGGACGGCCTGACGGCCGCCGAAGCCCTGGTCCGGGTGAACGAGGCCGCCGCCGAGCTGATGCGCGACCAGCAGAAGCGGTGGCAGGAGTTGCGCGCCGAGCTGGCCGGCGAAGGCCTGAGCTACGTCGAGCCGGCCGAGGTCACCGAGGCCGAGCGGACGATCCTGGAGCAGGTGTTCCTGTCCGAGCTGTTCCCGGTGCTGACGCCGCTGGCGATCGACCCGGCCCATCCCTTCCCGTTCATCCCGAACCTGGCGTTCTCCCTGGTGCTGCGGATCCGCCGCATCTCGGACGGCCGCCAGCTCTACGCCCTGGCCCCGTTGCCGGCGCAGGTGCCCCGGTTCTTCGAGGTCGCCCCCGCCAAGGGCTCGCGCCGCAAGTCGCGACGCGTGATCTCGATGGAGAGCATGGTCACGCTCTTCCTCGACCACCTGTTCCCCGGCTGCGAGATCGAGGGACAAGGCGTCTTCCGCCTGATCCGCGACAGCGACGTCGAGATCGAGGAAGAGGCCGAAGACCTCGTGCGCGAGTTCGAGGCGCGCCTGAAGCAGCGCCGCCTGGGCTCCGTCGTCCGCGTGGAGCTCGAAGCCTCGACGCCCGAGGAACTGCGGAACTTCATCTCCGGGAGCCTGCACGCCAATCCCGAGGACATCATCGTGATGGAGGGCCTGCTGGGCCTGGACGAGCTCAGCCAGTTGATCCCGTCGGACCGGGCGGACCTGAAGTTCAAGCCCTTCGAAGCCCGCTTCCCCGAGCGGATCCGCGACCACGGCGGCGACTGCTTCGCCGCGATCCGCGAGAAGGACATCCTGGTCCACCACCCGTTCGAGAGCTTCGACGTGGTGGTCCAGTTCCTGCGCCAGGCCGCCCGCGATCCGAACGTGCTGGCGATCAAGCAGACGCTCTACCGCACCTCGAAGGACAGCCCGATCGTGGCCGCCCTCATCGAGGCGGCCGAGAACGGCAAGAACGTCACCGCCCTCATCGAGATCAAGGCGCGGTTCGACGAGGAGGCGAACCTGAAGTGGGCCCGCGACCTGGAGCGCGCCGGCGTCCACGTCGTCTACGGCTTCATCGAGTGGAAGACCCACGCCAAGCTCTCGACTGTCGTGCGCAAGGAGGGCGAGGCGCTGCGCACCTACTGCCACTTCGGCACGGGCAACTACCACCCGCAGACGGCGCGCATCTACACCGACCTCTCGCTCTTCACCACCGAGGCGCCCTTCGGTCGCGACGCGGCCAAGCTCTTCAACTTCATCACCGGCTATGCGCAGCCGGTGGGCCTGGAGCGCCTGTCGTTCTCGCCGGTCACGATGAAGCGCGACCTGCTGCGGATGATCGGCGAGGAGGCCGACAACGCCCGCACGGGCAAGCCGGCGGCCATCTGGGCCAAGATGAACTCGCTGGTCGACTCCGAGATCATCGACGGGCTCTACGCGGCCAGCCAGGCCGGGGTCTCCATCGACCTGGTGATCCGCGGCATCTGCTGCCTGCGGCCGGGCCTGCCGGGCCTCTCGGACAACATCCGCGTCAAGTCGATCGTCGGCCGCTACCTGGAGCACGGCCGCATCGTCGCCTTCGCCAACGGTCATGCGATGCCGTCGCCGCACGCGCGGCTCTTCATGTCCTCGGCCGACTGGATGCCGCGCAACCTGGACCGCCGCGTCGAGGTGATGACGCCCATCGAGAACCCGACGGTGCATCAGCAGGTCCTCCAGCAGATCATGCTGGCGAACCTCAAGGACGAAGCACAAAGCTGGACCCTCGACGCCGACGGCCGCTATAGGCGTGATCCTGCCTGGGACCACCCGAACGCCTTCTCGGCGCACGAGTATTTCATGACCAATCCGAGCCTCTCCGGTCGCGGGCAGAAAGTGAAGGACATGCCGCGCGCGATCGAAAATGTGGCCACGCGGGGATAGCGCCGGGCGCGCCGAGGGCCGCCAGGCGGCGGTCATCGACGTCGGGTCCAACTCCGTGCGCCTGGTGATCTACCGGGTCGACGGCCGTGCGCTCTGGACGATCTACAACGAGAAGGTGGTGGCGGGCCTGGGCCGGGACCTGCCCGCGACCGGCCGCCTGAACGCCGAGGGCGTCGAGGCGGCGATCTCGGCGCTGCGCCGCTTCCGCTCCGTGCTGGACGGCTGGCGGGCCGACGAGGTGATGGCGGCGGCGACGGCGGCCGTGCGCGAGGCCGCCGACGGCAAGGCCTTCCTGAAGCGCATCGAGGCCGAGACCGGCCTGCAGGTCCGCACCCTCTCCGGCGAGGAGGAGGCCCGCTACGCGGCGCTCGGCGTCATCTGCGGCCAGCCGGACGCCGAGGGCGTCGTGGGCGACCTGGGCGGCTCCAGCCTGGAACTCGTGCGCCTGAACGGCATGGCCCACGTCGAGGGCGTCACGCTGCCGCTGGGCCCGTTCTCGCTGGGCGCGCCCAAGCCGCTGAACGCCGAACGCATGAAGCGCGTGATCGACGAGAACCTCGCGCCGCTCGCCAGCCGCTACGCGAGCCCTGAGTTCCATGCCGTCGGCGGGGCCTGGCGGAACCTGGCGCTGCTGCACATGCAGCTCGCCGACTATCCGCTGCATGTGGCCCACCAGTACGAGATTGGCCGCAGCGACGCCCTGGAGCTCGTCCGCTTCGTCCAGCGCCAGTCGCGCTCGTCGCTGGAGGGCATCGAGGGGCTCTCCAAAAAGCGCTTCGACACCCTGCCCTATTCGGCGCTGGTGCTGGAGCGGCTGGTCGAGCGCCTGGGCGTCGAACGGATGATCGTCTCGGCCTACGGCGTGCGCGAAGGCATGTTGCTGGAGGCGATGCCGCCCGAGGTGCGCCAGCTCGATCCGCTGATCGAGGGCTGCGAGGCCCTGACGGCCCAGCGCGGCATCTCGCCCGAACTCGGCCACGCGCTGGAGGCCTGGGTCGCGCCGCTGTTCGAGAAGCTGCCGCCGCTGTTCGGCGATCGCGACGCGGTGCTGACCGCGGCCGCATGCCGCCTCGCCGACCTCGGCGCGCGGCTGCACCCGGACCATCGCGCGGACCTCGCCTTCCAGCAGGTGCTGCGCGCGCCGCTGGCCGGCATGAACCATCCGGAGCGGGTCTACCTGGCCTCGGTCGCCTTCTCGCGCCACACGGCGACGCCACAGCCGCCGGACGCGTCCGTGGCCCGCGTCCTCAGTCCGGACCGACGCCAGCGCGCCCGCGCCCTGGGGTCGGCCATCCGCCTCGGCTGCGACCTCTCGGGCCACAATCCGCGGCTGCTGGAGAAGTCGAGCATCACGGTGAAGGGCGACAGGCTGGAGCTGAACGCCCTGGCCGGCTGGGAGGACATGCTGCTGGGCGAGCAGACGACGCGGCGCGGCCAGAGCCTGGCGCAGGCGCTCAAGCTGAAGCTCGTGCTCAACTGAACGGGACGCGCGGCCGTGGGGCCCAAATGAAGAGGGCGGCGCACCGGTCGCCCGGAACACCGCCCTCTGATCCAGATCCGTTGGGGGACCTGAGCCTTCGAGGTGGAGGGGAGCCTCCGCTCCGCTGGGCGAACCCAGCTCGGCCTCGACCGTCCCGCCGTGCCTTCCGAACCTGTCAGGAATTCCGGGGTCGCCCCCGGGAGAACCCTCCAGTCCGGAGACCTCCTGCCCGCCTGGCCTCCCGGTCGCCCGGTCCGCCGCGCCGCAGTCCCTCTCGGCAAGTTCAGGGTCTCGCAGGTCCGGCCGGGACACAACGGCGCGGCGCGCGGGCCTTGTGGAGGCTTTGTGGCGATCTGGGTGGACAGCCTGTGGAGAGACGGGGACTCGTCCGGCGAACGCCAGTCCTTTCCGACGGTTGGGGTTATCCTCAGGAACGCGTTCCACGATCGTGAGACGCCGGGCTTGCCGGCCCTCGCGGAAGGCGGGTGAATCATCGGCGTCATTTCGGCGACGGGGTCCTCATGTGGCGACGTACGACCTGATCATCGTGGGCGGCGGCATCGGCGGCTCGGCCCTGGCGACGGTGATGGCGCGGGCGGGCAAGTCGGTGCTCCTGCTGGAGCAGTCCGAGGTCTACGAGGACCGCGTCCGCGGCGAGTGGATCGCGCCCTGGGGCGTCGACGAGGTGAAGCGGGTCGGGCTCTACGACCTCCTGATGGGCGCCGGCGGCCATCACCTGACGCGGCACGTCACCTACGACGAGACGTTGGAGCCGGCCGCGGCGGAGGCCAGGACGCTGCCGCTCGGCATCTTCCGGCCCGGCGTGCCCGGGCCGCTGTGCATCGGCCATCCGCATCACTGCCAGACGCTGTTCGACGCGGCGAAGGCCGCGGGCGTGACGGCGCTGCGGAGCGTCCGGGTCGTCGAGGCCGCCGGCGGCGCGTCGCCGCGCGTCGTCTACGAGCACGACGGCGCGACCGTCGAGGCGATCGGCCGGCTGCTGGTCGGCGCGGACGGGCGGACCTCGATGGTGCGCGAGGCCGCCGGCATCCCGCTGCATCAGGACAAGCCGCATCACTGGTTCGGGGGGCTCCTCATCGACGGGGCCGAGGCCTGGCCGGCGGACCTGCAGGCCATCGGGACCGAGGGCGACTTCGCGTTCCTGGCCTTCCCGCAAGGCGGCGGGAAGGTGCGGGTCTACGGCGGCTACGCGCTGGACCAGGCCCAACGGTTCAAGGGGCCGGACGGCGCGCGGCGGTTCCTGGACGCCTTCGCCATGAGCTGCGCGCCGCTGAACCGGCGCCTGGTGGCGGGCGAGCCGGCCGGGCCGCTCCACAGCTACTTCAACAACGACTCCTGGACCGACGCGCCGTTCGCGCCGGGCGTGGTGCTGGTGGGCGACGCGGCCGGGTGGAACGACCCGATCATCGGGCTCGGCCTCTCGATCACCTACCGCGACGTCCGCATCGTCAGCGAGCTGCTGAAGGGCACGGACGACTGGACCCGCCTGTCGTTCGCCGCCTACGCCGAGGAGCGGAGCGAGCGCATGCGCCGGCTGCGGTTCGCGGCGAAGATGCAGGCGGCGCTCGACATGGAGTTCGGCGAGGCGGCCAGGGCGCGGCGCGCCCGGGTCTCCGCCGGGTCGGCCGCCGATCCGTCGTTCAAGGTCCAGGGCTTCGCCGTGATGGCCGGCCCCGAGACGCTGCCCGCCGAAGCGTTCACCCAGGAGGCCTGGGACCGCGTGATGGGAGAGCCCGCGTGAGCCCGAACCCTATCGGCGACATCGAGGGCGGCGGGCGGGCGCCGCTGCGTTCCAACGCCTGGCGCCTGAGTTCATGGATGGCCGGGACAGGCCCGGCCATGACGTTCCTCAAGGGGTTGAGGGAGGGTCAGCCCGCCGCCGCCGCCCGCGGGGCGCGCCGCACCTCCACCACCCGCACGCGGGCGCCGTCCAGCACCAGGGCCAGTTCGCCGCGCTTCAGCTTCAGGGCGTCCTCGCCGAAGGCCTCGTAGCGCCAGCCCTTCAGCGCGCCCACGTCGGCGCGGTCGTCGTTGGCGATCTGCTCCAGGTCGGAGACGGTGGCGATCAGCTTCGAGGCCACGCCGGCCTCCTCGGCGCGGGCCTTCAGCAGGACCTTCAGGAGCTCGACCACGGCG
The DNA here is from genome assembly GCF_019636135.1 of Phenylobacterium sp. Taxonomy (GTDB): domain Bacteria; phylum Pseudomonadota; class Alphaproteobacteria; order Caulobacterales; family Caulobacteraceae; genus Phenylobacterium. The sequence continues at coordinate 19,169 of NZ_JAHBYD010000009.1, forward strand.
CCGGCGGCGGGCGAAGCCTGGTGGCGGGGTTTCTCGACGACCGGGGCGTAGCCCTCCGGGTCCTTCAGCGCCTCGCGGATGGCGGTGACGAGGTCGGGGCCGAAGCGCGAGCCGGAAAAGCCCTTGGGCACCGAGCGCAGGCGGTCGAGGCCGTCGGCGTCGGTGGGGGCCTGGGTCGCGATCTCGTCGATCGCCTCGTCCTTCAGGATGCGGCCGCGGGGCTGGTCGCGGAGCTGGGCGGTGCGCTCGCGCCAGGCGGCGACGGCGCGGTAGACGGCGAGGTACTTGGCCGTGTGCCGGCGCGGGCGCAGCCGTTTCCAGGCGTTCTCGGGCTCGACGTCGTAGTTGGCCGCATCGGTGAGGTCGGCCATCTCGTCGGTGACCCAGGCGAGGCGCCCTTCCCGCTCCAGCCGCTCGCGCAGCATGGGATAGAGCGCGGCCAGGTGCGTCACGTCGGCCAGCGCATAGGTGAGCTGGTTGTCCGACAGCGGGCGGCGCGCCCAGTCGGTGAAGCGGCTCGACTTGTCGAGCTCGATCTTCAGCATCTGGCGCACCAGGGCGTCATAGGCGATCTGCTCGCCGAAGCCCGCCGCCATGCCGGCGACCTGGGTGTCGAACAGCGGCCTGGGCATCGCCTGCAGGTTGTTGAAGATCTCCACGTCCTGGCGGGCGGCGTGGAACACCTTCAGGATCGCCTCGTCGCGCAGGATCGCCAGGAACGGCTCCAGGTCGATGCCCTCGGCCAGCGGGTCGATGGTCGCCTCGGCCGACGGCGCCGCGGCCTGGATCAGGCACAGCTTCGGCCAGTAGGTGGTCTCACGCATGAACTCGGTGTCGACCGCGACGAACGGCTGCCCCTTGATCTTGTCGCAGAAGGCCGCGAGTTCGGCAGTGGTGGTGATCGGCGTCATAAATCAGCTATAGCCCCGCGCGCGGCCGACTCCATCTCGGGGCCGCGAAATCGCGCGTCTCTCTCGCACTTCCAAACCGGGTTCGTAAATGTCCGAACGGCCAAACGGTCTCACCTATGCGCAGGCGGGCGTCTCCATCGACGCCGGCGCCGAACTGGTGGAGCGCATCAAGCCGCTCGCGAAATCGACCCGCCGGTCGGGCTCGGAGCCCGCGCTGGGCGGGTTCGGCGCCCTCTTCGACCTGAAGGCCGCGGGCTACGACGACCCGCTGCTGGTCACCACGACCGACGGGGTGGGCACCAAGCTGAAGGTGGCCATCGAGACGGGCCGGCACGGCACGGTCGGGATCGACCTCGTGGGCATGTGCGTCAACGACCTCCTGGCCCAGGGCGCCGAGCCGCTGATGTTCCTCGACTACTACGCCACCGGGAAGCTCGACGTGGAGGCCGCGGCCGCCGTGGTGGCCGGGATCGCCGAGGGGTGCCGGCAGGCGAACTGCGCGCTGGTGGGCGGCGAGACGGCCGAGATGCCCGGGATGTATTCCGAGGGCGACTACGATATGGCGGGCTTCTGCGTCGGCGCCGTCGACCGCGACAAGGTGCTCCCCAGGCTGGCGGACCAGAAAGCCGGCGACGTCCTGATCGGGTTGGGCTCGTCCGGACCGCACTCCAATGGATACTCCCTGATCCGCCGGATCGTGGAGCGCTCAGGCGTGACGTGGGATGCGCCGGCGCCGTTCGATTCCGGCCGTTCGCTCGCGGACGTGCTGCTGGAGCCGACGCGGATCTATGTGCGCAGCGTCCTGCCTCATCTGAAGGCCGGCCGCGTGAAGGGCCTGGCCCACATCACCGGCGGCGGCCTGGTGGAGAACCCGCCGCGCGCGGTGGCCGAGGGCCTCGTGGCGCGGTTCGACGACGACGCCTGGGCGCTGCCGCCGGTGTTCGCCTGGCTGCAGGAGGCGGGCGGCGTGGCCGAGGCCGAGATGCGCCGCACCTTCAACTGCGGCGTGGGCCTGATGCTGATCGTCGACCCGCACGACGTGGCCGACGTGCTGGAGGGGCTGGTGCGCGACAACGAGGACGCCTTCGTCATCGGCGAACTGTCGCCGGCCTGAGGGCGCGGCAGGATTGAGCCGCGGAAGACACGGACGGACGCGGAGGAGCGGCGCACTCATCCCCCTCCACGAACGTCATGGCCGGGCTTGTCCCGGCCACCCATGAACGCGGCGTGCGCAGCTCGCCGATACGGCGCGCGACAGCCACGCCGCCGGGCCTGGGCCGGGGCGTGGCGGTCTGCATCCGGGCGGCCGCGGCGAGGTCGCGCTTCAGCCGCACTTTCACCGCCAGCGTCTGGCGAGAGGAACCACGGATTTCACGGATTGCACGGATGGATGCGCCGGCGGCGCGGGCCGTCCGGGGTCATCCGTGAAATCCGTGGTTCTCTTGCGGGCGTGGGGTCCGGGGCGCAGTCTCGGGGGATGATGATGGCTGCCGCGCCGCCCCCACCGTCGCCGCCGCACGAGGTCTCGGAGCTGCGCGTCAGCCCCCTGACCCCGCCGCCCAACCTGGTCGCCAGCTATCCGACCGAGGGGGAGGCCGTGCCGCCGGGCGTGCTGATCCTGAAGCTCACCTTCGACCAGCGGATGACCGCGACCGGCTTCGACATCACCGCGGCCACGGGCGCCGAGGCGCCGTCCTGCGTGAAGACCCCTCGCCTGCTGAACGACGGCAAGACCTTCGTGCTGCTGTGCACCGCCCTGCCGGGCCGCAGCTACGAACTGGCGTTCAACGCTCAGCCGGACGCGGAAGGCGGCTTCCAGAACCTCTCCGAGCGCCGCGCCAGGCCGGTGACGCTCAGCTTCAAGACCACCGCCGGCGAGCCGATCCGCAGCCTGGAAGAAGCGATGCGCCGCCAGAACCTGACGCGGCTGGAGGTGCCGATCCAGGAGTCACCGCGGCGGTGAGGGGGCAGCCGCACCGGCTGCTGGCCTCAGCACCGTAGCAGGCAGTCGACGCGAAGTCCCGCGCCAGGGCCAGGCCATGCGGCGCGGTCTAGCGGCCGACGAGCGACTGAGGCCCGCTTGAGCGCGAGCAGGGTCCGGCGAGAGGCACCGCCAAGCCACGCTGCACAGCTTGGAGTAGAAGAGCGAATCAGTGATTCGTCAGGATCACCTCAGCCGGAAGCGCGTCCAAGCATGAAGATCAATGGCTTAGATTCCCTAGTGAGGAAACTGAACGAAGCGCAGGAGGCTGCCCAGGAGTTAGACGGTGATCTCGCTAGCCTGAAGTTCGATCCGTTTGATCCGGCCAGCATTGAGGAGGCGATCCAGCAGCTCAACGCTGCCGTAGACCAGCGATTGGCACCGTATCGGGAGAACGAACTGGTAAAGAATATGGGAGAGCAACTCAAGGAAAATGGACGCGAAGCGATAATAAATCGCGCTGCTTCTGCGCGCCTTGAGAAGGGCGAGTAGCGTGGCAGCTCCACCTGAATTGGATGACGTCAACAATGCCATCCTCGATCTTCAGTCCGCTGACTACAACACCTATGAGCGCCCGCTGAAGCGCCTAGCGGCATCTATAGGAGCCGGAAAACTCGCGCCCATTGCAGAGTCGCTGAAGGGGGGCGTGGACTTTGACGCGTTCGTTTCCGGCTCGCACCAAGGCGGCAGCATGGTGGGCAGCGCACGTCTCACTTGGCCTGAGAAGCGTGAGAAGGAACTCGGCCTGGCTATGATACTAATCGAACGAGGCGCAGCCGATCCTCACTGGTTCTTGAGCTTCGCTCACCACTGGTACGATGCGGGGTCAAAGCACGCAGCGGCCATTCGGAAGATCACGGCGGCGGTGATCATTCCCTTCGGTCGTGACTACAAGAAGTACGTGGAGGCGCACTTGAGCTCTGCGGGAACTGATCGCCCGATGCGCTCGGCACCGAATGACAAGCATCGCGTATTCATCGTTCACGGGCACGAGGAAGCGCCGCGTGAGATGGTTGCGCGCTTCTTGTCGGATGTTGGCCTAGAACCGGTCATTCTCCACGAGCAGGCAAATCGTGGAATGACTGTTGTTGAGAAGCTTCAGGCAAACGCAAACGTTGGTTTTTCGGTCGTGCTGCTAACGCCAGATGACACGGGCCGAGCCAATGTGGATACAGATCTAAGGCCGAGAGCGCGACAGAACGTGATCTTGGAACTCGGTTACTTCGTAGGGCTTCTAGGCCGCGAGCGGGTCTGCGCACTGCGTAAGGGTGGCGTAGAAATCCCATCGGATTTCGCGGGGGTCGTCTACACGGAGTTCGATCCTGCCGGCGCGTGGCGCCAGTCACTAGCCCAAGAACTCGACGCCGCTGGCTACGAAGTTGATTGGAACAAAGTAATGCGTCGCAGGTAGTCGCATCTCTATCCGCTCCGGCGTGCTCTCGCCGAGGCAGCAGGCTACCTCAACGCCGCGTTGATCCGCTCCAGCGCTCCCGCCCCCGGCACTAGCTCCGCCTCGCCGAGCGCATTCAGCGGGGTCTCCACAGTCCCCACCGCATCGTGCAAATCCCCCGCGTTCGGGTCCACGAACAGCAGGCCCGTCACGATCTGGCCCCTCGCCTGCCGCGCTTGCAAATATCCCAACGCCTGGGCGCGGCTGGCGGGGTTGTAGAGGTCGTTGAGTTTGTGGAGGGAGAGGATGGAGCCGTCGTGCTGCTGGACCTTCACGGTCTCGCCGGGCTTGTAGTCGACCCTGATCTCGTCGCGCGGGGTGATGACGTCGAGGCGGTTCACGGCCTCGTTGTGCTCGCGCACGTAGTCGAAGCTCTTGGTGGAGCCCGTGTGGTTGTTGAACTGCACGCACGGGGAGACGCAGTCGATGAAGGCGGCGCCCTTGTGGGCGAGGCCGGCCTTGATGAGCGGGACGAGCTGGTCCTTGTCGCCGGAGAAGGAGCGGCCGACGAAGGTGGCGCCCATCTGGAGCGCGAGGCTGACCATGTCGATGCCGGCGTCGGTGTTGACCACGCCGCGCTTGGACTTGGAGCCCTTGTCGGAGGTGGCGGAGAACTGGCCCTTGGTGAGGCCGTACACGCCGTTGTTCTCGACGATGTAGAGCATGTTCACGCCGCGCCGGATGGCGTGGGCGAACTGGCCGAGGCCGATGGAGGCCGAGTCGCCGTCGCCCGAGACGCCGAGGTAGATCAGGTCGCGGTTGGCGAGGTTGGCGCCGGTGAGCACCGAGGGCATGCGGCCGTGGACGGTGTTGAAGCCGTGGGAGTTGCCCAGGAAGTAGTCGGGGGTCTTGGAGGAGCAGCCGATGCCGGAGAGCTTGGCCACGCGGTGGGGCGGCAGCTCCAGCTCGAAGCAGGCCTGGATGATCGAGGCGCTGATGGAGTCGTGGCCGCAGCCGGCGCACAGGGTGGAGACCGAGCCCTCGTAGTCGCGCCGCGTGTAGCCCAGGCTGTTCTTCGCCAGCGCCGGGTGATGCAACTGGGGCTTCAGGATGTAGGTCATTCCGCCGCCTCGATGTGGCCCGCGTCCGTGTGCCCCTGGGCCATGCGCTGCGCGATCGCGCCAGCGATGAACCGGGCGGTGATGGGCGTGCCGTCGTAGTGCAGGATGGAGACGAGCCGGGCCGGGTCGACGTCGCCCTCGGTCATGATGAGGGTGCGGAGCTGCGCGTCGCGGTTCTGCTCTACCAGGAAGACGCGGTCATGGGCGGCGATGAAGTCCGTCACCGCGTCGGCGAAGGGAAAGCCGCGGACGCGCAGTGCGTTCAGCCTGCGCCCCTGCGCCTCCAGCATGTCGAGCGCCTCGTGCATGGCGGGCGCCGTGGAGCCGAAGTAGATGACGCCGTCGCGGGTCTTGCCCCCTCCTCCCTTGCCTTGGGCGCTGCGCAGGATGGGGGCCGGAACGAGCGCCTTGGCCGTCTCGAACTTGCGGAGCAGGCGCTCCATGTTGTCGACGTAGACGGCCCCCTCCTCCGAATAGCGGGCGTAGGGGTTGCGCGAGGTGCCGCGGGTGAAATAGCCGCCCTTGGTGGGGTGCGTGCCGGGATAGGTGCGGTACGGGATGCCGTCGCCGTCGACCTCCTTGTAGCGGCCGAAGTCGGCGCCGGCCTCGAGCTCCTCGGCGGTCATCACCTTGCCGCGATCCATGCGGCGGCTGTCGTCCCACTGGAAGGGCCTGGTCAGCCACTCGTTCATGCCGATGTCGAGGTCGAGCATGACGAAGACGGTGGTCTGCAGCCGGTCGGCCAGGTCGAAGGCGAGCGCGCCCATCTCGAAGCATTCGCCGGGGTCGGCGGGCAGCAGCATCGGGTGCTTGGTGTCGCCGTGGCCGGAATAGGCGGCGGCGAGCAGATCGGCCTGCTGCGTACGGGTGGGCATGCCGGTGGACGGGCCGCCGCGCTGGACGTCGAAGATCACCGCGGGGATCTCGGCGAAGTAGGAAAGGCCGATGAATTCGGTCATCAGGCTTACGCCGGGGCCGGAGGTGGCGGTGAAGGCGCGGCAACCGTTCCAGCCGGCGCCGACGACCATGCCGATCGAGGCGATCTCGTCCTCGCCCTGGATGATGGCGTAGCGCGCCTTGCCCGTCTGCGGGTCGACTCTCAGATCCTGGCAATAACCGGTGAAGGCCTCGGCCAGACTGGTGGACGGCGTGATCGGATACCAGGCGCAGACGGTGGCGCCGCCGTAGACGGCGCCCAGCGCGGCGGCCTGGTTGCCCTCGACGTAGATGCGGTCGCCGACCGCGTCGGCGCGGCGGACTTGCAACGGCAGCGGCTTCAGGTGGTCGCGGACGTAGCCGTAGCCCATGTGCAGGGCCTCGAAGTTGGCCTTGATCAGCCGGTCCTTGCCCGCGAAGTCGTCGCGGATCAGGCTCTCGACCGCCTCGGGCTCGATGCCCAGCAGGCCGGCCAGCGCGCCGACGTAGATGATGTTCTTGAAGAGCTGGCGTTCGCGCGGAAGCTCGTAGGCCTCGTTGCACATGGCCGTCAGCGGCACGCCGATGACCGTGATGTCGTCGCGGAACTTCTGCGGCGGCATCGCCTTGGTGGAGTCGTAGAACAGGAAGCCGCCGGGCTCGATCTCGGCGATGTCGCGGTCCCAGGTCTGCGGGTTCATGGCGACCATCAGGTCGACGCCGCCGCGGCGGCCGAGATGGCCGGCCTCGGTGATGCGCACCTCGTACCAGGTGGGCAGGCCCTGGATGTTCGACGGGAAGATGTTGCGGGCCGCCACGGGCACGCCCATGCGCATCACGCTGCGGGCGAACATGCCGTTGGCGCTGGCCGAACCCGAGCCGTTGACGTTGGCGAACTTGACGACGAAGTCGTTGATCCGCGCGCCCTTCAGGGCGGCGGACGGGGCCTGCTGCGAGACGGCGGCATCAGCCACGGAGGCCCCCTGCGTGGGTCATTTCGAGGTAGAACTTCTGCATGTCCCAGGCGCCGGTCGGGCACCGCTCGGCGCAGAGGCCGCAGTGCAGGCAGACGTCCTCGTCCTTGGCCATCACGCGGCCGGTGGGCAGCTTGCCCGAGACGTAGAGGTCCTGGGTCAGGTTCGTGGCCGGCGCCTTGAGGCGGCCGCGCAGGTCGGCCTCGTCACCGTCTTCGGTGAAGGTGATGCAGTCCATCGGACAGATGTCGACGCAGGCGTCGCACTCGATGCAGAGCTTGTCGGCGAACACCGTCTGGACGTCGCAGTTCAGGCAGCGCTGGGCCTCGCCGAGCGCCAGCTCGCGGTCGAAGCCGAGCTCGACCTCGACGCGGATGTCCTTCAGCGCCTCATGCTTGTCGCGCAGCGGCACGCGGTAGCGCTGGTCGTTGGAGACGTCGTTGTCGTAGCTCCACTCGTGGATGCCCATCTTCTGGGAGACCAGGGTCGCGCCCGGCGGCGGGCGGACGGCGACGTCCTCGCCCTGGCAGAACTTGTGGATCGAGACGGCGGCGTCGTGGCCGTGGGCGACGGCCCAGATGATGTTCTTCGGCCCGAACGCGGCGTCGCCGCCGAAGAAGACGTTGGGGAGCGTCGACTGGAAGCTGGCGGCGTCGACCCTGGGCATGTGCCACTCGTCGAACTCCAGGCCGATGTCGTCCTCGATCCAGGGAAAGGCGTTCTCCTGGCCGACCGCGACCAGGACGTCGTCGCAGGCGTAGTGCTCGTCGAGGTCGCCGGTGGGGACCAGCTTGCGGCGGCCCTTGTCGTCGATCACTGCCTCGACGACTTCGAACAGCACGCCCGTGAGCTTGCCGTTCTCGTGGGTGAAGGCCTTGGGGACCCGCATGTTGATGATCGGGATGTCCTCGTGCATGGCGTCCTCCTTCTCCCAGGGGGACGCCTTCATCTCCTCGAAGCCGGAGCGGACGATGACCTTCACGTCGGTCCCGCCGAGGCGGCGCGACGTGCGGCAGCAGTCCATGGCGGTGTTGCCGCCGCCCAGCACGATGACGCGCTTGCCGATCTTCTCGGTGTGGCCGAACGAGACGTTGGAGAGCCAGTCGATGCCGATGTGGATGTTGGCCGCCGCCTCCCGGCGGCCGGGGATGTCGAGGTCGCGGCCGCGCGGGGCGCCGGAGCCGACGAACACCGCGTCGTAGCCGTCGTCGAGCAGGGCCTTCAGGCTGTCGACCCGCTGGCCCAGGCGCAGCTCGATGCCGCCCAAGGCCGTGATGAAGCCCACCTCCTCGTCGATCACCTCCTCCGGCAGGCGGAAGCGGGGGATCTGGCTGCGGATCATGCCGGCCGAGCGGGTGTCGCCGTCGAAGACGGTGAGCTCGTAGCCGAGCGGGGCCAGGTCGCGCGCCACGGTCAGGGAGGCGGGGCCGCAGCCGACGAGGGCGACGCGCTTGCCGTTGCGGGCGGTCGTGACCGGCGGCATCCGGGCGGCGACGTCGCCCTTGTTGTCGGCGGCGACGCGCTTCAGCCGGCAGATGGCCACCGGCTCGTCCTCGACGCGGCCGCGGCGGCAGGCCGGCTCGCAGGGGCGGTCGCAGGTGCGGCCCAGCACGCCCGGGAAGACGTTGGACTTCCAGTTGATCATGTAGGCGTCGCCGTAGCGGCCGTCGGCGATCAATCGGATGTATTCGGGAACCGGCGTGTGCGCGGGGCAGGCCCACTGGCAATCGACGACCTTGTGGAAGTAGTCGGGACCAAGCTCACGCGTGCGCTGCAAAACTCGCTTCCTTCCGGGATCGCTCTACTCCCGAGGCGCCGAAGTCATGCCCTGCCCCCGCAGAGATGGCCCCGCCACCCCGACGCGGCGTTGACACAGGGCAGACTAGGCCCCGCGTCCGGCGGAAGCCAACCGATTCCTGATCACGGTTCACCGATTTCTGTAACGGTGCGTGTGCCGGCCCGGCGGGCTCCTGAAGCGGGCCTCGCGACGCCGTCCACACCAGAGTGTGATCGCCCACAGGCCCGATTCAACCGGGGCGGCGCTGGCCGACGCGGGAGGTGAATGATACCTTAACCGTTGGGAGAGGCCCTGCCGCCCGGCAGGTTTGGGAGAGTTGTCCATGGACATGCCGACGGACATGCCGACGAATCGCGCGCCCGAGTCCGCCCCCGACTCCATGGGCGACATGATCGCCGCGATGTCGCCGCTCGACGCCGCCGAGGCGCTCGACCTGCACCGCGCCATCAACGAACGCCGCGCCTCCGTCGAGAACGCCGAGAAGCTGCGGCATCTGCGGTCGCTGTAAACCCGCTCATCCCCCCTCCGCTCATCCCCGCGCATGCGGGGACCCAGGCTTCCCTTTTGTGATCGCCCGCGTTGCCGGGGTGCGCCTCGCTGCGCCGAACCAAGAGGCAAGTCTGGGTCCCCGCATGCGCGGGGATGAGCGGGATTAGGACGTTGAATCGGAAACGGCGCCGTCCAGCCAGGGACGGCGCCGCTTGCGCTTATGGGTCCCGGTCTTTCGCTGCGCGAAAACCGGGATGACAACCCGTGGGAGGGCTACTCCTCGTAGCCCGCGGGCAGGTCGTCTTCCTTCATCAGTTCGTCCTTCGAGACCTTCTTGTCCTTGACCTTGGCCTTGGAGACGATGAGGTCGACGACCTTGTCCTCGAAGATGGGCGCGCGGAGCTGCGCCTGGGCGTTCTGGTTCTCGCGGAGCAGGTTGAAGACCTGCTGGGCCTGCGGGCCGTACTTGATGGCCTCGCGGCGGATGGCCTCGGCCAGCTCCTGCTCGGTCACCGTGACGTTGTTGGCGCGGCCGATCTCGGCCAGCACCAGGCCCAGGCGCACCCGGCGCTCGGCGATCTTGCGGTATTCCTTCTCGAGCTGGTCGTCGGTCTTCTTGGCGTCGTCCTCGGGGAGCTGGCCCGATTCCTTGTCCTGCTGGACCTGGCTCCAGATCGCGGCGAACTCGGCGTCGACCATCTTCGGCGGCAGCGGGAAGTCGTGCTTCTCGTCGAGCTGGTCGAGCAGCGCACGCTTCAGCTTGAAGCGCGAGGCGCTGGCGTACTGCTCCTCGAGGTTGCCCTTCACCAGCTCCTTGAGCTTCTCGAGGCTTTCGAGGCCCAGGCGCTCGGCCAGGGCGTCGTCGGCGGCCGATTCCACCGGGGCGCGGACCTCCTTCACCTTGGTCTCGAACTCGGCGTCCTTGCCGGCGAGGTTGGCCGCCTGGTAGTCGGCCGGGAAGGTCACCTTCACGGTCACGTCGCTGTCGGGCTTGGCGCCGACGAGCTGCTCCTCGAAGCCCGGGATGAACTGGCCCGAACCCAGCACCAGGGGCACGTCCTCGGCCGTGCCGCCTTCGAAGGCCTCGCCGTCCACGCGGCCGATGAAGTCGATGACGAGCTGGTCGCCGTCCTTGGCCTTCACGGCCTTGCCCGTGCGCGGCTCATAGGTGCGGTTCTGGCTCGCGAGTTCGGCGACGGCCTCGTCCACCTCCTTGTCGGTGGGCGTGTAGACCGGCTTCGAGAGGCTGAGCGTCTCGGCCTCGACCGGCTGGAACTCGGGCATGATGTCGAGCGAGATCTCGTAGGCGAGGTCGGCCTTGCCGTCCATGACGGCCTCGATGTCGCCTTCGGGCTTCAGGTCGGGGTCGCCGGCCGGGCGGATGTTGTTGTCGTCGAGCACCTTCTGGGTGCTCTCGGTCAGCGTCTGCTGCACCACTTCGCTCATCAGCGCCTTGCCATAGAGGCGCTTCACGTGGGCCGGCGGCACCTTGCCGGGGCGGAAGCCCTTCACGTTGAGGGTCGGGGCGATCTCCTTGATCCGGGCCTCCAGGCGCTCGGACAGGTCCTTCTGCGGCACCGTCACGCCGTAAACGCGGCTCAGGCCTTCACCAGACTTCTCAACGATCTGCATCGACATTCTCAGATTCCTGGACCGCGCGTGGCGCCGCGCCGGATCCGCCCTTTCACGACAAGCGGGAGTAGCCGCCGAAGTGACCCCGGCGGCGCGAAGGCGCCCTTATGTCACGGCGCCGCGGGCGGTGAAAGCCCCCTGCCCCTTGACGGCGCGGGCGCCGCCCGCGATGGCACGCCGCCGGGCCGCGCCGGACGCGCGGCCGACATGCCGGAAGGAAAAGGGGGAGCACCGTGAAGCCTCTTCTCACGCTTGCCGCAGCGCTCGCGATGTACGCGTCCTGCGCGAACGCCGCCGACGGCGCGGGCTGCGCCGCGCAACCCATCGCCGCGGGCTATGGCGCCGACGGCGCCTATGGCGTCGAGACCGAACAGCTCGCCAATCCGGGCGACGCCGGCGACGAGATGACGATCTACTTCCCCAAGGGCGCGACGGCGCCCAGCCCCGTCGTCTTCTTCGCACACGGATTCGGGCTGGGGCTCGCCTCGACCTACGCCGACGTCATCCGGCACATGGTCAGCACGGGCCACATCGTCGTGTTCTCGACCTATCCCATGCGCGGCGTCACGGTGGATCAGCGCTACGACAGCCTGTGGCAGGGGTTCGCGGCCGCCGCCGCGCGGTTCGGCGGGCGAATGGACCTGAGCCGCGTCGCCTTCGTCGGGCATTCCTTCGGCGGCGGCGCCGTCCCCGCGATGGCCTACGAGGGCCTGGTCGAAAAGGGATGGGGGAAGAACGGCGCCTTCCTGATGGCGCTCGCCCCCTGGTATTCGTACCAGATCACCGACGCGAAGGTCGCCGCGCTGCCCGCGCAGGCGGTCCAGTTCATCGAGGTCTATGACGACGACGACGTGAACGACCACCGCATGGCGATCGACCTCTACAAGGCCAGCCGCGCCACGGACCGCTTCTATGCCCTGGTGGCGTCCGACGCCGCCTGCGGCTTCGAGGCCGACCACGCCACGCCGGGGCGCAACCCGTCGGCGCTGCAGAAGCAATATGCCGTTTCGCGCCCCTTCGATGCGCTTGCCGACTGGGTGTTCAACGGAAACCCCGCCGCGCGCACGGCGCTCGACAGGATGGGGGACCCGGGCCCGGGGTATCGGCCCCTGCGCCGCGTCGTCGCGCCCGAGCCGGGCCATCCGGAAGACGCCTACCGCTATCGCTGGACCAACCCGCAGAATCCGCGGTCCCGTTAGGCGGCCCAAGGCGCGTCCTTCCGGCCGCCTCCCCGCCTTGGTGCGGGCGGAGGGACTCGAACCCCCACGCCGAAGCGTCTGGACCTAAACCAGGTGCGTCTACCAGTTCCGCCACGCCCGCAATGGGGCGTGTATAGCGGGCGGGCCGGGGCGCGCCAACTCACCGCCTGAGGCCGCCCCGGGCGCGCCCTGCCCGGTCCGCCCGGCGGTGGACACGGACGCTGCACAATCCGGGGAATTCGGATAGGCTCGGGCAAGATCGCTTCCCGACATCCAAGAGGAAGCGGCGAGGATCGGTGGGGGCAACGAGAGGCCGACGCTCGCCTCCAGCGATGGGGAGAGCGCGGATGCCCGAACACATCTTCAGCGGATTGAGCCCCGCGGACGCCGATGCCCCCGGCCATATCCCCATGGCGGAGGCGACGCGCCAGTTCGACTGGGCCTCCACGTCGGCGGGCGCGATCGAGCAATGGCCCGACCCGTTGAAGTATGCGGTGCGGCTGATGCTCCTGTCGCCCGCGCCCATGGCGGTGTTCATCGGACGAGAGGGCCTGCTCGCCCATAACGACGCCGCACGCGACCTGTTCGGCATGTACTATGCCGGGTCGCTGGGAAGGCCGGTCGAGGAGGTGTTCCCGCAGGCCGCCGCCCTGTGCCGCGAGGGGATCGACCGGTGCTTCGCGGGCCTGGGCCGCAGCTTCCGGGACGAGTCGTTCCAGGTCTGCCGCAACGGCGAATGGAACCCCGCGTGGTTCCACCTGGCCTGCACCCCGATCGCCGACGTGGACGGCAACGTGGCCGGCGTGTTCCTGGTCATCAGCGAAACGACCGAGCGCGTCATGGCCCTGCGCGACCTCCGGCGCTCGCAGGAGCGCATCGAGATCGCGCTCGACGCGGGCGGCATCGTCGGAACGTGGGACCTGGACCTGGCGACGAACCGGCTGACGTGCGACGGGCGCTTCGCCCGGCTCTTCGGCATGAGCGCGCAGGACGGCCGCGCCAGCATAGACAACGACCTGTTCGCCCATCTCGTACACCCGGACGACCGGGCGAGGTGGCGGAACGTGCTGGCGCAAGCCGCCCGCACCGGGGCCGACTACAAATGCCGCTACCGCATCGTGACGTCGGACGGGGCGACGCACTGGTATCTCGATGCGGGCCGCGCGGTGCGGGACGAAAAGGGCGCCGTCGTCAAGCTGTGCGGAGTCGTCGTCGACCTGACCAGCCAGATCGCCGCCGAAGACGCCCTGGCCGACAGCGAAAGGCGTTTCCGGGGGCTGGTCGAATCCGTTCCCCAGATCGTCTGGAGCACCGACGTCCACGGCCGGCACGACTATTTCAATTCGCGCTGGAACGAGTTCACCGGCGTGGACGTGTCCGACATGGACGAGACGACCTGGGAGGTGCTGGTCCACCCGGACGATTGGCGCCGCGTGTCGGAAGACTGGAGCGGATGCGTCGCGACCGGCCGGCCCTACGACATCGAATACCGCTTCCTGCATCATTCGGGGCGATATCGCTGGCTCCGCGTCATGGCGCTGCCGGTTCGCGACGCCGACGGCGCGATCACGCGCTGGTACGGGACCGCCACCGACATCGAGGAGAACAAGACCCTCGAGATGGAACGCGAGCTCGTCGCCAACGAGCTGGAGCATCGGATCAGGAACCTGTTCGCCCTCGTGAACGGCCTGGTCGTGCTCTCGGGCCGGGAAGACGCCGCCTTCGGCCCCTTTGCCGATCAGCTTCGCCACCGCCTCTCCGCCCTGCATACGGCGCATGAGTTCATCCGCAGCCGTGACACGGTTCCGGATGGGACAAGGTCCCTCCAGTCGCTCGCCCGCGCCATCCTCGCGCCCTACGAGGGCGGCAGGGGGATCGTGGTGCAGGGCGACGACGCCCTGCTCCAGGAGCATCTGGTGACACCTCTCACGCTGGTCTTCCATGAGCTTGCGACCAACTCCGCGAAGTACGGGGCCCTGGCCTGCGAGGGCGGCCTGCTGTCCCTGCGCTTCCGATGCGCCGGCGGGCGGATCATGCTGTCATGGTCGGAAGAGGGCGTGTCCGCCTCCCGTCCGGCCGCCGGGAACGGCGGGTTCGGATCGAAGCTCCTGACCCTGACCATCGAACGGCAACTGAAGGGGACCTTCTCGCGCGCGCTCACGCCGGCGGGACTGACCTTCGAAATGGAGATACCCGCCTGACCGCCAGCCACGGACATGCCGTGGGCGGGCGGCGCGTGACAGCGGCTTCCCGGCCGGGCTAAAGGCGCGGCATGCCCGCCGGCGTCCTCTTCGTCCACAACAACTTCCCGGCCCAGTTCCGGGACCTGGCCGAGGCGCTGGCGGCGCGGGGCGTGCCGTGCATGGCGGTGGGGCAGGCCCATTCGCGCGAGCTGCCGGGGGTGCGGCTGGCGCGCTACGCCCTGCCCCGCGGCACGACCGAGGGCATCTATCCGCTGGCCGTGCGCGCCGAGGCCGACCTGATCCGCGGCCGCGCCGCCTACGAGGCCGCCAAGGCGCTGAAGCACGAGGGATGGGATCCGCAGGTGATCGTGGGCCATCCCGGCTGGGGCGAGACGACGTTCCTGGGCGAGCTGTTCCCGGCGGCCCGGCAGATCGCCTTCGCCGAGTTCTGGTACCACGCGCGCGGCTACGACGTGGGGTTCGACACCGAGTTCTTCCCCGAGACGGACGAGCAGATCTTCCGCGTGCATTCGAAGAACCCGGTGATGGCGCTGGCCTACGCGACCGCGGATGCGATCGTGGCGCCCACGGCGTTCCAGGCCGGCGCCCTGCCGCCGGTGTTCCGCGAGCGGACCCGCGTGATCCACGAAGGCGTCGACGTGGCCGCGATCCGTCCCGCGCCGGCGGAGCCGTTCGCGCTGGAGGACGGCCGGATCATCGCGCCCGGCGCGCCGGTGATCACCTATGTGAACAACAACATGGAGCCGCTGCGGGGCCTGCACATCTTCGCCCGCGCCCTGCCTCGCCTGCTGGCCGAGGTTCCGGACGCCCAGGTGATCGTGATCGGCGATTCGTCGAAGCGGGCCTATGGCGGCGCGGCGCCGGACGGGAGGAGCTGGACGGCGGCGATCTTCGGGCCGCTGGCGTTCGACCGCAGCCGCGTCCACTTCCTCGGCCGCGTGCCGCACGCGCGGATGCTGGCGGCGCTGCGGCTGGGCGCGGCGCACGTCTACTACACCTATCCGTTCGTGCTCTCGTGGTCGCTGAGCGAGGCGATGGCGAGCGGCTGCTACGTGATCGGCTCCGACACGGCGCCGCTGCACGACGCGATCACCGACGGGGTCGACGGGACCCTGCTGCCGTTCTTCGATGTCGACGCGCTGTCGGCGGCGATGATCGCGGCGTGCCGGGCGCCGGAGGCCTTCGCGCCGCTGCGGGCCGCCGCGCGCGAGACGGCGGTGGCGAAGTTCGACCGCGCCAAGGGCCGCGAGGCATGGCTGGCGCTGCTGCGCGAGCACGGGGTGGCGATTCCACCTCACCCCTGATCGTCATGGCCCGGCTTGTCCGGGCCACCCATTGGGCTGTGAGTTGGCGAGGAATCGCAGCGTCGACGCCGCGCACAATCGGAGGCGCACAGCCCAATGGGTCCCCCGGACAAGCCGGGGGATGACGTTCCAGGAGGGAGTCACCCGCAGCGGACGTCCTGGATGAGGCCGGTCTTGGCGTCGAAGAAGAAGTTCAGGCGCTCGGGGCGGAAGTCCATGGTCATCGGGCAGGTGGTGCAGGCGACGCGCTGCCGGGCGGGATCCAGCGGGATCGGGATCTCGGTGCGCGGACGGCCGACCAGGTCCTGGTGCTCGCGCGCGCCGCAGGTGTCCGGGGGCGGCGGTGGGGGCGGCGCGGGCGCCAGAGCCAGTGGCGGCGGCGGCGGGGGTTCCGGCGGGGCCGGGGTCGAACAGCCCGCGAGGGCTATGAGCGTCACCGCCAGCGCAACCCGCCTCATGCCTGCTTCTCCCATCCGCGCGCCTGCTGCTTCCAGTACGAGACCGGGTGGCCCCTGGCCTTGGCCTCCCGGAACTGGGCGCGGGCGTTCTGCAACTGCCCGTCGTCCGCGCCGTCGAAGATCACGATGCAGCGCTGGTAGCCCGCCAGGTCGCCGGCCTCGGCGCCGTCGACGAGGAACAGCGCGTCGGCCGCGTTCGGGTTTTCCGTCCGCGTCGTGAGCAGGATCGGCTGGCGGGCGGCATTGGGCTCGTCGGCCGGCGCATGCGGCAGGAAGCTCTCGTCCCGGTAGCTCCAGAGCCAGCCGTCGAGGTGGTCTATGCGCTCCCGGGCCGACGAGCGCACGATGGCCTTCCAGCCGCGTTGCAGCGTCTTCTCCAGCAGTTCGGGCAGGGCCTGGTCGAGGCCGGTGCGCTCCAGGTGGTAGAACCAGACCTCGCAGGCGGCCGCGTCAGCCATTCGGGCCCTCCAGGCGCCCGGCGAGCGACAGGATGGCGCCGGCGACGGCTTCGGCGTGGGTCAGCATGGCCAGATGATGCAGCGGCAGGCGCACCACGGGCCAGCCCTTTCGGCCGGCGATCTGCGCTTCCTCGACATAGGCGCCGCTGAGCTGGAGGTAGGCGGTGGGCGTGTCGAGCTCCAGCTCGGGCGCGAGTTCCTCGAAGTAGCCGACCGGGATCGGCTCCAGCTCGGCAATCAGGTCCTCGCGCAGCGCCGGGTCGGGCAGCAGGCGTTCCAGCGCGCCCGGCGGCCACCAGCGGTCCCAGGACGGCAGCGCGCCGTCGACCGCGCCCGCCAGGAGCTGGCCCGCGAGGTTCGGCGGGGCGGTGTCGAACCACGACTGGCCGGGGTGCGGCAGGATCGCGTCGCAGAAGACGACGCCCGCGAGCGCGCCTTTGGCCAGGGCGGCCACCGACGGGATCAGGGCGCCGGCGCCGCTGTGGGCGACCACGATGGCCGGCCGGCCGCGGCCCAGGGTGGCGGCCATGCTGTTGGCGAGGGCGGCGTAGGCGTCGTCGCCGAGCGTCGAGAGCCGGGGCCACGCGGGCGCCTCGGCCTCGGCGCCCTTGTCGCGCAGGGCGTCGGCCACCCGCCGCCAGGACAGCGGGCCCAGCAGCGGGCTGTGCAGGAGGACGAGGCGCATACTCAATTCCACCCCATCCGAACGTCATGGCCGGGCCTGTCCCGGCCATCCATGAACACCGATCGCGCCCGTGAACCGAGGCGGCGCCGTCCTGCCCTCCCACCGACGACGGTGTTCATGGGTCCCCGGGACAAGCCCGGGGATGACGATGCTTGGGGGGCGGTCACCCCTCGTACTTGTCGCGCACCATGCGGTTGAGGAGCCGCACGCCGAAGCCGACGGCGCCGTCCGGGATGGTGGGGACGGACGAGGGCTTCTTCCAGGCGGTCGAGGCGATGTCGAGGTGCGCCCAGGGCACGTTGTTCACGTAGCGCTGGAGGAAGAGCGCGGCGGTGATCGAGCCGCCGGGGCGGCCGCCGGTGTTCTTCATGTCGGCGATCATGGAGTCGATCTGCCTGTTGTAGGCCTCGGGCAGCGGCATGCGCCACAGGCCCTCGTCCTCGGCCTTGCCGGCCGCGAGGAGGTTGGCGGCCAGCTCCTCGTTGTTGGAATAACAGCCGGCGTAGTCGTTCCCGAGCGCGATGATGATGGCGCCGGTCAGCGTCGCCAGGTCGACCATGACCTTCGGCCTGAAGCGGTCCTGGCAGTACCAGAGGGCGTCGGCCAGCACGAGGCGGCCCTCGGCGTCGGTGTTCACCACCTCGATGGTCTGGCCGGACATGGAGGTCAGCACGTCGCCGGGGCGGTAGCTGTTCCCGTCGGGCATGTTCTCGACCAGGCCCAGGATGCCGACGGCGTTGACCCTGGCCTTGCGGCCGGCGAGCGCATGCATGACGCCGGCCACCGCACCGGCGCCGCCCATGTCCCACTTCATGTCCTCCATGTTCTCGGCGGGCTTGATCGAGATGCCGCCGGTGTCGAAGCAGACGCCCTTGCCGACGAAGGCGACCGGCTGGGCGGACCTGTCGGCCGCGCCTGTCCACTTCATCACCACGAGCCGGCTTTCGCGGATGCTCCCCTGCCCCACGGCCAGCAGCGAGCCCATGCCGAGCTTCGCCATCTCGGCCTCGCCCAGCACCTCGACCTCCAGGCCGATGTCCTCCAGCTCCTTCACGCGGGCCGCGAACTCGGCCGGGAAGAGGACGTTCGGCGGCTCGGAGACGAGGTCGCGGGTGAAGCTGATGGCGTCGGCCAGGGCGGCGAAGTCGGCGAAGCCCGCGAGGGTCGCATCGGGGCTCTCCGCGACCACCTCGGTGCGGGCGATCGAGGGCTTCTTCTCGGCCGGCTCCCTGGTCCGGTACTTGTCGAAGCGGTAGCTGGCGAGGCGCACGCCGAAGGCGGCGTTG
This sequence comes from Phenylobacterium sp., assembly GCF_019636135.1. Lineage (GTDB taxonomy): Bacteria > Pseudomonadota > Alphaproteobacteria > Caulobacterales > Caulobacteraceae > Phenylobacterium. Next base: position 37,974 of record NZ_JAHBYD010000009.1, read on the forward strand.
GCGGCGAAGGCGCCGGCGCCTTCCACCCGCAGCGTCTCCAGGCCCGAGGCCTTCACGGCGTTGTAGCCGGCGGCGGCGGCGTTCTCGGCCGCGGCGGCGTCGAAGGCGTCCTTCTTGCCCGCGCCCACCAGGACGAGGCGGGCGGCGTCCACGCCCTGCGGCGCCAGGATGTCGAGCGTCTGGCCCTTGCCGCCGGTGAAGCGGCTGGCGGCCACGGCCTGGCCGATCGCGCCCGACTGCGTCTCGCCCTCGAAGACGATGCGGGCCACCGCGGACTTGGCGGGAACAGCGGCGCCGGCCGCGACGAACTGGATATCCATGTCTCTTCTCGCGAGGTGTTCTTGTCAGGTGTTCGGGGCGCGCCCACGTCAGGTTGTGTGGCGGAGCGACGCATGGTTTAGAACAGGTCCGCCGCCGGGGCGCATCTAAATCTCCGGGCTACTCGATTTTCAAAAGAATGCGCCTGATCGACCGCTACCTCCTTCGCCAGCTCACGGGGCCGGTGGTCCTGGCCACCCTGGCGCTGACGTCGGTCGCGTTGCTCTCGCAGAGCCTGGCGGGCCTGGACCTGATCGTGAACCAGCGCCAGAGCGCGCTCGTGTTCCTGAAGGTGACGCTGCTGTACATGCCGCAGCTCATCAACCTGATCCTGCCGATCGCGGTGTTCGTGGCCGCGCTGGTGGCGCTGAACCGGCTGCACACCGAGCAGGAGATCGTGGTCTGCTTCGCCGGCGGGATGAGCCGCTGGCGGGTGATCAGCCCGGCGATGCGGCTGGCGGCCACGGTGGCGTTCCTGGCGCTCTTGATGAACGTCTTCGTGCAGCCGGCCTCGTTCCGGGCCCTGCGCGAGGAGCTGTTCCTGGTTCGCACGGACCTGGCCGCCACCCTGGTGCGCGAGGGCGAGTTCACCGAGCCCGCGCCCGGCCTCACCGTCTACGCCCAGAACGTCGACGGGCAGGGCAACCTGCGCAACCTCTTCATCCACCAGGTGAAGCCGGACGGGTCGACCAGCACCTACACCGCCGAGCAGGGCCGCGTCGGCCGCGCCCAGGGCCGGCCGGTGCTGTTCATGAGGAACGGCTCGAACCAGGAGCTGTCGAGCCGCAGCGTGCTCAACTACCTGACCTTCGACGAGTACATCTTCGACCTGGAGCCGCTGGCCCGCTCGGACGAGCTCATCCACTTCAAGCCGTCGGACCGGTACCTGCACGAGCTGTTCTTCCCCGACCTCCAGCAGGACTGGGAGCGGCGCAACCGCCTGGACCTGCTGGCCGAGGGCAACGCGCGCATCGCCTCGCCGCTCTACAACATCGCCTTCATGGCGCTGGCGCTGAACGCCATCATCGGCGGCGGCTTCTCGCGCCTCGGCTACGGGCGGCGGATCGTGACGATGGGCGCGATCGCGGCCGCGGTGCGCCTGATCGGCTTCCAGGTGCAGGCGGCCTGCGAGGAGAACGCCTGGCTCAACATCCTGCAGTACCTCGTGCCGATCGCCGCGACCTGGGCGGCGCTGGCGCAGATCTTCCGCCAGAAGGTCAACCGCTACATCGACATCACCAGGACCTCGCTGGGCCTCACCGAGGCGCGCGCATGACCGGCCGGATCGAGCGCTATGTATTGAGCTACATGCTGCTGGGGGTGATCGGCGCGCTGGCGATCATCTCGTCGGTGATCCTCCTGATCCAGTTCGTGGAGCTGACCAGCCAGGTGGGCACGCGGGCCGACGTCGGCGCCGACCAGATCTTCGAGCTGACGCTGCTGCGCGTCCCGTCGATCATCCAGATCCTCCTGCCGTTCTGCTTCCTGTTCGGCGGCATCGGGGCGTTCGTGGCGCTGAACCGGCGCAGCGAGCTGGTGGCGATGCGGGCGGCGGGCGTCTCGGCCTGGCGGTTCATCCTGCCGTCGGCGGCCGGGGCGTTCGTGCTGGGGCTGCTGGCCGTGGGCGGGCTCAACCCGCTGTCGGCGGCGCTGAACGCACAGTTCGAGCTGCAGCGCGCGCGGCTGATGGAGAACTACCTGGGCGACCGGCCCAAGGACATCTGGCTGCGCCAGGGCGACGAGAAGACCCAGATCGTCATCCACGCCCGCGACCGCGACGTGAAACGCGGCACGGTCACGCTGAAGGGCGTGTCGCTGTTCATCTACGAGAAGAACGCGCGCGGGCAGCCGGAATTCCGCCGCCGGCTGGAGGCGGGCGAGGCGACGCTGCAGCCCGGCTACTGGCGGCTGAAGAACGTGCGCGAGGCGACGGCGGGCGATTCGTCGATCCGGTCGGACACGCTCTCGATCCGCTCGACGCTGGACGAGGAGGCCGCGATGGAGCGGCTGGCCTCGCCCGAGGCGATCGCGTTCTGGCGCCTGCCCAGGGCGATCCAGCTCACCGAGCAGGCGGGCTTCTCGGCCAACGGCTACCGGCTGCGGTTCCAGCAACTGCTGGCGACCCCCCTGCTCTTCGCCGCCATGTCGATCCTGGCCGCCGCCTTCTCGCTGCGGCTCGCGCGCCTGGGGGGCCTCGCGGGGCTGGCGGGGGCGGGCGTGGCGCTGGGCTTCATCATGTTCTTCTTCAACCAGTTCGCCGGCGCGCTGGCCAAGGCCGACATCATTCCGCTGTTCGCCGCGGCCTGGGCGCCCGCGGTCGTCGCGCTGCTCGCCGGGGTGACCCTGCTTTGCTACACCGAAGACGGTTGAATCGTTTGGCCGCGGGGCTATGCATCGCGGGGCCGGCAACAAATAGACACACCGGGCGGCGCTTTGGGGATCGAGGGTTGATGGTACGTCGGCGTACGGCGCGATCGGCAGGCAAGCGCGCCCTATTGGCGAGCGCCGCGGTCGCCCTCCTGTGGACCTGCGGCGCGCACGCCCAGGCCCCGCAGACGGCTGCTCCCCGCGCTCCGGGCCCCCGTGCTCCGGGCCCCAGCGCCGACGGGCTCCAGAAAGACGAGATGTACATGGAGGCCGACGAGGTCGTCCGTGAGGACGACAAGGGCCTGACGACCGCCAACGGCAACATCGAGGTGCGCTACAACGGCCGCACGCTGCGCGCCGACAAGCTGACCTACGACGACAAGAGCGGCATCATCCGCGGCTACGGCCACGTCGTCATCGTCGAGACCGACGGGTCGACCGAATACGCCGACGAGATCGTGCTGGACGACGAGATGAAGGCCGGCGTGGCGCTGGGCTTCTCGGCGCGCCTGCAGGAGAACGTGAAGATCGCGGCGGCCAGCGCCGCCAAGCGCAACGAGAACATCCAGGAACTCAACAAGGCGATCTACACGCCCTGCGAGATCTGCGCGAAGGACGGCAGCCCGAAGACGCCGACCTGGTCGATCGCGGCCGATCGGGTGGTGCGCGACAAGAAGCGGCGGATCGTCTACTACCGCAACGCCCGGTTCAGGCTGTTCGGCGTCTCGACGATCTACCTGCCGCTGTTCTGGCACGCCGATCCGGACGCCGAGCGGACCTCGGGCTTCCTGGTGCCCAAGGCCTCGGTCTCCGACCGCCGCGGCGTGTCGTACGAGCAGCCCTACTACTGGGTGATCTCGCCTTCGACCGACCTGACGATCAGCCCGCAGATCAACTCGAAGATCGCGCCGTTCCTGAACGGCCAGGTGCGCAAGCGCTTCTACTCCGGCGATGTCGACATGCGGTTCGGCTACACCCACGCCCGCGACTTCGACGGCAAGGGCAACGAGCTGCGCGGCACCTCGACCGACCGCAGCTACGTCCTGGGCCGCGGCGCGTTCCAGATCGACGAGAAGTGGCTGTGGGGCTTCACGGCCGAGCGCACCTCGGACGACCTGATCTTCGACAAGTACGAGGTGGGCAAGGTCTACACGGGCGCGGCCCGCGGGCTCTACGTGGCCGACGACCGGCGGCTGATCAGCCAGCTCTACACGATCCGCCAGGACCAGAGGTCGTACTTCTCGGTCGCGGCCATGAGCATCCAGGGCCTGCGCCCGGGCGCGATCGACCCGCTGACCGGCTTCGCCTCGGGCGAGAACGACCGCGTCTTCCCGGTGATCGGCCCGCTGGTCGAGGGCCACTACGAGCCGGTGCAGACCGTGGCGGGCGGCCGCCTGCGCGTCCACACCAGCGCCGTGGTGCTGAGCCGCGAGCAATCGCAGACCGACCTCACCCAGCGCCTGCCCGGCCTGGACAGCGCCCGCATCACCGGCGAGGTCGACTGGCGCCGCTCGTTCACCGCGGCCAACGGCATGCGCTTCTCGCCGTTCCTGACCGCGCGCGCCGACGCCTACCGCATCCAGGACATCCTGACCGGCGTGGGCTCCAGCACCCGCAAGGACGAGATGACCCGCGGCCTGGCCACCGCCGGCGTCGACTTCAGCTATCCGTTCTTCAAGCGCACCGGGGACGCCACGATCATCCTGGAGCCGGTGGCCCAGCTCGCCGCCTCGCCCAACGCCAAGCAGGTGGTGATCGGACGCACCGCCGCCGGCGCGCCGGTCTACCTGAACGAGGATTCCATCGCCTTCGAGCTCGACGAGAGCACGCTGTTCCGCTCGAACAAGTTCCCCGGCTACGACCTCTACGAGGACGGCGTGCGCCTCAACGTCGCCGGCCGCGCGACGGTGATGTGGGACGACGGGCGGCGCGCGAACTTCCTGCTGGGCCGCAGCTTCCGCGCCGAGCAGAACGACGTCTTCACCGCCCGCTCGGGCCTGCGCTCCAAGGCGTCGGACTGGGTCGTGGCCGCCAACGCCCAGCCGATCCGCGGCCTCAGCGTGTTCGCCCGCGCGCGCCTCGACAACGACACGCTCGACATCCACCGCCTGGAAGCGGGCCTGAACGCCTCGAACAAGCATGGCTCGGGCTTCGTCCGCTACCTGACCGACGATTTCGACATCAACGGCACGAAGCGCGAGAACCTGGACCTCGGCGGCGAGGTCTACCTCGCCAGGAACTACGGCGTCAGCTTCTTCGGCAGCCGCGACCTGAAGCAGGATAGCTGGGTCGTCCGCGACCTGGGCGTGTTCTATCGGGACGACTGCCTGCGGGTGGATGTGATCTATCGCCGCGAAGACACGATCATCGGCCGTCTGCTACCGAGCGAGTCGGTCTCCGTGCGCCTAACGCTCGCCACATTGGGCGGGTCATTCAATGGCAGGTAATATGGGGACCCGTGCGTGGTCCTACGAAGGAAGAGACTCTCGTCCATGATGCGTTATCTGACGGGCTCGACGGCGCGGAACACAGCGCTCGCCTGCGCGCTCGCCGTTCTGGCTGCGGTTCCGGCCGGGGCGCAGCAGCCCGGGGGGCCCGCGGGCGCCGCGCCGCCGGAAGGGACGCGCCTGCCGTCCGCGCCGCCGCCGACGGGCCTCTCCGAATCGGTCGCCGCCGTCGTGAACGACGACATCATCTCGACCTACGACCTGGCGCAGCGCATGCGCCTGCTGATCGCCACGTCCGGCATCCAGCCCACCCAGGAGAACCTGCCCCAGTTCCAGCACGAGGCGCTGGTCTCGCTGGTCGACGAGCGCCTGCAGTTCCAGGAGCTGCGCCGCGTCGAGCGGGAGCAGAAGATCGACATCCTCGCCGACGAGGACGAGGTGAACGAAGAGATCGACGGCATGGCGGAGGGCAACAACATGAGCCGCCAGCAGTTCCTGGGCTACCTCACGTCGCGCGGGATCAATGCCGACACGCTGAAGCAGCAGATCCGCGCCAACATAAGCTGGAGCCGCTGGATCCAGGGCCGCTATGGCTCGCGCCTGCGGGTCGGCGACGACCAGATCGCGGCGACCCAGGCGCTGCTCGCCGCCCAGGCCTCCAAGCCGCAGTACAACATCGCCGAGGTGCTGATCGACGCGAACCGCGTGGGCGGCATGCAGCAGGCCATGGCCGGCGCGCAGCAACTGGTCTCGCAGATGCAGCAGGGCGCGCCCTTCCCGGCCGTCGCGCGCCAGTTCTCGTCGCTGCCCACCGCGGCCACGGGCGGCGACGCCGGCTGGGTGAGCCCCGGCGAGGTGCCGGCCGAGGTGGCCGGCGTACTGGAGCAGATGCGCCCGGGCCAGCTCTCGCAGCCGATCGCGGTCAAGGACGGCGTCTACATCCTCTACCTGAAGGACAAGCGCGCCGGCGGGACCTCGACCCTGGTCAGCCTGAAGCAGGCGGCGGCGCCGCTGCCGCAGGGCGCGAGCGCGGAGGACGAGGCGGCGGCGCGGACGAAGCTGATGGCGCTGAAGCCGCAGATCAAGGACTGCGCCACCCTCGAGGCCACGGCCGGCAAGGTCCAGGGCGTGGTGGCCGGCGACCTCGGCGAGGCCGAAGTCAGCGATCTGGCCCCGCAGTTCCGCGAAGCGGCCGAGAAGCTGCAGGTGGGCGAGATCTCCGATCCGATCCGAACGACGGCGGGCCTGCACCTGGTGGCGGTCTGCGGCCGCCGCAACGCCAGCGGCGGGCAGATGGACAAGGACCAGATCGAGCGTCGCCTCCGTGGCCAGCAGCTCAGCATGATCGCGCGGCGCTACATGCGCGACCTGCGCAACTCGGCGACCATCGAGCAGAAGTGACGCGGAACCCGCTCGCGCTCTCCCTCGGCGACCCGGCCGGCATCGGCCCGGAGATCGTCGTCAAGGCGTGGCGGGCGCTGAAGGACGAGTTCGCCGAGGGGGGCCCCGCCTTCTTCGTGGTCGGCGACGCGGGCGCGGTGGCTTCGGCCCCGACCTCGTCCGCGGGCCTGGTGCGCACGATCTCGACGCCGGACGAAGCGGTCGCCGCCTTCAGGGACGCGATCCCCGTCCTGAACCTGCCGCTCAAGTCGCCCGTGGTGGCCGGCCAGCCGGCCCCGTCGGCGGCGGGCGCCATCGTCCAGTGGATCGAGACCGCGGTGGGCCTCGCACTCTCGAAGACGGTCGCCGGCGTCGTCACCGCGCCGATCGCCAAGGCGCCGCTCTACGAGGCGGGCTTCAGGTTCCCCGGCCACACCGAATTCCTGGGCGAGCTGACGGCGGCCACGACCTACGACGGCGCGCGCGGGCCGGTCATGATGCTGACGGCGGCCGACCTCAGGGTCACGCTGGTCACCGTGCATGAGCCGCTGGCGAAGGTGTCGGGCAAGCTCTCCATCGAAACGGTCGTGAACGCCGGCCTGGTGACCGCCCAGGCGCTGCGGCGCGACTTCGGCGTGGCGCGGCCCCGGCTCGCGGTGGCGGGGCTGAACCCGCATGCGGGCGAGTCGGGCGCCATCGGGCGGGAAGAGGTCGAGATCGTGCAGCCGGCGATCCGGGCGCTGAAGGACCTGGGCGTCGACGCCAAGGGGCCCTACCCGGCCGACACGATGTTCCCCGACGAGGTGCGCGCGACCTATGACGCGGCGCTCTGCCTCTATCACGACCAGGCGCTGATCCCGGTGAAGATGCTCGACTTCTGGGGCGGGGTGAACGTCACCCTGGGCCTGCCGATCGTGCGCACCTCGCCCGACCACGGCACCGCCTTCGACATCGCCGGCCGCGGGATCGCGCGGGCCGACAGCCTGGTCGCGGCCATCCGGCTGGCGGACGAGATCGCGCGGCGCCGCGCGTGAGCCGCCTCGACGACCTCCCCAGCCTGCGCGAGGCGCTGGAGGCGCACGGCCTGTGGGCCAAGAAGGCGTTCGGCCAGCACTTCCTGCTCGACCTCAACGTCACCCGGAAGATCGCGCGGCTGGCCGAGGTCGGCGAAGGCGACCACGTGATCGAGGTCGGCCCTGGCCCCGGCGGCCTGACCCGCGCCCTGCTGGAGACCGGCGCGCGGGTCACCGCCATCGAGAAGGACGAACGCTTCCGGCCGCTGCTGCAGGAGGTGGCGGACGCCGCGCCGAACCTGACCCTCGTGTTCGGCGACGCGCTGAAGGCCGACGAGGCGCAGGTCGCGGCGGGGCGGCCGGCGCACCTCGTCTCCAACCTGCCCTACAACGTGGGCACGCCGCTGCTCATCAAGTGGCTGACGGGGCCGTGGACGCCGGCGTCGCTGACGCTGATGTTCCAGCGGGAGGTGGCGGACCGGATCACCGAAGGGCCGGGCGAGGACGCCTATGGCCGGCTGGGCGTGATCGTGCAGGCGACCTGCGTGGGCCGCCGCGTGCTGGACGCCCCGGCGCGGGCCTTCACCCCGCCGCCGAAGGTGGACTCCGCGGTCGTCCGCCTGGAGCCCCGCGCCGACCGGCCGTCGTCGGACCGCCTCGACGCGCTCCAGCGCATCACCGCCGCGGCGTTCGGCCAGCGCCGGAAGATGCTGCGCTCCAGCCTGAAAGCGATGGGCGGCGAGGACCTGATCGCCGCCGCCGGGCTCGATCCGACGGCGCGGGCCGAAGTGATCCCGGTCGAGGGGTTCCTGGCGCTCGCCGACGCATGGCTTGCGCGTCGCACGGCCCCTTAGGCACGCACCCACTACCGCTCATCCCCGCGGATGCGGGGACCCAGACTTCATGCTTTGCGACGTTCGCGGGAGCTCCAGCCTCCAAAAACAAGTCTGGGTCCCCTGAGTTCGCGGGGATGAGCGGATGTGGGGATGAGCGGGGAGGAAGGGAGATGAGCGGAGCTAAAAATAGACGCCGGGGGTGCAGATAGGGCAGCGTCGACGCCGCTGCTGGCCACGCCGAATCCGGTGTTCATGGGTGGCCGGGACAAGCCCGGCCATGACGTTCTGAAGGTGGGTGGATGAAGGACGCGCGATGCTGACCCTGCTGGGCGTGGCCGCGGTGGTGGTGGGGTTCGCGGTGCGGCTGAACCCGCTGCTGGTCGTGGTGATCGCCGCGTTCGTCACGGGGCTGGCCGCCGGCATGACGCCCGTCGCGGTGCTGGAGGCGTTCGGCAAGGCGTTCAACGAGAGCCGGCTGATCACGGTGGCCTACCTCGTCCTGCCGATGGTGGGCGTGGTCGAGCGGGCGGGCATCCAGGAACAGGCGAAGAAGCTGATGCTGCGCCTGAGGGGCGTCTCGGTCGGGCCGCTGCTGATCGCTTACCTGCTGTTCCGGCAGGGCACGTCGGCGCTGGGTCTCACCTCCATCGCCGGCCAGACCCAGAGCATCCGCCCGATCGTCGCGCCGATGGCCGAGGGCGCGGTCGAGAGCCACGGCGGGACGCTGGACGACGCCGAGCGCCAGCGGGTGAAGGCCATGGCCGCGGCGACCGACAACGTGGGCCTGTTCTTCGGCGAGGACATCTTCGTCGCCATCGGCTCGATCCTGCTGATGGTCGGCTTCCTGGCGACGGCGGGCATCACGCTCGACCCGATCCACCTGTCGCTCTGGGCGATCCCCACCGCCATCGTCGCCTTCCTCCTGCACGCGGCCCGGCTGCTGCTGTTCGACCGCGCGCGGCGGCGCGGGGCGGCCGCATGATCCGGATCGGCGCCGTCTACGTCCTGGCCGGGCTCGTCTTCGCGGCCTTCGCCGTGCTGAGCGCGGTGGATCGCAACAACAGCAAGCGCTTCGGCAATGCGGTGTTCTGGGGACTGGTCGCGACGAGCTTCCTCGCCGGCGATCTCCTGGGCGACCTCGGCAACGGCGTGCTGGTGCTGGGCCTGGCGCTGATCGCCGGCTTCGGCCTGCTGGGCCGCGGGCAGCCCGCCACCACCTCGCCCGAAGAGCGCCAGGCGCTGGCCGAGCGATTCGGCGGCAAGCTCTTCGTTCCGGCGCTGGTCCTGCCCGTGGTCGTGATCTTCGGCGTGCTGGTGCTGAAGCCCATCGAACTCGCCGGCGCCCCACTGCTCGACCCGAAGCAGGCCACGCTGATCTCGCTGGCGCTGGCGGCGGTCGTCGCCACGGCCACGGGGCTCATCCTGCTGCGCCAGCCGCTCATGAGCCCGCTGCAGGAGGGCCGCCGCCTGATGGACACCGTCGGCTGGGCGGCGCTGCTGCCGCAGATGCTGGCGGCGCTGGGCGCGGTCTTCGCGCTCGCGGGCGTCGGCGACCTGATCGGCAGGCTGGTGACGAGCCACATCCCGATGGACGCGCGGCTGACCGCCGTGGCCGTCTACTGCCTGGGCATGGCGGGCTTCACCGTGATCATGGGCAACGCCTTCGCGGCCTTCCCGGTGATGACCGCCGGCATCGGCCTGCCGATCCTGATCCGCGGGTTCGGCGGCGACCCCGCCGTGGTGGCGTCCATCGGCATGCTTTCGGGCTTCTGCGGCACGCTGATGACCCCGCTCGCGGCCAACTTCAACCTGGTGCCGGCGGCGCTGCTGGAACTGCCCGACCGCTACGCCGTCATCAAGGCGCAGATCCCGACGGCCCTGCCGCTGCTCGTGGCCAATGTGGTGCTGATGTATGTCCTCGCCTTCTGATCGGCTGACGCCCGAGCTCGCGTCCCGGTTCGCCCGCATCGCGCTGGGCCACGTCGGCCGCGAGTATCCCAACAAGATGGACACGGTCCTGACCGGGCCGGGCGACGTGAAGAGCCCGCGCCAGCAGCACCCGATCTACTTCGGCAGCTTCGACTGGCACTCCTGCGTCCACGGCTACTGGACGCTGGCGACGGTGCTGCGCCTGCACCCGGAGATCCCCGAGGCGGACGCGATCCGCGCGCTCTTCGACGCGAGCTTCACGGCGGCGAACGTGGCGGGCGAGACCGCCTACGCCGCCCGCCCCGCCTCGCGCGGCTTCGAACGGCCCTACGGCTGGGCGTGGCTCCTGAAGCTCCAGGCCGAGCTGCTGGCGCACGATGCGCCCTGGGCCGCAACGCACCAGCCGCTCGCCGACGTGTTCGCGCAGCGCTTCCGCGACTTCCTGCCGATCGCCGCCTACCCGATCCGCACGGGCGTCCACTCCTCGACCGCGTTTGCCCTGGCGCTGGCCGCGGACTATGCGCGCGCCACCGACGACGCGGCCCTGCTGAAGCTGTTCCACGACCGGGCGCTGAGCTGGTACGCCGAGGATCGCGATGCCCAGGCCTGGGAGCCGTCGCTGGACGACTTCCTGTCGGCCACGCTGATGACGGCGGAGTGCCTTCGCCGGCTGTTGCCGCCGCCGGAGTACCGCCTATGGCTGGCGGCCTACCTGCCGCGGCTGGCGCAGCGCCAACCGGCCAGCCTGTTCGCGCCCGCAAGCCCGACCGACCGCTCCGACGGCAAGATCGCCCACCTCGACGGCCTGAACCTGTCGCGCGCCTGGTGCTGGCGCGAGATCGCCGCCGAGCTGGACTCCGACGATCCGGCGCGCCCCATCGTGCAGGAGGCCGCCCGCGCCCACCTCGCCGCCGCCCTGCCCCACGTGGCCGGCGACTACATGGGCGAGCACTGGCTGGCCTCGTTCGCGCTGCTGGCGCTGCTGGCCGGTTAAGGCGGTTGCGGACCGCACGAGAACGCGCTCAAGCTGCGGCATGATCCGCGCCGTGCTGGCCGTCGGCCTTCTGCTGAGCCTGACCTCGCCCGTCTGGGCTCAGTCCACGGGCTCGCCGGCGCTCGACGCTCAAATCGAGGAGTCCGTGGCCGCGCTCAAACGCGGCGACAAGACGACGGCGCGCCGCCTGGGTGAGGAGGCCGCCAAGAGCGGCGCCCCGATGGCGCTGAACAACCTAGTGGTCATGCTGGACAACGGTGTCGGCGGCCCGAGAGATCCGGCGCGCGCCAGGGCGCTGCTGGAGCAGGCGGCCGCCGCCGGGCTGCCCGTCGCCGAACTGAACCTGGGTGTGCGGCTGCACTTCTCCGACGATCCGACGGAGCAGGCCCGCGGCTACGCCCTGCTGCGCAAGGCCTCTGCGGACGAGAAGGTGAAACCGCTGACCCTGTGGCCCCTCGGGCGCGCCCAACTCCTGGGCATCGGGACGGCGCGGGACATGCCGGCCGGTGTGGCGACGCTGGAGACGAGCCTGAAGGTCGACCCCGGCCGCGCTGATGCCTGGTACCTCGTCGGACGCGCCTACCAGAACGGATGGGGCGGCGTGGCGCCCGATCCCGCGAAGGCCTACAGCCACCTCAAGGAAGGAGCCCGCCTGGGTGACAACCGGGCTGAGCGCTATGTCGGCATGGCGCTTCTGAACGGCGATGGCGTCGAGCGCGACGAAGTCGCGGCGATGGCCGCCTTCCGGTCAGCCGCCCAGCAAGGCAACGTTGACGCGATGATCGATATCGCCGTGATGCTGGCTCTGGGCGAAGGCGTCCCGGCCGATGCGGTTCAGGCCCGAGCCTGGTACCGACGCGCGGCGGACAAGGGATCCGTCCACGCCCTGCGCGGGCTGGGCGCGATGCTGGCGCGAGGGGAAGGCGGCGCAGCCGAGCCCGCCACCGGACGGGCGTACCTCGAGCTCGCCGAACAGGGCGGTGACCCGAACGCGCGCAAGATCCTGGACGGCGCGCTGGGCGCCCTGCCCGCCGCAAACCGCGGCCAGATCGACGCGGCGAAGGCTGCGTGGCGGAAAGAGCACGCGCCGCCAGCCCATTAGCCTGCTCGCTAGCCTGCCGGCGGGGCCATGGGCGGCATTTTCGGGAACTGCGGCAGGCCCTCGTGGGTCAGGTGCCAGGGCTGCGCTTCGTCCATGTAGAGGTGCAGGTTGGGCGTGAAGGTCGAGGGGTCGTCCAGGGCGCCAACCTTCACGGGGTAGAACGGCGTCATAGGCCCGGGGATCGAGTAGAGCGGCGTGCCACACTCGGTGCAGAAGGCGCGGCCGATGTCGGCGCCGGAGTCGCCCCTGGTCGTGTAGACCTTGGGCTTGCCCTTGGTGACCTTGAAGCCCGCCCGCGGCACGAGCAGCACGTGCGTCGGCGGGCCGCCCGCGGCGTACTGGCAGGCGCGGCAGTGGCAGATGCCGCCACCCACCGGGTCGGCCGTGATCTCGAACCGAACCTTGCCGCAGGCGCAGCCGCCGGTGATCTCGGTCATGGTCCTCTCCTTCAGGCCGCCTCGTGCGCCTTCTCCAGGACGAAGTCGTCCGGGTTCGGCTCCAGGGTGGCTTTCCAGTAGTCGATGAGGCCAAAGGGCCAGTTCTGGCTGACGCGGCCGAACTGGTTCTTGTACCAGCTCGACACGTGCGGCGAGCCCCAGGCCCAGCCGGCGTTGGCCTCGTCGACCCGCCTGTTGAAGTCGTCGTAGACGGCCTGCTTCGGCTCCATGGCCGCCGCGCCGGTCTCGGCCAGCAGCTTCAGGGCGCCCACGATGTAGCGGACGGCGCACTCGGAGAAGAAGATGATCGAGCCGTTGACGACGATGTTGGTGTTCGGCCCGTAAATCGTGAAGAGGTTCGGGAAGCGCGGGTGCGTGATGCCGAGGTAGGCGCGCGCGTCGCCGCCCCAGGCCTCGTGCAGATCCTGGCCGCCGCGGCCCCTGATCTTCAGGAACGACAGGAAGTTCGAGGCCTGGAAACCGGTGCCGTAGATCAGCACGTCGGCCTCGTGCGCCTGGCCGTCGGCGGTGACGACACCCTTCGGCGTGATCCTGACGATCCCGTCGGTGATGAGCTCGACGTTGTCGCGCTTGAGCGCGCCCAACCAGACGCCGTTGTCCAGCACCGCGCGCTTGCCGCCGACGGGATAGTCGGGCGTGACCTTGGGCAGCAGGTCGGGGCGCTCGGCGAGCTGGGCGGCGAAGCCGGCGATGGCCATGTCGCGCAGGCCGGCGTTCATCTCGCTGACCGCGCCCGGGCCGCCGTTCCACTGCGGATCGGACTTCACCATCGGCAGGAAGCCCTCGGTGGTCATCCAGAACAGCCAGAAACGGTACCACTTGTCGTAGTAGGGCACGTGCTCGAGCGTCCACTTCATGCCCTCGGGCACGTCCTCGTGGTAGTGCGGCACGGGCAGCGCCCAGGGCGGGTTGCGCTGGAACACCTTCAGGTTCGCCACGTCGGGGGCGATCTCGGGCACGAACTGGTAGGCCGAGGCGCCCGTGCCGATGACGATCACGCGCTTGCCCTTCAGGTCGACGTCGTGGCGCCACTCGGCCGAGTGGAACGCGGGGCCTTCGAAGCTGCCCATGCCCTCGATGTCGGGGAAGCGCGGGCGGTTGAGCTGGCCGACGGCGGTGACCACGGCGTTGGCCTCGACCACTTCGGTCTTGCCGTCCTTGCCCTTCAGCGTGGCGCGCCAGACGCTGCGGGCCTCGTCCCAGGCCACGGTCTCGACCAGGGTCTCGAAGCGGATGTGCTTCTTGAGGTCGTACTTCTGGGCGATGCCCTGGAAGTACTGGAGCAGCACGGGTTGCGGCGAGAAGTGCTGCGGCCAGGCGTGGTTAGGCTCGAACGAGTAGCTGTACATGTGGTTCGAGTTGTCGACCCGGCAGCCGGGATAGGTGTTCTCGTACCAGGTGCCGCCCACGTCGGCGTTCTTGTCCACGATCTCGAAGGGCACGCCGGCCTGGGCCAGGCGGATGCCGGTGAGCAGGCCCGACATGCCGGCGCCGACCACCAGCACCTTCAGCCGGCGGGCGGCGTCCTGGAGCTTCGGGGCCTCGAAATGCGGGTCCTTGGAGCTGCGGCCCTTCAGGACCAGTTCGTCGACCAGGAAATCGACGTACTGCTCGGGGATCTCGGCGCCGGCCACGAAGTCCATCTGCCGGCGGATCGTCTCGGTGGGCGGCGCCTGGAGGGCGAGCGGCCTGCCTTCGAGGTGGGCGTGTATCGCCGCGGCGGCGCGCTTGCGGATCTTCGCCTGCTCGGCCTCGGGAATGCCGGTGTCGCCGCGGGAGAGCGGATTGTAGACGGGCGTCCACTCCGACTTCAGCCAGTCGGCGTCGCCGGTCATCTGGACCATGGCGCACATCAGCGCCGGCAGGTGGGCGTCCTTCAGGGTCTCTTCGATCTGCGCGACGGTCTGCGGCATCCGCTCCTGCCCTGACTTATCGTTGTTCCGTTATCCGCGGAGAATGGACCCCGGCGCGCGGCGGCGGAAGTCCTCACGTGGCGTCAGGGGCTCGCCAAGCGGCGTCAGCCCTGGGCGGCGCGGATGCGGGCCATCAGGTCGGCGGGGAGCGCGAGGCCGGACGCGGCGGCGTTCTCGCGCAGGTGCTCAGGCCGCGTGGCGCCGAAGACCGCGGCGCTGACGTGCGCGTTGGCCAGCACGTAGACGAGGGCGGCCTGCGAGCCGGTGAGGTCCGGGAGCTCGTGCAGGAAGCGGAAGCGGCGGCCGCGCGCGAGCTCGCCGCGGTGGTTCGCCAGCGCCCGGGCGGCGTACCAGAGGTCCCGCGGGCCTTTCAGACGGGCCAGCAGCGGGCGCGTGTGGCCCATGGCGAGCGGCATGCCGGCCAGCACGCCCTTCCCTGCCGCCGCGGCGCGGGCGATCAGCGGCTCGCGCTCGGGGCGCAGCACGTTGTAGTCGACCATGACGACGTCGATGGCGGGCAGGCCGATGGCGTGCCCGATCACCGCGGGATCGAAGCTGTTGAGGCCGATGGCGCGGGCAAGGCCCCTCGCCTTCAGGCTTTCGAGGGCGGCCAGCATCTTGTCGTTCAGTTCGGCCGCAGACGGGCCGTGGAGTTGCAGGAGGCCCAGGGCCTCGAGTCCGAGGCTGCGCAGGCTGCGCTCGGCGCTGGCGACGACGGCGGCCGGGGTCATGTCGCGGGCGATGCGCCCGCCGCCCGCATGGAAGGTGCCGGCCTTGGTGGCGACGACGAGGCCCGACGTGTCGCGGCCCTTGAGCGCGCGGCCCAGGCGGGGCTCGGCCTCGCCCGCCGAGTAGCTGGCCCCGGTGTCGAAGAGGGTGACGCCGAGGTCGATAGCCTCATGGACCAGGCCCAGCGCGGTGCGTTCCTCGAACCGCGGCTTGCCCCACCAGCTCGCGCAGCCGAAGCCGAGCTCGGAGACCGTGAGGCCCGTTCGGCCGAGCGGGCGGCGGCGCATCAGGGCCGGCCAACCGCGCGCGCCGCCTCGGCCTCAGCCGGCATGGCGGTCAGCACCGCAAGGATCGCAACTAGCCAACGCAATCCGGGCTCCTTAAGAACCGCCGCGATGGGCGGCTAGCTCAGTTGGTTAGAGCATCTCGTTTACACCGAGAGGGTCGGCGGTTCGAACCCGTCGCCGCCCACCACCTCCCTCAGGCCGTCGCGGGCCGCGGCGTGGGCTCGGCGTTCAGCACGCGTCGGAAGATGGGCGAGATCGCCAGGATCACGAGGCCGGCGGCCGCCACGATCACCCCGTGCATCAGCCAGAAGCTCACCGAGCCCATACCCTCCAGCTTGGTGCCCAGCCAGCCTGCGGTCGCGTTCCCGGCGAACAGGAACAGGTAGTAGATGCCGATGACCGAGCCCGCGATGGCCTTGGGCGCGGCGCGGGCGAAGAGCGCCAGGCTGACCGGCAGGACGTTGGCGAAACCAATGTCGTTCAAGAGATGGAACGCCAGCAGCCACCAGACCGAGACCTTGCCGCCCTCAGGGGTGAGCATCGCACCGAGGCCCAGGCAGGCGACGCCGGCCGCGCCGAACAGGCAGCCGATGACGATCTTGCCGAACTCGTCCGGCTCCTTGAAGCGCTTGGCCCAGAGGCGCCAGAACACCACCATGGCGGCCAGGCAGCCCACCGACACGAAGGCGTCCGCCGAGACGAGGTCCTCGGCCAGGAGCTTCATGCCGAACAACTGGAGGTCGGCGCTCTTCTCGGCCCAGACGAGGTAGGTGACGAAGATCTGCTGGTTGCCCAGCACCGAGGCGGCGAGCAGCGGCACCATCAAGGCCAACAGGAGCACGCGGTTCCAGTCGCTGCGCACCATCGCCGGACGGTCGACCTTCATCTCGCCGCGCTTGCGGAGCGGCGGGTCGGACGGGAACAGGCGGCGGCCGGACAGGTAGATCACGATCGAGATCAGCATGCCGACGCCGGCGGCGCCGAAGCCCCAGTGCCAGCCGACGCCATGCGCCAGGCGGGCGACGACGAGGGGCGACACGATCACCCCCGCATTGATCGCCAGGTAGAAGATCTGGAAGGCGTCGGCGCGGCGCGTGTCGCCCTCGGGGTAGAGGCTCCCGACCTGGCTGGCGATATTGCCCTTGAAGCACCCGGAACCGAGCATCAGGCACAGCAGCGCCAGCAGGAACGGCTGCTCGAAGGCCATCAGGAAGTGGCCGGCCGCCATCAGCAGGGCGCCGAGGATGATGGTCGGCGTCCTGCCGAGGAGCCAGTCGGCCAGGAGGCCGCCCAGCAGCGGGGTCAGGTAGACGCAGGCGCCGTAGAGGCCGGCGATGGCGACCGCGAGCGCCTGCGGGCTGAGCGGCCCGCCCTTCTCCAGGATGCCTTGCAGGACCGGCAGACCGACCACGTTCTCGACGTGGCCGGGCAGCAGCAACTGGTTGACCATGTAGAGGGCCAGCAGCGTATTCATGCCGTAGTAGGAGAACCGCTCCCAGGCCTCGGTGAAGGCCAGGAAGCCCAGCGCCTTCGGATGGCCCAGGAAGGCGGTATCGCCGTCTTTGACGGTCGCTGCGGTCATGGGAATCTCCAAACCCCGCGGGACCTTAGAAGGAAAAACCCGGCTTGAGGAAGGCCGCGACGAGCACCGACAGGCCGATGAGCGCGAACACGATCGCCGCGCCGATCCGGACGTAGCGCAGTGGGACGACCTTCGTCGCGGCCTCGCCGAGCAGGACGGCCGGGACGTTGGCCAGCATCATGCCGAAGGTGGTCCCGGCGGTGACGAACAGGAGGTTGTGGAAGCGGGCGCCCAGCAAGGTTGTGGCGATCTGCGTCTTGTCGCCGATCTCGACGAGGAAGAAGGCGACGAGCGTGGTGAGGAACACGCCGCCGGCCGTCGCCGCCGCGGCGCCCTCGTCCTCCTTGTCCGGGATCAGCGCCCAGCCGGCCATCACGATGAAGCCGAGGCCGACGACGGCCTGGAAGACGGGTCCGGTCAGCCACTGCGCGATGAGCACGCCGAGGCCGGCGGCGAGGCCGTGGTTGGCCAGGGTGGCGGCGAGTATCCCCAGGATGATCGGGATCGGCCGGCGGAAGCGGGCGGCCAGCATGATCGCCAGGAGCTGGGTCTTGTCGCCGATCTCGGCGATAGCCACGAGGCCAGTGGAGACGAGGAAGGCTTCCAAGGTGACACCGATGGGGACGCGGCAGAGACGACGACGACGCAACACCTCCGCCGCGCCCGTGGGCTAAGGAGGCCGCATCGCCGGTCTCGCCAATCCGGACCCGAAAGGTCCGCCGCTCGCGCCATGCCCCAGGAGGAGCAAGTCTGTTGACGCGGGCTCCGCTGTGGTGCGGACGGCTACTCCCCGAAGACAGCCCTGCCCTACCCCGCCGCACCGGAGCGGCGCAATGGAAAAGAGGGGCAATGAAAAGGGCGGCCGTCGCGTACGGCCGCCCTTTCATCTCTCCCGATGAGACGCGTCAGTTGTTCAGCGTGCTCTTCAACGAATCGCCCACCTTGAAACGGCAGGTCTGGCTGGCCGGACGCTTGACCTTTTCCCCCGTGCGCGGATTGCGGGCTGTGCCCGCCGCCCGCTTCACCGGCACGAAGCTGCCGAATCCGACCAGTCGGACCTCGTCGCCGGCCTTCAGGGTGGTGGATACCGAGGCAATGAAGGCGTCGAGCGCCTCCTTGGCCTGCGCCTTGTTGAGACCGGCGCGATCGGCCATAGCCGATACGAGTTCGGCTTTCGTCATGTGTGTTTTCTCCCAGCCCACTCTTTTTATGGCGTGGGGAATCTGGGCCGCGTCCCCCTACGCCTTGTCCGAATTAAGGCCCGAGCGGGCGTGGCCGTCAAACGGATGCGGCGCAGGATTCCTCCTGCGCCGCCCGCTCGATACAGAATTTGATCAGGTCCGCCGAAAACGCAGGCGGATACCCGTCCTTCGAACCTAGTGGATGCCGACCTGGTCGGACGCGTCGTCTTCGACGGGCGCCACGGCCACGGGTTCCACCTCGTTCCATTCGATGGCGACCGGCTGGCGGGTCAGCGCCTTGGCCAGCACTTCATCCATCGTCGTGACCGGGATGATCTCCATGGTCGACTTCACGTTCTCCGGGATGTCGGCCAGGTCCTTCTCGTTCTCCTGCGGGATCAGCACGGTCTTGACGCCGGAGCGCATGGCCGCGAGCAGCTTCTCCTTCAGGCCGCCGATGGCGGTCACCCGGCCCCGCAGCGTGACCTCGCCGGTCATGGCGATGTCGGCGCGGATCGGGATGCCCGTCAGGACGGAGACGATGGCGGTGGCCATGGCCGCGCCGGCGGACGGGCCGTCCTTGGGCGTGGCGCCGTCCGGCACGTGGATGTGGACGTCGGTCCGTTCGAAGGACGGCGGCTCGATGCCGAACTTCGTGGCGCGGCTGCGGACGTAGCTGTTCGCCGCCGAGATCGACTCCTTCATCACGTCCTTCAGGTTGCCCGTGATGGACATGCGGCCTTTGCCGGGCATCTTGACCGCCTCGATGGTCAGGATGTCGCCGCCGAAGTCCGTGTAGGCCAGGCCCGTGATGATGCCGACGGCGTCCTCGGCGTCGGTCTCGCCGTAGCGGTACTTCCTGACGCCCGCGTACTTGGCGAGCCGCTCCTCGTCGACGGTGATCGTCGTGAGGTTCTCACGGCCCAGGTCGCGCACGGTCTTGCGCGCCAGGTTGCCCAGCTCGCGCTCCAGGCTCCGGACGCCGGCCTCGCGCGTGTAGTAGCGGATGAGGCTGCGGATCGTGCCTTCCGGCACCACGAACTCCTCCGGCGTCAGGCCGTGGTCCTTGGTGAGCTTCGGCAGCACGTGCCGCTTGGCGATCTCGACCTTCTCGTCCTCGGTGTAGCCGGGGATGCGGATGATCTCCATGCGGTCCAGCAGCGGCTGGGGCATGTTGAGCGAGTTCGCGGTGGTCACGAACATCACCGGCGACAGGTCGTAGTCGACTTCCAGGTAGTGGTCGCCGAACGTCGAGTTCTGCGCCGGGTCCAGCACCTCGAGCAGGGCCGAGGACGGGTCGCCCCGCCAGTCGCTGCCCATCTTGTCGATCTCGTCCAGCAGGAAGAAGGCGTTGGTGGTCTTCGCCTTCTTCATCGACTGGATGACCTTGCCGGGCATCGAGCCGATGTAGGTGCGGCGGTGGCCGCGGATCTCGGCCTCGTCGCGCACGCCGCCCAGGGAGACCCGGACGAACTCGCGGCTGGTGGCCTTGGCGATCGACTTGCCGAGCGAGGTCTTGCCGACGCCGGGAGGCCCCACGAGGCACAGGATCGGGCCTTTCAGGGCGCCCACCCGGGCCTGGACCGCCAGGTACTCCAGGATCCGCTCCTTCACCTTGTCGAGGCCGTAGTGGTCCTCGTTCAGGATGTCCTCGGCCTTCTGCAGGTCGATGGGCTTCTGCTTGGCCTTGCCCCACGGGATCGAGAGCAGCCAGTCGAGGTAGTTGCGCACGACCGTGCTCTCGGCCGACATCGGGCTCATGTTGCGCAGCTTCTTCAGCTCGCCTTCCGCCTTGGTGCGGGCCTCCTTGGAGAGCTTGGTCTTCTTGATGCGCTTCTCGAGCTCGATCAGCTCGTCGCGATGGTCGTCCTGTTCGCCCAGCTCGCGCTGGATCGCCTTCATCTGCTCGTTCAGGTAGTACTCGCGCTGGGTCTTCTCCATCTGCCGCTTCACGCGGTTGCGGATCTTCTTCTCGGTCTGCATGACCGAGATCTCGCCCTCCATCAGGGCGTAGACCTTCTCCAGGCGCTTCACGACGTTGAAGACCTCCAGAAGCTGCTGCTTCTCGGCGATCTTGACGCTGAGGTGACCGGCGATGCGGTCGGCCAGCTCCGAGGGGTTGTCGATCTGCGGGATCGCGGCCAGCGCCTCGGGCGGTACCTTCTTGTTCAGTTTGACGTAGTTCTCGAACTGCTCGACGACCGCGCGGCTCAGGGCCTCGGCCTCGGGAGACCCGACGCCGTCCTCCTGGATCATGGCTATCTCGGCTTCATAGTAGTCGTCGCGGCCGGTGAAGCGGGTGATGCCCGCGCGCGCCTTGCCTTCCACCAGCACCTTCACGGTGCCGTCGGGCAGCTTCAGCAGTTGCAGGATGGTGGCCACGACGCCGACGTCGTAGATGGCGCCCGGCGACGGATCGTCGTCGTCCTTGTCCTTCTGCGTTGCCAGCAGGATTTGCTTGCCTTCGTCGCGCATCGCCTCTTCGAGCGCGCGCACGGACTTCTCCCGGCCCACGAACAGCGGCACCGGTTGATGCGGGAAGACCACGATGTCCCGCAAAGGCAGGATCGGCAGGATCTTGATCTCTGACATGATGCTCTAAACTCCTGGCGGGCCCCTTTAGTGGCAGCCTCGCCTGTCGGATCGCAGTCACTCAAACGATGCGCTTGAGTCGGACGACCCGTCCGCCGGACCCCGGCGGCGTTGTCGACGATTTATGTGGACGGTTTCCAACGCCTTTCAAGCGCCGCAAGACCCGTGCGCGACACTGCGTCCCATCGCCTCGGATGAACCAGCTTGAGCGGGAGGACGCCGGGATCGCGCGCAAAGCCATGCCCCGGACACGGCCGTCTAGATAGGAAGAACGCCCGTTCGTCTCAAGAGCATCGACGTGGCCGCGGCCCGGTCTAGCTTCGGCGCGCAACGCGATCCGGAGACCTGGCCGATGCGCCCGCTTCTCATCCCCCTCGCCGCGGCCGCCCTGGCGGCCGGCTGCGCCCCGTCCGAGCCCGCGGCCAGGTCCGCCGCCACGGCCGCCGCGCCCACGGCGGCAGCCGCGCCGGACGCGGCGAGCAACCCGGCCCGCGCCGCCGACGTGGCGAAGGACGCCCAGCGCAAGGGGCCGGAACTGGTCGCCTTCGCCGAGGTGAAGCCCGGGCAGAAGGTGGTCGAACTGATCCCGGGCGCCGGCTATTTCACACGCCTCCTCAGCCTGACCGTGGGGCCGGAAGGCAGGGTCTACGCGCTGTGGCCGGACGAGTACGACAAGGTCTCGCAGCCGGACTCGCAGGTGATGCGGAAGATGGCCGGCGCGGCCCCCTTCACCAACGTGACCGTGCTGACCCAGCCGGCGAGGGCGTTCAGCGCGCCCGAACCGGTCGACCTCGTCTTCACCTCGCAGAACTACCACGACTATCCCGACCCGTTCATGGGCAAGGTCGACCCGGCGGTGCTGAACGCGGCGGTGTTCAGGGCGCTGAAGCCCGGCGGCCTCTTCGTGATCGTCGACCACTCCGGGCGGCCAGGCACGGGCATGACCGAGACCGACACCCTGCACCGGATCGACGTGGCGACGGTGAAGCGCCAGGTGACGGCGGCGGGCTTCGTGCTGGAAGGCGAGAGCGACATGCTGGCCAACCCGGACGACCCGCGAACCGGCGACGTGTTCGGCAAGGCGATCCGCGGCAGGACCGACCAGTTCGTGCTGAAGTTCCGCAAGCCGAGATAGCTCCACCCCACTCGCTCATCCCCGCGCATGCGGGGACCCAGACTTGCTTTCCAGCCGCGCCGACGCTGGCGCCTCGCGGTCAAGGGGAAGCCTGGGTCCCCGCATGCGCGGGGATGAGCGGAAGGAAGGGTGTCGTTCACCCCTTCGGGCGGTCGCCCTTCCAGTTGAGCTCGATGGTGACGCCGTTGGGGTCGCGGACGAAGATCTGCTTCACCGTCGTGCCGGGCGTGGTGGTGGCGCGGAACCTGAAGCCCGTCTTCTCGACGCGGGCGAGCGCGTCGTCGTAGTCGGCGATGTCGAAGGCGAAGTGGTCGAGCGAAGAACCGGCGGAGGCGGCGGCCGGCGCCTCCACCTCGACCAGGTGGACCACGTCCTTGTCGCCGGCGTAGAGCCACGCGCCCGGGAACGGGAACGGCGGCCGCCAGCCCTCGGCCAGGCCCAGGACGTCGATCAGGAACGCCTTGGTCCCCGCGAGGTCGGCGGTGCGGATGTTGACGTGGTCGAGGCCGTTGATCAGCGCCATCCCGCCAGTCTGCCGCGCCGAAGCCCGCCGGGCCAGGGTTTCGGCGCCCCGGCAGCGGTCATGCCGCCGCGGGCTGCGGCTGTTCGACGTCGACCACGATGAGCACGCGGGCGCGGCCGTCGTCGGTCAGCACCCCGATGGACTCGCCGGCCGGCAACCCGATGAGCGCGGCGCCCACGGGCGTGAGCACCGACAGGCGGTCCCGATCGATGTCGGCCGCGTCGGGCGGCACGACCTCGACGACGCGGGTGCGGCCCGAGGTCAGGTCGGTGAAGGCGACCTTCGAATTGAGGCGTACGAAGGGGCGCGGCGCCTCACCCTCGTCCACGATGACGGCGCGTTCCATCTCCTCGGCGAGGAGGCGCGCGCCACGGGTGTCGGTCGTGCCGGCAAGGTTGGTCAGGCGCTCGTGGTCGTCCTCCGTGACGTACACGGGCGGCAAGCGGTGTTGATGGGCGCGAAGGGACATCGCGTTTCCTTTCAGGCGTGCGCCGGGCGACGGCCACGGCGAGCCGGACTCCGCGCGGTCAGGTGTTGACCCGACCGCGAGGCGGATTTGTTGGGATTGGCCCAGACGTTCATATCCGCGGGCTCGATGCGAGCCGCGCGCCGGAGGTGAAGTCCGAGCAGTTCCGGGGCTTGCCCCGAGCTCTAAGCTTTCCGCTTACACGAGCTCGGGGGCGCTATCCTGCGACGAAGCGCCCGGCGTGATGATGTCGACGTTCGAATGAAGCGGACTTGCTCATCGTGGTTCGAACATGGGTGCGGCCGGGGCGAATGTCAAACCGTGGCGGCCCCGCCATGGCGACGATTGGCGCCCGCCGTCCGCCCGAGGCCTACTTGTCGAGGCTGATGCCGGAGACGGCCAGGTAGGCGCCGGCCTTGTCGTGGCAGTAGCCCGTGACGTCCGCGCCGCCGGCCAGGAGCGTGGCGCAACTGCCCACGACCCCGACCACATGGACGGCGGCCGGCGCGGCCGGGGCGCGGGCCTCGTCCTTCGCGGACGCGTAGAGGCCGACGCGACGGCGATCCAGGAAGGGGATGGAGAGCGCATCGGGCTGGGCCGCCTCGGCCCGCGTCGGATAGACCGCCACGTCGCGCCAGTAGCCCTGCAGGCTGACGCACCTGCCCGCGAAGGCGTCGGGCGCATAGGCCACCTCGCCGAGGTCGGCCGGCGTGGCGGCCTTGGCGGTGCAGGCCTTGGTGGGCTTCACGCGCAGGACGACGGCCTCGTCCGCAGTCGCGGAGAGCGGCGCCGTCGCAGCGGCGAGGATCAGGAGTGCGGAGGCGGCGCGTGCGAGCATGCGCCGGCCCGGGCTCAGGCCGCGCCGCCCTTGTCGCGGCGTTCGGCGTAGATGATGAGCGGCTGGGCGCGACCCTCGATGACCTCCTGGTTCACCACCACCTCCTCGACGCCGTCGTAGGTGGGCAGCTCGTACATGGTGTCGAGCAGCACGCCTTCGAGGATCGAGCGCAGGCCGCGGGCGCCGGTCTTGCGCTGGATGGCCTTGCGGGCCACCGCCATCAGCGCGTCGTCGGTGAAGGTGAGGCCCACGTTCTCCATCTCGAAGAGGCGGACGTACTGCTTCACGAAGGCGTTCTTCGGCTCGGTGAGGATCTTCACCAGGGCCTTCTCGTCCAGGTCGTCGAGGGTGGCGATCACCGGCAGGCGGCCGATGAACTCCGGGATCAGGCCGAAGCGGAGCAGGTCGTCCGGCTCCACCTGGCGGAAGATCTCGCCGGTGCGGCGCGAGTCGGGGTCCGACACCTTGGCGCCGAAGCCGACCGATGTGCCTTGCCCACGCGCCGAGATGATCTTCTCCAGGCCCGCGAAGGCGCCGCCGCAGATGAAGAGGATGTTGGTGGTGTCGACCTGCAGGAACTCCTGCTGCGGATGCTTGCGCCCGCCCTGGGGCGGCACGGAGGCGACGGTGCCCTCCATGATCTTCAGCAGCGCCTGCTGCACGCCCTCGCCCGACACGTCCCTCGTGATGGACGGATTGTCGGACTTGCGGCTGATCTTATCGACCTCGTCGATGTAGACGATGCCGCGCTGCGCACGCTCGACGTTGTAGTCGGCCGCCTGCAGCAGCTTCAGGATGATGTTCTCGACGTCCTCGCCCACATAGCCGGCTTCGGTGAGCGTGGTCGCGTCGGCGACGGTGAACGGCACGTCGATGATTCGGGCCAGCGTCTGGGCCAGCAGCGTCTTGCCGGTGCCCGTGGGGCCGATGAGCAGGATGTTGGCCTTGCCCAGTTCGACGTCGTTGTTCTTCGTCGCGTGGTTCAGGCGCTTGTAGTGGTTGTGGACCGCGACCGAGAGGACCTTCTTGGCGTGGTCCTGGCCGATCACGTAATCGTCGAGGACTTCGCGGATCTCCTTCGGAGTCGGCACGCCGTCCTTGGACTTCACGAAGGAGATCTTGTGTTCTTCGCGGATGATATCCATGCACAGTTCGACACATTCATCGCAGATGAACACGGTCGGGCCCGCAATGAGCTTGCGGACTTCGTGCTGGCTCTTGCCGCAGAAAGAGCAATACAGGGTGCTCTTCGAATCTCCGCTGGCCGCCTTGGTCATGGTCTCATCTCACTGTTCCAGCGAATCCGGCCGGTGGTCTGGTCGGCCTCGCCCCGGGGCCTCAAATGCCCTGTCTTGCAGGATACGCGCCGCGGGTTGTCCAAGTCTTGACATTCCCCGATCCGCGCCGGGATCACAAGCATTCGCTTGCGGGAGCGACAATGTGAGGCGCGTAGACGCCGCCTCGGGCGGCGGCGCCCGACAAGTGGGAAACGGGCCGAAATGGCACAAGAGCGTGAAGCGTCCGATCCCGGCCTGAGGGGCGACCCCGTCGTCGAGGAGGGGTGGGAGCCGCCCATCGTCGCCTTCGACTTCGACGGCACGCTGACCGTGCGCGACAGCTATACGGCGTTCCTGAAGTGGCGGACGCCGGCGATCCGGTGGTGGCTGGGCGGGGTGCGGCTGCTCCCGGCCGCCCTCGCCTACCTGATCCATCGCGACCGCGGGCGGATCAAGGCGGCCGCCACGAAGGTGTACCTGGGCGGCGTCTCCCGCGAGCGCCTGGAGGCGGATGCGCGGCGTTTCGCCGAACTCCACTCGCGCAAGCTGCTGCGGCCCGACGCGGTGATCGCCTGGAAGCGCTGGCGGGCCAAGCGGGTGAAGCTGGTGATCGTCACGGCCTCGCCCGACGTGGTGGTCGCGCCGTTCGCCCGCGGGCTGGCGGCCGACGGCATCCTGGGCACGCCGCTGTCCTACGACGCGCAGGGCCGGGTGACCGGCGCGTTCGCCTCGCCGAACTGCCGCGGGCCGGAGAAGGTGGTGCGGATCAGGGCGGCCTATGGCGACGACGTCGAGGTGAAGGCCGCCTATGGCGACACCTCGGGCGACACCGAGATGCTCGCGATGGCCGCCGAGCCGTACTTCCGGGTCTTCACGGGCAAGCCCTGAGGGGTCGGGCGATGAAGCATGCCTCCGCCGCGACGCTGGACCTGCTGGAGCCGCTGCTCGGCGACATCCGGGCCCTGGGGCTGCGCGAGACGTCGCGGGGCGTCTTCTACCGGAAAGGTCGGGCGTTCCTGCATTTCCACGAGGACCCGAAGGGCCTGTTCGCCGACGTGCGGGACACGGACGGCCGCGACTTCGAGCGGTTCGACGTCACCACGGCGGACGGCCGGGCGGCGCTGCTGGCGGTCGCGCGGGCGAGGGCCTAGGGCGGGCCCGCGATCGCGGCCCAGGCGGCGGCGAGTTGGGCCTCGAAGTTGTCCTGGCTGAACCGGGCGGCGGTGGCGCGGCCGGCGGCGCGGCGGGCCTCGAACGTCTCGCCGGCGCGCAACTCGTCGACGCGCCGCGCCAGCGTCTCTGCGATCTCCAGGTGGGCGCCGTCCGGGAACCAGTCGCCGTTGTCCGGGGTGGCGTACTCGCGCCCGCCGCCGCCGTCGAAGCCCACGACCAAGGCGCCGGTGGCCATGGCCTCCAGCGGCGGCAGGCCCAGGCCTTCGAGCTGGCCCAGCGCCAGGAAGATCTCGCTGGAGGCCATCAGGCGCGCCACGCCCGGCCGCGCGAGCCCCTTGATCTCCACCCACGGCACGGCGCCGAGGTCGGGGCGCAGGGAGCGGACCGCCCCGCGGATCAGCCGCCATTCCTGCGGCCGGCGATTGGGGGTGGCGGCGATCTGCAGCCGTCTGGGCCCCTGCGCGGCGGCGAAGACCGGATCCAGGACCGGCCGCACGACATGGGAGGGGCGCGTCCAGCCCAGGCGGGCCAGCATGTCGGCG
The DNA here is from genome assembly GCF_019636135.1 of Phenylobacterium sp. Lineage (GTDB taxonomy): Bacteria > Pseudomonadota > Alphaproteobacteria > Caulobacterales > Caulobacteraceae > Phenylobacterium. The sequence goes on from NZ_JAHBYD010000009.1 coordinate 65,056, forward strand.
GCGAAGCCCGACGGCAGGATCATCGCCTCGGCCCCCCAGGCGGCCATCGCCGACACGTCCCCGAAGGCGGCGAAGCTGTAGTAGGGGCCCTGGTTGTGGATGACCTTGCGGCACGGGGTGTCGGCGACGGCGAGCGCGCCGGCGCCGAACATCTCGCCGACCGACAGGACGTCGTCGGCCGTCAGCCCCGCGAGCGTCGTCTGCCAGGGCGGCGGCTCATAGCCGTAGGGAAACTCGGGCGTGAACACGCCCGGCGGCTCGTCGTCCGGGCGGATGAACAGGAAGCGCGCGTCGTAGCCCATCCGCCGCAGCGCCGCGACGTGGTCCAGGTTGACGAACTGGCCGCCGGTCCGGTGGACGCCCTGGGTGACGTAGAAGATCCGCAAGGCCCGCCGCCCTCCCCTCGCCCGCACCGTGGCGGAACCGCCGGCAAACGAAAAGGGCGCCCGGCGGCCGGCGAAGCTCATGACCAAGCGACATTCGGCGCCCCGGATGAAGAGTTGCGCGGACCTGTCGACTTCGAGCGCGTGGCAGCGCCGTGTCGATTCAACCACGAAGACCACGAAGTTCACGAAGGGACCGGGAAGCGCGTTGCGCTCAGCTCATCCGCGCGCCTTCGTGATCTTCGTGGTCTTCGTGGTGGGAATCAGGGCGCCTGCGGCGCACGCCGCGCCGACAGGTTGCGCACCCTTCATGCGTCAGCGTGCGGCTGACACCTTGCCCATCGGGGAGAACGGCGCCGAGGCCTACTCGTCTTCGCCGTCGCGCTTTTCCCAGACGTGGTCGACCAGGCCCCAGTCCTTCGCCTCCTGGGCGGTCATGAAGTGGTCGCGGTCCAGCGTCTCCTCGACCACCTCGATCGGCTGGCCGGTGTGCTTGGCGTAGATCTCGTTCAGGCGGGCCTTGGTCTTGAGGATGTCCTCGGCGTGCCGGCGGATGTCCTGCGCCTTGCCCGAGTAGCCGCCCGACGGCTGGTGGACCATGATGCGGCTGTTGGGCAGCGCGATGCGCTGGCCCTTCTCGCCGGCCATCAGCAGGAACGAGCCCATGGAGGCCGCCATGCCGAGGCAGAGCGTGATCACCGGGCTCTTGATGTACTGCATGGTGTCGTAGATCGCGAGGCCGCTGGTGACGATGCCGCCCGGCGAGTTGATGTACATCTGGATCTCTTTTTTCGGGTTCTCCGCCTCGAGGTGGAGCAACTGGGCGCAGATCAGGCTGGCCATGCCGTCTTCCACCGGGCCGGCCAGGAAGATGATCCGGTCCTTCAGCAGGCGCGAGAAGATGTCGTAGGCGCGCTCGCCGCGGCTGGTCTGCTCGACGACCATCGGCACGAGGCCGAGAGCGGTGGTGACGGGATCGCGCATTGGGGAGTCCTTTTAGGCTGAACCCCCGATATCGCGTGCCGGACGGTTCGGCGCAAGGCGGCCGATGTCGCGGACGCGGGCGGCGCGGAGGGCTGCGCCGCCCGCCCCGCCCTAGACGAACAGGAAGTCGTCGGCCTGCAGGCTGGCCAGGGCCACGTTCTGCAGGGTGATCGTGTGCGTGGCGTCGAGCGTGATCACCACGTTGGCGCCGACCTGGGCCGAGTGGCTCACGACGAAGCCGAAGTCCGCGAACTGGGCGGCGTCGAGCTGGATCACGTCCTTGCTCTCGAAATCGGTGATCACGTCCTTGCCGAAGGCGCCCGAGAAGATGAACCGGTCGACGCCGACGCCGCCCGAGAGCGTGTCGTTGCCGGCGCCGCCGTTCAGCGTGTCGGTCCCCACGCCGCCGGTCAGCTTGTCGTTGCCGCCCAGGCCGTTGATCACGTCGTCCAGCACCGTGCCGTTGAGGGTGTCGGCGTTGGCCGTGCCGTTCTTCGTGGGCGCGTCGGCGACGCCGCGGACGGTGACGCTGATCGTGCCGGTCGAGACCGCGCCGTGGCTGTCCTGCACCTGGTAGGTGATGGTGTCGACCAGGGTCTGCGGCTGCTTCAGGGCGTCGGCCGCGTCGCCGTCGGCCACGTAGACCACCTTGCCGTTCACGATCGAGGCGTGGCCGGCGGCGGTCTCCGCGGTGACGCCGACCAGGGTCAGGGTGTCGCCCGCGTTGCGGTCGGTGTCGTTGGCCAGGACGTCGATGGTCACCGACTGGTTCTCGGCGACGGTCGCGGCGTCGGCCGCCGCCACCGGATCGAAGTTGATGAAGAGCTTCGCCACCGAGCCGTCGTGGTCCGACGTCTGGTTCACCGGCGCCTGGTTCGAGTTGATGTGGACGATGTCGAACTGCGCGCCCGCATAGAGCTCGGGCGAGACCAGCATGTGGTCGAGGAGCTGGTTGTTGCCGTCGAAGTTGTACGAGTAGCGCTCGTTCACGGACAGCAGGTTGGCGAGGTTCGTCAGGGCGCCGCCGCTCTCGAGCTGCGTGAGCGAGGTCTCGAACTGGAAGGCGTTGAAGTCGCCCATCACCATGACGCGGGCCGACGGGTCGGCCGCCACCAGGCCCTCGACGAAGGTCTTGATGAACGACGTCTGCTCGATGCGGCGCTCGTCGCCGGCGTTGGTGGCCGGCTGGTGCGCGCCGAACAGCTCCTCGCTGCCGAGGCGCGAGGTGTTGTGGACGTCGATCAGGGTGATCTGCTCGCCCTGGAAGGTGAAGACGCCCACGAGCGGCTTGCGGCTGTTGGCGTAGGTGTCGCCGTTGGCCGGGGTGGTGTCGGTGATCTGGCTCACCGAGACGAAGTCCACGCGGTCGGGGTTGTAGAGGTAGCCCTGGCGGATGTTGCCGTTGGCCTCGCCGCCGTTCTGGTTGTTCGCGGTCGGCGCGATCTCGACGTAGACGTAGGTGGGTCCGCCCGCCGCCTGGATGGCCGCGATCAGCTTCGCCGCGGTCGGCTGGCCCGAGTAGTTCGCGCCCGAGCCGGGGCCGTCGGCGTCCTGGACCTCCTCCAGGCCCACGATGTCGGGGGCGCCCAGGTTGGTCACGATGTTGACCGCCAGCGCGTCGAACTTGGCCTGCGGGTCGGTCGGGTCGAGGTTCTCGACGTTGAGCGCGCCCACCGTGATGTGCTCGGCGTCGCCGCGCAGCGTGGTCGACTCCTTCGGCAGCACGATCGGGCCGCTGCCGGTGGAGCCCACTGCGGTCGGGATCAGCTCATACTGGCCGCCGAAGTAGGTCATGATCCCGGTGACGTCGCCCAGGTGGTCGCCGGTGACGGCGTTGATCTGGGCCCCGGCCGGCGAGACGCCGGAGTCGTAGAAGATCTGCACCCGCTCGGGGTTGAAGTCGCCGGCGCTGACGGTGATGCCGCCCCCTGCGTTCATGCCCGTGGCGTTGGCGCCGAGATCGCCCACGGCCCAGGTCGCGTTGCTGATGGTCGGGCCCGTCGCCTGGGCGTTCGGCAGGGTGACGCGCATGCCTTCCAGCGACTCGTAGAAGTCGATGGCGTCCTGCTGCGGGTCGAAGACCGAGAAGTTGTCGTTGTCGATCACCGAGGTCGGGATCAGCCGGCCGCCGGTCCCCAGCACGACCGCCGCCGGCAGTGGATTGTCGGAGGAGACGACCGTGACGACGGGGCTCTCGATCTCGGTGATCGTCAGGTTGTTGGCCACGCCGCCGTTGAACTCGCCGACATTGCCCTCGACGCGGACGAACTGACCGACCGAGACCGTGGGCGTCGTCCCCGTGAACACGAAGACGGCGTCCGAGGTGGCGTCGTCGCCGTCGCCGGTGGGGTCCTGGATCCAGAAGCCCTGCGCGCCGGTGGTGTCGATCGCGGTCACGATCCCTTCGGTCGTCACGTGCGCGCCCAGCAGCGGCGAGGTGTGGCTCGCGCCCTGGATCTCGTAGGTCTTCACGATCGTCACGTCGTCGTTGAGGATCGTGCCCGTGCCGACGCCGCCGTTCTGGATCACGGCCGTGCCGGTCGCGTTGACCAGGTTCGAGAGCGTGACCGTGAAGGTCTCGTTGGCCTCGAAGGCGGTGTCGCCGTTGATGACGACCTGCACCTCCTGGACGTTCGGGCCGCCGGCCGTGAAGTGCAGCGTGCCGGCCTGGGCGACGTAGTCGCTGCCGGCGGTCGCCGTGCCGTTGGCGGTGGCGTAGTCGACGGTGAAGTCGCCGTCAGTCTGTCCGGTGCGTGTGACCGTGAAGGTGAGCAGCTTCGTGCCGGAGTCGCCCTCGGTGATCGTCGGGCTGGAGATGCCGACCACGCCGCCGGTGACCGGGCTGGCGTCGACGACGACGTTGTCGATGCCGACCTCGTCGCGGTTACCGCTGCCCGTCGAGATGTCGTGCCGCCAGCGCAGGTAGACGTAGTCGTCGGGGTTCAGGATGACGCCCGAGAGCGTGAGGCCGGCATGGCTGTCGCCCAGCACGGTCTGGCCGGTCTGCGCGGCGGGCGTGTTGAACGCGCCGTCGGCGACGACGGTCCAGCTCGCGCCATTGGTGGAATACTCGAACACCAGGACGCTCGAGCGGTCGCCAGTGTTGCGGTAGATCCAGTCGAAGCCGACCGTGAAGTCGGTCAGCGTCTGGGCCGTCGTGTTCTGGAGGCGCGCGATGATCGCGCCGTCGTTGTCGCCCTCGGCGCCCGTGGGCTGGTAGAGCAGGCCCGCGCCGAAGGTCGGCGTGCCGGCGGCCGTGGCGTAGATGCCCGCCGTCACCGGGTCGCCGCTGATGACGCCGCGGCCGAAGTCGGTCCCGGCCGCGCCGGTGAAGCCGAACGCCGGATTGGCGCCGTCGCTGAAGCCGGTGACGACCCAGATGTCGGAGTCGAGCTGACCCGCCGCCGGCGTCGGCGCGAAGCCGGCGGCCGTGAAGCCGGTGAAGTTCTCCTGGAAGAAGTGGCCGCCATCGTCGTTGGCGATCGTGCCCTGGCCCTGGGCGTCGCCGATGACCGCGCCGCCCGTGGGGTTGGTGAGGTTCACGAAGAACGTCTCGTCGGGCTCGCTCGTCGTGTCGCCGTTGATGGTGACGGTGACGGTCTTGCTGGTCTCGCCGACGCCGAAGTTCACCGTGCCGCTGGCGGCGACGTAGTCCGAGCCGGCCGTCGCCGTGCCGTTGGCGGTGGCGTAGTCGACGCTGAAGGCGCCGTCGCCGCCGGTCCGCGTCAGGGTGAAGGTCGCGATGGTCGTGCCGGAATCGCCCTCGGCGACGGTGACGTCGTCGATGCTGACGCTGGGCGGCGGGGCGTCGTCGTTGGCGATCGTGCCCTGCCCCTGCGCGTCGCCGATCGTGACGCCGTTCGTGGCGTTGGCGAGGTTCACGAAGAAGGTCTCGTCGGCCTCGAACTCGGTGTCGCCGTTGATGGTGACGGTGATCGTCTTGCTGGTCTCGCCGACGCCGAACATCACCGTGCCGCTGGCGCTGACGTAGTCCGAGCCGGCGCTCGCCGTGCCGGGCGCGGTGGCGTAGTCCACCGAGAACGCTTCCGTCCCGCCGGTGCGGGTGATCGTGAAGGTGGCGACGCTCGCGCCGGAGTCGCCCTCGGTGACGGTCACGTCGTCGATGCCGATCGTCGAACCGCCGGCGCCCGCCTGGGTGGCGTTCACCACGACGTTGTCGATGCCGACCTCATCGCGGCTGCCCGAGCCCGCCGCCGCGTTCTGGTGCGTCCAGCGCAGGTAGAGGTAGTCGCCCGCGTTCACGCTGAGGCCCGTCAGCGTCAGCCCGGTGTTGGTGTCGGCGACGAAGGTCGCGCCCGCCTGCAGGGCCTGCGGCGTCGTGAAGGCGCCGTCGGGCACGTTGGTGAACGTCGTCCCGTCGCCGGAGAACGAGAAGGCCAGGCTGCTCGCCCGGTCGGCGTTGTTCCGATAGACCCAGTCGAAGTCCACGGTGATGTTGGTGAGCGTCGCGCCGGTGGTGTTCTGGATGCGCAGTTCGATGAAACCGTTCGAATCGAAGTCGGCCGCGCTGGGCTGGAGGATGAGGGCCGCGCCGAAGGTCGGCGTCGAGGCGTTCAGGGCATAGACGCCGCCGGTGGTCGGGTCGCCGCTGAGCACGCCGCGGGCGAAGTCGCCGGTGGTTCCCGTGAAGCCGAAGGCCGGGTTCAGGTTGTCGCTGGCGCCGACGACCCTCCAGATGTCCGAATCGAGCTGACCCGCCCCGGGCGTCGGCGCGAAGCCGGCCCCGGTGAAGCCCGTGAAGTTCTCCTGGAAGACAATCGGCATTCAGACCCCCACATCCCAGAGTAAATACGGCCCCTCCCCAGAGGCCGGTCGATCACCGAAGCCCTGTCGGAGCCCCGGCGCAAGCGTCGCGGACGATTCACCCACAGGCGATGCGGAGATCGGCCGACGCCGCCCTCCCGTGGGCAAAAGTGCGCAAGGTTCGGGCTCGGAATAGCCGCGCCCCGTGACACCGTTGCGACGGTCTGTTCAAACTGCGGATGGGTTCGTGCGCGCCGGGAAAAGTTCGCCCGACGCGCGAGTTCAAGACGGGGGTCGGGATGAGGTTTGCGGCGGTGGTGGCGGCGGCGGTCCTGGCCGCGGGGTCGGCGGGCGCAGCGCCCAAGCCCGTGGCGCGCGACGCCAAGGTCTGGGCGGCGGCCGAGAAGGCCCAGGCCGCGCAACTCAGGCTGCTGGAAGAGGTGGTGAACATCGACTCCGGCACCGGCGACGTCGAGGGCGGGCGCAGGGTCGCCGCGGTCCTGGTCCCCCGCCTCGAAGCCCTGGGCATGACCATCGAGAAGGTCCCGGCCGAGGCCCCGGACCTGCCCGAGAACATCGTCGCGACGCTGAAAGGGACCGGCAAGGGCCGCATCCTGCTGATCGGCCATCTCGACACCGTGTTCGGCCCCGGCACGACGGCCAGGTGGCCCTACGCCGTGAAGGGCGACCGCGTGACCGGCCCCGGCGTCGGCGACGAGAAGGGCGGCGTGGTCGGCGGCATCACCGCGATCCAGATCCTGAAGGACCTGGGCTTCAGGGACTTCAAGCAGATCGTCTTCCTCATCGAGAGCTCGGAGGAGCGCGGCTCGCCCGGCACCCGCAAGCTGATCGACCGGCTGCTGGCCGACGCGGACGTGGAGCTGAACCTGGAGCCGGGCGACGCGCCCGACGTGATCACGGTCTGGCGCAAGGGCTCCACGGTGCTGGAGATCGCGGTGAAGGGCCGCGCCGCCCATGCCGGCGTGGCGCCGCAGGAGGGCCGCAACGCCGCGGAGGAACTGATCAACCAGCTCAAGGCCACGCACCCGTTCCCGAAGGCCGGCGACGGCACGACGCTGAACCTCACGATCCTGGACGCCGGTACGCGCAACAACATCATCCCCGAGGACGCCAGGGCGACCCTGAGCCTGCGGGTGCGCGAGAAGGCCGAGGTGGACCGCGTGATCGGGGCCCTGGAGGCCAGCGCGGCCAAGCCGACGATCCCCGACACCCGGGTGACCGTGGGCCAGCAGACCTCGTACCCGCCGCTGCCGAACAACGCCGCCACCGACGCGCTGGCCGACCGCGCCGAGGCGATCTACGCAGGCTTGGGCCTGAAGCTGGGCCGCGGCGGCAACGGCGGCGCCTCGGAGTCCGCGCTGGCCAACGAGGCGGGCGTCCCCGCCCTGGACGGCCTGGGGCCGGTCGGCGGCGACTTCCACTCGGACAAGGAGTGGATCGACCTGAAGAGCGTGACGCCCCGCCTCTACCTGCTGACCAAGCTGATCATGGACGTGGGCCGGAACCCGCCGGCCCGCATCAAGTAGCGCCGACGCCTCCCCTCCGAACGTCATGGCCCGGCTTGTCCGGGGGTGACGAGGGGGTTGGGAGCAGCGGCTAAGCCGCGATCCCCGAGATCCACTGGCGGAGCACGCCCAGCACCTGTTCGGGCGGGGCGTAGCCGCGGGTGACGACGCCGTAGACGCCTTCGGCGTTGGGGCCGCCGACCAGGGTCGGGAAGCCAGTGACGCCGGCGCGCTGGGAGGTGGCGTAGTCGCGCCAGGTCTCCTGCCGGGCCTCCTCGGTCGACCAGTCGGCGAGGAACTTGTCGCGGTCGAGGCCGAAGTCGGCGGCGAAGTCGGCCAGCACCTCGCCCTTCGTCACATCGCGGCCCTCGGCATAGAAGCCGCGCTGGACCGCGCCCAGGAAGCGCGTGGCGACGTCCTCGCCCTCGCGGCGCACGACCACGACGGCGCGGGCGGCCGGGTCGGTGTCGTAGACGAAGCCGGGCCGGTTGATCGCCGCCGCGTCGAACGGCAGGCCCGAGGCCTCATGCACATGATGCCAGTGGCCGGCGATCTCGGTCTTGGCCCTGTCGGTCATCGGGTCCGTGGTCCCGGGGCGCAGGCCGCCCATGACGAGGCGGATCGGCAGCGCGTTGCCGTAGGCGGCGCGGATCTGCTCGATCACCGGCGAGAAGCCGTAGCACCACGAGCACATCGGGTCGGAGAAGTAGATCAGGTGCGGGCCATCCATCGCGCGGCCTCCTCTTTCGCCACGGATGATCGCAGCGAACGGGCCGCCGGTCACGCGCGGTCTTCACGCGGAGCCTCCGCGGCGCCAACGTCGGCGCCATGGCGCACGACCATCACGACCACGATCATGACCACGATCACGGGCAGGAGCCGCCGTCCGACATCGCGCTGCGGGTGAAGGCGGTGGAGTCGCTGCTGGTCGAGAAGGGCCTGGTGGAGGCCGCGGCGCTGGACGCCATCGTCGACCACTACGAGCACAAGGTGGGGCCGCGGAACGGCGCCCGCGTGGTGGCGAAGGCCTGGAGCGATCCGGCCTATCTGGAACGCCTGCGGGCCGACGCGACGGCCGCCATCGCCGAACTGGACTTCACCGGCCGCCAGGGCGAACACATGGTGGCCGTGGAGAACGGGCCGGGCGTCCACAACCTCGTCGTCTGCACCCTGTGCTCCTGCTACCCGTGGCCGGTCCTGGGCCTGCCGCCGGTCTGGTACAAGTCGGCGCCCTACCGCTCGCGCGCGGTGATCGACCCGCGGGGCGTGCTGGCGGAGTTCGGGACCACCCTGCCCGACGACGTCGAGGTGAAGGTCTGGGATTCCACCGCCGAGGTCCGCTACCTCGTGATCCCCGAACGGCCCGCCGGGACCGAAGGGCTGAGCGAGGCGGCGCTGGCCGCCCTCGTCACCCGCGACGGCATGATCGGGACGACGCGGCTGTGAACGGCGTCCACGACATGGGCGGGATGCACGGCATGGGTCCCATCGCGCCGGAAGCCGACGAGCCCGTCTTCCACCACGCCTGGGAGGCGCGGGTGCATGCGCTGACCCTGGCCTCGCCCACCCGCGGCAATATCGACGCCGGCCGCCACCGCCTGGAGCTGCTGCCGCCGGCCGAATACCTGCGCATGAGCTACTACGAGAAGTGGCTGACGCGGCTGGAGCAGTTGCTGGTCGCGGGCGGCCATGTGACGGCCGAGGAACTGGCGGGCGGCAAGGCCGATCCGAAGGCGCCCAGGGCCACGCCGGTGCGGCCCGCGGGCACGGTCCACGCAGCGCTCACCGGGCCTTACTCCTATATCCGCGAAACGGGTCCGGCCGCGTTCGCGGTCGGCGACAAGGTGCGGGCGAAGACCCTCAACCCGACCGGCCATACCCGCCTGCCCCGCTACGTCCGCGGCCGCGTCGGCGTCGTCGAACGCCTGCATGGCGCACACGTGCTGCCGGACTCCAATGCGCATGACCTCGGCGAGGACCCCCGCCATCTCTACGGCGTCCGCTTCGACGCGCAGGAGATCTGGGGCCCCGAGGCGCGGGCCGGCGACGGCGTCGGCCTCGACCTGTGGGAGCCCTACCTTGAGCGCGCCTGACGTCCTGGGCCTGCCCCGCCTGCCGCGCGACGCAGAAGGGCCGGTCTTCGCCGAGCCCTGGCAGGCGCAGGCCTTCGCCCTGACCCTGAAGCTGCACGAGCGCGGCGCCTTCACCTGGCCGGATTGGGCCGCGGCGCTGTCACGGGAGCTGGCCGCCGATCCGGCCGACGACGGGACGCGCTACTACGACCATTGGGTCGCGGCGCTGGAGGGGCTGGTCACGGGCCGGAACCTGGCCGGGGCCGACGAGCTCGAAACGCGCAAGACCGCGTGGAAAGACGCCTACCTGCGCACGCCCCACGGCAAACCTGTGGATCTGTAGACGGTCGAACGCCCTAAACGGCCGCGAGCCGCGCCTGATATTCCTCTTTCGTGTTGAGTCTCGGGAACGGCGTCTCGGGCGCCGGGACGCCCAGCCAGGCGCAGAGCGGCGCCCAGCCCTGGGCGGGACTGAACTCGAGCAGGCGCGACGCCGGCACAGACGCGCGCACCTCGGCGTTGTGCCGGTCGAAGGCGGCCATCGACGCGGCCCGATCGGAAAGGTCGGCGCCGACCGAATCCGCGAACAGCCTCTCCAGGAACGGCCCGCCGAACGCGCGGACCTTGTCCGTGAAGATCGTCGTGCTCGCCGAGTCGTACCAGTCCGCCGCGGGGCGCGTCGTCAGCAGCACCTTGGCGTCCGGATAGGCGGCCATGATGTCGCGGTAGTAGTTGCACGCCGGCCAGTCGACGGTCGCGCCGAAACCTTCGAACACCCTGGACCAATCGGGCTTGTCGCCGCGGGCGATGGCCTCCCAGTGTCCGCGGCGCTCCCCGTTCGCGATCACCTCGGCCATGTGATAGCACGGCCCGAAGCCGATCTGCTCGAGCGCGATCTTGAGCGCATATGTGCCGGTCCGCCCCCAGCCTGCGCCAATGACCTTGATCGCCATCTCGCCCTCCACGTTATATGCAAATGATAATCACTTGCACCATGTGGCGCAACTCGGCGCCCGCGCGTCGCGAGAACGCGCCCGCTCGACGGGCCGTTCGAAGCCCTGAACGCCTCGATCTCAATGTCTGGCGGAGACGGGCGGCGCGGGTCCGCGCCGCCGGAGCGCCCGCAACAAGGGGCGCCCGAAGGGACGCATCCTAGCCGGCGCGGCGCGTCTGGGCCTTGAGTTCGCGCTTGGCGCGGGCGTCGGCCTTGGCGGCGGCCTTGCGGGCCTTCCGCTCGTCGCGCTTGAGCTGGAGCATCAGCTCCTCGTCGTTCTCCATCGCGATGCGGCGCTCTTCCTCGGCCTTTTCCTTGGCCAGGCGCTGGGCTTCCTTCTCGGCGGCGCGGCGGGCGCGCACCTCCTCGAGTTCGCGGGCCTTCTTCTGCGCGGTCGTCTCGAACGCGCCTTCGGCTTCGACGGCCTGGACGGTGGGCTTGGGCTTGAACTTCGCCAGGAGGGCTTTCCGGGCCTCGGCCTGAGCGGCGAGGCGATCGGAGAAGCCAGGCATGACCTTGGATTCTCGCATGTTCACTTTTTACTGTTGGGGAACTTGGAGGGTTCCGCGGGGAGAGCCCCGCAGGCCCGAACGGTTGCGCCGGCTCAGCCGACGATGTCCGCGTCGGTGAAGAACTGGGCGATCTCGATCCGGGCGTTCTCGAGGCTGTCGGAGCCGTGGACCGAGTTCTCGCCGACGCTCTCGGCGTAGAGCTTGCGGATGGTGCCGTCGGCGGCCTGCGCCGGGTTCGTGGCGCCCATCACCTCGCGGTAGCGGGCGACGGCGTTCTCGCCTTCCAGCACCTGCACCACAACCGGGGCCGAGGTCATGAACTCCACCAGCTCACCGTAGAACGGGCGCTCGGCGTGGACCTCGTAGAACGTCTTCGCCTGGGCCTCGGACATCCTGATCCGGCGCTGGGCCACGATGCGCAGGCCGGCATCCTCGATCACCGCATTGACCTTGCCGGTCAGGTTACGACGCGTGGCGTCCGGCTTGATGATCGAGAAGGTGCGTTCGGTCATGGGCTCCGAGGGGCTACTGACGATGTGGGAGGTGCGCGAAGCAGCTCCGCGCGGGTGGCGGGCTCTATATCGTCATCCTCGTGCCCGACGCAACCCGCACCGCGACATGACGCAGCCTCGCGCGTCTGCTAGACGGCCCGCCGCGACGGATTTCCCATGCTCCAGATCAACGACCTCGTCCTCGACGCCTGGGGACGCCGCTTCTTCGACCGCGCCACGGTCACCCTGCCCAAGGACGCCAAGGTCGGCCTCGTGGGCCGCAACGGCGTGGGCAAGTCGACGCTGTTCAAGGTGATCCTGGGCCAGATGGCCCACGGCTCGGGCGACGTCGGCGTGCCCCGGCAGGCGCGAATCGGCTCGGTCGACCAGGAGCATCCCGCCACGCCCGTCAGCCTGATCGACACGGTGCTGGAGGCCGACGTCGAACGGCACACGCTCCTCCAGCGGCTCGAAACCGCCGAGCCCGAGGAGATGGGCGACATCTACGCGCGGCTGATCGAGATCGACGCCGACCGGGCGCCGTCGCGCGCCGCGGAGATCCTGGCCGGCCTCGGCTTCAGCCAGGCGGACCTGTCGCGGCCGATGGCCGAGTTCTCCGGCGGCTGGCGCATGCGCGTGGCGCTGGCGGCGGCGCTGTTCGCCGAGCCCGACCTGCTGCTGCTGGACGAACCGACCAACTACCTCGACCTGGAAGGCGCGCTCTGGCTGGAGGCGCGGCTGAAGAAGTACCCGCACACCACCATCGTCATCAGCCACGACCGCGAGCTGCTGAACAACTCCTGCGACCACATCCTGCACCTGAAGGACGGCAAGCTCGTGCTCTACACGGGCGGCTACGACGACTTCGAACGCCAGCTCACCGAGAAGCTGCGGCTGCAGGAAGCCACGCGGGTGAAGATCGAGGCGCAGCGGGCGCACCTGCAGTCGTTCGTCGACCGCTTCCGCGCCAAGGCCTCGAAGGCCACCCAGGCCCAGTCGCGCCTGAAGATGATCGCCAAGCTGCCGGTCGTCGCCGCCCTGGTCGAAGAACATGTGAAGCCCTTCGTCCTGCCCTCCCCCGACCGGCCGCTGGCGCCGCCGCTGCTGCGGCTGGAGGAGGCGTCGGTGGGCTACGGCGGGCCGCCGATCCTGAAGAAGCTGAACCTGCGGCTCGACGTCGACGACCGCATCGGCCTCCTGGGCGTCAACGGCGCGGGCAAGTCGACCTTCGCCAAGCTGGTGGCCGGCGCGCTGACGGCCGAGGCCGGCAAGCTGCATCGCTCGCCGCGGATGAAGGTGGGCTGGTTCCACCAGCACCAGATCGAGGCGATGGACCCCGACGAGACGCCGCTGGAGATCATCCGGCGCGTCATGCCCGAGGCGTCCGAGGCCTCGCGCCGCAACCGCCTGGCGCAGTTCGGCATCGGGTTCGAGAAGGTCGAGACGACCGTCGCCAACCTGTCGGGCGGGGAGCGTGCGCGGCTGCTGCTGAACCTCGTCGCCCAGGAAGCGCCGCACCTCCTGATCCTCGACGAACCGACCAACCACCTCGACATCGACAGCCGCCGAGCCCTGCTCGACGCCCTCAACGACTACGAGGGCGCGGTGATCCTGATCACCCACGACCGCTCGCTGATGGAGCTGGTCGCCGACCGGCTGTGGCTGGCCGCCGACGGCGGGATCGAACCCTTCGACGGCGACCTCGAGGACTACGCCGCCTTCGTGCTGGAGCGCGCCCGCCAGGCGGCGCGCAGCCCGACCCAGGTGAAGGCCGAGCCGGTCGCGGCGCCTCCGCCGCCTCCGCCCGCCGCCAGGCCGAAGGCGCCTACGGGGACCGCACGGCGGCGCGCCGAGGCCGCGGAGGCCGCGCTCGCCAGGGCGACCGAACTGGTGGCGATCATCGACCGGGCGCTGAACGACCCGGCCACCTTCGCCGACGCCGCCAAGGCCGCGGACCTCGGCCGCAAGCGCCAGACGGCCCAGGCCGCCCTCGAAGCCGCCGAGCTGGAGTGGGTCGAGGCGCAGGAGGCCTACGAGGCGCTGAAAGCATAGGTCGAATCGGAACGGCCCTGCGTCGCCGCAGGGCCGTCGTCATCCGATGATCAGGGGGAGCCTGCTCGATCAGGTGATGTGCTTCGGGCTGATCGGGTCAGAACCCGGGAAGGTCTCCTCGATGGCCTCGTCGAGCAGGGCTTCCTGACGGTCCTCGGCCTCGGCCTCGCGCTGGGCCATGTGGTCGTGCTTCTGGCCCTCGGGGAGCGGCGCGACCGGGCGGGTCGTGGGCGTCTCGATATGGCGGTGCTCCTCGATCGCCTTCTGCGGGTCCGACGCCATGTCGGACGCGGCCTGGCCGGAGCCATGGCTGAAAGCGCGCTTCTTCTCTTCGTCGTGCCTGCGGGTATGCATCGGGCGCTCCTGAAACGGTCCACGAGACAACGCGGAACGGGGATCGAGGTTGCCTCCGCCGCTCGGGATGCACTCGGCGATCGCGCGGCGGGCTTCAGCGCGCCTTCGGCCCCGACAGGAGGAGCCGCCCCTCGTCGCGCAACCGGCCCTTCACCTTGCCCGCGATCATCGCGAAGACGCCCGGCAGATCGACCTCCAGACGCACCTCGCGCTCGGCGACGCCGATGGTCCCGGTGACGGTCTGGCCGATGGCCCGCAGGGAGAAATGCAGGGTGTCGCCCTGCCAGCCCTGTTCGAGGTCGCCCACCGCGCCGATCTGGCTGGTCAGGCGGCCCACGCCCTCCTCGATGCGCCGCCGCGCCTCGGCGCGGCCGAGTTCGTGGGGGATCGAGACGACGACGGGCTTGCTCATGCGACTGAAACGACCGAGGCCGTGGCCGGGGTTCCCGCGGAGGGGCCAGCGCCTTAGCCTCGGGCCGAATGGAACCTGACCGCAGCCTCATGGGCCGGGGCCCCTACCCGTCGACCGGGCCGCTCGCGGTGCTGGCGCGCGCCGGGTTCCTGATCGCGGTGCTGGCGATCGTCCTGGCCGTCGTGCTGCCGCCGCGGTTCGTGCCGGACTTCGTCCACTCGTTGTACCTGCAGCACTTCGCGGCCTTCTATGTGGTCAGCCTGCTCCATCTCGCGGCCTCGCCGCGGACGCGGATCAGCGCCATCGCGCTCCGGGTCGTCGCGTTCGCGACGGTGATGGAGAGCTTCCACCTGCTCACCGGCGCGCGGGTGCGTCCGCTGATCGACAACTGGGCGGCCGACGTCGGCGGGCTGGCGGCCGCACTGGCGCCGATCGCGGTGGCGCGGTTCCGGCGGCGCTTCGAGCGGCCGACCGAGGGCGTCTAGAGGAACAACCAGCGGCGGTGTTCGCGCAGGCGCAGGTTGTTCTGCACGTTGCGCACGCCGTCGATGTCGGCGATGTCCTCGATCCGGCGCTTGTCGTCCTTGCGGCGCACCGTACCGTCCAGGAAGACTTCGCGGTCGTGGACCTCGATCCGGACGTCGCGCATGTCGACGCGGCGATCCCTGTCCAGCCGTTCCATGATCACCGCCCAGAGTACGCGGTCCGAGGGGCCGTCGCGGCGGGCGCGGCGATGCTCGTCGTCCCACGCGTCGCGGCGGGCGCGATCGTCGTAATAGGGCCGCCCCTCGTCGTCGAAACGGCGCGCCTCGTCGTGCGGGCGGCCGTCGTCATAGGCCCGGTAGCCGGTCCGGTTCACCGGGTCGTAGCCGTAGAGGCTGGAGTAGTCGGCCTGGCCGTAGTCGTCGCGGTCTCGGCCGCGGTCGTCGTCGTCACGGTCGCGCAGCCGCCGCAGCCGATCGGCCTCCAGGTCGCGCCAGTCTTCCCGCGCCATGGGCGTCTCCTTGAATCTGCCGGTTCTCGCGTTCAGGGGGAAACCTTCGCCTTGCCCTTCGGTTCCAGAGCGCAAGGATGGGGCGCGCCCGATTCCCGGGGAGACGAGCGAAGCCGTGCCGAGCCTCGACCCCGACACGCAGGCCGACCGCCTCCCCGGGGACGTGGAGGAGGAACTGGCGGCCGTCCTGCCCGAGACGCAGGGCTCGCGGTTCGGGCGGTTCCTGACCGGCGCCATCTGGCACTTCGTGGCGGTGCTGCTGCTGGCGGTGGCGGCCTCCATCCTCTGGCGCGAGTTCCATGAGCTCAGCCCCGCGGACCTCGCGGCGGCGATCCGGGCGTGGGGATGGGACTCGACCCTGCTGGCCATCGGCTTCTCGGCGACGAGCTTCCTCCTGATGGGCGTCGTCGAACTGATGGGACTGCGCTGGGCGGGCGCGAGGATCGGGGCCGGCTCGGCGCTGGCCGGCGGCTTCATCGCCTGCGCGATCTCGCACAGCCTGGGGGCCAACCTCCTGGTCGCCGGCGCGGTGCGGGCGCGGTTCTATGCGAAGCACGGGATCACGCTGCGCCAGGTCGCGGCGGCCACCGTGTTCAACAGCTTCACCTTCGCCGTCGGCATCTCGACGCTGGCCGGCGTCAGCCTGCTGCTGGCGCGCGGCCACGAGATCGCCGAGGTGAGCCGGATCGCCAAGCCGGTCGCCGACGCCATGGGCGGCATCCTGGTGACCGGCGTCACCGGCTACATCGCCCTCTGCGCGGTGCTGCACCGGCCGCTGCGGGTCTTCGGCCATTCCGTGAAGCTGCCCTCGTGGCGGACCGCGCTGGCCCAGCTCGCCATCGGGACGGTCGACAACGCGGTCGCCGCGGCCATCCTCTGGATCCTGCTGCCGGCCGGCGCGATCAGCTACTTCGCCTTCGTCGGCGCCTACGCCCCGTCGGTGATCGTGGGCCTGATCTCGCATGTGCCCGGCGGCGTGGGCGTGTTCGAGGGCGCGGTCTCGACCCTGACCCGGGGCCTGAGTCCCGCGGCGCTGGCCGCGGCCTTCCTCGGCTACCGCCTCTTCTTCTTCCTCATCCCGCTGATGGTCGCCGGGATCTCCCTCGCCATCGACACCGTCGGGGAGCGCGCGCGACGGTCGGAAAAGGCGCGCTCCTGAAAAAATTCTACTGCTGGATGCATCCGCTGCATCCGGGCCGCATCCGGGCACGTAACTGCGCTGTCCGCGCATCTCCCACACACACGGACAAAAACGCGGCGGCGGCCCTGTTCCCCGACAACCACCGCCGTACGCCCCGGTCCCCCGCCTCCCGTCGCGGGGACCGGGGCGACCCTATCGGGTCGCCCCGGACTTTCGATAGGTAGGAGGGGCGACCCTTGCAGCGCCCACCCGGCCAGCGCGGGGCGTACCCTTATCGGCGCTTCGCAAAAGCGCTACTGGTCGCCGGATGACCCGCCCCCTCGCCGTCTTCGCCTACGATTTCGACGGCACGCTCGCGCCCGGCAACATGCAGGAGCACGCCTTCATCCCCGACGAACTGGGCATGAAGCACGCCGATTTCTGGGCCGAGACGGCGCGTCTGGCCGAGGCGCAGCGGGGCGACGGCATCCTGGCCTACATGCACCTGATGCTGGCCAAGGCGCGCGAGAAGGGCCTGGAGCTGACGCTGGATAGCTGGCGGCGGCGCGGCGCGAGCCTGCGGCTGTTCCCGGGCGTCGCCGACTGGTTCGCGCGGCAGAACGCGCGGGCCGAGGCGCTGGGCCTCGACCTCCGGCATTTCATCATCTCATCCGGCAACCGAGAGTTGATCGAGGGTTCGCCGATCGCGCACGAGTTCGAGCGCATCTACGCCTCGGCCTTCATGTTCAACGACCGGCTGGAGGCCGTGGGGCCGGCGCTCGCGATCAATTACACCGGCAAGACGCAGTACCTGTTCCGCATCAACAAGTGGACGCTCAACGAGTGGGACAACGACGCGATCAACGCCGTGCAGGTCGAGCGTGACCGGCCCGTGCCGTTCGACCGCATCGCCTTCTTCGGCGACGGCCTGACCGACATCCCGGTGATGCGGGTGATGACCGACCACCGCGGCCACCCGGTGGCCGTCTACGATCCCGAGAAGCCCTACACCGAGGCCGCGGCGGCGAAGCTGCTGGCCGACGGCCGCTCGCGCCTGGCCGCCGGCGGCGACTACCGCGAGGGCTCCAGGCTGGACGACCTGGCCGACGAGATCCTGCGCGAGATGGCGCGGGGCGTGACCACGAACCTGTTCGCCTGAGAGCCTCAGCGTTCGTCGTAGAGACGGCGCAGGACGGTGGGGACCAGGCCCGGCAGGTCTTCCGAGATCAGGCCGGGGCCGTGCAGTTCGGCCGCCTCGGCGTGGATCCAGGCCGCGGCGCAGGCGGCCTCGAAGCTCTCCATCCCCTGGCTGACCAGGCCGCCGATGCAGCCCGCCAGCACGTCGCCGGAGCCGGCGGTGGCGAGCCAGGGCGAGCCGTTGACGTTGACGGCGGCGCGCCCGTCCGGCGCGGCGATCACGGTGTCGGGCCCCTTCAGCAGCACGACCGCGTCGGCCTTCACGGCGGCCTTGCGGGCGGCGGTGATCCGCTCGGGCGACGCCTTCAGCAGGCCGGGGAACAGCCGCTCGAATTCGCCGGCGTGGGGCGTCAGCACGTCGTCGCGGTCGAGGACCGAGAACAGTTCCTCCGGGTCGTCGCGGAAGACGGTGATGGCGTCGGCGTCGATCACCAATGCCGCGCCGGTGCGCGCGAGGGCCAGGACGTTGAGGAGCGTCGTCTCGGTGACGCCGGCGGCGGGGCCGATGACGGCGGCGTCGGCGATGCCCGCGGCCTGCTCCAGCTCCAGGTCGGTGGCGAAGGGCTTCAGCATCACCGCCTCGAGATGGGCGGCGTTGGCGGCGAGCGCGTCCTCGCCGGCGTAGATCGTGACGAGGCCGGCCCCGATGCGCAGGCCGGCCCGGGCGGCGAGGCGCGCGGCCCCGGTGCTCCAGGCGTCGCCGGAGATGACGATCAGGCGGCCGCGGGCGTGCTTGTGCGAGGCGGCCGTGGGCCACGGGAAGCGCGGCAGCCAGACCTCGGGGCCGTTCTCGACCAGCTTCGAGGGCGTGTCGCCCAGGCCGATGTCGGCGACGACCACCTCGCCGCAGAGGCTGCGGCCCGGCTCCAGCACGAGGCCCGGCTTGCGGGCGTGGAAGGTGACGGTGAGGCCGGCGCAGACGGCGGGGCCGGCCGGCTGGCCCGTGTCGCCCGGCACGCCGCTGGGGATGTCGATGGCGACGACGCTCTCCGGCCGTTCCGACAGGGCCGCGGCGGCCTGGGCGGCAGGCCCGGTGAGCGGCCGCGAGAGGCCGGCGCCGAACAGGGCGTCGATGACGAGGCCGGCGTCGGGCCTGCCGTTCAGCGGCTTCGTCTCGCCCGTCCAGCGGGCGCTCATGGCCCGCGCGTCTTCGGTGGCCGGCCCGGCCAGCGCGCGGACCTCCACGGGCCAGCCGCGCTCTGCGAGCAGGCGGGCGACCACATAGCCGTCGCCGCCGTTGTTGCCGGGGCCGCAGAGGACCTGCGTCGGCTGGATGGGGAAGCGGTCCATCACGGCGTCGGCCACCGCCTCGCCGGCGCGCTCCATCAGCGCGAGGCCGGGCGCGCCCGCCACGATCGCGGCGCGGTCGGCGGCGGCCATCTCGGCGACGGTCAGGATCGGGCGGGAGGGCACATGGAACTCCGGCAAACGCGTTAGGACTTCGTCGAGTCGCGCCATATATTGCACGGCACATGACCACCAGCGGCTTCATGACAGGCGGCCCCAGGCGCCAACGCGAAACATCGGCGCAGCGCGAGGCGCGACTCGCACGTGAGCATGAAATGCTTGAGGCCGCGCGCGAGGATATTCGCGCGGGGCGCTGCATCTCCGGACTCGAGTTGGAAGCCTGGCTCAAGGCTTGGGCCGCGGATTCGCCCGAGCACGCCTTCAAACCCATGAAATAGTCGCTCCGCCTTGCTGCGGTCTCTCGTTCTATCCGACAAGGCGAAGGCCGAGCTCGGAGCCGCGAAGCGATGGTTGCGGCAACCGGGCGCGGGGATCAGGGCGGCTGCCCGCCTTCGCCGCATCGCCGAGGCGCTATCCGACCTGAGGCGGCATCCCTGCCGCTGGCCAGAGAGCGAGCACCGTGGCGTGCGCGAGCGTTCCATCGAGGGCTATCGCATCCTCTACGAGGTGACGCCCGACACGGGTCGAGACGCCACGGCGGGCGATGTCCATGTCCTCCGCGTCTTCGGGCCCCACCAGGACCGCAGCGACATCTGACTCCTACAGCACCTGCGTCGCGGCCTCCGCGCCCTTCTCGACCAGCCGCACGGTCGTCCCGTCCGTCTCCAGCACCGTGATCGAGGCGTGGTCGGGCCGGAAGGCCAGCACCTCGTCCACGCCCAGCAGGCGCGAGACGGCCGCGTTGATGGCGACATAGTGCGAGAAGACCGCCGTGTGCCCGCGCTTCGCCAGCGCGGCGACGATGTCGGCGCGCCAGGCGTCGTAGTCGAGGTCGCCCTCGATGGCCTGCCAAGTCCCTTCGAAGGCCTTGCGCAGCCAGGCGGGCCTTGCCTCGGCGCTGAGCCCCGACGGCGTGGCGATCTCGCCGACGATGGGGTCGATCTCGGCCTGGACGCCCAGGGCCTCCGCCGTCGGCCCGGCGGTCTCGCGGCAACGGCGGAGCGGCGAGCTCACGACCCGGCGCGGACGCTCGGCCTCGGGCCGGCTCAGCAGCCAGTCGCGGGCCGCCCTCGCCTGCCCCTGCCCGGTCTCGTCGAGGCCGGGATCGTCGTCGTGGCCGCCCCAGCCGGACGAGGGCTTGCCGTGGCGGATGAGATAGAGGCGGGCCATCAGGCGGGCTCGAAGATGTTGAGGCCGCCCGACTGGCGGACGGTCCCCTTGCGGCCGACCTGCTCGGACGCCTCCAGGCTGGCCAGGGTCGCCGGATCGTTCCGCGTGTTGGCGACGAAGCGGCGGCCGTTCGCATCACGGCCGATGACGATGCCCATGAAGGGTCCCTCGCGTTTGTGGACGACGGTGTAGGTCTCGATCGTGCCGGCTCCCTGGGGCGCCTCGATGACGTCGGGGTGCGGCAAGGCGTCGATCTCGCGCTGGATCACGGCGGGATCCTGGCGCTCGAACGGCTTCTGCGGCGGCGTCGTGGAATAGACGCCGGTCGACTGCTTGGTGAGGTACCAGCCGTTGGCGGTGACCAGGCCCCAGGACCCCGGCGCGTCGCGCAGCCGCTGCGCCATCGTGGCCACCGCGTGCATGGCGTAGTTGTTCCCCGGCCCGCCCGCGTAGGGCAACCCGCCGGTGACCGTGAAGCCGCGCGGATCGTCGAGCGACAGGCCCAGTTCCTCGGCGCCCACCTGCACCGCCGACGGGAAGCACGAATAGAGGTCGATGTGGCCGAGGTCGTCCGGGCCGATCCCCGCCATCTCGAACGCGCGTCGGCCGGTCAGGCGCATGGCGGGGCTGGAGTGGAAGTCCTGGCGCTCCAGCACGTGCCAGATGTCGTGCGCGTCGGCGCAGCCGTGGAGGTAGACCCAACGGTCCTCCGGCACGCCCAGCTCGCGGGCCTTCGCGACACTCGCGATCAGCACGCCCGCCGACTGGTCGACCTCCATGATGGCGTTCAGGAACTTGGGGTACGGGAAGCCGATCATGCGGTTGCGGTCGCCGACCGTCGTCAGGTCCCCGGCCGAGCGGCGGATCGGGAACCAGGCGTGGGGATTCCCGGCCGCCACCTCGGTGAAGCGCGCGAACAGGGCGCCGATGCGCGCCGCATGGTCGGGCAGAGAGCGGCCGTCCCGCGCCCGCAGCGCGTTCTCGAAGATGGGGTAGATGTTGATCGGCCGGTCCAGGCCGTGGCGGGCCTCGTAGGCGCTGACGCCCGGCCGCGTGTCGCCGACGACCGGCGGCGCATCCAGGGACAGGTCCTCGGCCGCATCCCAGTCTTCGAAGCCCAGGCCCCTGGCCATCCGCTTGGCCACGGAGCCCAGCACCTCGCAGCCCACCGCCAGGCCGAGGCCGGTCTCGCCCTCCGCGATCCGCTGGGCCAGCACATTGATCATGTACTGCGAGCTGTTGCCGCCCATGGCCGACAGCGCCGCCCACCGCGGCCTGGCGGCCAGCATCGCGCCGAGCTGCATCGCGGCGTTGCTGGAGAACGGCGCGCCGCGGCTGCGCGACGCGCCCGGCTGGGCGATCGCGGAGGGCGCCACGACGATGCTGTCGATGGCCGCGAGCCCCGCGGCGCCGATTCCCGCGTCGGCTGCGGCCCGTTCCGCCGCAATCTTCAGCAAAACGCTCGGAGACGGGGACGACGCGGGATCGCCGCGGTACGTGAATTGGCCCGCTCCGATGAGCACGGGGCTCCGTTCGTCCATGCCTGCCTCGTTCCCGAACCTGTTTTGCGGCGATCCTAGGGTCCGAACCCGGCCTCACAAGGCGATTTCCGACCTGACCATTTTCTGAACTTTCGGCGCCTATTTCTTGAGCGCTCGTCTAGTTTCACAGCCAGCCGCAACGGCAAGCAACGGAAGGTCGCTTGTGACCCCATCCCGCGGCGTGCTGGTTCGCCCCCGAGCGGCGGGGCAACACCGCCCGGAGTGCAATGTCGAGCGCATGAAAAAGATCGAAGCCATCATCAAGCCCTTCAAGCTCGACGAGGTGAAGGAGGCCCTGCAGGAGCTGGGCGTCCAGGGCATGACCGTCATCGAGGCCAAGGGCTACGGGCGTCAGAAGGGGCAGACCGAGCTCTACCGCGGCGCCGAGTACGTCGTGGACTTCCTGCCCAAGATCAAGATCGAGGTGGTGATCGCCGACGACCACCTGGATCGGGCGATCGAGGCCATCTCGGCCGCGGCGCGCACCGGCCGGATCGGCGACGGCAAGATCTTCGTCTCCGAGGTGCTGGACGTCGTGCGCATCCGCACCGGCGAATCCGGCTCCATCGCCATCTGACGTCGAACATCGAGACTATCGAAAGGGGATAACCAACATGGCCAGCGCCAAAGACATCCTGGATATGATCAAGGAGAAGGACGTCAAATACGTCGACGTCCGCTTCACCGACGTGCGCGGGAAGATGCAGCACGTGACCTTCGACATCGACCTGGTCGACGAGGAGTTCCTCACCGACGGGACCATGTTCGACGGCTCCTCGATCGCCGGCTGGAAGGCCATCAACGAGTCGGACATGAAGCTGCGTCCCGACCTGGACACGGCGATCATCGACCCGTTCTACCAGCAGACCACGCTGGCGCTGATGTGCGACATCGTGAACCCCGACACGAACACGCCCTACAACCGCGACCCGCGCTCGATCGCCAAGGCGGCGCTGACCTACGTGAAGGCGGCCGGGATCGGCGACACCGTCTACTTCGGCCCCGAGGCCGAGTTCTTCGTCTTCGACGACGTTCGCTGGGACACCGCCCCGCACAACACCTTCTACTCGTATGACTCGACCGAACTGCCGGTCAGCTCGGGCAAGGCCTATCCGGAAGGCAACATGGGCCACCGCCCGGGCCCGAAGGGCGGCTACTTCCCGGTGAACCCGGTCGACAGCGGCCAGGACCTGCGCGGCGAGATGCTGGCGGTGATGGGCGAGCTCGGCATGAAGCCCGAGAAGCACCACCACGAGGTGGCGCCGGCGCAGCACGAGCTGGGCCTGAAGTTCGACACCATGATCACCATGGCCGACCGCCTGCAGCTCTATAAGTACGTGATCCACAACGTGGCCCACGCCTACGGCAAGACGGCCACCTTCATGGCCAAGCCGATGTTCGCCGACAACGGCTCGGGCATGCACGTCCACCAGTCGATCTGGAGCAACGGCAAGCCCCTGTTCGCGGGCGACAAGTACGCGGGCTTGAGCGACATGTGCCTCTGGTACATCGGCGGCATCATCAAGCACGCCAAGGCGATCAACGCCTTCTCGAACTCGACGACGAACTCCTACAAGCGCCTGGTGCCCGGCTACGAAGCCCCGGTGAAGCTGGCCTATTCGGCCCGCAACCGCTCGGCCTCGATCCGCATCCCGCACGTCGACAGCCCGAAGGGCAAGCGCATCGAAGCCCGCTTCCCGGACCCGATGGGCAACCCCTACCTGACGTTCACGGCGCTGCTGATGGCCGGCCTCGACGGCATCGAGAACAAGATCGATCCGGGCGCCCCGGCCGACAAGAACCTCTACGACCTGCCCCCGCGCGAGCAGAAGAAGATCCCGGAAGTGTGCGGTTCGCTGCGCGAGGCCCTCGAGGCGCTCGACAAGGACCGGGCCTTCCTGAAGAAGGGCGGCGTCTTCGACGACGACTTCATCGACGCCTACATCGAGCTGAAGATGGAGGAGGTCATGCGCCTCCAGCTCCACCCTCACCCGGTGGAATTCGACATGTACTTCAAATGCTAGCCGCCTGATGCTCAGGTGATGGAAGGGCCGCGGAGCGATCCGCGGCCTTTTCATTCGGGCGCGAGCGCGCGCCCCACTGCGCCGAGCGGTAGTTGAGCCGGCCCGGCGACCCGCACTAGAACGGGGCCAGTCACCCCCGTCCTTCGAGGCCTGTCTCCTTGAAATCAGCGCTCTTCGTCGCAGCCCTGCTCGCCGTGACCCCGCCTGCCCTCGCCCAGCCGTCCGAGGGTCCCCAGCCCTACCCGATGCCGCCGCCGGTCGCGGCGCCGCGGGACATCGCCTATCCGGGCGTGCTGAAGGTCACCGTCGACGCGACGGACGTGGAGCGCCGCATCTTCCGCGTCCGCCAGACGATCCCGCTGGCGGGCCCCGGCCCCGTCACGCTGCTCTATCCGCAGTGGGTTCCGGGCGGGCATTCGCCCAGGAATGCGCTCTACAACATGGCCGGCCTGACCATCCGGGCGAACGGCCAGGTGATCCCCTGGACGCGCGACCCGGTGCAGGTGTTCGCCTTCCACGTGACGCCGCCGGCCGGCGCGACGGCGCTGGACGTGGAGTTCCAGCACCTCTCGCCCACCGCCACGGACCAGGGCCGCGTGGTGATGACGCCCGAGATGCTGAACGCCCAGTGGCTGAACCTAGCGATGTACCCGGCCGGCTACTTCACGCGGCGCATCCCCATCGAGGCCACGATCCGGCTGCCGGCCGGCTGGGGCTACGGCACCGCGCTGGAGACGGTCTCCAACGTCGACAACACCATCCGCTTCAAGACCGTCGACTTCGACACCCTGATGGACTCGCCGATGTTCGCCGGCCGCTATTTCAGGCGCTGGGACCTGGACACCTCGGGCAAGTCGCCCGTCCGCCTGAACGTGGTGGCCGACCGGCCGGAGCTCCTCGACGCCACGCCCGAGCAGATCGAGCAGCACCGCGAGCTGATCCGGCAGGCCGACAGGCTGTACGGCGCGCGGCACTACGACCACTACGACTTCCTGCTGGCGCTGACCGACCGCATGGGCGGCATCGGCCTGGAACACCAGCGGTCGAGCGAGAACGGGACCACGACCGACTACTTCGTCGACTGGGACAACCGCGCGCCGAGCAGGAACCTGCTGCCGCACGAGTACAACCATAGCTGGGACGGCAAGTACCGCCGCCCGGCCGACCTCTGGACGCCCAACTTCAACACGCCGATGCGCGACAGCCTGCTGTGGGTCTACGAGGGCCAGGACCAGTACTGGGGCTTCGTGCTGGGCGCCCGCTCGGGCCTGGTGACCAGGGAGCAGACGCTGGACGCGCTGGCCATGACGGCGGCGGCCTATTCCGCGGGCCGGCCGGGCCGCCAGTGGCGTTCGGTGGAGGACACCACCAACGATCCGATCATCGCCAGCCGCCGCGCGATCCCCTGGACGAGCTGGCAGCGCAGCGAGGACTACTATTCCGAGGGCCAGCTCGTCTGGCTCGACGCCGACACCCTGATCCGCGAGCGCACCAACGGCCGGAAGTCGCTGGACGACTTCGCCCGCGCCTTCTTCGGCGTGAACGACGGGGCGTGGAAGCAGCCCCTCACCTACACCTTCGACGACGTGGTGAAGGGCCTGAACGCGGTGACGCCGTACGACTGGGCCGACTTCCTGACCCGGCGCTTCCGCGATGTCGCGCCGGCCTTCCCGCTGGATGGCGTCGCCCGCGGCGGCTACCAGCTCGTCTATACCGAGACGCCGACCAAGTACTGGAAGGACAACGACGCCGGCCGCAAGCAGGTGGACCTCACCTACTCCGTCGGCCTCGTGCTGAACCGGGAGGGCGCGATCACCAGCGTCCTGTGGGAAGGCCCGGCGTTCAAGGCGGGGCTGTCGGTCAGCGACAGGATCATCGCGGTGAACGGCTTCACCTACGACGCCGACCGGCTGCGGGACGCGATCACGGCGGCCAAGGACGGCAAGGAGCCGATCCGGCTGATCGTGAAGGACGGCGACCACTTCCGCGTGCTCGACATCGACTACAGGGGCGGCCTCCGCTACCCTCGCCTGCAGCGCGTGGCCGGCAAGCCGGACCTGCTCAGTGAGATCTACAAGCCACTGAAATAGCCGGTCAGGCGAACCGTTCGTCCATCCAGGCGCCGGCGACCCTGACGGCGCGGCGGGCGGCGTTGAGCACCGCGCCGTAGGCCTGGAAGACGTGGATCATCTCGGGCCAGACCTCGAGGCGGACCTCGACGCGGGCGTGGGCCAGGACGTCGGCGAGCGTGATGCTGTCGGAGAGCAGCGCCTCCTCCGAGCCCGTCTGGATCAGGACCGGCGCCACGCCCTCGAAATCGCCGAAGATCGGCGAAGCCAGCGGGTCGTGCGGATCGAGGCCGCCCAGGTAGGCGAGCGCCATCTGGTCCAGCCCCGCCTTGGTGATCACCGGATCGGTCTCGCGCTTCGCGCTGTAGCTGGCGCCGGACTGCGTGAGGTCGGCCCACGGGCTGATGGAGACATAGCTCGACGGCTGCGGCAGCCCCTCGGCCTTCAGCGAGAGCGCCAGCGCCATCGCGAGCCCGCCGCCCGCGGAGTCGCCCGCCACGGCGACCTGGCCGGGATCGGTCCCCGCCTCCAGCAGCGCGCGGTAGACGGCGGTGGCGTCCTCCACCGCGCCCGGGAAACGCGTCTCGGGGCCGAGGCGGTAGTCGGGCACGAGCGCGATCGCCTTCGCGGCCTCGGCGATGCGGGCCACCATCGGGCGGTGGCTGCGCGGGCTGCCGATCGTGTAGCCGCCGCCGTGCAGGTAGAGGAGGCGGCGGCCTTCGACCACGCCCTGCGGCACGACCCGCTCGCCCTTCACGCCCGCCAGGGCGTGCGGCTCGTGGTAGCAGCCGGTCGGCAGCGCCCCGGCCTCGCCCACCGCGTCCATGCCGGCCCGGCGCTCTGCGAACGTCGGCGGCGCGGCCGGGTCGGGCGCCCGCGCGGCGAGCAGGGCCCGCACGCCAGCGATCTGCGGATCCTTCCAGCTGCTCACGCCGCTCATCCCCCGCGACTCGCCGCATTGCCTTCCCGAGGCTCCCGATTCATACCGGAGCCCCTCAGAATCGCACCACCTTTCAGGCTCCATGCCCAAGTCTTCCGCCCAGCCCGCTCCCGACCTCTTCGGCGACGATGCGTTGAACCCCGTCCCGGCCGCGCCCCTGGCCGAGAGCCATGAGCCGCGCGCCGACGCGGCGGTGACCAAGGGCGGCGGCTATTCGGCCAAGGACATCGAGGTCCTCGAAGGGCTGGAGCCCGTCCGCAAGCGGCCGGGCATGTACATCGGCGGCACCGACGAGCGGGCGCTGCACCATCTGTTCGCCGAGGTGCTGGACAACGCCATGGACGAGGCCGTCGCCGGCCACGCCAAGGTGATCACCGTCAGCCTCGACGCCGACGGCCAGCTCTCGGTCACCGACGACGGACGCGGCATCCCCGTCGACCCGCACCCGAAGCATCCGGGCAAGTCGGCGCTGGAAGTGATCATGACCGTCCTGCACTCGGGCGGGAAATTCTCGGGCAAGGCCTACGAGACCTCGGGCGGCCTGCACGGCGTGGGCGTGTCGGTGGTGAACGCGCTCTCCGAGCGCGTCGAGGTGACCGTCTGGAAGGACGGCTTCGAGTGGCGCCAGGCCTTCACCCGCGGCAAGCCGATCGGGCCGATCGAGAAGCTGGGGCCGACCCGCAAGAAGGGCACCCAGATCAGTTTCACGCCCGACCCGGTGATCTTCGGCGAGACCGTCGCGTTCAAGCCGGCCCGGCTCTACCGGATGGCGCGGTCGAAGGCCTACCTGTTCGGTGGCGTCGAGATCCGCTGGAAATGCGATCCCCAACTTCTCTCTGAAAATGGGCGCATCCACGACCAGACCCCGCCCGAGGCGACGTTCCGCTTCCCGAACGGCCTGGCCGACTTCCTGGCCGAGCGGATCAAGGGGCTGGAGACCACGACGCCCGAGCCGTTCAGCGGCCGCTACGAGCGCCCCGGCGAGACGGGCAAGGTCGAGTGGGCCGTGGCCTGGACGCCCGCCGGCTTCGGCGAAGCCGACGGCTTCATGCAGTCGTACTGCAACACCGTGCCGACGCCGGAGGGCGGGACGCACGAGAGCGGCCTGCGCGCGGCCCTGACCCGCGGCCTGAAGCAATACGCCGAACTGGTGGGCGAGAAGCGCGGCGGCCTGATCACCGCCGACGACGTGACGGCCCAGGCCGGCGCCCTGGTCAGCGTCTTCATCCGCGACCCGGAGTTCCAGGGCCAGACGAAGGAGAAGCTGTCCTCGTCCGAGGCCCAACGGCTGGTCGAGAAGGCCATCGCCGACCCCTTCGACCACTGGCTGACCGCGCAGCCGAAGGCCGCCAGCGCGCTGCTCCAGTTCGTCGTGGAGCGCGCCGAGGAGCGGCTGAAGCGGCGCAAGGAGAAGGAGGTCGCTCGCGCCTCGGCGACGCGCAAGCTGCGCCTGCCGGGCAAGCTGGCCGACTGCGCCGGCTCGTCCACGGAGGGCACCGAGCTGTTCCTGGTCGAGGGCGACTCGGCCGGCGGCTCGGCCAAGCAGGCGCGCGACCGCAAGACCCAGGCGATCCTGCCGCTCCGGGGCAAGATCCTGAACGTGGCCTCGGCCTCGATCGACAAGTTCGGCGGCAACAAGGAACTGTCGGACCTACTGCTGGCGCTGGGCGCGCAGGCGGGGGCGAAGTTCAGGGAGGAAGACCTCCGCTACGACCGTATCGTGATCATGACCGACGCCGACGTCGACGGCGCCCACATCGCGAGCCTGCTGATCACCTTCTTCTGGCGCACCATGCCGGACCTGATCCGCACCGGCCGGCTCTATCTCGCCCTGCCGCCGCTCTACCGCCTGAGCCACGGCGGCAAGGCCGTCTACGCGCGGGACAACGAACACCGCGACGAACTGCTGGCGACCGTCTTCAGGGGCAAGAAGCCCGAGACCAGCCGGTTCAAGGGCCTGGGCGAGATGATGCCCGGCCAGCTCAAGGAAACCACGATGGATCCGAAGACCCGCACGCTCGCGCGGGTCACCCTACCCCGCGCCGAGGAGCAGGTGGAGGACCTCGTGGAGCGCCTGATGGGCCGCAAGCCCGAGGCGCGTTTCCAGTTCATCCAGGAAAACGCCGAGTTCGCCGCGGCCGACCTGGACATTTAGCGCATCGAAAGTATGATCATCCACGCATATACATGGAGGGCGTCGTGGCGACCGTGCGCAAGACCATTACCCTCACGGACACGCAGGACAGTTGGATCAAGCGTCAGATCGACGTTGGCCGCTACACCAACGACAGCGAATGCCTGCGCGACCTGATCCGCCGCGAGCAGGAGCACGAGGACGATCTTCAGGCGATCCGCGACGCGCTGATCGAGGGCGAACGCAGCGGGCCGCCCGAGCCGTTCGATAGGGAAGCGTTCAAGCATTCCATGCGTCGTGGCTGAATATCGCCTCGCCCCGGCAGCGAGCAGGGACTTGGAGGCGATCTGGCGTTTCACGAGTGAACGTTGGGGTTTGGCGCAAGCGGATCGGTACGTCGACAACGTGACGGATGCTCTGGTCGCCCTCGCCCAGCATCCGCTCATCGCGCCGACCTGCGACCACATCCGACGCGGCTATCGTCGCTGGCCGGTCGAACGGCATCTGATCTATTTCGCGTCACCGACTATGGCGTGGCCGTCGCCCGGATTCTCCATGATCGAATGGACGCCCGGCGCCACTTTCGGTAGCCGTCCTGCGGCGCATGCACCCGCAGGCTGGAGCATGCGTTGACACGAGGGCGGCGAAACGTATGTTCCGCGCGCGCGGCGATCTCCGTCCGCGCCGCCGCGATGCGCCTTGCCCGATCCCGGGAGCGCGCCGCATCTTAAGTACCGAATGACCGAATTTTCAGACCTGGGGCTTTCGCCCGCGACCCTCGCCGCCGTCGCCGAGACCGGCTACACCACCGCAACGCCGATCCAGGCGAGCGCGATCCCGGTCGCCCTGGCGGGCCAGGATGTCCTGGGCATCGCCCAGACCGGCACCGGCAAGACCGCCGCCTTCACCCTGCCGATGATCGACAAGCTGGCCGCCGGCCGGGCCCGCGCCCGCATGCCGCGCGCTCTCGTCATCGCCCCCACCCGCGAACTGGCCGACCAGGTGGCCGCCAGCTTCGACAAGTACTCCAGGGGTCAGAAGCTGACGTGGGCGCTGCTGATCGGCGGCGTCTCGTTCACCGACCAGGAACTGAAGCTGGACCGCGGCGTCGACGTGCTGATCGCCACGCCGGGCCGCCTGCTCGACCACTTCGAACGCGGCAAGCTCCTGCTGACCGGCGTGCAGATCATGGTGGTCGACGAGGCCGACCGCATGCTCGACATGGGCTTCATCCCGGACATCGAGCGCATCTTCAAGCTGACGCCGCCGAAGAAGCAGACGCTGTTCTTCTCGGCCACCATGCCGCCCGAGATCACACGGCTGACCCAGCAGTTCCTGAAGAACCCGACCCGCCTGGAGGCCGCCCGCCCGGCGACCACCGCCGAGACGATCACCCAGCACCTGGTCCGCATCCCGACCGCCGATCCGAAGGCCAAGCGCACGGCGCTGCGCGCCCTGATCGAGGGCGAGGACGTGAAGAACGGCATCGTCTTCTGCAACCGCAAGAGCGAGGTCGATATCGTCGCCAAGTCGCTCAAGAAGTACGGCTTCGACGCGGCCCCGATCCACGGCGATCTCGACCAGGCCACGCGGATGCGCACGCTGGAGGCGTTCCGCAAGGGCGAGCTGAAACTGCTCTGCGCCTCGGACGTCGCGGCCCGCGGGCTCGACATCCCCGACGTGACCCACGTCTTCAACTACGACGTCCCGCACCACGCCGACGACTACGTCCACCGGATCGGCCGGACCGGGCGCGCCGGTCGCCTGGGCAAGGCGTTCATGATCGTGACGCCGGCCGACAGCCGCAACCTCGACAAGGTGCTGAAGCTGATCGGCAAGACGCCTGAAGAGACGACGCTGGAGGGCATCGACTGGGCCTCGATCAAGGACGAGCCCCGCAGCCCCCGTGGCGGCGGGCGCGACCGCGATCGCAGCCGCGGGCGCGAGCGCAGCGGACGCGACCGGGACCGCGGTCCCCGCGAAGGCCGCCCCGCCGGCGCCGAGGCGCTGGCTGCCGAAGCGGCGCCGAGGCCGTCGAGGCGTGGCCCGAGCGGCCCGAGCGCCCGGAACGCCCCTGAGCGCCCGCGCCGCGAGCGCCGGGAGCGTGACGCCGAGGCCCCTGCCCGCGCCGAACGTCCGGCGCGCGACGAGCGCCCGCCGCGCGAGGATCGCCCACGCCGCGACGAGCCCCGCCGCGACGACGGCCGGCGCCGCGATCGCGAGGATCGGGAGGACCGCGGCGTCCGCGGGTTCGGCGGCGATACGCCGGCGTTCCTGATGCGCCCGCCGCCGCGATCCACGGATGATTAACCGGCGCCTTTAACGGGTCGTTTGGGGTCGGCCCGTAGGGTCCCGGCCTATGTCGTCGGATATCGATTCCCTGCTGAGAGGCGCCAAGGCCTACGAACTGGCCAAGAGGGCGATCGACGCGATGGAGGCCCATCGCGTCTGGCCGACGGCGGTCAATTTCGAACTCTGGCTGCACTACGTGTCCTCGAAGGACAGCGAGGTGACGCAGCAGATCGCCTCGGTCATCGAGTCCGGCGAGCAGTTCACCGAACACATGGGCGAGGAGCTCGCCGCGAAGCACCTGCCCAGCGGCAAGCTGTCGGGTGAGCTGATCGACGCCGGCAAGAGCCTGACCGAGGAACTGGACAGCGTCTCCCGCGCCATCGAGTCGGCCCGCGAGACCAGCGAAGCCTACGGCCAGCAACTGGCCACCGCGTCGGAGTCGCTGCAGGGCGAGGACGCCGAGGCCGTCCGCGTGATGGTCGAGACCCTGTCGCAGGCCACCCGGCGAGTCCGGGACGAGAACTCGGCGCTGGAAAACCAGTTGGCCGAGACCACCGACGAACTGGGCAAGCTGCGCGAACACCTGGAGCAGGTGCGCCGCGAGGCGATGACCGACGGCCTGACCAACCTCGCGAACCGCAAGGCCTTCGACGAGGCGCTGGAGGCCGCCTGCCAGGGCCCGGTCACGCTGGCCATCGTCGATATCGACCATTTCAAGTCGTTCAACGACACCTGGGGCCACCAGACGGGCGATCAGGTCATTCGCTATGTGGCGAGCGTCATAGGTCGCATCGCCGAAGCCGGTCAGCGATTCGCCGCGCGTTACGGCGGTGAGGAATTCGCCGTGATCTTCCCGGGCGAAGCGCCTGGGGTCGCGCTGCAGGCGCTGGAGCAGGCCCGCGAGGAGATCAGTTCGCGCATCCTGAAGCGCCGCTCGACCAACGAGGACCTGGGCGCGATCACCATTTCGGGCGGGATCGCCGAGAAGCAGCCCGGCGAGACGCCGGTCATGCTGCTGGAGCGGGCCGACGAGGCGCTCTACGCGTCGAAGAACGCCGGCCGCAACCGCAACACCCTGGCCGGGCTGGACGAGGCCTCGAAGGCCAAGCCCAGGGCCGCCTAGGGCCGCACCGCGTTTTCGCCCTTGGCTGACGCGAGGGTATTCTGGCTTCGTTGACCGCGACAAAAGCTCAACGGAGGACGCCATGGACGGCGCGCAGACCCCCGCCAAGGTGAAGACGAGCGTCGAGGACGGCGTCGGCGTCATCACCCTTTCCGACCCCGGCACGCTGAACGCCGCGGGCATCGACCTGATGGGCGAGTTGCAGGCCGCGTTCGACGACTTCGCCTATGGCGACAAGGCCCGCGCGATCGTCATCACCGGCGAAGGCCGCGGCTTCTGTTCGGGCGCGAACCTGTCGGGCGGCAATTCCGCCAGCCGCGCGACCGATGCGACGACGGGCCCGAACCAGGCGCTGCTGCGCACCTTCAACCCGTTCGTGGCGGCGGTCCGCAAGTCGCCGAAGCCGCTGGTCTCGGCCGTGAACGGCGTGGCCGCCGGGGTGGGCGTCTCACTCGCCGTGGCCGCCGACCTCGTCGTGGCCGCCGAAAGCGCCTACTTCCTGCTGGCCTTCCGCCGCATCGGCTTGGTGCCGGACGGCGGCGCGACCTGGATGCTGCCGCGCCTGATCGGCAAGGCGCGGGCCATGGAGCTGATGCTGCTGGGCGAGAAGCTCCCGGCCAGGACGGCGGCCGAATGGGGCCTGATCAACAGGTGCGTCCCGGACGCCGAGCTGATGGACGCCGCCATGCAGTACGCCCGCGCCCTGGCCGACGGCCCGGCCTCCCTGGCGCTGACCCGCAACCTCGTCTGGGAGTCCCTCGACTCCGCCTGGCACGAACAACTGGAGGCGGAAGCCTACGCGCAAGGCGTCGCCGCACGCACCGGCGACGCCCGCGAAGGCATCATGGCCTTCGCCCAGAAACGCCCGGCGAAGTTCACGGGCCGCTAGCCGCCGCTTCCGCTTACAGGGTAAGGACCCTCGCGGGCGACGCCGCCGTTTGCGAGGGTCCATTCGTGCTGACCGTCCATCACCTCGAGAACTCCCGCTCGCAGCGCGTGCTGTGGCTCCTGGAGGAGCTGGAGGCGCCCTACGAGATCGTCCGCTACGCGCGCGATCCGAAGACGATGCTGGCGCCGCCGGAGCTGAAGGCCGTGCATCCGCTGGGCAAGTCGCCGGTGGTCACGGAGGACGGCGAGACGGTCGCCGAGACCGGCGCGATCATCGAGTACATCCTGGAGCGCTATGGCGCCGGTCGCCTCGCCGCCCCCGTGGGCACGCCCGAGTACCGCCGCCTGCGCTACTGGCTGCACTACGCCGAGGGCTCGGCCATGCCGCCGCTGCTGCTGAAGCTGGTGTTCGGCGAGATGGCGCCGCGCTCGCCCGCCATCGTGCGGCCGCTGGTCCGGACCATCGCCAGGCAGGCGCAGCAGGGCTTCATCGACCCCCAGGTGGCCGCGCACCTCGACTACATCGAGGGCGAACTGGAAAAGGCCGAGTGGTTCGCCGGGCCGGAGTTCAGCGCCGCCGACATCATGATGAGCTTCCCGCTGGAGGCCGCGGCCGAGCGGGCGGCGGCGCGCGTCGGGCGGCCCAGGCTGGCGGCCTTCCTGAAGCGGATCCACCAGCGGCCGGCCTACCGGCGGGCGCTGGAGCGCGGCGGCCCCTACGCCTACGCCGGGGATTAGGACCCTGGGCTGGGCGCGGCAGCGCCGTGTCGATTCAACCACGAAGAGCACCAAGACCACCAAGCCGCCACGGATGAGCGCGGCGCACTTCCCGGACCCTTCGTGATCTTGGTGTTCTTGGTGGTGAGAAATAGCGCGCCTGCGGCGCATGCTGAGCTGGCAGGTTGCGCGCGTTCCTAGGGCCGCGAGCGGCGGAGCTTCTCGAGTTCTTCCTCGATGAGACGGTCGCGGATGCCCTCGCCGTTCATGTAGACCGACGCGGCGTGCGCGCCGAGGCCGATGCCCCAGCCCAGCATCGGCCAGATCGGCCAGAAGTAATCGCCGAACGAGGTCATGACGTAGATCGCCGTCAGGCCGGCGTTGACCACCACGTAGGCCATGAGGTGGCTGCGGAAAGCCAGCTTCATATCGGCGCGGCGGATGGCCAGTCGGCGCAGTTCGACGTCGTCGGTCATGGGGTGTCCCGAGTTGCTGGACGCAGGATACCCCGTTCGGGCGATCCGTCGAGTTTCACTCGTGTAATGGTCAGGTCAGTCCAGCCTGGCCGGCTGGATCGTGACGCTCTCGCCGCAGCCGCAGGCGTCGGTCTCGTTGGGATTGCGGAACACGAACTTGGCGGAGAGCTTGGTGACCTCGTAGTCGATCACGGTGCCCAGCAGGAACAGCACCGCCTTGGGCTCGACCAGGATGGTCACGCCCTTGTCCTCGACCACCTCGTCCAGCGGACCGGCGGTCTCGGCGTACTCCAGGACGTATTCCTGCCCCGCACAGCCGCCGTTCTTCACGCCGACGCGCAGGCCCGCGTAGGGCTTCTCCGCCTTGCCCATGATCTCGCGCACGCGTTCGGCGGCGGCGTCGGTCAGGCTGACCACCTTGGGGCGCGGGCGGCGCGGGCGTGGGGCCGGGTTGATGTCGATGTGGGTCATCAGAACATGTTGAGCGCGAGCTTGGCTTCGTCGCTCATCCTCGAAGGGTCCCAGGGCGGGTCGAAGACCAGCTCGACCTTCACCGAGCGGACCTCCGGGATCTCGTTGACGGCATCCTGGACCCAGCCCGGCATCTCGCCGGCCACCGGGCAGCCCGGCGCGGTCAGGGTCATGTCGATCGCCACGTCCTTGTCGTCGGAGACGTCGACCTTGTAGACGAGGCCCAGCTCGTAGATGTCGACCGGGATCTCCGGGTCGTAGACCGTCTTCAGCTTCTCGATGAGCTGATCGGTGAGCGCGTCCAGCTCCGCCTGGGAAAGCGGCGGGGTGGCGGTCGGCTCTATGGCGGTCGCGTCGTCCATCGGGCTCATGAGGCTAAGCGAAGAATGCCTGAGTCTTCGTGAGCGCATCCACGAAGGCGTCGGCCTCTTCCAGGGTGTTATATAGGGCGAAGGAGGCGCGCGCGCTCGACGTCACGCCGAAACGCCGCATCAGGGGCTCGGCGCAGTGGGTCCCGGCTCGGACGGCCACCCCGTAGCGGTCGAGGATCTGGGCCACGTCGTGGGCGTGCGCGCCGTCGACGGTGAAGGACAGGATCGCCCCCTTCCCCGGCGCCTCGCCGATGACCTGCAGCCAGTTCGCGCCCGCCAGCCGCTCGCGCACGCGGGCGTAGAGCGCGTGCTCGTGCTCGGCGATGGCGAAGCGGTCCTGGGCCGACAGCCAGTCGACGGCCGCGCCCAGGCCGATGGCCTCCAGGATCGGCGGCGTGCCGGCCTCGAAGCGGTGCGGCGGGTCGGCGTAGGTGATCTCGTCCTTGCTGACGACGCCGATCATCTCGCCCCCGCCCTGGTACGGCGGCAAGGCGGCCAGGCGCTCGGCCTTGCCGTAGAGGACGCCGATGCCGGTCGGGCCATACAGCTTGTGGCCGGAGAAGACGTAGAAGTCGGCGTCGAGGTCCTTCACGTCCACCGGCTTGTGGACGATGGCCTGGCAGCCGTCGAACAGCACGAGCGCGCCCGCCTCGTGGGCCATCCGCGCCAGGGCCTTGGCGTCGTTGATCGTGCCCAGCACGTTCGACATGTGGCTGAGCGCCACGACCTTCGTCCTGGGACCCAGCAGGTCCTGGAAGGCCGCCAGGTCCAGGCGGCCGTCGTCGGTGACCGGGACCCACCTCAGCACCGTGCCCTTCTTTTCGCGCAGGAAGTGCCAGGGGACGATGTTGGCGTGGTGCTCCATCTCCGAGATCACGATCTCGTCGCCGGGCTCCAGCGTCGCGCCGATCCCAGCCGCCACCAGGTTCACCGCCTCGGTGCCGCCCTTGGTGAAGACGATCTCGGTGGGCGCGGCGCCCACGAACGCGGCCACCTTGTTGCGCGCGGCCTCGTAGGCGTCGGTGGTCTCGTTGGCCAGCGTGTGCAGGCCGCGGTGGACGTTGGCGTACGAGTGCTCCATCGCGTGCGTCATCGCCTCGATGACGGCGCGCGGCTTCTGGGCCGAGGCGGCGCTGTCCAGATAGACCAGCGGCCTGCCGTTGACCTGGCGCGAGAGGATCGGGAAGTCGGCGCGGATCGCCTCGGCGTCGAAGGCCATGTTCAGCCTCCCAGCCTTGCGGCGACCCAGGCGCGGACGACGTCGCGCGCGCCCTCGAACCAGATCCGGTCGACCACCTCGCCCACGAACGCCTCCGTGAGAATGGCGCGGGCCTCGGGCTCGGGGATGCCGCGCTGGCGGGCGTAGAACAGCGCATCCTCGTCCAGCCGGCCCACCGTATTGCCGTGGGCGCAGGAGACATCGTCGGCGTAGATCTCCAGCTCGGGCTTGGCGTCGACCTCGGCGCGGTCCGAGAGGATCAGGGCGTGGTGGCCCATGCGCGCGTCGGTCCTGTCGGCGCCCTCGGCGACCACGATGCGGCCCTGGAAGACGCCACGCGCCTGGTCGCGCACGACGCCCTTGGTGAGCTGCCCGGTGACGCCGTCGAGGCCCTCGTGGGTGACCACGGTCGTGAGGTCGGCGTGGCGCTTGTCGGCCAGCAGGTAGACGCCGTCGAGGCGCAGGGCCGCGTGGCCGCCTGGATGGTGGACCGTCGTCTCGATCCGCTGGCGGCGGGCGCCGGCGGTCACCACGGTCTGGCCGAACTCGGCGCCGGCCGCGAGCTGGACCTCGGCCTGGCTCACCGTCACACCCTCGGCGTCGTCCGAGGCCAGCACGATCCGTTCCACCTGCGCGCCGGCGCCCAGGCTGAAGACGAGCTGCGTCTGGCTGAGGTAGCCGCCCTGCCCCTCATAGCTCTCCAGCAGGCGAAGCTTCGCATCGGCCTCGACGTCGATCGACACGCGGGCGGCGTGGCTGCCGTCGCCGCGGGAGACGATGCGCAGTGCGACGATGCGCTTGCCGTGCGGCTCCACGCTGACGTGCGCCGCGCCCTCGCCGTTGGCGACCACCACGACCTCGTCGGCCAAGGCGTCGAACGGGCCCGCGCCGACGGCGCCGGTGGGCGCCGAGGCGGGCGGCACCTCGCGGATCAGGCCGCGCAGGTCGGTCCAGCGCCAGTCCTCGTCGCGCTTGCCGGGCAGTTCGGCGGCGTCGCGGATGCGGATGGCGGAGGCGACGCTCATGCGGCGGCTCCGCCAACAAAAGCTGTCATCCCGGTTTGGGCGCAGCCCAAGACCGGGACCCAACCCGGGGCCTGGCGTCGATGGGGCAGGACGAGAACGACCCCGGCGGCGCGCCTGGTCTGGAGAGATCGACGTTTCGTGGCGCGTTGGGTCCCGGTCTTCGCTTGCGGCGAAACCAGGATGACAATCGGGGTTTGGTAAAAGGGCGTCACGCCGCGGCCCTCGCGTACTTGTCGTAGCCCTCGCGCTCCAGCTCCAGGGCCAGCTCGGGGCCGCCCGAGGCGACGATGCGGCCGGCCGAAAGCACGTGGACGCGGTCGGGTTTGATGTAGTCGAGCAGGCGCTGGTAGTGGGTGATCACCAGCATGGCGCGGTCGGGCGAGCGGAGCGCATTCACGCCATCGGCGACGATCCGCAGGGCGTCGATGTCGAGGCCCGAGTCGGTCTCGTCGAGGATCAGGAAGCGCGGCGAAAGCATCGCCATCTGAAGGATTTCCATGCGCTTCTTCTCACCGCCGGAGAAGCCGACGTTGAGCGCGCGCTTCAGCATGTCGAAGTCGATCCGGAGCTCGGCGGCCTTGGCGCGGGCCAGCTTCAGGAACTCCGGCGCGCTGACCTCGGGCTCGCCGCGCGCCTTCTTCTGGGCGTTCAGCGCCGTGCGGATGAAGGTGAGCGCCGGGACGCCCGGAATCTCCAGCGGATACTGGAACGACAGGAAGACGCCCTTGGCCGCGCGCTCGTTCGGCTCCAGCGCCAGCAGGTCCTCGCCGTCCAGGGTCGCGGAGCCCTGGGTGACCTCGTAGCCCTGGCGGCCCGTCAGCACGTAGCTCAGCGTCGACTTGCCGGCGCCGTTCGGGCCCATGATGGCGTGGACCTCGCCGGCGGGCACCTCCAGGCTGAGGCCCTTCAGGATCTCCTTGCCGTCGACGGAGGCGTGCAGGTCTTGGACGGAAAGCATCTTCAGCGGGTCTCGTCGGCGAGGAACTGGGCCATGACCTTCAGCGCGTCCTCGACGCCCTCGACGGTCTCTTGCTTGCGGGGCGCGGTGGAGCCGGGGCTCGCGGTGCGCTTGTCGGACAGGGTGACGCTCGCCTTGCCCGCCTCGAAGTAGGCGGCGATCCGATAGGCCTTGTGGTCGAGCGAGACGGTGTAGCGGCGCAGGTCCGCCGAAAGCGCCCGCGCCTTCAGGAAGTCGCCGTCGGCGCTCACCGCCTCGTGCAGCGCCCTGGCCGAGGCGAGGTCCTGCTCCTGCTGGCGCCGCTCGGCCTCGTCGCGGGCGCGCCGCTCCATCTCGCGCCGGGCGAACTCGGTCTCGAACGCGTCCTTCAGCGTGAGCGCCTTGGACTTCTGCGCCTTGATCGTCATCCCACGCTCCCTTCCAGGGAGATCGCGACCAGCTTCTGGGCCTCGACGGCGAACTCCATGGGGAGTTCCTGCAGGACGTCCTTGACGAAGCCGTTGACGAGGAGCTGGACGGCCTCTTCCTGGCTGAGGCCGCGCTGCATGGCGTAGAAGAGCTGGTCTTCGGAGAGGCGCGTGGTCGTCGCCTCGTGCTCGAACACCGCCTGGCCGTTGCGGGCCTCGATGTAGGGCACTGTGTGGGCGGCGCAGGACTTGCCGATGAGCAGGCTGTCGCACTGGGTGAAGTTGCGCGCGCCCTTCGCCTTCGGGTGGGCCGAGACGAGGCCGCGATAGGTGTTGGTGCTCTTCCCGGCGCTGATGCCCTTGGAGATGATGCGCGAGCGGGTGTTGGCGCCCAGGTGAATCATTTTGGTGCCGGTGTCCGCCTGCTGGCGGCCATTGGTGATGGCGATCGAGTAGAACTCGCCCGAGCTCTCGTTCCCGCGCAGGACGCAGGACGGGTACTTCCAGGTGATCGACGAGCCGGTCTCGACCTGGGTCCAGGAGACCTTCGAGCGGTCGCCGCGGCAGTCGGCGCGCTTGGTGACGAAGTTATAGATGCCGCCCTTCCCGGTCTCGGGATCGCCCGGGTACCAGTTCTGGACGGTGGAGTACTTGATCTCCGCGTCGTCGAGGGCGACCAGCTCGACCACGGCGGCGTGGAGCTGGTTCTCGTCGCGCATCGGGGCGGTGCAACCCTCCAGGTAGCTGACGTAGGCGCCCTTGTCGGCGACGATCAGGGTGCGCTCGAACTGGCCCGAATTCTCGGCGTTGATCCGGAAGTAGGTCGAGAGCTCCATCGGGCAGCGCACGCCCGGGGGCACGTAGACGAAGCTGCCGTCCGAGAAGACCGCGCTGTTCAGGCAGGCGAAATAGTTGTCGCTGACCGGCACGACCGAGCCCAGGTAGCGGCGCACCAGGTCGCCGTGCTCGCGGATCGCCTCGCTCATCGAGCAGAAGATGACGCCGGCCTGGGCCAGCTCCTTCTTGAAGGTGGTGACCACGCTGACGCTGTCGAACACGGCGTCCACGGCATAGCGCGGCGCGCCCTGCACGCCGGCCAGCACTTCCTGCTCCTTCAGCGGGATGCCGAGCTTCTTGTAGGTCTCCAGCAGGTCGGGATCGACCTCGTCGAGGCTCTTGGGGCCCTCCTTCGCCTTCGGGGCCGCGTAATAGTAGCTGTCCTGGTAGTCGATGCGCGGGAAGCTGACCTTGGCCCAGGCGGGCTCCTCCAGCGCCAGCCAGCGCTCGAAGGCGTCGAGGCGCCATTGCAGCATCCACTCGGGCTCGTCCTTCTTGGCCGAGATGAAGCGGACGATGTCGGCGTTCAGGCCCTTGGGCGCGAAGTCCTGCTCGATGTCGGTGACGAAGCCGTGCTTGTACTTTTCCAGGCTGGCGACGTGTTCGACGGTCTGTTTGACGGCGGCCATTACGCGACTTCCTTCCGCCGCGCGGCGTGGCGGGCATGCGCTTCGAGCCAGGCGTCGGCGAAGCCGTTCCAGTCTTCGGCGGTGGAGCACCAGCCGCCCGAGACGCGGATGGCGCAGGGGGCGAGGTCTTCGAGTCCCATGGCGGTGAGCACGGGCGAGGCCTTCACCTTGCCCGACGAGCAGGCCGAGCCCGCGCTGATCATCACGCCCGCGAGGTCGAGGGCCATGACCTGCAGGTCCGACGTCCAGCCGGGCGCGGCGACGCAGAGGGTGTTGGGCAGGCGCGGGGCGCCCTCGCCGATCACGACGGCGCCGGCGGCCTCGAGGCGCCGGGCGGCGGCGTCACGGAACGCCGCCTGCGAGGACAGACCCTCGACCGCGATCTGAGCCGCCGCGCCGAAGCCGCTGATTCCGGGGAGGTTCTCGGTGCCGCCGCGCCGGCCGCGCTCCTGCCCGCCGCCGTGCTGGCGGCGCGACAGCGTGGCGCGGGGGCCGAAGGTGAGCGCGCCCACGCCCTGCGGCCCGCCGATCTTGTGCGCGGAGATCGCCAGCGTGTCGGCGCCCAGCGCGCGGCTGTCGACGGGGATCTTGCCGGCGGCCTGGATCGCGTCGACGTGCAGCCAGCCGTCGGCGGCGCGGACGATCCCGGACGCCTCCTTCACCGGCTGGATCACCCCGGTCTCGTTGTTGGCCAGCATCAGGGCCACGAACGGCTTGCCGTCGGCGGGGTCCCAGCGGGACAGGCGTTCGCGCAGCCAGTCGAGGTCGGCGGTCCCGTCGCGGGTCACGGGCAGCACTTCGAACGCCACGCCCGAGGCGGCGGCGCTCTCGCGGATGGAGTCATGCTCGACGGCCGAGACGATCAGGCGGCGGGTCCCCGCGGCCACGGCGCTCTCGATGGCCAGCGCATTGGCCTCGGTGCCGCCGCTCAGGAAGATCACCGTCGAGGTCGGCGCCGCGATCAGCTTCGCCACATGCTCGCGCGCCTGCTCCATGACGGCGCGGGCCGTGCGGCCGGCGGCGTGGATGGACGACGGGTTGCCCACATTCTCCATCACCTTCGTCATCGCGGCGATGGCTTCCGGCCGGACCTTCGCGGTGGCGTTATGGTCGAGGTAGACGCTCATGCGGCGGCCCTGCCGCGCAGCCGGCCGCCGACGACGTCGGCGAGGGTGACCGAGGCCAGGTAGTCCTCGATCCTGTCGCCCAGGGCGGCCCAGAGGTCGTGGGTCAGGCAGCGTTCGCCCCGGATCATGCAGCCCTTGCCGGCGTGGCAGCGGGTGGCGCGCAGCGGCTCGTCCACGGCGTGGACG
Source organism: Phenylobacterium sp. (assembly GCF_019636135.1). GTDB lineage: Bacteria > Pseudomonadota > Alphaproteobacteria > Caulobacterales > Caulobacteraceae > Phenylobacterium. The sequence goes on from NZ_JAHBYD010000009.1 coordinate 106,922, forward strand.
ATCTCGGCGATGGAGGTCGCCGCGGCCTCGCGCGCCAGGCGGTAGCCGCCCCCGGGGCCGCGCGCGCTCTTCACCAGGCCCTTGCGGCGCAGGCGGGCGAACAGTTGCTCCAGGTAGCTGAGCGAAATCTCCTGCCGCGCGGCGATGTCGGCCAGGGCCACGGCGCGGACGGCCTCGCTTTCGCGGCGCGCCAGGTCGGCCATCGCCATCACGGCATATCGGCCTTTCGTGGAGAGACGCATGGCAGTCCTTTTGTCCCTTGGGGGGGCCAATGCAGTTTTCGCGCGCATCCGGGGCGTCCTATGTTATGAGCCCCCGCCCTGCGGGGACCGGGTCGCGCCGGATGGTTGCGACTTAGGAAGACCGAGTAAAACAGTCAAGTATTATGCGGGAGGTAGGGTTCGCATGCCTGAAGTGGTGCTGACGGGTGCAGCCGGCCGGATCGAGGGCCGTTATTCCCAGGGCAAGAGCGAGACCGCGCCGGTCGCCCTGATCCTGCATCCCCACCCGAGGGCCGGCGGGCAGATGAACAATCCCGTCGCGGTGCAGCTCTTCCACCTGTTCATGAAGCGCGGCTTCTCGGTGCTGCGGTTCAATTTCCGCGGCGTCGGCCGTTCGCAGGGCGAGTTCGACGGCGGCATCGGCGAGCTGGCCGACGCGGCGACGGCGCTGGACTGGCTTCAGAGCACCAACCCGGCCGCCTCGCAGTGCTGGGTGGCCGGGTACTCGTTCGGCGCCTGGGTGGGCATGCAACTGCTGATGCGGCGCCCGGAGACGGACGGCTTCATCTCGGTCTCGCCGCCGACCAACGCCTACGACTTCAGCTTCCTGGCCCCCTGCCCGGCCTCGGGCCTGATCCTGCACGGCCAGAACGACAGCGTGGTCCCGCCGGTCGACGTGGAGCGCGTCGTTTCGAAGCTGCGCACCCAGAAGGGCATCGTGATCGACTACGACGTGGTCGACGGCGCCAGCCACTTCTGGATGGAGAACCTGCCCGACGTGGAGAGCCGCGTCGGCGCCTATCTCGACAAGCGCCTGGAAGCCAACCCGGCCTGAGCAGGGTCGCCGAGCAACTCGCCCTATCTGTCGGGCAGGCATCGCAACGCTTAGTTAGAACCGCCGCGCGTGCGTCCGCTTCAGGGCCGAGACCGCGGAGGCGGTGAAGGCGGCTGACCGACGCGCGGCGCTGCGGTCCGGGGCAAGACCGCCGAGGTCGCCGCCTTCAGGCGTGGTCAGCCGCCAGGACCAGGCCTCGCCGGCCGCCGCGAGGGAGAGGCGGTAGCCGGGTGTGGGTGAGAGGGGCTCGTCCATGATCCCAGCGTGCGCCGCCGCCGTGCAGGGGGTCCGCAGGCGCATGTGGAGATTTCGTGCATTTCCTTTCCCGCCTGCGGGAAAGGGGGACCGTCCGCCGACCCCGGCGAAGGCCGGGGGAAGAGCGGATGGTGGAAAGGGAAAGCGGCCGGCAGGGCGGTTCCTTCAGCCTGAACTGAACGCCGAGCTTGAGGCTTTCCCTCTCCACCACTCGCTCTTCGCTGCGCTCGGCGAGCGGTTCCCCTCTCCCGCAAGCGGGAGAGGCAGGGCTACGCAGCCCTCGGCAGGGTCACGCGGAAGGTTGCGCCGGGGCCGGGGGCGAGTTCGATGCGGCCCTGGCTGGCGGCCAGCAGGGAGCGGGCGATGGACAGGCCGAGGCCGGTGCCGCCCTGGGCGCGGCGGCTGGTGAAGAAGGGCTCGAACAGGCGCTCGCGGTCAGCCTCGGGGACCCCCGGACCGTCGTCGGAGACGGTGACGACGACATCCTCGCCCTCGACCGCGGCCCGCACCCGCGCCCGCTTCGCGCCGGCCTGGCGGGCGTTCTGCAGCAGGACGGTCAGCACGCTCTCCAGCGTGGTGGCCGGCGCGGCCACGGCCGGAAGGTCCGAGGGCGCGTCGACGGCGACCGCGAAGGCCTCCGCGGCCTGGGCGTCCACGGTGCGGCGGACGGCCTCGGCGAGGTCCGCCGAGACGCCGGCCTCGGGCAGCGCCATGTCGGCGCGGGCGAGGTCCAGCAGGCGGGTGACGAGCTGCGAGAGGCGATCGCTGTCGCCGGCGATGTTGTCGAGGAACCGGCGGCGCTCGGCCGGCGACATGGTCTCGAAGTGGTCCTGCAACAGCTCGACGGCGCCGCCGATGCCGGCGAGCGGGGTCTTGAACTCGTGGCTGACCGCGGCGGCGAAGTCGCGGAGGTAGCCGGATCGCCGCTCGATCCGCTCGGCCATGGCGCGGAAGTCCACGTAGAGGTCGCGGATCTCGCGCGCCGCCGTGCGCGGCGTGGGCGGGATCTCGCCGCCGCCGGCCGCCACCTGGCGCGAGGCGGCGCTCAGCTTCTCGATCGGCCCGGCGACACCGCGGGAGACCAGGCCCGACAGCATCACCAGGATGCCGAGGATCAGCGCCGCGCCGAAGATGATCTTGCCGCGGTCCTCGTAGAGCCCCCGGAACAGCGCCCGTGGCGAGCGCGAGAGCAGGAGCACCCCCTTCACCTGGCCGCCGGCGACGATGGGCCGGGCGTGGTGCAGGCGGATGCCGGAGGCCTTGGAGAGCCACTCGAACGACGACTGCCGCTCCAGGTCGCCGTTGATCCGCATCACGGTGTACGGCCGCCCCGAGAGCGCCCAGCGCACCTCGGGCAGCCCCGAGAAGTCGCGCCCGTACCCCTGCCCGGCCACGCCGTAGCCGTGCCGGTCCAGGATGTAGACGGAGGCCAGCGTCGTCTGGAGCGTGCGCTCGATCACCGGGTTGATCCGCCGGGCCACGTAGACGGCGTCGGGGTCCAGGGCGTTGCGGGTCTTCCGCATCCAGGGCCGTTCGGGCAGCACCTGGCCCAGCGTGAGGTCGATGCTGGTGAACTCGGGCCGGTAGTAGCCCTCGGGCGGGTCGACGGGCTTGGGCGGCGGCGGCGGCGCACCGGGCCATTCGATGGCCGCCACCGCCGCCAGGGCCGCGCCCTGCGCCACCAGCTCGGCCTCGGTCTGGCGCACCACGGTGTTCTCGTAGACCCGCAGGTAGAGCGCCGCGAACCCCGGCATGGCGGCGGCGAACAGCAGCACCGCGAACAGGATCCAGCGCAGACGCAGCGGCGGCCACCAGCGCCCGACCCAGTCCTTGAAGGCCTCGATCACGTGTCGGTCACGCCGGCGCGGCGCCCTGGCAGGCGCCCAGGCGGTAACCGACCCCGGCGCGGGTCTCGACCACGTCGTTCGCGCCCAGCGCCGCGAACTTGCCGCGCAGGTTGCGCACGTGGCTGTCGATGGTGCGGTCGGTGATGGCGAAGCCCGGACCGTGCAGCCGGTCGATGATGGCGTCGCGGGTGAAGACGCGCGCCGGCCCGCCCATCAGGATCTTCAGGATGCCGAACTCGGTGACGGTCAGCGGCGCCTCGCGGTCGTCCCACTTCGCCACCCAGCTCTCGGGATCGAGCGTGAGGCGGCCGTGGCTCATCGGCGCGTCGGCCTTGGCGGCGGGGCCGGCGTTGCGGGCGCGGCGCAGGATGGCCTGGACGCGGGCCACCACCTCGCGGGGGCTGAAGGGCTTGGTCACGTAGTCGTCGCCGCCCAGCTCGATGCCGAGCACGCGGTCGATCTCGTCGTCGCGGGACGACAGGAACAGGATCGGCAGGTCGCCCTGGGCGCGCAGCCGCCGGCACACCTCCAGCCCGTCCAGCTTCGGCATGTTGATGTCGAGCACCACGAGGTCCGGCGCGGCCTTGGCCACCTGGACGAGCGCGGCCTCGCCGTCCTCGGCCTCGCGGGCGCTGAGCCCCGCCTTCTCGAGGGCGAAGACGAGGAGCTGGCGGATGTGCGGATCGTCGTCGACGACGAGGACCTGGGGCATGAAGGTCATGTTCTCGGGTTCGCGGCTGGGGTCAATGGAGGGCTTGGCGGGACAGGCTGGGGCTTCGGCGGCGGCGGGCAGGCGTTGCAGCCGCAGGGCGTGAGGTCGTGGCGCGGCGGGTTCGGGCCGAGGATGGCGTCGACCTGCTGCAGGCGGCGCGCGTCACGCCAGCGCCAGCCCAGCGGCTGCGCCTGGCGTTTGCGCAGGGCCTTCACCAGATCCTCGCGGGTGTCAGAGACCTGGCAGAGCAGCGTGGGCGGCATCGCGCGGCGTTCGAGCCGGGCGAGGGGCACGACGGCGGCGCCGTCCAGTTGGTACATGTACCAGACGTCGAGGTTCACGCCGTCGCCGCCGAGTTCGCGGGCGTGCCGGATGTTCCAGTTGGCCGCGATGCTGCCGAGGTCGACGACGCTGCAAACGGCGAGGATCAGGCCCACGGCCGTCAGGTTGGCGTTGATCAGCCAGCCCGCGCTCCTGGCGCGCAGCAGTCGCCAAAGGATCAGCAGGAGGCCCGTGGCCACAAGGCCCATCCAGAGCAGCGCGGCGATACGCATGCGGGTGAGCGAGTAGGCGTCGATGTAGTCGAGGGTGCGCAGCGCGGTGGAGGCGACGAGGAACACGTTCTGCGCCACCCAGGCGATCACCAGGGCGCGGACCAGCGGGCGGCTTGCGGTCTGCGAACCGGGCCGCAGGAAGGCCAGCACGAACAGGCCGGCCAGCAGCGCCGTGGCGATCAGCGGGTAGGCGCCCTGGTGGGCGTAGTCGGCGAAGCTGACGCCGTCCGGCAGGCCCGCGCCGCTCCAGAGGAACGCGATGTCGAGGCCGTTCTGGATCGCGAAGACCACGTTGAAGACCGCCAGAGCCGCGGTGATCGAGGCGGCGGTCGCGCCGGGCAATGTCAGGTCGCGGTCGAGGCCGGGGGTGCGCAGGGTGCGGCGCAGGCCGCGGGGCCGCAGCACCGCCCAGATCGGCAGGCCCAAGACGATCCAGAAGACCAGCCGCCCCGGCTCGAACGCCGGCAGGCTGAAGCCGCGGAAGAAGCCGGCCATGACCGGGTTGGCGACGACGAAGAGCTGGAGGAACACCAGGCCGCCGACCGCCGGCAGGGCCGCGGCCAGCAGCACCGCGGTGATCTTCAGCGGCCGCGAGCGGGCGCGGGCCTTCAGCGCACGGCGGATATCGACCAGCGGGCCGACGATGGCCTTGAGGCCGCCGATCAGCAGCCGCTGGAACCAGCGCCAGCCGTCATCGCCGCGAGGAGCTCGCGGCGCGAGGGCGGCGACCGCCATCGCCAGCGCCCATAGCAGGAAGCCGATGAAGCTGGGCCGCTCGAACGGCAGCAGCGCCAGGGCCAGCGCCGCGGCGAGGGCCAGCAGCGCCAGATGGCTGCGCCGGATCGCCGGGCTGGCGAGCGCCAGGCTGAGCGTGGCGGCGGCGAGCAGGACGCCGAAGTTCAGGCCCAGCCCGTCCTTGTCGAAGAACAGGACGTCGCCGATGGCGACCACGGCGACCAGGAGGACCGCCTTGAGCCAGAAGCTTCCGCGTCGCAGCGCCATGCCGTGGTCCCCACTCCAACTGAGGACATCGTGCGCCAAGACCCGAGGACGAGCGCCCAAGCGGACGTCCTCAGGCGGCGCGGTTCATGTGCAGATTTGGTGCAGGGCGGCCGATCCGCCCTACCCCGCCCCATGAACGTCATCCCGCGGCCTGTCCGCGGGACCCAGGAACGCCGCCGGCGCCAGCAAGACTGCGGCGGTGACGCTGCGGATCACCGCGTGACTCTTGTGTTCATGGGTCCCGCGGACGAGCCGCGGGATGACGTTCGGAAGGGGATGCGGAAGCGCCTACGCCTTGAGTTCCAGGCCTTTCAGCGAGCCCTCGGCGCGCCAGTCCTCCAGCACCTTCACGAAGGCCACGGGGCCGGCGCCGTAGGAGCCGTTCTGCTTGGCCATCCGTTCGGGGGCGCCCTCGTTGTTGTAGTAGCCGGGGGTGCATTCCTTGAGGAACGCCTCGCGCATCAGGCTGAGGTCGACGATGGTCTTCACCCAGGTCGCCTCGGCGTCCTCGGAGGGCTCGATGGTGCGCGCCTGCCGCCCCCGCGCTTCGGTCACGAGGTAGGCGATATGCTTCGACTGCTCGTTGATCATGTGCGGGAAGTTGGCCGTGAAGCCCGACTGCACGTTCGAGACGATGAAGCAATTGGGGAAGCCGCGGCTCAGCACGCCGTGCAGGGTTGAGGCGCCGGTCGACCACTTCCCGGTCAGGCTCTGGCCGCCCTTGCCGTAGAGCTCGTAGCCCGAGCGGCGGACGTAGCTGGTGCCCACCTCGAAGCCCGTCGCGTAGACGAGGCAGTCGATCTCGTAGTGCTGGCCGTTGGCCCAAATGCCGGTCTCGTCGATGCGCTCGACGCCCTTGCCCTGCGTGTCGACCAGCTCGACGTTCGGGCGGTTGAAGGTGGTCAGGTACTCGTCGTGGAAGCAGGGCCGCTTGCAGAACTGGTTGTACCAGGGCTTCAGCGCCTCGGCGGCGGCCGGGTCCTGCACGGTCGAGTCCACGCGGGCGCGGACCTGCTCCATCTTCTTGAAGTCGGCGAGTTGCATCAGCTCGGCCGGGTTGCCCACCGCTTCGCCGGCCTCGGCCTTGCGGCGCGCGAGCAGCAGGATGTTGCCGATGATGTCGGTCCAGCCGTCGTTGACCAGGTCCTTGTCGGCGAAGCCGCCGGAGACGAGGACGTTGAAGTTGTCCATCCGCTCCTGCTGCCAGCCGGGCTGGAGGCTTGCGGCCCACTCGGGATCGGTCGGGCGGTTCGCGCGGACGTCGATCGACGAGGGCGTGCGCTGGAAGACGTAGAGCTGCTTCGCCCACTCGCCGAGGTGCGGGATGCACTGCACCGCCGTGGCGCCCGTGCCGATGATGCCGACGCGCTTGTCCTTCAGCCCGGTGAGGCCGCCGTCCGAATTGCCGCCCGTGTAGTCGTAGTCCCAGCGGCTGGTGTGGAAGCTGTGCCCCTTGAAGCTCTCGACGCCGGGAATGCCGGGCAGCTTCGGCCGGTGCAGCGGGCCGTTGGCCATGACCACGAAGCGGGCCTTCAGCGCGTCGCCGCGGTTGGTGGAGACGGTCCAGCGGGCGGCCGCCTCGTCCCAGCGCATCTCGGTGACTTCGGTCTGGAACAACGCCCCCTTGTAGAGGCCGAACTTCTCGCCGATGGCGCGGCTGTGGCGCAGGATCTCGGGCGCGCGGCTGTACTTCTCGACCGGCAGGTAGCCGACCTCTTCCAGCAGCGGCAGGTAGATGTAGCTCTCGATGTCGCAGGCGGCGCCGGGATAGCGGTTCCAGTACCAGGTGCCGCCGAAGTCGCCGCCCTTCTCGATGATGCGGATGTCCTCGACGCCGGCCTCCTTGAGCCGCGCCGCCGCGAGCTGGCCGCCGAAGCCGCCGCCGACCACCACCACCTCGACCTCGTCGGTCACGGGCGCGCGGTCGACCTTCCGGACGTAGGGGTCCTCGAGGTAGTGGGCGAACTGCCCGGCGATCTCGACGTACTGCTCGTTGCCGTCCCGGCGGACGCGCTTGTCGCGCTCGGCGCGGTACCTGTCGCGCAGGGCGCCCGGATCGAAGCCCAGGTCATCGCCCCCCGTGATCTCCGGCTTGTCGTCGGCCATCGCGTCCTCCCGCTGACTTATCAGCGATCAGCGTGCCGAACGATCGTTTGACGGGCAAGTGTGACGTGGGGTCACTGATCACCCCAGTTCGTCATGGCCCGGCTCGTCCGGGCCACCCATTGGGCTGTGAGTTGGCGATCATCCGCGGCGTCGATGCCGCGCTCCAACATGAGGCTCACAGCCCAGTGGGTCCCCCGGACAAGCCGGGGGATGACGATCAGGAGGGCTAGCTAGGGCCGCACGACCTTGCCGCCGGTCATAGGCGTGGGAACCCCCGTGGTCTTCGGGAACGAGATCGGCAGGCCGCGGTGGACGCGGACGGCGAGGAAGGCGATGGCCTCGGCTTCGATGGCGTCGCCGCGCCAGCCGTGGTCCTCGGCGGGGCGGACGGGCACGGGCAGGCGCTCGGCCAGCGCCTTCATGATCTCGGGATTGTGCCGCCCGCCGCCGGTGACGATCACCTCGCGCGGATCGGTGCGCAGGCTCTCGAAGCCGCGCTTCACGGCCTCTGCGGCGAAGGCGACCAAGGTGGCGGCGGCGTCCTCCAACTGGAGCGCCTCCAGCGGCTCCAGCGAGAAGTCGTGGCGGTCGAGCGACTTCGGCGGCCGGGCGGTGAAGTAGGGATGGGCCAGGAGCGCGCGCACCACGCCCTCGTCGGCGCGGCCGACGCTGGCGTACTTGCCGCCCGCGTCGTAGCGGCCCGCGCCGCGCGCCTGGACCAGCAGGTCGAGCATCCCGTTGCCGGGGCCGGTGTCGAAGGCGGCGATGTCATCGCCGCCGGTCCAGAGCGTCAGGTTCGCCACGCCGCCGACGTTCAGCACGGCGAGCGGCGGCTTCAGGCCGGAGGCCTTGGCGCGGGCCAGATGGTAGGCGGGCGCGATCGGCGCGCCCTCCCCGCCCGCCGCGACGTCGGCCGAGCGGAAGTCGTAGACCACGGGCCGGCCGCAGAGCTTCGCCAGCAGCGCCGCGTCGCCCAACTGGACCGTTCGGCCGGGCACGCCCGGCTTCGGCCGCTCGTGCAGCACCGTCTGGCCGTGCATGCCCACGAGGTCGAGGTCGGGGAACGACAGGCCGTTCTCCTGCAGGAACGCCTCGGCGGCCGCGTGGTGCTCCTCGGCGATCATCTCGGCGGCGTGATGGAAGATCGGTGGCTCCGGCTCGCCCCGCGGCCACTTCAACGCCTGCTGGGTCGCTTCCAGGACGACGTTGCGGGTGGCGTCGCTGAGCTTGCGCTCGCCGGCCGGGCCGAAGCTCAGGATCTTCTCGCCGTCCGTATCGAGGACCGCCATGTCGACGGCGTCCAGCGAGGTCCCGGTCATGAATCCCAGCGCGAGCATGGGGACCTTGACTGCCATGAGCCGCGCCCGGTAGCTAGCCCGCCATGATCGGTCCTGCCGCCCTCACTGGCCGCTATTACCGCCTGCGATCCTAGCAGGCGACCGATCCCACGCGCCTGCCACCTCGGCCGGCGCCTCATCCGACAAACAGAGATCGCCGGCCCCAACTCACCTGGAGCCTGCCATGTCCCTCGAAATCCTCGGCCGCCCTGTGCTAGAGGCCGCCGCGCCCGACCGCGAGATTCCCCGAATGCCCGAAACCGCCTTCAAGTCCGAGTTCCTGCAGGTGATGCAGTCGCGCGGCTACATCCACCAGATCACCCATCCGGAGGAGCTGGACGAGGCGGCGAGCAAGGGGGTGATCACGGCCTACGTCGGCTACGACGCCACCGCGCCCAGCCTGCACATCGGCAACCTGATCACCATCATGATGCTGCGCCGGCTGCAGCAGACCGGCCACAAGCCGATCGTCATCGTGGGCGGCGGCACGACCAAGGTCGGCGACCCGTCCGGCAAGGACGAGACGCGCCAGTTGCGCACGCACGACGAGATCCAGGGCAACATCGCCACGCAGAAGCAGGCGTTCGCGAAGTTCCTGCGGTTCGGCGACGGCCCGACCGACGCCATGCTGGTCGACAACGACGAGTGGCTGTCGAAGCTGGGCTACATCGACTTCCTGCGCGAGTACGGCGTCCACTTCACGATCAACCGCATGCTGGCGTTCGACTCCGTGAAGCTGCGGCTGGACCGCGAGCAGCCGCTGACCTTCATCGAGTTCAACTACATGCTCATGCAGGCCACCGACTTCCTGGAGCTGTGGCGCCGCTACGGCTGCCAGTTGCAGATGGGCGGCTCGGACCAGTGGGGCAACATCGTCAACGGCGTGGAGCTGATCCGCCGCGTCGAGGGCAAGCCCGCGTTCGGCCTGACCACGCCGCTGCTGTCGACCGCATCGGGCCAGAAGATGGGCAAGACCGCCCAGGGCGCGGTGTGGCTGAACGCCGACATGCGCTCTGCGTACGACTACTGGCAGTTCTGGCGGAACACCGAGGACGCCGACGTGGGCCGCTTCCTGAAGCTGTTCACCGACCTGCCCCTGGACGAGATCGCGCGGCTGGAGGCGCTGCCGGGGGCGCAGATCAACGAGGCCAAGAAGGTTCTCGCCAACGAGGCCACGCGGATGCTGCACGGCGACGCCGAGGCCGAGAAGGCCGCCGCGGCGGCGCAGGCGGCGTTCGTGGACGGCGCGCTCTCGGCCGACCTGCCGACGCACGAGACGCCCGCGGCGGGGCTCGAGGCGGGCGTGCAACTCGCCGACCTCGCGGTCGCGGCGGGGCTCGCCGGCTCCAAGGGCGAGGCGCGCCGCCTGGCCCAGGGCGGCGGCCTGCGCGTGAACGACAAGGCCGAAGCCGACGCCAACCGCCTGATCACCCATGGCGACCTCGTCGACGGCGTGGTGAAACTCGGCGCCGGAAAGAAGAAGATCGTGCTGGTGAAGCCCGTCTGACCCGTTCCCTCCCTTGATGGGGAGGGACAGGCCGCGTGAGCGGCCAGGGTGAGGAAGTATGGGCCGGAACGCAGGCGTGAGGGGATGATCCACACTCCCTCACCCTGCTCGCCTCCGGCGAACTGTCCCTCCCCATCAAGGGAGGGAAAGGAGATGCGATGACTGACCTTGTGGAAGGCGCCGTGGCGCCGGACTTCGACCTCGAGACGCCGGACGGCCGGGTGAAGCTCGCCGACTACGCCGGCAAGGCCGTGGTGCTCTACTTCTATCCGAAGGACGACACCGGCGGCTGCACCAAGGAGGCCCAGGGGTTCACCGAGCTCGCGCCCGAGTTCGCGAAGGCGGGCGTGGCGGTGATCGGCGTCTCCAAGGACTCCGTCGCCTCGCACAGGAAGTTCATCGCCAAGTACGATCTCGGCATCCCGCTGGGCTCGGACCCGCAGGGCGAGGTGATCGAACGCTACGGCTCGTGGGTGGAGAAGAGCCTCTACGGGCGCAGGTACATGGGCATCGACCGGTCCACCTTCCTGATCAAGGACGGCAGGATCGCGAGGATGTGGCGCAAGGTGAAGGTCCCCAACCACGCCCAGGCGGTCCTGGAGGCCGCCAGGGCGCTCTGAGGCCCCCTTCCCCCCTGCGCGGGGCCGCCAGGGCTTGCCTGTCGCAAAAAAGTCGTCGCATATCGCGCGGGTCCAGGGGGCAGGGACTTAAACGTACGCATGGAACGTCTGGCGAAGCTCAAAAGCTCGCTCGTCGAGCTATTTCCGGAGCGGCACCTCTACGTGCGCTCGGGCGGCGCGATGAAGGGCTTCGTCCTCACCACGAAGAAGCAGTTGATGATCGCCGGCGGCATGGCCGCGGGCGCGCTCTGGATGGGCGTCTGCACGGCCGCCATGCTGGTGAACCTGCTGTCGGTTTCGACGGCCGACCGCGAGATCGCGCAGCTCAAGGCCCAGTCCGAGCGCTACGTCGCCGATCGCCAGGCCCGGCTCGACAGCGCCATGGCCCGGCTGAACGCCGCCTCCGGCTCCAACGCCGACCTGGCCCAGGCGATCGAGAAGCGCCACGCCGCGCTCGCCATGCTGCTCACCGACCTCAAGGGCGCGCCCGGGTCCGCCGAGGCCCTGACGCCCGCCATCAACCGCGCGCTCGCCGCCCAGGATTCGAGCCCCGTGCGCCGCGTCGAGATGGTGCGCATCGGCCAGGAGCAGCTCCTGGAAGCCGCCGACAGCTTCGCCAAGGGCCGCGCCGACCGCCTGCGCCTCGCCTTCCGCATGGCCGGGCTCTCGCCCTCGTCGTTCGTGGACCGCGGCAGCTCGCTGGGCGGCCCGCTGATCGACAGCGGGGACCCCCGCGCCCTGGCCGCCGTGCTCGACGTGGACGACGATTTCGCGGTCCGCATCCAGCGCGCCGCCCGCGACCTCAACGAGTCCAAGCAACTGGCGGAAGCCGCGCGGGACCTGCCGGTCGCGCGGCCGACCAACGGCGGCTCGCAGACCAGCGGCTTCGGCGTGCGCTTCGATCCGTTCACCCGCCGCCCGGCCTACCACTCGGGCCTCGACTTCAACGGCGGCTACGCCCAGCCGATCTATGCGACCGGTCCCGGCGTGGTCTCGTTCACCGGCCAGCGCTCGGGCTACGGCAACGTGGTCGAGATCGACCATGGCCGCGGCCTGAAGACCCGCTATGCCCACCTTTCGGGCTTCGCCGTCCGTCCCGGCCAGCGCGTGGCCGTCGGGCAGCGGATCGCCGCCATGGGCTCCACGGGACGCTCGACAGGCACGCACCTTCACTATGAAGTGTGGGTCAACGGCCGGGCCCAGAACCCCGGACGCTTCCTGAAGGCGGGCCAATATGTTCTCCAAGCCGACTAAGGACGCCGCGAACGAGGTCGCGACCTCGGCGCCGCGCAAGCTGGAACCGGCCTCGCTGGTCGCCACCGGCGTCCGCATCGCCGGCAATGTCGAGACCCAGGGCGACCTGCACCTGGACGGCGCCGTCGAGGGCGACCTGCGCGTGGGCCTGCTGGTGATCGGCGAGGCCGGCAGCGTCTCCGGCGCGATCCATGCCGACGCCGTGGAAGTCCGCGGCCGGGTCACGGGCGTCATCTGCGCGCGCCGCGTGAAGCTGTGGTCCACCGCCCGCGTCGACGGCGACATCAGCCACACCGAACTCGCCATCGAGGCCGGCGCCCACTTCGAGGGCCGCAGCCTGGCGCTCATCCCGCCAGCCGAGGAGGCGCCGGCGCTGTCGGTGGTGGCGGCGGAGTAGGTCCCTTCCCTCCCTTAATGGGGAGGGAAAGCTCGCCGAAGGCGAGCAGGGTGGGGAAGCCTGGGCTCACCCCAACCTCTCAGATTTCGCACCACACTCCCCCACCCTGGCCGCTTCGCGGCCTGTCCCTCCCCATTAAGGGAGGGAAGGACGCTTACCCTTCCCGCGTGGCCCCGACCCTCTGGGCGAGGGCGGCGCCCATGAAGCGGTCGAGGTCGCCGTCCAGGACGCCGTCGGTGTCGGATGTCTCCACGTCGGTGCGCAGGTCCTTCACCATCTGGTACGGCTGCAGCACGTAGCTGCGGATCTGGTGGCCCCAGCCGATGTCGGTCTTCTGGTCCTCCAGCGCCTGCTGCGCCGCCTCGCGCTTGGCCAGTTCGGCCTCGTACAGGCGCGCCTTGAGCTGCTTCCAGGCCTGGTCGCGGTTCTGGTGCTGCGAGCGCTGGTTCTGGCAGGCGACGACGATGCCGGTGGGGATGTGCGTCAGGCGCACCGCCGAGTCCGTCTTGTTCACGTGCTGGCCGCCCGCGCCGGAGGCCCGGTAGGTGTCTGTGCGCACGTCGGCCGGGTTGATCTCGATCTCGATGGTGTCGTCCACCACCGGATAGACCCAGACCGAGGCGAAGCTGGTGTGCCGCTTGGCCGCCGCGTCGAAGGGCGAGATGCGGACGAGGCGGTGGACGCCGCCCTCGGTCTTCAGCCAGCCGTAGGCGTTGGTCCCCTTCACCTGCAGGGTGACGGACTTGATGCCGGCCTGCTCGCCCGAGGTCTCTTCCAGGAAGTCCACGTCCATCCCGTGGGCCTTGGCCCAGCGGGTGTACATGCGCAGCAGCATGCCGGCCCAGTCGTTGGACTCGGTGCCGCCGGCGCCGGAGTTGATCTCGACGAAGGCGTCGTTGCCGTCGGCCTCGCCCGAGAGCAGCGCCTCGAGCTCGGCGCGGCCGACCCGCTCCCTGATCGCCTTCAACTGCTCGCGGGCTTCCTCGAGGCTGGCCTCGTCGCCCTCCTCGTCGGCCATTTCCGCGTAGCCGACGGCGTCCGCCAGGTCGCGTTCCAGCGACTGCACGGCCTCGACCGACGCGGACAGGCGCGAGCGGTCGCGGCTGACCGCCTGGGCCTCGGCCGGGTTGTCCCACAGCGTCGGGTCCTCGACCCGCGCGTTCAGTTCGTCGAGTCTTCGAAGGGCCGGTTCCCAGTCAAAGACGCCTCCTGAGCAGTTCGATCGACTGCTCGATGTCGGCCTTGGCGGCCTCGACATCCGCTCTCATGGAGAGACTCCCAAAACGTGAGCCGCGGGCTCTAGCCTGCTGCGGCGCCCTGCACAAGCGGTGCGCGCCGCCGCTCCTCCCCCGAACGTCATGGCCGGGACAAGACGCCTCAGAAAAGATCGGAGAGGTCGTCCTTCTTCTTTGGCGGGGGCGGCGGCGGGGCGACGGCGGCCGCGGCGTTGGGCGCGCCGGTCAACTGGCCATTGCCGAACACCTTGTCGTAGGGCTGCGGGCCCGAAGGCGCGCCCGCGGCGCCCAGGTCCTGGGTCGAGACCGAAGGCTCGGTGCCGGGCCGGAAGGCCTCGCGGATGCCGCGGATCATGGCGAACTTGGCGTTGGACGGGGCCTTGAACGGCTCGGCCGGCTTGTTCTTCAGGGCCGCAGTCATGAACTCGGTGAAGATCGGCACCGCGGCCACCGAGCCGGTCTCGTTGTTCCCCAGGCTGCGGTTGTCGTCGAAGCCGATGTAGACGCCGACCACGAGGTGGGGCGAGACGCCCATGAACCAGGCCGAGCGGTAGTCGTTGGTGGTGCCGGTCTTGCCGCCGACGGGCTTGCCGATCGAGGAGGCCTGGGTGGCGGTGCCGCGCTGGACGACGCCTTCGAGGAAGGAGGTGATCTGGTAGGCGGTGATGGGGTCCATCACCTGGTCCCCGGCGCGCGGGATGCGGGGGCTCTCCGCCCCGCCGAAGCCGGCGTCGCAGCGGTCGCAGTCGCGGCGGTCGGCCTTCCAGATGACCTTGCCGTTGCGGTCTTCGACCACCTCGATCAGGTGGGGCTGGACCAGCTTGCCGCCGTTAACGAACGACGAATAGGCGGCGGCCATCCGGTAGACCGTGGTCTCGCCCGAGCCCAGGGCCATGGCCAGCACCTTGTCCATCTTCCGGGTCACGCCCAGGCGCTCGGCGAGGGCCGAGATGCGGTTCATCCCGATGCCCTGCGCCAGGCGCACCGTCATGGTGTTGCGCGACAGCTCGATGCCCTTCCGGAGCGTGAGCGCGCCGAGGTAGTCGTGGTGGTAGTTCTCGGGGCTCCAGTCCTTGCCGCCGTAGCCCCGCAGCGTGATCGGCGCGTCGAGCACCGTCGAGGCGGGCGTATAGCCGGCCTCCAGCGCCGCGGCGTAGACGATCGGCTTGAACGAGGACCCCGGCTGGCGCAGGGCCTGGGTGGCCCGGTTGAACTTCGACAGCGAGAACGAATAGCCGCCCACCATCGCCAGGACGCGCCCCGAATAGGGCTCCATCGCCACCAGCGCGCCGTTGGCGGCCGGCACCTGCTTCAGCCGGAAGCCGCCGCCGTCGGCCGGCGCCACGAAGATCAGGTCGCCGCTGCCGATCCCCTTCCCGGCCCGCGCCCAGGAGACGTCCTGGCCGACGAGATTGCCCTCGACGCCGTCGATGTTGCGCACCCGCACCGCGCCGCCCGAGGCGCTCAGCACGACGGCGCGGCGCCAGTCGGCGTGCTCGCGCGGGCGTATGGTCTTGCGCGAGACCGCTTCCCAGCCGTTCAGGTCGTCGACGTGACCGAAGGCGCCGCGCCAGCCATGGCGGCGGTCGTAGGTCTCCAGCCCGTTCATCAGGGCGGTCTTGGCGGCGCTCTGCAGCTCGGGATCGAGCGTCGTTCGCATGTAGTAGCCGCCGGCGTTCAGCCGCTCGTCGCCCAGTTCCTCCATGTCGAGGGCGATGCGGCGCACCTCCTCCACGAAGTAGTCGGCGTCGCGGTATTGCGAGCGCGTCGGCGCGGCCTGGACCACGAGATCCTCGGCCATCGCCGCATTGGCCTCGGCGCGGGTCACCCAGCCCAGGTCGGCCATCTGGTCGATGACCCAGTTGCGGCGCGCGATCGCCTGCGCCTTGCGGCGGATCGGGTGGTAGTTGTCCGGGCCCTTGGGCAGCGCCGCCAGATAGGCGCTCTGGGCCAGGGTCAGCTCGCTGAGCGACTTGCCGAAGTAGTTGTAGGCCGCCGCGCCGACGCCGTACGAGCGGTACCCCAGCCAGATCTCGTTCATGTAGAGCTCGAGGATCCGCTCCTTGGAGAGCGTCTGTTCGAGCTGGGTGGAGAGGATCGCCTCCTTCAGCTTGCGGCCGATGGTCTGCTCGTTGGAGAGCAGGATGTTCTTGGCCACCTGCTGAGTGATGGTCGACCCGCCTTCGAGCCGGCGGCCCTGGGCGATGTTGACCACGTTCTTCATCTGGGCGCGGGCGAAGCCGCCCACGTCGACGCCGCCGTGCTGGAAGAAGCCGTGGTCCTCGGCCGCCAGGAACGCCTGCGCCGTCTGTTTCGGGATGGCGTCGTAGGGCACGAAGATGCGCCGCTCGCGCGAGAACTCGCCGATCAGCGTGCCGTCCCAGGCGTAGGCGCGCGTGGCCGTCGGCGGGTGGTAGTCGATGAGGTCGGACGCATCCGGCATGTCGTGGAACAGCCACGCCGAGTAGACGCCGACGGCCAGCGCGGCGACCGCGATGAACGTCAGCGCGCCGACGCCCAGCACGCCCACCCAGCGCGGGACCCGCGGTCGGGGCGGCAGCTCCGGATCCGGGATGTCGGGGGTGGTCAACTCTGGACGGCTCCGGCGGACCCTTGAGGGCGCAAATCGCCTGTCGTCCTAGCCTGTGTCGGAGCGGGCGCCAATGCGGCGGGATCAGCGGGAGGCGAGCCGGACCTGCTCGCCGAAGTGGGCGTCGATGGCGCGGGTGACGGCCGTCATCAACCGGGCGCGCTGGGCGGGATCGCGCAGGCGCGCCTCGTCCTCGACGTTGGAGACGAAGCCCATTTCGAGGAGCACCGCGGGCACGTCGGGCGCCAGCAGGACCATGAAGCCGGCGTCGCGATGGCTGCGGCGCAGCATCGGCGCGCGGCCCTCGATGCTGGAGACCAGCGTCTGGGCGAAGACGGCCGAGCGGTTGCGCGTGGCGCGCTGGGTCAGGTCGAAGAGGATGTCGCGCACGCCCTGGTCGCCGGTCAGGCTGGCCTTCATGAACCAGTCGTTGCTGCTGACGAAGCGTGTCGCCCGCTGCGAGGCCTGCTCCGACAGCGTGTAGACGGACGCGCCCTTCAGGTCGGGCTCGGGCCCCGAGTCGGAGTGGAGCGAGATGAAGAGATCGGCGCCGGCGCGCTGGGCCACGCGGACGCGGTCCTCCAGCGGGATATAGACGTCGGTCGAGCGGGTCAGCACCACCTTGTAGCGGCCGGTCTTGCCGAGCTGGTCGGCGAGCGTCAGCGCCGCGGCGAGGTTGATGTCCTTCTCATAGCCGCCCGCCCCTTGCGCGCCGGCGTCCTTGCCGCCGTGGCCGGCGTCGATGACGACCACCTTCTTGAGCGGCAGGGCGGCCTTGGCCGGGGCGGCGGCGGCCGCCGTCTTCGCCGGCAGGAACTGGGTGCGGATCTGCGGCGCGGGGCCCTGGAAGGCGCCCGACGTCGCGACGGCCTGCGCGCCCGGCGCGGCGGCGGCCACGTCGATCACGTAGCGGTAGTTGGCGACGCCGTCGGCCGGCGGCAGCAGGAAACGGCGCTTCAGCCGGCCGTCGGCGGCGAGGTCCATCTGCAGGCGCGCGGCGCCCTGGACCTGGTCGACCGTCCACGCCTTCACGACGCCCCGCCCCGCGCCCTGCTGGACCTGGGCCGCGGTCACGCCCGACAGCAGGACGACCACGCGGCGGTCGGCCGAGCCGTCCGAAAGCACCTTGGCGCTGGTCGAGCCGCTCAGTTCGACGACGAGCCGGGTCTCGGCCGAGTCGCCGCCCATGCGGACCTTCAGGAGGTCGGCCTGCTCGGTGGCGGCATGGCCCACGGCGACGGCGGCGAGGCCCACGCAGAGCGCCGCCGAGAGCGCCGCAAGCCGCCCCCGGTTCCGCCCCACAGCATCCGCCACTCGCCGAAGCATCCTAAAGCCCCGAAAACACGGAGATTCGCACGAAGCGAACCGAATGCCCATATAGCTGCAGGCGTCGTGGACAAAGGGTTAACGAGGTCTTGCCGCCTGCGACGATCGCATGACGCGGCGGCTTTCCTTTTCAGGCCCCATGTTGCAATGTCCGGCCGCGCGACGTCGATGCGCCCGTATGGGCCCGCACGCCACGCGACAAAACCACCCAGCGTCGGCCTCGACCGTGTACTCGGCGACGACGCTCAGATCCGATCCGCGCCCCTCGGGACGCGCCTAGGAACACACCCGATGAGCTGCGCAGCTCGAGCCTCTTCCGGCCCCAAGGCCTCTGCACACGGCGCCCCCGGCGTCGTCGCAGGCCCCGCGCGCGCTCGTCCCACTTGCCGGCAGCGCCCAGCCCAGAGCCTCGTGGCGCGCCGCGGAGAGACTTATGCCCAAGACTATGTTGATCGACGCAGCCCACGCGGAAGAGACGCGTGTGGTGGTCGTCGACGGGAACCGCGTTGAAGAGTTCGATTTCGAGAGCCAGAACCGCAAGCAGCTTCGAGGGAACATCTATCTGGCCAAGGTGACGCGCGTCGAGCCGTCGCTGCAGGCGGCTTTCGTGGAGTACGGCGGCAACCGCCACGGCTTCCTGGCCTTCAACGAGATCCACCCGGACTACTACCAGATCCCGGTCGCCGACCGCGAAGCGCTGCTGCGCGAAGAGGCCGAGGACCATGAGGACGACGAGCGTCCGGCGCGCGGCCGCCGGCGCCGCGTCGGCCATGGCGACGAGGCCGAGGCCGGCGAGGCGGCGGAAGCCCTCGGCGACGACCGTCCCGACGACGATCCGGACTACCTCGCCACCGGCGAGGACGAAGACGACGTCATGGAGGAGGAGCTGGCGCGCCGCCGCCGCCGGCTGATGCGCCGCTACAAGATCCAGGAGGTGATCCGCCGCCGGCAGATCATGCTGGTGCAGGTCGTCAAGGAGGAGCGCGGCAACAAGGGCGCGGCCCTGACCACCTACCTGTCGCTGGCCGGCCGCTACGGCGTGCTGATGCCCAACACGGCGCGCGGCGGCGGCATCAGCCGCAAGATCACCACCGCCACCGACCGCAAGCGCCTGAAGACCGTCGTCGCCAGCCTGGACGTGCCGCAGGGCATGGGCCTGATCGTGCGCACCGCCGGCGCCAAGCGCACCAAGGCCGAGGTGAAGCGCGACTACGACTACCTTCTGCGCCTCTGGGAGAACATCCGCGAGAAGACGCTGCATTCGATCGCGCCGGCGCTGATCTACGAGGAGGAAGACCTCGTGAAGCGCACGATCCGCGACCTCTACGACAAGGACATCGACGAGGTCTGGGTCGAGGGCGAGGCCAGCTACAAGGAAGCGCGCGACTTCATGCGCATGCTGATGCCGAGCCAGGCCAAGAAGGTCATGGCCTACCGCGAGCCGGCGCCGCTGTTCGTGAAGCACCGGGTCGAGGACCACCTCAGCCAGATCTATTCGCCGGTCGTGCCGCTGCGCTCGGGCGGCTACCTGGTGATCAACCAGACCGAGGCCCTGGTCGCCATCGACGTGAACTCGGGCCGTTCCACCCGCGAGCGGAACATCGAGGCCACGGCGCTGAAGACCAACCTGGAGGCGGCCGAGGAGGCCTGCCGCCAGCTCCGCCTGCGCGACCTCGCCGGCCTGATCGTCATCGACTTCATCGACATGGACGAGTCGAAGAACAACCGGGCGGTCGAGAAGAAGCTGAAGGACTGCCTGAAGGACGACCGCGCACGCGTCCAGATGGGCAAGATCAGCCCGTTCGGCCTGATGGAGATCAGCCGCCAGCGCCGCCGCACCGGCGTGCTGGAAGGCACCACCCACGTCTGCGAGCACTGCGGCGGCACCGGGCGCGTGCGCTCGGTCGAGTCGAGCGCGCTGGCCGCGCTGCGGGCGCTGGAGATCGAGGCCCTGAAGGGCGGCGGCGAAGCCAGCCTGCGCGTGCCCCGCGCCGTCGGCCTCTACATCCTCAACGAGAAGCGCGCGCATCTGGCGCGGCTCTTCCAGGCGTTCGGCCTGTTCGTGACCGTGGTCGTCGAGGACGACATGGCGCACGCCGACCACGTCATCGAGCGCACCTCGATGGAGACGCGTCCCGACCACGCCGCCCTCGCCGCTCCGGTCCAGGCCGCCCAGCCGGCCGAAGCCGAGGAGGACGACTTCGACGACGAGGCCTTCGAGGAAGACGAAGACGAAGAGGACGAGGAGGACCTCGAGCGCGAGGACACCGACGACGACAGCGCCCACGCGCGCAACCGCGACGAAGACCGTTCCCGCGACGACGACGAGGACGGCGGCCGCCGGGGCCGCGGCCGGCGCCGCCGCCGGGGCCGGGGCCGCGACGACGACCGCGGCGAACGCACCGATCGGGCCGAGCCGCGCGCCGATCGCGAACCGCGTCCGGCCCGCGCCGAGAGCGACGAGGACCGCGACAGCCGCCGCCGTCGCCGGGGCCGCCGTGGCGGACGCCGGATGCGCGACGACTTCCGGCCGACCGACGCCTTCTCGTGGGTCCGCCCCTGGGTCCCCTACGGCGACGACCCGTTCGTCTGGTACGACCCGGCGGAGGACCTGAAGCCGTTCACCCAGGGCGCGCCGCCGGCCGCCGAGGCGCCGCAGCCCCAGGCCGAAGCCGCCGCCCCCGCTCCGTCGCCGGCCGTGGCGCGCGACGGCGACGAGGACATCTGGGTCGAGCTGCCCGAGGCCGAGGAGAAGCCGAAGCGCGCCCGTCGTGGCCGCGGTCGCGGCCGTGGCCGTGGCGGCGAGGAGGTGGCGGCCGCCGCCGAGGCCGTGAGCGCGCCGGACCCGGTCGCCCTGGCCCCCGAGCCTGCGCCGGAGCCCGAGCCTGCGCCCGAGCCCGTCGCCGCCGAGCCCGAAGCGCCCCCGGCCAAGCCGAAGCGCTCGCGCAGCAGGAAGGCCGCCGCAGAGCCGGCGGCCGAAGCGGTGGCGGAAGCCGCGCCCGAACCCGAGCCCGTGGCGGCCGCCGCGCCCGAGCCGGAACCGGCGCCGCCGCCCGCGCCCAAGGCCCCCGATC
Organism: Phenylobacterium sp.; assembly: GCF_019636135.1. Taxonomy (GTDB): domain Bacteria; phylum Pseudomonadota; class Alphaproteobacteria; order Caulobacterales; family Caulobacteraceae; genus Phenylobacterium. The sequence continues at coordinate 127,794 of NZ_JAHBYD010000009.1, forward strand.
CCAACGAGATCAGCGGCCCTGCGGCAGCTCCGCGCAAGGGATGGTGGCGTCGGGGCTAAGGGGTTAGGCTTCGGCAGGTCATGGGGGACCTCGGGACTTCAAGAGAGTTGCACATGGTCTCCCCATTCCGGTCGGTTTCAGGTCTCGCGCTCGCCGTCGCCGTGGCGGCGAGCGCGACCCTCGCCGCCGGCCAGGCCGCCGCCCAGAGCCTGATCCGCGACACCGAGATCGAGGAGATCCTCGCCCGCGACTCCGACCCCATCCTGCGCGCCGCCGGCATCGACCCGAAGAATGTCGAGATCGTGCTGGTGGGGTCGAAGGACCTGAACGCCTTCGCGGCCCCGCGGGTGATGGGCTTCAACACCGGCCTGATCCTGGAATCCAAGGTCCCGAACGAACTCCAGGGCGTCATCGCCCACGAGGTCGGACACCTGGCCGCGGGTCACTCGGCCCGCTCGGGCGACATGAGCCGCGCCGGCATGAAGCCGTTCCTGCTGACGATGGGCCTGGGCGTGCTGGCCGCCATCGCCGGCGCGCCGGACGCCGCCGCGGGCCTGGCCTCCAGCGCCAGCTATTTCGGCACGCTGGGCTTCCTGGGCTACAGCCGCGAGCAGGAGAGCCGCGCCGACCAGGCGGGGGCCACCCTGCTCGACAAAGCCGGCCTGTCGGGCCGCGGCCTCGCCGACTTCTTCGACAACTTCCGCTACCAGGAGGTCTTCGACGAGGCGCGGCGCTACGGCTACTTCCGCAGCCACCCCATCTCGTCCGACCGCATCGAGGCGCTGCGCCGGCGCGTCGAGGTCCAGCCGAACTACAACAAGACCGACAGCCCGGATGCGATGGCCGAGCACGCGATCATGAAGGCCAAGCTGGACGGGTTCATCAACCCGCAGATCTCGATCACCAAGTACGACGAGAAGGCCACCGACTACCCCAGCCGCTACGCCCGCGCGATCGCCTACTACCAGCTCAAGGAGCCTGACCGGGCGCTGAAGCTGGTCGACGCGCTGCTCGTCGAACAGCCGGACAATCCGTACCTCTGGGAGTTGAAGGGCCAGATCCTGTTCGAGTTCGGCCGCACGGCCGAGGCCGAGGAGCCCCAGCGCAAATCCGTGGCCCTGAAACCCGACGCGCCGCTCCTGCGCATCAACCTCGGCCAGACCCTGATCGCGCTCGACGACAAGAAGAAGGTCAACGAGGGCGTGGCCGAGCTGAAGCGCGCCCTCACCCGCGAGGACGACAACGCCGTCGCCTGGCGCCTGCTGGCCGAGGCCTACGACAAGCTGGGCGAGGACGGCCTCGCCCGCCTGGCGACCGCCGAATACAACTACAACATCGGCGACAAGCAGCAGGCCCGCGTCTTCGCCATGCGCGCCCGCGAGATGCTGACCCGCGGCACGCCCGACTGGCGGCGCGCCACCGACATCGTGCTGGCGGCCGAGCCCACCCGCGAGGATCTCCGCCAACTGGGCCGTGAAGGCTCCATCGCCGGCAATACGCGTTGAGCCTCCGGCTGCGCCGACCTATCTGGACCCCCGATGAAACGCCTCGCCCCCCTCGCCGCGATCGCCGCGGCCGCCCTCGCCTTGAGTTCCTGCCAGAAGGCCGATGACGCCGCCTTCGGCGCCAAGGTCCGCGCCTATCTCCTGACGCACCCCGAGGTGCTGGAGGAAGCGATCGGCAAGCTGCAGGAGAAGAAGCAGCAGGCGGCGCTGACCGCGTCGAAGGACGCCATCGCCAAGCTCCGCCGCCAGATCGAGAACGATCCGCGCGACGTGGTGGTGAACCCCGCCGGCACGATCACGGTCACCGAGTTCTTCGACTTCAACTGCGGCTACTGCAAGCTGGTCGCGCCCGAGGTGGTGAAGCTGGCGCAGGAGAACCCGGACGTCCGGCTGGTGCTGAAGCAGTTCGCCTTCCAGACCCCTTACTCGATCCAGGCCGGCAGGATCGCGCTGACCGCCGACGCCAAGGGCAAGGCCCTGCCGCTCTACGCCTCGCTGTTGGCCCAGAAGCCGCTGGACGCCGCCGCCATCGACCGCAGCCTCGTCTCGGTCGGGCTCGACCCGGCCGCCGCGCGGCGCGCCGCCGAGTCGCCCGAGATCACCCGGCAGATGGACGACGCGCGCGAACTCGCCGCCCAGCTCCAGATCGACGGCACCCCGGCCTTCGTCGTGGGCGACCAGGTGATCCACGGCGCCGACATCCAGGGCGTCCGCGCCGCCATCGAAGCCGCCCGCGCCAAGGACCTGAAGCGTCCGACCTGAGGCGGCAGAAGGTGGCGCGCGTAGTCTGCCGGATGACAGGTCGCGCAAACCTCGCAGCCTCGATGGCGCGGCAGCGCCGTGTTGATGCGACCACCAAGAACACGAAGGTCACCAAGGACGCGCTGCGGTCATCTGCAGGGCCTTGGTGACCTTCGTGTTCTTGGTGGTGGGAATAGCGCGCCTGCGGCGCGGGCCACGCCAGCCGGCTGGCCTTACTCCCCCAAGGGGAGAGGAGCGATCGCCTCACCGCGGAGCCAGGCCGCGAAGCGGAAGGGATGGGCGAGGTGCAGGACGTGTCCGCCGCGCGAGAGCCTCGCCAGCCGACCGTCCTCCAGCACCTCGGCGTCGGCCGACAGGAAGCCGCCGAAGTCCTGGGTGACGAGCGCGTCTGCGCGCCCTGCCCAGGCGGTTTCGAGCACGTGGCGATCCTCGCGATCGTGGATGGGGATCACGCCCACGCCGCCGAGCGTCAGCGACGGACCCTGCTCCGCGTAGCTGGCGATGGCGTCGACCAGGTCGCGGGCGGTCGACGGCGGAAAGCGCAGTTGCGCCGTGAGCACGGCTTCCAGCCGGTCGAGCATGCCCCAGGACACGACGAGTTGCAGCGCGACGCCCGGCTCCACGCCGCGCACGGCGCCGGTGATGAGCTGGGACGCCGAGCCGCTGCGGCCGTCCCGGCGCGCCAGGATGTCGGCCACCCAGACGTTCAGGTCGAGGCAGACCCGCACCGTTCAGGGGGTCTTGCGAATCAGGTCGGCCGCTTCCCGGAGCGACGCCTCCTCGTCGAGGTCGCGTGGGGCATGGCCGCCATCGTGCAAGCCCCCCTCGCGCAAGCCACGGGCGATCGCCTGTTCGTACTGCTGATCGAGCAGCGCCCGGCCCGCCGCCCAGGCCGCGGCCTCCACGGCGTCAGGTCCTGCCGCCTCCAGGCGGCGCAGGGCGTCGTGCGCCCGCCTCGGGAGCCGCATGTAGAGGCGAAGCGCGGCCGTGGCGATCTGCGCCGTGGACCGATCCTCGGCCTTCGCCAGTTCGGAGACCTGCCTGTAGGTCTGTTCGTCGGCATAGGCCGAGATGGTGCGTCCAGCCATCGGAATTCCTCTGGAATCCAGAGATACTCCAACGGGCAGGTTTCCGCAACGCGACGGCGCGCGCGGGCGGGCTCCCCGACGTCAACGCCGACGTCTGCTAGACTGCGTAAAACGACGGGGATGGCTATGGTCGAACGTGTGCTGGTGATCGGCGCGGGGATGGCGGGGCTGTGGACCGCCATGGCGCTGGCCGGGCCGGAGCGCGAGGTCACGGTGCTGGACCGCGATCCGCCGCCGCCCGCCGGCGGGGCCGACGCGGCCTTCGAGGACTGGCAGCGCCGCGGCGTGGGCCACCTGCGCCACAGCCACGCCTTCCTGGCGCGCCTGCGCACCCTGGTCCGCGACCGCCACCCGGCGCTGCTGGAGGCCCTGATGGCCGAGGGCGTGCGCGAGCTGGGCTTCGAGGGCGGCCTGCCCGAGAGCCTGAAGAAGGGCTACGTCCCCGCCCCCATCGACCGCGACCTCGCGATCCTGACCAGCCGGCGCACCACGCTGGAGCTGGTGATGCGCCTCTACGCCGAGGGGCTGGCGAACGTCGCCATGCGGCCGCAGACCTTCGTGAAGGACCTGATCATCCAGCCGGGCGCGCCGCCGCGCGTGACGGGCGTGACGCTGGAGGACGGGACCGAGCTCGCCGCCGACATCGTGGTCGACGCCACGGGCCGCACCAGCCAGGCCTACGAGCAGCTCGCCGCCGCCGGCGCGCCGGTCCCGGAGAGTTCGGAGGCCTGCGGGATCATCTACTTCACCCGCCACTACCGCCTGCTGGAAGGCCAGTCAGAGCCGCCGCGCACGCGCAACTCGGCCACGGGCGACCTGGGCTTCCTGAAGTTCGGCGTCTTCCCGGGCGACAACGGCTGCTTCTCGATCACGCTGTGCGCCCCCGAGGTCGAGGAGGAGCTGCGCAAGGCCCTGGTCGACCCCGAGGTGTTCGACGCGGCGTGCCGGCAACTGCCCGGCCTCGTGCCCTGGATCGACCCCGAGCGCGCCCGGCCCACCAGCCGCGTCTTCGGCATGGGCCAGCTCGAAAGCCGCTGGCGCGAGCTGGCGCCCCAAGGGAAGCCCGCGGCGCTGGGCTTCTTCGCCGTGGGCGACAGCCTGGTGCGGACGAACCCGCTCTACGGCCGCGGCTGCTCGTTCGCGGCGGTCTCGGCGCACCTGCTGCTGGACGCCCTCAGCCACAGCGCCGATCCCGCAGCGCGCCTGCTGCACTACCGCGCCGGGGTGGAGCGGGAGCTGCGGCCCTACTACGACGTCATGCGCCAGGCCGACCGTTCGGCGATCAGGCGCGCCCGCGCCGCCCTCCTGCCGCAGGCCAGGCCGTCGCTGCGCGGCAGGCTGGTGAAGAGCTTCATGGAGGACGGCGTCGCCATCGCCATGCGCACCGACCTCGACCTGATGCGCGCGTTCCTGAAGGGCTTCCACATGCTGGAGCATCCGCAGGCGTGGCTGAAGCGGCCGGCGAACCTGATCAAGATCCTGCGCGTCTGGGCCCGCGGGAAGGCCAGGAACGCCGACCTCTACGCGCCCAAGCCGGGCCCCGATCGCCGGCCGCTGTTCGAGGCGCTGGGCCTCGACGTCGCCGCCGACGAGCAGCGGGTGCGCGCCGCGGCTTGACGCCCCTCGCGTAAAGGGCGTCGTGTTCCTCCCGACATAATCCCGGGAGGATCCCCATGTCCGACTACAAGCTCCTGATCGGCGGCAAGCTGGTGGACGGCGACGCGCAGATGGACGTCGTCAATCCGGCGACCGAAGACCCCGTGGCCTCCTGCGCCCGCGCCTCGAAGGGCCAGCTCGACCAGGCCGTGGCCGCGGCCCAGGCCGCCTTCCCCGCCTGGAGCGCCACCTCGATCGACGAGCGCCGCGCGGTGCTGGTGAAGATCGCCGACGCGATCCAGGCCAACCTGGCCGACCTCGCCCGCCTGCTCACCCAGGAACAGGGCAAGCCGCTGGCCGACGCCACCGGCGAGGTGTTCGGCGCCTCGGCCTTCTTCCGCTACTTCGCGAGCCTGAACCTCGACGCGCGCGTCGTGCAGGACGACGACGCGGGCCGGGTGGAGGTGCGCCGCAAGCCGCTGGGCGTGGTGGGCTGCATCATCCCCTGGAACTTCCCGATGATCCTGATGGCCTTCAAGGTCCCGGCGGCCCTGCTCGCCGGCAACACGGTGATCGTGAAGCCCGCGGCGACCACGCCGCTGACCGCGCTGAAGCTGGGCGAGATCATCAAGGACATCGTCCCGCCGGGCGTGGTGAACGTCATCGCCGACGCCAACGACCTGGGCGGCGAGATGACCAGGCACCCGGGCATCCGCAAGATCAGCTTCACCGGCTCCACCGAGACCGGGAAGAAGGTGATGGCCTCGGCCGCCGATGCGCTGAAGCGCGTCTCGCTGGAGCTGGGCGGCAACGACGCGCTGATCGTGCTGGACGACGTCAACGTCAAGGAGACCGCGCCCAAGGTATTCGGCGCGGCCATGCAGAACGCCGGCCAGGTCTGCATCGCGGCCAAGCGCATCTACGTGCATGAGAGCATGTACGACGCCATGTGCGACGAGTTCGCGCGGCTCGCGGGCGAGATGGTGGTCGGCGACGGCCTGGAACAGGGCACCCAGATGGGCCCGCTGCAGAACAAGCAGCAGTTCGAGAAGGTGATGGGCTTCATCGAGAGCGCCAGGAAGGACGGCAAGGTCATCGCCGGCGGCGGGCGCAAGGGCGACAAGGGCTACTTCATCCAGCCCACCGTGGTGCGCGACATCGCCGACGGGGCCAAGCTGGTCGACGAGGAGCAGTTCGGCCCGGTGATGCCGGTGATCAAGTACTCCGACCCGGCCGAGGCCGTGCGGCGCGCCAACGCCTCGATCTACGGCCTGGGCGGCTCGATCTGGGCCAAGGACAGCGAGAGGGCCTGGGGCCTGGCCGAGCAGATGGAGTCGGGCTCGGTGTGGGTGAACAAGCACGCCGACCTGCAGCCCCACCTGCCCTTCGGCGGCGCCAAGTTCTCGGGCGTCGGCTCCGAACTAGGCGAGGAGGGCCTGAAGGAGTTCACCCAGGTCCAGGTGCTGAACATGGCGCGCTAAGCGCCGGGCGACACGGGAAAAATCGCGGGCGGCGACCCTGCAAGGGGACCGCCGCCCGCCAATCGTGGATCCCTGCGCGGGCGACGCGGGGACCCGACGCCGCGGTGGCCTTGGGGGACCGGCTGCGACGCGCGGGCAGCATCGGACGCAACGCGGCGGCGCGGGAGTACGGAACGGTTCCGGCGCCGTTACAGCCCCGTTTCAGAAGCGGTAGGTCGCGCCCACACGCACCGTGCGCGGCTCGACCACGCGGCTCAAGCGGCCTTCGACCGGGGCGGCGTCGAAGGCCGGGATGAAGCTCTCGTAGTAGTAGGCGATGTCCTTGTCGCGGCTGTCGAGGACGTTCAGCAGCTCGCCGTAGACCTCGAAATCGGCGAACACGCGGGCGCCGCGCAGGTTGACGACGGTGGAGCCCTTGTCGCGCACCGAATTGTCCTCGATCAGCGGCGACGGCCCCAGGTGGCGCACGCGCACACTGGCCTTCCACGCGTCCGAGACGTAGCTGACGCCGACCGAGCCCGAGTTCTCGAAGGCGTTCGGGATGTGGTCGCCGTTGTCGTAGCGGGCGTGGCTGGCCGACCAGCTCCCGTCGACGGCGAGCCATTCCACCGGCCGCCAGAAGGCCACGACGTCGTAGCCCCGCCGGCGGCTCGCGCCGGTGGGCTCCACGGCGTTGGAGTCGCCCACGAACCTGAGCTCGCTGCCCACCTTCAGCTTCCAGTAGTTGGTGGTGAGCGTCAGCCGGCCGAGCTGGAAGCGGGCGCCGACCTCCTGGCCGGTCCCCTTCACCAGGATCGGCACGGGTGTCGCCGTGAAGCGCCCGCGCACGTCGTTGGAGTGGAAGCCGCGGCCCCAGTCGGCGTAGAGCTCGACGTTGTCGGCGAGCTTGTAGGCCACGTCGATCTTCGGCGAGACGACGCCGTCGCCGGCCTTGCCCGTCCCGATGGCGGCGGCGGCCGCATCGCGGGCCGCGACGTCGGCGTGGTACCAGTCGCCGCGCAGGCCGCCGATGACCCGCAGGCCGTCGAGCGGCTCCCAGGTCGCCTCGCCGTAGAGGGCGGCGGACGCCTCCTTGACCTTGTAGAGGCCGAACGAGCTGACGAAGGCGCGCGCCGAGGTCTGCTGGACGCCGACCTTGCCGATGTCGTCGTAGCGGATCTCGGTCCCGGCCCGGAGCTGGAGCTGCGGGCTCACCGTCCAGGTCCGCTCGGCGCGCAGGCCGAGGATCACGCGGCGGTCGAACTGGTGGATCTGGGCGCTCGTGCCGTCGGCGTTGGCGTAGGTCGGGTTCGAGTACATGTCCCAGTCGTAGGCCTGGCCGTAGACGTTGGCCTTCCAGCCCTCGCCCGTCAGCCTGGCGCCCACCACCAGGCGGTCGGTCTCGCCGGTCGCGGTCGGGTCGGGCGAGCAGAAGACGCTCTTACAGACCGCCGAACCCACGATCCGCTCGGGGATCTGCTCGGTCGGCCGCCAGGTCCCGTGGTAGCCGTGCGCCGTCAGCTCCAGGTGGCCCAGCGGGATGTCGCGGGCGTACTTGGCGAAGGCCGCGTAGTGGCGCAGATGCTCGCCCTCCTGCCAGCGGCCGTCGTAGACCTTGCCCTCGGCGACCAGGGTGAACCGGCCGCCCGCCTCGTCGCCCACGCTGCCGCCGGCCGCCAGGCGTCCGTAGCCGAACGAGCCCGCCTCGCCGGCGGCCCACGGCCGGTCGTAGCCGTCGATGGTGCTCATGTAGATCGCCCCGGCCAGGGCGAAGTCGCCGCCGTCGGCGCGGTATGGCCCCTTGCGGTAGTCCTCGCGGTTGACGACCTCGGGGATCAGGCCGTTGAGGTCGAGGTAGCCCTGGCCGTGGCCGTGCGTGCGGAAGTTCATCTGCACGTCGTCGATGTAGGTCGTGAAGTCCGTGCCGTGGTCGAGGTTGAAGCCGCGCAGGAAGTACTGGTTGGCCTTGCCTGAGCCCGAGTGCTGGGCGGCGATCAGGCCGGGCACGGCCTCGACCAGCTCGGCCGGCTTCAGCAGCGGGCGCACCAGCATGTCGGCGCCGGCGATCGTGCCCTCGCTGGCGGCGTGGGCGACGCCGATCTTGGCCTCGCCGCGGCCGAACACGACCACCTCCTGCACGCCGGTGGCGTCGTCCGCCGTGGCGACGGCTTCCTCCTCGGCGGCGAGCGCAGGCGCGCAGGCGAGGCCCGCGCCGAAGACGGCGAGCGCGGCGAGACAGACGTGACGCATGGAACCGGCGGCCCTTTCCCGAACGACGGGGCGGGTCGTGCCCGAGCCGGCGGCGGACGCGGGAGTACGGAACGGTTTCAGGGTGCGTTACAGGATAACGTAACGGCCCCTTCCCTCCCTTAATGGGGAGGGACAGCCCGACGGCGGGCAGGGTGGGGAAGCCTGGATCATCCCCGCCCTCGGCGTTCACGCACCACACTGCCCCACCCTGGCCGCTTCGCGGCCTGTCCCTCCCCATTAAGGGAGGGAAGGTCAGATCAGCCCAGACAGCGGCGAGGACGGGTCGGCGTACAGGCGCTTGGCCATGCGGCCGGCGAGGTAGGCTTCGCGGCCGGCGATGACGGCGTGCTTCATGGCCGTGGCCATGCGGATCGGGTCCCTGGCCTCGGCGATGGCGGTGTTCATCAGCACCGCGTCGCAGCCGAGTTCCATGGCCACCACGGCGTCCGAGGCCGTGCCGACGCCGGCGTCGACCAGCACCGGGACCTTGGCCTGTTCGATGATGAGGCCGAGGTTCAGCGTGTTCTGGATGCCGCGGCCCGAGCCGATCGGCGCGGCGGCCGGCATGATCGCGGCGGCGCCCGCGTCCTCCAGCTTCTTCGCATAGACCGGGTCGTCCGAGCAGTAGACCATCACGTCGAAGCCGTCGGCGATCAGCAGCTTCAGCGCCCTGAGCGTCTCTTCCATGTCGGGCAGCAGGTGCGGCGTCTGCGAGAGCACCTCCAGCTTCACCAGGCTCCAGCCGCCGGCCTCGCGGGCCAGGCGCAAGAGGCGCACGGCGTCCTCGCCGGTGTAGCAGCCGGCGGTGTTGGGCAGGTAGGTGAACTCGTCTTCCTTCACGTAGTCGGAGAGCATGGGCGCGCCGGTGTCGCTGAGGTTCACGCGGCGCAGCGCCACCGTGACGATCTCGGCGCCCGCCGCCTTCGCGGCGGCGGCGTTCTGGCCGTAGTCCTTGTACTTGCCCGTGCCCACGATCAGGCGCGAGCGGAAGGTGCGGCCGGCGACGGTCCAGGCATCGTCTTGGGTGTGGGTCGCGCCGTCCACGTCAGCCGCCTCCGATGAAAGCCACGATCTCGATCCGGTCGCCGTCGGCGAGCGGAGTGGAGGCATAGACCGACCGCGGCACGATCTCCAGATTCCGCTCGACGGCCACCTTCTTCGTGTTGAGCCCGAGCGCCGCCACGAGGCCGGCCACGTCGCGGACGCCCTCGAAGCTCCGGCTCTCTCCGTTGACGGTCAGTCGCATGGCGCGGTTGTGGGGCTGGCGGCGAGGGAAAACAAGGGCGCCGCTCCCCCTCCCCCGCTCATCCCCGCGCATGCGGGGACCCAGACTATCCTTCGGAGCGGTTGTCTTGGTCCTCAAGCAAGCCTGGGTCCCCGCATGCGCGGGGATGAGCGGGAAATGGGGGATAAGCGGGTATGGGGATGAGCGGGAATGGGGCCGCTGTCCTTGTGGGTGCGGCGCTGGGTGGCTAAAAGGGCGCCGGAATCGACGGCGGAGCTCAATGCCGAAACCGATCTATGTGCTGAGCGGCCCGAACCTCAATCTGCTCGGGACCCGCGAGCCGGAGATTTACGGACATCAGACCCTGGACGACGTGCGGGCCCTTTGCGAGGCGCGTGCGAAGGCCAGGGGCTTCGAGGTCGTGTTCCGGCAGTCCAACCACGAGGGCGAGCTGGTCGACTGGATCCAGGAGGCGCGCGGGAAGGCTTCGGCGCTGGTCCTGAACCCGGCGGCGTACGGGCACACCTCCATCGCCATCCTGGATGCGCTGAAGATGCTGAGCATTCCCATCGTGGAGTGCCACCTCTCGAACCCTGCCGCGCGCGAGGCGTTCCGCAGGAAGACCTATGTGTCGCTGGCCGCGACCGGAGTCGTCTCCGGGTTCGGGGCGGCGAGCTATGAACTGGCCGTCGAGGCCGCCGCGGGCCTCGCCCGCTAGACCAGACCGAAAGACCCCGTTTCTTGAAGGATAAGGGCCGAACACCCATGCCGACCTCTTCGAAGGCGCCCGCCGATCCGTTCGACGCACGCCTCGTGCGCAAGCTGGCGGACATCCTCACCGAGACCGGGCTGACCGAGATCGAAGTCGAACAGGGCGAACTGAAGATCCGCGTCGCCAAGCAGGCGACGGCCGCCGCCGCGCCGGTTCACTACGCGCCTGCCCCGGCCGCCGCTGCGGCCCCCGCACCGGCCCCGGCCGCCGCGCCTGCCGCCGCCGCCCCGGCCCGCGCGGCCGGCGAGGAGGTGAAGTCGCCGATGGTGGGCACCGTCTACCTGCAACCGAACCCGACCTCCGCGCCCTTCGTGAAGGTGGGCGACACGGTGGAGGCCGGCCAGACGCTCTTCATCGTGGAAGCCATGAAGACCATGAACCCGATCCCGGCCCCGCGCGGCGGCAAGATCGTGGAGATCCTGGTCGACGACGCCCAACCCGTGGAGTTCGGCGAGCCGCTCGCCATCATCGAGTAGGCCGATGTTCGACAAGATCCTGATCGCCAACCGGGGCGAGATCGCGCTGCGGGTCCATCGCGCGTGCAAGGAGATGGGCATCGCCACCGTCGCCGTGCATTCCGAGGCGGATTCATCCGCTATGTGGGTTCGACTTGCCGACGAGAGCGTCTGCATCGGCCCGCCGCCCGCGGCCAAGAGCTACCTGCACATCCCGGCGATCATCGCCGCCTGCGAGATCACCGGCGCCCAGGCCGTGCATCCGGGCTACGGCTTCCTCTCGGAGAACGCCCGCTTCGCCGAGATCGTGAACGCCCACGGCTTCACCTTCATCGGCCCGAAGCCCGAGCACATCCGCATGATGGGCGACAAGATCACCGCCAAGCAGGCGGTGAAGGCCGCCGGCATCCCGGTCGTGCCCGGCTCGGACGGCGCGGTGACCGCCGAGGAGGAGGCCTACGCGGCCGCCAAGGAGATCGGCTTCCCCGTCCTGATCAAGGCGGCCGCCGGCGGCGGCGGGCGCGGCATGAAGGTGGCCAGGACCGAGGCCGACCTCGTCGAGGCCGTGCAGACGGCCCGCAGCGAGGCCAAGGCCGCGTTCGGCGACGACGCAGTCTACATGGAGCGCTACCTCCAGACCCCGCGCCACATCGAGCTGCAGGTGGTGGCCGACAGCCACGGCAACGTCGTCCACCTGGGCGAGCGCGACTGCTCGCTGCAGCGCCGCCACCAGAAGGTGCTGGAGGAGGCCCCCTCGCCCGCCATCGACGCCGCCGCGCGGGCGAGGATCGGCAAGATCGTGGTCGATGCGGTGAAGGCCATCGGCTACCTGGGCGTCGGCACCATCGAGTTCCTGTACGAGAACGGCGAGTTCTTCTTCATCGAGATGAACACCCGCCTCCAGGTCGAGCACCCGGTCACCGAGGCCATCACCGGCATCGACCTGGTGCGCGAGCAGATCCGCATCGCCGCCGGCCTGCCGCTGTCGTTCACGCAGTCGGAGGTGGTCTTCGAGGGCCACGCCATCGAGTGCCGCGTGAACGCCGAGAACCCGAAGACCTTCGCCCCCTCGCCGGGCCTGGTCACCGACTACCACGCACCCGGCGGCCTGGGCGTGCGGATGGATAGCGCGCTCTACGCCGGCTATTCGATCCCGCCCTACTACGACAGCCTGATCGGAAAGCTGATCGTCCACGGCCGCGACCGGGCCGAGTGCATCGCGCGCCTGAACCGCTGCCTGGGCGAGATCGTGGTGGGGGGCATCGACACCAACATCCCGCTCTTCCAGGACCTGCTGCACCAGCCCGACATCCTGAAGGGCGACTACGACATCCACTGGCTGGAACGCTGGATGGCGAGCCAAGGCAGCTAGCCACCCAACCCATGTCATCCCGGTTTTCGCGCAGCGAAAGACCGGGACCCAACCCGCCGGCGCGTCGATGGTTGGGGGCCGGCCCTGGCGGGCGGGGCCAGATAACAACCTCAGAGCACCGGACGGTTGGGTCCCGGTCTTCGCCTGCGGCGAAACCGGGATGACAACCGGTGAGTGGACGGCCGCCGCGCGAATCACGCCCACTCGCCGGATGCAGCACGACTGGCGGATTCCCGAGCGCGAGTATCAGCGGCAGCTTGAGCGCCGTGGGCGGCTGCATGCGTTCGAGCGGCTGGAGCCGGCGACGACGGCGCTGACGACCGTCTACCGCAGCTTCGGCGACGTGCGTGCGACCGCCGAGGTGCTGGACCTCATCGCGGCCGGCTGATCACTTCACGGTCCTGAGCCGGCTGGGCAGCAGCTCGCCGCCGGTGCGCAGGATCGGGTAGGCCGAGGCCTCCACGAGGTGGGAGTTGATGCGCTTGAGGTCGCGCAGCGCGTCGAGGTGCAGCGAGCTGGTCTCGACGGTGCGGGCGTTTCCGGAGCGAAGGCGGGCGAAGTGGGCGGCCACCGCCTCGGTCTCGATCTCGCGGAAGGCGTCCTTCTCCGCGACCAGCGAGCGGGCCGTGGCGGGGTCCCGGTTCAGGAACAGCGAGCCGGCGAGCCGCGCATTGCCGATGAGCCGGTCGACCAGCCGCACCAGCTCGGCCTCGCCCTCCTCCGAGAACGACACGCCGCGGGCCTGACGGCGCCGGGCGACGCTCAGCAGGTCGTTGGCGATCAGGTCGCCGGCGTGCTCCAGGTTGGTGGCGAAGGTCAGCACCTCCGTCTGACGCTCCAGGTCCGCGGGCGAGAGCCGCTCGTGCGGCAGGCCGAGGACGAAGCCCTTGATGGCGCTGTTGAGGCCGTCGAGCACGTCGTCCAACTGGCGGGTGGTGGTGATCGGCTCGCGGCTGTCGGACTGCAGGGCCTCACGCAGGCCCTTCAGCATGCCCTCGATGGTGTCGGCCATGCGGAGGCCCTCACGCGTCGCCAGGGCCAGCGCGACCTGCGGCGTCTCGCGCGACGCCGGGTCGAGGTAGATCGGCGCGCCCGGCTTCGCCTCGGCGGCAGGGCTGGGCAGGAGACGCCGGATCATCTCGGCGTAGGGCTTCAGCCACGGCAGGAAGGTCAGCGCGAGCGCCAGGTTGAACAACGTGTGGAAGTTGGCGAGCGCGCGCGCCGGGTCGGGACCCAGCCTCGCGACCCACGGCGCGACATGGGCGAAGAAGCCGAGCACCAGCGCCAGGCCCGCCAGCCGGTTCAGGAGGTTGCCCAGCGGCAGGCGGCGATTGGCCGGGTTGGAGCCGACGTCGCCTTCCAGCATCGGATTGATCGCCGAGCCCAGGTTCGCGCCCAGGACCAGGGCCACGCCCACCTCGACGCCCACGACGCCCTTCGACGCCAGCGACATGGCGAGCAGGACCGTCACGACCGACGAATGCGCCGCCCAGGTCAGCACCGCCGCGGCGACGACCACGAGCGGGATGTACTGGCCCAGCATGCGCAGCATCTCGCCGGCGCCCGGCTGGGCCACCAGCGGCTCCAGCAACTGAAGGAACTGGTGCAGGGCGGTCAGCACGAGACCGAGGCCGATCAGGACCCGGCCGAAGTCGTGCCAGGCCTCGCGGCCGCGCCGCCAGAGCACGACCCCGGCCAGCACGAGCATCGGCGCCAGGATCGCGATATCGAACGAAAGCGCCTGGACGACCAGGCTGGAGCCCACGTTGGCGCCCAGCATCACCGCCAGGGCCGGAGCCAGCTCGACGAGCCCGCCCGCGGTGAAGGCGGTCAGCATCAGGGCGGTCGCCGTGCTGCTCTGCAGCGCGACGGTCACCGCGGCGCCGGCGCCGAACGCGCGGACCCGGTTGCGCAGCGCGCCCGCCAGGAAGCGCCTGAGCCGCGGCCCGAACGTCCGCTGCACGCCGGTCTGCACCATGTGGACGCCCCACATCAGCAGCGCGGCGAAGCCGGCGAGTTCGAGGATGACCAGCGTGGTGTCTATGGCGGAAGGCCTCCATCCGGGGGCCGGACATAAGGCGGCCGGCGGGCCGCCACATCAAGTCGGGAATCGAACCACGACGCGCAGTCCCGGGTCGGCGTCTTCGAGATGCAGCGTGGCGCCGTGCCGTTCGGCGGCGGCCGACACGAGGCTCAGGCCCAGCCCGAAGCCCGCCACCTCGTCGCCGGCGCGCCGGTAGAAGCGCTCCAGCACGCGGGACCGCTCGTCGGCCGGAACGCCCGGCCCGGTGTCGGAGACGACGATCTCGACGGCGCCGCCACGACGCCGGCCTTCGAGGCGGACGGCGCCGCCCTGCGGGGTGAACTTGATCGCGTTGTCGAGCAGGTTGCTGACCATCTGGAAGATCAGGTCGCGGTCGCCCTGGACGGCCAGGCCCGGATCGATGTGCGCCGCAAAGCCCAGGCTGCGGTCCTCGGCGGCGGGCTGGTGCAGGTCCAGGGCGTCCGCGAGCAGCCGCGAGACGTCGACCGGCGCATCGCCGTCGCGGCGACCGCCCTGCAGGCGGGCGATGCGCAGCAGGGCCTCGAACATCGACTGGAGCCGCGCCGCCTCGTCGAGGGCCGCGCCGGTCCGCACGCGGACCTCCTCCGGATCGTCGGCGACCGACAGCTCCTCCAGCTCCGCGCGCAGGCGCGTCAGCGGCGTGCGCAGCTCGTGGGCGATGTTGTCCGAGACGCGGCTGATGGAGGCGACGAGGCCCTCGATGCGCGCCAGCATCTCGTTGAGCGTGGCCGAGAGCTGGTCGAAGTCGTCGTCGCTGCCGTGCAGCTCGACGCGGCCCGAGAGGTCGCCGGCGATGACGGCGCGGGCGGCGCGGTTGATCCGTTCCAGCCGGTGCGAGACGGCGTAGGTCATGATCAGGCCGCCCATGAGGCCCAGCACCAGGCTCATGCCCGCGCCCCAGGACAGGGCCTCGAAGATCAGGTCCTCGCGCTCGTCCAGGTCCTCGGTGTCGAGGCCGATCAGCAGGCGGTAGCCGCCGGGCAGCGCCAGGTCGCGCACGACGGCCTCGTGCTCCTCCTCGGTTCCGGTGGCGTAGGTGCCGAACTCGTAGCGGATCCACTCGCCGGCATGGATCTCCGGCCAGTCCTGGAGGTTGGCCGCCACCACGGCGCCGCCCGGCGCGATGAGCACATGATAGGGCAACCGCCCCTTCGCCGCCGCCACGCGCGCCTCGAGCGCCCGGATCAGGGGGTCGCGCCCCTGGGTGGCGTAGATCGCGGCCAGCCGCGCGCTGTCCGCCCGGATCGCGGCCTCGACCTCCTGCAGGGGCCGCCAGACGCCGGCGACATAGGTCACGCCCAGCATCAGGCCGACCGACCCGGTGAAGAGCGCCATGTAGACCAGGGTGAGCCGGAGCGTCAGGCTCTTCAGCACGCGGCGGAGGTTCATGCGCGCAGGCTGTAGCCCATGCCGCGGACCGTCTGCAGGAGCGGCGGCTCGAAGTCCTTGTCGATCTTGGCGCGCAGGCGGCTGACGTGCTGGTCGATGATGTTGGTCTGGGGATCGAAGTTGTAGTCCCAGACCGCCTCCAGCAGCATGGAGCGGCTGACCACGCGGCCCGCGTTGCGCAACAGGTGCTCCAGCAGCGCGAACTCGCGGGTGGTGAGCTCGATGGGCTGGCCGCGGCGGGTGACCGTGCGGGTGAGCAGGTTCATCTGCAGGTCGGCGAGGCCGAGTTCGGTCGTCTCCTGCACCGGCTGGGCCTTGCGGCGGCCCAGGACCTCGACACGGGCGATCAGTTCGGAGATGGCGAAGGGCTTGGCGAGATAGTCGTCGCCGCCCGCGCGCAGGCCCTTCACGCGGTTGTCGACGTCGCCGAGCGCGGAGAGGATCAGCACCGGCGTGCCGTCTCCCGACGCCCGCATGGTCTGCAGGATCTTCAGCCCGTCGACGTTGGGCAGCATGCGGTCGAGGACGATGACGTCGTAGGCCTCGGCGGCGACCTGGAAGAGCGCCTTCTTGCCGTCGGCCACGTGGTCGACCAGCCAGCCTTCGCCCTTCAGGCCCTTCACCACATGGCCCGCGACCCGCTCGTCATCCTCCACGACCAGCACGTGCATGGCGTCAGACTAGTCTCCGATCAGCGGCGTGATGGCCCCTGTGCGGACGTCGACGAGGACTTCGCGATCCTCGGCGCCGACCAGCTCGACCTCGTAGTAGTGCCGCCCGCCGCGGCGCTCCAGCCCGATCTCGGCGACCTTGCCCTTGGTGGCCTCCTCGACCATGGCGATGGTCTGGCTGAGGGTGCGCGGCGCGGTCTGGGCGGCCTTCAGGTGGTCGCCGACGATCGGCAGGCGCGCCTTCAGGGGCCTGGACTGGCGCACCAGGCGGCCCGTCGTGGCGTCGACGAGGGCCTCCACGGGCTTGCCGTCCTTCACCAGGCTGATCTCGTAGACCATGTCGCCCAGGTCCATGTCGAACTCGGCGTCGTAGGCGCGGGCCCCCAGTTGGGACTCCGCGGTCGCGACGGCCTGGGCCAGCGTGACCCTCGGGCGGACCACCTGGCCCACGGCCGGCATGGCCAGGAGCGCGGCGGCGGCGCCGATGAGAGCTGTGCGGATCTTCATGTCAGTACTCCGTGCTTTGCCCCCGCGCCGCCTGGGATAGCCGGGCGAGATGGCGCGGGCGTTCGGCCAGCATTTGGTTTTCGTCATGCAGCAGCCGCGCGCTGGCGACGACGGCGCAGAGGCGGGCCAGCATGGCGTCGAGCCGAAAGGCCGCGGCCCGTCCGCCGGGCGGGATGCACGTCGCCGGGTCGGCCTGGCGCAGGATCGCGCGGGCCAGGTCCGCAGGCGCGGCGGGATCGACGAGGACGCCATGCCGGCCGCCTTCGAGCACGTCGGCGGCGGCGCCGGCGGTGCGGGACGCGACGATCGGGACGCCGCACGCCATGGCTTCCAGCAGGCTGTTCGACGCGCCTTCCCAGAGCGACGGCAGGACGTAGGCCCGGGCCGCCGCGACCAGCGGGAACGGGTTGGCCACCTCCCCCTCGAACCGGACGGCGCCGGAAACCCCCGCGGCCTCGGCGCGCGCCTCCAGGGCGCGGCGCAGCCCGGCGGGGCCGCCGCCCAGCACCAGGAGGCGCAGGTCCGGGCGCTCGCGGCGCGCCAGCGCCAGGGCGTCGATCAGGCCCTCGTAGTTCTTCTGCCGATGCAGCCGTCCCACGGCCACCAGGTAGGGCCGGCCGTCGGCGAGCCAGGGATGGCGGGCGGGCCGCGCGGCGCGCTCCCGGATCGCGTCGGCGTCGACGCCGTTCGGCAGCACCCGCACCCGCCCGTCGCGCCGGGCGCGGCGGAACGGCTCGGCGGCGGCGATCCCGGCGGAGACGCAGACCAGCCGGGTCGCGTCGGCGGCCACGACGCTCAGCCCCAGCTCCCGCAGCGCGCGTTGCGCCGCGCCGCCGTGCGCCGGGTCGTTGCTGATCCGGTAGAGCCGCGGCGTGTCCGGAAGGCCCCGCAGCGCGCCCCAGCAGGCCAGGTGCCCGTGATTTCCCATCGAGAGGACGACCGAGGGCTCCAGCGCCTTCAGGCGCCTGTGCAGCGCGGGCACGGCCGCCGCGAGCGCCAGCGCCCGCGGGCCGCGGCCCCGGCCGAGGCAGGTCACCGTCGGCCCGCGCAGTTCGGCCGCCAGCGCGCCGCCCTTCAGGCAGATGATCTCCACCGGCACGCCGCGCCGCGCCAACGCGTTGGCGAGGTGGACGGTGTTGCGCGCGACACCGTCGCCCGCGAGACCGCCGGCGAACAGGACGACAGGACCGGATGCATGCATGGGCCAAGCCTGCCGGGCGCGGATGGCGGCCGCTTCGCCGGAACATTTGCTTTTGCCCATGTTCGGCCGAACCGCGGGCTAGCGGCGGCTCCGGCCGCGGCGCTAGACGTGGGGCCATGTCCGCGTTCGACGCCCGTGACCTGCTCGACTGCTATGCGCGCGGCGTCTTTCCGATGGCCGATGCGCGGGAGGACGCCCGCGTCTTCCTGATCGACCCCGAGCGGCGGGGCGTGATCCCGCTCGACGCCTTCCACGTGTCGCGGCGGCTGGCGCGGACGGTGCGCTCGGACCGGTTCGAGGTTCGGGTGAACACCGCGTTCCACGAGGTCGTGCTGGCCTGCGCCGCGTCGGGTCCGGGCCGGACGGAGACGTGGATCAACCGGCCCATCGAGCAGCTCTACCTGCAACTCCACGAGATCGGGCACGGGCATTCCGTGGAGTGCTGGCAGGACGGAGCGCTGGTGGGCGGGCTCTACGGCGTGTCGCTGCGGGGCGCCTTCTTCGGCGAGAGCATGTTCTCGCGGCGCACCGACGCCTCGAAGGTGGCGCTGGTCCACCTGGTGTCACGGCTGATCGCGGGCGGCTTCCGGCTGCTCGACACCCAGTTCATGACCGACCACCTGGGCCGGTTCGGCGCGCAGGAGATCGCGCGCGCCGAGTATCACCGGCGACTGGCGGCGGCGATGGAGACGAGCGCCAGCTTCTACGTGACGGGCGCGGCGGGCTCGGCCTTGGGGGCCGGCTCGGCCTTCGGCGCCGGCGTGACCGCGGGCGGGGGCGTCGCGGGCGACGGGGCGGCCTTCACCGGCGGCACGGCCTTGGCCGGCGGCAGGTCGAGCACCTTGGGCTCCGCCGCCTCAGGCGCCCTGGCGGGGGGCGGCCGCGAAGGCGCGGGCGCGGCGGCCGGCGCGGGCGCGCTGGCCCTGCAACTGATCGCCCAGGCGTCGTAGGTCGCGTGTTCGAGCGGGTGCAGGCCCGGCGACGAGGCGTACATCCAGCCCTTGAACGCCTGCTTCGGCGCGGGCGTCGGCCGGCCCGGCTGCGGCCGCGGCTGGGAGTCGACGGTCACGTAGGCGATCGAGTCCTCGATGGCCTCGTCCGGCGCCGAGCGTTCGCAGGCGCTGACCGTGAAGACGAGCCCCTTCCAGCGCACCGGGGCGCCGACGCGGGCCTCGAAGCGGAGCGTCTCGGCCGTGACCTTGTCCAGCGCCTGCAGCACGGCGATGTCGTAGCGGGCGCGGCGGATCGGCGCGGCGGCGGGCTTCTCGGCCACCTGTTCCTTGGGCGCTGCGGCAGGCGCCACGTCCTTGGCCTCGACCGGCGCGGCGGGGGCCGGCGCGGGCGCCGTCCCCGTGGCGACGTCCGCCTGGCCGCACTGCTCCTGATCGCCGAGGAGCCTCGCAACGGCTACCAGGTGATCGAGGAACTCGCCGCCC